>CAWATW010000001.1:0-205379 GCA_963785075.1 uncultured bacterium
GTCGGCGTCGAGAAGGTGACCGTGCTGCCGGATGCGGACTCCGGCTGAGAGGACTGCCGTCCCACATCCTTGATTCTCATCGACGAAAACGAGACCATCCGATTGTTGGCCACCCAAGACGAGGACCAGGCAATCGAGTGGGCAGAGTCGCCTTTCATTGCCCCGGAATGAACCTCAGGCATCTGCGGATGCTCTGAACATCTAGCCAAGCTGAAAGCCGCAACTGTCACGTCATCGAGGTCCGGACTTTGTCCTCCTGAAATCCGGCGCCGATGCAGCGATGCTGAGACCGTGGTGTCCTGCTCGTCGAGCGTAGGAGACCGACCTCAAAGGAGGGGTCATGGATCGTGACCGATCGAGAGTGGGTTATCTACGAGCAGCGATCGCATCAGAGGATATCGGCTGGGAAGTCGACGATCGGCTGCTGGACGAGGATCCTGTCCCCGTCTACGGACTTGGCGGCACGCTGGAGGGGCGCCCTGCCTCGGTCGAGGTGCCGTCGATCGACTTCCCGAGGCTCTTGGCGGATCGGATCGGCAACCCGCTCGTGGTACGCAGGGCGGTGGCTCGTGGATTCGCCCCTGCTGACCTGTTGTCGATCGTCGGCGGCTTCGTGGAGGCGGAGGCTGCCGAAGTGCCGGTGGCGACGGCGCTGCCCTCATCCGTCGACTGGCGGCAACGCTGGGGGTGGCCTTGGATCACCACCATCCGACATCAGGATCGATGCCAAGCGTGTTGGGCTTTCGCCGCGACGGCCCTAGTCGAGGCCATGACCCGCATCGAACACGCCGTCTGGACCCACCGCTCCGAGGGCGACGTGCACAAGGGGCTGGGCAAGGTGTGCGCCAATACCGGCGGCGCCGGCCAGGCGATCGATTGGATCAAGGTCAACGGCCTCGCAGACCCCGATTGCTTCCCGTGGACCACAGCCGACATCCCCTACACGCCGTCGATCGACCGCACCGGCCGCACCGTCAAAGTCGACAGCTCCACCTGGGTCAAGATGGAGGACGTGAAGACGTGGCTCGACACGGTGGGACCGGTTACAACCAACTTCGACGTCTACAACGACTTCTTCGTGTGGGGCCCGGCCGCGGGTCCGTACGTGCGATCGGCGAACGCCGTCATCCAGGGTGGGCACGACATGCTCATCGTGGGCTACGACGACAACCAGAGCTGCTGGATCGTCAAGAATTCCTGGGGTGTGAACTGGGGTGACAACGGGTACGGCAGGATCCGATACGGCGAGTGCAAGATCGACGACTTCGCCAAGATAGGAATCACCGGCACCGACCCTGACCCCTTGACGCGTCGCAGGCTCCACAACGGGTGCTTCTTCGAGAGTGGCCGTGGCGTGCTGCACCGCGACTTCGAGTTGCTCGCTCGGGATCGTGGGCAGCTCTCCGAATGGAGACGCGACGGAAGCCACCCGTTCCCGTGGACGCAAGGAGCGACCTTCGCAACCGACGTCGCCTCCGAGCCCTCGTACACGTCGACGACATTCGATCGGAACTTCGAGGCGATCTACACGACAGCCCAACAGCGGCTCCACCACTGGTGGTTCGATCGTCACACCGACGCGTGGAGGGATGGAGGCGTGTTCGGCCCCACAGACGCGGACGGGATTCCCGGGTTCGTTCAGGGCAACTACGACAACCCGGGCAACTTCGAAGTCGTGGTTCGAACCACCAGCGGCCAACTCAACCACTGGTGGCGCGACCCGACGTCGACCTGGCACGACGGCGGGCGTTTCGGCACCGGCATCTCGCACATGGGTCCGTCCCTCGTGCAGGGTCGAAGCGGCAAGCATGGAAGCTTGGAGCTGGTCTGCGTGCTCGAAGACACCCGCATGCAACACTGGTGGCGCAACGACCAGGAGATGACATGGACGGTGCGCGACACCTTCAGTGGTGACGGCTACCACAGCGCCCCCTGCATGATCGAGGGCCAGTGGGGTGCCGGTGACGAGACACAAGCGGGCAACTACGAGCTGTGTGTTGTGCGCGGAAACAAGATCGAGCACTGGTGGCGGTGGAACTCAGGTGATCAGAAATGGCGCCATGCGGCCACCTTCGGCGCCGACGCGAAGGCGGTGATCGGCATGGTGGAAGGAAGCTTCGGGTTCAACCTCGAAGTATTGGTCCGGCGGACCGACGGCCGGCTCCAGCACTACTGGCGAGTGGGGCCCTTCTGGAACGCGGGGCCGACCTTTGGATAGCGCCGAGTTCGACGACCTCGTGCTCCCGGCTTCGCTCCAGCTGCGGGTCGGCGAGGCATGGGAAACGCGCCTCCCTGGGCTCGGGTCTGCGGGATATGGCTGGAGAGTCGAGATCGACGATCCGCCCGTGGTCGAATCGGACCTGACCCCGCTCGAACCCGACGTGTGGGTCCCGCCAGGCGGCCCCCCTCCAGACGCCTACAGCGTCGATCACGTGCTGACCCTGCGTGCCGTTCGCCCCGGACACACCACGGTGCGTCTACGGCTCGAACAACCGTGGGACCCGGACCAGCCTCCTCGGTGGGCCTACGACATCTCGATCGGTGTCAGCGCCGCATAGTCGCTCGTGGATGTGGGAAACGGCCTCCACACGATGATTCGTGGTTGGCGGCCTGGTATTCGTGCGGTGGGTTGAGTATGACCTTCCGATGCCGAGCCGGCCGATGAGAAGGCGCCGGCAGTTGTCGTGGTGGTGCATCCGTGGCCGATGCGGCAGATCTTCTCCGCGAGCATGTGCGTGTTCTCGACCCGACCGTTGGAAGCGCCGCCGGTGGTAGGCGAAGACCTGTTCTGAACAGCGGCTGATGGTTCCGTCGAGGCGTCGGAACTCTCGAACGTCGGAGTCCGCGCACCGCACGTGAAGAAGCCGATCATGGGCCGGCGGGCGTGCGCCTCATCGCAGGTGGCGTAGACGTGCCGGAGCAGCTCATCGGCGATCCAGGCCACGGCCACCTCCCCGCCTGGGTCGCCTCGGGTGAGCATGGCTTGCATCCATGCGAACCGGTCCTCGCTCAACCGCTCGTCAGCAGTCAACAGGATGCGGCAGATCCGATACAACGGGTCGCCTTTCCTCCCTCGGTGTCTAATACACGGGTGATGCCCGAGGGATTCTTGTTGGATGCGGCGGCGGACGTCGTCGATGGCCCGGTTGGCCAACCGGATGGTATGGAAGTGGTCGCCCACCAACGTCACGTTGGGAAGATGATCGGTGAGCGCCCGCCGGTAGCAGGCGGCCGGGTCCAGGGTCGCCAGCCGGATGCCGGCACACCAGTCCTCATCCCGCTCGGCCAGCCACTCATCGAGCACATCCTTGGAACGGCCGGGAATCACGTCCAACAGTCGGTGCCGGTCCAAGTCGACGATCTAGGTCGTGAACATCGTTCGACGATCCTTGTTGGCGCCTGGGGAACCGTTTCTCGTCCCCGATCGCCGCCACTCCCTCGAGTCGATCCTCGTCACAGATGACCGGGTCGGTGTGGTCGGCGACCGCCTGGTTGGCAGCATGCCATCCACCCCGAAGAACCCGGCAGCCGAAGCGATCGAGTCGCCGTCGACGTTGACCATGTCGGCCAGCCCTCGGCGGGCCTGTTCGGTCATCACCGCCCGAGCAGTGATCTCAGCACTCGTCTCCGACCAGGTGCTCACGTCGCAGGCAGGTTCGGGACAGCGCCATCGGCGCTTTGACCAGACCAACACCGTCGGCCGGCCCGAGACCGGCAGATCCCGCACCAACGTCGTGTATCGACCGTGCCCGACCGCCCGGGTTTCCGCAGCCGGAACAGCCGACCAGATCGGCGGTCGTCTCCACTCGCAGCCACAACTCGCCGTCGACCAGCAACTGAGCACCGATCACGAACCCGGGCATGCCCACCAGCACTATCGCGCCACGGCTACCTTGTATCACCGGCAAGGGTCTCTCCTTCTGAGACTTCGCAATCCGCAGAATGACGAGACCCTTCGCCGCGTCAGCGCATTTCCGACTCAAACCCCGGAACTCACAGCACCCCACACTTCATCACGGAGAGCCGGATTATCCTCCGGACCGGCGACGGGTTGCGGTCAGGCTCACAGACGATTGGTTTCCGCTTGTCGGGTCTCGAAGTCGGCATTCCGACCGCGGTTGCCTACGCGGTCGTGGGCGAGGTGTTGCGAGTGTCAGTGTTGATCGAGAGCTTCTCCAGGATCGACCCGATCGCCTTCCGGCGGGCGACTACCTACGCAGCGAGATGGGACCAGCCCAAGCGCTCCCCTCGACCACCCATTCGGCCGCGCTTGCGGCCGACGGTTGAGGCGTAGGTCAGCCCGCGTCAGTCGCTTCCGAACGTCTCCTTGGCGGCCATTGTCCCGGTGCGGGCCTCCATTGTCTCGTGGAACGCTGCCGGATTCAGACCCCTCTCCGCGGCCCAATCGGCCAGGTTGCTCGGGCGATACGTCGGATCGTCCCGCCACTTGGCGAAGACGGAGGCGTCGATGGTCTCGTGGAGCACATGCGACAGCCCGGGCTTGCGGGCGGTCCTGCGAGGTGGCCGCCCGATGGTCCGCAGGTGCCGCTGATTCAACTTGATCAGCCGGTACACGCCGAGGGCGAACGACGCGAAGCTGTCGTGAGGTCGGGCCAGCATCGCCTCGTCGGGCACTTCGACCATCCGTTTGAATGCGAGACCGCGCGCCGCCGCCTCGGTCTGAAGCCATGCCAGCGGGATCTGCGCCAGCGGCGCCGAGGGGTGTCCGCCACCCACATCGCAGTGGTCGCCGACGAACCACCGCTGTTCGATCGTCTGGTCCGGCTTCAATGGATCGAAGTCTTCGCCCTTGGGTTGGAAGCCGGTCCACAAGGTGGCGTCGAACGCCTTGCGGTGCTCGTCGATCGCCACCGCATGGAACATGTTCTTGTAGAGCACGCTCGGATAGGTGTTGTGGAACTCAAACGTGCTGCGACTCAGCCCCCGGATCTTCCCGAATGGCACGCCAAGCGCACCAACCGTGTCCCACACGCCGATGAACTCGATGTCGATACGACGAGAACTCTCCAACCAAAGTCTCTCGTCCGGCGATAACGCTTCGCCGTCCCGCTGCCGCCATTCCAACTCGTGCAGCGGTGTGGCCTCCTTTCCCTGCCGGTAGCGGGCGTATGCTTGCGGCACCGACATCGCCGCCCCCGGCTGGAGGAGCCCGCAGCGGGCGATCATGCCGGCCAGGGTTCGAGCGGTGAACGCGCCGCGGCTGAACCCGAACAGGAACACCTGGTCGCCGTCCTCGTAGTGCTCGATCAGCCACTGATACCCGGTCCGTACATTCCGGGACAGCCCCTTGCCAAGGGCTCCACCACGGAGCCGCTCGGAGGCACGGTTCCCCACCCCCTCCCCATAGAACACCAGCTGCGGCACACCGTCGCGATCCGCGGTGAGCACCTTCAAACGCGACACATTGGTGTTGTCTTCGGGATCGTTCCAGGTGCCGTCCAGGAACAATGCAAGACGTTTCACGGCGCACCTCCTTCTCATGACTCAACCTAAGCCCTGCCTGACGCCGCCACGAGAGGCAACCGTCACTGATCGCCCTAGCCGAGAACCGCTTGTGATTCCAGGCAGTCCTCTGCTGCTCGCCTACGCCCTCGACGTCATTCCCGATGACGTGCCCAACGGCACTTCACACCGAACGGAGCCGGACGAGACACTGGTGTCGTAAGCCCTTGGGCGCCCAGCTGACCAGCAACGGTGGACCGCCGGTCGCATTGAGGGTCTGCGCATGCTGAAGGGAGGGTGCACATGACCACCGGGGCGTTGGGCATCGAAACCGAGGGCGTAACCGGTGACGGAGGAGGGCCGAACGGTGCTAACGGTCCAACAGTGACGCCACCCCCTACGGACTCCCGGACGAAGACACTCACCTCCGACACCGCCGACGACGAGAGAGCGATGCGAACCATCGCTCACGTGTTGGGTCTGATCGTCGTGTTGCTAGCCCTCTACGTATGGGCGGTCGGCGGCTCATGGGCTCCAGAGTCGGTCCGGAGGATCCTCGAGAACGAGGGCGTCACGACCGCACTCATCAGCCTCGTGTATCTCACCATGCTGCTCATCGCACGAGTGCTGTTCATTGCCAGACCGTATCGCAAGGCGCTGCAGGCGAGAGTCGAACGGGTCAGGGGGCGCCAGCGCCTCCTAAAAGAGGACGATACCCGCAGTGGCAACATCCTGACGTTGCTCGAGGCGGCAGATCAGCGCCTGCAGAGAAGTGACAGCGTCTTGTGGAGCTGGGGCGACCAAGCGGGTGCGTTCGAGCTCATCTCGCAGGCTGAGGACATGATGGCCGGGTCGATTACAGCCGGAGAGGCTCGCCTTCGGCTGGACGTCGTTCTTTCGGAAATGGACCGTTATCGGGACTCTTCGCCGCACGTCGCGGACGTGCAGAGGCGTTTTGAGGCCACCCTGATCGAGCTGACTCGCGAGATTGAACCCAGCCAGGAAGCCCAGCTGATGCAATCCGGGGCAGCGCGGTTGACTAGGCTCAAGCGGAGAGACATCCCCGACAGGATGAAGGCTCTCCACAGCAATGCACTTCAGGCGTTGCACACCCTTCAACTCGATGAGTTCGCTCGGATCCTCAAGTGGCACCGCAAGGTGCTGTGGCTCACGATCATCGGACTCGGATTGGCAACCCTGCTAGCCGCCACCCTTGGCAACGCGCTCCTTTTGCTTCTAGGCGGCACGGGTGCGTACGTCGCCCGCCTGGGGCGAATCATCAAACGGTCCGACACTCAGCCCGAAGACCCATCGTCGTACTGGACGAATCTCCTCCTCGGCCCAGTGCTCGGAGCCCTTGCGGCGTACGGTGGCGTCTTGCTTATCGGCTTCCTCAGCTACACAGATCTCATCGGAGGCGGACTCAAGGACGTCGAGTTCGTTGTGGCCGGTGAGGCCCCGAGGACTGCAGCGGCATTGACAACCACTATGGCTGTCGCGTTCTTGCTCGGGGTGTCCGAGGGACTGATCAATCGGATCACTGGGGTAGGGGAAGGAGCCATCGTCGGCAAGGCCGACCCGTCAGAAATGACAGCTGGAACCTCGATCACGGAAGGCCCCGACCAGTGAGAGTCGGGCAGTTGTCCGAATGATGCTGAGTCCGGCCAAGGCGCTCGCCGGAGTCACCGCTTCACGGGGTAGACCCGCGGGATATGTGGCTGCGCCTCGGTGTCCGGGTCAGCCCCGGGGAACGTACGCACCAAGATCGATAGGGCAATCCCCTCCGGTACTAGCACTGTCATGACCCGAACAGCGGTCCGCAGTGACGATGTCGCTGGCGCGCGTGACGGTCAGATGCCTCTGGCTTTCTGCACTGTGAAGGGTTGTAGTGGGGGTGGGTGCCGCGGCCGCTTGTTGCTGCGGGATGAAAGGGGGTGGTGATTGTCGAGTTCCACCTGGAACCTTCTTGTTTTGTCGCGCCGTGAGGCGCTGGAGTGTGATTGTGATGTTGCCAATGATGATCAATGAGGTCACGCTGGAATCCGGCGAGACGTTCGGAACCGGCTGGCTGCCGGGCCTGCCGGACATGCGTGACTACACGGTGGAGACGCCCGAGGTGGTCGAGAGCCTCACCGTCATCGGCTTCGGCGGAGACACCGAAGCCGAGTTGATGGCGCCGCCCACGATCGATCTGCGCAAGTGGTGCTCCAAGATCGAGAACCAGGGTGCGCTGGGATCGTGCACCGCCCACGCCGGGGTCGGGGTGGTCGAGTATCTCGAGAACAGGGCATTCGGGAAGCACATCGACGGTTCCCGGCTGTTCGTGTACAAGACCACCCGCACCCTGATGGGGGTGGTCGGTGACACCGGTGCGTGGCTCCGGAACACCATGGGGGCGCTGGTGCTGTGTGGTATTCCGCCAGAGAAATACTGGCCCTACACCATTCAGAAGCACCCCGGACCCGAAGGTGACCGCACCTTCGACACCGAACCACCGGCATTCGTGTACGCAGTTGCTGACAACTTCGAAGGCACCAGGTACTTCTGCCATGACCCGATGGGGATGAACATCCCCGGCACCACGGTGCTGGCGAGCGTGAAGAAGTATCTGTCCGCCGGAGTCCCCTCGATGTTCGGGTTCTACGGATTCCCATCCTTCGGCAAGACCTCGGTCAAGGGTGGAATCCCGTTCCCCTGCCCGGGTGAGAAGGCCCAGTGGGGCCACGCCATCATGGCTGTCGGCTACGACGACAACCAGGTGATCGACAACACCCTCTGTGGCGGGTCGAACACCAAAGGGGCGCTACTGATCCGCAACTCGTGGGGCACCGGATGGGGCGACGCCGGCTACGGCTGGCTCCCCTACAAGTACGTCACCCACGGCCTGGCACGTGACTTCTGGTCACTGTTCGGCATGCGGTGGGCAGAAACCGGCCAGTTCGGCTTCTGAACACCAAACCGGGCCGACCCTGTAAGGGTCGGCCCAACCTCATCCCTTCCCACACGGAGACGACCCCTCCCGCTCGGAGCCTTTGGTGTATGCCTGACGATCCAGCCGGCACAAGACGGCTAGCTGGCGCCTTCACCCTGGGGCGATGCGGGCGACCATGCGAACCGATCGATGGCGAGATCCCCGTCGAATCACTGGCGGATAGGTTTCGACCATCGGCCCTGGTCGCTCGGGCCTGGTCACCGCAACAATGGAACCGTCGTCGGCGGGTTGGCCTGGATAGGGGGTTTCGCATGGATGATGCGCCTCTCCACGCGGATGATCGACACCCTCACGCGTCTGAGGGGTATCGACCGGGCCGGAATCGGCATGGCATTGCCTTGTGCCTCTCGGGCGGGGGGTACCGAGCCGCGTTGTTCCATCTCGGAGCACTGAGTCGCCTGGAGGAACTGGGCGTGCTCTCGAGGGTGGACACCATCTCGTCGGTGTCCGGTGGCAGCATCCTCGCCGCCAAGATCGCCTCCGGCATCTCCGATCGGCCACCGGCCGGCGACCGAATCCCCTCCTGGCAATCGCAGGTCTTCGAGCCGATGCTGGCGTTCACCCGCCGCAACATCCGGAACGCCCCCCTGGCCAAACGGTACTTGCTGCCATGGAACTGGTTCCGTAGTCAGGTCGCGGTCGCCGGACTCGAATCCGAATACGCAAAGCACCTGACCGGGATGGCCCTGGCCGACATGCCCAGCCGGCCCCGGTTCATCATGTCCGCGACCGACATCGGGTTCGGCGTCAACTGGGTGTTCGATTCTGGACGCCTGCCGCGTCGGTGACTACATGGCCGGCTACACGGACGGCATGCCGGCCTGGCCGCTTGCCCGCGCCGTCGCAGCCTCGTCCTGTTTCCCTCCCGTGTTCGACCCGCTCTTAGTCGGCTTCGATCCGGCCGAGCTTCGGCATGGTCGCTACACCCGAGACGACCGCGATGCCCTGGTCAGCAAGATCGCCCTGAGTGACGGCGGCGTCTACGACAACATGGGTCTGGAACCCGTGTGGAAGGACCACCGCACCGTCCTCGTCTCCGACGGCGGCGCCGTCTTTGAGGCCGCTCGGGACAAGGGCTTCATCTGGAGACTCAGCCGATACACCGCGATCGCCGGTCGGCAAGGCGCTGCGATGCGCAAACGGTGGCTCATATCGGACTTCCTCGCCGGCACACTCACCGGCACCTACTGGTCGGTGGGATCGGCGGTCGCCAACTACGACCCAACCTTGACCGGCTATCCCGAAGCACTCGTCGACGACTTCATCGAGGACATCCGCACCGACCTCGATCGCTTCACGCCGGCCGAGCAGCGAGTCCTCATCAATCACGGCTATCGAGCTCGCCGACACGGCAATACGTACTCACGCCAGCAGCCTCATCGCCGTCGACAGCCCACTCCGGATCCCCTACGCCGGCGACGAGCTCGACCCCGCATGGGTGTCGGCCCAGCTTCGAGACAGCAAGAGGCACCGCATCTGGAGATCCTGAAGGGAGGCCACCATGGGCGCCAGCGTCATCGATCAACCCGACGACAAGGAGGTGCTCGCCGACCTCGATCGGCTGAGGGAAGCACTGGACCGCGACATCCCACAGCGAAACGTCGACCAGAACCTGCTCATCGCCACCTGGAATCTGAGGGCTTTCGGCGGCCTCACATCGAAATGGCGTGCCGGCTCCTCGCACTCACCCAAACGGGACCTGCACTCGATCCGCTGCATCGCCGAGATCCTGTCCCGATTCGACGTGATCGCCATCCAGGAGGTCAAGGGCGACCTCCGAGCCCTCCGCCACACCCTCAAGGCCCTCAACCATCCCGACCCGCACTG
The DNA here is from genome assembly GCA_963785075.1 of uncultured bacterium. Classification (GTDB taxonomy): domain Bacteria; phylum Actinomycetota; class Acidimicrobiia; order Spongiisociales; family ZC4RG35; genus JAOUGY01. The sequence continues at coordinate 10,283 of CAWATW010000001.1, forward strand.
GGGATTCATCCTCACCGACGTCACCCGTGGCGCACCGGGCAACGACGAACGGATGGCATTTGTGTACGACTCACGCCGCGCCAAGCCCTGCGGGCTCGCCGCCGAGCTGGTGCTGCCCCAGAACGACTCGGCATCGAGCCCGACACCATGACCGACAATTCGCCCGCACCCCATATGCGGTCAGCTTCTACTCGGCGGGACGCACCTTCATCCTCGTCACCTTGCACGTCAAGTACGGGAACCGATGCGAGGGACGGGCAGCCGAGCTGAAGAGGTTCGCCGCCTGGATGGCGGACTGGGCTCGCGACGTCAATGCCTACAACCACAACCTGATCGCCCTCGGTGACTTCAACATCGAACGGCACGGGGATCCTCTGTACGAAGCCCTCTGCTCGACCGGCCTCCACGTCCCCGAAGAACTTCAACACCTCCCACGAACCATCTTCGGAAGCGCCGGGAAACAGCATCACTACGACCAGATCGCCTGGTTCACCGATGGCTCAGCCCTGCCCGCGCTCGACCTCGAATACACCCGCCGAGGCGGGATCTTCGACTTCGTCCCCTACGTCATGCGAGGCAAGGCCCTGCCGCGACATTTCTTGGAAGATCTCCGACCACTACCCCCTCTGGGCGGAGTTCCGGGTCCGAACAACCCGGGACTCGAGTCCCCCACGGGCCGGAGCTGTCCGGAAATGACTGCGGTGACCCGATCAGGGCACTCCTGGCCGCCACAGACGCCGGGCACCAGACCACCGACGAGGACCGGCGCAGCACCCGAGCAGGCTCATGGCGGCCGACTCGGAACGATCGGCTGCGGTTCGGTCGGTGGTATGGGGGTAGCGTCGGAGGGGATGAGGTGGTTGCTGGCCCGCTGGCTGATCTTGACGGTGGCGCTGTTGCTGATCCCCGCCGTCGCCGGGGCGGATCCGCTTCGATCTGGACCCGGGCTGGGGGGCAGGCGGGACGGTCGACGTCGGTGAGGGTCATCCACCGACGGCGGTGATCGTGGATGCCGACGGGACCACCTGGGTGCTCGGCAACAGCACGTCGTTCGGCGATTCCTATCCCCCGTTCCTGGCGCGGATCTCACCGGACGGGGAAACGGTGACCGAGATCGAGACGGAGCTTCCCGCAGACGCCGAGATCGAGGTGGCGGTCCGGACCCCGGACGGGTTCGCGATGGCGTACATGACATTCGACGATCGCTACCTGGCGCGGATCCTCGTCGATGGGTCACTCCACCCCGAGTTTGGGATCGTGCCGCTCGGACCCACCTCGTCTCATCGGGTGTTCGCTATGCGAGCGGTCGGGAATGCGGTGCTGGTGGCAGGCAGCGACGACCTCGACCCCGCCCTGTCCGCGGCGGGCACGGTGCGGCGATTCCTTCCCGACGGGACCCTCGATGAGGGGTTCGGCGTCGGCGGCGTCTTCGCCGACCAACGCGACCTCAAAACGGCTGCGACCAGCCTCTTCCCCACCATCGTCGGTGTCGACGTTTCCACCATCTCGGAACGAGAGAGCGGGTTCGACGAGTTGCGGGTCTTTTCGCTCGATCGGTTCGGGGCGGTCGTGAACGAGACCTCCTACACGGTCACCCGCCTCGACGATCGGTCCTTCGGGTCGACGATGACACCGGACGGGCTGAGGGTGATGGCCCGAACCGGCCTGTACTTCGACACCGACCCGACCAGCAAGCTGCAGATCCTGAGCTTCCACCCTCCGACCCTCCCCGACGCAACTTCGCACATCGGTGAGATCACCGAACGCATCGTCGAGGAAGGGCGTGCTGGCGTCGTGGCCGACCGTGGTGGTCGCCGACCGGGCCGACAATGCTTGGGTCATCGCCGGACGGACCGGCGCCGGCGTCATGTTCTCGGTCGGCGACCCCGACGAGCTGGTCGAGATCCCAGGTGCGAGCCGCCCCATGGTCGCCGCCACCGACTGGCTCACCGGCTCGATCTACCTGGGATGGCTCGACGGGAGGATCACCCGCACCCCACCCGACGGGTCGGGACGCTTCACCGACGACGACGACTCGGTGCACGAATCCGACATCGCCGCCCTGGCGGCATCAGGGGTGGGGAGAGGCTGCAACCCTCCACTCAACACTCGGTTCTGTCCCGACGACCCACTGACCCGGGGGCAGATGGCCGCCTTGCTGGTCCGAGCGCTCGACCTTCCCGCCGGACCCGACACCTTCACCGACGACGACACCAGCGAGTTCCAAGCCGACATCAACGCCCTCGCCGCCGCCGGAATCACCAAAGGATGCGCCCCCCAGCGATTCTGCCCGGACGACCCCGTCACCCGCGGGCAGACAGCGGCGTTTCTCACCCGGGCCCTCGATTTCGCTCCGGGACCCAACGCCTTCACCGACGACCAGGCGAACGTGTTCGAGGCCGACATCAACGCCTTGGCCGCAGCCGGGATCACCAAGGGATGCGCGGTCGCCGCCTTCTGTCCAGAGGAATCGGTCACGAGAGCCCAGATGGCAAGCTTCCTGGTGCGGGCAGGCCTCACCCACTCCTCCCGCTAGCGTTAGATCGCCATCCTCAAGGCATCCCAATTGGCGGGATCCGAGACCACAAGTCCACTGACGATAGGCACCAGAATGGACGCAGCACCCGGACTGGCAGCATCCGCAAAGGAAGGATCCCCGGCGGTTGCCGGGGATTCGGAAGTCACGTTGATTGAGGGGACTCGAACGCCTGACCTCTTGCCTGTCGCGCAAGCGGCTCGACGTCTCGTAACGTACCGCCCGCGACTAGTTCAACAAAACATGGGAGACGGCGGCGCCCGGGGCAGAAACGTGGCCGTCTGCACACCCCCGGATCACCAATTGGCCGAACGATAGGCACAAGGACTGGCTCCCGCCTCAAGCGAGGGAAGATGGGCCATGCGACGGAATGAGCCCCCTATCAGGGCGTTCACATCGAATCTCGGTGGAGCTGAGGGGATTTGAACCCCTGACCTCTTGCATGCCATGGGGAGTGCTCCAGATCTCACGATGTTCCGGCGGGTCCCCCGATGTGCCAGGAAACGCCCTGTTGCACAAGGGATTTCGGGCGATCGGACTCGAAACTCGCCACGGCTGCAAGGGGTTCTCGAGAAGCCCGTTTTGGCACCATAGGCACCAGGATTGGCACCAGCGCTACAGCTCCATCGCCTCGTCATCGAAGCCGACGGCGGCCACCTCGATGGTCGGTGTCACCGGGTGGCGGTAGTGCTTGAACACCATCCGGGTGTCGACATGACCGAGCAGATCGGCCAGCAGCTCCGGGGCGGTTCCTCTGCGCCGACAGCAGTGACGTGGCGGTGTGTCGAAGGTCATACGGCGTGACGTGCCCCTCGATCCCGGCCTCCTCGGCGAGCCTGGCGACCAGCCTGCGGACATTGCTCGGATCGAGCGGCGCGCCGTTGACCGACCGGAACACCAGACCGTCCCACTCGTCCGGCCACCGAGCACCCATCAGCAGTTGCTCCTCGAGCTGAGCCTTCCGATGGCGCCGGAGCGCTTCGACCGCCTTGGCGGGGATGCGGAGCGTCCGCGACTTCTTCGTCTTCGGCTCCTTCAGTGCGGCTTGCCGTTCGTCCACGACAGCGACCGGTACACGACCATCCGAGCCTCGTCGAGGTCGATCGCATCCCAGTGCAGCGCCGACACCTCACCCGGCCGCAGCCCCAGCAGAAGCGCCACCGCCACCCACGCTCCCAACCGGTGCCCCTCGGCCACGTTCAGCAACGAGCGCGCTTCCGACATCGTCAGGGCACGACCCTCACGGCTCGCCGCGCGCCTGAGGCACCACCGCGATTCGAGCCGGATTCCAGCCGACCAGCCGCCGCCGAACGCCGGCGTCGAACGCCTGACCGAGATACGAATGGAGCTTGACCAGCGAACTTCGAGCAAGACCCTCGGCCGCCTTCGCATCGAGCAGCGCCTCCACGTGCTCTACACGCAGGTCGCCGACCTTCACATGACCGAGACTCGGGAGAACGTGCTTCTCGACCATCGACCGCACCATCGTCTGCGTCCGCACCGACATCGTCTTCGGCGCCTCGCGCTTCATCCACATCTCGAGGAGGTCACCCACGGTGCCCGGCGCCGACGAGCCGGAGAGCCGCTCCAACTCGAGGATCCGCTCCCGCAGCCGAGCCTGCGCCTCGCGCTTCGTCGAGGCGGCGACCCGGACCCGTCTGCCGCTTCCCAGTTACCGGATTGACACCGGCCGACGCCTGACCCACCCACGCCTTCACCGACTCGTCGTAGTAGACGGTCCCCTCACCCTTTGCACGCCGATGTGCCACACACCAAACGTACCGAGACTCCGTCTGGATATCCACCCAGGCTCAGGAATGAGCGGCGATCCCCGGGGACACAACAGGCCCGACAGTCCCACACCTACTTGCCAACCGGGCCAGTTGGCACCGCAATATCTTCTCCCAAATCGAGTCCGGTCATGTCGCGGTTCTGCGGTGAGGTGCGAGTCGAGATGGTCGGTCTTGCCCCAATGCCAATCCCGCTGCCGAAGCGCCGCCTCGAGGGTGGTATGTCCCGCACGTCACCGTCGATGGCGCCCAAGAACTCGGCCCTGATCGAACGTCCGAGATCCGACGGTTCGCTGACGCCCTTGGTCGCTCATCGTTGCTACGCATGTCCGAGAGGTGCGGAACGCCGACGATGCTGACGCCACCATGAACACCTCCCTACTTCCTGTTCGCGGCGCTGCGTTGGTTGTGCCACACCATCCCGGTTGAGTGGATCCACGCTCTCACCCAGTCAACACCTGACTCGATTTGCCGGGGTCGCGGTCGACATTTCAAACCAAAGCCAGCTTCCGGTTCCGCCGAGAGTGGGAGTGTCGGAAATACGGTGTATCTGCCTGTTGGCCTGAGATGCTGACCCGCTGGTGGGTTGGCGGAAAGGACAGGCAGTGACCGATACGACTGAGCCGGCGACTCATACGCCGGAGGACAGGCAGCTGGCTGAGGAGCTGGTGGAACGGGCCCGGGACGAGGGCGTCGAGCTGGTCGGCCCGGGTGGATTGTTGGCCGGGTTGACCAAGACCGTGCTCGAAGCATCGCTCGAGGCGGAGATGTCGGAGCATCTCGGCTATGACAAGCATGACCCGGCTGGCCGGGAGAAGGGCTCGAACTCTCGTAACGGCACCCGCTCCAAGGAGCTGTTGACCGATGTCGGGCCGGTGAGCATCGATGTGCCTCGTGATCGCGACGGCAGCTTCGAACCCCAGATCGTCAAGAAACGTCAACGGCGCCTGTCGGGGGTGGATGAGATGGTGATCTCGCTGACCGCCAAAGGCTTGACGACCGGTGAGGTGTCGGCGCACATGGCGGAGGTCTACGGCGCCGAGGTGTCCCGCGACACCATCAGCCGCATCACCGATCGGGTGATCGATGAGATGTCGGAGTGGCAGAACCGGCCCCTCGATCGCGTCTACCCGGTGCTGTTCATCGACGCCCTGGTGGTCAAGATCCGCGACGGGCAGGTCACCAACCGGCCCGTGTATTCAGCGATTGGAGTGACCGTCGACGGGGAACGCGACATCTTGGGCTTGTGGGTCGGTAACGGCGGTGAGGGCGCCAAGTTCTGGCTCCAGGTGCTCACCGAGATCAAGAACCGCGGCGTCGAGGACGTGTGCATCGTCGTGCTGCGACGGACTCAAGGGCCTCCCCGAAGCGATCGGGAACACCTGGTCGCTGGCCATCGTCCAGACGTGCGTGCTGCATCTGATCCGCAACACGTTCCGGTTCGCCTCCAAGGCCGACTGGGACGCGCTGGCTCGGGACCTGCGACCCGGTCTACACCGCAGTGTCCGAAGCTGACGCCAAGGAACGCTTCGTCGAGTTCACCGAAACCTGGGGTGGCAAGTATCCCGCCATCATCCGGCTGTGGGAGAACGCCTGGAGCGAGTTCGTCCCGTTCCTGGACTACTCACCGGAGATCCGCAAGGTGATCTACAGCACGGATGAAATCGTCAACCCTGGGGCGACCGGTTTTGTGGGTTGCCAGTGAGCGACAAGGACTTCGTAGGCCCGTTCCTCCTGTTCGACGAGGGCCTTCTCGGCGTCTCGTAGCTGCTTGATGTGGTAGTCGCGGGACGGACCGGCGATTGGTCCTCGTCGGGATTTGGCGCCGGCAGCGAGCTCGAGGCTGCGTCGTTTGTGAGCGACCAGGCTGGGCGGGCGAATGCGTAGTCCTCGCCTTTGGTGATCAGATGCCAGCACAGCACCGTCATCTTCCGAGCGGTCGCGACGGTGGCGACCTGGAACCCTCGTCGATCCTTGATGCGTCGATAGAACGCCCGCAACGGCCCGGGCGCTCGACGCCGCGAAGGCGGCCTCGACGAGCATGCCCCGGGCCTGGGCCCGGCCAGCTTTGGTGATCCGTCCATGATTGGCTGGGCGATTACCCGATTGGCAGACCTTGGGGTTCAGGCCGAGATACGAGACGAGCCGATCGGGTGACTCGAACCGGGAGAAGTCCCCGACCGCGGCGACGATCGACATCGCCACGGTGACGTTGATCCCGGGAATGGTCATCAACCGGGCAATCACCGGGTCGTCGATGGCGTCAACGGCGATGTCACGTTCGACCTCGGCCAGTTCGTCGCCGTGGAAGTCGATCTGGCGCAACAAAGCGTCGACGCTGCGTCGCTCATCGGCGGGCAGGTCCTGTTGAGCGAGCCAGCGGCGACCGACCCCGCCGAACAGATCAGCGTGCGGGCATGTCGGCACCAGGTTCCGGGACAAGATCGCATGCACCTGGTTCTTCAGCCGGGTCCGCTGCTTCACCAGATGCGTCCGCCGAGCCACCAGCCGGCGCCGCACGACGGGTCTGGTCATCCGCGACCCACGTCTCGGGCAGGAAGTCGGCGGCCAACAGCTGGGCCAGGATGCGGGCATCGACCTTGTCGGTCTTGACCTTCGCCTCGGCGATCGCCCGGGTCTTGCGAGGGTTCGACACCACCACCCGAGCCACGACCTGACGCAGCATCGTGGCGATCGCATCGCGAGTTCGTCGTCGCCTCCAACGCGACCTCGTCGTCGGGCTCGAGGAACTCGTCGGCCCACTCCCGCAGATCCTCGGGTCGCACCCCGATCCGGCCCTCGTCTCGGCACAGGCCGTCTTCGACGACGGCGATCTGCGCGAACGACCGATGGACATCCATCCCGATCGATCTCACGATCTGGTCTCCTCTCAATCGTTGGATCGAGGAACCACCGGGCGGACACGACACAAACGGATTCGCGCTCGCAGCGCAGTCGGGCCAGTCGCAGGGGCGGCCAAGTACTAACACGAGCTCGCAGCTCACTGAGTAGAGCGGCCTGCCCTAGCTGTTCCTCCACAACACCCCGAACCCGACCACCGAGAACCTACGCGGCCTCGCCGTCCGCCGCTCGGGGCGGCCCTGATTTCATACCCGATACGAATGCCGTTGAGTCGCTGCACGCTCGGATGCGTCGAGCGACCCGAGCTCGAGGTCATTTCCCCACCGAGCAGGCCGCACTCAAGTGCCTCTACCTGGTGGTGCGTAGTCTGGACCCCACCGGCCGCGGGAGGAAACGCTGGATGAACCGATGGAAGGCAGCACTCAACGCCTTCGCCATCACCTTCGAAGGCCGCATCCTCCCCACGGACCGATAGACATGCCAACAGCAGTTACACCGAATATCGGACAGTCCCGCCGGGAAGATTCAGTCACTCATCCCGCGACGGTTCAGCGTGGTGCGGAAAGGCTCTTGACAAGAGCGGTGCCGAGCTTGATCTGACCGAAGCTACTCAGCACGAGCGGAGGACGGGTCCATTGGTCCTGTCGGTCGGCCCTAATTCGGACGGATAATCGCGATCAGCACCTCCATCACTTCCTGAGGGGGCGAGAGTGAGAGTTGTGCGGGTGGGCGGCGCAATAGGTTCGTCGAAGACGATGGGCACGGGATCTGCCAGAGACGTGGCAGTGAAGATCGTGCTCCATCCAGTGTTCCTGGTTGCGCTTGCAACCTTGGTGCTCAACGATCGGGTGCTCAAGCGTCTGTGGCCCGGCTGGATGTCCGGCAAGCTGTCCGATGCGGCAGGGTTGATCGTGTGCCCTCTGCTGATGCTGGCCATGTTGTACCTAGTGATCCGGCCGGCTCGCCCGCCGCTGGCGCTCGGGTGGGAGATCGCCCCCGTCCTAATCACCGTTGCTGGTTTTGCTGCGGTTCAACTCATCCCAGAGGCCGGTCGCGTCTACGACGTTGTCACAACCAGCCTGATGACGTCGGTGCCCGGCTTCGGCGGCTTCGTGGGGTCCACCACACCCGACCCGAGTGACCTCGTCGTGCTGCCGGCAGTGTTCGTTGCGATCCGGGTGGGACACAGCTGTGGGCGCTGTCAACTGAGCCACGGAGGTCTACCGAGCGGCGGTCCGGGCTCGCTGACGGCCCGATTCATCGGTCGAGAGTAAGGAGTGACCATGCCACGCACAGCGCTCGCCTTAGTCGTAGCAGTGATGGCGGCCGTTAGCATGTTGGAGTCGAACGGCATCACGACAACTGAGACAACCGTTGGGGGGGGCCCCCGGCCTACTCGATCGATCGACGATTTGGCCTCGATTGTGTCACCGCTCATCGACGCAAGTGAGTGGTCGACACTTGAGTTGGAGTTGAGGCCACTCGTTGACGACCCGGACGCGTTCGAGCCCGATGCGTACGCCGCTGCAGTGTCGGCGTACAAACTTGCGGTCGCTCATCTTGCCGAGGGAGATCCCGCAATGATGGATGAGCTGGTACGGCTTGTGGAAACCCCCCCCAAGGTCACGTTCCAGGGTGATCTGCCGCCCGAGTTCGAGCACGTACGAGATCAGGCCGATTCCCTTGCCCGGGAGGTCGTAGAGGAAGGCTGATGATGGCGCGTGAAGCGATGACCGCCGGTGCAAAGAGGCAGGGTTCTCCTGGGGCCACACCCGTTGGGGGGGTCGGGGTCGCATGGGGACGGGTCGTTCGCACAGCCGCTGTGCTCGTACCGAGCACGTTCCTCACCGCATTGCTCTACTACTTCGGCCAGGCTTACACGAACTACGTCTACGAAGAGTTTGGCGTTGATGGCCGTGGCCTCGACTTCTCGACCGCCGACTATCTCGTTGACAGCGTCGGTGTCACCATTTCACCTCTAAGGAACCTTGTGATAGGAGTCCTTGTGGTCGCGGTGGTCCACGGGTTTGTTAGCGTGATGCTCACGTCGATCCGTGACCGATGTCGACGATGGCGGGTCATATCTGTGGGGCTTGTGAGTACTGGGGCGCTTGTCGGAGCGTTCCTCATCGTCGGGCTCTGGCAGAAGGGTCGCTTCTCTGTTGCGGGTGCGCACTTCGACAACATCAACTACTTGTATGGTGCGGTCGGATGGATGGTGGGAGTCTCCGCGGTGGTCTACGCCGGCTATCTGCTCTTCTTCTGGAAGGGTGGGACGATGACCACTGGCTGCGCTATCCGTGCGCGGCTGAGGCGCCCAGGCACGGCAACATTTGCCCTAGGGCTGGCCCTCCTGATGGTGTCGCAGGCTGCGTTCGACGTGACAGAGGCCTACGCATATGAGGCGGCCAAGGACCGTGCGTCCGACATCGAAGAACACTGCGCCGACTACCCCCTTATCACATTTCGGTCCGCCGCACCGCTCTACGTCTCCGGCGAGGGGGTAACCCACGAAGTGCTGCAGGAGGATGGCGAGACGATCCACAGCTATGCAGGTCTTAGGCTCTTCATTCACGAGAATGAACGCTTCATAGTGTGGCCCGTCTATCGGTCACCTCGCCAGGGGATGACCATTGTCCCCGAGACCGAAACGATGGTGATCCAGTTCGAGCCTCAGCCGATGACTCGCGGCCCGGGAAGACCTGCAGTGTCCCACACGCTGACGGTCCGATACCCCTTGTCGAAGTGAACCTCCCCGGGTGTTGCCCAGGTTCTGATGGTCCCCGGGTGTCGTGGAGTCAGCTCGCTGATTCCGGAGTGCGGCCGTGTGGTGGTCCTGGTGGCTTTCGTGTCTGAGGTGTGTGCATGCCGAGTGGCGACGGTGGGGGTTGTGGTCCCGCCGTTTCTGATGTTGCGCGCGACCTGCAATTCGCCACGGTCTGGCCGGTCCTTGTCCTATCGATTCCCGACTTGGCTGTCTCGGACCCCGCCCATTGGCTCTGGTGTGGGATCACCAGGGTCGGCAGGCGGACTTGCGGCGCCGGGCGACCTCGTCTGTCCAGGCGGTGTCGTCGGAGCCATCGGTGGGGATGGGCGGTGCGTTCACCTTCTCCTCGGTGACGGTGGGGGCACCGAAGCCGGTCGAGGCGGTCGAGAACGGGTAGCGGGTTTCGGTGATCCCGATCCAGGTCTCGTTGCGTCCCATTTGTACCTGGGTGACCGCCCCCGGTTCGCACCGGAAGAACTCGGAGTGGTGGATCCCGATGCCTTCCCAAATCACCGGCATCGCTTCGTCTGGTCCGAGGACCGGTTGGAGGGTGCACCCAGTCAAAGCCACGAAGCCGTACGAGTACCCGACCAGGTTGCCGCCGAGTTCGACGAGGACGGTGGGCAGGCCGAGGTTGACGGTCCGGATCGGTGAGGGCGCCGTGGCGTTGGTGACCAGGCGGGGATCGGTGACATGGGTGGTGATGTCGGTGTCGGTCTCCCAGCCGTACGCCAGCTCGAGGTGAAGCCGCCACCGGTCTTGGGCGAAGTAGGTGGTGACGGTGTCGGCGTTGCCGTCGCCGTCGAGGTCGGCGGTGAGGCTGATGGCGTTTGACACCGCCTCGGGCATTGCGATCTCGGGCGCTTCCAGGCACGCCTGCAGGTAGACGGGGACCCGCACCTCGCTGGTGTTGCCGGCGGGGTCGGTGGCGACGAAGGTGGCGACGTTTCCTCCCGGGTTGAGGATGAGAACGATCGACCAGTTGCCACCGGCGTCGACTTCTACCGGATAGCGGCCTGCTGCCACCACCGAGGCACCCGGCTCGGTGGTACCGACGAACCGGTAGCGATACTCGGTGACGGTGGCCCGGGGCCTGGGGTCTGACACCTCGAGCGCAGGCGGGGTGGTGTCGGCGGCAACAGTCGTATGGGGTGGCGTTGTCGTTGATGTTGTCGTCGTGGATGTCGTTGTCGTCGCCGACGGCTGCACTTGTGCCGTTGAGCTGGTCGATGGGGCCACACTGGTGGAGGATGGTGTCGATGTCACCATCGAGGTCCCGGTCGTCGTGGCCGACTGTGACGACTGGATGCAACCCGCCACCACCAACACCACCAAACCGAAGAAGGCGAACCGACGCATCAGCCCCTCCGACTCGGCCTCTGAGAGCGAACCAATCCTTCCACCCTGCGGGCTAGTCCCGTAGGCATTGTCGCTCCCGTCAGGTCAGGCCGGGAAGAGCCGGATGGCCCGGATCGCTTCGAACCGCTGTGGCGGGATGCGTCCCGGGTGAGGTCAGGGTTCGATCATCGTGACGCCGCCGCCCAGTCCGGCGATGGAGCCGCTCTTCGTGCGATGGGTGGGGCGTCCCGGTACCCGCCGGCATCGGAGCACCTGCGGAGCCGGTAGTGGCGTGGTTGTGGTCCCCTCCGGTGGTGTCCCGTGTCCACTGTGCCCCTGGGCTCGTCGTAGCTTCGGCACGTAGACTCCGGGTGTGGTACATCGTCGCGCCAAGGGTGAGGGCGTTGGGCGCAAGCGGTTCGGCTTCGGGACGGATCATGCCTTCGATTGGCTCGATCGCGACTCGTTCCCGCCGCCGACCGGACCAATGAGCTATCTCGCTCAGTCGGCTGCGTTGTAGGCGATGGTTCCACTCAACTCGCCCGCGATCGATCCGCTGGTCTCCGACGTCGGGACCGCGATTGCTGTTTCGGTTGCCTGACCGGTGGCGTTCGTGAACCGACCAGTTCCACCGTCGTATGTGCCGAGCACTGTGACGGGCAGGGAGCCGTCGGGGTTCGGCGCCAGAACCGTGCCTTCGAATGTGCCGAACAGTTGGTCGCCGTTGGCAGCTTCGTAGACGACAACTCCGTCGGTGATCTCGCCCGTGATCGGATTCACGCAGTCTCGGATGTGAATTGTCACGGCGCCGAGGTGGGTTGCGTGCCCAGACCCCTCGGTGTCGAGAGGGACGAATCCGGGCTCACAGTGGTGAGTGCCTGCCTGGTAGGTCCCGCTGTAGACGACACTCCATGGGCGCTCGGGTGCGGCCCCCCGGGCGGCTGCCGGGGTAACGATGGCGCCGGTCAACACCACGAGCACGGAGGCGATCAAGGCCTTTGTCCACCTTCTTGTCGACATTGTGGCGTCCCTCCTGTTGAGGATCGGGTTTGGGATTAATCCACCTCCTGCGATGAGATCCAGGTCATTCGGGCCGCCAAGTCGCCCTCGAACTCGATTTCGAGTTCGCCTGTCATCGGCCCCTCGAAGTCCCATCGCATCGGGAAGACGAACGTCCCGGCCTCGGTGACCCTACCCTCGCCGGTGCGGACGCAGTTCGTCACATCTTCTACGTACCTGCTGGCATAAGTGCGCATGGCCTCACGCGTACTCGGCCCACGGGCCACCCGTGTCGCCAGGGCCCGGAGCGAAGCCATACTCGCCGTCCTCGGTGAAGAGCGCTGCGATGGCATCGGGGTCGTTGTTGTTCCATCCAGCCACCCATTCGTCTGCCAGACGAGTGGCGGTCTCCAGGTCGGTTTCCTGTGTGGCGTCGATCAGAAACCACGCTCCCAGCCCGAGAGCCACGAGCACGGCCACGGTGACAAGCGCCGTCAGCCAGGGTCGCCTCTGCGGCGGGGTCATCGTTCGTTCTTGTTGGAGTGTCATGGCGCCTCCCTTCAATGCATGGGGACACCCCCAAGATCACCGTGCGGCGTTGTTGCCTCGTTCGCAAGAGGCGATGGGCACCACTGCGGTGGAGGAAGCGGCCTGGACGATAATCGCCACGGTGAGCCCGGGGATTCTCAGGTCGCGAAGTCCTCGGCGGCCGGGATGTGGGTGGATCCTCCCGCCGTGGTCTTGTGGATCGCATATCGGGCGGCGGTGTCGCCGCGGACGATGTCGGTCCACAGGAAGGTCGCCCGGGGCCGAACAACTCTGATCCGGAGGTCCGCCAGGTCGACTATCTCAGCTCGGGGTGCGGCGCCGGAGCTGTTCGCCGATCTTCTGGGCCACGTCGACACCCGGATGGTGTTCAAGCACTATCGCCACCCGGTCACCCCACCATCGAGGTGGCCGCCGTCGGCTTCGACGACGAGGCGATGGAGCTGTAGCTCTGGTGCCAATCCTGGTGCCTATGGTGCCAAAACGGGCTTCTCGAGAACCCCTGGCCAGGAGTGTGGTTTCGAGGTGCGAATCCTCCGAAATCCCTTGTGCAACGGGCGTTTCCTGGCACATCGGGAGACCCGCCGGGACACCGTGGGATCTCGGTGCACTCCCCATGGCATGCAAGAGGTCAGGGGTTCAAATCCCCTCAGCTCCACAGAGGTTCGACGCGAACGCCCTGGTAGAGGGTCACATTCTTCAGGGTGTGCAGACGGCCACGTTCCTGCCCCGGGCTCCGCCGTCTCCCATGGATTGGTGGACCTGGTCGCGGGCGGTACGTCACGAGACGTCGAGCCCTGTGCGCGACAAGCACGAGGTCGGGCGTTCGAATCCCCTCAATCAACGTGACTTCCAAATCCCCGGCAGCCGTCGGGAATGCTTCCTTTGCGGATGCTGCCCGTTCGGGTGCAGCGTTCCTACTGGTGGGTGTCGTCAGTCGACTTCTGGTCTCGGATCCCGCCAATTGGGTGCCTTGCGGACGACGTTCTTAGCGGGTGGGGTGGGTGAGGCCGGCCCGTACCAGGAAGGTTGCCATCTGGGCTCTGGTGACCGATTCCTCGGGGCAGAAGGAGGCGACCGCGCATCCTTTGGTGATTCCGGCGGCGGCGAGGGCGTTGATGTCGGACTCGAACACGCTTGCCGTGTCGTCTGTGAAGGCGTTGGGTCCCGGAGCGAGATCGAGTGCTCGGGTGAGGAATGCCGCCACCTGTCCGCGGGTGACCGGGTCGTCGGGACAGAACCGATCGGGGGCACATCCGGTGGTGATCCCGGCGGCGGCGAGGGCGTTGATGTCGGGTTGGAACTCGCTGGCGTCGTCGTCTGTGAAGGCGTCGGGTCCGGCGGGAAGGCCGAGCGCTCGGACCAGCAGGGCGGCCATCTGTCCCCGGGTCAATGGGTCGTCGGGGCAGAACCAGGTGTTGAGGGGAGGGTTGCAGCCTCTCCCCACCTTTGACGCCGCCAGGGCGGCGATGTCGGATTCGTGAACGGAGTCGTCGTCGTCGGTGAACCGCCCCGACCCGTCGGGTGGGGTGCGGGTGATCCTCCCGTCGAGCCACCCTAGGTAGATCGAGCCGGTGAGCCAGTCGGTGGCGGCGACCATCGGCCGGCTCGCACCCGGGATCTCCACCGGCTCGTCGGGGTCGCCGACCGAGAACATGTGGGCGGCCCCGGTCCGTCCGGCGATGACCCAAGCATTGTTGGCCCGGTCGGCGACCACCACGCTCGGCCAAGACGCCACCACGCCGTCTTCGATGATGCGTTCTGTGATCTCACCTATGTGTAACGCTCCTTCCGGGAGGTTCGGAGGGTGGAAGCTCAAGATCTGCAGCTTGCTGGTCGGGTCGGTGTCGAAGTACAAGCCGGTTCGGGCCATCACCCGCAGCCCATCCGGTGTCATCGTCGACCCGAAGGACCGGTCGTCGAGGTGGGTGACCGTGTAGGAGGTCTCATTCACCACCGCCCCGAACCGATCGAGGGAGAACACCCGCAGCTCGTCGAACCCCGCCTCTCCTTCCGAGATGGTGGAAACGTCGACGCCGACGGTGGTGGGGAAGAGCCCGGTGGCAGTGGTGGTGAGGTCGCGTTGGTCGGCGAAGAGACCGCCTACGCCGAACCCCTCATCGAGGGTCCCGTCGGGAAGGAACCGCCGCACCGTGCCGGCCGCAGACAGGTTGGGGTCGAGGTCGTCGCTGCCTGCCACCAGCACCGCATTCCCGACCGCCTGCATGGCGAACACCCGATGAGACGACGTGGGTCCGAGCGGCACGATCCCGAAACCGGGGTGGAGCCTCCCATCGACCAAGATCCGGGTCAGGTAGCGGTCGTCGAACGTCGCATACGCCAGGGCGAAGCCGTCCGGGGTGCGGACCGCAACCTCGATCTCGGCATCGGGCGGAAGCTCCGTCTCGATCTCGGTCGCCGTTTCCCCGTCCGGTGAGATCCGCGCCAGGAACGGCGGATAGGAGTGGTCGAGCGACGCGGTGTTGCCGAGCACCCAGGTGGTTCCGTCGGCATCCACCATCACCGCCGTCGGTTGATGATCCTCACCGACTTCGACGTTCCCGCCGTCCCCCCATCCCGGGTCCAGATCGAGGGGATCCGCTCGGGCGACGGCGGGTATCAGCAACACCGCTAGCACCACGACCGCGCAACGAACCAGCATCCACCTCATCTCCTCCGACGCTACACCCAGACCGCCCACCCCAACACAGCCGATCGACCTGATCAACCTTCCCGGGATGGAACAACCCCGGTTGGTGCGCGGGTCGTCGCCAGCGGTCTCGTTGCCCTGCGATGTGTGGCTTCGAGGTGTGGTCTGATCGACCCACGGGTGTCACCTCGGAGTCGCTTCCGCTCGTGCGCTTCTTGGCCGTTTCTGGGTTCGGACCAGGAACTCGGCCCAGAGGGGGTAGTGGTCGGAGATCTTCCAGGAGATGTCGCGTAGGGACCTTCCGTGCATGATGTAGGGGACGAAGTCGAAGATGCCGCCCCGGCGGGTGTAGTCGAGGTCGAGGGCGGGTAGGGCCGAGCCATCGGTGAACCAGGCGATCTGGTCGTAGTGAGGCGGAGGCTGCCGAAGAGCCGGTGGGACCGGTCCCACCGTGTCGAGGCCTCGGTCGAGGTGCCGTCGATCGACTTCCCGAGGCTCTTGGCGGATCGGATCGGCAACCCGCTCGTGGTACGCAGCCTACGCTCGACGAGCAGGACACCATGGTCCCAGCATCGCGGCATCGGCGCCGGATTTCAGGAGGAGAAGGTCCGAACCTCGAGGAGGCCAGCCTGCCTGCTTTCACCCGATTGTGATGGCCCGAGCCTTCGTAACGTCAGAGAGGTTCATTCCAGGGCTGTGAGAGGCGAAGCCTGTCCCTCAGTGGTCTTGTGCTCGTCCTGGGGGGCCAACGATGGGAGGTTTTCGTTTACGTCGAGGATGGCGGGCCGCTGAGCCTCCGACCGGCAGTCAGTGACCGGCCGCACCGTCACCGTCAGCATCGGCCTCCTCCGGGCGATGAGGACGCTCGGCCCCACAACGGGCCACGGCGTCGAGTTGCGTAGCGAATGGCTCCTGCGCCGGTACGCGGAGGCCGGAGATGGGTAGGCGGCGGTCACCGGTGACGATCTGTTAGGAACCCGTTCTCCGATCGGGCCAGCGAGATGGGCGAACACTGAGGCCCGCCCGGTGGCCCCAGCCCCGCTGCATGGGCAACCGCTGAGGGGGACAGCGATGAGCCGACCGTGGTCTGCTGAGTCGGAGCAGATTGAATGCCCTCAGGGCAAGGACCGTGCTCTGTGTAGAAAGGCGGCCAGCTGACCGCGGGTCACGCAGTTCGTGGGGCAAAACCTGTCGTTTTTCGGAGGATTGCACCCACGGGTGACGCCGGCGGTTCTTAGCCGGTCGATGTCGCCCTCAAACACCGAGCCGTCGTCATCGACGAACAGGTCGCCGCCGCCATCGTCGACGTAACCCAGCGCCCGTACCAGCAGTGCTGCCAGCTGCCCACGGGTCACGTCGCGATCAGGACAGTACCGATCATTCTCCGGCGGGTTGCAGCCGTTGGTGATCCCCGCGGCCGCAAGCTTCTCGATGTCGGCTTCGAAGACGGAGCTGTCGTCATCGATGAACGGGTCATCCGCCCTGTCGGTGAGACCGAGGGCCCGTGCCAGGATTGCGGCCATTTGCCCGCGGGTGACATGGTCGTCGGGACAGAACCAATCCCCGGCTGGAGGGTTGCAGCCCTTCGTGATGTCATTCCGACCCAGCCAGGCGATGTCGCTGCGGAAGGTATGGGTGAGGCTGTCGACAAAGCAACCGGGATCACGAGAGTCCGACTGCCACCTGACACTCTGATACACGTCGTAGTCCCCGTCCCCGGCCATGGCCGAAACGCCGGTCACCGTGCCGCAGCCGTCACTGTCGATCCCTCCCCACCAGTAGAAGTCGGGAAGAGCTTCGATCCGCTCGACCAAGCCGCTTGTCTTGTACTCAGAGATCACCACGTTGCCAGTTTCATCGTCGTAGTGATTGATGAACACTCCACGGTCCGGTGCCGCTGCGATGGTCTGGCCTCCGAAGGTTCCGAGGTCCAATGGTCCCAGGCTGTCTGCGATCGACAACGAAGCATCGAACGTGAGAACAGTCACCTCTCCAGAGTCAAGCGAAGCATCGATCTCCTCGAAGAGACCCACCAAGCCCCGACCAGGCTCTGCAGCAAGCCGAATCCTCCGCGTCTGTTCGGGGAGGACCTCGGTTACCTGTGTCAGGTCGCTGAGCGGACGTAGCTCTACTGCTCCAGAGTGGTCGATGAGGACGTAGTCGCCCCAGACCGCCACGTCGCCGAGAATGCCCCTGTCCCGCCAGGTCCAACCCTCCGGCGGATCGAACATCAGCGTCGACAGCAATTCTCCCTGCAACGTCGTCACAGAGAGCTGGAAGGTGTCGGGGAGAGCGTCGAGGGCATTGACTCCGGAGGCAACGATCACGTCATTGCCGACAGACACAAAGCTCGCCGGGATCTCGGTCATGGTCAGTTGTTCCTCGGCGACGACACCCAGCCTTTCGTACTGGGCCACGGCGATGACTGATCCGTCGGGTGACACTGCGACATCGTCGAAAGGGCCGTCTTGGGGGAGAACCTCTGGCGGCAACGCCGCGGCGGACGTATCGACAGCTGACACCAAGGCTGCAGCAGCCAACACCACAGCCCCGGCAGTGGGCAGACGACGCATGGGCGGATTCCTTCCAACCGCTCCATTCGAATCTACTCCTTGCTGCTGTCGCCCCGGGTCATCGTTTGCTGCTCAGGTCTAGGTCTTGGTCCTGGCCGAAGGAGCAGCGATGGCGAGGCCATCGAAGAAGACGACTGATCAGAAGCTACGGATCGTCATGTCGGTTTTGCGCGGCAAGTACTCGGCGGCGGAGGCTGCCCGCCAGAACGGCGTGTCCGAACAGTCGGTCCACAACTGGAAGAAACAGTTCCTCGACGGCGGCCGTCAGGGCTTGGAGAAGGGGGTTCGGCGGCGGTCGTCGCGTGAGGTCGAGCTCGAGGTCGAGAACGAAGAGCTGAAGGCGGCGCTGGGTGAAGCTCATGTCCAGTTGGGGGTGTGGAAGAAGGGGGCCGAGTATCTCCCCCCATCGAGGACCTCGAGATGATCCGGATCGAAGCCCAGCTCACGACCTCGAGGCCCTCAGAGCTGATCGGTGTTCCTCGCCGCACCTACCAGTACCGGCTGAGCAAGTGGCGGGCCGGTGACCCGGTGAAGGGGCCGCGGCCGGCTCCGGTGGTGGATCGGATCGAACCGCTGGTCGCCAAGTACGCCGAGAGGTGGGAGGCGTGAGGTCATCGCAAGATCTGGGCGCTCGCCCGGGCCGACGGCCACGATGTCGGGTCGCAGTCGTCGGTGAAACGAGCGATCGCACGGCGAAACCTGTTACGCCGTTGGCGTATCAGGCCGAACGCCGCCAACTCGCCCGAGAGCGGAGAGAGGCGCTTGTTGATCCACCCCTGCGTCGCAACCGGGTACGGCAGGTCGACTTCTCCGAGTTCGACCCTCGTGTGTCTCGTGTCGACCACCAAGACCACGTCGGACCTGATCGCCGCCCTCGAGGCTGCGGTGACGTCCGCCGAGGCTCTGATGAGGATGCCGCTCGTCGATGACTGCGTCAACCTGGCGACCGGTGAGGTCGAAACGTTGATTGTGGTGACTGACAACGGTGCGGCAATGCGGTCAGCGGCGGTGGCTGCCCGGTTCGCTCGCCGGACATGGATGCGCCACGTCCGGACCAGGCATCGAGCACCCGAGACGAACGGGGTGATCGAACGATGGTTCGAATCGCTCAAGTACGAGCGGCTCTACCGTCACGACATCACAGACGGCACCGACCTCGCCGACCATGTCGACGACTTCACCGACGAGTACAACCGGATCAGACCCCACGAGAACATCGACTGGCAACGACCCCTCGACCGATACCTGACCCCCCCGAAACCCTCAAACCCGACCACCCCGGATTCTGTGCAAGAAGGCTGACTCGGGACAACGGTCGAGCAGAGGGCTTCGTACAGCGGATCGCCGTGCCGTTCGATGTTGAAGTCACCGAGGGCGATCAGGTTGTGTTTGCAGGCATGGACGTCGCGAGCCCAGTCCGCCATCCAAGCGGCGAACGTCTTCAGCTCGGCTGCCCGCTCCTCGGATCGGTTCCCGTACTTGACCTGCATGGTTACGAGGATGAAGGTCTGTACCGCCGAGTAGAAGCTGACGGCATATGGGTGCCGGCGAATTGTTCGGTCATGGTGCCAGGCTCGATGCCAAGTTCGTTCTGGGGCAGGACCAGCTCGGCGGCGAGCCCGCACGGCTTGGCCCGGCGTGAGTCGTGCACGAACACCGTTCGTTCGTTGTTGCCCGGCGCTCCCCGGGTGACGTCGGTGAGGATGAATCCCCAGTGCGGGTCAGGGTGGTTGAGGGCTTTGAGGGTGTGGCGGAGGCTCCGAGGCACCGAATCCGATGTCGGTCGCAGACATGATGCACCGGGGCAGCGTGGCATGTCGGCCAGGGCGACCTTGGCGGCGAGGATGCTGGCGCCGGACGCCGATGAGATGGTGTCCACCTGCGAGAGCACGCCCAGTTCCTCCAGGCGACGAGACATAGGCGCGCCTCGGCCGCCGCTCTTTCGAGGCATGCCTCGCCGTGACCGGTACGGCGCTTCCTCGCTAGTCGAGTGAAATCTGGCAGGAGGACCCTACACGTCCGGATACGCCGCGACGTACGGTCGAAGTGGTCGCGTGGTACCCCCCATTGGGGTACCGAACGAGTCGTATGGCGAGTTGGGAGAGGTCGACGAAGGCGTCGTCCGATCGAGCTGGTGTCGGTCGGTCCTGCGGCTCCGAGGCCAGGGGCAGCTTGTATGCCGCTCTTCAGCGGGGCCGCGGGCACGGCACGGCGACGTCGTTGTCGGGCGATCGGTTCGGCCTCTCTGGTCTGGGAGGTGGCGATGAGGACCAAGATCCTGCTGGTTTCTGTGTTTGTCCTGACCTTGGCGGTCGCAGGCGGCCCATCGGCCCAGGCAGAACCGGTCTGCGGCAATGGCCTGATCGAGGGTACCGAGCAGTGCGACGACGGAAACGTCGACAGTGGGGACGGCTGCGATCTCTCGTGTCGTGTCGAGTGCAGTTCCGACACCGACTGCGTGAACGGGATGCCGTGCGACACCGTCAGAGGCGTGTGCAAGGACTGCCAGATTGCCTGCAATTGCCCTCAGGAGTGGTTCTGTTACAAGGGCTTCTGCGTCCGAGATCCCCGCCAGGTCGTGTACTGCTGCGAGAAGGCAGGATGCCCGCCGGGACAGTCGTGCCTGAACGCAGACAACGATAAGAGCGTTTGTCCCGAGAACCCGACCTATCACTGCGATTCGGCGTGTGACTGTGGGCCGGCGCACTGCTGCAACGACAACACATGCGTGAAGGACATCGACGACCCGTGGAAGCCCGGTGGCGCCGAGGTCGGCCCGCCCTGCGTTCGTGGGGTCGATGCAACCTACTGCTCGGCCCGGCCCGAGTGTATCGCCGGCTACTGGGCCTGGGGTGGGACGCTGGATTCTGACTTCCGCTGCTACAACCCGCTCACCCACCAGGTGAGGGGCTTCTGCGGTGGTGAGGATTGCTACTTCTCCGGCGACTGCGGTGGTGGCGAGGTCTGCGCCGACATGCGAACCGACAACCCGGCGGAATCCACGCCCGGCACGCTGTCGAGTCCCGCAGGCGGGGGATGTGTTTCGGGGGCGACTGCCGAAGCCGAATTCGGCTGGGCGCAGAGTGAGATCCTTGCTCCCTGCAGCCCGCTCACCGAGCCCGGACGCGTCTGCGAGGCGGGGTGGCGTCCCGGCGACGGCACGCTGATCGAGCGAGTTGTCGGCAAGGGTGGGTCCTGTGGCAACGGCGCCTGTGAATTCGGTTTGGGGGAGACCAGCGCCAACTGCGCTCCCGATTGTGCGTGTGGGGATGGGTACTGCGACACCAGCGAGGTCGGTGCGTGTTCTGTCGACTGTGGCCTCTGCGACGCCACCGGCTGTGAACAGCCGGTGATGCCGGCCGAGTGGTCGGCGGTGTCCGCATGCGGCGATGGGGTCTGCCAGCGCAACGGGCAGATCCCCGAAGACTGTGTGAACTGCCAGCTCGACTGCGACGCGGTCAACGACTCCGATGGAGACGGCGTCCCAAATGGGTGCGACAACTGTCCCGACGTGTACAACGAGGACCAGAATGACTTCGACGGTGACCGACTTGGTGACGCCTGCGACCCGGATGACGACGGTGACGGCGTCGCAGACGGTGACGACGTCTGCGACCGGACGGTTCTGACCGAACCTCCGCCGCTCGAGTGGAAGAGGAACCGCTATTGGACCAACGCAGCCGGCCAGTTCCTCGATCCCTACGACAGAGACTCCGGCTACACGGCGTCCGACACGGGCGGCTGCTCGGCGAGTCAGATCATCGAGGCGGCGGGCCTTGGTGGTGCCCATCTTCGGTTCGGGATCACCAAGAGTGCGTTGACCGACTGGGCGGCCGCACTGCCCTGATCAAACACTCGAGCGGGGCCACGGCGCCAGCGCTCGACAGGAGCGATCCGCAGGGGGTATTCCTGCTCTTGCGCCCGGTTCCGTGTCGGCGTGACCTCGTTCGAGCGCGCTGCTCAGATTCAGCATGTGTGGAAGCCCCCGTTGAGAGTTGTACCGCCACATGCCCGGCGGGATGGACCGCTGGTCCGGCGGATCCCCGGTCCCAGTCCGCAGCCGGATATGCCCCCGGCGACCCGACTGAGCGACCGAGGTGACGTTCACGCGACTGTCCAGTCGGCGTCGACGAAGCTCGGCTTCGACCTGAACTGGTACCGGCACGGCTCCGTGGACGACGAATAGTCGACGGACCTCGACCCGCGCGTCGCCTCCCCCACCATGAGACTCTGTTCAAGCTTCTCTACCGGGGTGCGCCCGAAGAACTACTGGTACACCCTCGCAGTGGCAAATCGGCTGAAGCGGATCCGGCCGTGATGGAGGAGTTGGTGCATCTGATGCGTGATCCTCCCGAGGTCAGGTGCGAGGATCAGACGTGGGCCTTCGCCACGTCACGCTGGTGTCGATGTCAGCATTGGTGTCGCCGCGCCTCGCCCGCTTCGCAGTACGAGCAGTGGCAGACATCTCGAGGGCCGTGCACCGCATGTGACCCCGCGACGGAGCCCCAGTCTTCGAGTTTCCATCCGGGACGCACATGCAACCAGCGTCCGCCCGTTCCGGACTCAGGAGAAGACCGTCGAGATCCACCGGCCAATCAGGTGTGCCGCAATGATGACAAGTGCAGTTACCACCAGATGCTCCATCACGACCGGTCCCACCCTCGCGCCCTGCGAACGCGCCAGGTTCCAGCTCAACAACGACAGTGCGAGTGCCCCCCATAGAATCGATACAACAACGGCGGTATCGAGGTCGAGGAGAATCACTGGTAGGGCGAACGTAAGAGCCATGGACAGCTTCGAGGCGAACGTGGCGATCGTGGAAATCCACACGTCGCGTTTGGTGTGAACACCCTCCGCCTCTTCCGAAACGTGAATGCCAAGTGCGTCGGAGAGGGAGTCTGCCACTGCGATGGTGAAGATCCCACCTATGACAGCCAGCCGCGAGCTAGTGCCAGCCGACAGGCCCACGAGCAGGCCGAGAGTCGTGATGACACCAGAGGTGAGCCCGAAGGAGATCCCAACCCTGACCGAATGTTCGACCGGCACGCCAGCACCTCCTCAATCTGAAGCGATCATCGCAAACTCAGCGCCATCGTCCATTCTCCTCGATCAACCGCCGGAGCCGATCTCCCTTGGCGGCGCCAGACCAGGATTCCCAGTACAGAGGCTCCGCCGATTTCGGATGTCATGTGCGAAGGACGTGCGAGCTCCAACGGAGCAGGCGCGGGTCTCAGAGACCTTGGCCTTGCTGGCGGATGACCGTTCGCACGTCGAAGCCGGAGTCTCGAGAGTTGACCGAAACGCGAGTACCCCTGACCACGGAGCGCCACCGATCAACGAATACGGAGCGGTGACGCCCCTCTCGCCGAGTGTCTGGGATCGGCATCTCGTGTTCGTTGCCGGGTGCGTCGATCGCCACGGTGCGCGGCAGTCGACCGGTTGAATCGGCGCGTTTCGTCGGTCGTCTGCAGGCCTTCGGATCGGTCTCGATGAACCGGGAGTGTCGGAAATCCGGTGTATCTGCCTGTTGGCCTGAGATGCTGACTCGCTGTTGAGCGGTTGGCAGAAAGGACTGGCAGTGACCGATACGACTGAGCCGGCGACTCATACGCTGGAGGACCGGCAGCTTGCTGAGGAGTTGGTGGAAGGCGCTCGGGACGAGGGCGTCGAGCTGGTCGGCCCGGGGGGATTGTTGGCCGGTTTGACCAAGACGGTGCTCGAAGCATCGCTCGAGGCAGAGATGTCGGAGCATCTCGGCTACGACAAGCATGACCCGGCCAGCCGGGAGAAGTGCTCCAACTCTCGCAACGGCACCCGCTCGAAGGAACTGTTGACCGATGTCGGGCCGGTGAGCATCGATGTGCCTCGTGATCGCAACGGCAGCTTCGAACCCCAGATCGTCAAGAAACGTCAACGGCGCCTGTCGGGGGTGGATGAGATGGTGATCTCGCTGACCGCCAAGGGCTTGACGACCGGTGAGGTGTCGGCGCACATGGCGGACGTGTATGGCGCCGAGGTGTCCCGCGACACCATCAGCCGCATCACCGATCGTGTGATCGATGAGATGGCGGACCAGCAGACCGGCCGCTCGCAACCCCCACCAGCATCCACCGGGTCACCGTGTCCAACTGACCTTGCCCCGGTTTCGTGGACACGGTGTTTTGGTGTTCATGCGGTGAACCTGGCGGCGTATTCGGCGGGGGTGTGATGGTCGAGGCGTGCCTGGTGTCGTTGGCGGTTGTAGAACACTTCGATGTATTCGAACAGGTAGAGCCTGGCTTCGGCGCGGGTGGCGAAGAAGATCGACCCGCGGATCCAGGCGATCTCTCGTTTGATCGTGGACCAGAACGTTTCCATGGCGGCGTTATGGAAACAGTCCCCGGTCGACCCGAACCACACGTGCAGGCCGGCGAGTTCGGCAGTGGCGCAGAACTCGAGCGACGTGTATTGCACCTTGAGATCCGGCGTCGGAGTGGTGGATCGCTCCTTGGATCGGTGTGCCCTCTCGAGCCCTTGAGCTTGCCGCTTGGCGGATGTGCGCGATCAACGGGGGTGACTCACATCTCAGTCCAGGGTTGGTCCGTCACGTCCATGGGTTGCGTACGCTTCGAGACGTGGGGCCTGCGACACGTCATCATCCCGGTCCGACGGGGATGTTTGACCGATCGCGTATCTGAATCGGCTCCGGCGATGGCGGAATGCGGTATGCCTTGAGGTGATCGACATATGGAGAGTCCGCGATTAGTCGTCACCGATCATGCTGGTGCTCAGCAGACGTTTGGTCTGCCGGTAGGGTCGGTGGTGGTGGGCCGCTCGGATTCGGCCGACATTCCGATCGGGTCGGATTATGTGAGCGAGCGCCACGCCGAACTCAGGTGGGATGGCTCGGTGCTCAAGATCAGGGATCTGGGTTCTACCAATGGGACGCGGGTCAACGGCACGCGTCTGGTCGACACGGTCGAGCTCCGGAACCACGATCGGATAGTTCTCGGTACCGTCGAGGGCTATGTCGTTCTGCCGGCCCACGATCAGCACACGCAGATGATGTCCGATGTCGCCACTGATGTCCCCGACCCACTCCAGAGTCCAGCGTCGCCCGCCGCGCCGAAGCTACCGCCGCGAAGGGCGTCGAACTCGGTGTTCGTGAGCTATGCCCGAGAGGAGTCGGGCCGGGCCCAGGCGTTCGTGGGCCATCTGCGTGCACGGGGATGGCACGTGATCATCGATCAGGATGTCCTTCGACCGGGGGAGGTCTGGAACCAGAGCATCTCCGAGCATATTGCCGGCTGTTCGGTGGTGCTGGCGCTGATCTCTCCGTCTGCGGCCGGTTCAGCCTGGGTCAATCAGGAACTGGTCGCGGCGGTCAACGCCCGCCGGCCGGTTCTTCCGCTGGTGATCGACAGCTACAACATCGGTGAGACCCAGCGTCGTTTCGCCATTCTGGGCGATCGACAGTGGCTTACGCTCGACAGTCCCGCCGGGCAGCTCGATCCGCTCGAGTTGGACGCCGTCTCCCAGCACCTCGAACGACTCGCACAGGGAAGCCGTCCCGCACAGACGGTCTTGGCCCGAGAACGGCTGGGATCGATGATCATGTGGCTGGGCATCCTTGGGTTGGTGGCCACGTTGGGCTGGTTCGGCGTCGGTTTGTTGCGAGTGGGATCACGTCTGCTGGACATTGTGCGGGAGGGGGAGAACGTCGACCTCGGATCGGAGGATCCCTTTGCGGTGATCGATGCCATGTTCACCGAGTACATGAGCGAGCTGACAGGACTGTTCGTCGTCGCTCCCTTAGGGTTTGCCTCGCTTGTGGCAGTGACGACGGGCTTTGTGGTGCGGCGCAACGCCAGGAAGCGTCGCCTGATGGGCCGATAGTCTCCAGCCGGTCTCACCCGAATCTCGGGCAGGTCACCTCGGTGGTCCCTGTACCGGACCCTCGGCGGGCGCGGGATGGCCGCGACCGGTCACAGGGTGGCGCCGGGCTTCGCCTTGTCATCGTCCGTGAGGTTGTGCTGTCCCATGGTAGAGGTGGCGATCGTCGAGACCTCAGGAGGGAGCCACCGCGCAGATTCGGTTGCCGCTGGCCTAGCCGAAATGGCGCCCATCGTCGACATCGGGGCCGGCCCAGGTGTCTCGGACTTCGACGACGAGGAAGTCACAGGTCGTATTCGGGTGGATGTCGTGGACCTGATCAGAGCATCTGCCGGCTGCTCCGAAGGCATCCTTGAAGGAGGGCGTTCGGCCCTGCCTTTGATCACGATCGGGCATAAGCTTGGTTGCGGGTCCGGGAAGTGACTTATCCGAAGAGCCGGCGTATCAGGGTGTGAGCCGGCCACGCTGGAATCAGAGACGTCCCTGAGTGTCCTCCCGGACCCACAAGTGTCCGCGACGACCGGCCGACACAAGGAGCAGCGCGTACGGCCTTCTGGATCAGCCGTAGCGGACGGTGATGCTCCCGTTCGACGTAGTCGATGTCGATGTGCTCGGCCGCAGCAGGGTCGGTCCGCACGTCCGTCTGGATGCTGCCATTCGATGTCGATGTGCTCAACGCGTACGGCGGCGAGTCCGCCGGCAGCACGAGTTCGACCGAACCGTTGCTCGTGTCGATCGTCACCGAGGTCGGCGGTTCGACGAATGTGACCTCCACCCGTCCGTTGCTGCTGCGGCCGTCGAACACGTCCGATGCCATGCCGGTGCCGGTGATCGAACCGTTGGAGGTGCGCACGGTCACATCCGAGGACACGTCGGTGATCGTGATCGCTCCGTTGCTCGATGCCACGTCGATCTGTCCAGCGAGGCCGTCGAGGGTGATGCTTCCGTTCGAGGTGACTCCCGACACGTCGGTGCCGGACGGCAGCGTCACGTCGAAGGACGCACGGCAGCCCCATCCGAACACGAAGAACGGACAGTCCTGGACGAGCCGCACAGTCCCGTCGCTCTCTTCGAGGTCGACCGTCGCACCGAACAGACCCTTCGTGGCCGAGATGTCCACGACCACTTCCTCCACCCCGGCTGCGATCTCGATCGGGGCGTTCTCGGCGTCGAAGACGAAGCTGGACACACCCGAGAACGTCTGGGTGCTCGACTCGCTGTCACCACCGGCCACGAAAGATGCGAGTGCGAGTGCCCCTATCGCGATCAGTACCGTGCCGATCACCAACCGCCCGGTTCGGTTCATCTCCGTCCTCCTCATTTTCCGCCTCGATCATCCGTCGAGGCTCAGCATCGCGATAGGGCAGTACTGCCGGAACGCGCCTCGGGTTTGTCCAGATCGCGGTCATGGAAGTGGTGATCGGTGAAGTTCACGCTCTACCGGTGATCGTCCCCGGCTCGAGATCGCTACTCGCCATCGGTCCGGTCGATGATGGATGGCCGGGGCGGCGAGGCCTCGATCGTCGATCGCACCTGTTCTCGGCCGAGCTCCGAGACCGAGGCGCAGCCGAGATTCGCCATCGTGATGGTCAGCTCTTGGCGGAGGATGTCGAGCAGCCGGACGAGCCCGTCGGTGCCCCCGATGGCCAATCCCCAACACTGCAGACGCCCAAGACCCACGGCTTCGGCGCCCAGGGCCAGGGCTTTGCAGATGTCGGCGCCGCGTGGCCCGTCCCGCCGCCGCGCCGTCGTCAGGACCGAACAGGCCCAGTGCGCCTACAGGTGCCAGGAACACCGGCAGGTCGAGGTCGAGTCCAGCGAATCGGGTGCTCAAGTCGACCGCCGACACGTCGCGGCCCAGGCGGGCGACCAGTCCCAGTCGGTTGAGCGCTGCGACGTTGCGGGCGGTGGTCGCGCCCTCGCCGGATTCGGTCCACACGATCGCCCCGCTGTCGACGACTTCGGCGGCACGCCGGATCACCTGGTCGATGGCGCGGATGTCGTCGGGACTCACGCGGCCACGCCTATGCCGGCCGGTGTTCGATGGTCACCTTCGTCCCGTGCCGGGCCGAGCGCCGGATGGCGTCGCACACCTCCACGCTGCGCAAACCGTCATCACCCGACGCATCCGGCGGCGGGCCCGCCAAGCCCGCCGACGTGAACTCCACCGCCGCCAACCGGTGCGCTGCCGGCGCCGGATAGTTGGTACTGGTCACGCCGGCCTCCGTGGTCACGGTGAGCACCCCGTCGATCCTCGAGCGGGTGAAGTCCCTGCCCACGATCCGACCCTTCGTGCCGTGTGGGCGGTCGAACAGGGCCGTCACCTCCACCGGCTCGGCGTGGAACGCACGCGAAGGAAGTCGAGCCCGTGGATGCCGACGTTCTGGACCGTGCCCAGTCCAGCAATCGCGGGGTCGACCCTCCAGTTGTCATGGCGTCGGCGACCGGCACCAATTCCGAGGTGGACCGACTCGACGTCTCCAATCGTCCCGGCGCGCAAGACGTTGGTAGCGGCGATGAAGACGGCGTCAACATCTGGGTCTGGGAGCATCCCGGCGTTGTTGGAGTATCCGCGCCGGGCCCGAACCGGTCGACGAACTGGTCACAAGGCGGCGCGCCGCCAAGTCCGGGCGCCGGCCGGCGAGCCTGTAGAATGCCTCATATAGAAGATCGAACAGAGATCCCTTGGACCACGGGGGTCTCGTGGCCGCGGAGCTGGAGCCATCAGGTACGCAAAAGGACCGTTCGCGGTCGACTGGGAGGACCGCTACGACTTCGGTGAGCTCAGGAGGGAACGGGTCGCCAAGGCGCAACAGGCCCTCGCCGAGTCCGGTGTCGATGCCATCCTGACGTGGAAAGACGAGAACGTTCGCTATCTCACGTCGCTTCGTGCCCAGCTCATCGCCGGCAAGACCACGTCGCTCAACGGGGCGTTCCTGTTCGGCGGTGAGGATCCCATCCTCCTCGGGTCGGGAGGCGAGATCGACAAGGCCGAATTCGGCATGAGTTGGATCGGTGAAGCTCATGCGGTTCCCATCATGGAGCAGCGCGAGCTGGTCGACGGGTTCGTCACCGGCACGCTCAGGCCGTTGTTGGCGTCCCGCGGGATCGAGGCCGGCAGGCTGGCCGTCGACCAGGCCAACATCTCGTTCATCCAGTCGCTGGCGACCCATCTGCCAGACCTGGAGCTCGTCGACGGCGACACCATCATGCAGCAGGCCCGCTGGATCAAGACCGAGATCGAGGTGGCGGTGATCGAGGAGGCGTGCGCCATCGGTGATTCGGTGACGCAGCGAGCGCTCGACGAGACCCGGGCAGGGCGCCGAGAGCTGGAGGTGGCAGCCGACGCCATGCAGACCCTCTTCCGGCTCGGTGGCGAGATGGCCCACGTGATCACTCCATTCGTGGCATCCGGCGAGCACATGTCTCCGCCCCATCGGCTGGCCACCGACAAGATCATCCGCAACCAGGACCTGTGCTTCATCGACATCGGCGCAATGTGGAATGGGTACTTCGCCGACATCGGGCGGACCACCATCGTGGGCAAGCCCTCGAAGGAACAGAAGCGGATCTACACGGCCGTGTACGAAGGTCTGATGGCAGGCATCGCCAAAATGCGGCCCGGACACACCAACAAGGACTGCGCCGACGCCATCATCGAAAAGATCGGCGAGTACGACCTCGACGAGCATCTATTCAGCCTCTTCATCGGTCACGGGATCGGAATCGGGGCCAACGAACCGCCGTACATCGGTGAGACGCTCCCCGGTGCCACCCAGTACGACTTCCAGCCGAACATGGTGTTCGCCGTGGAGCCCCTGGTGTGGGTCCCCGGCGTGCGCGGTGGTGGCGGCGTGCGCATCGAAGACATGGTCCTCATCACCGACGGTGACCCGCATCTGCTCTCGAGGGTCGAGTACGAGGAGCGTCTGCTCCTCTGAAGGATGTCGCCCCGAGACGAGAGAGAACGGCGTCGACGATGGTTCCGGCGATCCGATCGACCGACTCGTGCGTGTTGCGCGCCACATGTGGCGACAGCAACACGCTGGTGAGGCCGGTGAATGCAGCGCCGTGATCGGGGCCCAAGGGCTCGGTAGCGAACACGTCCAGTGTTGCGGCTCGGATCCGGTTGGATCGCAAGGCATCTGCGAGGGCGCTCATCGACGATGCCACCCTGAGATGTATTGATCACCGTTGCTTTCGGTTTCATCTTGGGTGTCGCAGTGAACCGGCATGGGCGACCATCGCCGCGTTGATCACAAAGCCGATCGCTGATCGGCTTCGCCTGGCTCCAGCCACTCGTCGTGGAGATCCGCCGTCACCAGATCCTCGCCGGCCAGTCCGAAGAGGTCTTCGATCCTGAACACCACCGTGTAGAGCGGTGGATAGGGCTGGTGGTGGTCGAGGGGGTTGACGATCACTCCGTGGCGGGCCGAGACGACTCCCGAATGTCCCCGGACATACCGGGGAGTGCGAGGGTTGCCGGTCGGGACGTCGTGGACCACCCGAACCCGATCGCCAACCGAGAATCGCTCGTCACTCGAGCTCGTCATGAGCCACGGGCCGGGATCTCTGCGCTGCCGACCAGGCTTTCGGCCGTCACCAGGGCGGCGAGGTCCTCCTCGGACATGCCCTCGGTGCCGGCGGGACGCCGGGGGAGCACCATCCACCTCACGTCGGACGTCGAGTCGTGAACCACGACTCTGCGGTCCGGGGAGATGTCGAGATCGAACATGTCGTGCAAGGTTGTTCGGGGGTCGGCGACGATCCGCTGCTTGTACTCGTCCGTTCGGTACCACCACGGCGGGTTGCCGAGCAGGTCATGCGGGTAGCACGAGCAGAGCGTGCACACCACCACGTGGTGGGAGTCGTCGGTGGCCTCGGCCACGCCGAGCTTGCCGAGACGTCCCGGGGGAATGTCCAGCTCGCGAACCGCCTCCCGGCCGGTATCGAGCAGTCTTTGCTTGAACTCGGCGTCGACCCACGCCCTGGCCACGATGCGCGCACCGTTGCGATATCCGCGTTCGGAGAGGATCGTTCGTTGGGACTCGAGTTGGGCCTCTGTGATCTCGCCTCGATCGATGAGCGCACGGGTGTACACGTTCACCAGGTTGTTGGTCTCGGCGAGCGCTCCTTCGAGCGCGGTGATTCGATCGAGGAGATCGCCGTCGTATGTTCGTGTTGCCAGCCGGAAGAACTCGTCGTAGTCGCCGCGTTCGCGCCGGGTGTCGTCGATCGCGATCGATGTCGAGGCGAGCTTCGTCGTCACGGACGCGATCCCGAGGATCATGGCGTCGAGAGCATCCTCGAGCGCCCTGATGCGAGCTTCGAGATCATCGACCGGTTCCACCGGAGCCGGCCCACCGATCGCCCGGTCTGCCGCCAGCAGATCCGTGAATCCGACGATCCCCCGGCGCAGCGAGAACAGCACACGAGGCTCGACTCGCTTCCGACGGAAGTACTCGAGATCGGACGCGACCGCCTCGACATGACCCTCGAAGTCTTCCATGTGGGGGTGATCGGAACTCATGCCCCGACGATATCGCATTCCGCCTTTGTGGCTGTCGTCGTGACCCGTTTCACCCCGAGTGACCCGGCTGGTGTGAGTGGCTGCGAGGAGTTGGCTTGGCACGAACGGCTTTGGTCACAGGATCGGCTTCGGGAATCGGGAGGTCGACGGCTGAGCTGCTGTCTGAGCGGGGATACACGGTGATCGGTGTGGATCTCCACGACGCAGACATCATTGCCGACCTGACGACAGCCGACGGTCGACAGACGTTGGTCGACGAAGCGAGACGTCTGGCCGGCGGGACGCTCGACGCCGTGTTGGCGATCGCCGGGTTGGCGCATCCGATCGCAACAACCGTTGCCGTGAACTACTTCGGCATGGTGTCGACGCTCACCGGTCTTCGCCCATTGCTGGCCGCGTCGGGTGCACCTCGTGCGGCCGGCGTCGCGTCGATGGCGTCGCTCATGCCGGTTGACGACGAGCTCGTTGCGGCGATGACTGCATGGGAGGAGCCGAAGGCGCTCGAACGTGCGGGCACGTTGGAGGGTACGGAGGGTGATCAGCTCATCTACTCATCGACCAAAAAGGCCTTTGCGCAGTGGATTCGTCGCACGGCTCCCACCGAGGAGTGGGCCGGGGCGGGCATACCGCTGAACGCCGTTGCACCCGGAGTGATCGCAACTCCAATGACAGCCGACCTGCTGTCGACCGATGAGGCACGTCAACAGATCCTCGAGATGGTCCCGATGCCCCTCAACGGGATCGCCGAGCCGGAAGTCGTCGCCCGTCTGCTCGCCTGGCTGGTGAGCGAGGAGAACACGCATCTGTGTGGCCAGGTCGTGTTCGTCGACGGTGGCTCGGATGTGGTCATCCGCGGGGACGCAACGTGGTGATCGCCGGCTACTCCTGATCGAGCAGCTTGCTCCCGTACATCTCACCGAGTGGGTCCGCCAGGAGCTCGATGCGCGCCCCGTCGGGATCCGTGAAGTAGATGGACACATCGCTCTCCAGGAGATAGTCCACCCTCGCCTCATCCAACTTCGAGCGAAGGTGGTGCCACCTCTCGGGTTCGACGGAGATCGCCAGGTGGTGCAGACCTCCGAGTACCTCGGCGTATGGACCGAGATCGAGGCCGGGAAAGTCGAAGAACGCGAGTGTGTTGCCGTTACCCACATTGAAGAAGAAGTGATTCGAGCCCTGGTAGTCCCGGTTCTCGAAGATGTCGATCAGGGGGAACTCGAGCAGCTCCTGATAGAACTGAACGGTCCGCTCGACGTCCGATGACACCAGCGCAACATGATGGATCCCGCGCGCCGACGATCCAGCCTTGGCCTTCGTGAGGTAGGTGTGGGCGATGCGCGCGCGTTCGCGTTCGATCGTCTCGAGGTCGATCGCGGTCATGTCCGATCCTTTCGTGGCTGGGCCTTTCGACGGGAGGGCACGGCGTAGGCAGATCACGTCCGGTCGCCCGATCCGAGCGTAGTGATCCTTCAGCAATCGACGGAGTGAGGATCGCACCGACGATCTGCACCGTTTCTTCACATGCCGCGGACCACCCGTCCACATCCTCTTCGTACGGTGACCTCGAGCCACAGGAGAGGCGTGAAACGTGAGAGTGAAGATGATCCTGCCGGCGTTGATCGAGGCCGTGTCGCCGGGGTGGCGACCCATCAAGTACTCGCTGTTCCCGCCCCTCGGTCTCGCAACCCTCGCCGGATATCTCGACCCCGACGATGAGGTCGAGATCCAGGACGAGCACGTGGAAGCCCTCGACCTCGACGACGCGCCCGACCTGGTGGTCATCCAGGTGTACGTGACGTCGGCCAGGCGCTCGTATGAGATCGCAGACCGGTACCGCCGACGGGGTGTCCATGTGGCGATGGGTGGTCTCCATGTGACTTCCCTTCCTGAAGAAGCGAAGCGGCATGCCGATTCGATCTTCCTCGGTCCAGGGGAGGACACGTGGCCCGCCTTTCTCCGGGACTTCCGGGCAGGCATACCGAAGCCGGTGTACTCCTCG
The DNA here is from genome assembly GCA_963785075.1 of uncultured bacterium. Classification (GTDB taxonomy): domain Bacteria; phylum Actinomycetota; class Acidimicrobiia; order Spongiisociales; family ZC4RG35; genus JAOUGY01. The sequence continues at coordinate 43,745 of CAWATW010000001.1, forward strand.
TGTGTCCGCAGCCTCGACGAACTGCCTCCGATCCGGCGGGACCTCATCAAGCGTGAGCTCTACCTCTGCCCGAACTCGATCGTCGTATCGAGGGGATGCCCCCATCACTGTGACTTCTGTTACAAGGATGCCTTCTTTGCTGGCGGCCGAGGGTTCTACACCCAGACGGTCGACGATGCGCTCTCGGAGATCGATCGCCTGCCCGGTCGCCACGTCTACTTCCTCGATGACCATCTACTCGGCAAGCCATCCTTCGCCCGCGAACTCTTCGCCGGGATGCGCGGCATGGGAAGGCTGTGGCAGGCGGCCTCGACCGTCGACGCGGTCATGCGTCCCGGTCTTTTGGAACAGGCGGCGGCGGCCGGCATGAGGAGCGTGTTCGTCGGATTCGAGAGTGTCAACGGCGGCAACCTCGTCAGCCATGAGAAACGGCAGAACGTGGCACGGGACTATGGCGACGTCGTTCGACGGATCCACGATCTCGGCATCATGGTGAACGGGTCGTTCGTCTTCGGTCTCGACCACGATGGTCCCGACGTGTTCGACCGCACCGTCGAATGGGCGACGTCGGTGGGTATGGAGACCGCCACCTTCCACATTCTCACGCCGTATCCGGGTACCAAGCTCTTCGACCGCATGGACCGCTCCGGACGGATCGTGCATCGAGACTGGGATCGCTACACGACGCGGGAGGTCGTGTTCCGGCCAGAAGGGATGTCCCCGGAAGAGCTCGCCGACGGGTATGCGAGGGCGTACCGCGACTTCTATCGGTGGGGGTCCATCATGGAGGGGGCTCGTGGCAAGGCCGGCCGGGACGCGCTCCGGCATCTCGCCTACGCGGGTGGGTGGAAGAAGTTCGAGTGGTTGTGGGACCGAGTCATCACGGCACGGCACGTCAATCGGGCGTTGCCGCTGCTCGAGGCGGTGCTGTCCGGCTTCGGGGCACATCGCGCAGATCGGTGGGCCACGCCCGAGATCTCTTCGACAGCGGAACGCAGCCGCGTCCCCCTCCCGGTCGAGACGTGACTCCTTCACGCGCGGGCCTCTGGACCTGTGGCGCACTCCGTCTACGATCCCGATTCGCCGACTCGATGTGAGGCCATGGCGGAAACGATTCTGATCATCGAAGACGAAGCCGACCTCGCTGCCCTCGTGGCCGATCGGCTTCGGAGTGAGGGCTTCAAAACGGAGACGTGCACCGACGGTCGGACAGGCGTTGAACGCGCCCGATCGCTCGAACCGGATCTGGTCGTGCTCGATCTGATGTTGCCCGGGCTGAACGGCATCGAGGTCTGCAGGTTGATCCAGCAGACCCGGCGGGTGCCGGTCGTCATGCTCACAGCCTTGGACGCCGAAGCGGACAAGCTGGTCGGCCTGGGCGTCGGCGCCGACGACTACGTCACGAAGCCGTTCAGTCCTCGAGAGCTGGTGGCGCGTATCAGAGCGGTGCTCCGAAGGACCGCCGAGTCGAGCCCACACGGTGACCGCCTCGAACTGGAGGGCATCGTCGTCGACAGAGTCAGGCGGATCGTGGAGCGCGACGGTTCGGAGGTCCATCTCACGGCGCTCGAGTTCGACTTGCTGTGGGCCTTGGCCGAAGCGGAGGGAGCGGTGCTGACGCGCGGGCAACTGCTCTACAAAGTGTGGGGGTACCGCGACTCGGCCGGCCATCGGACCGTCGACAGCCATGTCCGAGCGGTGCGCCGCAAGCTCGGTGATCGCGTCGTGCGCACGGTGCACTCTGTCGGATATGCGATCGGCATCGATGCCGGCGGACCTTCGTGAGCGGACCCGCCGACCGGTCCGACCTCCCGCGTATCGACACCCTGCTCGAGCCGATATTCCGATGGCTCGATCGGCTGCTCCCGTTTCGTGGTCTTCGTCCGCTCGCGCGGCTCCGGTCGCTCAAGGTGAAGTTCACCATCGTGATTGCGGTCGCCATCACCGTCACCGCCGGGGCCGTGACTGCAGGTCGCGTCTTCAGCATCCATCCCTTGTGGGCACTGACGGGTGCCCTGGTGCTGTCGGTGACGCTCGTTCAGGTTCTGGCGAGGGGCGTAACGGCGCCACTTCGAGAAATGACCGCTGCAACCAGTGCCATGGCCGGTGGTGACTATTCGCAGCGGGTCCTCGTCGACTCGGTCGACGAGGTCGGGCAACTCGCAGCGGCGTTCAACGCCATGGCTGAGACTCTCGCCGACCTGGAGCGACAGCGGGACGATCTCATATCCAACGTGGGTCACGAACTCCGGACACCGATCGCGGTGCTCCACGGCAATCTGGAGAACCTCCTCGACGAGGTCGTCGACGACGAGCGGCACACCCTCGAGATCATGCTCAGGCAGACGGACCGGCTCGGCAGGTTGGTCGGTGAGCTGCTCGACCTGTCCCGTCTCGAGGGCGGAGTGGGGTCGTTTGAACCGGCCGACATGGATCTTGTGGCCATGGCCCGGACCGCGGTCGCCGAGGCGGAGCTCCGCACACCGCCGCCCCGGATCGAAGTCGACGCGCCGGACACGCTCGTGATCGAGGGTGACCCGCGCCGGCTGCATTCGGTGATCGGCAACCTCCTCGACAACGCCATTCGTCACGGTGGGGAAGCGGGTCCCATCTCTGTGACCATTTCCGGATCGGAGTCGATCGTGACCCTGACGGTGACAGATCGAGGGCCTGGCGTTCCGGCCCAGGATCTCGATCGGATCTTCGACCGCTACTACCGATCGGAGAGCCGACGGTCCGGCGACGGGCTAGGCCTCGGCTTGGCAATAGCCCGGCGGGTGGCCGACCTGCACGGCGGCACCCTGTCGGCGGCGAACGCCGATCCGAGCGGGTTGATCATGACCCTCGCCATTCCCACACGACGTGACCGACCGCGGTGACGGGCTTCAGCGCGTCCTCTTGCGCATGCGGGTTGCTCGTGTCGCACCCCCGCTCGGGTCGACCAGGTACTTGATGTGGGCCGGACGACCCTCCGCCAGCGGCTCGAGCCCATCAGCGATCAATCGATCGAGGGACAGCGCGATGGGCGCGATGTCGGACCACGCATCGTTGCGCGAGGCGATGAGGCGCAAGGCCTCCGGGAGGTCGGCGGAGCACACGTGAGCATTGGTCCCGATGAGTTCGACCTCGCGCAGCGACAGATCACGAACATCGAGTTGGCGGTGTTCGCCGTGCAGGCCGACGGCGACGATCCGGCTACCTCTGTCGGCCGCATCGAATGCGGCCCTGAGACCGGCCGCAGTGCCGGTCACCTCGTACACCACATCCGGAAAGAGACCGACGTCGCGAAGGACCTGCGCCACCGAAGTCACCCGAGGATCGATCGAACGGGTTGCGCCCAACACCGTCGCAACCCGGAGTCGATCGGCGTCCAGATCCGATGCGAGCACGGTTGCTCCGACCGCTGCCGCGGCGTAGGTGAGGAAAGCACCGATTCCGCCGACGCCGATGATGGCGGCGGTCTGGCCAGGTTCGAGACGCCCTCGGCGCATGGCATGGACGGCGATCGACATCGGCTGTCCCAACGCCGCCGCGTCGGGCGTCAGGCCGAAGGGGTCGGCAGCCATCAAGGTGGATGCCGGGATCGAGCAGAACTCGGCGAGCCCGCCGTGACGCTGAAGACCCACCGAGGCGTACTCCGCGCACAGGTTCGTTCGTCCTCGAGTGCACCAGAGGCACTCACCGCACGATATGCCCGCACCGGACACGACCAGATCACCGACGGCGAAACCGTCGACGCCCGGTCCCAGCATCTCGATTCTGCCTGCCACTTCGTGCCCTGGCACCATCGGTCCTGCATGGCCGGTGACGGGGTGGCGTTCGTGGATCGGGAACATGAACGGACCGTGGGTGTACTCATGCGCATCGGTTCCGCAGATCCCCACGGCCTCGACCCTGACCAGGGCCTCGCCGGCTCCGGGCTCCGGAACCGGGAGATCCTCGATCCGAATGTCGTTGCGGTCGTGGAAGACCGCCGCTCTCATGCTTGAAGTCACATCCCGAACGCTACCGCCGCCATCGTCTCACGTAGTGGCGTTCGCCTCGATAGGTCACTTCGGCGAGGTCGCCGTTGGCGACGAGGCGGTCCACCACGTCACGGGAGGCGCCGTCACGTTTCAGGAGCCTCTCGACCGCCGAGGAGCGCATGGGCTGAACCGCCGTGATGGCCAGCAGGTCCGCGACGGCGTCACCCGTGGAGGCGAAGGCGTCACCTTCGTAGCCGATGAGACATTCGACATGGGGGACATACCGTCTGAGCACCTCGTAGGCGCTCGTCACCGTCTGCTCGTCGGGGGCGGTGATCTCGGGATACGGCGTCGGTCGGGTGGGAATCGCCAGGTACGCGACCGACGGGCGGATGTCGGCAAGGAAGTCACCAACAGCCGAGACCGACTCCTGCGTGTCGTTGATCCCGTCGACCAGCATGGTCTCGGACACCAGCCTGCCCTCGAACTGCGCTGCGAAACGCCGGATGCCCGACTGAATCGTTCCCAGGTCGAGGTCGGGATGCGGCCGGTTGACTCGACGCCAGATCGACTCGGTAGCGGCGTCGACCTTCACCGAGACCCAATCAGCAGCATTGAGCGCGTTTCGAACTTCGTCACGCCACAACAGCGAGGCGTTGGTGAAGACCGCAATCGGGACACCGAGCTGGTCCAGTCGGCGAATCGTCTCGCCAAGCCGGACGTCGAGCGTCGGCTCGCCATCGGGGGCGAACGTCAGGAAGTCGACTGACTCTCCTCGAGCCCGGACCTTGTTCAGGTGATCGGAAACCGCTTCGACGATCTGCTGCGGGCTGTAGAAACCTCGAGGCTCCATCGGTCGATCGGTCGTCGGTCCCACCTGGCAGTAGAGGCACGAGTACGAGCACACCTTGGGTGGAATGTTGTTGATCCCCAGACTCCGACCGAGGCGTCGTGAGGGTATCGGGCCGAACGGGATGGCATCGAGATGAGACGGTTCCCCTGTGTTCGGCGGGCGAACGATCTGCATGTCTCCTCCGGTCGAGGCACCAAACCCATGGTCCAATGGGCGAAGGCTGTCGGCCAGAGGCCAAGTTCTCGATCCGACTCACACGAAGAGTCCGTCTGCACACCGCGTTCACAGGTTCTCCACATTCGTCCCGGAAGATGACGGTGTCATCGAACGAAAGGAAGCGCATGCGGATACGCACCATCGGGATCGTCGTCCTGATCGTGCTTGGTCTCGCCGTCGCCGGTGGGATCGGCACCAGCCTGTTCCAGGCCGGCTTTGCCCAAGGGGTCGCAGCCGACGGGGCAGACCTCGTTGTCGGCCGTGGGTTCTACTACCCCGGCCTGTATGGATTTGGAGTGATAGGAATCATGTTGAAGGCTCTGTTTGCACTGTTGTTGTTCGGGCTCTTTGCCCGGCTGTTCTTCTTCCGTGGCCTCATGCGCCATGGGCGCGGACCGTGGATGCATGGCGAGCACGGTGGTCATGGCGCTCACGGTGACCGACGTGAAGAGTTCCGGTCGAAGATGGAGCAGCATCTCGGTGAGTGGCACGAACGGGCCCACGCCGAGCCCGACGTCGAACCGGCATCCGAGTGACCAACCGGTCGGGGGCAGGATCCGGCAGGCTCCCGCCCCCGACTCTGGGACAATCGTCACATGCAGAAGATCCTCGTCGTCGAAGACGAGCTGAAGATCGCCCGTCTCGTTCGGGACTATCTGGAGCGGGCGGGTTTCGAGGTGTCGATCGCCCACGACGGGGCTGCTGCGTTGTCGTCGTTCCGCCGCCGAGCCCCCGACCTCGTGATCCTCGACCTGGGGCTCCCTGGCATGAATGGTCTCGACCTCGCCCGCCGGCTTCGACAGACGTCGGAGGCTCCGATCGTGATGCTGACCGCACGCTCCGCGGAAAGCGACAAGATCGTCGGGCTGGAGCTGGGCGCCGACGACTACGTGACGAAGCCGTTCTCACCAGGAGAGCTCGTTGCGAGGGTTCGAGCTGTGCTGCGACGCAGTTCTGCGTCGGGTAGGGCGGAGATCGTGAGGGCGGGGGACCTCGAAATCGATGTGGCCCGGCGACACGTGACGGTCGGCGACCGGAGTCCCGACCTGACGGCGACCGAGTTCGATCTGCTCGTCGTGATGGCCCGGAGCCCCGGTCGGGTGTTCACCCGGGGTCAGCTGAGCGCCGCACTTCTCGGCGAGGAGGACACCACGTATGAGCGCACGATCGACTCCCACGTCAAGAACCTCCGCAAGAAGATCGAGTCGGATTCCCGTCGGCCCGAGATCGTCGAAACCGTCTATGGGGTCGGATACCGGGTGTCCGATGGGTAGGCCGTCGTCGGGACCTCATCGACGTCCCGATTGGGCGCCACCCGGGTGGCACCACGGCCCGCCGGGCCGGTTCATACGCCGGCGGCTGTTTGGTCTGCTGCTGGCGTTCGTGATCGTGGCGATGGTCGTGGGAACGATCGCAGGGCTGGTCTTCTCGGCGGTCTCCAACGCTGGACCGTGGAGCTGGTTGCTGCTCGTGGTGATGATCATGATGGCTGTCGCCGCCAGACGCACCATGGCCCGAGCATGGCGTCCGGTAGGTGATCTGATCGATGCCACGGCGCGACTCGGTTCCGGGGACGACGGCGTGCGAGTCGACACGCGGCTGCGGGGCCCTCTCCGGGGCGTTGCTGTGTCGTTCAACCAGATGGCCGAGCGCCTGGACGCCGAGGAGGAGCGTCGGCAGCGGTTCTTGGCCGACGTCGGCCACGAGCTCGAGACACCGCTCACCGTGCTTCGGGGGGAGATCGAAGCGCTGGTCGACGGGGTCCGACAACCCGACCCCGAACGGCTCACATCGTTGCTCGCAGACGTGACCACCGTCGAACGTCTGGTGGAAGACCTGCGCACTCTCTCGCTCGCCGAAGCCAGACGATTGGAACTGCACCGGGAGGAGCTGGACCTCGCCGAGGTGGTCGGCGACAGTCTTCGAACGTTCCAGCCGACCGCCCAGGACCAGGGCGTGACGATCGAGTGGGACGATGGGGGGCCGGCGCCCATGAGCGGAGACCCGGTTCGGCTCCGGCAGATCGTGATGAATCTGGTGACCAACGCCCTGCGCGCGATGCCCGAGGGAGGAATCATGGCGGTCGACATCGGCCGTGAGCCCGACGCGATCGTGCTGTCCGTTCGCGACACCGGGCGCGGCATCGACCCCCAACGACTCCAATCGTTGTTCGACCGCTACGAGAAGTCGGTCGACTCGACCGGATCGGGGCTCGGGCTGACGATCGTTCGAGACTTGGTCGAGGCCCATGGAGGCTCGGTCACGGCCGCGAACGGACCATCCACCGGCGCCATTTTCACCGCCGTGTTTCCGACACGAGGCGATGAGGGCTCGGTGGGCGGGGAAGAACCCACCTGACGCGCTCGGGGGGTGACGGGGTCGTGCACCCTATATGATCGCCGGGAGTCGTGATGAGCGGAGGTACTTCTGATGTCGGCAACGTACGGAGAGATCATCTACGAAGTGGCGGACAACGTCGCCTGGATCACGATCGATCGACCGGAGGTCAAGAACGCATTCCGGGAGCAGACGCTGGATGAGCTGGCGGATGCGTTCAATAGCACTCGTGAGGACCCGTCCATAGCCTGTGCGGTCGTGTCGGGTGCCGGTGGCGCGTTCTCGGCCGGTGGCGACTTCCACGCCATGATGAAGCTGAACAAGGCCAACTCGTACATGTGGAACGACCGCATGCTCAAGGTCGCGATGACGATCCGAAACCTCCCGATCCCGGTGATCGCCATGGTCGAAGGGCCGTGCGTCGGCGGCGGGCACGAGCTGATGTTGTGGTGCGACCTGGTCGTCGCCGCCGACGACTCGACCTTCGGTCAGACCGGTGCTCGGGTCGGCGCATGTCCGACGGTGGGGGCGACGCAGTACATCTCCAAGCTCATCGGCGAGCGAAGAGCCAAAGAGATGATCTTCCTCTGCAAGACCTACTCCGGAAAGGAAGCGGCCGAGATCGGTCTCGCCAACATCTCGGTGCCGGCCGACCAACTGCGGTCGAAGGTGGAAGAGGTCTGTCGCCAGATCGTGGGGTATTCCAGCGCCACCATCCGCGCCACCAAGGTGTCGCTCAACTTCGACTCCGATGCCCTGTATCCATCGTGGCAGCACGGCATGGAGCTACTGGCCAACATCTGGGGGACCGAGGAGTCGCTCGAGGGCATGAATGCCTTCCTCGAGAAGCGCAAGCCGGACTTCCAGCAGTTCAGGGATCGCAACAAGGATGAGCTCGACCGGTACAAGGACGCCTTCGATGCGGGCCTCAACCAGTCCGAGAAGTCACGCGACGCCCGCGCATGAACTCGCCGGAAGCTCGCTGACGTGGGGGCACTCGATGGACTGGTGGTGTTGGACCTGACCAGGGTGCTCGCCGGTCCGCTCGCCGCCATGTTGCTCGGCGACATGGGGGCGGACGTGATCAAGGTGGAACGACCGGGGACGGGCGACGACACGCGGGGTTGGGGCCCACCATTCATAGGCACGGAGTCCGCCTACTACCTTGGCGTGAATCGGAACAAGCGAAGCTGCACGCTCGACCTCGGCTGCGACGACGGCCGTCGAATCCTGGGCCGGCTCCTCCAGCAGGCCGACATCGTGTTGGACAACTACAAGATCGGGACGTTGGAACGCTGGGGGTTCGATGAAGCCTGGTTCGATGAGCACGCCCCCCGGGCTGTGAGATGCACCATCAGTGGGTATGGCTCGACCGGTCCCAAGGCCGGGATGCCCGGCTACGACTTCATCTTGCAGGCCGAGACCGGGCTCATGTCCATCACCGGCGAGCCGGATGGCGCATCGATGAAGCTGGGCGTGGCGATCGTCGACATCTGCACGGGCATGCTGGCGGCGATGTCGGTCCTGGCCGGGATCACGTCGAGGGCCGTCACCGGACTCGGACAGCGCACCGAGGTCACGCTTCACGACACCGGCCTGCTGATGCTGGCCAACGTTGCCGCCAACCACCTGGCGTCTGGGGCAGTACCCGGTCGGTACGGGAACGGTCACCCGAACATCGTTCCGTATCGGACCTTCGATACGGCCGACGGGGAGGTGGCAGTCGCGGTCGGCAACGACGCTCAGTTCGCGACGCTCGCCGGGGTGCTCGGACACCCCGAGTGGGCAAACGACGAGCGGTTCTCACGAAACCGTGACCGGGTGGAGCATCGGGATGTGATCGACGGTCTGATCCAGGAGGTCATGGCGACTCGTTCCCGAGCCCAGTGGATCGAACTTCTCGATGAGGCGGGTATTCCGTCCGGTCCGATCAACAATGTGGCCGAGGCGCTGGCGTCGGCCCAGACGGCAGGTCGAGGGATGGTCGCCGAGGTCGACCACCCGATCCAAGGGCTGATCCGGATGCTCGGTCTCCCCGTTCGATTCGACGGAACACCATCTTCGATCAGGCGTCACCCTCCCATGCTCGGCGAGCACACCGACGAGGTGCTGCGGGAGATGGCGGGATTGAGTCAGAACGAGATCGAAGATCTTCGCTCGCGCGGCGTGGCCTGAACGCGATCGCATCCGCATCGAGAAATGGTGGAGCCGGTTGGTTCAGCGTTGCTGGAGTCGGAAGCGGATGGTGACCCGTTCGACTGGTGAAGCCATGAATTCGCCGATCGCATCCGTGGTGAGTGCCGAGCGCACACGAGACAACGGTGTGGGCGTCTCGATCTGGCCTCTGCCAACCAGATGAGATCCGAACACGCTGCCGATTGCCGTCTGTTCTGTTCGCCCTCCGGTCAACAGGACCCAGCAATATGGATCCCGACGTAGGTTGATGACCGTCCGGGAGCTCTCGAACGACTGGAGGACCAGGGTGCCATCCGGCATCTCGCAACAGACGAGCGGCGAGAGGTGGATGGTGGCGTCTTCGTTTCTCGTCCCGACAACTGCCGGACTCGATCGATCGCTCCCACGTTTCGAGAGTCCATGCGGCGTGTTCATCGGAGATTCGGATCGTATATCGGACGGGCATCGCTCGGTCGTCCAGTTTCTGTCGGTGGCTGACCCCTCCCGGCGTTTCTGCTCGCACTCGGTACGATCAGAAGCCAGGCACTACAGGGAGTGGTCATGGCCGTCGAGGTCTCGGGGGAACGTCGAAGCAACGAGCGACGGGAGCGGCGACGGCCGGTGAGGGTGGAGCGAAGGAGTGGCTTTGACCGCCGCGTGCCCACCTCGAATCGACCCGGTGACCGGTACGTCCGCATGCTCCATACCTACCGGGAGAACCCCCGAACCATCCTGCTGATGCTTGTGGTCTTCACGGCCCTCAACCTCGCCGATCTCGTCTTGACGCTCCGCAGTCTCTCGCTGGGGGCGCGCGAGGCGAACCCAGCCATGAAGGCGCTTTTCGACATCCATCCCGTGTGGGCCGGCGTCGTCAAGATGGGTGTGGGCATGATCGTCGCCGAGCTCATCTGGGCTTGGCGTCGCCATCGATCGGCGCTGGCCTTGTCGATCGGAATGACGGTCGCCATGGCAGGCATCTTCTGCTGGCACATGTTCATCTCGCAGCGCCTCCCACTCTGAACCTCGGCGTTTGCGACGGCGTGGGGCGGGTAGATATCGATCCCCCGACCTCGAAGGGTCTCGATGCGCCGCCGCTGCTCGGCCTCCATCATTGCCATTCTCATCGCAGCCACATTGGCCTGGCTCGGCTTCGCGTACGTCATCCCGGCGACCGAACTCGGCGCCTCCTGGGGACACTCCCGGGATGGCAGCGAAGCCACATCGCAGTTCGGTTCGTCTGCCGGCCGGCGGGCCGACGTGATCATGGTCGCCACGCTCCACCGTGACGGTGTGACGTGCCGTCGATCCCCCGAGACCTGGCAGTCGAGGACCTGTGCCGAGGAGGCGTCCATCGGATCGGCGAGGCGTTCGAGGGCTGTGAGCAGGTGAACGGCCTGACGCTGCTCACCACGGAGGTCGAGCGGTTGCTCGATGTCGAGATCGATCACGCGGTGGCGATCGACATGGTCGGTTTCCAACGTACGATCGATGCGATCGGTGGGTATCACATATGCACCGACCACCCGCTGAGGGATCCGAAGTCGGGCTTGGACCTCGGACCAGGTCGCCACATCGCAGACGGCGACACCACGCTCGCCTGGATTCGGTCGAGACACACCCAGCGGCTTGTCGATGGCCGGTGGGAGCCGGTTCCCGCAGTGTCCGATCTCGCCCGCATGGAACGCGAACGCCGATTCCTGGTCGACATGTTCCGAAGGGTGGGCGAGGACGTGGGCATGGACGGCCTGCTGGACCTTGCAGGCGAAGTGGCGCCGTATGTGACGGTCGACGACGACCTCTCACTCCGCGACGCGGCCAAGCTGGTTTGGCAGATGAGGGGGGACGAGGTGAGAACGGTCGAGATCCCTGTGGCCGATTACCGGCTCGACACCGGCGCCGCGATCCTCGTGCCGACGACCGACCCCTCGGAACTCGTCGGAGACCTGTGAAGCCGAACCGTGACGGACCCGTGTGCGGGCTGGTAGGTTCCCGATTCCCCTTTCAGGAGCGAGCGGAATGTCGGAGCGGCGGCTGACGGTCACGCACTTCGGCGCGTTCGAGGTGGAGACCGATGGGTCGAACATCACGAGCGTTCATCCGTTCGCCAAGGACCCCGATCCGTCACCGATCGGCCAGTCGCTGGAGGCGATCGGGCGCAACCGTGTGGCTCGACCTTCGATCCGCCGATCGTGGCTCGAGTCCGGACCCGGCACGAACAACCATCTGCGTGGGGTCGAGCCATTCATCGAAGTGGGTTGGGACACTGCGCTCGATCTGGTGGCGGCCGACATCGAGCGGGTGCGCTCGACCTTCGGCAACCAGTCGATGTTCGGTGGCTCGTACGGATGGGGGAGCGCCGGTCGCTTCCACCACGCTCAGAGTCAGATCCACAGGTTCATGTCGTGCATCGGCGGGCACACCACGAAGGTCGACACCTACTCCACGGCCGCAGCCTCGACCATCGTTCCCCATGTGGTGGGGACGCCCTGGTGGACCCTGCAGGCCAATTCCACTTCGTGGCCGGTGATCGCGGACCACACAGAACTGGTGGTTGCGTTCGGAGGGATACCACTCAAGAACTCGCAGGCGCAGCACGGCGGTCAAGGTCGGCATGCCCTCGGTGGCTGGCTCGAACGCGCTCGTGACAACGGGTGCCGCTTCGTGAACGTCTCGCCCGTTCGCGACGACCTGTTGGAGACCGTGACCGGCGAGTGGCTGGCTGCCCGGCCCGGGAGCGACGTGGCGATCATGCTGGGGATCCTTCACACGCTCGTGACGGTGAACATGGCGGACACCGGGTTCCTCGATCGGTACACCGTGGGATGGGACCGACTGCGGGCGTATGTGCTTGGAGAGAGCGATGGAGTGCCCAAGACGGCGGAGTGGGCGGCCGGCCTGAGCGAGCTTCCCGCCCCACGAATCCGGTCGCTGGCCAACGAAATGGCGTCCCATCGAACGATGGTCACGGCTTCATGGTCACTCCAACGTGCGCAGCACGGGGAGCAGGTCTACTGGATGACGATGGCGCTGGCGTCGGCGCTGGGTCAGATCGGGTTGCCGGGCGGAGGTTTCGGGCTCGGATACGGCGCCATCGGCTCGATCGGAAACGGCGTCACGCGTCGTGCGCTCCCGTCGTTGCCGGTGCCGCCCAACCCGATCGACTCGTTCATCCCCGTCTCCCGAATCGCCGACATGCTGCTCGGCCCTGGAACGCCGTTCACGTACGACGGCGGCACGTACACCTATCCGGACATCCATCTCGTGTACTGGGCGGGCGGCAACCCGTATCACCACCATCAAGACCTGAATCGGCTGTTGGCCGCCTGGCGCAAACCCGACACGATCGTGATCAACGAACCGTTCTGGACGCCCACGGCCAAACGCAGCGACGTGGTGTTTCCCACTACGACCGCTCTCGAACGTGTCGACATCGGCGGTGCTCCGACCGACGATTTCGTGTTCTTCATGCCCCAGGTTGTTCCTCCGTTCGGGGAGGCGCGAGACGACTACTCGGTGTTCTCCGAGCTGTCCGCCCGTCTCGGAGACGGCGACGCCTTCACGGAAGGGCGAGATGCCGGCGCCTGGGTTCGCCACATGTGGGGTCAGTTCCTCGATGCCCACCCCGACTATCCGCCGCTCGACGAACTCGAGCAGATCGGCTTCGTTCAGCATGTGGAAGACACGCCGGGCGAAGCGCACAAGGTGTTGTTCGACGAGTTCCGGGCCGACCCCGAGGCTCATCCTCTGGGCACGCCGTCGGGACGCATCGAGCTGTACTCCGAGGAGATCGCCGGGTTCGGACTCGACGATTGCCCGGGGCACCCGACATGGTTCGAGCCGAGCGAATGGCTCGGTGCGGACGGCAGTCATCCTCTTCACCTCACCTCCAATCAGCCTGTCACCAGGCTGCACAGTCAGCTCGACCACGGCGCCACCAGCCTCGACCGCAAGATCGACGGGCGTGAGCAGGCCAGGATGAACCCCGCCGACGCCGCAGCCAGGGGGATCGCCGACGGCGACGCCGTGCGCATATTCAACGATCGGGGTGCCTGCTTTGCCGGCGTCCGAATCTCCGACTCGCTCAGGGTCGGTGTGATCGAGCTGCCGACCGGGGCGTGGTTCGACCCCGAGGATCCCGCAACCCCCGGTTCGCCCTGTCTGCACGGCAATCCCAATGTGCTCACACGTGACATCGGAACATCGGGGCTGGCTCAAGGACCGACGGCGCACACGTGCATGGTCGAGGTCGAGCCGGCGACCGACCCGCCGCCGCCCCGTCCATTCGAACCGCCGGCCATCGTCGACCGGTGATGGTGCGACTTCAGCCCAGGAGGGCCGCCAACCGGTCGTAGTCGCCGTCGACCGAGCGTTGCGCCAACCGTCGTGTGAGAGGAGTCACGGCTTTCATGATGCCGCCCGGCCCACCGGAGATCTCCGCGGACACCCGGCACGACCACTCGTCGATGGGCTCCACCGTGCGGGTGACGGTGATCGGGAACGTGCTCTCGATGGTTTCGATGGTCATCGAGGCACCTGGCGTGTGCTCGGTGACGACGAACTTCGAAGAAATGGTTCGGCCGAGGAACGAAGCCTCTTGGAGGTAGACCGAGCCTTTGCCGATGGGATCAGGCGTTTCCCACTCGCACCGGCGCATGCCGGACTGCCACTTGGGGTTGTTGGAGGCGTCGAAGAAGAACTCGGCCACCTCTGCTTGCGGCCGGGAAACCACTCGTGTGGCGTGGAGTCGCATGCTCATGGCGTATCCGGTCCAGGATCTCCTCCGGATGCTGCCACTCCGAGGCGCCCGAGATAGCGAGACCAACCTTCGACGTGAAGATCGAAAGCCGCCGGGCCGGGCAGGCCGTCGTGCACCAGGCGGACGATCGTGGCACCGTCACGGGCGGTGAACGTCACCTCGACCCTGCTGGAACCGGGCGGGATCTCCGGGTCGCCCTCCCATCCCCATGTGAAGACCACCCGGTTCGGAGGGTCCACGATCTCGAACTCGCCGGATGCGAAATGGCCGTGGGGTGCCCGGATCCGGTAGATGCCTCCTGGGCGGGGCTCCAGAGTTGCGTCGACTCCCATCCATCGGGAGTAGCGGGCTTCGTCGGTGAAATAGCCGAATACCGTTGCGGGTGAGGCTTCTATGCGTCGCTCGAGTTCGATCATTCGGCTGCCTCCTCGGATTCGGCGAGCTCGGCGAGGTGGTCGAGATCGGCGTTCCACATCTGCGCCAGCACGGCCTCGAGTGGGCCGAGGGTGGCCGAATCGGTCGAATAGATCCGCCTTCGGCCGTCGCGACGTTCGTTGATCAGTCCGGCGCCTTTGAGCACGGCGAGGTGCTGTGAGATCGCCGGCCAGCTGACGTCGAACTCGTCGGCGAGGGCACCGGCGCTCATCTCCCGGTTGAGAACGAGGCGGAGGATGCGACGCCGGCGTTCCGATGCCACGGCAGGGAGAACTGAAGGATCCATCCGAATTCATTTAAGCACATCACGAAATGAGGTGGTACTCTCATTTAAGAAGCGACTGAAATGAGGAGCTATGTCACGTGAGATCGTGCTTGCCATGGAGACGACGGCGACGGCGAGCGATGTGTTCGCTGCCATCACGACCCAGGAAGGCCTGGCCGCCTTCTGGACCTCCGATGTCGACGCCCACCCCGAGGTGGGGGGCGAGCTCCGGCTCGGATTCGCGGAGGCGCCGGTGGATCTGAACATGATCGTCACGGCCCTCGACAGCCCGCAGCGCGTGGAGTGGGAGTGTCCGGGACCGTGGCCCTCGTGGGTGGGGACCCGCATCGAGTGGTCGATCATCGATGACCGACCAACCGCGGTGTTGTTCGCCCATCGAAGGTGGGCAGACACGACCGAAGATGGCGAGTTGGGATCGGTGGCCATGGCCTGGGCCCGGATCCTCCTGGCACTGGTGTCCTACGTCGAGACCGGAGATCCTGCGCCTGCATTGGGCTGAGGACCCTCGGCGTCTCCGCCGCGGCTTCAACGTCTGCATCGTTGACTCGTGCCGAGAGTATTCCCCCCATGTATGGGTCGATCGACCCAAATCGAGAGATATCACGTATCTCCGGCGGATTCCCCCTGTCCGGGTGATGCCCGACGAACTAATGTCGCATAGTGGACATTTGGCCCTGTGGGGCGGCGCCGATGTGGTATCGGGAGCGTGGGAGGAAACGGATGGGAGTGGTCATGGGCGATGCTCACGTGTGGAGGGGTGGTGTGAACCAACGCAGAGCCGGCGCGTTGCTGGTCGTGTTGGTCATGTTGTTCGGGATGATCGGGTGGTCGGCACCGGCCGCCGATGCTGCGGCCGGTGTGACCCTTTTGCATCAATCCGATTTCACCTACGGGACCTATGTGATCGATGAGCCAGGCAATTATCGGCTGGCGGAGGACATCAGCTTCAACCCGAACTCGCCCGCCACGTTGACGGCTGCAGTTCGGAGCGGTGTGATCCCACCCGATCTGGCGATGGCGATGGAACTCGGCGATCCGGTTGACGCATATCACGCCGGAATGCCCCTCTTCACCCAGCTCGCCCCCGAGGGGGTGGCCGACTTCACGCCCGGCGGACCACTCGACGCTCGCTACGACCCGGCGGCGTACGGGGTCGGCTTCTTTGCGGCGATCGTCATCACGGCTGACGACGTCGTGCTCGACCTCGCCGGCCACACCATCCAGCAGAGCGCAGAGCATGCGCTGCTCCAGAGGTTCTTCGCTGTGATCGAGTTGGCCGACCAGCCGTTCGTCCCCGGTCAGGGACCGGCTTCCTTCGGCACCGAGCTCGCTGCGGCACACAACGTGACGATCAAGAACGGCACGATCGGCCGCAGCTCGCACCATGGCATCCATGGAAACGCCAACAGCGACGTCACGGTCAGTGGTGTCACCTTCGACGGTTACGAGGTCGCGGCAGTCGCGTTGAACGGTGTGGACGGCCTGAACGTTCGGAATGTCACCGCACGTAATCGAAAGGACGTCCCGGTGCTCGGGACGTTCTCGTCTGCGAGGTTCATCCAGGCATACGTCGACCATCTCGTCCGTACGGGATCGACCACCACCCTCACGGTGGATGGCGTGCCGCTGTCGGCCGCCGATGTCCAGGCGAGACTTCGCCAGTCGATCAACGACACCCATCACGACCTGGTCGTGTCACCACACATGGTCGACGGTCGGCCCCAGATAGACGCTGCCACCCATCCCGAGGAATACGCGGTCTTCAACAACCCGCTCGGGTTGCTCGACGGCAACTCGTACTCGTTCGTGGTGAACAACCTCGGGGTCGCAGTCAACGGCTTCCCGAACGTCCCTGATGGCGTGACCAAGATCCCGTCACGTGACATCGTGTTCACCAACGTCAAGGTGTTCGACCAAGAGGCGTTCATCAACGAGGTGGTCGCGCTCGACGCCGGTGGGACGGCCGCGATCGACCCCGTTGGAGCTGTGTTCCAGCTCCGGAATCTCCACCCGGACACCGGTGCACCGATCACCATCTCCAGCACCGATGACGCCGTGGCCGAGTACACCGGCAACCCTGTGGCGAACGCTCAGGCGCTGGTGGCCAAGGCAGCGGCCAACGGCGACTTCGGAAGCGCGCATCTCGACATCACAAGGCTCAACATCCCCGCTGCTGTGATCGATTGGGTGGAGAACCAGCCCGGGTCCGAGACGTTGGGTGACATCGGCGCCGATTGGTACTGCAACGGCGACTCGATGTTCCATGTGAACAAGGGTGTCATCGCCTACAAGATGGACGCCGCAATCAACGTTCGACTCAACCGGACGAGCGTCGACGGCCTGGTCAACCTCGGCGTAGAGGGGTCGACGATGTGCGGCGAGTATCTCCATGACTTCTCGCACCCGCTGGCCAATCTCTACGGCTACGGCGGTTCCACCGTCCGCGCATACACGTTCGCCGGTTCGGAGAACGTCGTCGTGGCGAACGCCGACGCCCACAATCTGCATGCCGCCGAGGGTCCGGCGATCGGATTCCACGTGATGACCGACTCCAGGAAGGTGAGATTCGCCAACTCGGTGGTCCGCAATGTCGAAGCCGGCCACGGCGTGCCGCTCTCTGGCGGAAGCACCGAGGAGCCCATGGCGATCGGTTTCCGGGTGTCCGAAGACGCCCAGCGTGTGGTCATCGTCCGTGGATGCGCCACCGGGCTCGACGGAGACGGCGGCAGTTGGTTCGTATACGACGATGGAGGCTCGCCAACCGTCGTTGCTCCGTGTCGGGCGAATCGGTGACCACGTAGGACGGGGGCTGCAGGCGGTGGCGACCACGGCGCAGCTCCGACACTCGTTGCGCATGCTGCTGCTCGATGGGCGCCGTCCCCAAGATGCTCTGCGGGCGCTCTCGTCGGTCACAACCGTCGACGCCACCGCGCTCTGTGCGACGGTGTTGTGCGTCGAGGTGGATCGGCAATCGCATCGCGTGGAAATCGCGTCGGTCGGTCACATGCCGCGTGTGCTCGTGACATCCACCGGGTCTCGTCTGGCGCCGGTGCAGGCGGGCCCACCGCTCGGTCTCACGAGCCACTATCCGCGCGCGTGCACGGTGGAAGTCGGCGAGCAAGATGCATTCGTGATCTACACCGATGTGGTGGTGGAACGTCGTGATCGCACGATCGACGAATCCTTCGAACTCTTGACCACGACACTGGGTGCGGCGGGACCGCACCCCGACTCGATGGCCTCGGCGTTGATCGCTCTCGCAGGAGATGCCGATGACGACGCCACCTTCGTGATCATCGGGCCCCGCTCCTGAGAGGGCGCCGCAGCTGGGATGTCCGACCGGGCTCGAGACGAATTGGGTCGGTATCGCCCCGATGTACCCTTACTGACCGATGACGGCCGCCGATCCAACCGATGACGAGGCCAGACGACTGGCCGAGCTCCACGAATACGACATCCTCGACTCCGTTTCGGAGGAGGCCTTCGACGCAATCACGTACCTCGCGTCCCAGATCTGCGATGTGCCGATCGCACTGATCAGCATCGTCGACAAGGACCGCCAGTGGTTCAAGAGCAGGGTGGGCCTCGAGGCCTCCGAGACCCACCGCGATCTCGCCTTCTGTGCTCACGCCATCCACGACCCGCTCGCCATGATGGTCGTGCCGGACGCGACCGCCGACGACCGATTCGCCGGCAATCCGCTGGTGACCGACGACCCCTCGATCCGGTTCTATGCCGGAGCGCCGCTGCGCACCCGAACGGGGAACGCCCTTGGAACGTTGTGCGTGATCGACCGCAAACCCCGCAGCCTCACACCGGAACAAGAACGTGCGCTCAGGGCACTGTCGCTTCAGGTGATGGCATTGCTCGACTTGAGGCGCACCGTCGCCGAGCTCGAGGAGAAGCGGCGGGCCCTCGAGGAGGCCACCCGCCAGCGTGACAGCTTGATGGCGATGGTCTCGCACGAGATCCGGATGCCGCTGAGTGTGGTGATCGGTTACATCGAGCTGCTCCGTACCTCCGAAGACCTCGAGGCGCCGACTCGGAACGAGATGCTCGATGTGACGGCAAGGCAAGCAGGCGACGTTCTTGGCCTGATCGAGGACCTCCTGGTGGTCTCGAGGGGCGACACCGATTCGTTGAAGGTCGATTCGATCCATGTCGACCTCGACCGCGCCGTGGCCCAGGTATTGGAGGGACTCGACGATGAGCAACGTCGATTGTGGGAGGTGCGGACTTCGGGTGCATCCGCCCTGGGAGACCCGGCGCGGGTCAGGCAGGTGGTTCGCAACCTCGTCGTCAATGCCCACCGGTATGGCGGTCCCCGGGTCGAGGTGGCGACCACGACCGACGGCACTACATCTCATGTGCTGGTGTCCGATGACGGCGATGGCGTCCCTGTCGAGGACAGAGACCGGATCTTCGAGCCCTTCACACGCTCGGAGCGGTCGAGGGAGGCGGTCGGCTCGATCGGCCTTGGCCTGTCGATCGCACGAATGCTGGCCGAACGGATGGGCGGATCACTCACCTACCGCTACGAGGGTGGTCACAGCATCTTCGATCTAGCCCTGTCCACCGCCTGACACCACCCGAGTCACCTGGAAACGGCGATCGCATCGACTGCCACCGTCCCCGATGCGCCCACGACGAGTGGGTTCACATCCACCGACTGCAGATGCCCACGGAGGGACGCCACCAGATGGGCGAACGCCACAAGGGCGCGCGTGAGCGAATCGAGATCGGCCGGGGCATTGCCCCTGACGCCTCGGAGTAGGTGACGCATCTGCAGCCGCTCGATCATGGCCCGAGCTCCTGCTGCGTCGAGTTCGGGCAGCGAGGTGGTCGCATCGCTCAGCACTTCGATCAGTGTGCCACCTGCACTCACCATCACAACCGGTCCAAACTGCTGATCGTGCACGGCGCCGAAGGCCACCTCTATGCCGGTGGAAGCCATCTGCTGCACCACCACGGCCGAGCCGAGGGATGAGAGCGATCGGTACGCCGATCTCACCTGGTCGGCATCGGCGAGATCGAGATGCACGCCACCGACGTCGGACTTGTGCAGGTGTGCAGTGGTCTTGATTGCGACCGGGTATCCGATCCGGTTCGCTGCGGCGACGGCAGAGTCCTCCGAGTCGGCGGGCTCCGTCGGGGCCACCGGAACATCGAAGTCGGCAAGCATGGCCAGCGATTCCGCTTCTCCGAGAACGCGGGCCTCGCCGAGGCGAGGGATCCATCTGGCTGTGGCCGGATGAGGTTCTCTCTCGAAGAGCCGGCGATGAGGATGGTCGAAGAGATGGCGTACCGCCCTCAATCCGGTCTCCAGCCCTCGAAGCACCGGAATCCCTGCGTCCGCGAGCAGTCGAGCCTCTCCGGGATCGATGGCGTCGGGCACGTTGCCGAGTACTGCCATTGCCTTCGTCGTTCGGCGTGCGATCGCCAGAAGCGTCGGCCCATACGATTCATCGGGGTTGTCCTCCTGCGTCAGGTCGAGGCTCGCCAGGATCGCGCCGACCGCAGGGTCGTCGGCCAACGCCAGCGCCGACGAAGCCAAGACCTCGCCGGCGTCACGTCCGGTTCCCCAAGCGTCGACCGGATTCTCGGGCTCGAGGCCAGGATCGAGGAACCCGGCGAGACGCTCTTTGGTCGCAGGAGATATTCGGGCGAGTGGAACGCCGACGCGATCGGCGATGTCGATCAGCATCGTGCGCTCGCCACCGGAATCGTGCACCGAACCGAGTGCCGGCGTCGATGCGCGCCTTCCACCGGCGAACAGTGCCAGCGTGTCGGCCAGTTCCTCCATCGTGTCCACGAGGTGGGCCCGGTGGCCCCGGGCGAACGCTTCGAACGCACCATGATCGCCGGCGAGTGCGGCGGAGTGGGTTGCGACCGCCGAGCGGCCCCGTTCGGTGCGACCGACCTTGAGCACAACCACGGGGATGTCCGCCTCTGCGGCGCGGTCGAGCGCCAGAGCCATCGCAGAGGGGTTTCGCACGGTCTCGAGAAAGAGTCCGATGGCCCGTGTCGACGCCAGCCCGACTGCGTGATTCAGATAGGCCGCCATGGTGGTTGCTAGCTCGTTGCCGGTCGAAACCACCAGGTTGAACCTCAGGTGCCGACGATTGTGGAGCATTGCCGAGAACAACGATCCTGAATGGGTGAGGAACGTGACTCCGCCGGTTTCGAGGTCCCATGGTTGGTGGAATCCGCAGATACGGAGCCGGTGTTCGAGGTTCAGGAACCCCATCCCGTTGCCGCCGCACACAGGTACCGCGGCCTCGCGGGCAATGGCGGACAGACGCTGGACGATCGGTTCGCCGTCGGCGGTGTTGCCGTGGCACGAAGCGAACACCGCGAGCGAACGGGCTCCTGCGGCCACCGCCGCCTCGAACTCGTCGACCAGGACCCGGTTGGCAACCGCCACGACGGCGAGGTCGACCGCTCCGACCTCGGAGATGTGCGGAGCTACGGCCAAACCCTCGATCTCTGCGTACCGCCGATTGATCGGATGGATGCGTCCTTCGTACCCTCCACCCACGAGTTGCCTGATCAGGTGATTCCCGACGGTGCCCAGGCGGGCGCTGGCTCCGATGACCGCAACTGAGCGCGCCTCGAGCATTGCTGACAGTCCACCATTCGAGGAGTCCCCGGCAATGACTGCACCCATCGACCACGCCCTCCAGGTGATTGAACGGCGATTCAGGATACCTCCGACGGGCGCCGTCGGTACGCTGCAGCCTCGTGGCCCGACCCAGCGTCAGCGATGAGCGTCGCCTGCAGATCGTGGAGGCGGCGGCAGCCGTGATCGCCGAGCGAGGAGTGTGCGAGGCGCGCATCGCCGATGTCGCCGAGCGGATCGGAATCAGCCCGGCGCTCGTGCTCTACTACTTCCCCTCCAAAGACGCGCTCCTGGTCGAAGCCTTGACCCATCGGGATCGGGAGTTCTTCGATGCCGTGACCGAGGCGTCGGTGGGGGTCGAGCGTGCCTCCGACAGGTTGAAGATGATCATCGAGGCGAGCTGTCCGCCGGAGGATGACATCGCTCACGACGACAACGAATGGAACCTGTGGCTGGAGATGTGGAGTCGCTCGCGCCATGACCCCGGTCTCGCCCGCGCCCGCAGTGACCTCGACGCCCAATTCCGGGAGATGATCGCCGACATCGTGCGGGTCGGAGTCACCACTGGCGAGTTCGACGGCGGGGTCGATCCGGAGCGCTTTTCGATCATGCTTACCGCCCTCATCGACGGGCTGGCCATCCAGGTGCTGCTGCGAGACGACGCGGTGTCACGGCAGACGATGCGGGACATGTGTGTCGAAACGGCGTTCAGGGCACTCATGAACGGCGGGTGAAGACCGGCCTTTTCCGGCGCCCGTCAAAAGGCGAGGGGGTAGGGTCTCGTTGAACAAATGTCCAACGAGCGAGCGGAGACGATCGTGGCATTTCATCCTCGGGATCATTGGGACCCCCGAACCGGCAGACGGTTGTACACCCGTCGGGAGTTCATGTGGCGGGCCGGCGCACTGGGTGTGAGCCTCACATCGATGTCCGCCATCCTCTCTGCTTGTGGTGGCGGCGAGAGCGAGTCGGCCGGTGAGGTCGTCATCGGTTCCCCGTCGAGCCCGGTTTCACAACCGTTGTTCGATGACAACGTCGCGATCGAATCGGGTTTGACCCCCGAGACCGGTCCGCTCCGCATCTACAACTGGGCCGATTACATCAACCCCGACACGGTCGTCGCCGCCGAAGAGGCACTCGGCGTCGACATCGAGCTGAGCACCTTCTTCAACGAAGAGGAGGCGCTCCAGAAGCTGCTGTCCGGCGAGGTCAATTTCGATGTCTTCTTCCCGGTGGCGGCTTCCATCCCCAAGGTGGTGGCAGCCAAGCTGATCCAGCCGATCAACCACGATTACATCCCGAACCTGGTCAACGTGTGGCCGCAGCTCGCCGATCCTTTCTACGACCAGGGTTCGCAGTACTCCGTCCCCTACACGGTGTATCAGACCGGGATTGCATGGCGGACGGACATCGTGGACTCGGCAGACGTCGAAGGCATCGACAACCCCTGGGACGTCTTCTGGAATCCGGCCTATTCGGGTGTGACCGGCCTCTACGACGACTTCCGTGAGACCCTGTCGATGGTGATGCTGCGCAACGGCGTCGCCGACCCCAAGAACGCCACGCCGGAGGAGATCGAGACCGCCGGACAGGACCTGGCCGGCCTCGTGGATCTGATGAACATCCGGTACTCGATCGACGGCGTGTATTCGGGGATACCAGAGGGGCGGTTCGGGCTCCACATGTCGTGGTCGGGAGACGTGGTGGCATCCCCCTACTACTGGGCCGAGGGAGAAGACCCATCGATCACGCGCTACCTGTGGCCGGCGCGTACCCCCGGTTCGACCAGAGCACAGATCGCCAACGACACGCTCACCGTGTTGAAGGGTGCCGAGCATCCGGTCCTCGCCCATCGCTTTCTCGACTTCATGCTCGACGAGGCAAACGCACTCGAGAACTTCGGATGGAACGGGTACCAGCCGCCTCAGAAAGGCCTCGATGTCTCGCTTCTCGTCCAGGACGAATGGGTCGTGCCGTATCTCGAGTCGGCGGTGGTGCTACCAGAGGACTTCGACACCGACCGGGGGGTGGTGCCGACACAGTTGACGGCCGATCAGGAGGCGAGGTTCAACGACGCCTGGTCTGTTGCCAAGGCCGGCGGCTGACGGTCGGTGCCGTCGAATCTCCAGTCGTCGGAGTCGGACCGCGTCGGGGCTCGCTCCTGGATCTGGCAGGCGTTCGCGGCGCCCGGCCTGTTGTGGTTGGTCCTGCTGTTCGTCGTTCCCTTCTACGCCGTGCTCGCGGTGGCGATGGGTCGTATCGATCCGATCGTGTTGCGGCCCGTGCCGGAGTGGAACCCTCTGCGGTGGGACCCGAGCCCGTTCGGATCGGTGCTATCGGATCTGTTCACGGGGGCGCTGGGTCGAATCGCACTTCGGACGCTGGTGTACGTCACGATCGCGTGTGTCTTGTGCTTCGTGATCGGGTACCCCGTCGCCTACTTCGTCGCTCGTCGTGTCCAGCGGCGGAAAGGGCTGTGGTTGCTCGGTCTGCTCGCGCCGTTCTGGGTCAACTACCTGATGAGGATGCTCGCCTGGGTGAACCTGCTCAGCCCCGATGGTCTGGTGAACCGCACCATGGAGGCCATGGGTGTCCCGGGCCAGCCGTGGCTGGAGGGCAGGCACAGCACGGTCATCTTCGGGCTGGTGTATGGCTATCTGCCGTTCTTCATTCTCCCGCTGTACGCCGCACTGGACAGGATCGATCGCCAGGTCCTCGAGGCGGCCAGAGACCTCGGTGCCTCACCCCGACAGGCCTTCTGGCGTGTCACGCTCCCGCTGTCGAAGCAGGGGATCCTGGCGGGTCTGGTCATCGTCATGCTGCCGATGTTCGGTGACTACTACACGCCCAACCTGCTGTCAGGGTCGCCCCGTACCCGCATGATCGGCAACCAGATCGATCAGTTCGTGAACCAGACGACATCCCAGGGCGGTGAGGGGGCTGCGTTGACGATCGTGCTGATGGGGGCCGTGGCCATGCTGATGCTCTACTACCTGTTCAACATCGCTCGAGTCACCCAGGAGTCCCGCTCGTGAGCCGTATTCGCTCGTGGTTCTCCAATCCGTGGGCACAGCCGAGGATCCTCAGGATCCTGGCGCTCGGGTATGTGCTCTGGTCGCTCCTGCCTGTCCTGATCGCGATCCAGTTCTCATTCAACGCCGGGCGGTCCCGCAGCGTGTGGCAGGGGTTCTCCCTGCGGTGGTACCTGACCGACGCCGGCTCGGTGGCGCGGGACGAGTCGCTGCGGCTCGCCCTCACCCAGAGCATCAGGCTTGCGCTCCTCACGATGCTGGTGGCCACACCGATCGGTGTGGCGTTGGCGCTCGGTCTCGCCCGGTGGCGCGGGAGAGGTGCGCGTTCGGCCGGTTTCCTGATGCTGGTTCCACTCGTGACCCCTGAGATCGTCATGGGCGTCGCACTCTTCCTCGTGTTCGACAACCTGTACGACTTCGTCGGGTTCGGCACGCCGGCCCAGTTGCTCGGTCACGTGACGTTCTCGATCTCCTTCGTGGTGGTGATCGTGAGGGGGAGATTGTTCGCCATCGGTCGGGACTACGAAGAGGCGGCGATGGATCTGGGCGCCTCGCCATGGGAGGCGACGAAGCGCGTGCTGTTCCCGATGCTCGCACCGGCGATCTTTGCGTCGTTTGCCATCGTCTTTGCGATCTCGATCGACGACTTCGTCATCAGCCAGTTCCTGTCGGGTGGCGCCGACTCGGTCACGATCCCCGTGCGGCTCTACTCGGGCGCGCGTCTCGCTCCGCCGCCGTCGCTGAATGCCCTCGCCACCATCCTGCTCGTCGCCACGGTGGGCGCCGTCGGCACCGCCGGAATGATTCTCAAACGGCTCGACCGCCGCGAGGGCAGCGAAGAATCCGCGGTCGCTGCGATCAGTCGACTCGAGTTCTAGGAGCCGGGCTCCGCCCGGCGTCTCCAGTCGCCAGTCTCCGGTGGCAGCGGAAAGGTGGGCGACGATCGGCGCGGTCGTGCACGCCGCCAGGGTGCCACCGGCACTCGACACTCACGCCAGCAACCGGAGTGCTTCGGGGGGCAAGGTGAGCGAGATCTCCGAACCGCGGACGGGTGCCGTTCCATCGCCCCGATTGGGAACGATCGCCTGGATCTCGCCCAGCCCGGGAACATGCATCAGAACCTGAAGCATCGGACCCATGTAGACAACCCG
Source organism: uncultured bacterium (assembly GCA_963785075.1). Taxonomy (GTDB): domain Bacteria; phylum Actinomycetota; class Acidimicrobiia; order Spongiisociales; family ZC4RG35; genus JAOUGY01. The sequence goes on from CAWATW010000001.1 coordinate 69,570, forward strand.
GCTCACCGAGCCCGTGAGGGCGTTCAACCCGGTGCCGCCGAGAACCACCCGCTCGGGTCGGATACACACTCGGGCTGGGCCGTGGGCGTCGACTGCTCCGACCCCGGCGACCAACTCGTGTCCACCGGCGTTGACACGGCACCCGCCGTTCCCGTCGGAGCCGACCGCAGTGGCGTCGAGCAGGTTCGACAGGCCGAGAAAATCGGCGATGGCGGCGGAGGCCGGCTTCTCGTAGACCTCGGCAGGGGTTCCCATCTGTTCGATCAGCCCGTGCGACATGACCGCCAGGCGATCCGACATGGTGAGGGCTTCTTCCTGGTCGTGAGTGACGTACACGAACGTGATGCCCACCTGTTCCTGGAGTGCTTTCAGCTCGATCTGGAGTGCCTTTCTGAGCTTGGCGTCGAGCGCTCCGAGCGGCTCGTCGAGCAACAGGACGGATGGTTCGAGGATGAGGGAACGCGCCAGCGCAACCCGCTGCTGCTGTCCCCCGGAGAGCTGGGTGGGCCGCCGGTTCTCCAGACCGGACAGCTGCACCATGTCGAGTGCGCGACCGACCTTGCGGGCGACGTCCTGCTTCGGGATGTCCGCGTACTTGAGCCCGAACGCCACGTTCTCGCCGACGGAAAGGTGGGGGAACAGGGCATAGCTCTGAAACACCGTGTTCACGGGACGCCGATGCGGAGGCACATCCCACATGTCGACCCCGTCGATGCGGATGCTGCCGGCCGTCGGTCTCTCGAAGCCGGCGATCATGCGAAGGGTGCTGGTCTTTCCGCACCCCGACGGTCCGAGGAGCGAGAAGAACTCGCCGCCGGCGACAACCAGGTCGAGTCGATCGACGGCCACGACATCGCCAAAACGCTTGTGGAGTTCGATCAGCTCTACCGTGCCGCCGGCCATGCGGGAGCCTACCCCAGCCCTCTCAGCCGACGAGCGAAGACCTCCAGTGTTTCCAGGTACCGATCGGCGTCCTCCTCGGAGTGCTGCACCGAGATCAGCCATTGCTCACCCTTCGTCCACGGCGGGAGGAACACACCCCGGTTGAACTGCACGAGCCAGGCCGCCAGCGAATAGCGCCCGTCGATGTGCCGAAGAAACTGCCGGTAGTTCGTGATGGGCTCGCGGCTGTAGACGATCGAGCCCTTGGCGCCGATGTCGAGCACACGGGCTGGGAGCTCGTAGTCCTCCACGATCCGTCGGGCGCCGTCACCCATGCGTCGTTCGACCCGTTCCAGGTGTGCGTAGGTCTCGGGCACCATCACCTCGGTGAGCATCGCCCGCGCAGCCGCCATCGAAAGGGGATTGCCGTTGAACGTGCCGACCTGTTCATAGGTGCCGTCGACAACCAGTGACATCACCTCGTCGGTGCCGCCTATGGCCGACGTGGGCAGCCCACCTCCGAGCGCCTTGGCGAGGCACACGATGTCGGGAGTGACACCGAACAGCCTCGTCGCTCCTCCGCGACCGAGTGTCAGGCCCGTCTTCACCTCGTCGAACGTCAACAAGGCGCCGTGCTTCCTCGTGAGTTCCCGGACCCCTTCGAGGAACCCGTCGAGCGGCGGAACGAGTCCGCAGTTCATGAGCACGGGCTCCATGATCACGCCGGCGATCCGGCCGGCGTGCTCTTCGAAGATCGATGTGAGCACGTCGAGGTCGTTGAACACCGCCACCTTGGTCAGATCCACCAACGCCTGTGGGATTCCCGGCGAATAGGCGACGCTCGCCGGCCGCTCGGCGGGCCCGAGATCCTCCTCGACCCAGGTGGAGACCTGGACGGAGTCGTGGTGACCGTGGTAGCCGCCTTCGAACTTCACGATCAGGTCGCGACCGGTGAACGCTCGCATGAGGTGGACGGCGTCCATCGTGCACTCGGTGCCGCTGTTCCCAAAGCGCCAGAGCGGGAGCCCGTAGCGATCGCTCAGGTTCTCGGCCACCACCACCGCGTCTTCGGTGGGCTGGGCGAAGTGGGTTCCTCGAGCGACCCTGTCGGCCACCGCCCTGACGATGGCCGGATGGGCGTGCCCCGCCAGCATGGCGCCGTAGCCGCCGTGGAGGTCGACGTATTCGTTTCCGTCGACATCGAAGACTCGGGAGCCCCTGCCACCGTCCGCCCAGATCGGATGGGGAAACGAGATCTGCCAGCTCGAGGTGACGCCACCGGCGAGCGATCGCGAGGCGCGATCGGTCATCGCCTTCGAGATCTGCATCCGGTCGAGGAACCGTTGCCGCTCGTCATCGATGATCCGGTCGAGGGTCTCGAGCTCGGTCTCCTGGCTGGTCGCCACCATGATGGTCCTTTCCTGAACCGCCGTTCAGTTTACCCGGCTATCCTGCGGCATGCGTTCCAGGAGGTGACCAGATGCCCCGACCGGTGCCGCTCGACCCTGCGGCCGTGACCGATCTCCTACGTCCGTTCGGTACCAGTCGCACGCTCCCCGCTGCGGCCTATCGATCCCGTGATGTCTTCGACTGGGAGGTCGAGAACATCTTCGGGGGCGGATGGACGTGCCTCGGACGAACCGACGACCTGCTCGCGCCGGGACAGATACGCGCGATCCGCCATGGTGGCGAAGAGTTCCTGCTCGTTCGTGAGGGTGACGGACGGGTTGCAGGATTCTCGAATGTGTGCCGGCATCGCGGGCACCCGTTGGTGGAACCGGGCGAACCTATCGATGCCCGCCAGATCCGCTGCCCGTATCACTCGTGGGCGTATCGCCTGGACGGCGCCCTGCGAACCGCGCCCACCTTGACTCGGTCGCCGGACTTCGACACCGCCGACTGGCCGCTCCGGGCGGTACGGGTGGAGGAGTGGCTCGGGTGGTTGTTTCTCGACCCGTCGGGCTCGGCGCCGTCGGTGGTCGACACCTACGGCAACCTCGCCGAGACCCTCCGGCAGTACGAGCCCGAGCGTCTCGTCCGCGCAGAGCGTCACTCATACCAAGTCGCCGCCAACTGGAAATTGATCGTCGAGAACTATCACGAGTGCTACCACTGCTCTTCGATCCACCCGGCGCTGTGCGAAGTGACGCCGATCGACAGCGGGTCCGACTTCCGTCCGACGGGGCTGTGGTGCGGCGGCACGATGGACCTCAAGGATCATGCCGTGACGATGTCGCTCACAGGCGAGTCGGGAGGCACCTTCTTCCGACGCCTGGAGAGGGAGATGGAGCGGCAGGTCCTCTACATAGGCCTTTGGCCCAATCTGTTGATCTCGGCGCATCCCGACTACCTGATGACCCATCGCATCGTTCCGCTCGCCGCCGACCGTTCACATGTCGAGTGTGACTGGTACTTCTCACCGGAATCGACGTCGCTCGAGGGATTCGATCCGGCGTACGCAGTCGACTTCTGGGACCTCACCAATCGTGAGGATTGGACCGCCTGCGAGCGAGTGCAACGGGGTGCGGGAAACCGAGGGTTTGCGCCCGGACCCCTGAGCCCCTGGGAGTCGACGCTGTATCAGTTCCTCGGCATGGTCGGTCGGGCCTACTCGGGCGAGGTGGTCGTACCGCCGGAGGCGCCTTCGAGGCGTCTGGCCGAGTCGAGAGGCGACTGAATCGAGTCCCCCGTCTACCCGGCGACGATCCCCAAGCCACGTTTCCTCAGCTGGTCGGCGATGATCACCCGCTGCACCTCTGAAGCCCCCTCCCAGATCCTGTCCACCCGGAGTTCACGGTTGAATCGTTCGGCGACGTTCTCGCGCATGTATCCCCGACCGCCGAAGATCTGAACGGCGCGGTCCGCCACCCGGCATGCCATCTCGGATGCGTACAGCTTCACCATCGAGCAGTGGACGTGGAGTTGCTTGACATCCGCTCCGGCATCGACCTCTGCAGCCACCTCGTAGGTCATCAGCCGTGCCGCCCAGAGCTCGGTGAGCGAATCGGCGAGCATGAACTGGATCGCCTGACGATCGGCCAGGGGCTCACCGAAGATGACCCGCTGCTCGGCGAACGCCTGTGCTTCCGTGATCAGCCGCTCGGCTGCGCCACAGCACCGGGCCGCGATCATCAGGCGTTCGTACCTGAACCACTCGTATGTGAACGACATGCCGGCGCCCTCCCCACCGACCAGGTGCGTCGCCGGAACCCTCACGTCGTCGAAGGCCATCTCCCAATGGTGGTGGGCGTAGGTGTGTGTGTAGGACGGGGTGCGGATGTGCCGGACGCCGGGCGTGTCCATGTCCACGATGAACAGGGCGTGGCCGCCGGCGTCGGGTCCATTCGTCAGCCGGGCCTGGAAGAACACGTAGTCGGCCAGATTGGCGGAGGTGACGTGCCACTTCTGTCCATTGAGTACGTAGTGGTCGCCATCGCGGCGTGCAGTCGCCTTGATGGCGTCGACGTCAGAACCTGCGTCTTCCTCCGTGATCGCATAGCACTCGTGCTTCTCCCCGGCGATGGTGGGGAGGACATATCGCTCCATCTGGTAGTCCGAGGCGACCGTCGGCAGCCACCCTGCGGGCGTGGTGACGACCCAGCCGAGGGCGTTGGTGACCCGGCCCGCCTGCTCTTGGACCAGCGCCTGTTGGACGGTGGTCAGCCCGGAGCCTCCGAGTTCGATGGGCTGATTGATGGCCGTGAGGCCCATCTCGCGCGCCGTCCGCTCGTGGCGGGCGGAGACGTCCGCGGGGATGGTGCCGTCATTCATCTCGGCGTGGACTTCCCACGGTATCAATTCGGTGTCGACGAACCGGCGAGCCGTGTCTTGGATCGCCCGGTCCTCTTCTGACAGTCGGATCACCACAGCTCCCTGTTTCCTGAACGACGGTTCAGTGTACGAGTTCGACACGCCGCCGGTCGTCTGTTCGGTGCGTTCTGATCGCCGACGTCGGGTCTCGGCGATCGTTCCGGGGTCAGGGGATGATGACGGTGCGGGCCGGGCCCCGGTTGGCTTCGAGGTCGTCCATCACACCGTTGACCGCAGCTGCCTCGAGAGGAACACGTTGTTCGACGACCTGACCGAGTTCGAGGCGACCGCGAACCGCCATGTCGAGGAGCACGAGGATGTCGTCGATGTGATGGTCCGATACGCCGCTGAGCTCCGCCTCGCGCATCGCCAACTCCGGGAACGGGGCCACCTCGATCGGCTGATCCGAGATCCCAACCGACACGGCCCGTCCTCCGATCCCCAGGACATCCACACAGGCGCGCATGGTCGCGGCGAGCCCGATCAGCTCGAGCGCGACGTCGACACCGTCGCCGTCGGTGGCGGCCAGCACCCGGTCGGCCACGCCGTCACCGCCTTCGATCGGGGCTCGCACCGAGACGCGCGGCGAGGTCGAGTTTGGCGGGATCGAGGTCCACGGCAAGTACTCGTGAGGCGCCCATGGCGAGGGCGATCTGGATCGCCGACGTCCCCAATCCACCCGATCCGAACACCGCCACGCTCTCACCATTCGTGAGTCGGGCCTTGCGAAAGGCATGCATGGACGTGGCCGACGAGCACATCATCACCGCCCCGTGCTCGAACGCGATCTCGTCGGGGAGGTGGATGGCGTTGCGCGACGGCACGGTGATGTACTCGGCATACCCACCGTCGCGGCTTCTCCCCAGCATCTGTCCGCTCTCGCAGAACTGGTCGTATCCGCGTGCACATCGGGCAGCAGGCCGTACAGGCGGTCTGATAGTGGAGGCAGACTCGCTCGACCGGTTCGTCCCGGATCCACGAGCGAGCCCGTCCGTTCGATCACCCCGGCCACTTCGTGTCCGAGCGTCCTCGGCAGGGAATCGACCGACCGTGGGCCGCGTCGGTAGTGAACGTCCGAGTGGCAGATCCCGGCGGCAGCCACCTTGACCACCACGTCCAAGGGGTCGGGTTCGGTGGTCGGCAGTTCCCTCGATTCGAGGGGTGATCCGATCTCGACCAGTTGCAGGGCGCGCATGCCGAGCATGCTCGCAGGTCGACGGCTCCCCAAGACCGTTCTGTGGGCGGTGGTCCGCCATTTTGGCGGTCTATAACCCTGGGTTCGATGTATCAGAGCTTGATGTAGAGCTGTTTCTCTTCGAGGTAGGCCTCGATGCCCCACGGTCCGAGCTCGCGTCCCACCCCCGACTGCTTGAAACCTCCCCACATGCCTTCCGTCGGTGCCGGCTGGGAGTCGTTCACCCATACGACCCCGGCGCGGAGCGCCCTGCCGAGGCGCATCGCCCGCTTGAGATCGGTCGTCCACACCGCCGCCGCCAGCCCGTAGGTCGAGTCGTTCGCCAGCAGTATCGCCTCGTCTTCGTCGCGGAAGGGAATCACCGACATGACCGGTCCAAAGATCTCCTCCCGGGCGATCGTCATGCGGTTGTCCACGTCGGCGAAGATCGTGGGGGCGACGAAGTAGCCGTCTGCCAGGTCGTTCCCCTCGGGGAGGTTGCCCTGGAAACTGAGGCGAGCGCCTTCGCTCATCCCCGTGGAGATGTAGCCGGACACCTTGTCGCGGTGCTCCGCCGAGATCAGCGGACCCATGGTCGTGTGGGGATCGAGGCCGCTTCCAAGACGTATGGCCGCCGCCTCGGCGGTCAAGGCGCCGAGAGTCTCTTCGTAGATGGACGCCTCGACCAATACCCGGCTTCCTGCCGAACACACCTCGCCCTGGTTGGCGAACAGCCCGGCCGACGTCCCTCCGATGGCGGCCGACATGTCCGCATCGGCGAAGATGAGGTTCGGCGACTTGCCGCCCAGTTCGAGGGTGACTCGTTTGAGGGTGTCGGAGGCTTCCCTGGTGATGATCTTTCCGACCTCGACGGACCCTGTGAACGAGATCTTGTCGACCCCGGCATGGCCGACGAGTGACGCCCCCGTCTCGCCGAAGCCGGTGAGCACGTTGAAGACGCCCGCCGGCAGGCCTGCCTCGTCCAACACCGTTGCCAGCTCCAACGCGGTGAGCGGCGTCTGTTCTGCCGGTTTCAGGATGGCAGTGCATCCCGCGGCGAGCGCCGGCGCCACCTTCTGGCTGGCCATGAGGATCGGGTAGTTCCACGGGGTGATCAGCGCCGCCACCCCGACGGGCTCCTTGATGACGAGGCTCAGCGCCTCCGGACCGATCGGGGGGATGCTCCCCATCGTCTTGGTGGCCCATCCGGCGTAGTACTCGAACATGAAGGCGGCTTCGTCGATGTCCCACAGGGCGTCCTCGAGCGGTTTGCCGTTGTCGCGTACCTCGATCTCGGCCAGCTCCCGTCTCCGCCGCCGGATGATCTCGGCGGCTCTGAACAGCACGGCCGCCCGGTCCCGGGGAGCCGAGTCCGGGCCCCAGGGCCCGTGGTCGAACGCTCGTCGGGCCGCACCGACCGCCTGTTCCACGTCGTCGGGCCCGGCGACGGGAATCTCGTCGATCACCTGACCGGTTGCCGGGTCGCGGGTGTCGAACCAGGTTCCCGAACGCGGCTCGGCCCACGCGCCGTCGATGAAGAGCTGTCGCATCAGGAACGCGCCGCTCGGTCTCGAAGGATCTGCTGGGAGGCGAGACGGCCCGGCGCACCCATCACACAGCCCCCGGGGTGGGTGCCCGATCCACACTGGTAGTACCCCTCGATCGGTGTCCGGTACTGACTCCACCCTGGGGCGGGCCGGAAGAAGAACATCTGGGGGGCGAGAAACTCGCCGTGGAAGATGTTGCCCTCGGGAAGGCCGGCGATCTGTTCGATGTCGAGCGGAGTGACGACCTCGCGTTGGATCACACGCTCGGAGAAGCCCGGGAAGAACGACTCGAGCGTTCGTTGCACCGTGTCGCCGAGGTTGTCCCGTTCGGTGTTCCAATCGCTGCCCTTCAGCTCGTACGGGGCGTATTGGACGAAACACGACATCACGTGCTTGCCGGGCGGAGCCATGTCGGGATCGATTGCAGACTGAACGGCGCAGTCGAGGTACGGGCGGGACGAATACCAGCCGTACTTCGCATCGTCGAACGCCCGCTCGAGGTACTCGATGCTCGGCCCGATGTTGGTGAACCCGCGGTACTTGTCGATCCCGTCGCCAAGCGTGGGGTGCGGGGGAGGAGCGTCGAGTGCGAAGTTCACCTTGGCGGATGTCCCCTGATAGCGATATCGATCGAGAGCGTCCACCAACTCGGTCGGCAGCTCTCGGGGATCGACGAAGTCGAAGAACGTCCGCCTCGGATCGGCGGCGCTCACCACCACATCGGCCGAGAGCTCGGTGCCATCGGCCAGCGCCACGCCGGTGGCACGTCCGTTGTCGGTGACGACATGGGCGACTTCGGTTCCCAGCATGATCTCGGCGCCGAAGCTCTCGGCGGCTCGGGCCAGCACCTGGGTGAATCCGCCATTCCCGCCCTTGTGGAACGCCCACGCGCCGAACACCCCGTCGTGCTCACCCATGTTGTGGAACAAGAGCACGAGCCCCGAGCCCTGCGACATCGGCCCGACCTTGGTGCCGATGATTCCGGAACTGGCGAGCCACCCCTTCACCACGTCGGACTCGAAGTAGTCGTCGAGGAAGTCGGATGCGCTTCCGGTGAGCAGGCGGACGAGGTTGTGCAGCACCCTCGGTTCGAGCCCACGCATGTGTTGGGCCAGCTCCGCCATGTCCGCCAGATCTTCCGGCGTCTTGCCGAGGACGTTCGGAGGGATCTTGTCGAACCATGGGCGCACGGCCTGGATCACCCTCGTGATGTCGTGCTCGTATTGTTCGAAGGCGTCGGCGTCGCGCTTGGAGTGCCGTGCGATCTCGTGGATGTTCTCGTTTCGGTCCTGGCCGAGAAGCAGATAGTCCCCGTTCTCCATCGGGCAGAAAGTGCTTGGCATGAGCAGTGGCATGAAGCCGTGCTTGGTGAGCTCGAGCTCGTGGATGATCTGGGGCCGGAGCAGGCTCAGGGCGTACGAGAAGGTGGTGAAGTTGAACCCCGGCCGTAGCTCCTCGGTTATGGCGGCCCCTCCGACGATCGAACGTCGCTCGAGGATCAGCGTGTCGAGTCCCGCCTTCGCCAGGTAGGCGCCGTTGGTGAGGCCGTTGTGGCCTCCGCCGATCACGATGGCGTCGTAGGTGCGGTCGCTCGGCATCAACTGGTCTTTCTCTCGGGGTTGAACAACGGGAGCCGGGCCGTATGGGCCCCCACCAGCTGGTACTGATGGTCGATCGTGTATTCGAGGTTCACCTTGGTACCAGGCGTGGCGGCCTCGGGTCGGACCCGGGCCAGGGCGATGTGGCGTTGGAGCATCGGCGAGTACATCGAGCTGGTGGCGTATCCGACACGGCTGCCGTCGTCGGTGTACACCATCATGTCCTCTTGGATGGGCGTGTGGTCCTTCGGCGGTATGAGACCGGCCCGGGTGTATTGGGCGTCGTAGTCCTCCCAATCGACCATGAGCCCGACCATCTTCCAGCGAGTGGAGCCGTCGGCCAGTTCCCGGCGAATCGCGTCCCGACCGATGAAGGCACGGTCGGTCGTGGTGACGTCCTTGAGCATCCACCCCAACCCCAATTCGTGCGGCGTCGAGCGGTGGGCATCGTTGAACGCGAAGCGCGCCGACTCGAAATCGACGTTGATGAGCAGCAAGCCGGCCTCGATGCGAGCCATGATGAGCGCGATCTGGCCGAAGGGAATCAGTCCGTACGGTCGACCTTCGTCCATGACCGCGTCCCACACCGTGAGCGCGTCGCCGCTGTCGACCCACACCTCGTATCCGAGATCCCCCGTGTATCCGGTCCGCGAGATGATGACCGGGGCGTCGGCGATCTTCGCCGTCGTGTGGTCGAAGTATCCGATCGACTCCATCTCCGGAGCCAGCTTGGCGAGGATCTGCCGGCTCTTGGGTCCCTGTACCGCGAAGGCCGCCATCTCGTAGGTCGTGTCGACGATCTCGACCTGGAGCCGACCCGCGAGATCGTGGAAATAGGCCATGTTCGGCTCGGCGGTGCTGAGGAGAAACTCGTCTGCCGACAGTCGGAGGATCACTCCGTCTTCGAGCACGAAGCCCCGATCGTCGCACCAGATCTGATATTGGGCCTGGCCGGGACGGCATGTGCGGATGTCGCGAGCGAGCACTCCGGCCAGGAACCGCTCGGCGTCGGAGCCCCGGATGCGGTACTTGAACAACGGCGACGTGTCGAAGATGCCGGCGGAGTTGCGGATCGCGAAGTACTCGAACTTCTCGCTCATCTGGTACTTCTCGGCAACCAGATGCCCTGCCCAGTGGCTCCACAGGCCGGTCTCGTTCAGTTTCTCGACGCGGTCGTGGAACGGAGTGGTGCGTATCACGGGTCGTTCTCCCTCTCAGGCGCCTCCCTCGACGCCGTCCTCGCCCAGACTATATGTTGTTGGACGCGTGTGCAGCAATGGCGAGAGGCGGTTTCCGGTCCCCGCTGTCGAGCCTCGGACCTCGGACCCGACACCAATGCGGCACGTCCGCCGTACGACCGTGGGTGGGTTGACCCGGACACCGGACTCTCTCGCCCCACCGACTGACCTTGCTCGTTGCTTCCCCATGACCGGATCTAGGCTCGGTCCATGCGCCGCATGCAACCAGAGGATCGCCGTCAGGCGATCATCGACGCCGCGGTCGCGGTGGCGCTGAGAAAGGGATTGGCGGCCACCACCGCCCGGGATGTGGCAGCCGAGATGGGGACATCGTCCGGTCTGATCCATCACTACTTCGATTCGATGGACGACGTACTCGCATCCGCGTTCGAAGTCGTTGCGGCCGCGGATCTCAACCGGACCACCTCGGCGATGGAGCTGGCGTCGGACCCGGTCGACAAGCTGAGAGCCTTTTTCGCCGACTACGCACCGGCGGACGACGATCGTGCGTACCAGTTGTGGCTCGACGCGTGGTCGGAGGCGGCCCGCCGACCCGCCCTCCGGACCACGTCGCTGCGGCTCAACGAAGCCTGGCAACAGGAACTCGCCAAGGTGATCGCCGACGGCGCCGTCGAGGGCTCTCCGGCCTCTCAGGACCCCGACGGAGCGGCATGGCGCGTGATCTCGATGCTCGATGGCCTGGCCCTCCAGGTGGTGGCACATCGGGCCAACGTCAGTCGGTCCACTGCGCTCGGCTGGGCCATCACCATGACCGAACACGAGCTCGGTCTCGCCCAGGGAACGCTTCGACACCCATGAGTCGAAATCGAGGGGCGGCTTCGACAGCGCACCAGCTCGTCGATCGGGCACATCGACTGCTCGAGTCCACGCCACGGCGGTCCATCATCGGAATCACAGGGCCTCCCGGCTCCGGCAAGTCCACGCTCGCAGCACTTGTCGCAGCGGGTGTGAACGCACGCAGTGGAAACGAAAGTCCCATCTGCGCGGTCGTCCCGATGGACGGGTACCACCTGTCGGACGCGGCGCTCGTCGCCCTCGGTCGGCTCGAGCGCAAGGGAGCGATCGACACCTTCGACGGGTTCGGCTACCTGGCACTGCTTCGACGCCTCGTCACGGAGTCCGATCGCCAGGTGTTCGCCCCGTCGTTCCATCGTGATCTCGAGCAGCCCATCGCAGCCGGGATCATCGTGGAGCCCTCTGTACGCCTGGTCGTCACCGAAGGCAACTACCTCCTCATGCAGGACCGACCATGGCCGCAGGTGCGGGCAGTGCTCGACGAGGTCTGGTATTGCGACATCGACTCCGATACCCGCACTCCGCGCCTCGTCGCCCGCCACGTGGAGCACGGCAAGCCTGCCGCGGCAGCCGCACGATGGGTTGCCGAGGTCGATGAGCCCAACGCCGAGCTGATTGCGTCTCGCCGTGCTCAGGCCGACCTGGTGGTGGACATGGCCGACATCGGGGGACCCCGGGCGGCGCCATCCGATGGGTCGTCCTTCGAACCCGGCTTAGGTCGGCTCGAGTGACGCAGGGGCGCCGCGCCTCCGGTCGAGGTCCGGATCGTGACTCCGTCTCCGGGCAGGTGTCCCGTAGATGAAGCCGCGCGTATCCAGACACTCATCGCCTCGTCTGTAGATGTGATCGCACTGAGGGCTATGCGATCTCACGGGAGGACTCATGGTGCAGGCAATGGAGGGGACGATCGGGCGGCGGGAGGCCGGGCAGACGCAAGAGCTGACGTCTGCGCTGGGACATCTGCTGGAACGCATCGGAGCGTCGCACTCCCACGAGGACACCGAACCGTCGATGTTCGAGATGAGTGCTGACGAGGTGGACTCCATGCTCGGGCTGCACAGAGCGGTATCGGTTTCCCCTTCACCGTTGGCCGGCTCGGAGGAACCATCCGACGATCACGGCGAACCAGATGCGCATCCCGACGAAAACGCGGTCGGCGAGGCACCTGTCGACGACGTGGATTCCGAAACCATGTCGGCGGACGGGATGCAAGAGCTCCGGCGGGCACGGATCTTCGAGACTTCTGTGGATCGACGAGCATTGCTGGTGGCCCTGACCGTCCCGGGCTTGCTGGCCTTGGCGATCGCCGGTGTCGCCACGTGGCTCCTATCGTCCCCGGTCGGCCCGGCGATCGAGAATCCGGTGCAGGTACAGGAAACGGCGCAGGTGCGGGAACCCGCCCCGGTGCAGGAACCGAGTGTCACGACGGTGGCGACCACAGTCCCCGGAGGGGACATCGAGGCCGGAGCTGCCGCCCTCATCGGCGACCAGGTCATCTCGATGGAGGCGCGAACAGCCCTCGAGGAGATCGGGATCATCGGTGCCGAGCTGGTCGTGACCGACGGACGTGTGACGGTAGACGCCGTGGCCCCGCTCGACGCTCTGGCGGGCGGATACTTCGCATTGAAGGAGAGAATCACCGATGCCGTCTCCGTCGAGGGCGCCTCCGAGATCGAGGTGCGTCTGGAACTTCGTGGCGACGCGGTGACGCTCCGGGACATGCTCGACGAGATCACGCTCGGATCACCAATCGCCTTCGAGTCGGGCGTCGCCGAGGTCGACCCGACCCACCGGACGACGCTCGATCTGGTGGCGGCGGCGATCACTTCGCAACCAGGGCTTTCGGTGATCGTGGCCGGCACCACGGATTCGTCGGGATCGTCGGCCTCCAACGAGGCTCTGGCCCGGTCACGTGCGGAGTCGGTCGTCCGTGAGCTGGTGGAGAGAGGGGTTCCGGTCAACCGCCTCCAGGTCGTGTCCTACGGAGAGTTGTTCCCGGACACTGCGGCGGCCGAGCGAAGCGTGCGGTTCGAGGTCGGAGCATGAGGCGAGGTGCCGCGACCTTCATGGCCCTTGCAGCAATGGTCGTGTCGGGATGCAGCGGTTTGTCGGGCGCCGGGGTGCCGACGACGTCCGAACCACCCGTATCGACGACCACGACGAGCCTTCCGCCTGAGCCGACCGTCGAGATCGACGGCGTGACCGTGACCGAAGACACGATCGCCGTGGGTGTCCTCGCCGATCTGACCGGGCCGTACTCCACCGGAGTGGTGGATGTCCTCGACGCCCAGCTGGCGTTTTGGGCCGACCTCAACGAGAGCGGAGGGATCGGCGGGCGACAGGTCGAGGTGCTGATCGAGGACACCGGCTATGACACGTCGACCCATCTCCGCGCCTATCACCGACTGGTCGACGACGTCGTGATGTTCTCGCACTCCACCGGAACCGCGCAGACCGCAGCAATCGCCGATCTGCTGCCTGGAGACCACCGAGTGGCGATCCCCCTCACGTGGTACTCGGGGTGGTCCTCAGAGCCATTGGGTGCGAACCTGATCGAGATCGGATCGAATTACTGCGTAGAAGCCGCCAACACGCTCAGCTACCTTTCCGAACAGCAGACCGACCCTGTCGACCTGGCGGTCGTCACGGTTCCGGGTGACTTCGGTGCGGACAGCAGCGTCGGAGCCATGCGAACGGCTGAGGCGCTCGGCTTCAACGTCGTCTACGACGGTTCGGCACACCTGGAGCCCGGCGCCGATCTGGTGGAGATCGCCACGTCGATCGCCCGGTCGGGGGCAGATTGGACGTGGCTGTCGGCCGACCCCTCCAGCGCGATCCAACTGGTCGCCGCTGCGACCCAGTACGGATATTCCGGAGCGTGGACTGGATCGTCACCGACCTGGAACAGTCGTCTTCTTGCGACCCAACTCGGGCCGATGTTGGGATCGTCGGTGGTGGTGCCTTCCCTGGTTGCGCCTCTCGGTGCCGACGTCGAAGGGATGGACTCGGTCTACGCGATCCTTGCCCAGCGCCTCCCCGGACGTTTCCCGTCCGAGGCTCTGGTTGTCGGCTACCTGGAGTTCGAGGCGACCCGTCAGATATTGCAGACGGCACTCGAGCTGGGAGACCTGACACCCCAGGGTGTCGAATCGGTGGCACGCGAGCTGGTCGGATCCGGGTTCGGAGGTCTCTCGCCCGCCGCCGACGCGGGCGACCAGGTTGTGGAGTCGACCGGTATCAGCAGGTTCTCATTCGACACCTTCGTCGGCCAGTACGGTCTCGAAGCGACACTGGCGCAGGATGCGGTCACGCCGATCGAGCCGGTCGCCGGGTTCGACGCCTACGCGTCGAACGCCGGGCTCGACTACCGGACGCTGTGCCCTGGGGTCCACTGAATCCAGACGCCGGCGGCGCGAGGCCGTGAACAGGTGTGTATCCCCGTGCCCGAGTCCTGCCCCGAGGTGCCATCATTCAAGCCGCACCCCCCGGTGGCCTTCGGGCCCGCTCGCTGACGGGGGTGACGTGGGCGCCGGGGACAGCTTCTCGGCTCGAGAGGAGTACGGGCAATGGGACTGCACGCGATCGCCGCAGACGTTCGGGACAACCGGGCGCGGCTGTGCGGATCGGCCGCCGCTCGATGCGGGCACGGAGAGGTGGCGCCGTGTCGTACGTGATGGGGATCGACTCCTCGACGACCGCCACCAAGGCCATCCTCGTCGATCGGAGCGGGTCGGTAGTGGTGGTGGCCGACTCCGACTACGGCTACGAGACGCCCAAGCCACGCTGGACGGAACAGGATCCGCATCTGTGGTGGGCTGCCACCTGTGATGCGGTCGAGATGGTGTTGGGTCGATCTGGCATCGATCCTGGCGCCATCGATGCGGTCGGTCTGACCGGGCAGATGCACGGTTCCGTGTTGCTCGACGAGGACGGCGAGGTTCTCCGGCCGGCCCTGCTGTGGAACGACCAGCGCACCGGCGACGAGTGCGATGAGATACGGGATCTGCTCGGAGATCGTCTCATCCCGATCACCGGCAACGACGCACTCACAGGTTTCACGGCGCCCAAGCTCCTCTGGGTTCGTCACAACGAGCCCGACGTGTGGGAACGGGTGCGACACGTGCTGCTACCGAAGGACTATGTGCGATTCAGGCTCAGCGGCGATCTGGCGACCGACGTGGCCGACGGAGCGGGAACACAGCTGTTCGACATAGCGGATCGCACGTGGTCCCAGGTCGTACTCGAAGCACTTGGGATCGCCCCCGGTTGGATGCCCACCACACACGAGGGTCCCCAGAAGACCGGAGTCGTGAGCACCGAGGCGGCCCGGGCGACTGGTCTCGCCGCCGGAACGCCGATCGTCGCAGGTGGCGGAGACCAGGCGGCGAATGCGGTGGGAGTGGGCGCCATCGAACCCGGTGTGGTGGCGCTCTCATTGGGGACGTCGGGAGTGGTGTTCGCGGCTACCGACGAGCCGGTGATCGAACCGCAAGGGCGGGTTCACTCGTTCTGCCACGCAGTGCCGGATCGCTGGCACCTCATGGGGGTGATGCTCTCGGCCGCAGGAAGTCTCCGGTGGTTCCGTGACTCGTTCGCTCCCAACGTCGACTTCGACCATCTCGCCGGTGAGGCGTCCGCCGTCGAGGCCGGAGCGGAGGGTCTGCTGTTCTTGCCCTACCTCACCGGCGAGCGGACACCTCACCCTGATCCGCTTGCGCGAGGGGCCTTCGTCGGCTTCACGGTCCGCCATGGCAGGGGACATGCGGTCCGAGCGGTGATGGAAGGCGTGGCGTTCGGTCTCGCCGACTCGCTCGCAGCCATGACTGCCGCAGGGATGCCGGCGCCCGCCCAGATCCGGGCGTCCGGGGGAGGCACGAAGAGCAGATTGTGGCGTCAGATCCTGGCCGATGTGCTGGGGGCGGAAATCGCGACCGTGGACACCGCCGAGGGTGCGGCGTACGGCGCTGCGATCCTGGCGATGGTCGGAGGGGGGTGGCACGATGATGTCGGAGACGCAGTGGCGGAACATGTGATCGTCACGCCTGTCGCCGAACCAAATCCCGACCGACGGGCAACCTACGAACGATTGTATGAACTCTACGCCGAGCTCTACCCGGCGCTCCGTACCACCTTCCGTGCCCTGGGCGAGGACTGAGCTGTATCCAGGTGGACCGCGGGTGATCTGGAGTGAGAGGACAGAAGAGGAATCGTGCCGGCCCCGAAGACACAGTACGTTCGCGACGGCGATGTGCACATCGCCTGGCAGGAGATCGGTGACGGACCGATCGACGTGCTCGTGGCCCCCGGTTTCATCTCGCACCTCGATCTCAACTGGACGCACCCGGCGTTTGCGACGTTCGTCGAGCAACTTGCGCGTTTCTCGCGGGTGATCCTGTTCGACAAGCGCGGTACGGGGCTGTCGGATCACGCGGCCGACGCCGACCGATTCGAGCGACGCATGACGGACATCGAGTTGGTGCTCGACGCCGCCGGGTCACGCCATGCGGTACTCCTGGGGCTGTCGGAAGGCGGGCCGCTCGCCTCCCTGTTCGCCGCCACCCGGCCCGACCGGGTCGAATCTCTCGTGCTCATCGGCACCTTCGCCCGGGGCTCCGTGATCCCGTCCGACGTCCTCGACAGGTTCGAGCACGCCGTGGACAACTGGGGTGAGGGACATACGGCCGGCATCTTCCTCGCAGGCTCCGACGGGCCGGTGGTTCGTCGCTTCACGGCGCTGTTCGAGCGTGCGGCCGCCAGCCCTGGAGTGGCTCGCCGCCTCTTGCGTTCCATTGCCAGCTGCGACGTGACCGGAGTGCTTCCGGCCATTCACACTCCTACGCTCATTCTCCACCGAACGGACGATCCGTTCGCTCTCACCTCGTGGAGCGACGAGATCGAAGCCTTGCTTCCGAACAGCACGAGGATCGAGCTCCCGGGAAGCGATCACCTCCCCTGGATGGGAGACGGGTCTGCGATGGCGGTCGAGATCGAGACCTGGGTCACGGGGAGCCGGCCCGTGCGGGTCCCCAGCCGGTCCCGGTTCGCGGCGGTGCTGTTCTCGGACATCGTCGACTCGACGCCCCGGGCTGCCACGGCGGGCGACTCCGAGTGGTCACGTCTCATCCAACGCCACAACGACATATGCCGTGATCTTTTCGCGATCCACGACGGTTGGGCCGTCAAGAGCACCGGTGACGGGTTTGTCTCGTGTTTCGACCGTCCCGAATCGGCCGTGCGTTGCGCCGTCGACCTGCACCGAACGCTCGAGGGACAGGGGATCGAGATTCGCGTCGGCCTGCACTGTGGAGAGATCGAACGGGTCGACTCCGACGACGTCGCCGGAATCACCGTGAACATTGCAGCGCGGGTGTGTGCGTCGGCCGAACCGACGTCGACGATCGCCACCGAGATCTTCGCCGATCAGTTGGTTGGGTCCGATGTCGGCGTGCAGAGCATTGGAACACACAGGCTACGCGGGGTACCAGGGTCTGTGGCGTTGGTCCGACTGGCGGTCCAAGACATCGTCGTTGATTTGCGCGAGCTCGAGGACGAGCGCGTCACCGGTGGCATCACCCTCGAGCTCGCCCGGAGAAGCCCCGGATTGGTGCGCGGGCTCGCACGGTTGTCCGGAGCACGGTGAGCGGCGTCCGGGGAAGAGATCGATGTCAGGGTTCGGCGGCGTATCCCAGCAGGTCTGCCGAGAGCACGTGTGCCGACATCCGATCATGGGTACGGCTACGTACGACTACGAGGAGGACGATTCAATGGCCCACTACATAGCTCGCGTGAAGACCCTGATGTCCGCCGAACGTGCGTTCGCCTACATGTCAGACCTTCGCAACTTCGAGGACTGGGATCCCGGCGTCGTCGACTCGAAGCAGGTGCTGGGTGAGGAGCCCGGACCCGACGCCGTGTACGACGTGACGGTCAAGAACGCCGGTCGGACTTCGACGTTGCGCTACGAGGTGACGGATTTCGAACCACCGAACCGTGTTCGAGTGGTCGGGAAGACCGGTGTGCTCACGTCGGTCGACGTCGTCGATGTGGCACCGGATGGGGACGGTTCGATGGTGACCTACGACGCGACTCTCGTCCTGTCTTTTCCTCTCTCGCTCGGCGACCGCCTACTCGACAAGGCGTTCCAGCGAATCGGCGCCCGAGCCGCCGAGGGTCTGGAGAGGGCGCTCGACGGGACACTGGTCTCCTCGTGAGCCTCGCGTCGGTGATCGATCGAGCCATAGAGGCACCGATCGTCACGTCGTTCACCAAGATCGGTTACGAGACGCGGCGGCGGCTCGACCACTGGAC
Source organism: uncultured bacterium (assembly GCA_963785075.1). Taxonomy (GTDB): domain Bacteria; phylum Actinomycetota; class Acidimicrobiia; order Spongiisociales; family ZC4RG35; genus JAOUGY01. The sequence goes on from CAWATW010000001.1 coordinate 87,943, forward strand.
CGATCTGGACGACTACGACCTCTCGGGCCGCACCATTGTCATCACAGGAGCGACATCCGGCCTCGGGATGGCGGCTGCGGAGCAGTTCGCCCGCAACGGTGCCTCGCTGCTGCTGGTGGGGCGGAGTGAGGACAAGACGGTGGCCGTGGTCGACCATCTGGTGGCGGCGACGGGGAATGCAGATGTCGGGCTTGTGATCGCCGACCTGGGCGACCTCGACCAGGTGCGCAGGGCCGCGGAGGAATTGGCCTCCCGGACCCACGGGATCGACGTTCTGATCCACAACGCCGGAGCACTCTTCAACGAACGCAAGACCGCTCCCTCCGGAATGGAGCTGACGACCACGGTGCAAGTGGTTGCTCCCTTCCTGCTCACCGGCCTCCTGTACGGCCGTCTGCAGGCGGCGGGCACCGCGCGTGTCCTCACCATGTCATCTGGAGGCATGTACGCGGCCGGCCTCACCGTCGAAGGGCTGCAGATGGGTGAGGAGGATTATCGAGGCACCGAGCAGTACGCCCGGGCGAAGCGAGCACAGGTGACCCTCAACGAGATGTGGGCGGAGCGAACCGTGGGAAGCGGTGTCCACTTCCATGCGTTGCATCCGGGCTGGGCAGACACTCCGGGAGTCGAGGCCGCCCTGCCGGGCTTCCGCAACGTCGTCGGTCCCCTCCTCCGGACGGCCGAGCAAGGTGCAGACACGTTGGTGTGGCTGGCTGCCGACGACGGAATACCGCTCGAAACGAGTGGGCGATTCTGGCTTGACCGACGTATCCGACCCATCCACAAGCTGCCGAGCACGCGATCGACCGATACTCCCGATCGGCGTGGGCGTCTGTGGGCGTGGGTGAGCGAGGTGGCGGGATGGAGCCTCGGTGCCACGAATGGCGGTTTGGGTCCCGGCGCCGCCGGGTAGATGCGGCTCAGAGAGAAGCAAGGAGCTTCAAGAGCACCGTCGAGTTCATTGCCCCAGGATTGAGCAAGTCCAGCGCCGACAAGGTCGTGAAGGCGCTCGATCAGCGCCTGCTCGGACTGATCGATCTGTCCCTCACGCTGAAACACGTCCATTGGAACGTGGTGGGCCCCCACTTCATCGGGGTGCACGAAATGCTCGATCCTCAGGTCGACGCCGTGAGGGCAATGGTCGACGAAACGGCAGAACGCATCGCCACCCTCGGTGGAACGCCGGTGGGAACCCCCGGATATCTCGCCGAGAATCGCTCCTGGGATGACTACGCGTTGGGCAAGGCCGGCGTCATCGAACACCTCGGAGCGCTCGATGTGGTCTACACCGGGGTGATCGAGGATCACAGGGCCGCCACCCAGAGCGTCGGAGAGCTCGACCCGGTCATCGAGGACATGTTGCTCGGCCAACTCGGCCGGCTCGAACAGTTCCATTGGTTCGTCCGTGCCCACCTCGAGTACTCATCCGGCGAGCTGATCGTCTCGGCCGACTCCGAGGTGGAAGCAGCGAAGCATGCGGTCGAAGCCACTTCCTGAAATCCGACGTCTGCGCACCCATCCATCCGTGACCCCTTCCGCCCGGCGGAGGGGGTCGCTCCCGTGTGAGGCGGCGATGCCCTTCGACGATGTGCCCCCTTCACTCCCGCCTGCGCCATCCAGCTCCCTCGCACCCCGACTCGACGTTTGGTGGGACGGAAGCGTTGGGCAAGCCGTCGTTGGAGGTGAAGTATGGCGAAAGACCATGGACCGTCCATCGAGGACGACGAGAAGTACGAAGCGCTGCGCGAGGAGGGCTACAGCAAGGAAAAGTCAGCCCGGATCGCCAACGCCGGTGACGAGGGCTCGAAGCGCGGCGGCCAAGCGCCCCCGTATGAGGAGTGGACCCGGGACGAGCTGTACCAGCGAGCCCAGGAACTCGACATCGAAGGGCGGTCCAAGATGTCGAAGGGCGAACTCATCCGCGCACTGCGGGCTTGAGCCCGGCCGTCACCTGGTGCCGAGTGCCTCTTCGAGGATGGGACGCGTGGCCTCGTCGACGTCGGAGCTCGGTCAAGTAGGCACGGCTTCGGTGTGGCCTTCGGCGGCTTCGATGATGCCACGCGCCATCTGCGGGAAGATGATGCGGTGAAAGGGAACCAGGAGATACCAGTAGAGCCGGCCGAACAGACCGCGCGGAACGAACCATGCGGTTTGGACCAGCGTGCTTCCGCCCGTCTCGGTGTTTGGCTCGACCTTCCAGCCGAGCCAAGCATCTCCGGGGACCAGCATCTCAGCCTTCAGCTCCAGGGAGTGGTCCGGGTCGATGGCGACCACCCGCCAGAAGTCGAGCGGCTCGCCGACCCCGATTCGTTCGGGATGGCGCCGTCCTCGCCGGAGCCCGGCGCCGCCGAAGAGCTGATCCATCCAGCCCCGGACGCGCCATGCCCAATCCGCCGAGTAGTAGCCGTGTGACCCTCCCACTCGGGTGAACGCCCACGCAACGTCGGTGGGCGATGCATCGGTGTGGTACGTACGTGTGTCTTTGAAGATCGTTCCGTACGCGTGCTCCGGATCCGACGGCAGCGGATCGGACGGTCGCCACGAGCCCCGAGCCCAGCGTGTGGGGACCTCGAGCCCGCGAGTCTGCTCCAAGGCACGGCTCACGGCTTCGTCGTAGCCGATGGGGTCGTGCGGCATGAGCTCGTGGGCACTGTGATCTGTCACCACGACCTCGTGACGCAGGCTGTCCACGAGATGCGCGGCCACCTTGTTCGACAGGGGGGTGACCAAACCGACCCAACGCGCCGAAAGCCCCAGGGAGAGCAGCGGCACGCGAAAGATGATGCGTGCCTTGAGACCGGCCTGAGCGGCGTACCTCTTCATCATCTGTTCGTAGCTGAGTACGTCTGCGCCTCCGATCTCGATGATGCGACCGGATGTCTCCGCGTGATCCAAAGCCTCGGCCAGGTAGAACAACACATCCTCGATCGCGATCGGCTGGCACAAGGTTTGAACCCATCGGGGTGTCACCATGACCGGCAGCACCTCGGTCAGATACCGGGTCATCTCGAAGGAAAGCGACCCCGACCCGATGATCACCGCGGCTCGCAATTCGGTCACCGGCACGGGCCCCCCCGCCAGAATCCGCCCGACTTCCTGTCGGCTGGCGAGATGGGGCGAGAGTTCCCCGTCTCCGAGTCCCCCGAGGTACACGATTCGGCCGACGCCCGCGTCGGCAGCAGCCTGCGCCATGTTGATCGCAGCCGTTCGATCGATCTCCTCGAAGTCCGGTCGCTCCATCGAGTGCACGAGGTAGTAGGCGGCCTCGGCACCGTCGAGCGCTTCGGCGAGAGAATCGGGTTCCAGGAGGTCGGCCGACACGATCTCGACCTGATCGCTCCAAGGATTGTCCCGCAGCGACGCCTGGGTGCGTGTCACGGCGACGACCGTGTGCCCCCGATCGAGCAAGGCGGGAATCAGCCGGCCTCCCACATATCCACTTGCACCGAACACGACGACTTTCATGCGATCTCCTGGCCTGTCACGTCTTCTACGGAGCGAACGTGGTTCTCGATGTCGATCTGAAGTGCGAGTCGGGGTTTGGACATTGATTGAACTCTCCCATAGATCTCGGCCACTGCGAAGTTTCATCGTCGGTGTTCACTGAGAACGGATACGCCTTCTTCGAGTTCTTCGAGTTCTTCGAGTACGAATGCTGTGCCCACGGCTCTCCATACCGGAGCCACGAGCTTCGAAAACCCGCGGCCGTCATAGGCGCGCCGACCCCGGCATCATCTTGGTGAGCAAAGGAGGCGCTGTGAGCCGGTGTGATGTGATCGTCGTGGGGGCGGGTTCTGGTGGGGAAGTCATCGCCAGTCGGCTGGCGGCGGCCGGCATGTCGGTGGTGGTGGTGGAGAACCGACTGGTCGGAGGCCAATGCCCGTTCTGGGCGTGCATGCCGGCAAAGGCCCTGCTTCGTCCCGGACAGGTCGCAGCGGAAGCTCGACGAGTCCCGGGAGTCGAAGGTGCCACTGTGGCCCCGGAGTCGGTCTTCGCATGGCGCGACGAGGTCTCGGACAGTCGAGACGACCATGGCCACGTCCACGAGCTCCAATCGGATGGAGTCGAGGTCGTGAGAGGCCATGGTGCGCTCTCCGGCGAGCGGACCGTCGTTGTACGCGGCAACGGAGACGCCATGACCCTCGAAGCCGACAAGGCTGTGGTGATCGCCACCGGGTCGTCGGCGATCGTGCCGGACATCGACGGGATCGAGGATGTCGACGTCTGGGACAGCGAGCGGGTGACCACCGCCTCCCACGTGCCGTCCTCGATGCTCGTCATCGGCGGTGGAGCCGTCGGATTGGAGTCGGCACAGGCGTGGCATCGTCTCGGGTCCGATGTGGTGGTGGTGGAAGCCGAGGAGCGAGTTCTGGCCAGTGAGGAACCCTTCGTCGGTTCTCTGATGGCCGAAGCCATGCGTGCGCAAGGAATCGACTTGGTGGTGGGACAGACCGTGGAACGTGTCCGTCGGGACCGTTCTGGTGTGACGGCCATTCTGTCCAACAGCCAGGAGATCGCGGTTTCTCAGGTGGTCGCAGCATCAGGCCGGAGCCCCAACACCAGAGGGATCGGTCTCGAGAGCGTCGATCTGCCGGCGGAAGGGCCCATCGAAGTCGATTCGGCCATGCGAGTGTCGCCCCACGATTGGCTGTTCGCCATCGGCGATGTGAATGGACTATCGATGTTCACCCACGCCGCCAAATACCAGGCGAGGAGACTGGCGGATCATCTTCTCGGTGTCGGTGAGGCGACCGCCGACGGTGAGGGAGCCATACCCCGCTGCGTGTTCACGGACCCTGCAGTCGCCGCCGTCGGCTCGACCGAACGCAAAGCAAGGGAGGCTGGAGGGAACATCGCGGTGACCGACGCCGACATCGGCAACATGGCAGAGGCGGTCGTCTGGGGTATTGGAGTGGGTGGGAAGGCGCAGGCAGTGTGGAGAGACGACGTCTTGGTGGGAGCGACGATCGTCGGTCCCCACCCGGTGATCGAGCTCTTGGCGTCGTTTCAGATGGCGATCCTCGCCGGGCTCGACCGGGCGACCCTCCGGCACTTCGTTCCGCAATTCCCCACCTTCGGCGAGATGTGGCTCGATCTGCTCGAGTGAGCGGTCGCAAGCGGAGCAGGCGGACGGACGAGGCGATGGGCCGACCTCAGGTCGGCGCATCGCGAGCTGGGCGGGGAGGGCTGTGGGGTCACACGACCGCGGAGCTGCCCCTCGTTGCCCGGTACACCAGCAGCGCGATCACGGCACCGACGATCGATCCGACCAGGCCGGCAGCGGAGACCTCGAAGTCGCCTCCAAAGAGAAGATTCCCCAGGAATCCGCCGACGAGGCTGCCGATGAGACCCAGCACCAGGGTGCCGATCCAACCCATCGGGTCCTTCCCGGCACCAGAGAGCGAGCGATTGCGCCTGCGATGAGCCCGATGACGATCCACCAGACAATGGTCATGTCCATATCTCCGTATCTCGTAGAGGATCGCCTACGCCCCTCCTCGAGTGCCATTCCAGAAGCGTTCGAGGGCGTCGATGGTGGCATCGAGTGCTTCGAAGTGGGGAAGACCGCGAGAAGGGCCGACTCTCCGAGCCGACCACCCGAACCGGTCGACGAATTCGGGGAGGCGGGCGAACGACGTGTGCGGGTCTTCGTCGTAGAGAACCAGAACAGGCTGTTCGACCCGGGCATAGAGGCGTTCCACCGCCTCGGCGTCGAAGAGCTGTCCTGACAGGAAAGCCGCCGGCGCATGGCGAGCACCAGGCTGATGGGCGGTGAGCCAGGCAAATGTCTCGAAGGCGGGATCGGTTTCGCCGAAGAAGTTCAGACCCAAGAAGTATGAGATCGAAGGTCGACTGGCGATCAAGTCGAAGATGGCCGTCCCGATGACAGGAGCCCGCACCAGGGCTCCGAGCCAGGCCGGGTTCCCCCCGCCGCCGGCGGTCGAGAACCCGGTGGGAGAGATCATGGTGAGGCTGCGAATCGATTCGGGACGGTCCCTGGCTGCCCGGGCCGCGAATTCACTGCCGAGCGAGAGGGCCACCACGTCGACCTGGCCGCCGACCACCTGCTCGGCCACATCGGAGATCGCTGTGGCCATCAACGTCTGCGAATAGTCGCGATCGCCACGCTGTGAGTGCCCGAATCCTGGGAGATCGAGTGCGACGACTCGACGTCCCCTGGTCGCCAGGGCCGTGTACAGGGGCCTGATGTCGAACGCCGACGCCGCTGCGTGCACGCCGTGTACGAAGAGCACGGGTTCGCCGTCTTCGGGACCCATCTCGTAGACGGCAACGGCTCCCGCACCGATGGAGTCGATGTTGCCCGCCTGGCCCGGAACGGGCCGTGGAAGCGGGGTCTCGTGCGGCACGGATGTGACCGAATAGGCCGTCCATCCCAAGCCGCCGAGCAGAGCTGCCCGGGGAATGCACTTGCCGATGCCACGGGAAAGGGTCACGATCCTCATGATCTCACCTTGTCCTCGGGAGTTTGCGTGGTCGTGTCGTGAATTGATTCTTGCCCGTTCCCGCCGCCATCGAAACCCGGCTCCGGAGGTGCGGCGTTTCGGCTCCGGGTGGGATGGGTAGATCGTTTCTCCACGATCGGAGAGGCCACATGAACGAGAGAACAGAACCCCTGACGAGGCTCGACGACGTCCGAGCGCCGCACAATGTGGTGTGCGCCGTTGGCGGGCTCGATCGAGCAAGGGCGATGATCCATGCGTTGGAACAAGCCGGCGTCGAGGCTTCGCACATCAACCCTGCTCGGGGCGCAGAAGGCGACGGAGTCGGACATCGCTCCGGCTGCCTTCGAGGACCCGGCCGGGCAGGGTTGGCCGAGGATCCGCAGGTGGTGCGGTCGCCGGCGCCGGGATTGCGGCGGTTGCCGGGGCGACGATCGGGCTCCCGGGGGTCGGACCGCTGGTGGCCGGCGGACTGTGGGCGGTGTTCGGCGGAGTCGTCGGGGCAGCGATGGGGGTCGTCTGTCGGCCTGTCAGAGGCATGGGACCACACGTTCGCAGCCGTCGAAGAGGGAAACGTTGCTGTTGGAGTTCACAGCGACGATCCAGATGAGATTGTCGCGGCCATCGCCGTTGTGGAAGGATTGAACCCGATGAGTATCAACCGATTCGATGACTGACCGGTGACGGACCCCTCTGTCCAGGTCGCCGCCCTCGTGGTTGCGGCCGTCGGCGCCGGCTGGATCGCCGACCGGCTTCGCATCCCGGCGATCCTCCCGCTGCTGGCTGTCGGGCTGCTCGCCGGGCCGGCCTTCGGGCTGCTCGATCCTGACGCTCTGTTCGGGGACCTGCTGACGTCCACCGTGGGCCTCGCGGTAGGAGTGATCCTGTACGAAGGAGGCCTGTCGCTTCGACTGCGCGAGCTCGAAGGATCGCAGCGAGCGATCTGGGGATTGGTGAGTGTCGGCGTCGGGGTGACCTGGGTGATCGCGTCGTCGGTTGCTGTCCTGGTCCTCGACGTCTCGCTCGGCGTGGGAATCGTGCTGGGTGCCATCCTCGTGGTGTCAGGACCGACGGTGGTGGGGCCCGTGCTCCAAACCGTGCGTCCCAGCCGCAAGGTCGGTTCCATCCTCAAGTGGGAATCCATCTTCATCGACCCCGTGGGGGCGATGCTGGCCGTCCTCGCATTCGATGTGGTCATCGCCGGCGCCGATGGCCCGGGTCTAGGCGAGCTGACGGGAGAAGTCGCTCTGTTCGTGGTCGCAGGGGCGGGAACCGGCGGATTGGTGGCCGCAGGAGCGGTGTTCGTGTTGCGGCGTCATTGGGTCGGGGAACACCTGATCAGCTTGTTCGGGCTTGCGCTGGCCATGCTTGCCTATGTCCTTGCCGACGCCGTGGCCCATGAGGCCGGTCTGCTGGCGACGACAGTCCTCGGATTGGTTCTGTCCAACCATCATCGAGTGCGGACGGAGCCGCTCGTCCGCTTCTCGGAGGTGCTTCGTGTTCTCCTCATCGGCATTCTGTTCATCGTCCTGAGCGCCCGGTTGACGCGGGATCAACTCGCCTCGTTGGGTATGGGCACGGTCGTCCTCATCGTCGTCCTCGTGCTGGTAGCTCGTCCGGTCGCCACCTGGATCTCGACCTTCGGGTCCGGCCTGGATACGCGGGAAAAGGCCCTCATCGCCGGGATCGCGCCTCGGGGTATCGTCGCCGCCTCCATAGCCTCGGTCTTTGGTCTCGAGCTCGAGGCTGCCGGAGTGGAAGGCGCGGAGCTCCTCACGCCAGTCGTGTTCGCGGTCATCGTGGCAACCGTGCTCGTCTACGGCCTCGGGGCGGGTCCATTGGCCCGGGTACTGGGGCTTGCGCGGCGGGGGCAGGAGGGCGTGTTGATCCTCGGTGCCGGTGTGGTCGAGCGGGGCCTGGCCGAAGCGGTGGCCGGCGCCGGCCTCGAGGTGGTGGTGGCCACGATCAATCGGAACGACGAGCGGGCGGCTCGCATGCTGGGCATCCGGACGTTCTACGGGAACGTGCTCGACGAGGACATCGATCTTCGACTGGAGATGTCCGGGATCGGCCGGTTGTTGGCTCTCACACCCAACGACGAGGTGAACACGCTTGCGGCGCGACGATTCGAAGAGGTGTTCGGTGGTGCCGAAATCTATCAGCTGCCCGCCACGCCGCCTCCGCCAGGAGTCCAAGCCGGCACTTCCGAACTCGGTGGAAGGGCGCTCTTCGATCGCTCGCTCGTCTACCCCCGGCTCCGTCGGCTGATCGAGGGCGGGGGGATCAACCGCACCACGCTGTCCGAGAAGTTCGACACCGACCGATTCGTCGAGAAACACGGCGACGATGTCATTCCGCTGATGGCCATCCGGGACGGCCGTCTCTTGTTGAACGTCATCGACGCACCCACTGCGCTGATGGACCGGCTTCAAATCGGCGATGCCGTACTCTGGGTGAAACCAGGGGCCGACGGTGACGAGGCCGTCGACAGCTCCGCGGTGGTGTCCATTACCGAAGGGGTGGAGGCGGAGTGAAGAAGTCAAAGCGTGGTTTGATTCGATGGCTGGTCGGAATCGGGGCCGTCGTCGTCACCGTTCGATTGGTCAGGTCCAAGCAACAAGCGGCGCCGCCGGCGGACGATGTCGTGGACGAGTGGGGCAAGGAGTCGTTCCCGGCAAGCGATCCGCCATCGCACTGGTGACCTCCGAGGTCTTCACGGTTGCGTAGCCGTGGACGGAGCAGCGGATCGTGGAGCCGAGCGATCGGCGATCAGGGAGAGCGCCATCGCCAGCACTCCGTAACCTGCAAAACCGGCAGCCAACGGGATGACGGTGTCGCTGATCGCTCTATCGAGCACGGAGCCGAGGATGGCTCCGAAAGCCGTGAAGATGGTGCCGATGACCGCGGACGCAGTGCCGGCCACGGACCCCATTGGCTCCATCGCAAGTGTGTTCAAGTTCGGGACCGTGAGCGCATGAGCCGCGAGCAACGGGGCCATCGCAACGACGAACGCCCATAGAGGAGGTCTTGGCGAGATCATGATCGTCGAGACCAGGATCAAGAGCGACCACGCCGTGTAGGCGAACAGCGTTGCCCGTGTGATGCGTCGAGTGCCCAGCCGACGCACCACGGTTCCATTGAGGGCCGTCGCAGCTCCCATCACCGCCGCCAATCCTCCGAACACGAACGGGAACGCGCCGGGTGATCCCACGATTTCGGAGATGATCAGCTCCGAGCTGGCGAGATACGAGCTGAACGATCCGAAGAGAAACGTGACGGCGAGTGTGTAGAGCATCGCTTGCCGCTGCCCGACGACGAGGCGCGCCGCCTCCACGAGCCGTGTCGGACTGAGCGGTCGCCGGTGTGCCGGGTCGAGCGTCTCTGGAAGGCGGAGCGACCATGCAAGAACTGCGACCGCGAAGATGGCGGCGACGCCGAACACCCATTGCCAGGACGCGAACGCAAGGACGGCCGTTCCCAGGCTCGGTGCGATCACAGGGACGAGAATGAATATCGCCATGATGAATGACATCGCCTGTGCCATTCGGTCGCCCTCGTACAGGTCGCGTACCATCGCCACGGCCACCACTCGCGGACCGGATGCTGCGACACCCCACAGCAGTCGGGCGCCGAGGAGGAAACCGAACGTGGGCGAGAGAGAAGCGGCCGTTGCCGCCAGGACGTACCCGACGAGGCCGATGGTCAGAGCGGGCTTCCTCCCGAATCGATCGGCGAGAGCACCGAAGATCAATTGGCCCATTGCCAGCCCGATGAAGTACGCGGTGACGATCCCTGCAACTGCGTTGGAGCCCTCCGGGAGTCCGAAATGGAGGCGAATCTCACTGAAGGCGGGCAACATGAGATCGATCCCGAGGGCGCCGGTCGCCATGATCATGGCCAGCATCACCGTGCGTTCGACACGGCCGGGTGAACGTCGGTTGTGCACCGGCTGGATCGTAGGCGTGACACGGGAACCTAAAGCCGCCGGTCCATCGGCCGAAGAAATCAAGTGATCTCCGGCAGCCACTCGAGGAGGGCGCAGGCGTCGTTGGTCGCCGTGTTGGTGACCCTGCTCGGGCTGTTCGTCACAGGAGCGGCCGTCGCCTTCTCGTTCGTCTCCATGGATCGTGCCCGCTCCACGGACCTCGCCGACCGGGGCCGCGAGCTGATCAACTGGGTACAGACGTCTGTCGGACAGGGTCTCGAACGCACCCGCGGGACCGCCGGCCTCGTCGAGGCCAGCAACGTGGTCACCGATTCCGAGTTCGAGCGATATGCGCTGAAGATGGGTCCTGGCGACGGCATCACGGTGATCGGATACTTCCCGCTCGGCGATGGGATTCCGCTCGAATACAGCTACCGCTCCGATGTGTCGGGCAGGTCCGCGGTCGCAGGCCTGGACATCGATGCTCGAGTCGCCGAGTTTCGGTGGGGCAAACAGCCAAGGCTCGAAGGTCGTCTCGACGACGACCCGTACTCGGTGTTGATCATCGGCCCGGTCTTCGGTGAGCCGACCGAAGTCATCGGCCTGAGCTACACGATCGTCGACCTGTCGTACATCTACCGTTTGCGGTCCTTCGCCGATCTCGAGGTGGCCTTCGTCGACCAGCGCGTCCCGCCGCCTGGTCCCCGTGTGCCCGGCGGATGGCGGGCGTCCGATTACGTCGCCGGCAGCCCGTGGTCGTTCGAGATCACGGATCTGTCGCCGGACCCTGCGCCCCGAGCCGCGTGGCTGCTCGGTGTCTTCGGTCTACTCGGGACGGCGCTGGCGGTGGTCGGCCTCCGGCTCAGGACCACCAAGCGTGCCACAGAGGCGGCCCTCAGCGAGCTGCGCCGCTCGACTGCCGACAAGGACCGGTTCATGGCTTCTGTGTCGCACGAGCTTCGCACGCCGCTCACTTCGGTTGTGGGCCTGTCCTCGGTGTTGGAGGCCGCATGGCGCGATCTGGGCTCGGAAGATGTCCAGTCGATGATCGAGGACATCCACCACGAAGGCCGCGAGCTGTCCGAGCTCGTCGAGGACCTCCTGACGGTCGGCCGGGACGAGTCCGGTGTGCTGACATACCGGGTCGAGCCGGTCGACCTGGACTCAGAGGTGGCAGGGATCGTGTCGCGACTGGCGCGATCGAGCGACCTCGACATCCAGGTCGCAGACGGTCTCGGCTCGGTGGAGGCCGATCCGCTCCGAACCCGGCAAGTGATCAGGAATCTGCTGGTCAATGCAATTCGGCACGCCGATGAGGTCGTTCGGATCGAGCCCGTCGATGCCGACCGCTTCGGGGGTGTTGTGGTCGTCAACGATGGGTTCGGAATCCCGACGGAGCAAGCGCCGCGGCTCTTCGAGGCCTATCAGGCCGGGCTTCGTGAAGGTCAGCCCGGCTCGATCGGCCTCGGGCTGTACGTGTCGCGCCGGCTGGCGAGGGGGATGGGCGGAGATCTCATCTATGCGCCCCGCGATGGCCTCGTCGTGTTCGAGCTCAGATTGGGCGCCGGCGACGAGGTCGTGCCTCGAACGCAGTCTGCGGCGACGAGCGCCGAGCCGACATGCACGGTCTGACGTCGCTCTGATGGCACCTTCCGCCGACGACTGGTCGCTCCGCTACTCGAGCGGGAACATCCCATGGGACATGCGCCGGCCAGACCCGGAGCTCTCCCGACGCCTGGTCCTCGACCCCAGCCTCGGCCTGCCGCGGGTCGGACGGGTCCTCGTCCCCGGATGTGGACTGGGTCACGATGCGCTGGCCCTGGCGGAGGCAGGGTGGGAGATCGTGGCTGTGGACTTTGCCTCGGCCGTGGCCCCCGGGGTGCGGAAGCGGATCGAAGCCGTTGGTGGCACGTTCCTGCACGACGATGCGCTCACGTTGGGCGAGCGGAAGTTCGACGTGGTCTTCGATCACACTTTCTTCTGCGCCGTGGACCCGTCCGCTCGACCCCAGTTCGGCTCGATGGTCGGCCGTGTCCTGCGGATCGGGGGGTCGCTCGTGTCGATCGTGTTCCCGGTGGGCAGGGAACCGGGCGACTCCGGGCCTCCGCATCCGATGGAGGTAGGCGACGTCACCGACGTCCTCGGCCCAGGCTTTCGGCTGGCCGAGCAGAGCGAGCCCTTCCGGACAGGGCGTCGGGCTTGGAGCCACGTGTGGGCTCGGTGGGATCGGGTCGGGTGAAACCGGGCCGTCATCGGCATCGTTGGAACAGCCAACCGAAGACCAAGCCAAAGGTCTCCTGGACTCGAGCGTCGGTGACCGGTGACCGGGTCCTCATCGAGGGTGCGGGAACACCTTCGATGGTCGCGTCGGTGCACGAGCGGTCGAGAGCCGAAGCCCGCCGGAGGTGATAGTCAGAGGTCACGACGATGACCTCGTCCCATCCGCGCTCGGCCACGATTTCCCCTAGCGCCCGTGCCTCGCCGGCCGTGTCGACGGAGGGTGGTGTGATGCACACGACGGAATCACTCGACTCGCAGATCCCGCGCGGGGCCGACGAAGAGCGCACACCCGGGTCTGAGAAGACGAGTACGGGCGCGGCGCCGGCATCGAAGAGATCGATGGCTGCCCGTGCCCTCTCTCCCCGTCCGCCGGCATGCACGAAGATGGCATCGCCTGTGGGCGCCGAGGCCACCTCGGGATGTGCGACCAGGTAGCCCGCGTATCCGAAGACCACGACGACTGTGACCAGGAGGGCGGTGAAGGTACGTCGCACGGGGTCAGTGAACCACGCGAGATCGGCTATCGGCGGAGGTGGAGCTGACGATCAGAGGCGGGCGGCGGAGCCGGTTCGGAGGTGACACGCGGCGAGGTGCCCCTCGCTGTTCGTCCGATCCGGCGCGAGTTCGGGGACGGTGATGTCGCAGAGCCCGGGCTCGGCGATGGGGCAGCGCGGATGGAAGTGGCATCCGGCGGGTGGGTTGAGCGGCGAAGGGATCTCACCTTGAAGGATCTGACGGTCCCGGCGGCGGGTGGGATCGGCGACGGGAATCGCGCTGAGGAGCGCCTCCGTGTAGGGATGCAGCGGATGCTCGTAGAGGGTGGTGCGATCGGTGACCTCGACCACCCGTCCGAGATACATCACGGCCACACGGTCCGAGATGTGTTCGACGACCGCGAGGTTGTGGGCAACGAACATCAGGGTCAGGCCGAGCTCGCCCTGCAACTCCTTCAGCAGGTTCAGGACCTGGGCTTGAACCGACACGTCGAGTGCGCTGACCGGTTCGTCTGCGACCACGAAGTCGGGTTCGAGGATCAGCGCCCGTGCGATTCCGATTCGCTGCCGCTGGCCTCCCGAGAACTCGTGTGGGTAGCGGCCTGCATGATTCGGGCTGAGACCGACGAGCTCCAGCATTCTCGACACTCGAGCGCGTCGCTCTTCGGTGTCGCCCACCCGATGAATACGAAGACCCTCGGAGATCGAGTTGCCGACCGGAGTTCGGGGGTCGAGTGAGCCGTACGGATCCTGGAAGATCATCTGCACGCGGCGACGGAAGGGCGCCAGGGTCTTTCCTTCCAGGTGTGCGATGTCGACGCCGTCGAATTCTATCGAGCCGGCCGTCGGCTCGAGGAGGCGAACCAGCATCCGCCCCAGCGTGGTCTTCCCACATCCGGACTCGCCGACAAGACCGACCGTTTCTCCACGTGCAATGTCGAGATCGACGCCGCCAACGGCTTGCACCTGTCCGACGGTTCGCTGAAGCCAGCCGCCCTTGACCGGAAAGTCCTTGCGCAGTCCTTTCACCCGAACCAGCGGCTCAGTCATCGGTCGACCTGTGCTCTCGGTCGTAGAGCCAGCACGCCGCGGTGTGACCTGGTCCGACATCCAAGAGGGGCGGCTCCTCGATCGTGCACCCTTGCACACCGTGCTCCACCCTCGCCCGGCACCGGGCTGCGAAGCGGCACCCGCGGGGCGGATCGATCAACGATGGAACCACCCCAGGGATCGTGTCGAGCTCGTCCTTACGCTCGCCCAGAATGGGGATCGATCCGATGAGTCCTTGGGTGTAGGGGTGTTTCGGGTTGGCAAAGATCGTTGCGACGTCGCCTTCCTCGACGATCTTTCCCGCATACATCACCGCAACCCGATCGGCCATCTCCGCCACGACCCCGAGATCATGGGTGATGAGGATGACGGCCGTCCCGGAGTCGCGTTGGAGGTCACGCATGAGGTCGAGGATCTGAGCCTGGATCGTCACGTCGAGTGCCGTCGTCGGCTCATCGGCGATCAGCAGTTCGGGTGAGCAGGCGAGCGCGATGGCGATCATCACACGTTGTGCCATGCCACCGGAGAGCTCATGGGGGTACGCCAGCGCACGACGGCCCGGGTCGGGGATGCCCACCTTTCCGAGCATCTCGACGGCCCGCTCATGGCGCACTGTCTCCTTCAAGTCCCTGTGCAGCTCGTACATCTCGGCGATCTGGGATCCTGCCCGGAACACCGGATTCAGCGCCGAGGTCGGTTGCTGGAAGATCATCGAGATGTGCTCGCCCCGCAGCCCGGTCAACTCCTTCTTCGACATGGTCGTGATCTCGCGTCCGTCGAAGCGAACCGAGCCCGACACCAGGCGGCCAGGATGGGGGACGAGGCCGAGGATCGACAGCGAAGTGACCGACTTCCCACAGCCGGACTCGCCAACGATGGCGAGAACCTCCCCGCGGCGGACATGGAGGTCGATGCCGTCGACCGCCTGGACGACGCCGTCACGGGTGAAGAAATGGGTGCGAAGGTCGGTGACCTCGAGGAGCAGATCCTGGTCACGTGCGGAGGTGGGCTCGGCTTGGGCTGGGCTTGTCATTCGTTCAGCGAGGGGTCGAGTGCATCGCGGAGACCATCCCCCAGGAGGTTGAATCCGAGCACGGTGACGATGATGGCGAGGCCGGGAAAGATCATCAGATGGGGTGCGGTGAACACTCGCGCTCGTTCTGCGGCGAGCATCGCGCCCCATTCAGGTGTCGGTGGTTGGGCGCCCAGTCCGAGGAACCCGAGCGCCGCAGCCTCGAGGATCGCACCGGCGATTCCCAGGGTGCCGAGCACCACGAGTGGGGTCAGGGCGTTGGGAATCACTCGTGTGAGGAGGATCCTCGTCTTCGATCCGCCGAGGGCCACGGAAGCGGCCACGTAGTCGACTTCCTTGATCGAGAGCACCGATGCGCGCATGACGCGTGCGTACTGGGGAAGTGTGACGATCGCGATCGCCAGCAGCGTGTTCCGCAGCCCTGGTCCCAGGACGAACACGATCGTGATCGCCAGGATCAGGGAGGGAAACCCGAGAACCACATCCATGATTCGCATCAGAATGTTGTCGATCCAGCCGCCCACGTAGCCGGCGATCGACCCGATGGCGGCACCCACGAGAATCGCGACCAGCACCGTTGTGAAGCCCAGCGGCAGGCTCACCCGTGCCCCATAGACCACCCGTGTGAACACATCCCGAACGTTCCCGTCCAGGCCCATGAGGTGCTGGGTCGTCTCACACCCGAACACTTCGATGCACGGCGGGGCCCATCGCTCGGCACCGTCCTGACCGATGAAGTCCTGTGCGATCTCGTAGGGGGCGAGCAGCGGGGCGAACAAGGCGACGAGGACCATGAAACCGACCATCACCAAGCCCACGACTCCGATCTTCCGCCCGAAGAAGCGACGCAGCGCGATCCGCCATATCGAGCCCGAACGCTCGAGGAGTTGCTCGGCCGAGGCTGCGGAGATCGGATCGACCGTCATTTGAGGCGCACCCTCGGATCGAGATAGCCATACGAGATGTCGACGAGCAGATTGACCACCACGTAGGTGGCCGCGATCACGATGGTGAAGGCCTGGATGATGGGGAAGTCGCGACTGGAGATCGAATCGAAGAGGGCTGTGCCGATTCCGGCGAGCCCAAAGATCGTCTCGGTGAGAACTGCCCCACCCAACAGTCCGCCGAGTTGGAGCCCGATCACCGTGACCACCGGGAGCAGAGCGTTGCGGAGGGCGTGGTGGCGCACGACGATTCGCTCGCCTGCGCCCTTGGCTCGGGCGGTCCGGACGTAGTCGCTTCCGAGCACATCGAGCAGCGATGATCGAGTCATCCGGGCGATGATCGACATCGGAATGGTGGCAAGTGTCACCGCAGGCAGGATCAGGTGCTTGATCCCGTCGACGAGGATGTCCCATTGGGCACTGATGAGTGCGTTGAAGATCACCATGTTGGACACGAGTTCGGCGATGGCCGCGAAGAAGCCTTCGTCACCCACCTCCAGCCCCCAGACCTGCCAGAACGGTTCCGGCCGGGCGCCTGCGCTCAGCTGACCGAGCGCGGGGAGCGCAAATGGCGTGTCACGGAGCAACGAGGCAAAGACGAAGGCAAGCAACAGCCCCAGCCAGAAGATGGGCATGGAAACCCCGACGTTGGCGACCGACATCGCGGCCACGTCGGTGAGGGTGTTGTGCCGTCGGGCCGCCAGAACCCCGAGGGGGATCCCGACGATGATCGCCAGCGTCAGGGCGGCGATCGAGAGTTCCAGCGTGACCGGGAGACGCTCCAGAAGGATCTGGGTCACCGGTCGCGAGAACCGGATCGATTCGCCGAAATCTCCCGAGAGCATGTTTCGGGCGTACACGCCGAGTTGTACGGCGATGGGCTGGTCGAGGCCGTTCACCTCGTTGAACCGGGCGCAGGCCTCGGGCGTCGCCCGCTCGCCGAGCAGTGCCGTGCAGGGATCGCCCGGTGTTATCCGAATGAGAACGAACACGACGAGCAGCACCCCGATGAGAACCGGGATGGTGATCAAGACTCGGCGGAAGACGTATCCGATCATGGTTGGCAGAGTGAGGGGGGCGCCCACTGGGCGCCCCCCTCAGCGTTTGGAGAGACTCAGCCCTCCGCGTTGATCAGCGAGCCCCAGAGGTACGAGTAGTAGTCGAACGAACCGGTGTTACCGGTGTGGAGCGGGCTTGCCGCATCCAAACCGGCCGTCCAAGTGGCGATCACATCGGTTGCGTCGAAATCCGTACCGTCATGGAACGTGATGCCCGTCTTGAGGGTGCACGTCCAAAGCGTGCCGTCCTCGTTGGGATCGCAGGACTCGGCGAGCTTCGGAACGGGCTGGCCGTCGAGGTCGTACCCGTACAAGCCCTCCATGACCTGCTCGCATGCCGACAACGACTCGCCGTCGCTCTCGTCGGAGCAGTACATCGAGATCGGCTCGGCGTTCTGGACGAACACGAGCGTGTCCTTGCCCGGATCCATGGTGGCGAACTGCGGTGCGCCGAACGGCGGGGACTGAGCGTTGCCGAGTGCCGTGCTGGCAGCGTCGGCAGCGGCGCCCCACGCGATCGGAACCATGGGCACGTGCTGCTTGATGAGGTTGTTGGCCTCGGCGTACAGCGGTGCGGACTCCGCCGGGTCGGCGATGGCGCCGGCCTCGGCGAGGAGCGCCGCAATGTCCTCATAGGTGTCACCGAACTGAACGTTGCCACCGAAGTGGAAGTCCAGGAAGTTCGTCACGTGCGGATAGTCGGCACCCCACCCGAGCAGGTGGATCCCATCGAGCTGACCGGACGTGGAGGCGTCGATGAACGCACCCGATTCCTGCACCTCGATCTCGACGTTGATGCCCAGGTTCTGCGCCAGCTGTGACTGGATCTCCTGAGCCACGACCTGCGGCTCCGGCAGGTAGACCCGGAACACGTCACGCAGGTACAGCGTGGTGTCGAATCCGTCTGGGAACCCGGCCTCCGCCAGCAGCGCCTTGCCCGCCTCCGGATCGAAGTCGTACCAGGCGTCTCCCTCACACCCGTTCTCGATGATGCACGGTGTGAAGTGGGTGGCGACCTCGCGACCCGTCCGGATAGAACGTGTCGACGATCCTCTGTCGATCGATCCCCAGCGCGATCGCCTGCCGCACACGCTCGTCGTCGAACGGAGCGAAGGTGTTCGTGAACCCCATGTAGAAGATGTTCGGGTTCAGGTCGGGCAGAACCGCGAGGTCCTGGTTGGCTTCGATCGTCGCGTAGTCGCTGGCGGCGAGGGCGGTGATGTAGTCGGCGTTCCCCGACTCCAACTCCAGGATGCGCGAAGTGCTCTCTTCCGCCCACCGGAACACCAGCGTGTCGAACGCCGGCTGATCGCCCCAGTAGTTCTCGTTGCGGCTGAAGATGATCTCACTACCTCGACTCCAGGAATCCAGCATGAACGGGCCGGTTCCGACTGGGTTGTCCAATGGCGATCCGCTGGTTGCCTCGAGATGCTCGGATGGCTGGATGCCGAATGGCACGAAAGCCATCTTCGCCAAGAACGCAGGGTCCGGGGAGCACAGTGCGAACTCGACGGTCTGGGCGTCGACAGCCGTGATCGAGCTGATCTTGCCGCCGTAGTCGCAACCGCCGGCGTCGAGGGCCGTCGTTTCGAAATCGCCGGATGGCTCGGCCGCGGTTGTCGTCGTTTCCTCGTCGACCATTGCGGTCGTTTCCGTCGTCGGCTCGTCGCCCGTGGTGGTGTCACTCACGTCGTCGGTGGTTCCGCCGCAGGCGGCGGCCACCAGGGCCAGCAAGGCCACGAGCGCCATGATGCGTAGTCGCTTCATCGATTCCTCCCTGTTCGAGGGCCCTCTCGGAAAAAGGCCACCCGACCACGCTAGCGATGCAACGCCGCACGTGCGATGCGGCGGATCAAGCTTCGGTCGGTTCGAGCTCGGGCCGCAGCAGATGGAGCAGCGCGGTGCCATACGCGTCGGCGGCGGTCGACGCCTCCACACCGAGCACCTGTTGGCCGATCCGTACGTCACAACGAAAGCCGGTGTCGGTGGGAACCAGGCCGGCGAACCGGTCGCCGATCCTTGCTCGCAGCTGTGACTCCGAGGGCAGCCACACCACGTCCTGGGTGAGGATGTAGTCGAGTGACCATTCGACGGCGCCGTTGAACGTGATCGCACCGATGCCGTCGCCGAGCGTGGTGAGGTCGATCGAGAGATCGGCGATCACGAACACGTGATCGTCGAGGTT
This sequence comes from uncultured bacterium, assembly GCA_963785075.1. GTDB lineage: Bacteria > Actinomycetota > Acidimicrobiia > Spongiisociales > ZC4RG35 > JAOUGY01. The sequence goes on from CAWATW010000001.1 coordinate 107,373, forward strand.
GCGATCGGGAATGTGAAACCGGTCCCCGAGGGCCGGGCGCCAGTACAGGCCGGCGGAGCGCAGCTGCTTGGCGAGCCCCACTCGAACCGTCTCGCGTGCGGGATCATCAATGATCATCGGTAGCGCCAGACGATCCGGCCTCGGGTGGGGTCGTAGGTGGACACCTCGATGTCCACCTCGTCTCCCGGGAGAATCCGAATCATGCGGCCCCGCCGCATCTTGCCACTCGGTCGGGCCGTGATCTCCAGCCCGCCTTCGACCTCGACGAGGAAGGTCGCGCTGCGAAGCACTTTCTTGACCGTGCCTCGCATGCGGATGTATTCCTCCTCGTCCGCCATCAGTATCCCCGGTTGTGATCCCGACCGCGCCCGCCATCGCGTCTGCCGCCGCCGGGGCGCTCGGCTCTGGGTCTCGCCTCGTTCACGGTGAGCGGACGTCCGTCGGCGTCGGAACCGTCCAACTCGGATATGGCCTTGCGGGCCTGGGCGTCGTCGGGCATGACCACAAATCCGAATCCGCGGGACCGTCCGGTCTCGCGATCGGTGATGATCGATGCCGAATCGACTTCTCCGTGAGGGCGGAACAACGCCGCCAAATCCTCGTCGGAGAATCGGAATGGGAGGTTTCCCACGTAGATGTTCATGCCAGCTCCTGCGTGTGACCGCCGGAACGACGGTCTTCCACCATCGTGCACAGGCACATGCCACATCGGCGAGCCGTTCGAACCACGTACCTGGCAGCACCCGAGGGGTGCTCCACGGGGACAATACAAGACGGTTTCCCCGGTCACCACTGCGTTCGGCACTCTGGCTTGTGGACGGTTCGTGGGACCTCGCCGATCCGACGAGCCGCCGGACGCGATGAAGGCCCGAGTGCCTCGCGCGGGTCGGTAGCCTGACACGGCATGAGCGAGTTTTCAGATCGGTTCACGTGGGGTGTGGCGACCTCGGCCTACCAGATCGAAGGCGGGATCGAGGATGGGAAAGGCGAGTCCATCTGGGATCGGTTCGCCGCGGAGGGGCACATGTCCGATACCGGTGCGGTTGCCTGCGATCACTACCACCGCTTTCCGGAGGACGTCGAACTCATGCGACGCCTCGGTGTGGACGCCTATCGCTTCTCGCTGGCGTGGACCCGGATCCTGCCCGAAGGCGTGGGGTCTGTGAACCAACAGGGGTTGGATTTCTACAGCCGACTGGTCGACGAGTTGCTCGAAGCCGGTATCACACCGTGGGCGACGCTCTACCACTGGGACCTTCCCCAGGCGCTCCAGGATCGTGGCGGGTGGCCGGCGAGATCCACTGTCGATGCGTTCGTGGAGTACACCGCCGTCGTGATGGATGCACTGGGCGACAGGGTGGATCAATGGATCACTCACAACGAGCCGTGGGTGGCCTCGATGCTCGGCTATCGCGAAGGAGTGTTTGCACCCGGGATCAGCAGCTGGCCGGATGCACTGGCGACGGCGCATCACCTGCTCCTGTCGCACGGCCAGGCCGTCGAAGTGATCCGCAACGAGGTCCCTGGGGCTACGGTCGGGATCGCCCTGGATTGCCGTCCGGCGCAGCCGGCATCGAACGACCCTGCCGATGTCGCCGCCCATCGCCACTTCGACGGCTTCAGGAATCGTTGGTTCTTCGATCCTGTCTTCGGGATGGGGTATCCGGAGGACGTGTTCGAGACCTACGAGGTGCTTGGGCGCTTCGACTCCTCGGTGGTCCGCGACGGCGACATGGATGTGATCGCCCGACCCATCGATTTCGTCGGGATCAACTACTACACGAGCCTCGTCATCGCTGCCGGCGGCGAAGAGTCCGAGGACCCCGGAGTGCCTGCCGGCGCGCCGGCGCAACCGGGCCGCACGGAGATGGGATGGGCGACGACCCCCGATGCTTTCAGGGACTATCTGGTCCACATCCACGAGCGTTACGAACCGGCATCGATCGTGATCACGGAGAACGGGGCGAGCTACTCCACTGGCCCTGACGCCGACGGGATCGTCGACGATGCGGACCGGATCGCCTACCTCGAATCCCACGTGGTCGCCGTGGAGGAGGCGATCGCCGCCGGGGCACCTGTCGAGGGGTACTTCGTCTGGAGCCTTCTCGACAATCTCGAGTGGACGTCCGGATACTCGCAACGTTTTGGTCTCGTGTGGGTGGACCACGACACACAGCAGCGCATCCCAAAGGCGTCGTACGACTGGTACCACGACTTCATCGCCGGCACCCGCACCACCTGATCAGGACCGTCGCCGTTCGTTTCCGCGTTTGTAGTTGCCGGTGAACCGCGCCATGACATCCTGTGGATCGAGGCGTTCGATCTTCTCGAGGAACGTCACGGCCCGATGCCCGCGCAGACGTGCAGCCATTCGTCCGTTGTGGGTGATGATCACCGTCCCATCGGGGCGCCGCTGGAACTCGAATCCCGAGGGGCTGCCCATGCGCTCAGTCCCACTCCAGTAGGACCTTGCCGCAGTGTCCGCTTTCGGCCACTTCGAAGGCTCTCCGGTGTTCGTTCATCGGAAAGCGGTGCGTCACCGCCGCCGAGATGTCGAGTCCGCTCTGGAGCATGGCAGCCATCTTGTACCAGGTCTCGAAGATCCGTCTGCCATAGATCCCCTGGACCGTGAGACCTTTGAAGATGACGTCGTTGACGTCCAGGGTCATCGGTCCAGGGGGAATGCCGAGTGCTGCGATCCGCCCGCCGTGGTTGACGACATCGAGCATCTGGTTGAAGGCCGCTTCCGCACCAGACATCTCGAGTCCCACGTCGAAGCCCTCGGTCATCCCGAGTTCGGACATGACGGCATCGAGGCGCTCGGAGGAGACGTCGACGACGCGGTCGGCGCCCATCCTGGAGGCCATCTCGAGTCGGTATGAGTTGACGTCCGTGACCACGACGAATCGAGCTCCGATGTGACGGGCGATGGCGGTCGCCATCACCCCGATCGGGCCTGCGCCCGTGATGAGCACGTCCTCTCCCACGAGGTCGAACTTGAGAGCGGTATGGGTGGCATTGCCGAGCGGGTCGAGTACGGCGGCGACCTCGTCGTCGATGTGGTCGGGTATCGGAAACACGTTGGCGGCCGGGATCACGAGGTATTCGGCGTACGCCCCCGGCCTCGACACACCCACGCTGAGATGGTTGTGGCAGAACTCGCGACGACCGGCCCTGCAGTTCCGGCAGTGACCACAGGTGATGTGCCCCTCACCGGCCACGCGCTGGCCGACCGCCAATCCTTCGACACCATCGCCCAGCGCCACGATCTCTCCCATGAATTCGTGGCCGACGACCATGGGTACCGGAATCGTCTGGGCCGCCCAGTCGTCCCAGCGGTCGATGTGCAGATCGGTGCCACAGATCGAAGTCTTCCGCACACGGATCTTCACGTCATGATGCCCGGCGTCGGGCTCGGGGACGTCGGTGAGGTCGAGCCCGGGCGCCGGGGCGGCTTTCACGAGAGCCTTCACCCGACCACCCCCAGCTCCGACCCGACCTCGGCGAAGGCATCGACGGCACGATCGATGTCGTCGAAGGTGTGAGCGGCCGACATCTGGGTTCGGATCCGTGCGGCGCCCTCCGGGACCACGGGATACGAGAACGCGATCACGTAGATGCCACGGTCGAGGAGCCTGTCGGCCATGGCGCCGGCGAGCTTGGCATCGCCGAGCATCACCGGGATGATGGGATGGCCGGCGCCCGCCAGTGTGAACCCGGCATCCACCATGCCGCGGCGGAAACGTTCCGAGTTGTCGGCCAGGCGGCGCCTGAGCTCCTTCGAGGACTCCACCATGTCGAGCGCCGTGATGGTGGTGGCGGCAATCACCGGTGCCAGGCTGTTGGAGAAGAGGTACGGGCGCGATCGCTGCCGAAGCCACTCGATGATCTCACGAGAGCCGCTCGTGTAGCCACCGGAGGCGCCGCCCAGTGCCTTGCCGAGCGTGCCTGTGATGATGTCGACCCGCCCTTCCACGCCTGTGGCTTCGGGCGTGCCTCGACCTCCTTCACCCACGAAGCCGACCGCGTGGGAGTCGTCCACCATCACGAGCGCGTCGTGGGTCTCGGCCAGATCGCAGATCGCCGGGAGGTCGGCGACCGAGCCGTCCATCGAGAACACGCCGTCGGTCGCAATGAGGCGGTGTTTGGCGTCCCGGGCCTCGATCAGCCGTCGCTCGAGATCTTTCATGTCGCTGTTGGCGTATCGCAGTCGGCGCGCCTTGCACAGTCTGATGCCGTCGATGATCGAGGCATGGTTGAGACTGTCCGAGATGATTGCATCGTCTCCGCCGAGGATCGTCTCGAACAGCCCGGTGTTGGCGTCGAAACACGATGAGTACAGGATCGTGTCCTCGGTGCCCAAGAACTGCGATATCCGTCGTTCGAGTTCCTTGTGGATGTCCTGCGTCCCGCAGATGAAGCGGACGGAGGCCATGCCGTAGCCCCGCTGCGCCAACGCATTCCTCGCCGCTTCGACGATGCGAGGATCGTCGGCGAGTCCCAGATAGTTGTTGGCGCAGAAGTTCACGACCTGCGTGCCGTCGTCCAGGGTTATGTGGGCGTCCTGGGGTGAGCCGATCACGCGCTCCGATTTGTACAGGCCGTCGGCGCGCACACTATCGAGACGAGAAGCCAGGTCAGCGAGCAGCGAAGTTCTCATGATGCAGACGGTACCGAGTCTCGGGTGCCGGGTCCCGGGTCTCGGGTCACCAGTCTCGGGTCTCGGACGGCGTTCGCTGCGGCGTCGGCTGTCGGCCGGCTGCCGTTCACCCTGCGCCGACCACTGGCCGCGCAGCGCGGTTCGGCGTCACACGCTCGCTTTCTCAGAGCTGCCCGGTGTCGGCGTCGTCCATCGCCGCGACGTACTGGGGGTCGTCGAACCTACGTGGCAGGAACGCCGACGCATATTCGGGGAGCGGGGAGGAGGTGGCGTGGAGGGCGGCGAGCTCCCCTGCTGCCGCCGCGATCATCACCCCGAATCCAGACATCGCCCCGCATACGATCGACCCGGCAGGCCCGGATGGTCCGATCAACGGCATGTTGTCGGGTGCCTTGGTGTAGAAGCCGCCATCGACGAATGGCTGCGGCAGGTGATCCCGGTACGCACCGAGCGCCGGGAGCATCGTGGACATCCCGCGCATCACGACCTCCGGATACAGGTCGTCGGTCTGCATCGGCCATCGTGGTTCCATCACCGTGCGGTCGTACTCCCAGAGCGCAACCAGCCACTGCGAGTCCCCGGCGCCTTCGGGGCGGCCATGGCAGAACCCAGGCAGTGTCTCGGTGAGCTCGGCTCGGCCCGCCTCGAGCAGGAGCCCACGCTCCACCGCCGACCATCCGAGGGTTTGCGGATCGCACCAGATGAGCATCGGTGCTTCTCGTGGCACGGCGGACATGTGATCGCGGAACGCAACCTTGAAGTGCGCCTCGGAACGCACGGGCAACTCGACTCCCGTCATCGATGCCACGTATGGGAGCATCGGCCCCGCGGCATTCACGATGGTGCCGGCAGCGATGCGAGAGGAATCGCCGAGGACCACCCCGCTCACCGCCGACCCGCTCGTCGAGACATCCACGACCTGTCGAGGCACCACCCGAACACCTCGATCCCGTGCCTCGTTCAGCATCCACGTGCCGAACTGTTGGGCCGACATCCAGCCGGCACGGCGGGCGTGCACGGCGCCGATGGCGTCTGGTGAGAGGTACGGAAAGTGTTGATCCAACCCGTCGCGATCCAGGACGTCGGCGCCGTCGATGCTCGCAACCCCCGCCGCGTGATGCGGTCGATAGTCGGACACACCATCGTGGTCCCGCAGCTCACCTGCGCCGTGATGTTGGGCCCGGAGCCCGTCGGACCGCAGTGCCGTCATCTGTTGTGGGTCGGACGTGACATAGAGGTACCCGCGTCGGTTGAGGTTGAAGAATCCACCCGAACGCCGGTCGTACCGCTCGAGCAGGTCGATCGACCGGTTCATGATCCGGACCATCGCCGCCGACGGCCACCAGTTGCGATAGCACTCGGTGCTCTTGTCCGAGGTGAGGGTGAGCGGTGCTCGCGGGTCGCAGATCACGACGTCCTCCACACCGCTGTCGGCGAGGTGAAATGCCGTCGACACGCCGGCGATCCCTGCTCCGATCACCACTACCGATGCCTGCATCGGACCGAGGGTAGGCCGGTCGACCGCAGGCCAGGGGAGTCGAATCCAACCTTGGCACGATGGCCGAAAGGTGGCTGACCCTTTACGCTGACCGCCATGTTGTGGATCGATGCGCCGGGTCCGTTCGTAACTCCGACGCTCGTCGTTGCCATGGACGGATGGGTGAATGCCGGGACCGCCGGGACAATGGCGGCGTCGGTGATCGCCGGCGAAGGTGAGGTTGTGGGGCGTTTCGATCCGGATCGGCTCTATGACTATCGAATGCTCCGGCCGACGATCTTCTTCGAGGACGGCGTGCTGAACCAGGTGGAGTGGCCGGAGATGACCATCCGGCGAGTAACGGTCGAGGGACGAGATCTCCTTGTCATGTCCGGGCCCGAGCCCAATTGGGCGTGGCGAGAGATGGCTGAAGCGCTCGTGGACGCCTCTCGGGCGTGGGGCGTCGTCGAGTACGTTGGCATCGGGGGGGTGCCCTGGGCCGTGCCCCACACCCGACCCGTCACTTTGATGACGACCTCCACGTCGATGGAGCGTCTCCAACGTTGGTCGGACGGTCCACAAGGTGTTATGCAGGTCCCGGGGGCGGCCGTGAGCGTCCTCGAACACCAGATGCACCAGGCCGCCATCCCGACGATCGGGTTCTGGGCGCGCGTTCCGAACTACGTCGGCTCGGCGTTCCCGGCGGCGGCCGAAGCCCTGGTGGCACGGCTCGCCGAGCATCTGGGGGTGAAGCTCGACCCGGGCGAGCTTGCGCAACAGGCGCTCGACCATCTCGGCCAGCTCGACAGTCTGATCGGCGAACGTCCGGATGTCGGTGCGATGGTTCGGCAACTCGAGGAGGTATACGACTCGGCCTCGTCGATCTCAGGTGATGAGCTTGCCGCCGAGATCGAACGATTCCTCCGTGAACAGCGCTGAGCGCCATGCTGACTAGCGCGGACGTGCGAGACGAGCATGATCCTCCGGTTTGTGATGCCCTGTCGCCGATGCACTCCCTGTACAACAGCAGACAGGAGTCGGAACATGAAGCGCAAAGGATTGAGCTGGGACGGTGGAAAGAAGCGCATCGTCGCCGCAGCGATGATGTTGTCGGTACTCGCTGCTCCAGGTGTTGCGCATGCCGCTCCCATCAGCACCAACGCGGACGCGGGGACCATTTCGGTCTCGACCGATTACTCGAGCGTCAAGGTCAACGCCCGCGCATTCGGAGTCAGCTGGAGCTGAACCCCGCCGAGGTGTGAAGCACGAGGAACAGATGGGCCGGCTCGCATGAGCCGGCCCATCTGTTCGAGGACGGTGTTGGGTCTAGGACTCTGCTCAGGGCAGATCGATGGGACGCATCACCCGGTTGATGACGTGGATCACACCGTTCGACGCCTGGATGTCGAGTCGTCCGAGCGAAAGACGGGCGTTGAGGTCGTCGTGATCCTGGTCCCGGAGCCAGACGGCCTTGAGGTCGTCGGTGCCCTTCTCGTACTGGATGAAGACTTCGAACGTCGGGCCGAGCAGTGTCGGAACCTCTGCTCCCTGGAGCCCGGGAACGACGTCGCTCGAATAGACCTGTCCATCCACTACGTGATAGAGCAGCACGGATGTGATCGTGTCGACACCCACGTTCTCGACCAGCCAGCCGGCAACATCCGCCTCGTGGGCCTTCCAGGGCCCGCCGAGGTCGCGAACGAGGAGCCGGAACGCGTAGTCGGTGGGAGCGAACACGGTCACGCCCAGGTCGGGTGTGGCCAGCGTTCCGTCGAGTCCTGCAGCAACCACGGCTGCGGCGAGGATATCGAAGTCACGGGCATTGCGGTCGAACTCGCCGTCGCCGACGGCTATGTCGGTGATCGTGGCGTCGTCGTCGGCGGCGGCGGGACCGGCGAGTACGCCGAGCGCCATGATGGCCGAGAGTACGAGCGTGAGTGTGCGTCGCATGGGACCTCCTTCGGGGGTTGTGTGTTCCCTGCTGTGTCCCATACGGGGCATCGGAGTGCCTGGATGAAGCCAATCTCAGATTCTCCAATGCCGACTCGTTGATCCTTCTCCGGTCCTGCCGACAGGTAACCCACCACGGACAGGTACCTCGGCGAAGGAACGCACATGGAATCTCCGCAGCGCTCGAATTTCGCGTTCGGGATGCTCGTTTCGGTCCTCGTCACCGCGCTCGGTGTAGGCGCGGCCGGTGTCGCCTCGACCCGGTCCTCGATGGCTCCGGCAACCACTGCCCCTCAGTTCTTCGATTGGGCCGCCTCCGGTCCGATCGACGGGCGGTTTCTCGTCACGTTCGAATCCGAGCCCATGACGGTGGACGGGCGGCTGATCGAAGGCGACGGCACGCTCTACGTGAACCCTGACATTCCCCGCGTCGACAGCGCCGGCGTGGACGAGATCCAGGATGCGATCGGAGAGCCGATCATCGCCACGACCGATTCGACGCTCGCAGCACTCGTCGCCGACCCTCGCGTGGACACCGTCGACCCGATCGGCTTCGACACGTATGTCGTGGTCGGCGACCTGACCACGGAGGAGCTGGAGACACTGCCCGGCGTTGCACGGGCCGTTCCCGACGTCGGACTGGCGGGCGCTTCGGCCGACGAGCTCTTTCCGCTCCAATGGCCCCTCGAGAACACCGGCGCCACCATCGGCTTCGAGACGGTTGCGGACGCCGACATCGACGGTCCATTGGCCTGGCATCGGGCGCGAGGTGCCGGGGTCACGGTGGCCGTTCTCGACTCGGGTGTCGATGTGGCCCATCCGGATCTGGTTCATTCGCTCTGGACGAATCCGGGGGAAACCTGTGGCAACGGGTTGGACGACGACGGCAACGGCTACGTCGATGACTGCACCGGCTGGAACTTCGGCGACGGGAATGCCGATGTCTCCGACCACATGGGACACGGCACCCACGTCGCCGGCATCATCGCCGCCGACGCCGACAACCGGATCGGGATGGCAGGAGCGGCCTACGAAGCCTCGATCATGCCGTTGAAGATCGGGGACGAGACCCCGACGCTGTCGGCGGCGATCGAGGCGATCGCCTATGCGATCGGAAACGGCGCCCGGATCATCAACGCCTCCTGGGTCACACCCGATCCCTCCGCAGAGGTGATCCTCGAGCGGGCAATCGCAGCGGCCGAGAGGGCAGGCGTGCTCGTTGTGGTGGGCGCAGGCAACCATGCCAGCGATCTCGGCGATCATCCCGTGTATCCGGCGGCACTCGATGCTCCCAACCTGGTGACCGTCGCAGCGTCGTCTGCGGCCGATCGGCTCGCCCTGTTCACCAACACCGGTTCTTCCGTCGACATCGCAGCTCCAGGGGAACACATCATCTCGACGGTCCCGGGCGGCTATGGCATGTTCTCGGGAACGTCGATGGCCGCGCCATACGTGTCCGCCGCGGCAGCCCTGCTCTGGTCGGCCGAGCCGACGGTGGGATACGACGAGGTGCTGTCGGCGATCCTCGAGCGGGCCGATCGTCCGCCCGCCATCGTCGGGGCGATCGGCGGAGGCCGGCTCGATGTCGGGTCCGCCGTCGAAGCACGCCGGTTCCGGCCATCTCTGGGATTCACCTTCATCGGATTCGACGCCTTGGTCCCCGACGAGCGGCGGGCGGTCTCGATCCGGGCGGAGCTCATCGACCCATGGGCTGTGCCACCACAGACTCCCGCCCGGTACCGGGTGTCTGTGCTCGCCGCCGGGAGCGAGGGGCCCATGGCCGTTCGTGGTCTCGACATCGGCACCGCCGATGGCACGGTCGCAACGGATGCCACCGGTCGCGCTTTCGTCGGCGAGTCCTTCGTGCGTTCCTCGCGGTCGGCGCTCGTGCGCGGCGAGGAAGTGACAGACCTGTCGCTCGAGCTGCCTGCCGGCACCTATGCGCTCGTCTACGAGCTCATGGATGTCTCCGATCCTGCAGATCCGATCACCCTCGGCGATCCGTCGGCGGTGTTCTTCAGCGTCGGTCTGGATGCACATACCATGCCGGTGCCCGTGATCGGGACGTCGCAGCCTCTCGACCCGGTACCGGACGAGAGCGGTGAACCCGCACCGGAGGACCCGGTGGGTGGTCCTGGTGGACAGGACACTGCGGTCGCCGACTCGACACCGGCGGATACTGGCGGAGAGCCCGCTGCCGGCGGGTCCGTCCCGGCACAACCCGCATCGGGAGCGGATGCCATCGATCCCGGCCCGACGGGGACGGAGACCGGAAATGAGGGGTTCCCTCCGGGAGGCGCCGCCGGCGAATCCGGAGTCGACGAAACCGGTGATGCGACCATCGACAACGACGAGGTACCCCCGCCCCCGAGCGAAGAGCTGCCGGCGGGCGCACCCGGGTCGGTACCGCGGTCCGGCCCGGCGTCCGATGAAGATGCCGGTGGTGGCGAGTCCGACGAGCGGCAGCCACCAGCACCCGGTGCCGACGGCCTTCAGCTCGTGCGGGTGAATCCGGCGGCAGCGACGACACTTGGAGGCACCACCGTCACCGTCGTCGGGGAAATCCCAGAGCGACCGTCGGTCGATTTCGGGTCCGATCCGGCCAGGGTGGTGGCGGTCGGCGAGGGCTACGTCGTCGTGGAGACGAGGCCACACGCAGCAGGTCGCGTCGACGTCGTGGTGTCCGACCCGGGGACCGGGCGTCAGGGCGTGCTCACGGGCGCCTTCACCTACGTCGACGAGGTGCCCCCAGGTGATCCATCCGATGGGGTGCCGAGCGAGCCGGCCTCCGATGACCTCGTCGACGATCGCGGTGGCAGTCCCGGAGGCGACGACCCGTCGGGGATCGTCGATGGCGGAGTCGACCAGGATCCGGGCGACGGATCGGTCGGCGGCTCAACCGCACCGGTCGCCGATGATCCGGTGGCTTCACCGCCTCCGGCCCCGCCCGAAGCACCCGCAGGAGCTTCTCAGACCGAGGACGGCGCAGTCGGTTCGGCTGTCGGGTACGACGAATGGTTCGATTCGGTGGTCGTGAGCCCCGCAGACCTCGATCTTGTGCCGCTGGCGGCGGATGATCCTCTGAGGTCGATCGATCTGGCGATGATGGCCGGACAAAACTGCTCGGAGCCGGAGTGTCCGGGCTGGGTGCTCGCGCCGGGCGTTCATCACGCAACCGACCCGCGAACCCGAGACCATCAGAACGGCAGCGGGAAGGTCGACGGAGCGACGGGCCGCAAGCCCTGAGGCCGGTCTCAGAACCGGCCTCGGTCGATCACGAAACGCTGGTGGGTGCCGCGGCCGATCACGCGGTCTCCGACGCTCACCGACACCTCGAACGTGAGTCGACGTCGGTCCACATCGATCAGCCGTGACTTCACGGTGACCGTCTCCCCGTCCTTCGCCGCCGCCTCGTGGGACACGTCGACATGGGTGCCCACGGAGGTGCGGTCCTCACCCAGGAGGGGTTGGACCGATGCGGTGGCGGCGATCTCCATCAGTTCGATCATCTTCGGTGTCGACAGGACCACGGCGGGAGCCAGATGCGGTGGCGACATGTCGGCCGACACTGTGACTTCGGTGCGGTATTCGATCCCTGGGCTGAGCTCGGACATGAGCCGCCGATGCTACCCGGCCTCTGCACCTCGGACCGTGCAGTCCATGACGGAGGCGACCAGGTCGGTCCGATTCATCGGCCCGTCGGGTCGGTACCACCGGTCGACGGAATTGAGAATCGAAAGGAGGTAGATGACGAACATGCGGACGTCCAGATCCGGTCGGAACGTTCCGTCTGCCACGCCCGCCGTCATCACCGTCCGGAATGCCTGCTCGTATCGATCACGCGCCTCGACGACCGTGTCACGCAGGGTGGTTTCGAGCGTGGTCGCCTCGTTGAGAAACGTCCGCGCCTCGTCGAGGTGGTCGAGCACCACTCCGACGTGACCTGCAACGAGGAGTTGCAGCCGTTCGAGGGGCGTCTTGCCGGTCTCGAGCGCGTTGCGTGCGGACGCCTCGAAGAGATCGGCGCCGCGCATCACGACGTCGACCAACAGGTCCTCTTTCGACGTGATGTGCGAGTACAACGAGCTGCCGTTGAGGCCGAGCTCCCGACCCAGGTCTCTCATCGATGTGCCGTGGTACCCGCGACTGGCGAACAGCCTTCCTGCGGCCCTCACGACGTCTTCGCGGGTGTTGCGCGTCGTCATCGCTGATCGAAGTCCACCACGACCCGGTCCGATCGTGGATGGGCCTGGCACGTGAGGGTGAAACCGCGGCTCAGGTCTTCTTCGACCAGGGCGAAGTTCCTGGTCATCTCGACCTCTCCCTCGGTCACCTTGGCTTTGCAGGATGCGCACATCCCTCCACGGCACGAATACGGCAGCTCCGGCCGCACGGACAGGGCGGCGTCGAGAAGCGACGTCTCTGGATCGAGTCGGACGCTCGACTCGCGACCATCGAGAGTGAAGATCATCTCCGTGGAACCGCTGTGGGAGACGGGCGCTCGCACGACGTCGATCGGTCCTGAGAAGAAGAGCTCGTCGTGCACCGACTGAGGGTCTGCGCCGTGGTGCTCGATGAACGATCGGGCTGCGGTCACCATCTCATACGGTCCGCACAGGAACCACTCGTCGACCGAACCGAAGTCCACGAGCGTGGCAAAGAGGGCACGAAGGCGCTCCTCGTCTATGCGGCCCGTCAAGAGCGGCACCGTCTCCTCTTGCGAAAGTACGTGGATGAGGTGCAGCCGGGATCCGTACCGGTCCTTCAAACCCTCGACCTCGTCGAGGAACATCACGGAGGTGGCTCGGCGATTGCCGAAGATGATCGTCCATCGCGACCCCGGTTCCTTCTCGAGGGTCGTGGAGACGAGTGACAACACGGGTGTGATACCCGAGCCGGCGACGATCGCGCATCGGTGAGCTGAGACCTCGGCGTCGGCCTCGATGACGAAGTCACCGATCGGTGCCATCGCCTCGAGAATGTCACCAGCCCTGAGTCGAGTGGTGGCAAAGGTGGAGAAGGCACCGTCTTCGAGACGCTTCACACCGATCCTGAGCTTCCCCTGGTTGGCATTCGAGCAGATCGAGTACGACCGTCGGACGTCCACGCCGTCGATGAACGCCCTGAACACCATGTGCTGCCCGGGCAGGTAGCGGAAGACATCCCTCAGCTCCCCGGGCACCTCGAGCGAGATGGCCACCGCATCATCGGTCAGCTCGGTGACCTCCGTCACCTCGAGTGGATGAAACTCCAGTGGTGTCATGCGTGCTCCGAGGCGTTCAGCGCCGGTAGGACGTTGAACGTAGAACGTAGAACGTCAGAGAGGGTCGTGACGACGGCGAACCGTGCTCGTGCGATCCGCACGCTCATCGGAGCTCCTTGAACAGGTCGAAGGGCTCGCCGCAGCTGGAGCAGACCATCAGGGCCTTGCAGGCGGTCGATCCGAACTCTGAGACGGTGCGCGGGTTGCCCATACGGCACCGTGGACAGCGGGCGGCATCCGGCGACGATGGGGGAGCGATGCCCGTGTCCTCCAACTTGGCTCGGCCCTCGTCGGTCATCCAGTCGGTGGTCCAGGCGGGTGAGTAGGTGACTTCCACCTCCACGTGTCCGGCATCGACCGTCTGCAATGCCCCCCGGATGTCCTCGACGATCTGGGTCATGGCGGGGCACCCCGAATAGGTGGGCGTGATCACGACCCGTATCCCGCCGTCGATGGCCTCGACCGAACGGAGAATCCCCATGTCGGCGATCGTGAGGGTTGGGATCTCCGGGTCTACGACGGTCCGGACGACACGTTGGGCGAGTTCGACGTCGAGGTGGGTCACCACGAAGCTGCCGGATGGGCTCGGGCGAGCCATTGCATCTCGGCCAACACGTGGCCGAGCGCCTCGGTGTGGAAGCCGGCCCGACCACCGCCGCGCTGGCCGCCGCCGGTGGGGATGGCGACCGTGGCCTCACGGAGCACCGACTCGACCGTCGAACGCCATGGCGGCTCGAGCTCGGTTGGTCTCGGTCCCCAGCCGCCGGCGGCGGCGATCTCGTCGACCTCATCGGTCCGGAACATCTCTTCTGTGTACCTCCAGAGCGTGTCGACGGCGGACTGCATCCGCCGGTGCGACTCTTCGGTACCGTCCCCGAGCCTGATCACCCAGGTGGACGAGTGTCGGAGGTGATAACGCGTTTCCTTCAGTGCCTTTGCGGCGATGCCTGCCAGCGTCGGATCTGACGAGCGGGTCATCTCTTCCCACAGCGGCAGTTGGTAGGCGTCCAACAGCAGGGCCCGCGCCATGGTGTGGGCGAAGTCTCCGTTGGGCTGCTCCACGAGGAGGAGGTTGGTGAACGCCCGCTCGTCTCTGAACATGGCCAGGTCGTTCTCGTTCCGACCCGTTCCTTCCAAGGACGCAGCGTGGGTCAACAAGGCTCTGGCCTGCCCGAGGTGGTCGAGGCCGATGTTGCCGAGGGCAATGTCTTCCTCCAGCTCCGGCCCTCGGGAGATCCACTCACCGAGGCGCTGGGCGAGTATCAGGTTGTCGTCGGCGTGTCTGAGGACGTACGCCACGTGGGGGTCGGATGTCGCTGTCGGCGTGCCCTGCGGGGCGGTGGACATCGATCGATCGGCACTCACATGTGCCCCACTTCGTCGGGAATCTCGTAGTACGTGGCGTGGCGATACGGCTTCTCGATGGCCTCGAAGAGCTCTTCGCCGTCGTCGGGATCCGATGCGGTCACTTCGTCCGACGGAACGACCCACACGCTGACACCTTCACGGCGCCGGGTGTAGACGTCTCGTGCGTGCTGGAGTGCCGTCTCTGCATCCGGCGCATGGAGACTGCCGGCGTGGGTGTGTGACATGCCTCGTCGGGCCCTGACGAACACCTCCCACATCGGCCACGCAGCACCATCACCGGATTCGAGGGTGTCTTCCGGGGTCGGATTCTCTCCTGGAGCGGCGTGCACCTCGTACGGCATCAGGCGACCTCCCGGCCAGACTGGTGCTTGGCCGCATGGGCGGCCGCCGCCTCCCGGACCCAGGCACCACCTTCCCAGTGCTCGACCTTGTGATCGATACGGTCGCGGTTCATCGGTCCGTCCCCTTTGACGACCCTCCAGAACTCGTCCCAGTCGATCGCGCCGAAGTCGTAGTGAGCCCGATCCTCGTTCCACCCCAGGTCGGGGTCCGGGATGCGCAACCCGAGATACTCCGCCTGGGGGACCGTCATGTCGACGAACTGCTGGCGCAGCTCGTCGTTCGAGACCCGTTTGATCTTCCATGTCATCGACTGTTCGGTGTGGGTCGATTCCGAGTCGTGAGGCCCGAACATCATGAGTGATGGCCACCACCACCGGTCCAGCGCGTCTTGGGCCATGGCCCGTTGCGTCTCCGTGCCCGACGACAGGGTCATCATGATCCGGTATCCCTGACGCTGGTGGAACGACTCTTCCTTGCAGATTCGCACCATCGCCCGTGCATAGGGCCCATACGAGCACCGTGTCAGCATCACCTGGTTGGTGATGGCGGCACCATCGACCAGCCATCCGATGGCACCGATGTCCGCCCACGACAGCGTGGGGTAGTTGAAGATCGACGAGTACTTCTGCTTTCCCTGGTGGAGTAGGTCGACCAGCGTGTCCCGGGTCACACCGAGCGTCTCTGCGGCCGAGTACAGATAGAGCCCATGTCCCGCCTCATCCTGGACCTTGGCCATCAGGATGGCTTTCCGCTCGAGCGATGGCGCACGGGTGATCCAGTTGCCTTCCGGCTGCATCCCGATCACCTCGCTGTGGGCGTGCTGGGCGATCTGTCGGATCAGGGTCGAGCGATACCCGTCAGGCATCCAATCGGTCGGTTCGATCTTCTCTTCGGCGTCCACGAGGGCTTGGAAGTGGTTTTCGGGCGTGTCCATGGCGCCAGGCTAACGAACGATCGTTCGTTCGGCAATGGCTGATCGCAGCTCCCGTCTACGCTCATCGCCATGGCGGAAGTGCACATGCTCGACCCCAAGATCCGTGTGGTCTGGACGGTCGGATCACTCATCCCGATCGCGGTGCTGGCACTCACATCGGTCGGTCTCGCCGTTGCAGGGATCCCGGAGGCGGCGATCCCGGTCGGGGTGGTCGCCTTGGCGTTCGGCGCGGTGGCGTTGTGGCTGCCCACGGCACGATGGAAGTCCTGGCTCTATCGGCTGACCGACACCGAGCTCATCATCGCATTCGGAGTGTTGGTGAAGGTCGAGCGCTGGCTTCCCAGAACCCGGATTCAACACGTCGACATCGTCGGCGGTCCCATCGAGCGGGCGCTTGGGCTCCGGCAGCTCGTCATATACACAGCCGGCACGAGAGAGGCGGACGTCACGGTCCCCGGGCTTCCGCAGGCGACGGCAGAGTCACTCCGCGACGACCTGCTGTCATGGGTCAGATCCACGCGCCCGGCCGTCGATTGCGGTGCCGGCGTGCCCGCGTCTCCGATCGGCAGCGATCCTCCTCGGGACGACGAACGAGCGCCAGGAGGTGGACCGGACGAAGACCAGCCGGAAGAGCTCGGCGCCGATCCGGATCCGATCGATCCCCGGCTTCCATGAACGAGCCTCAGCGGCTCCATCCGCTCACGCTTGTGCTCGGTCCGCTTCGAGTCCTACGAGGCTGGCTCGTCCCGCTCGTCATCGCCTTTGCCATCGGCCGAGGTGGGGGAGTAGAGAGCCTCGCCGACTTCGCCTTCGTGTTCGCGCTCGTCGGGTTCGGTGTCCTCCGCCAGGTGCTCGAGGTCGTCAGGGTCCGGTGGTGGATGGACGGAGAGGCATTCCAGATGCGGGTGGGGATCCTCCAGCTCGAGTCGCGGTCGGTTCCGATCGAGCGCATCCAGAATGTCGACATCACCGAGCCACTCATCGCACGATTCCTGGGTCTGGCAGAGGTCAAGATCGAGACGGCAGGTTCCGGTGGAGGAGACTTGGCCCTCCGTTACATCTCGCTGACCCAGGCCCAGGAGCTCAGAGAGGCCCTGATCGCACGAGCAGGAGTGGCAGGCGGGGGAGAGCAGCGGGCGGTCGAGACGCTGGTCCAAACCGATCTGGGGGAGTTGTTGATCGCCGGAGCGACCGCCAACCGGATCGGAGCCCTGCTGGTGCTGATGGGGGCGGCGTGGGGATGGGCGCTCGAGGTGGGCGTCGATCCCCAGGATGCGCTCACCGGTGCCGGCGACGTCGTCGTGGACACGAACCCGGTGGCGCTGGCAGGTCTTGCGCTGGTGACGATGGTCCTCGTCGGATGGGTCGTGTCGATCGGCGCCACCGTGCTCCGGTACCACGGCTTTCTGCTCACCCAGGACGGCGAGGACCTTCGGCGGGAGCACGGCCTCCTCAGCCGGTCGTCCGGACTCATCCCACTGAAGCGTGTGCAGGCGGTGCGCATCGAGCGACCCTGGCTGCGGAGGGTCTTCCACCGGGCCTCGATCGTGGCCGACACGGCAGGGTCGGTGGCCGCCGCCACGGATACCGGGTCGGGGGTGGTGGCGCCCATCATCGGAGACGGCGCGGTGGCACGATTGGCCGAACGCGTGCTGGGCATTCCCATTCCCCCTCCAGAGATGCTCCTCTCGGTCAGCCGGTTGGCCATCCGACGAGGGTTCGTCAGGGTGGCGGTGCCGATCGGGTTCGCCACGTTGGCGCTGTTGGCCTTCAGGCCCCGGGTGGCCTGGGCGCCGCTGCTGCTTCTCCCGTTGGCGTACGGGTGGGCCTTGCTTCGCTACCGATCGCTCGCCTATCGAGTCGACGGTCGTCTGGTGATGGCGCAGGCCGGCGTGTTGACTCGTCGACAGTGGTTGGTGCCCACGGCCAAGGTTCAGTCCACGGTGGTGCGATCCTCGTTGTTCCAGCGAAGACTCGGGTTGGCGACCTTGTCGCTCGACACGGCAGGGCCCGGCACACGAAAGGTGACGGTGATCGACCTCCCGGTCGACGACGCACGGTCGATCGCAGCCGACCTCTCGGCGTTGTCTGCTCTCACGGGTCTCGACTCCGACGGTGTGTGAATCACGGGTCCCGTGACAGGTCGAGCACCGTGCGACGTGCGTGGGTGGGCGCTCGTTCGGAGCCGAGCCTTCCACGTCACGCGGGTTCTCTCACTCGCGTGGCAGTACGAGTGTGAAGCAGGATCCACCCAGCAGTTGTGAGCGTCGGTACTCCACGTACCCGCCGTGGGCTTTGGCGACGGCGTCGACGACGGCGAGCCCGATTCCGGAGCCTTGCACCTGGGAGTCGAGGCGATGGGTGCCACGCTCGAAGTGCTCCCAGATCACCTCGCGGTACCGATATGGCACACCGGGACCGTCGTCGTGGACTTCGATCATCAACAGACGATCGGTCGCCTGAACATCCACGATGCACTGTCCGTTGCCGTACCGGATTGCATTCGACAAGTAGTTGTTGATCGCCTGGCGGAGCCGATCCGGGTCCGCCATCAAGGACACACCGGTCAGGCCGCGACGTTGAACCGTGCCGGTCTGGAGGTCCGCCGCTGCTGCATCGATCACGTCGTCGAGCTCGATGTTCCGCGCTCTCAGCTTCAGCCCGGCGCGACTGTTCCTCGACAGAAGGATCAGATCTTCGACCATGCGAGCCATGTACCGGGTCTGGTCCAGAGCGATCCCGGCGAGCTCCCCTCGTTCCTCCGCCGGCAACTGGTCGCCGTGACTCTCGATCAGCTCGAGCGACGCCAGTATTGCGGTCACAGGCGTCCGTACCTCGTGGCTGATCGACGCCACGAGCTCGCGGCGCTGGGTCTCGAGCGAAATGCGGTTCTCGCGCAGTGCGACGGCCTGGCGGATGAGGACGAGAAGGATGACGAGCGCCACGCCCACCGCGTACTCGAGCGACCGAGATTCGTCCACGAGCGAGATGATCGAAGCCGCTTCGAGACTGAGGACGGTCACCAGCGCCACGACGATGACATACGGGAAGGCGGTGATGAGCCTCGGTGCGGCCGACCGCCGGATCTGGGGTTCCAGGACCCGGTCGGGGAGTATCGCCGTGACGGCGTAGGCGCTGACCGCCAGCAACGTGAGGCCCACCACCACGTGGTCCGGCTCGGTCGCCACCAGCGTGTCGGGCCGGGTGGCATCGAGGTAGACGAGGTCCACGATCACTTGGATGGTCAAACCCGCAGAGAGCATCAGCATGCGACCGTCGAGCCTCACCGCGGTCCGGCGAACGGTGACCGTTATCACGCTGACCAACACCATCAGGTCGATCACCGGATAGAGCCGACCCATCGTCATCTGGTAGGTGCTCCCCGACGTCGCCGCCACGATGTCGCCCACGAAGAAGACCCACAAGAGCACGGCAATTCCCAGCCCACCGATGAGCCCGTCGAACGCCGTTTGCACCCGCAGCGCCTTGATCCCGCCGCCATGTGGCAGCTGGATGACCCCGATCATCCCGCACAAGCTGGCGGTCAGGAAGAACAGGTCGGCGGCGCCGAAGCGGAGCTGCTCGGTGGCGAAGGTCGCTTCGGCAACGACGCTGACGATCAGCCCAACCGAACCGACCAGGAGCCCGGCCGCCACCCATCTCCATCCCCGGCGTTCCATCTTCGAGAGGTGGAGGGCTCGCCTCCAGAGGACGGTACCGGAGGCGGTCATCAACGCCCAGGCGACGGCAACACCGACCACCAGTTGCCATTCCGATCGCCCCCACACGACCACGGGCACGGAGACCAGAGCCGTCCCGACCACGTAGGGGACTGCTCGATGAAGCCGGGGTAGGGCGATCAAGCCCTCGCTGGGTACCACTGCCACCATTGAATCGTCGGCATCTGTATGCCATCTCTATAGCTGATATTGGCCTTCGAGACCGGGCACCCGGCCTATTACCCTCGCGGGCGATGCACTACGACCACCGTGAGATCGAGCCTCGTTGGCAGGCCGAATGGGACGAAGAAGGGCTGTATCGATCAGAGGTCGATTGGTCCCGTCCGAAGCACTACGCGTTGACGATGCTCCCGTATCCCTCAGGGGATCTCCACATCGGCCATTGGTTCGCCATGACGCCTTCCGATGCCCGGGCGCGATACATGCGGATGAAGGGACACAATGTTCTCTTCCCGATGGGCTTCGACGCCTTCGGGCTACCTGCGGAGAACGCCGCTGTCCAACGCGGCATTCATCCGGCCAAGTGGACGTGGGAGAACATCGGTCGGATGCGAGAGCAGCTCCGGTCGATGGGAGCGATGTTCGACTGGGAGCGTGAGGCGATCAGCTGCGAGCCGTCGTACTACCGGTGGACCGAATGGTTCTTCAAGAAGATGTGGGAGCACGGAATCGCCTACCGGGGCGAGGCGATGGTCAATTGGTCACCCACGCTGCAGACGGTCCTCGCCAACGAGCAAGTGATCGACGGCAAGGACGAGCGTACCGGCCAGCCGGTCGTCCAGAAGATGATGGAGCAGTGGTTCTTCGCCATCACGAAATACGCCGATGAGCTTCTCGGGTACGGGGCGTCCGACTGGCCGGAGGCGATCATGACGATGCAGTCCAACTGGATCGGGCGCTCCGAGGGCGCCAAGGTCGAGTTCCGGACCGAGGGCGGTGCCCCGATCGTCGTCTTCACCACGAGGCCGGACACGTTGTGGGGTGCCACGTTCATGGTGCTGGCGCCGGAACATCCGCTGGTGGACGAGATCACGTCCGAGGAGCAGCGAGCCGCCGTCGAGGCGTATCGGATCGCAGCCGCCAAGCGGACCGAGTTGGAGCGGCTCGAATCCGAGGAGCAGAAGACCGGTGTGTTCACCGGCGGTCATGCGATCAATCCCGTCAACGGCGAGAGGGTCCCGGTGTGGATCGCCGACTACGTGCTGTTCTCCTATGGCACCGGTGCGATCATGGCGGTCCCGGCGCACGATCAGCGTGACTTCGACTTCGCACGCAAGTTCGGGCTCGAGATCCGGCCGGTGATCCAACCCGAAGGGTCGGCCGCCATGACCGGAGACGACATGTCGGAGGCATACGCCGGGCCCGGGGTCATGGTCGGGAGCGGCCCGATCGACGGTGTCGAAGCCACAGACGCCAAGGGACGCGCCAATCCGTCGATCGCAGCAACCATCGACTGGCTGGTGGAGCACGACCTGGGCGAGGAGGCCATCAACTACCGGCTTCGCGACTGGTTGATCTCCCGGCAGCGGTACTGGGGCTCCCCGATTCCGATGGTGCACCGGGCCGACGGCCGGGTGGAGGCGGTACCGGACGAGGATCTGCCCGTGGTGCTGCCTGAGGACGTCGTGTTCGAAGGCCGCAGCCCGCTCGCCGAAGACGAGGCGTTCATGGCCGCAATCGACAGCGACGGCAACCCGGCACGGCGGGAGACCGACACGATGGACACCTTCATGTGCTCGTCGTGGTACTGGTTCCGGTATCTCTCGCCGGGCTACGACGATGCTCCCTTCGACCCGGAGGAGGCGGCCTATTGGCTCCCGGTCGACACCTACACTGGCGGCGCCGAACATGCCGTGATGCATCTCTTGTACGCCCGCTTCTTCGTGAAGGCGATGAGGGACATGGGCGTCTTCGACGACACCATCCGGATCATCGAAGAACATGACCACGATCCGCAGGGCCGGTTCGACGAGCCCTTCATGATGGTTCGCAACCAGGGCCAGGTCCTCGGTGAGGAGCGGGAGGGCGATCGTCTCGTCGTCGACGGGGAAAGGGTGGACGGTCGCGTCGTGGCGACCTCCGTGCGGGTGGACCCCGGTGCCGGAGCCGAAGCCGGACTCGTGGTAGGCGAGCTGATCAGACGGACCGAAGCCACACTGCAGGTGATGACCGCAGACGGGACCGTCACCGTCGAGGTTCCTGCCACGGCAACCCTCGAGATCCCCGCGATCCCCGGCGACAACGACGTCAATCAGCTCAAGCACCATCTCGACGTACAGCGGATGTCGAAGTCGAAAGGCAACGTGATCAGTCCGGACGACCTCGTACGGCGTTATGGGGCGGACACGGTCAGGACGTATCTGATGTTCGCATTCGAGTGGCAGAAGGGCGGCCCCTGGGACTCGAGAGGGATCGTCGGCGCAAGGCGTTTCATCGAGGACGTGTGGCGTATCGGGACGCTGGAATACCGACCGCAGACCGTGTCCTCCGACGCGGACAAGGGTCTGCGTCGTCTCACCCACCAGACCATGCAGAAGGTCGATGCCGACATGGTCGACTTCAAGTGGAACACGGCGGTGGCCGCGCTGATGTCGCTGAGGAATCGCATTCTCGACGCAGCCAAGTCCGAAGACGTGTCCGAGGATGCGTGGAAAGAGGCCGTCGACACGTTGTTGAAGCTCCTGGCACCAATAGCACCCCACATCACCGAGGAACTGTGGCGTCGCGACCATGAGACGTCGATCCACCGCGAGTCGTGGCCGGAGGCCGACCCCGAGGTCGCTCGCGACGAAGTGGTCACCATGGTCGTTCAGGTCAACGGGAAGGTGAGGGACCGGCTCGAGGTACCGGCCGACATCTCCGCCGAGGACGCCGAGTCGCTCGCACTCGGCTCGGAGAAGATCAAGTCGTACACGGAGTCGGGTGTGAAGAAGGTGATCACCCGACCACCCAATCTGGTCAACGTCGTGGTTTGACGCCGTGTACCGGCCATCGACCATCTTGCGGTCCGCCGGCATCGATCCCGACGGCGTAGGTGCGTCCTGCGGCCTCTCCGACACCGATCGCACACCGGTCCGCCCCGCTCCCCGGTGGCTCACGCGGCTCTGGCGCGGACCCGTCGCCGCCATGACGGTGCCCTGGGCGATCTATGTGCGGATGGACGTCTTGACGGGCGATCGCCCGACCCTCGCCCGGTTGCTCACACACGAGCTGGTGCACGTCCGACAATGGGCGGAACTCGGTCCGGTCCGGTTCACCGTGGAGTACCTGAGCGGGTATCTGGCCGGTCGGCGGCAGGGTCTGGACCATCAGCGGGCGTATCTGGCGATCCCCCTGGAACGAGAGGCGCGCTCCATCTCCGGACACTGACCCGACCGGAGCGCTCACTCGATGACGACGCCGGACAGATCGTCCTCGCTCTTCGGAAACCGGAGGTCCATCGACTCCAGGGTCTCGACCAGCACCGAAGACACCACGAGGTCTCGGTACCACTTTCGGTCGGCCGGCACCACGTACCAGGGCGCCCACTCGGTCGACGTCTCGGTCAGCATCTCGGCGAAAGCCGCCTGGTACTCCTCCCAGCGTTGGCGTTCATCTAGGTCTCCCAACGAGAACTTCCAGTGCTTCGCCGGATTGTCGAGCCTGGCCTGCAGTCGTTCTCGTTGTTCTTCCTTCGAGATGTGGAGGAAGAACTTGACGATCGTCGTTCCCTCATCGGCCAACAGGCGTTCGAACTCGTTGATGTGGCGGTAGCGCTTCGACCAACGTTCCTGCGGGACCAGATCGTGCACACGCACGACCAGAACGTCCTCGTAGTGAGACCGGTTGAAGATCGTCATCTCGCCATCACCGGGTACGTGCCTGTGCACACGCCACAGGTAGTCGTGAGCGAGCTCGATGTCGGTCGGCTTCTTGAACGACGCCACCTTGACACCTTGGGGGTTCACCCCGTCGAAGACGTTGCGGATCGTTCCGTCCTTGCCGCCCGTGTCGGTGGCCTGGAGGACGATGAGCAGGCGGTGCCGGCCCTCGGCGTAGAAGACCTCCTGAAGATCCTCCAGACGATGGTTGAGTTCGTCATGGAGGCGGCGTCCGTCCTTCTTGGCACCTTCGTAATCCCCGGTGCTCCTGGGGTCGCGCTCGGAGAGGTCGACGGTGGTGCCGGGGGAGATCCGGTGGCGTGCGGTTGCGATCGGTGTCATGGCGGCACCGTACATCGAGGGCACACGGTTGTGGCGGAGAACGCTCAAGACCTCACTCAGAGTGACGATTCAATCATGACACTCCGCACGAAGGGGTCCTGATGGAGGCACTTCACGAATCGGCGATCAGATCGATCGTCGTCGACGACGACCGGGACTTTCGGCTGTTGGTGCGGATCTGGATGGAGAAGATCGGCCCGGGTCGGTACGAGGTCGTCGGTGAGGGCGGCACGGGCGACGAGTGCCTCGACCTGGTGGACAGGCTTCGCCCCGACCTGGTCCTCCTCGATCTGACGATGCCTCGAACCGATCCCTACGAAGTGATCCAGGACGTGGTCAGCCGCTACCCGGGGACCGACGTGATCGTGTTGTCGGGGTTCGACGCCGATGGCATCGAGACCGCCGTGATCGCCTGTGGTGCGTTGGGGTATCTGGAGAAGTCGTCGAGCATCGCCAGGCTCCGCGAGCGCCTCGATCAGCTCATCGCCTGAGTCTGCTCGACCGTACGTCCCGCGGACCCCTGGACTGCACACCTCCGTTCCGATAGACACACGTCCGAGGGCTCGTGGGAGGGCCGGGGAGTGTCGTGGACGATCGCACGTGGCGGATCGCCGGCGCCGTGGTGCTCGCACTGGCGGTCGCCGTCGGTGTGGGTATCGGGTTCCTCGGCGGGGCCGAGCCGCTTCCCCCCGAGTCGGTGGTACCCGCCGACCCTGCCGGCGCCGGGCAACCGGGGCCGGAGATCGTCGTTCACGTGGCGGGAGCGGTCGTCGAGCCTGGTCTCGTCCACCTCCCGCCGGATTCGAGGGTCGCAGATGCCATAGCCGCTGCTGGCGGACTGTCGATCGATGCCCTGGAGACGGCGATCAATCTGGCGGCACCATTGGCCGACGGCGCACAGGTGGTGGTGCCATCGGCGACGGACGGCGCGGACGGAACGGGTGCGGCCGCCGACGACGGGCTCGTCCACGTGAACCAGGCCACCGCGGCGGATCTCGAACGGCTGCCGGGTGTGGGTCCGGTGCTCGCCCAGCGGATCGTGGACCATCGAGACGACGATGGGCCCTTCCAGAGCGTCGAAGACCTGCTGGATGTGCCCGGGATCGGGGAGTCGAAGCTCGCCGCCATGCGGGATCACCTTTCGATACCGTGATCCCGCTCGCTCGACGATTGTGGCTGGTGGTCGGCGTCGTCTGGCCCTCCTGCTGGCTGGGGCTCAGATTCGACCCCGCCGTGGCGCTGGGAGCTGCAATGGCAACGTCGGGTCTGGCGTTGATGGCACGTGGGCGCCGCTCGCTCCCCTGGCTCCTGGTTCTGGTGCTCGGCTGGTCCGCCGGGACTCTTGCCCAGATGGCAGAGGATCGAGAGCTCGGAGCGCTGGGGTCGGAGACCCGCAGTGTCCGTGTTGCCGCAACTGCAGTGACAGACGCCCAGCCCACACGCTTCGGAACCCGCCTGGTCATCGCTCCATTCGCCACGGAAGGTCCGGCCGGATGGGAGCAGTGGAACGGCCCACGCATCGCCACGACGAGCCGGGAGGTCGAGCGGATCGTCCTCGGTGACCGACTGATCGTTCGGGGAATCATCCGCCCGGGGGAGGTCCGTGTTGGGCGACTGACGGTGCCGGGCAGTATGTCGAACCCGGCCATCGAGCTACTCGGTCCCACCGAGCTGCCGTTGGTGGGGTTCGCCAACGGGCTTCGGGCCCGGGTTCTCGGCAACCTCGACCTCACCGATCCCGGCGACGCCCTCCTGGCGGGGTTCCTGGTTGGCGACACCACCGGGATGAGCGAACCGGATCTCGAGGCACTGCGGAGGGCGGGGCTCACGCACTACGTGGCCGTTTCCGGAAGCAATGTCGCAACCTTCTTGGCTCTGTGGTGGCTGGTGTTGGCGCCGGTGGCCCGACATCCTCGGCTGCGGGCGGCGATCGGTCTCGTGGGTGTGGTGGTCTTCGTGGTGGTCACGAGGGCCGAACCATCTGTGGTGCGTGCCGGCGTGATGGTCTCGGTCTTGCTTCTGGGGCGCCTGTTCGGTTGGGCGTTCGATCGGTACTCGGCGCTGGCCATCGCAGTGCTGGGCTGCCTGACACTGGCGCCATCGCTGGCGGCCGATGTGGGGTTCCAGTTGTCGGTCGCCGCCACGGTGGGTGTGATGTTCGGGACCCAGCACATCGTGTTCGAGCCGAGGCCGGTCGCGGCTGTCGTGGGGGCGACGATCTCCGCTCAGATCGCCGTCGCCCCGATCCTCCTGACCGTGTTCGGGTCGCTCCCGGCGCTGGCACCCCTCGCCAACCTGGTTGCGGCCCCGCTGGTGAGCGTGTCGACCGTGTTGGGTGGCCTTGGCGCGCTGACCGGCTTCCGACCGTTGACGATCTCCGGCTCCGTGCTCGCCGACGCCGTTCTGTGGGTGGGACGGGTTGCCGCACCATGGCCACAAGTGGGGGTGATGGGGGCGACTCTCGTGGCGGCGTCGGGACTGATCGCGCTGCGATTCCCTCTGCTTCGGGCACCAGGAGCCGTGATCGCCGCCGTGATCATCGCAGGTTCCATCGTCGGCGTAGGGAGTTCTCTGGCGCCGGGCACGGTTGTGTTCCTCGACGTGGGGCAAGGCGATTCCGAGCTCGTGGTCGGAGATGGATTCACCGTCCTGATCGACGGGGGACCCGACTCGGGGCTACTGGCGGAGAAGCTGGCCGAGTTCCGGGTCGACCATGTCGACCTGTTGATCGTGAGCCATGTTCATGCGGACCACATCGAAGGTCTCGCCGCCGTGGTCGGCAGGATGCCGATCGGCGCGGCGTGGCTCGCCTTCGATCATCAGTCGACTCCTGCGTCGGAGTGGCTCGTGGAGGCTCTCGCCGTCGCCGGTGTCCCGGTCGTCCAGCCACCGGTCGGGACCGTCGTATCGCAAGGCGGTGTGACGATCGAGGTTCTCGGTCCCCTCAGGCGATACGCCTCTCCCAACGATCAGTCGCTGGTGGTCGAAGCGACGATCTCAGGGCGGAGACACCTGTTCGTCGGTGACATCGAGGAGGTCGCACAAGCCGAACTCGGCGGGTTGAGGGCCGACGTTCTGAAGGTGCCGCATCAGGGTGCCGCCACCTCCGACGCCGAGTGGCTGTCCGCGGTGGCGCCCGAGCTGGCTGTGATCAGCGTCGGGCCGAACGACTTCGGACATCCGGCGGACTGGGTGATCGACGTGCTCCAGGCATCGGGTGCCACCGTTTTGCGGACCGATCGTGACGGTGACGTGATCGTGGGACCGTCGGGTTTGGCGCCTGCGCGTCCATGGTGGAGACTCTGGCCGTGATCGAGATCGACCTGGGCCAGGGGGTCGGACTGTCGTTCGGTGGCGTCACACACGTGATGGCGGTCATCAACCTCTCGCCCGAATCGAAGAACCGGCAGTCGGTGGTGCACTCCGCGGAAGAGGCGCTGGAGCGTGCACGACGATTCAGAGACTCGGGTGCGGGGATCATCGATCTCGGCGGGCAGTCGTCGCACTACGACAACCCGACCGTTGCGGTCGCCGTCGAGCTGGAGCGGTTGCTTCCGGCGGTAGAGCTCATTGCGGGCGACGGATTCGTCGTCTCGGTCGACACCTGGAAGCCTGAGGTGGCGGACGCTTGTCTGGCGGCGGGAGCATCCATCGTCAACGACACCGGCGGCCTCGGTGCCGAGGCGATGCGTCGCACGGTCACCGAGCACGGGGCGGCGGCGGTGGTCATGTACCTCGAAGGGGACAATCCGCATTCGGTGGGAGAGCTCACCATCTCCGACGCCAAGTCCGAGCTCACGGCAGAGTGGATGCGCGGCAGGCTCGAGCAGCTCTCAGGGCAGGGCATCGACAAGACCATCCTGGACCCGGGTATCGCCATCAACTATCGCAACGACTATGAGGCATACACGCGGATGCAGCTCGACGTCATCCGGAATCTCGATCCCATCCGGGCCTTGGGGCGGCCGATCCTCGTTCCGATCCCCCGTAAGCAGGAGGATCATCGGGTGGCGGCGTACATCGCCATGGCGCTCGAGTACGAAGCCGACTTGATCCGGGTCCACGACGTGGACATGGCCTGCGACCTCGTCCGGCTCTACGACCGATCCGCCGTCTGAGCCGCAGCAAAGTCGTTCTCCCGGCCCTCGTCGAAGCGGTCTCGACGACTCATCAGAGCGACGCACCACAGGTTGGTGTCGCGCTCGACACGATCGACCAACTCCAGCCACCGGCGACAGGGGTCAGCCATCGGCCTTGGCTGTCGGCAGCCCACGACGCGAGGCGCCGTCCCCGGCACCCGACCTCCGGCGGACAGGGCGACGAACCGCTCTGGCGTGTCACACCCGCGGACTACCGTCTCGGCTGTGAGTTCGATCCTTCTCATCTCGGGGCCGAGCGGGGCGGGTCCCGGCGAACGTCAAGAGCTCCTTGCGCGGGCGCGTGCGTTCCTGGTCGACAGCGACATCGACGGCTCCGACGTCGTGCGAATCGACGTTCCCGGTCGCGGTGGATCCACCGAGGACGGAGGGGTGTCGATGCGGGGTGAGCTCGAGTCGGTGATCCCTTTGCTGCAGTCCGGTTCGCTCTTCGGAGGAAGGCAGGGCCTCGAACTCGTCGACGCGCAGAACCTGCTCGCCGCCGAGGCAGGGGTGATCGCCGAGCTGCTCCCTACGGTCGATCAGGATTCGGTGGCGGTGGTGATCGTCTCGGAGGGGAGCGTGCCTGCGGTTCTGTCCAAAGCCGTCAAGGCTGTCGGTCGCACCGAGTCGGTACGCAAGATCTGGGAGTCGAACGCACACAAGTGGCTCCACACGGAGATCGGCCGACGGGGCCTGGAGATCTCATCCGATGCCGAGGCGGCCCTGATCCAACGGTTTGGAGCCGACACCGCGTCACTCGGCCAGGCGCTCGATCAGCTCGCCGATTCCGGAAAGAAGGTGACGGCGCCGATGGTGCTGGATCGGTTCCGCAATCGACCGAACGAGCCGATCTTCCACTACACCGACGCCGTGGCCAAGGGGGATGTCGCTGAGGCGCTGCGACGGCTCTCCGATCTCCTCACACACCAGCATCCACTGGTGTTGCTCGCTTCGCTCGAGACGGAGCTGAGGCGTCGGGCACTGGCGCTGGCGGCGCCCGATGCCGAGACCCTGGCTCAGTGGGCCGGCGCCAAGTCGGGCGACCGATGGGTCGAACGCACCTACCGGCAACGGTCCAAGCTCAAGGACTCCTCGCTGCGGAAGGGTCTGGGTGCACTGGTGCGGGCCGATCGTGTGCTCAAGTCCGCCCCCGAGGAGCTCCACCAGGTGACTTTGGAGCGGCTGACGGTTGCCATGTGCCGGTGGATGGTCGGCAAGTAGCCGTTTGGGCGGAGCCTGCGGACGGCACGTCGCCTTCGGCGTTGTACCTCGAACGTCCTACGTCGAAACCTCTATGGGCCGCGAAGGAAATGTGCAACAACGACGAGGCCCCGCCGGTTGGCGGGGCCTCGTCTCGACAGTCTCGGTATCGGTCAGCCGGTTGCGTTGATCTTCCTGGCAAGGCGGCTCTTTCGACGGGCGGCCGTCTTCTTGTCGAGGACGCCTTTCGACACGGCGGAGTCGATGCGCTTCTGGGCCTCGCGGTAGCGTTCGGCGGCGTCGTCCGCGCCGGCGTCGGCTGCCTCGAGGGTCTTCTTGATCCGGGTCTTGAGCTCGGACCGCACAGCCTTGTTGCGCTCGTGGCGAACGAGCGTTTGGCGGTTGCGCTTGATCTGTGACTTGATGTTGGCCATACGACACCTGTCTAGGAAGAATGTGCACCGGGGGTGATCCCGCTCGGATCTGGCGAAGGCGACCGTGAGGACGCGTACGGACCCGGGACGAGTCTGCAGGTTAGCACCGCCCACGTTGCCGGTACAATCGTCGGTTCACGGCCCTCACCCACCCCGAGAGATCGAGTGACCGACCAGGCGCGCATTCGCAACTTCAGCATCATCGCCCACATCGACCATGGGAAGTCGACGTTGGCCGACCGTCTGCTCGAACGTACCGGGGCGATCACCGGCCGGGAGATGCGCGAACAGATGCTGGACACGATGGACCTCGAACGGGAACGGGGTATCACCATCAAGGCCAACAACGTTCGGCTGAACCATCGGGCGAGCGATGGGCAGGAGTACATCCTGAACCTGATAGACACGCCTGGCCATGTCGACTTCTCCTACGAGGTGTCGCGATCGCTCGCAGCCTGCGAAGGGGCATTGCTGTTGGCCGACGCCGCACAGGGCGTTCAGGCCCAGACCCTCGCCAACGCCTATCTCGCGATCGAAGCGGGGCTCGAGATCATCCCCGCCCTCAACAAGATCGACCTGCCGGCGGCCGAGCCAGAACGGGTGGCAGAAGAGATGGTGGGCATCCTCGGTGGGGACGCCGGCGCTGTGCTGCAACTGTCGGCCAAGACGGGCCAAGGGATCGAAGATCTCCTCGACCGCATCGTCTCGGATATCCCACCGCCCTCGGGAGACCCCGACGCACCTCTGCGGGCGCTCGTCTTCGACTCGTACTTCGATGCCTACCGCGGGGTCGTCTGCTACATCCGTGTGATCGACGGAAAGCTGTCTGCGGGGCAGCGCTTGCGGTTCATGGCCACAGCCGAGGAGCACAACGCCGCAGAGGTGGGCGTCCTCACTCCCAAGGCCCAGGAGATGGCGACGCTCGGGCCAGGCGAGGTCGGTTACCTGATCACCGGCGTCAAGGAGATCGACCGGATCAAGGTGGGTGACACCGTTACGAGCGCAAACTCTCCCGCCCACGTCGCCTTGCCGGGATACACCGAGCCGCGACCCATGGTGTTCGCGGGAATCTTCCCAACGGATGGCGATGACTTCGAAGAGCTCCGAGATGCCCTCGACAAGCTCCGTCTCAACGATGCCTCGCTGGTCTACGAGCCGGAGACCTCCAAAGCACTGGGATTCGGCTTCCGCCTCGGGTTCCTCGGGCTCCTGCACATGGAGATCGTCCGCGAGCGCCTCGAACGCGAGTACGACCTCGATCTGGTGGCTACGGCGCCATCGGTGGCATACCGAGTCACGGGCATCGACGGCGAGGAGACCGAGGTGCGGTCCCCCCAGGACCTGCCCGAGCCCTCCGAGCGGTCCGATGTGCGGGAGCCGTACATCAAGGCGATGATCTTGGCACCCTCGGACTACATCGGAGCCATCATGGAGCTGGTCACCCAGCGTCGTGGCCAGATGGGAAACATGCACTATCTGGGTCCTGAACGGGTGGAGCTCACATACTCGATACCACTCGGCGAGGTGGTGTTCGACTTCTTCGACACACTGAAATCCCGCACCCGTGGATATGCGTCGCTCGACTACGAGCCCGACGGGTATCGATCCTCTGACCTCGTGAAGGTGGACATCCTCCTGAATGCTCAGCCGGTCGATGCCTTCAGTTCGATCGTGCATCGCGACAAGGCCTACGAGTACGGCAAGAAGATGACGGAACGGCTGAAGGAGCTCATCCCGCGGCAGCTCTTCGACGTGCCGATCCAGGCAACGGTCGGCAGTCGGATCATCGCCCGAGAAACGGTGAAGGCGAAGCGGAAAGATGTTCTCGCCAAGTGTTACGGCGGAGACATCAGCCGGAAGCGCAAGCTGCTCGAGAAGCAGAAAGAGGGCAAGAAGCGGATGAAGATGGTTGGCTCGGTGGAGGTGCCGCCGGAGGCCTTCGTAGCCGCGCTCCAGGTCGATGATTGAGCCGGTCGCCGGTCTCCGGTCACCGGTCTCCCGCCCGGATGCCCCAGAGCTGGCGGACGCCGCCGGGCTGGCCCACTCGGCCTACGTCCACATCCCGTTCTGTGCTCGGGTGTGCCCCTACTGCGACTTCGCCGTCGTTGAAGGACGGGGCGAGCAGACGGGTCGGTATGTAGCAGCCGTCGTCAAGGAGATCGCCGAAGAGGCTCCGTGGCCTCGCCTCGATGCAGTATTCGTCGGTGGTGGGACGCCATCGAGCATCGAGCCCGATCTGCTTGCATCGATCCTCCAGGCGCTCGCCGACCGGTTCGGACTCGCCGGCGATGCCGAGGTCACGCTCGAGGCGAATCCGGAGGATTGGACCACCGAGCTGTCGGATTCGCTCGCCGAAGGAGGGTTCACGAGAGTCTCGTTCGGCGCCCAATCCTTCGACACCGCCGTCCTGTCGGATCTGGGACGACGGCACGACCCGACCCAGATCGAGAGCGCAGTGGTGCGGGCGCGGACATCGGGGTTCCGATCGATCAGCATGGACCTCATCTATGGAACGCCGGGAGAGACACTTGCGTCATGGGAGTCGTCGGTTCGTCGAGCGATCGATGCCGGCGTCGACCACGTCTCGACCTATGCGCTGACCGTCGAGCCCCCAACTGCCCTCGGTCGCGCAATCCGACGTGGCGCCCCCGCTCCTGATGCCGATGATCAGGCCGACAAATGGGAACTGGCCGCCTCGATTCTCGGAGACGCCGGATACATTCGATACGAGGTCTCCAACCACGCACGCCCTGGCCATGAATGCCGGTACAACCTCGGGGTCTGGGCGCAGGGTGAATATCTGGCTTTCGGGCTCGGCGCTCATCGGTTCCGTGATGGTGTCAGAAGCCAGAACGTACGTCGCCTCGACACCTACATGCAACGGGTCGAGCAGGGTCTGGGCCCCGTACAGGTGGCTGATCGGGTCGAAGGATGGTCGGCAGAGCAGGAACGACTGATGCTCGGTCTCCGCCGGGCGGCCGGTGTGCTTCCGGGCGAAGGCGGAGTAGCGCTCGTCCGTTCAGCGGTGGGGCGCCGTCTGATGGAGGCCGGTGTGCTGGACCTCTCCGAGGACCGGGAGCGGCTCGTCGTAACTCGGCCACTTCTCACCGACGAGGTCGTCCGGGCGGTGTTGGATCTTCCGCCTTCGTAGGCGCGCTCAGCGCTTCGCACCTCGATATGCCGTCATGACTCGGTCGGCCTGATCCGGAGAGAGAGGCTTCACCACCTCTCTGATCGTCACACCCGAGGCGCGCCCCGCTCGGGGAAGGATCCACTCGTAGACCAGAGCGGGCCGCTTTCGGGCGGTGTCTCGGAGTATCCAGCCGATGGCCTTGCGTATGAAGAACTCCTTCTCCTCCATCATGGCGTCGGCGTAGCGGGTGAACCGCTCCCAGTCACCGCCGCCGGTTCGGAGCGGCCCGAGGTGCACGAGCAGCGCCGAACGCCTGAGCCAGAAGTCGTCGTCGGTCGCCCACCGGTCGAGCTCCGAGTCCTCAGCGGGATGGCGGGCGAGGAGTGGCCCGGCCACGTGCACGGCCAGTGCGTCGACGTAGGCCCAGGTCTTCGCCTCCCGAAGCATCCGTTCGAGCAAGGGGAGGTCGTCGCCGTCGAGGACGATCTGTCGCTTGCAGAGGAGTTCCACGGCGGACGTGCGGAGCTCGTGGATCGGACGAGCCCACAGCGCTTCGACGAGTCCGACGAGTTCGGCTCGTTCGATCGCCTTCAGATTCATGGCGCCCTTCAGGACCCGTCTGATCTCGGGCAGCGGCGTCCCCCAGTGCTCGAGTGCGCTCTTCAGGTAGCGCTTCTCGTTCTCGGCCCTGTCGGGCCGCCCGGCCGCCCGAAGCTGAACCTCCAGTTCCTTCACGACGGCATGCACATCCACGCCGCCATTCTGCCATCGCGGCGTGTGCCGTCGGCTTTTGGTCTTCGGCACATCGACCTCGTCCTCGCGGTCTAGACGATGGCGCACAACCACCGGTCGTTATCACTCTCGGGCTGCGACTGCTAATCTGGCGACTCGATGGAAGACCCCAAGGACGACCGTAGGAATGCCATCCTGCGGGCCCTGGTCGAAGAGCACATCAGATCCGGTGAACCGGTCAGCTCCCGCTGTGTGCTGGACGCCACAGGGCTCGAGGTGTCCGCCGCCACCATCCGCAACGAACTCGCCTCTCTCGATCGTGAGGGGTATGCGGTTCAGCCCCATACGTCTGCCGGCCGGGTCCCGACCGCCAAGGCATACCGCTACTACGTCGATCATCTTGCGCCGAGCAAACCCAGAACCGCCGTCCAGGCCAAGGTGGCCGAGTTCTATTCGACGATGCATCTGGAGCTCGGACGACTGCTGAAGGCGACGACCGAGCTGCTCACCGACATCACTCACTACCCGGCCGTCGCCATCGGTCCGGGGCCGTCCGGCGAGGCCATCAAAGCGGTTCATCTCGTTCAGATGGGCGCGGTCACCGTTCTGGTGGTGGTCGTGACCGATTCGGGGCGCGTCAGCCAGGAACTGCTCCGGCTCGACCAGCCGATCACGCCCACGGAGCTCGAGCGGGCGGAGCAATTCCTGGCCAGATCCCTGGTCGGACGTGAGATGGGCAGGAAGGACGGCGAGCGAGCACCTGAACTGGCTCCCGCAGAGCTCGCGGTCGTGCGTATGGCTCAAGCGGCTTTGGCGAGGGCCGCCCAGCAGACGGCCGAGATATACGTCGGCGGCACGCGACAGATGGCGACGGTGTGGGACAACCTCGCCACCGTCCATCATGTCCTCGAGGTGCTCGAGCGTGAGGCCAAGCTGCTCGAGATGCTCGCCGGCCATTCCGGGACCACGATCCAGATCGCCGATGAACTCGGGATGCCGGCCGACGTCGATCTTGCGGTTGTCTCCAGCTCGTTCGACTCGGGCCCGGCCGAAGGTCGGATCGGCGTGATCGGACCGATGAGGATGGACTACCGCCGAGTGATTTCCGCGGTCGAAGCAGTCAGCCGCGAGCTCGGCGACAGAGCCGCCCAGTGACCGACGCAGGTGCTTCGCCCGTGATGGAGATCAGAACCCGGCACCCAATTCCGTCCGCTCCGCACCCGATCGCCCGCCCCTAGGATCCGGCACTCGTGGCAAAGGACTATTACGCAATCCTGGGCGTCCCTCGGGACGCCTCGGGTGACGAGATCAAGAAGGCGTTTCGCCGCCTCGCCCGGGAAACGCATCCCGATGCCAACCCGGGGGACGCCCAGGCCGACGCCCGCTTTCGGGAGATCGCCGAGGCGTATGAGGTGCTGAGCGACCCGGACAAGCGCCGCCGCCACGACCGGGGCGACACGATCGACCTGGGTGACCTGTTGGGCGGATTCGGCGGCTTCGACGACCTGCTGCGTTCGGTGTTCGGCGATTCGGGGCTCTTCGGCGCCACCGGCAGGCCTGCGCCGCCCCGTGGCCGTGACATTCTCGCGCGGGTCGCGGTCGATCTCGCCGAAGCCGCCTTCGGGACGGATGCCGAGGTGAGTTTCAGGACCAATGTCGTGTGTTCGATCTGCCGCGGCTCAGGGGCGAAGCCCGGGTCCGATCGACACACCTGCCCTACCTGCAACGGCGGCGGAGCAGTCCGTGTTGCGCGAAGGGGACTGTTGGGGACCGTCATGTCCGTGACCACATGTGACACGTGCGCCGGTTCGGGCGAAGTGGTCGCGGAGACATGTGTGCAGTGCTCGGGGCAGGGCGTGCATCCATCGGACCGCACGGTGAAGGTGGAGATCCCTCCAGGTGTCGATTCGGGGACACGACTTCGCCTGAGCCGGGAAGGTGAGGCGGCGCCCCGAGGTGGGCAAGGTGGTGACCTGTATGTGGAGGTGGCGGTCAGACCCGACGATCGATTCGAGCGGGCCGGCGACGATCTGGTGCACCGTACATCGGTGAGCATGGCAAACGCCGCTCTGGGCACCAAGATCGATGTTCCCCTGATCGACGGCGGAACCGACGTGATCGACGTTCCGCGCGGCACGCAGCCGGGCTGGGTGCACCGCATTCCCGGTCGGGGGATGGGCAGGCTCGGCAGACGTGGCCGCGGCGACCTGCTGGTGCACGTGTCGGTGTCGATCCCCACCGACCTGACCACCGAACAAGAAGAGCTGCTCCGCTCGTTCGCAGCCGCGTCGGGGGATGAGCAATCCGGCCGGCGGCGCCGCCGGGGCCGCTGAATCCATGGCTCACGTTCCCCATGTCCTCGTTCCCGGGCCATGGGAGGGCCCGGCGATCGAACTCTCGAGCGATGCGGTGCATCATCTCCGCGTCGTGTTGCGGATGGGCGACAGTGAGCCTTGTTCCTACACCGATGGCCACGGCGGTGGGGGCTCGGGGGTCCTCGAGGGATCCCGCATCGTGCGTGGGGAAGAACGGGCGTTCCCCCGTCCGGCTCAGGTCACGCTCGCGGTGGCCCCGCCGGCCGCCAAGGACAGGCTGCGGTGGATCGTCGAGAAGGCGGCCGAGATCGGCGTAGCCCGCATCGTCTGGATCGACACCGTTCACCGCCAGGGTCGACCGCCACGCCCGGACAAGGCAGCGCAGTGGGCGCAGATGGCGTTGGAGCAGTCGCGCGGCCACCACCTCACTGTGGTCGACGGCGCCCTCACGCCCATCGGTCGACTCGAGGGTGCTCTCGTGGCGGCCGACCAAGGCGGTGGTGCGGTCGAACGCCTCCGCGCGCCGGTCACCGTCATGGTGGGTCCCGAAGGCGGTTGGGCGCCCGACGAGCTCGATCGCACCATCCCCCGCATCACGTTGGGTGAGCGGGTGCTGCGCACGGAAACGGCCGCAATCCTGGCGTCGTACCTAGTGCTGTCCGTGGCGATCTGAGCGATTGGCACCACTCTGCGTGGTTTACGTGGTATCATCGTCGCTCGAGAAGGGGTAGAGGAGCACAGATGGAATCGATCGATCCGTTGAACCAGATGATCGGCAGCCGTGTTCGAGAAGCGCGGCGGGCCCGTGGCTGGTCACTGCTCGATGTCGAGGCGGCATCGGACGGCGAGTTCAAGGCGTCGGTCCTCGGTGCCTATGAACGAGGTGAACGCGCACTCTCGGTGGCGCGCCTGCTGCGCCTCGCTGCGCTGTTCGAGATGTCTCCGGTCGTGTTTCTCCCCGAAACACCCGATCACACAGATCCCATCATCGATCTCGAGGCCGCCGAGGCCGCCGGCGACCGTCAGGGCGAGACGATCGACCGATTCCTCCGAGCCATTCAGCGCATGCGTAAGGGTGGGTCGCCCAGAGCCGCCGTTCGCCAGTCGGATCTGAAAGTGCTCGCAGCGCTCTTGGACCCGCTCATCGTCGAAAACCTCCCGCTGGAGGTCGACGACCAGTGACTCGCAACCGGTCCCTGACGGCCGGTTGGCATGTGTCGTCGCTTCGCGACCCCTTGTCCCTATACTTCCTGAGCCCACTCCTGGGCCCAACGTCGTGACCTCTGATCTCTCCCACGATTCTTCTCAGCGCCATGTGCGCGTTCCTTCGAACCACCTCATGATGGATTTGGTCGGTGCGGGCGATGTCCATGTGCGAGCACTGTCGGACCTGTTTCCGACGGTGAAGGTCGTCGCGCGGGGCAATGAGATCACGCTCGACGGTCCTGAAGGGGACACGGCCGTGGTCGAGACCGTCCTCGACGAGCTGTTGATCCTCATACAGGAGGGCCAGTCCCTCGGTGACGGACGCCTCGAGCGGGTCGTCGAAATGGTTCGTGAGAAGGTACCCAGTCCGTCCGGGGTGCTGACGGAAGGCATTCCCGTCGGTCGTGGCCGTGTCGTTCGGGCCAAGACTCGTGGACAGCAGCAGTACATCAAGGCCATCAAGGACAACACCCTCACCTTTGGCATCGGCCCTGCGGGCACCGGAAAGACCTATCTGGCGATGGCCGCAGCCGTCGAGTCCCTCATGTCCGGCTCGATTCGACGAATTCTGCTCACGCGACCCGCCGTCGAGGCAGGTGAGCGTCTGGGCTTTCTCCCGGGAGACCTCACCCAGAAGATCGACCCGTACCTCCGCCCGCTCTACGACGCCCTCTGGGACATGCTGGGACCCGACGAGACGGCCCGTTTGACCGATCGGGGAACCATCGAGATAGCTCCGCTCGCTTATATGAGGGGACGGACTCTGAACGACGCCTGCGTGATCCTCGACGAGGCACAGAACACGTCCCAGGAGCAGATGAAGATGTTTCTGACTCGACTGGGGTTCAACTCGAAGATGATCATCACCGGCGACATCACCCAGACCGATCTGCCGAGCCAGCGTCAGAGTGGCCTGGCGGTGGTGCGTCGCATTCTCGAGGGGATCCCGGGTGTTGCTTTCGTCGAGCTGACCTCCAAAGATGTCGTTCGACATCGGATCGTTGCTGCCATCGTCGAGGCGTACGGTCGGTACGACCATGAGGGGGAGACATGAGACGAGCGTCGATCACGCGAATTGCGGCACTCGTGTCGACCGTGGCCCTGTCCTGGGGGGTGCTCACGCTCGGCTTCGCCGACGAGGCGGCCGGCGGGCCTCAAGTGGGAGACACAGCCGATCGCGAGTATCGCGCCAGGACCGACGCCGAGTTCGTGGATCAGGTGGCAACCGAGCAGGCGATCGAGCGGGCGCGGGCGGGTGTCGAACCGGTTCTCGTCCGCGACACCAGCCTTGAAGATGCCGCCTACGCCGAGGTGACAGGAATCCTCGACGCGGTCGCGGTCGCCACCCAACCCATCGAGAGTCGGGTGGAATCTATACCTCCG
Source organism: uncultured bacterium (assembly GCA_963785075.1). Lineage (GTDB taxonomy): Bacteria > Actinomycetota > Acidimicrobiia > Spongiisociales > ZC4RG35 > JAOUGY01. Next base: position 145,851 of record CAWATW010000001.1, read on the forward strand.
CCCACTAGTTCCACGACGAGCTCCACCACCACGACGACGACCGCCGAAGGGGAGCCGGTGGTCGGAGCCGAGACCGAGTTGGTGTCGACCGGAGTCATCACGGGACTCGTGTTCATCGACGTGAACGGTGACGGAATTCTCGACGACACCGAGGTGCCGGAGGGTGGGTGGACCACCGATCGGCCACGGCAGGATGTGGCAGCGGTGGCGATCGCCGCCGACGGTACGCAATACCGCGGCGCGACCGACCGGAGTGGCGAATACTCGATCGAGGTTCCCTACGGTGAATACGAAGTTCTCCTCGACTCCGAATCCGTCGGATATCCGCCGGATTTCGTCGCTTCCGCTCCAAACGCGTTCTCTCAGCAAATCGTGTGTGAATCGGATGAGTGCCTGACCCAGCCCGTCGGGCTCTCGGCGGTGTTTGCCCCGCTCGAGTCGATCGTCGATGACGTGCAGGCCGAGAGCCCACTTCTCGGCGACACCACGTGGGCCGTTCTCGCCGACTACGGCATGCGCGACGTCTACCGGACACTCTTCGACGACGAGCCTCTCCTCCAACAGATAAGCACGGCTGCCCAGGATCGACTGACGACCTATTTCCGGTTCGAGATCACCGATGACGAGGTCGATCAGATCCGGAGCGACGCCTTGCGGGATCCGCAATCGGTTCAGATCGACGGGGTGATCAACGACGTGGCGCGCGAACAGGTGAATCGCCTGGTGAGCGTCAGCCTGGTTGCGAACATGGTCGTCGACCAGGAGCGGACGGAGGCCGAGATCGAGCGTGAGGTCGCGGCCGTGCCCGATCAGATGCGGTCGTATTCGGCGGGGCAGTTGATCTTGGCACCGGGCGACACGTTCACCGAGCGGACGCTCGCAGCCGTCAACGCCACGGGAGCCAACATCGAGCGTACGGTACGACAGGCCGCTGCCGGCGGGTTGCTTGCGGTGCTCGTTGCGGTGCTCGCCTACTACCTGGCGCGTTTCCGCAAGGTCTACTGGAGCCGGCCTCGCATGGTGACCCTGTTCGGCATGCTCATCGTTCTTGCGGCGGCGGCGGTACGGATCACCGTCGAGTTCCAGGACACGACGAGCTGGTACATCCTGCCCGCCGTCGCCTTTGGGTACCTGGCCTCGGTGTTGTTCGACAACCGGATGGGCACGTTGATGGCCATGGCCGTGGGCGTGCTGGCCCTCGTCGGCACGCTCGAGCCTGGCGTCGGCGTGTACGCCACGCTGGCGACGCTGGCGCCCATCGGGTTCGTGTCGGCAGTCTCGACGCGGCGAGCGTTCCGCAACTCCGTGCTGGTGTCGGCCGTGGCCGGAGCGGTGATCGCCGCCGCCGCGTCCTGGTTCTTCGAGGCCGAGGTGGGGCAAAACCCGCTCGAACAGATCGGTCGTGACGCCGCGTGGGCCGGTGCGGTGGCCCTCGTTGCCTCGCTCGTCGCCTTGGCGGCCATGCCGTTCTTCGAGTCGATGTTCGACATCACCACCACGTTGCGTTTGCTCGAGCTGACCGACCGCAACCATGAGGCACTCCAGGTGTTGCAGTCGAAAGCCTTCGGCACGTTCAACCACTCCCTGATGGTGGGAACCCTGGCGGACTCGGCCGCCAAGGCGATCGGCGCCGACAACATCCTCGCCCGGGCAGCGGCCTACTACCACGACCTCGGCAAGACCGAGAACCCCATGTACTTCATCGAGAACCAATTCGGGTCCGCCAACCCCCACGACGACCTCGCCCCTGAGGAGTCTGCCCGCATCATCCGCCAGCATGTGCTCGACGGGGTGGAACTGGCCCGGAAGTTCAACATCCCGTCGGCGGTCGCCGAAGGGATCGTGTCGCATCACGGCGACGGGATCATGCGGTACTTCTACGAGAAGGCCCGTCAACAGGGCGACGGTGAGGTGGATCCCGATCTGTTCCGCCACGCCGGCCACAAGCCCCAGACTCGTGAGATGGCGATCCTGATGATGGCGGATGCCGTCGAGGGCGCTTGCAGAGCGGTGTTCGCCGACGAGGAGCCGAAACCGGAGTCCATCGCCAAGGTCGTGAACCGGGTGATCGACGAGAAGGTGGCGGACGGCCAGCTGTCGGAGTCGGACCTCACGCTCAGCGAGCTGTCGACGGTTCGGCGGGCGTTCATCGACGCGCTGACAGGTCACTACCATCAGCGCATCCCCTATCCCAACTTCCCCGGAAGCTGATTTGGACGAGCCCCCCAGTCCCGACGCGCCTGCCCGTGGCGGGATACGCTCATGAACGTGTTCCTCACCGATGAGCAATCGGTCCCGGTCGACGTGGCGCGAATCCGCACGTTGGCCGAACTGGTGCTCGAGCAGCAGGGATTCCCGCAGGACACCGAGGTCACGATCATGCTCGTGACCGACTCCGACATGGTCGGATACAACGAGCGCTTCATGAACCGGGACGGTCCGACGGATGTGCTGGCGTTCCCACTCGAAGAGCTCGCTCCGGGCGTCGTGCCCGACTGGCGGCCAGGTGACCCCCCGGTCAACCTCGGTGACGTCATCATCGCTCCCGAGTACGTGGGTCGCCAGGCGAGTGAGCAGGGGTCGGAGTTCACCCACGAGATCTCACTCATGGTGGTGCACGGCATCTTGCACCTCATGGGATGGGATCACGGCGAGGACTCCGATGCCGAGCGCATGGAAGGCCGGGAACGGGAGCTGCTCGGGATGATCGGAGTACCGAGAACATGATCCCGGCAATCGTCGTCGTGGTGCTCACGGTGCTCGGCGCCGCACTGCTGCGGCTGGGGTTGGCGTCGCTGGCACGGACTCCACGGGCGGACGCCCTTCGGGACGTGGTCGAACATCGCGCCGGTGCGCGGAGGGTGGCGGACCTCCTCGAGGACCGAGAGGTGGTGGCGCCCGCCGTCAACGTCATCCATGCCCTTCTCCTGGTGTTTGCGGCCGTCGTCGGCTCCTGGGTCCTTTCGAGGTCTGCCGTGGGAACGCCTCTCGCTCTTGCGTTGTCGACCATGACCATGGCGCTGGTCGTGATCGGCGATCTCGTACCGCGCGCCATCGGCCGACGACGCCCCCGGTCGCCCGCCTACCGGCTGGCGCCGATCCTGGCCCTGAGCGTGAAAGTCGGCTCCTGGGCCACCGAGATCTTCGCCGACGAGGACGACGAGGACGACCACGGTGACGAAGACGAAGACGACGCGGGGGAGTCGAAGCTGATCTCGTCGGTGTTGGAGTTCTCCGAAACCATCGTGCGGGAGGTCATGGTTCCCAGAACCGACATGGTGATGATCGGTCGCGACTCAGGTTTCGGGGATTTGCTGGTCGTGTTCGAGGAGCACGGCTTCAGCCGGATCCCGGTGGTGGGCGAAGGCCCCGACGATGTGATCGGTCTCGTCATCGTGAAGGACCTGCTGCCCGTTCTGGCAGCGGGGGAGCTACCCGAACGCCTGTCGACGGTGATGCGGTCGATCGATTTCGTGCCCGAGACGAAACGCGTTCCCGAGTTGCTGAGGGAGATGCAGGCTTCCAAATCTCATCTGGCCGTTGTCGTGGACGAATACGGCGGCACCGCCGGCATCGTCACGATCGAGGACCTGCTCGAGGAGTTGGTAGGTGAGATCGTCGACGAATACGACGACGAAGAGCTCCTCATCGAAGAGCGGGGCGAAGGCCGGTGGGCGGTGGATGGCCGGCTCCCGGTGGAAGAGCTCTCCGAGCTCGTCGACTCCGAGCTCCCCGACGAAGACTGGGACACGGTGGCCGGTCTGGTGCTCGGACAAGCAGGCCGCGTGCCCAAAGAGTCGGAACGATTCGTCGTTGGAGAGGTCGCACTGACAGTTCGAAGAATGCAGGGACGGCGGGTGGTGCTCGTCGAAGTCGAACGCCTGACCTCCAAATCGATGATCGAGGAGGCGGGATGAGCGCCGTCCGGTCGGACTTCGTGCCGATCGTGGGCCGACCAAACGTCGGAAAGTCCACACTCGTCAATGCTCTGGTCGGCGAGAAGGTTTCGATCATCTCGTCTCGTCCACAGACCACGAGGAACACGATTCGTGGGGTCGTCACCGGGATCGGGGCCGAAGGCGTCCCGGAGTACCAGCTGGTGCTCATCGATACCCCTGGTGTCCACAAGCCAAAGACCGAGCTGGGCAACCGGCTGAACAGCCTCGTGTACGGCACGCTGTCGGAGGCGGACGTTGTGGTGTTCGTGCTCGATGCAACTCAGCCCGTCGGGCCTGGCGACCGGCGAATCGCCGATCGACTACGCCAGGCAGATGCCACGACCGTCGTGGTCGTGAACAAGGTCGATGTCGCCGATAAGGGCTCTGTGGTGAGTCAGCTGGCCGAGGCCTCGGAATGGGGCTTCGACGCGTACGTCCCGGTGTCTGCACTCCAGTCGGAGAACCTACGCCCGGTCGTCGACGAGCTCGTGGCGAGGATGCCCGAAGGCCCGCTGTACTTCGATCCGGAGACCCGTTCCGACCAGCCCGACCACGACCTGGCAGCCGAGATCGTCCGGGAGAAGTTCCTCGATCGGCTCCGTGATGAGGTCCCGCACTCGCTCATCGTGGTGGTCGACGACATGGCCGAACGAAGCGATGACCTCCAGGTGATCGCAGCGCGTGTGATCGTCGAGCGGAATTCGCAGCGGGGCATCGTCATCGGAAAGGGCGGATCCATGTTGAAGATCGCCGGCACCGAGGCCCGCCAGGAGCTCGAGAAGCTGTTCGGGACGAAGATCCATCTGGATCTCAGGGTCGTGGTGGAACCCGACTGGCAACAGAAGCCCCAGCTGCTGGACCGCCTCGGCTTTGGTGCCTGACCGGCCAGGGGCGGCACTCATCGCAGTCTTTCGGCGGATCGGCGTCGCTGCTGCAGTGGCGGCAGGTCACGCGCTCGGCAACGTGAGCCTGAAGATGCTCCGACCGTTCTCGAACCGGTAGACGAGGGTCCCGTGCATGAGCTCGGCCAACTGTCGCGAGACCGCCAGCCCGATCCCCACAGACTCGGGCTGTCCAGGTGACCTGTGTGCCCGCTCGTACGGCTCGAAGATTCGTTCCCAGTCGGCGACCGGAAGGCCGGGACCGTCGTCGGAGATCTCGAGCATCGTGGTTTTGGCCTCGACGCGCCCCTCGATGAGGATGCTGCCGCCGCCGTACCGTTCTGCGTTCGTGAGCAGGTTCCGGATGATCTGGCGCACCCGGGTGGGGTCACCGGTCGCCATGCAGGTTCGTTCCATCCGGACACCGACGTCGATGGCGACCGTTCCGCCGTCGAGCACCTGATCGACCTGTTTCCGGAGATCCACCGAGGTGGGGGTGACATCGATTTGACCGATCTCGACCCGCGCAGCCACGAGGAGATCCTCGACGAGGTGTGCAACCTCTTGTGAGTGCTGGGCTATCGACGAGATCATGAGCTTGCGATCGTCGTCATCGAGCATGTCGTGCCCGTCGTCGAGCAACCTCGCAAAGCCGAGTACGGCAGTGAGAGGGGTGCGGATCTCGTGGCTCACACTGGCCAGGAACCGGTTCTTGGCCTCCATCAGCCCGATCATGCGGCGCTCTTCGTTGCGATGGTCGGATACGTCGAAGATCGTGAACACGGCCCGAGAGAAGTCCGGCACCCCTGCGATCACCGGTGCCGCGAGGATCGTTTCGGCGTCATACTGCTGGCCGGAGGCGGTGGCGGCCACGATGGTGGAATGGGCTATCGGCTTGGAATGCCAAACGGCGTCGAGCTGCTCCAGCCATCCTTCGATGGATCCCTCGTTCACGATCCTGGGATCGATGGGGCCGAGTAGCTCCTCGGGTGGCAGACCCACTGCGAGAATCGCAGCCGGATTGGCGGCCACGATCCGAATCATCGGAACCACGCCCTGGACGGCGGCCAGCGAGTGTCCGATCGCGTCACGGATGTCTTCGATGCCCTGGCTCTTGACATCGTTCATCCACGCCTGGAGTTCGGTGTAGTCCTGCTCCATCAGCGGAACCGGTGTGATCCGAAACAGGTTTTCGAAACTCGACCACCCGCGCAACCCGTCCACGAGGTCCATGCGGACCTCGTCGTTCTGTCGGTACTGGTCGTCGACGGCGAGCATCAGCCGGTGCCACGAGTCCATGGAAGGGGGACAGTCGCCATCGAGCGCCAGTTCGGCGAGCTGGCGCTGCAATGTTGGATGGAGGTTCTGTTCTGGGCGCGGGGCGCGGTGACCGTGGTTTTGACGGCAGTCCGGGAGCGGGACATGCCTACTTCTTCGGCATCCGGAGTGAGTCCGCTTGAGCAGTCCGAGTACCGCGGTCAACGCCTGTCGCTCGGTAGGCTGGCACCGGTGGGACTCCGACATGACTCAGGGATCGTGCTGCGCGGGTATCCGTTCGGCGAGGCGGACCGCGTCGTCGTGCTGCTCAGTCCTCACCACGGCAAGCTCCGGACCGTCGCCAAGGGTGTTCGGAAGACCAAGAGCAGATTTGGTGGCCGCCTCGAGCCCTTCACACACGTCGAGTTGGTGCTCTTCGAAGGTCGGAATCTGGACACCATCACCCAGGTCGAGGTCGTCGATGCCTACCCCCGGCTACGGACCGACCTCGAGCGGGTGACCTCGGCGTCGACCATGGTCGAGGCGATCGACGCCGTGGCTCAGGAGAGGGAACCGTCGGTTGCGCTGTTCGGTTTGTTGGCGAAGGGCCTCGACGCGTTGGAGGCGGGTGCGGGCGGGTCCGACCTGGTCAGTGCGTTCTTGCTCCAGCTCGCCGGTGTCGTCGGCGTGGCGCCCGCCCTGGAGCGGTGTGCGACCTGCGGACGAGCGGAGCTGCTCACCCGGTTCAGCTTCGACGGTGGAGGAGTGGTATGCGATCTGTGCCGGGCGGAGGGGACGTTCCGGCTTCGCCCTGGGCTGGTGGAGCACCTTGCCGTGCTTGCTCGCGTCGATCTCGCTTCGGTGTCGATCGCCCATTCGTCGTTCTCGGACGAGGCCATGGGGGTGACGCGCCGCTTCGTGGAACATCACCTGGACCGTCGCCTGGCCAGCCTCGCCGTGCTCGACAGCTGATGGATCTGTCGCGCCTCGACCCCGATCAGATCCCCCGCCATGTCGGATTGATCATGGATGGCAACGGCCGGTGGGCGAATGCTCGTGGACTTCCACGCATCGCCGGACACAAGGCAGGTGAAGAGGCGCTGTTCGATGTGGTGCACGGCGGTCTCGAGATCGGAATCGAGTGGCTCAGTGCGTACACGTTCTCCACCGAGAACTGGGCGCGAGATCCCGAAGAAGTCGAGTTCCTCATGTTCTTCAACCGCGACCTGCTGCTTCGCCGACGGGACGAGTTGCATGATCTGGGGGTGAGGATCCGCTTCGCCGGAGATCTCGCCGACCCCCGGATCCCGGACGAGAACCGCAGCTACATGGCCGAGAGCGAACGAATCACCGCCGGGAACTCCCGGATGCAGATGGTCTTCGTCTTCAACTACGGATCCCGCTGGGAATTGACGAGAGCGGCGGCCAGAGTGGCCGCGGCGACGCTGGCGAGGAAGCTCGATCCGGCCGAAGTCGACCAGGACACCTTCGCCTCGTTCTTTGCCATCCCTGAGATGCCCGACGTCGATCTCGTCATCCGATCCTCGGGCGAGCATCGGCTCTCCAACTACCTGCTGTGGCAGGCGGCGTACGCCGAGTTCTCGTTCCCGGGGATCCTATGGCCCGACTTCGACCGGTATGACCTCCTGGACAGCGTGCTCGAGTACCAGCAGCGTGACCGACGGTTCGGCGGCGCCATCGACCGCTCGTCGGAATCCGACGAGCCGGCCCCACGTCAACCGGCGTCACTCGAGACGGTCCGCTCCGAGATCGACACGATCGACCGCGAGATCATCCGGCTCCTGGCCCTCCGCCAACGCCAGGTGGAGTCTGCGGCCAGGTTCGAGGCTGACCACGAAGCAGTCCGGGCTCCCGACCGAGTCGAACAGGTGATCTCGAAGGTGCGAGCCGAGGCCGCCGCCCTGGGCGCCAGCCCGGAAGTGGCAGAGGCCACCTACCGCGCCATGGTCGCCGCCTTCATCACCCACGAACTCGACATTGAAACCCGAACCCAGGGTTAAGGTCCGCCAATTTGGCGGACCACAGCCCAAAGAACGGCGTGCGCCTCAGCTCGATGGAAGTCCCACCGCCACGAGCCCGGCCAGGGCGACGATGACCAGTGGGGCTGTCAGCACGACCCGTTTCAGGCGGCCGGGCGTGGGCGACCCGTCGCCTCGGGGGGCGACGACCACCGAGAACGCCCACGCCTCCGCGGCCAGCATCGGCAGATACCAGGCAACTGCGGCAGCGGCCTCGACCGTCCCAAAAGAGGGATTGTCGAAGGCGAACTCGCGCATGATCGGAATCTGCACGGTGAGGGCGGCGATGCCGAGCACCCATCGAAGCCAGGCGGGTCGTGGACGCCCGATCGCGATCGCACCGGCGACCACCGACGGCCACATGACCGCCCCTGCCGCACCGAGCAGGGCGAGGGAGAGTGCCGTCGACCGCCACCACCCCACCCCACCTCTCAGGCGCCTGAGCCGAGCGAACCCGAGGAGCAAGCCCACGACGGTGGCTGCGCCGAGGATGAAGAGCGTGCCGCTCCACGAGAACTCAGGATCCGTGGATATGTATCGCATCCACAGCCGCATCAGGATCCCCCACGCCAAGCCGCCCACGGCCCCGACCACCAGGGGGTGATCGATCGGTCGCCTCATCTCAGAACTCCATCGGCAGACATGCGAGCCGGGTACCGGCGGCACCGTCTGGGGCGGTGGGCAGGGCGTGGATGACGATCGACTGGGCTGTGCCCGCATCGATGTGGAAGGGGACGATCGCGAGTGCCTGTGCCGTTCCGCCCGAGGTGGCGGTGAAGTCGAGCCACACCTCGGTTTCAGGCGAAGGATCTCCGCCGCTGTTGTAGTGCCCGAGCGCCGCGGCACCGTCACCGGCCACGCATGGACCGACGTGCACGTGGGCGCCGAACGCCGTCCCGGCGGCAGTCGGGTCGAGCCGGTCGATTATGAGGCGCACGACTGTGCGTTCGCCTGCAACGATCGATCGAGCTCGGGCCCTTGCGCCGTCCGTCGCATCCTGGGCTGTCGGGTTGAGATCGGTGAGGGCCCCGGCCGACGAGATCACGATTCCAGCCGACACCGGCAGGGCCGTCAGGACCACCATGAGAGTGGCAAGGAGGCAGGTGGCATGTATTCGTCGCATCGTGTGCTCTTTGGGGTTGGGCGAAGCCTTCGTCTGACAGACGCCCACCGTGGAGGCTTTGGGTGACACGACCGGCTGACACGGACAGATGTCACCCCACACGGGGGTTGAGATCGTCTGTCGAATGGATGGATGCGGTCGCATACGCGGATTGGGTCTCGAATGAGGCTGCTGCGGCGGGTTGGGCGCGGTCTCAGGTGGACGCGCTCGTCGAGAGCCTCTTCGTTCGCGAGGCTGCGCAACTCGTGCGGCTCGCCCGATTCTTCGTCGACGATGCGGATGCTGCGGAGGACCTCGTTCAGGAAGCCTTCATCAAGCTTGCTCGCTCGGTCCACCGCATCGACGACCCGGACCGTACCCCGGCATATCTGCGTTCGATCGTGCTGAATCTGGCCCGCGATCACAACCGGCGCGGGCTGGTGTCGCTGCGGCACCGGAGCCGGCTCTGGGAACCGGATGCGGTAGGGCCGGACGAGACCTGGGCGATCCGCGACGACCAACGACAGGTGATCGAGGCGCTCCGTGAGCTGCCGCCAGGACAACGGAACTGTCTCGTCCTGAGGTACTACCTCGAACTGTCGAATGCCGAGATCGGTGGGACGCTGGGTGTGTCGATCAACACCGTCAAGACACAGATCAGGCGTGGCATGGCCGCGCTGGAACGGTCGCTGGAGGAGCTTCGATGACGAGCCTCGAACACCTCCTCGCCGACGCCTTGCAGTCGGGTGCCGCGACGACCACTCCGGCTCCGGATCTGTTCGAACGCGTGAAGGGCTCTATCGAGGACGATGTCGTTCGGCGTCGTCGACGTCGCCGGACCGCTGCGGTATGGGCAGGTGTCGTCGGGGCACTCGCCCTGGCGATGAGGGGCCTGTCGACCCACACAACAGGGAGATGGACTATGAACTGGTGGGCACTCGAGCTGATCACGACGGTGGCGCTGATCGGCGTCGCCTTGTGGTTGGGGCCGTTCATCAAGCGTTTCGGTCGGGCGTATGCCGCCGACGTCTTCCGAACGAATCCCCGGACGGGGAAGTCCTACATCGTCCTCACCGACATCGTCTACTACCTGATCTTCTCGGCGTACATCCTGTTCACCATCAGACTCGAGCCCGAGCCACAATGGTTCGGTCTCGTGCACGCAGAGCAGGTTCAGTTGGTCGTCTATCGCCTCGCCGGGATTCTCCTCATCATCGGTGTGCTCCACGGAATCAACATCGTGTTGATGCCTGTTCTGGGGCGCCTGTTCTCGTTGAACCGAAGGCTGGACGCACGCAACGAGGAAGACGGCCTGGATGGATGAGTCGAGATCTGGCGCCGTTCTTTGGGCGGTGGTCCGCCATTTTGGCGGACCTTAACCCTGGGTTCGTTTCCGAGTTCGATACGGGCCCTACACTGCCGGTTCCCCAACCAGGCAACGCATGACCGTCTCACTCGACACCATCTCAACACTGGCGCAGCATCGCGGCTTCGTCTTCCAGTCCTCGCAGATCTATGGCGGGACCCGCTCGGCATATGACTATGGCCCGTTGGGCGTGGAGATGCTCCGCAACGTCAAGAACGAGTGGTGGCGCTCGATGGTGCAGGAACGTGGAGACGTCGTCGGCCTCGACTCGGCGATCATCCAGGCGCGGAAGGTGTGGCAGGCGTCCGGTCATGAGGAGGTCTTCACCGATCCCATGGTCGAGTGCACGAACTGCAATGCTCGATTGCGTCTCGACAAGCTGGAGGATGCCGAGCAGTGCCCGAACTGCGGGAAGCGAGGCACGTTCACCGAACCCCGACAGTTCAACCTCATGTTCAAGACCCACACCGGCCCGATCGAGTCCGAGGAGAACATGGTGTATCTCCGCCCGGAGACGGCCCAGGGCATCTTCATCAACTTCGAGAATGTCCGGCGCGCCAATCGTCAGAAACTGCCCTTCGGTATCGCCCAGGTCGGCAAGTCCTTCCGCAACGAGATCACTCCCGGTCAATTCGTGTTTCGAACCCGTGAGTTCGAACAGATGGAGATGGAGTATTTCTGTCACCCGTCGGAAAGCACGAAGTGGTTCGAGTACTGGGTGGACGCGCGTCATCGGTGGTACACCGATCTGGGGATGAACCCCGATCACATCCGCATCCGACCCCATGAGGCAGATGAGCTCAGCCATTACTCGGCCGTGACAGTCGACGTGGAGTACGAGTTCCCGTGGGGCTGGGACGAGCTCGAAGGTATCGCCAACCGCACGGACTTCGATCTCAAACAGCACATGGAGTGGTCGGGCGAGGATCTGAGCTATTTCGATCCGGAGTCGAACGAGCGGCTCGTCCCCCATGTCATCGAGCCTGCGGCAGGCGCCACCCGAACGACGTTCGCCTTTCTCATCGACGCCTACGACGAAGAAACGCTCGAGAGCGGCGACAAGCGCACGGTGATGCGCCTGCATCACCGCATCTCTCCGTTCAAGCTGGCAGTGCTGCCGCTGTCGAAAAAGCCGGAGCTGGTCGAACCGTCCGAGAAGCTGGCCAACGAACTCCGGAGACATTGGATGCTCGAGTTCGACGTCACCCAGAACATCGGCAAGAGGTATCGGCGCCAGGATGAGATCGGCACCCCCTACTGCGTGACGTTCGACTTCGACTCGCTCGATGACAATGCGGTCACCGTTCGTGATCGGGACTCGATGGCTCAGGATCGGGTTTCGATGGAGCAGCTGGTCGACTACCTGAGGCCACGCCTCGACTGAGACGCGATCCCACCACCCACTCGGAACCCCTTTGCCGGCGGATGGCTCGTTTAGAACCGTTTGAGCCTCCGTTGCGTATGGTTCAGCGCCAATTCGAAGCTGAGAGAGGTCAACGATGAAACGTACGGTCCTGATGTTGACGGGGCTCGTCGCCGTGGGCGTGGTGGGCTTGGTCGTGTGGTGGTTCACATCGACCGACATCGACGATCCGGTCGAGGTCACAGCACCGCCACTCCAGACCACCGAGATACCCGAGACCACGGAAGACACCCAGACCACCGAATCCACGACAGGGGCGGTCGATACGACCGTTCCGACCGCCGATTCGGCGAGCACGACCGATGCGGTGTCGACTGAAGGACCGGTCGTCTATGAGCTGACGGATGGTTCTTTGGTGACCTTCGAGCTGGACGAGGTGCTGAACGGTTCGGACAAGCGCGTGGTGGCCACTAACCCTGAGGTCGCGGCCCAGCTCTCCGTGGACCCGGCCGACCTGTCGACACTCCAGCTCGGGACGGTCCTCGTCGGCGCACAGACGTTCGAGACCGACTCCAGCAATCGCAACCGCGCCATCCGCGGACCGATTCTGGACTCATCGACGTTCGAGACCATCCAATTCGTCCCGACTTCTGTCGACGGGCTGTCAGGTGCGGCCGCCGTGGGAGACGTGTTCGAATTCACCATCACGGGTGATCTGACCATCCGCGACATCACCAATTCGGTCACCTTCGACGTCTCCGCCTCGCTCGCCGACCCGTCCACGATCGAGGGAACGGCGGAATCCACGGTCTCACGTGCTGACTTCGACCTGAACATCCCGTCGGTTCCGTCGGTCGCCGACGTGTCCGACGAGGTGCTTCTCAGGATCGATTTCGTCGCTGCCGCCACGGGCTGACCGAGCGAACCCTCTCCCACGTGACCATGCGCCCGGCGTACACTCGCCGGGCGCATGGCGTTTTCCGACGAAGACAAGGACAAGGTTCGACAGGCGACGAACATCGTCGATCTGATCGGTGCCGTGACCACGGTCAAGAAGTCCGGCCGCAACATGATGGCGGTGTGCCCGTTCCACCAGGAAAAGACCCCGTCGATGTCGGTCGACGTGGCCCGGGGCCTGTATTACTGCCATGGTTGCCATGCCAGGGGAGACGTGTTCACGTTCGTCCAGGAGACCCAAGGTCTGACCTTTCCCGAGGCCCTCGAATGGCTGGCTTCGAGGGCCGGGATCACCATGGAAGAGGATCCGGCGGCCAAGCGGATGCGAGGGCAGCGGCAGCGGCTCGTTGAGGCGGTGGCCGATGCCGTCGATTTCTACCACCGGACGCTCATGCGGTCCGAGGAGGCAGGCGTCGCGCGGGCGTACCTCCGGAGCCGCGGCTACGACTCGGACACGGTGGTCGACTTCAAACTGGGGTACGCACCGGCTCGCGGCGATGCCCTCGTCCGGGAGTTGAAGTCCCGCAACGTCGGCGACAAGGCGATGCTCGACGCCGGCCTCGCCCGTCGCGGCCGCAACGGTCTCTACGACTACTTCCGTGAGAGGGTGTTGTTTCCCACCTATGACGTGCGAGGTGACCCGGTTGGCTTCGGTGGTCGTCTCCTGGGAGACGGCCAGCCCAAGTACCTGAACACCCCCGAGACCCCGATCTACAAGAAGTCACACCTCCTCTATGGGCTGGATCGGGCTCGCCGAGACATCCAGAAGGCCGGGTACGCCGTCGTGGTCGAGGGATACACCGACGTGATCGGACTTCATCGGGCGGGAATTCCGGTGGCCGTGGCAACCAATGGCACCGCGCTCGGTGACGACCATTTCGAGCTGCTGCGGCGGTTCTGTGACCGGATCGTGCTGGCTTTCGACGCCGACGCCGCCGGTGGGCGGGCTGCCCTGCGTGGCGACGATCTGGCGGTTCCGGTGAATCTCGAGCTCGACCTGCGGGTGGCGGCGATGCCTGCCGGAGTCGATCCGGCGGAGATGGTGCAGTCGGGTCGGGTCGAAGAGTTCGAACGTTCGGTCGAGCGGTCGCTTCCGCTGCTGCAGTTCTGGCTCGAGAAGGAACTGGAGCATTTCGACGTGCGGGAGCCCGAAAGCAGGGCACGGGCACTGAAGACGGTCGGAGCCAGACTTGCCCGGGTCGACGACGATCTCGCCCGGGGCGAGTACGCCCGATTCGTGGCCGATCGCCTCCGGGTGGACTTCGCCACCGTGGAACAGGCGATCGGCCGCCGATCGGGAAGGCGAGGGGCGACGTACCGTCCAGGAATGCAGTCGTCGGGTCAGCGAACGTCACGTGTGCGCGCCGAGCACGAGCTGCTCCGCACGTTGTTGGGTGACAGCGGGTTCATCGGACAGGTCGACGCCGGCATGTTCTCGGACCCGAGCACGGCATCGGCTTTCGCTGTTCTCGCAGCCGCGGCCGAAGGCAGGCCGCCCGGTACTCCCGTGCCGCTGCCGACCGACGAGACCCCGGAGAGCGAGCTGCTGACCCGCCTCGCCATGAGCTCTGCGCCACTCTCCCCGCTGGGAGACGTGGTGCTGGCGGTGAAACGGTCGTCGCTCGATGAGCGCATCGATGCACTCGAACGGGAACTCGGTACTCTCGATGCGGCCGAGCAAACCTCTTCACCGGTGCTGGCAGAGTTGTTACGTTTGCAGACAGAGCGGCGGCGTCTGGAAGGCGGTCCTGAGTGAGCATCGACACGGTGATCTCCCAGCTGACGAAGCGGGGAGTTCAACGCGGTTTCCTCACGGTGCACGAGGTCCAGGTCGACCTGGTCGAAGCTGAGGCATCGCCGGAGGAGTTCGAGCGGGTCGTCGAGTTGCTTCGGGGCAAGGGCATCCGGATCGAGGAGGAGCTCGAAGGATTCGACGAGAACATCCTCGACGACGAGACGGTTTCGGTCTCGGACCCGGTGAAGATGTGGCTCCAGGAGATCGGACGCTACCGGCTGCTCACGTCCCAGCAGGAGGTCGAGCTGGCGATGGCGATCGAGGCCGGAAAGCGAGCCCAGGAGCGCCTCGACAAGGAAGAGGAGTTCACCCTCGAGACCAAGACGCTGTTGGGTCGTCAGGTGCGCCAGGGCAACACGGCGCACAAGCGATTGGTCGAAGCCAACCTTCGGTTGGTGGTGTCCATCGCCCGCAACTACGTGGGGCGAGGGCTTCCGCTTCTCGACCTGATCCAGGAGGGCAACCTCGGCCTGATGCGTGCGGTCGACCGGTTCGACTACCGGCGGGGCTTCAAGTTCTCGACGTACGCTTCGTGGTGGATTCGCCAGGCCATAACCCGTTCGATCGCCGATCAGGCGCGGACCATCCGGGTGCCGATCCATGTGGTCGACATGATCAACAAGCTGACCCGCGTACAACGCGATCTCGCCCAGGATCTGGGACGTGAGCCCACCATCGAAGAGATCGCCCGCGACCTCGATGTCGACGCCGACCGTGTCGAGGAGCTTCAGGGCATCGCTGTCAACCCGGTGTCTCTCGAGACCCCGGTGGGGGAGGAGGACGACTCGACGCTCGGTGACTTCGTCGAAGACGAATCGGCCGAGGTCCCGGTGGAGGCCGCCACCTTTCGGTTGCTGCAGGAGTATCTCCAGCTGGCTCTCGAGAACCTCAACGACCGGGAGCGGCAGGTGCTCATCATGCGCTTTGGACTTGCAGACGGTCGGGTGCGAACGCTGGAGGAGGTCGGCGAACAGTTCAACGTCACCAGGGAGCGAATCCGCCAGCTCGAGACCAAGGCTCTCGCCAAACTCCGCCATCCGAACAACTCCCGCAAGCTGGAAGACTTCCTTCGGGAGTGAGCGATACCACATATGGTATGTCGATAAAGAACACCATCTACCTTCCAGATGACTTGAAGAGGGACCTGGAGAGGGAGGCGAGCGCGCCGTGGCACCTCCGGAGCCGATGTGATCCGGACCGCCATCGCCGATGCGTGCGCCATCCGAAGCCGCAGGCCGGCATCATCGATGGAGAGCCGTTCGCCGAGTGCGCTGAGGAGTTGCTGGGCGGTTTCGGTGAACGGTGATCGTCGCCGACACCAGCGGGTTGCTCGCGTCTTTCAATCGGAGCGAGCCCTCGCATGACGCCGTGCGACGGCTGGCGGAAGATGAAGCCGACCCACTGATTGTCTCCTCCTTCGTCGTTGCAGAGCTCGATCACCTCGGGGCGAGACGATTGGGTGTCGACGCCGAGTTGGCGGTTGGTCGGGAGCTCGCAGGCGGAGCATATGTGCTGGCAGGGCTCGACGGATCACACCTGATGCAGGCGATCGACGTCGTGGAGCGCTATCGAGATCAGGACATCGGTCTCGCGGACGCGTCGATCGTGACCCTCGCAGACCGCTACGCCACGAAGTCGATTCTCACGCTTGACCTTCGGCACTTCTCGGTACTGCGCCCACTCGACGATGGTCGCTTCCGGATCGTCCCGTGACTACCGGTCGGAGGAGGCTTCGGCCGCCTTGCGCATTTCGCGGGCACCGGCCGAGAGGCCACCCGCCACACCGGACCTGAACAAGTCGGTCACCCCGCCGGCCTGGTCGAGGATCTGGGCGACGGCGGGGTGTTGTGCCGTCCTGGCGGACACGCGTTTGATCTGCTCGTATCGCTCCCGTCCTGCACACGCTCCCAGCACGTATCCGGCCGCTGCATTCCCACGATCAGTCCTGCTCGAAACCTCATGGTGTGCATTTTGGCATCCTCGAAGGCGCAACAGACTCGCTCAAGTCGATTCGAAGTTCGGCCGACGGGTATTACCATGCCGGCTGCGTGGTCTCCCACGCGCCTTCCGGGGTAGCTCAATTGGCAGAGCGGCGGACTGTTAATCCGTAGGTTGTGAGTTCAAGTCTCACCCCCGGAGCCCTCGAAGTCCCTTGTCTCGCAGGAGATTTGGCGTATTCGGTTCGCCGCTGCGGACCATTCCACCTGGCGACGAGCCGCGGTGATGGCTGGCACTTGTCGATTCCTCAGTTCGAGCGCTTCGCTGTGCCACTCTCGTCGGGTCGATCTGCGTACTCGTCGAAGGCGGCGACCACCTCGGCCGACGTCCGACGGGCGCCGGTCTGTAGATATTCCATCGCCCGCAACGCCGCCTCGTAGGCTTCGAGGCTCGAACCGGCGACGCAGTCCTCGACGACCCGACAGAAATCGTCGCGTTGGTGGCCGTCGACGAAGGTGTAGTGGACGCACACGTCGATGTGGCCGCCGATCAGAATCAATGTGTTGGCACACCCAGGCCCTTCAGGAGGATCTCGAACTCGGTGCCGAAGAAGCACGAGTAACGACGCTTCTTGATGGAGTAGTCGTCGGGTCGCATCCCGAGGTTGGCAGCGACTTCGGTACCTGGGTGACCTTCGAGAAGATGGACGTCCCCGGCTCCGTCCAGCTCACGGCCGAAATCGACCAGGTCGCGGCGATGCGCCTCCTGGAAGAACACGACGGGCACACGGCATTCGCGGGCCTTGCTGATCAGGGCTGGAGCGCGATCCATGTTGTCCTGGTAGCCGGGCATGGAGGGCAGCGCGCCCACCGCCTCGAGGTCGACACCAAGACCTCGCATCGCCTCGACCTGCTGAGCGATAGGGAACGTGAGGTGCTGGTCGAGATCGCCCACGGGCACAGCAATGACGAGATCTCCGAGCGCCTCTACATCGCGGCGGCAACGGTGAAGTCCCAGATCAATCGCCTGTTCACCAAACGCGGAGTCCGAGACCGCGCCCAAGCAGTGTCCTTCGCCTACGAGAGCGGGCTGATCACGCCCGGCGACGTCGAGACATAGCGCCCGGCTCGGCAGTCGATTCGATCACGCCGTCAGGTCGATTGGCCCACGCGAGTCATCCCCAGACGTCACCGCTCCATCCACTGCCCGACCAGGCCGTGCCAGACCAGGTGGTCCCCGACCAGGAGACACCGTTCCAGGATCGATTCGACCAGCTGACACCTGACCAGCTGACGCCCGACCAGCTGACGCCTGACCAGCTGACACCCGACCAGCTGACACCCGACCAGGCCGTGCCATTCCATTGGCCACCGGACCAGGTGGTACCGAGAGCGGCTGCGTTCGACCAGCTGACGCCATCCCAGGGATTACCGAAGATGTCCCGCTCCCCACCGAGCACGACACCTTGGTGTTCGAGTCGATCCGATCCGCGGCTGGCATCCAGTGAACCCGTACCCAGTGCGGGCGCCGAGATCTGAGTGGTCGTCGCCGGTGCCGGCGTGGCAAGGGCACCCTTCACGTCGAGCGCCGGAGCGGAGCATGGGCCTCGAGCTTGCTTGACCGTGGTCCCTGTGTTCACCAGCAGCGCTTTGACCTCGTCGGGAGTGAGATCGGGCCGGGCGGAGAGCAGCAGGGCCGACGCGCCCGACACGACAGCTGCCGATTGTGACGTTCCGCTCCCCAGGAAGAGGCGACCGACCACGGTCGCCTCGGGGTTCTCGTCATCAGCGGATGATCCGGGCGTGCGGAGGCTGAGGACCGAGCGACCGCGTGCGAGGATGTCGACGTCGCGGGCAGCGGTGCCGCAGTTGGAGAAGTCGCTGACCGCAGACGGCTTGGCTGCGTTCGGCTTGTTTCCCTCGTGTGAACCGACAGCGATCACGAAGGGGTCGATCGCCGGGTTGCGGAGTGCTTGGCCATTGCCGTCGTTGCCGGCAGCCACAACCACCACGATCCCCGCCTTCCAGGCCTGCTCCACCGCGTACGCCAGCGGGTCGAATACATAGGACTGGGTCGAATCGGTCCCGAACGAGAGGTTGATCACGCGAATGTTGAGGCCATCGTCGGTGCGATGCTGAACGACCCAGTCGATCGCCGCGATCACCTGTGAGACGTCCGTGGCGCCGTCGTGGCCGGCAACCTTGAGGCTGACGATCCGGCTGTCGGGTGCCATACCGACGAAGTGGTCGGTCATTGCTCCTGCGTACGGCTGTGAGGCGTCGTTGTCCCGGCCGGCGATGATCCCCGCCATGTGCGTTCCATGGCCGGAGGTGTCGAGGTGACGGAACTGGTCGCTCTGCGACTCGAAGGACAAGTCGGGTCCGAACACGATCTGCCCGGGCGAGGAGAGGCCGGGCACCGGCGTCACCCCGGAGTCGATGAGGGCGACGTCCACGCCTTGGCCCGTGACACCGGTGCTCCACGCGTCCTTCGCTCCAGTGGTCTCGGCTATGCGGTACAACGACCCGCCGTAGTCCTTCGGTGCGAACCCGGCGAGGTCGGAAGCGCCATCGCCCCATTCGTCGAAGGTGAGCTTCACCTCGGCATTCGGGGTCACCGATGCCACCGCCGGGCTCGAACCCAAGACGGGAACAGATCCGTCCGGCACCACGGCAGAGAACCCACCGATGACGGCGAGATCCTCGACAACTGTCCCACCGAGATGGGCGACGAGGAGTTCCGCAGCGTCCGTCGCCGGGTCGCTTTCTCTCACGATGACCGAGGTCGTAGCTGCCGATACCGGAAGATCGGACACCGGGAGGGCGCCGAGCGCCAGCGCGATGACAGCGATGAGCCCGATGAGCTTCGAGCGGGGTTTCGGGGTGTGTGACCTGAGGTGCATCCGTGCCTTCTTGAGTTCATTGATGACATCGACCATCCGTGACTCGCGAGTTGAGGGCCGGACCATGCTCGCGCTTTCGTACTAGTCACTCCGTGGCCATCAACCGAGTGAAAGCACCCGATCACGCCGTTTTACGACGCCATCCTGGGCACCACGCACGAGACCTCTCCCATGGGCGGCGGCGACTACACCGTGCTGAACGTCGGCGCCCGGGGCATCGCCGGAGCGATGGCACTTCCCGAGCACGCCGGGGTTCCCACGGCCTGGAGCGCGTATTTCGGCACCGACGACATCGCTGCCACTGTCTCGAAGGTGAACGAGCTCGGTGGCACGATTCTCAACGAGGTCGACTCGCCGGTCGGTCCATTGGCCGTGATCGCCGACCCCCAGGGGCCGTGTTCCAGGTGATGCAACCCACAGAGTGGCCCGATTGAGGAGCCACCAGCTCGGAGACGATCAACGCCCAGTCGAACATTCGAGGCGTAACACCCGGGTGTGTCGGGAGCGTGTTCGATGTTGGTCGCTATTGCCGTGTGGCGTCGATTGCGGCTCGAAGTTGGTCGAGGCTGGGTGACCCGGCGTAGCCGTCCGCGGTCACATACACCCGGCAGGCCAGTCCGATCGGGGCGTGGGCATCGGCGAACGGGTCGACCCCGTCGATGAGGACCGTCGGAGAGCCGCGAAACCCGACCTCTTCGGCGCTCTCCGGGGTGTCGATCAGCCGACGGTCGAGCGTCAGGTCGAACCCCGCAGCCAGCAGGCTCTCGATGTGTGCTTCGGTTTCCCTCCAGTTGGGGCAACTGTCGAAGTACTGCAAGGTGATGTTGATGGGGTTCCTCACGGGGCTTCTCCGATGACGTGACAGACGCAGTCCTGCGGCCATCGATCGACGGTGGCATCCATGCGTTGCCGCAGCGAGCGCAGCTCGGAGCGGAGCCGGGTCAGTTCGGCGATTCGGTCGTCAACGGCCTCCGCTTCACGGGCAATGGCGTCACGGACCGACTGGCACGGAGCCTCGCCTGACGCGCGCAGTCCGACGATCTCCCGGATGTCGTCGAGCGGGAGCTCGAGCGAGCGGAGTCTGCGCACGAACCGCATCAAGTCGACGTCGGCCTCGTCGTAGTCGCGATACCCCGCGTCGCTGCGGGCCGGTGCGGGCAGCACCCTCGCAGACTCGTAGAACCGGATAGCGGACGGCTCCAGCAGCGCCTGCTTCGCAGCTTCTCCGATCCGCATGGGCCAGACGATAAACCTTCGAGCGGCTCGAAGGTCAAGGGCGACACTGCCGATCCGGCGCAGTCGTCGAGCTGAGCAGCACGCCCGACGGAGGTCGTTTCCCCGCAAGCTACCGCGTCGCCGCTGGACCGGTCGATTGCTCGTTGGAAACGACGGACTCGTGTTCAATTCGTTGGCAGCCGGAGCAGTTCACCGCGCTTGCTCCCGGCTTCGGGATGGATAGAAGCGCTTGCGGGCCCAGAGGGCCACGTAGACGAGACCGACGAGGACTGGGACTTCGATGAGGGGGCCGACGACTCCGGCGAGGGCTTCGCCGGACGTGACCCCGAACACGCCGATGGCCACTGCGATGGCGAGCTCGAAGTTGTTGGATGCGGCGGTGAACGCCACCGTGGTGTTCTTCTCGTAGGAGAGGCGGAGCCACAGTCCATAGGCGAAGGACGCCGCCCACATGAGCGCGAAGTAGAGGAGGAGGGGTAGCGCGATGCGGGCGACATCGAACGGTTGGCTGGTGATGGTCTCACCTTGGAGCGCGAACAAGACCACCACCGTGAACAACAGGCCGTACAGGGCCCACGGGCCGATGCGCGGCAGGAAGCGAGTCTCGTACCAATCGACCCCGCGGGTTCGCTCTCCCCACCATCGGGTGAGGTAGCCGGCGGCGAGGGGGATGCCCAGGAACACGAGGACGATCTTGGCGATCTCCCACATGGTGACATCGAGGTCGGCCGTGTCGAGTCCGAGCCAGTTCGGGGAGGAGTTGCAGGTAGAAGTAGCCGAGCACCGAGTAGGCGACGATCTGGAACACCGAGTTGATGGCGACGAGGACGGCGGCGGCTTCACGGTCACCGCAGGCGAGATCGTTCCAGATGAGCACCATCGCGATGCAACGAGCCAACCCGATGATGATCAGCCCGGTCCGGTACTCGGGCAGGTCGGGGAGCATCAACCAGGCAAGGGTGAACATCAACGCCGGGCCGATCACCCAGTTGAGGACCAGGGAGGTGCCTATGAGTCTGCGGTCGGTGGCGACTTCACCGATGTGCGAGTAGCGGACCTTGGCGAGCACGGGGTACATCATCGCCAGCAGGCCGATGGCGATGGGGAGGGAGACGGTGCCGATTTTGACCGCGTCGAGCCAGTCGTTCAGCTCCGGGATCGTCCTTCCCAGGAGGAGCCCGGCGACCATGGACGCTCCGATCCACACCGGGAGGAATCGGTTGAGCAGCGAGAGGCGCTCGAGCACCGGTGCCTCCACTGCGCCGGCGTCCGTCATGACGTGGCGTTCCTGATGAGGTCGGCGAGTTCGGCGACGGTGGGGACGCGCCCGGCAACGACGACCTGGTCGTCGATGGCGAGCGCCGGGGTCGACATGACCCCATACGACGCGATGCCGGCGTAGTCGGTGACCTTTTCGACCTTCACGGTCCGGCCCAGCCCAGCGAGGGCCTCGGTGGTGCGAGCCTCCAGCGTCTTGCAGTTCGAGCACCCCGAGCCGAGCACCTTGAACTTGTTCATCTGTTTCTCCTTGTCGTCACAAGATGGCATTGAACAGGAAACCCACGGCGAGGATCCCGAGCGAGACGACCCCGACGAATGTCGCCAGCAGTCGCGGCTTGAGGACCCGACGGAGCAGGATCATCTCAGGCAGTGACAGGGCCACGACCGACATCATGAACGCCAGGACGGTTCCGATCGCCAGGCCCTTCGCATGGAGTGCCTCCACCAGCGGGAGGATGCCGGCAGCGTTCGAGTAGAGCGGTACGCCGAGTATCACCGCCGCCGGTACTGCGAGGGGGTTGTCGGGGCCGGCCACGTTGGCGAAGAAGTCCTCCGGGATCCAGCCGTGGATGACAGCGCCGACTCCTATTCCGACCAGCAGGTATGGCCAGATCTTGCGAACGATGGTGCTGACCTCTTCCCGGCCGATGGCCAATCGCTCCGACCAGATGAGGCCCCGGGAGAGGTCGACGGGTTGGCCCCGCAGGGTGGTCGCGAAGACGAAAGGCTCCACCCACCGTTCGAGTTTGAGCCGTCCGATGATCCAGCCTGCCACGACTGCCACGACCAATCCGGCCGCGACGTAGAGGACGGCGACCCGCCACCCAAAGAGTCCATACAAGAGAACGATGGCCACCTCGTTGACCATCGGCGAAGCGATCAGAAAGCTCATCGTCACCCCCAGCGGGACACCGGCAGCGACGAAGCCGATGAACCCGGGCACCGCCGAGCAAGAGCAGAACGGCGTGGCGACCCCCAATCCGGCGGCGGCGAGGTTGCCGACGCCTTCCCGGCGGCCGCCGAGAAGGGCCCGGGTGCGTTCCACGCTCATGAAGCTGCGCAACACCGTCACCACGAAGATGATCCCGCCCAGCAGCAGCACGATCTTGGTGGTGTCGAAGAAGAAGAAATCGACTGCCGAGCCCACCCGCGACTCCTGGTCGAGCCGGGCGACGTCGAACAGCACCCACTCCCACAGGCGCCCGTTCACCCAGTAGGCGAGAAACCACAAGCCGGTGGCGGACGCCACCTTCACCCAGGGAACGAGATTCCGATGCTCGATCTGACCGGGGTCGATCCAGGTGGTCACCGCGACACCTCGTAGGCGAGCGTCGATGGCAGGGCGATCGCCACCACCGCGGCGGCGCCGTCGGAGAGTCGATAGTCGACCCATCGGCCGCGGCGGGTCGACGTGACCAAACCCGCTTCACGCAGGGTGCGTAGGTGGTACGACAACAGGTTGGGGGCGATATCCAGCGCTTCCTGCAACTCGCAGACGCAGCGTTCGTCCCGGCCCAGGTGGTCGAGGATCGAAAGCCGTATCGGATCGCTCAGTGCCCGGAACGTCGCCGCTCTCGATTCAACGCTTGTTGCTTCAAGATCTGTTGAAGTCACGAGTGGAGTATGGGCGATCAACCGGTCTTCGTGACAGGGCTGAAAGGCACATCGGCGGGTGGGCGAATGGTGCGTCTCTGCTCGACACCGGTGACCGCCGCAGCGCGGAGGAACGGATGAACTCAACAAGCCCAGCTGCAGCCTTCTCGGCCGAGCGGACTCACCTCCGGTCACCTTGTGTGTCCACCCTGAACGGCGTTCGAGAGGCTGGAGACCGCTTGCTTGCTTCACATGGCGGCGTCGGTCGGCTCGAGAATCACGACCGCTGTCTCGGTGGAGCGTCGGGAGGCGTAGGCGTCGAGGTCCTTGTCTATCCCCCGCCATTGGTCCCACAGGCGCGCTCGCTCCTTCCCGAGGACCGCCCGCCCCGTCACGAGACGCGACCCGCCCTTGAGCTCGATCCGGGCGTTTGGGTTGGCTTGGAGGTTCAGCCACCAAGCAGGTTCGCCTTCGCCCCAGCCGTTCATGGCCATGGTCACCAAGTTGGGCCCGTCCTCGAAGTACCCGACCATGACGCTACGAGCCTGTCCGGTACGGCGGCCCGTCGTGGTCAGGCGGAGGGTGCCCCACTTCCCGGGTTTGGGACGCCACAGACCCAAACGACCGCCGGTGATTCGATACAGCCGACGGTGCGCGTACCAAGCGAAGCGGATGAACCACCGGGGCGGGAGGCGAGGTGGCTTCTCGATCTGCTCGCTCATGGTTGTCTCTGTCATCTTGAGCCTCCTCGAACTCGGGGTCCGGTCGCCGACGGCGGTTTGCCACGCCTTCTCTCGGGCTCTGGCTTCCAGCGGGCTCTCGGCGAGCGCCGAGCCGCATTGGCCGGTCGTACCGGGGGA
This sequence comes from uncultured bacterium, assembly GCA_963785075.1. Classification (GTDB taxonomy): domain Bacteria; phylum Actinomycetota; class Acidimicrobiia; order Spongiisociales; family ZC4RG35; genus JAOUGY01. Next base: position 170,359 of record CAWATW010000001.1, read on the forward strand.
GCCCACCAAAACGCGGACGACGCGTGCCCCGACTTCCAACGGTACGGATCCGACAGGTGGGGGACCAGGGCCACCTGTCGGTATTCGGACTCGATCGTCGATGGTCGGGCGGTTCGACGAAACGCTTCACGACACGTCGATGAGGACCTTGCCAACGACACCCGAATGCACCGCGTCATGAGCCTCGGCGGTCTGGTCGAGGTTGAACCGATGGAACGGAAGACCGGCGTCGGCTCCGGCGCGAATCGCGCCCTCGGCGAGGGCAGCGACGATGTCTGAGACCCCGCGGTCCTTGGCCAACCGTGGCACGGTGTAGACGAGCACGAACTGGAGTCGTACGTTTCGGAACATGGCCTCGCGAATCGGCACCGTCAGGTCGTGTACGTCATCGGTGGCGTACGACGCTATCGAGGCGCCTGGGGCCAGAGCATCCCAGATCGCGGGGAGGTTGGTCCCGACGGCGACGTCGACCACCAGATCGAATCCGTCGGGCGCCGCTTCCCCGAGTCGCTCGGCGGCGTCGTCGTGGCGGTAGTTCACGGAGTTCTGTGCGCCGGCGATCGTCGCCAGCCTGGCCTTTTCCGGACTGCTCACCGTCGTCACCACATGCGCTCCTGCCCAACGGGCGAGTTGGATGGCGGCGTTGCCGACCGCTCCCGCTCCGCCGGTCACGAGCACCGTTCGGCCTGTGAGAGCGCCCGGGCCCAGATGCAGGGGGCCGCCCTCTCCGACCGTCAGGCAACGATGGGCCGTGAGGAAGGGGATGCCGAGCGAGGCGCCGAGTTCGAAGGCGGCGGAGTCCGGGAGTGCCACCGCCTGGCGAGAGGGGATGACAACGTATTCCTGAGCGGTGCCATTGGGACGCTGCCACGCGGCCTCCCAGAGCCAAACCCGCTCGCCGATCCTCGACGGGTCGACGCCTGGGCCCACTGCGTCGATGACGCCGGCGCCATCCTGGTTGGGGACTTGCTGGGTGACGCCGGCTGCGGCGAATCCACGCGAGAGCCGCGCCTTCCAATCCGTGGGGTTCACTCCAGATATTCGGACTGCTACGCGCACCTCGCCGGGGCCCGGGGAAGGGATGGGGCGCTCGACCAAACGCCAGGAGCCATCGGTCGTGTCGTAGGTCATTGCCCTCATGGCGGTCACGCTACCTGCGGCCGACGGCAACGGCTCGGCCGACGTGGTGGGCCCTGATCCGAACACAGCGGGATCCTCGGGGCTCGTATGCGCTCTTGTGCCTCAGCCCGTTATCGCCCGCCACGTGGCGTCGACGAGGGTGTCCAACTCCGAGTCGTCGAGGTCGATGCTCGAAGACGCCAGGTGGATGGCGAGTCCGAGAGACATCGCCCATATCACCTCGGGCGGCAGTGGCACCAAGCGCTCCTCGAGGAGAGGGACCAGCATGGCGACGAGGCGATCCCCCTGCGCGAGGTACTTCGAGTGCGCCTCGTCCCGGTATGGCGACCCTTCGATCTGTGCCAGGAACCTCGCCCGTTCGGGAACCTCGATCATGTGGGCGTACGTCGTCTTGAACGCCTGGCGGTACTGCTGGATCACGTCCGCTCCTGGATCGTGCTCTGCCAGCACCGCGTCGGCGAGCTCTGACTTGATCTCAAGGTAGGCGGCGATCACCAGCTCGTCTTTCGACTCGTAGTGGACGTAGGCGGTGCCCGTCGCCACCCCTGCAGCCTTCGCCACGGCACTCATGGATGCGCCATGGAAGCCCAGTTCCGCGACGAGATCGCGGAGGGCACGTCGGATGGCGGCAGGACGGTCGACGACGGTTGTCATGTCGATGCATTCTCCGCGCTGAACAAGCTCACGCCGGTCATGTCCTCGGAGACCTTCCAGAGCGTGGCGATGTCACGGTCACGGTTGGGACGTACCACGGGGAGCCTCACCGGCCACCCGTTGTTGAGGAACCGCGGTCCGTAGAACTCGCCGCCTCTGGCTCTCGGGTCGGTGGCGGCTCTGAGCTGGGGGAGTGCACCGCGGGCGGCGCTCATGCCGGTCTTGGCCGCCAGCCACTCGAAGAAGGGGGCGGCGGGTCCGCCTCCGCCCTGTGTCACCGTATGCGTTTGCAGGTCGGTGTTGGACAGACCCGGATGCGCAATGAGGCTCTGGGCAGGGAGCCCGCGCTTCTCGAACTCTTTCTGGAGGCCTATCGCGAAGTGGTAGTTCGCCAGTTTCGACCGGCCATATGCCGGCCAGGCACCGTAGCCGTTCTCGAGGTTGACATCGGCCGGGTCTACAGGGCGTCCCTGATGGTGGGCGGTCGAAGTCACCGTCACGACGCGGGCGGAGTCGGCGGCGAGGATCGAGGGCATCAGCTCGGCCGTGAAGGTCCAGTGGCCGAGGTGGTTGATCCCGAATTGGGTCTCGAACCCATCGACCGTCCGTCCTTCCGGCATCGCCATCACGCCGGCGTTGTTGACGAGGATGTCGACCACCTGGTGAGCTCCGCGGATGGCGGCAGCCGCCCGCTTGACCGACTCCTGCGAGCCGAGGTCCAGCTCCACGAGCTCGAGTGACGCTCCCGAATGAACCTCGAGGATCTCGGCTCGTGCCCGCTCCGCCTTTTCTCGATTGCGAGCAGCGATCACCACGTGTGCGTTTGCCCCCGCAAGAGCCTTGGCCGTCTCGAAGCCGAGACCTCCGTTGGCGCCGGTGACCACGGCGACTCGACCGGCGAGGTCGGGGATGTTGGTGATGTTCCATGTCATGGGGGCGACTCCCTGTGAGTGAATATTCGTTCATTATGAATGAGCGTTCAGTCAGTGCCAAAACACCCATCAGCCGCGTGGTGCGATTGAGATGCCAGGATGCCGAGGTGAATCCTCGAATTCCGTCGTCACTTCGCGGATTGCCCCGAACCGTGATTGCCCTGGGGCTCGTCAGCTTCTGGACCGACCTCTCGAGCGAGATGATCTACCCGTTGTTGCCGGTGTTCCTGGTGGACGTTCTGGGAGCGGGTGCATTGGCCCTGGGAACGATCGAAGGCGTGGCGGAGTCGACTGCTGCTGTGCTCAAGGTGGCGTCTGGTTGGTGGACCGATCGGGTCCATCGTCGGAAACCCTTCGTGGTGGCGGGCTATGGGCTGTCCGGTTCCATGCGTCCTCTGATTGGGCTTGCCACCGCCTGGCCGATGGTGGTCGCACTCAGATTCGGTGATCGGGTCGGCAAGGGCGCTTCGCACCTCGCCGAGAGATGCACTGATCGCCGAGACCACGCCGGCGGAGCGGCGAGGGGCGGCGTTCGGCCTCCATCGAGCGATGGACCATGCGGGAGCCGTCGCCGGTCCTCTCGTCGCCGCCGGGCTGCTGATGCTGCCGGGTTTCACGTTGCGCCGAGTCTTCTTGCTTGCGGCCATCCCTGCAGCGATCGTGGTCGTCATTCTTCTCGTCGGGGTCCACGAACCTGGGCGCTCCCGACCGGCTCCCGACGCCGAGCCGGTTCGGATCGCCATGTGGGGAGATCTCGGTGGGCCATTCAAACGACTGCTGGTGGCGCTGGTGATCTTCACGTTGGGCAATAGCACTGACGCGTTCATCCTGTTGCGGCTGACGGATGCCGGTTTCGCCGCCGGGTGGGTCGCAGTCCTCTGGTCGCTGCACAGCCTGGTCAAACTGGGAGCAAACCTCTACGGCGGCCAGTTGTCGGACCGGGTGGGGCGCAAGCCGCTGATCGTGGCGGGGTGGTCCGTGTATGCGCTGGTGTACCTCGGCTTTGGCGTCACGACGAGTGCCCCGGCCCTCGTTGCGCTGTTTCTCGCCTACGGCATCTACTTCGGCCTCACCGAGCCCGTGGAGCGGGCATGGGTGGCGGCGCTTGCACCTGCCGGACGCAGCGGGTCGGCGTTCGGCTTCTATCACGGTGCCATCGGACTCGTGGCGCTACCGGCCAGTCTCCTGTTCGGACTCGTCTATGAAACCGTCGGGCCGGAAGCCGCCTTCGGTCTCGGTTCGATCCTCGCCGTCTCTGCTGCCGTCCTGTTGCTCGGGGTGCCCTCGGAGGCCTAGCGATTCGGGACTCGTTCAGCCGACAGTCAGGTTGGTCGACGACAATGCACCGATGAAGATTCTCGTGGTGGAGGACGACAAGAAGATCGCCTCGATCGTGAGGCGTGGACTCGAGTCGGAGGGCTACACGGTGGAGACCGCCCTCGACGGCACGGACGGTCTGTGGCTCGCCACCGAGAGCTCGTACGACCTCATCATCCTCGACATACTGCTGCCGGGCCGCAATGGTTACCAGGTCTGTGCTGCCCTGCGGGAGGCGGGCGATTGGACGCCGATTCTCATGCTCACGGCGAAGTCCGGTGAATTCGACGAGGCCGAGGCCCTCGACACCGGAGCCGACGACTACCTCACCAAGCCGTTCTCCTTCCCGGTCCTCATTGCACGGGTGCGGGCGCTGCTCCGACGCTCGGTGGGCCGTACCCCGGTTCCGGTCGAGGTAGGTGACCTCACCATCGTCCCGTTCCAGCGGCGGGTGTTCGTCGGAGACACCGAGGTGGCCCTCACTGCCCGTCAATTCGACGTGCTCGAATACCTCGTGCGGAGGGCGGGAGAGGTGCTGTCCAAGAAGGAGATCCTGGACGGCGTGTGGGACTATGACTTCGAAGGCGCCCCGAACATCGTGGAGGTCTACATCCGGCGTCTTCGCACACGGATCGATGAGCCGTTCGGCCGGCGGTCGATCGAGACGGTCCGTGGCGCCGGCTATCGGTTGGTCGCCGACAACGCCGTACCCAGCCCATGAAGTGGCGCATGCATTCGGCATCCATCCGGGTTCGTATCACGATGATCGCGGCGCTCGCCGTCACGGCGGTCATGACGATCGCCTCCATGGTGCTGGTTTCGATCCAACGAGAGCAGCTGACCTCCAGCGTCGACACTGCGCTACGCCAGCGGGCCGATGACATCGCTTCGCTGTTCGGGTCGGCGACGCCAGGATTGGTCGACATCGCAGCAGGCTCCAATGAGGGGTTTGCGCAGGCCGTCGATGGCGACGGAACCGTGCTGGCCTGGACGCCGAACCTCTTGGGCGAGCCGCCACTCCCCATCGATGGGCCGCTCGGGGATGACGGGACCATCCGCACGGTGAAGGGGCTGGCGGTCGACGACGACGTGTTCAGGGTGCTCACCCGCAACATCGATGTCCCCGGCGCGGATGTCGTGCTCCATGTCGGGGCAACGGTCGACGTGGTGGAAGAGAGCGTCGCCGTATTGCTGGGGACGTTGGGAGTCACGATCCCATTGGTGGTGGCCGTGGTGGCGGCACTGGTGTGGTGGCTGGTCGGACGCACGCTGCTGCCGGTCGAGGCAATCCGTCGGGAGGTGGCGGAGATCGGGAGTCTCGAGCTCCATCGCAGGGTCCCCATGCCGCCGCACGCCGACGAGATCGGCCGGCTGGCCGGAACCATGAACGACATGTTGGATCGAGTGGAGGCGGCAGTAGCGCGCCAGCAACGCTTCGTTGCCGATGCTTCGCATGAACTGCGGAGCCCGTTGACGCGATTGCGATCGGAACTCGAACTCGAAACACGTGGCGCCGGCGCAGACCGAGAGGTCGTCGAGACACTTCTGGAAGACGTGACCCATCTCCAACATCTCGTGGATGATCTGCTCGTGCTTGCGCAAGACGACGCCAAGAGGGTGATGATCGGGTCGACGTTGGTGGATCTCGACGACGTGGTGCTTCGCGAGGCGGAGGCGATGCGGTCGGATGGGCGCATCACGGTGGACATGTCCGCGGTATCGGCGGCGCAGGTCGTCGGTGATTCGACGCAACTCGGTCGCGCCATCCGCAACCTGTGCGACAACGCCCGCCGGCATGCTGCAAGCGTGGTGAAGCTCTCGCTTCGGGAAGCAGGCGACCGGGCGGTCTTCATCATCTCCGACGATGGCCCGGGAATCGCTCCCGACCAGGCGGACGCCGTCTTCGAGCGTTTCGCACGACTCGATGACGCCCGGAACTCGGCGATGGGTGGGACCGGGCTCGGCCTGGCCATTGCCCGGGAAGTCGTCGAACGCCATGGGGGCCGACTGGATGTGGACACCGATCACGCCGGGGGAGCGAGGTTCGTGCTGGAACTCCCCCTGGCATGAGTCGGGACGGGTGCCGCACGTAGCGACACCCTCCCAACCCGGTCTCAGCGGTCAGTCCAGACCGACGAAGTCGAACGACTCGTCGAGTTGGACGTCGACTTGGCGCCCGTTGTCGAGTTCGACCTCGATCTCGTAGTAGCTCTCCTCGTCACCGACTTCGGTAGCCGTGACCCTGCCTTCGCCGAGATGCTCGAGGGCAGCCGCCGACGCCCGCTCGAGGTCGGGACCCGTGATCGGTACATCGGGTCCTTCCGCCCAGTCCTCGACCGATTCCGTGGCGTTCCCTGTCTCGATGGCGTCGTCGGCAACCGCTCCCGGCGACTCGACGACCGATCCTGTCGGATCGCCCCCACCGCCGGCCACGGCAGCACCGGCGCCGGTGATCGCAAGCGCCACGGCCAGCACCACGGCGCCGGTCCATCGCTTCTTTGACATCGTGCTCCTCTCCGATCGTCCATGTGGCGTGGTGACTCCACGGGTCCAGCTTCTCAGAAGCGAGCTTTCCACAACCTGACCGGAGACCTCCTGCTTGCGGAGCGTTCCAACGCCACCGCTGGAACCAGAGAACTGGACGAGGTTTGGGCCGAACACCGGAGGGGTATCGATTCGAGGACACGCTGAAGGAGCGCCATGTACATCGGAATCGGAACACTCATCCTGATCCTTCTCATCATCCTCCTCGGCGCCTGAGAGACCGAGGCGAAAGGAACGCGCATGACTTCACAGGGAACCAGATCGACGGGCTCTCGCGGCCACCTGGCCCGTCGCTCGAACATCGTTGGCGCCGAAGCCGATACCAGCAGCATCCGTGAGCGGTTCGGTGGCATCGACACCCCCGCATCACCGGTTGGAATGTTCGCAGCCTTTGGGGTCCTCGGATTCCTGAGTGCACTGATTGCGGCCGGCGCCGGCGGCCTCGACTTCCAGCTCAACGCCTATGACTTCGAGGGCAACCTGGGGGAGGTCGTCTGGGGCGGCGCGATCCTGGCCTCGGCGGCAGTGTTCGTGTCGTTCTTCGTCGGAGGCTGGGGAGCCGGGCGGATGGCGACGGATTCCGGAGGAATGACCGGACTTGGAACTGCTATGTGGGCGTTGCTACTCGTTGCCGTCTTTGCCGCGCTCGGCGCCTTCGTCGGCACCGAGTACACCGCATTCCAACGGGCCGGATTGCCTGACTGGTTCTCACAGATTCGAGGCGACGATGTGACAACGGCGGCCGTCGTGGAGGGTGTGCTCGGCGTGGTCGCGCTGACTTCCGGGGCGTACCTGGGAGGTAGGCTCGGCGAGGTCTATCACCGCAACGTCGATGCCGCTTTGCTTGCTGCGGCCAACCACATCGACACCGATGAAGTGGGGAGCGATCGATGAGCGGCTTGGTGCTTTCTTCATCGTCGCTGACCGGCGACACGATCGTCGACATCGAGGGCAAGAGTCTCGGCACAGTTGAAGACCTGGTGATCGATACCGCCGACGGGAACGTGATGTATGCAGTGCTGGCTCGGGGCGGCTTGATGGGGGTCCTGAAGAAGCTCTTCGCTGTCCCGTTGCACCTCCTGAGCGTTGACACAGAGAATCAGCGCCTGGTCCTCGACGTAGAGGAGGAGGTCCTCGATTCCAGTCCCGGATTCGATCATGACAATTGGCCGTCGGTTGCCGACTCGCGCTGGCAAAACGGCCTGCGAGCTCACTACGAAGGTGCCGTGAGCCGCAATCCCTCGGACTCCCCACCTCTCACCTGAGGAGTCTCGGGGCTTCGAGGAAGAGGGTTCGTCTTCACCCAAGGCGCGATCCGAACCAACGGTGGCAGTTCGGCGGGGCCACTTGTTTGCGGTCGCTCTCGGCCGACTGGAAGCTCATGCGCAGGCATACGCGTTGGCTTGTCTTCTGGTGGTGCGCCGGTGGCGCACTTCTGGGCCTGTTGTTTCCGGTCGCCGGGTGGCTCTGGGCGGGCGAGGGGAATCTCGGTGCCGATGCGATCCGGGAAGCCCACCGCACGCAGCCCGTGCTTACCATCGTTGCCTCCGCTCCACTGGTGCTCGCCCTGGCCGGCGCAGTTGCCGGCACGTTCCATCGTCGAGTTCACATGGCCTTTCGACGATGCGAGCAGACTGTGAGAGAACGGACCGCCGAGCTGCAGTCGGCAAACAACCGACTTGTCGAACTCATGCATGCCAAAGACCGGTTCGTCAACACGATCGGTCACGAGTTGCGTACACCCATCACCGCCGTCGTCGGATTCGCCGGATATCTCGAGTCGGCGTGGGAACAAGGGGACCGCGGAGAGCTTGCGGAACTCGTGGATTTGATCTCGACCCAAGCGTCCGAGGTAGCCGGAATTCTGGAGGATCTCCTCGTCGCCTCGAGAGCGGACATCACCGGCCTCTCGATTGCGAGTCAAGAGCTCGATCTGGCCAACATCGCATTGGAGTGCGTGCGGGCGCTGGGCCACACCCCCGAGTTCGCTGCCAATCTGGTGGTCGACGCCCATCCGGCGACGGTCACCGGAGACGCGGGTCGCGTACGTCAGATCGTCAGGAACCTGCTCACGAACGCAGAACGTTATGGCGGTCGCCACGTTCGGATTCAGTCTGGCAGTCGCGATGAACGCGGCTTCGTTCGCGTTTGTGACGACGGAGACGGCGTGCCGGCTGCAGACGCCGCCATCATCTTCGAACCGTTCACGCATTCCGAGGGGACCGTCGTTGCATCTGGATCGGTCGGGATCGGGCTCAGCGTATCTCGAACCCTCGCCCGTTTGATGGGCGGCGACATCGAGTATCGCCGTGAGGCCGGCTGGACGATCTTCGAGCTCTCACTCCCGATGGACCTCGCAATCGCCGCCTAGCGCCGGGGCGGCCGTCGACGCTTCCCGCTTCTGGGAACGGGTCGGGCAACCCATCGACAAGGGCTGGTCGTCCGTCTAGCTTCTTGGACGGGCATTTGGGGCAACTGTGGTGGGAGGTTCTCGTGCGTTTCGCGTGTTACCTGCGCATGCCGTGCGCAGGATTGATGATGATGGTGTCATTGGTGCTGCCGGCGGGCGCACAGGCGGAAGCGACGGCGACCATGACCGTGGTGCACGCCGTGGCCGGCGAGCGTGGTTTCCCGGCCGACCTGTATCTGGATGGTCGACTCGTCGTGAGTTCCATGGTCTTCGAGGCTGTCAGCGACCCCATCGAGGTCGCGGCCGGACAAGTCGAGGTGGCCCTCTTTCCCGCAGGCGTCGATGCCTCGACAACCGAGCCGATCCTGGCGGAGCCTGTGACGCTCGAAGCCGGGGCCTCGTATACCGCGGTGGCGCAGGTGCTCGACGAGAAGCCCGCAATCGCGCTCTATCTGAACGATCTCGAGCCGGTGGCGACGGGAACCACACGGTTCACGGTCCGGCACACCGGACTAGCCGGCCCGTTGCAGGTCACGGTGGCCGGTGAGACCCTCGTGGTGGATCTGATGTCGCCCAACGAGGTGACCGTGGAGCTGCCTGCGGGGAGTCATCCACTGTTGGTGGCGGCTGCCGACGGCTCGCCGCTGGTCGAGCGGGATCTGGAGTTCCGCGCCGGCTCGCTCCTGGTGCTCTACGCGGTCGGCTCGGCCGACGATGACAGCTTTGCGCTCCTCACACAGCAGGTGACCACGCCACAGGTGAATCCGACCGGCGTTCCGACCGGTACCGGTGGGATGCGGGCGCAGAGTGCGAACGCCGCGTGGCTGCTCGTGCCATTTGGTCTCGTGGCAGCGGTCTTGTTTGCCGTCAAGCCCAAGAGGTTATCGGGCTGATGATCGCTCGGGTGGCGCTCGTCATGGCAACCTACGTGGCGGTCGGTTTGTTGCTGGCCGCTCCCGCCATGATGCCGGCAACGGGCGATGTGTCGATGAGCGCTCAGACGCGGCCGCAGGCCGCGGCCGCCATCACCGCCGACCCGGAATCGCCGTCGACCACAACCACCGACCCGGTATCCCCGTCGACCACCGTCTACTCGAAGAGCGGATCGACCGTGCCGTGGGACTCCGGCCGCCTCGCCGAAGGCTTCGAGCCCGGTCTGGTGCCGATCGCCATAGATGCTCCCTCGATCGGTGTGCGCGCCGAGGTCGTGGATTCGGGAATCGATCCAGACTCGGGGCAGATGGCGATTCCGCCCCAGGCGCGACAGGTGGGCTGGTATCGATATGGCCCGACACCCGGCGAAGAAGGCTCGGCGGTGCTGGCGGGCCACGTCGACATGGCCGGGCAGGGCCCGGGGGCCTTCTATCACCTGGATCGCCTGTCCCCTGGTGACGAGGTGACGATCACGATGTCCGACGGTTCCGCCCGGACATTCGAGGTCGTCGAGACTTCAAGGGTTCCGAAGAGCGAACTCGACGTGGATGCGGTCTTCGAGAACGCCGGGCCTTCGCGCGTGACGCTCGTGACCTGTGGTGGTGCCTTCAACCACACCGAGCGCACCTATCTCGACAACGTCGTCTCTGTGCTGCGGCCGGTGGGAGCGAGCGCATGAGCGCGCCCCAGACGCCGCCGGTGACGGTCATCACCGTTCCGCCGCCTCAGACGACCACGAGCACCACGACAACGACCACCACCGAAGTCACCAAGGCGTCGGTGGCCACCACGACGGCACCTTCCGAGACGCCGACGAGCGTCGCGGCCGGCGATCCCGCGGAGGGTCTTGTCGTTCTCGTGTTCATGGGGGTAGGAGTGGTAGTGGTGGTCGGTATCGTGGCAGCGAGGGCGCTGAAGCAACTACGAGCGAGGTGGACAGAGCCTCCGGTGGTTCTTCCAGCAGGCGTGACGCTCGCTGACCGGGTGCGTGAGGTGGCGGCACGGGCGGAGACCGAAGACCCGGTGGAAGTGGACGTGGGGGACGTCTCGGTGGCCGATCTCTATCCGTGGCTCGGTTCCCCCGACGATCTGACGCTGGTCGTCGATCTCCGCACCGCCGCGGCACTCCAGCAGGTTGGTGTCAGGTCGCTCAGCCAGCTGGCGAGCATCGACGACGAGACTGCGCAGTCGATCAGTGTCGCCGGGATCGACCTCGACACCGGCGCGGTCAAGGCTGCCGCCCAGCACATTCTCGGCCGAGAGGCAGACGGCGAGGTCAGCTGAAGCCCTCGGTCCGCCGTGCGGAGCGCGAACAGCCCCATCGGGTCCCCTCTGCTCGACCAGCGGCCGTGTGCTCGGTATCGGGTTGGCGAGAGCCTTCGGACCGCCAACAGTCGTCCGGGCCTCGATGTGAGTGGCAATCGGTGCTCAGGCAGCGAACCCGCTCAGAGCGGGTGTGACTCGCCGAGTGTCGGTCCGGCGACTTCCATCCAGGAGCGCTCGGCGATCTCCCGGTACCGATCCGGATCGACCGGGCCTGCGGGAAGCTGCGCATGTTCCTCGAAGAACCGCTCCATCCCGGACGGGGTGAACATCACGAGCAATCGTGACGTCGTGGCCTCGAGATTCTGGAAGCAGTGGGCGGTTCCTCGCGGCACGAACATGAACGACCCGGTACTCGCCTCGAAGAGCTCGTCGTCGGCCAGAAATCGAAAGCTGCCGTCGAGGATGTACCACATCTCGTCTTCACGGTGATGGAGATGGCGTGGCGGGCCCTGGAGCGGGCCGATGTGGACCTCCAGCAAAGAAAACGATCCATTGGTGCTGTGGGTGTCGGCCTTGACCGTGCTGGGACCGCCTGCCGGACCACGGATCACATGACCCCCTCCGTCCGGGACCAGAAAGGCACGAGTCGAATGGGCCATGGGCGACCTCCTCGGTCTGCGGCGGCCGCAGTGGGCGTCGCTGTGAGACCCTATCCCGGAACCGAATCCTGTGCGGTCGTTCGGTGTGGTGTGCAACAAGCGAAGCGGCGCCTATTGCTGTTCCGATGGGAGCGGGATCTCGACCCTGATTGGGCTGCCACCTCGATACCCGGCAAGGAGAACGAGTGTCTCCAGGTCGACCGGGGTCGTATACCCGACACCAAATTCGATCGCCTCGCCCGACTTCAGGGCTTCGGAGGCGAAGATGCCCGGATCCCAATCGTGCGAACGCAGCGCTGTGGCGACCTCGATCAAGAAGTCGTCGGCGGTCACCAGGGACCCGCCGCATGCTCCCGCCGCCTCCGTGCTGATGCGGATGTCGAGTTCCACGAACCTCGATCCGATCGGCGCCCGGCGCGGGACCGGTGTCACGGCCCCCGTATCCGGGTCTACGTTCAACACATCGTCCTCGTCGACGGTGACATCGATGTCGAGGCGTCCGCCCAGGATTTCGAGTCGGGCAGGATCGGTGAAGCACCCGGCCTCGAGCACGATGTCTTCGGTCACCTCGACGGCCAGTTCTACGGGGTACCCGGAGTCAGGGACGGGGCCGGCCAATGGCACGGTGGTAGTGCGGAGGCCCGGTTCCCCGATGATGAGGCTCGCTTCGGACAGGTCGGTGGACAGGTCGGCGGGGAAGTGGACGGCAATGGTTCCGGATCCACCCGGACCAACACTGTCGTTCGGGGAGAGGTCGGTCTCAATCCTGCTCATCGGCTCCACGATGTCGCCGTTGCCGAGATCCAGGCCGAACAGGTGAGCCAAGTCGAACCTCACGAGGGTCTCGGCGAAGGGTGAGGTCACCTGCACGTCGATGGTGACCGAGTACTCTTCGGTCGGATCGCCCACCTCTGCGATCGGGCCGTGGTCTTGGTTGCTGAGGCGAGCACCGGTGACGCTCCACTCGAGCCCTTTGTACCCAACGGTGCGCGGGAGGTCCCCCCGGAACTCGACAGAGTCGAAGACCAACGGGGCGTCGGTCGCAGGTGGGGTCTCAGACGACAACGTGGTCACGGGGTTGGCGGTGGTCGAGTCGATGACCGGCTCCGTCTCTGCCGTGCCGCTCCCCGCACAGCCGGTCGCGACGAGACCGGCCACCAAGAGTCGACCCAACCACCCACGCTGCAACACGTCTCCGAACCCAGCGGGCCGGCGATTTTGCATCCGGGGTCGATCCAGGTGTCGCAACTGTCGCAATTGTGCCATAGTCAGGGTGGGCATGACGTCGCTCGGTCGCACGACCGAGGTGTTGGGACTACACGAGGGAGAGAACATGTCGCGGAATCCGCGCATACTGATTCAGCTGGGCCTCGGCCTGATGCTGCTGGCCGCCATTGCATTTCCGGCGGGAGCGGCCGGCAACGGAGCCGACCGGTCCAAGCCGGTGGATGTTCAGATTCTGGCGATCAACGACTTTCACGGTCAGTTGCCACCCGTAGGAACCCTGGGCGGAGCGGCCGTACTCGGTGCCTATCTTCGTGCGGCGGAGGCGACCAACCCGAACACGACCATCGTCTCGGCGGGCGATCTGATCGGAGCCAGTCCACTCATCTCGGCGCTGTTTCACGATGAGCCGACGATCGAAGTGATGAACATGATCGGCCTCGACATCAACGCTGTCGGCAACCACGAGTTCGATGAGGGCACCGATGAGCTGCTGCGCATGCAGAACGGCGGATCTCACCCGGTCGACGGTGACCTCGACGGTACGCCATTCGGGGGCGCCGACTTCCAATTCCTGGCCGCCAATGTCGTCTCTGAGGCGACCGGTGACACGCTGTTCCCGCCGTATGTCGTGAAGAACTATCAAGGCGTCAAGGTCGCCTACATCGGAATGACGCTCGAGGGCACGCCGAGCATCGTCACGCCGAGTGGCGTCGCAGGCTACGACTTCCTCGATGAGGCAGACACGGTCAACGCATTGGTGGCCCAGCTTCAGAAGAACAACATCGAGTCCTTCGTGGTCCTCGTGCACGAGGGAGGCGTCCAGACCGGCACACCCAACGGCCCGAACGACTGCAGTGGGCTCGCCGGCCCGATCGTGGACATCGTCGAGCGGACGACAGACGAGGTCGACCTATTCATCACGGGTCACACGCACCAGAACTACAACTGCATCATCGATGGGCGCCCCGTGACCAGCGCACGGTCGATCAGCCGTGTCTACACCGACATCGACGTCCAACTCAATCGGGTCACCAAGGAGATGACGGTTCTGTCGGTGAACAATGTGCCGACTGCGGCCGCCGGCGTCACCCCGGCCGCCGACATCGCCGCTTTTGTCTCCATCTACGACGCCTTGTCTGCTCCGCTCGCCGACAGGGTGATCGGAACCATCAGCGCAGACATCACACGGACCCCGAATGCGGCCGGGGAGTCGGCGCTCGGGGACGTCATCGCTGACGCCCAGCTGGCGGCGACGGCGCCGGCGGGCTTCGGCGATGCGGTGGTGGCGTTCATGAACCCCGGTGGGATTCGCGCCGACCTCCAATACGCACCGAGCGGCGTCGAGGCGCCTGGTGAGGTCACCTATGGAGAGTCGTTCACCGTTCAGCCCTTCGGCAACAGTCTCGTGACGTTGACGCTGACAGGAGCCCAGATCGACACGCTCCTCGAGCAGCAGTTCGACAACCCCTCGGTCGGCTCCAACCGGATCCTCCAGGTGTCGGACGGATTCACCTACTCGTGGAGCGCCTCCGCGCCGACCGGAAGCAAGGTGGACATCGGTTCGATCATGATCGGCGGGGTTCCCATTGTCCCGACCGGGACGTATCGCGTGACCGTCAACAGCTTCCTGGCCTCGGGAGGTGACAACTTCACCGTGCTGGTCGAAGGCACCGACAACCTCGGCGGGGACGTCGACCTCGATGCCCTCGAGGACTACTTCGTCGCCCAGGGGACGGTCGATCCGGGTCCGCAGAACCGCATCACCCAGCTGCCCTGACCTGACTGGCGAGATGGGGCCCGGTGCACCGACCGGGCCCCATCTGCTCCAGTCGGCGCGGGCGACGGTCCCGATGCGGGCTCACCCCTGGCGCCTCCGTGCTGATTAGGCGCAGCCGGGATGGGCGATCCGGCGTGCTTCCTCTCGCAGGTGTATCTCGAATGTGGTCGATTCGTCGATGATGCTCCGGAGGAGGCGATCTGCCCCCATTGCGGCGACATACGCCGGCTAGAACGCCGGGACGTGGTGCTCCCCCGATCCGCCAACTTCATCATGTACCGCAGATCGTGGTCGGACACGGTTGCGTTCTACCGGGACCGGCTCGGACTGACCGAGACCTTCAGGAACGAGTGGTTCGTCGAGTTCGGCCTGGGACCAGACGCACATGTGAGCATCGCAGACGCAGCACGGGCGTCGGTGGGCGCGGTGGGCGGCACCGGCGTCACACTCAGCCTCGAGGTCTCCGACCTGGAGTACGTCAGAGCAGGCTTGGCCGGTCGAGGGGTGGATCCAGGGCCGTTGTCGAAGCGATTCGATGCGCTGGTTTTCGACGTCCACGGCCCGGAGGGCAACCGAATCGAGTTCTGGTCCGCACCGGCGCCCGGCCAACGCGGCGATCGAAGCGTTTGCCATGGCGCTGCGGCGCTGGTTCGGCAGCCGCAACAGGGCTGAGGCCTCGCTGGCCGTCAGCGGGGTAGCGTTCGACGATGAACGCAGCCCACCTGGAATTCTGCGCCGGGGCAGCCTGGGCGAAGGTCGTCGCCGAGGAGTTGATGCCCTGGGTGTTCGGGTGCGGCGCCGTCGGCGATCACGTTCTCGAGTTGGGCCCCGGGCCGGGACTCACCACAGACGTGCTGGCACCCCACGCCGGCCGTCTCACGTGCGTCGAGTTGGATGCCGCGCTCGCCGGTTCCCTCCGGCAGCGTTTGCGCTCGGTCGAAGTGGTTCGAGCAGATGCGACGGCACTGCCATTTCCTTCCGACACATTCGACACGGTGGCCGTGTTCACGATGCTGCACCATGTCCCACGGGTCGAACTGCAGGACGCGGTGCTGCGAGAGGCGCATCGGGTTCTCCACCGCGGTGGGTCTCTCGTTGGCTCCGACAGCATCGACACCGCCGATCGAAGACAGTTGCACGTCGGGGATGTCTTCGTTCCGCTCGACCCTGCTCGCTTGGGAGAGCGGATCGAGAACGCCGGGCTCGGCGACGTGGTGGTCGAGGTGAGGGGCGAGAGAATCCTGTTCATGGGTCGTCGGGGCGAAGCCTGAGATTCCGGATTGCCCAGGCACCGGGTGTGTCGCTCGGACACAGAGGCGACCGACGGTCCGGGCACTCAGAAGTGGTGCGAGAACCGACGTCGGCAGGCGACCAGGCTCTCGGGGGTACCCACGTCGAACCACGGCCCTTCCAACACGACGCCGTACATCTCCTGGTCGGCGGCGAGCATCGACCCGAGTGCGTCGGTGAACTCGAGCTCGCCCCGGGTGGATGGCTGCAACTTCTCCAGATGGGGCCATATTCCGGCTGACAGGACCATCAGTCCGGCGTTGTTGAGATTGCTGGGGGGTACACCGGACGGCTTCTCCACGATCTGTGTCACTCGCTCGTGCCGATCCAGCACCACCGCCGCCCCCGAAGAGAGGTCATCCATCTCGATGACTCCGACCGTCGCTGCCGAGGCGGGGCGATGCCCATCCACCACCAGCTTGTAGTCGTCGGGCCCTGTGATCACGTCACCCCATGTGAGGAAGAACGGCTCATCGCCCAGCCAGGGACCGGCCATCCGCACGGCGTCGCCCGTCCCGAGCGGCTCAGGTTGGTGGACGATCGCGAACGGCACAGTGCACACGGATCGCAGGTGGCGTTCCACCTCGTCGGCGAGATGGCCCACCACAACGCAGACCTCCGCGATCCCAGCATGCGCGAGCGACGAGATGACCCGGTCGATCAGCGTTTCGCCAGCAACATCGATGAGTGGCTTGGGTGTCAGGTCGGTGAGGGGAGCCAGGCGACGGCCTCGACCTGCGGCGAGCACCACTGCTCGGCGAATCACCGGAGCCCGCCTGATGCGACGACCTCGAACGACGGGCCGCCGGTGGAAGCAATCATGGCCGACTGCACACTGGCCACTGCCCCGGGCGGGCACACGGCGACGGCCCAACCTCCGAAGCCGGCGCCGGTGACTCGGGCTCCCCAGGCGCCGGCGCCACGGGCCGCCTCGCACACCCGGATCAATCCGGGCGTCACCGATCCGAATCGCGCGAGGCTGGCATGGGATTCGTCGAAGACCTGGCCGGTGGCCTCTCCGTCACCCGCATCCAGGGCCGCAACCGCTCGATCGACCCTGGTCGCCTCCGACAGCACGTGGGTGGCCACGGCTCGAACCGGAAGGTCCACGTCTTCGGGAAATGCGCCGTTCGTGAGCGAGACCAGGTCCGCGACCGGGTGGCCGGCGCGGGCGGCCGCCCGTCTGGCGGTGATCTCGGACGGCAGCTCGGCCAGGGCATCGGCCGTCATGTCCGTCATCGAGGCGAGCACCAGAGGCACCCGGATCCCACGTCCCGACATGTGTGCGAGCAACAGCGTGGCTGCCCGACCGGCCACGACCGAGCGGTTGTAGAAGTCACGAGCGCTGCCGCCCTTGGGGGCCGACTCCCCTGAATACCCAACCACCAGCCTGACCCCGGGAGGGATCGGGATCTGGGTCAGGGTGTGAGGCTCGAATCCGATCCGAAGAGCGTGCCCCGGTCGGGCGAACGCGATGACCGTCTGGTCCATGCCCCCGCTCTCGACTCCGACGTGGCGCTCCGCCACGATCGACCGATCCACGATCTCGCGCAGGGACAATCCGAGATCCCACACCTCGTTCAGCGTGCACGACAATCCGACCGTGAGCGCCGAGGACGAGCTCAGCCCCCCGGTCGTGGGGAGATCCCCGTCGATGAGCAAAGATGCGCCTCGGTCTGGTTTGAGATCGCCCAAGACCAGAAGTGCCCCGCGCAGATAGCGTCCCCAGCCCTGTTGCTCATCGTGCAGCGAGTCGAGCGAAACCTCCGCGGTGCTGGATGTGACGAGCGAGTGGGCGACAACGAGCCGGTCGGATCGCTGGGCCCCGGCCACGTCGACGCCGTACTGGATCGCCATCGGAAGCACGGGCAGGTTCGAGTAGTCGGTGTGATCGCCCATGAGGTTGACGCGACCTGGTGCACGAGTCTCGGCAGCCGGGTCGCACGCGAACCGGCGGTGGAACTCGGTCGAGATACGATCGGACACGGCGCAGCGACGCTACCAGCATGGATTTGCGTCGGGTCGGCGATCGTGCCCGGTCGGGTGACGATCGAGACGACGTGCCGAACCGACCCGAGCACATCTACGGCCTGGAGCCGGCGTCGCGAGCGGGCTGGCGTCGTGCCGATGTGAGATCGGGCAGACCGGGCTTGGCGACGTGCTCGAAGATGAGGGAGGTCTCGATGTGGGCCACCTCCGGCCATGAGGTGAACGAGCTCACCGCCAGATCGCGGAGATGATCGGCGCCGCGAACCACCACGTGCACCAGGAAGTCGTTGCCACCGGTGACGTGGGACACGCCGATCACCTCGTCGAGGGCAAGGGCCCTGGCCCGGAACACCTCCACGTCGTTGGCGCCGTGACGGCGAAGCCGGACGGCGATCATCGCCTGTAGTCCGATCCCCAGTGCCTGTGGGTCGACATCGGCGTGAAATCCGCGGAAGACGCCGAGGCCATGCAAACGACGGAGCCGCTCGGAACAGGTCGAGGCGGCGATCCCGACTGCCGCAGCCAACTCCTTGTTCGATCGGCGCGCATCCTGCGTCAGAAGGGCGATCAGCTCGCGGTCTGTGCGGTCGAGATCGTACATATGGGCCCCCGATTCGAACAACGGTCGAACATCGTTGCAATCCGGCGTTGATTCTATAACTTGGATGATGAAGGGCCGTTCATGTGTCGGCTCGTCGTCCCTCGGGCCGAGTGACCTTCGGAGGTGGCAATGCGAAAGCGTCGTGAAGAGGTGATAGCCGGTCATCGGCTCGAGCCCGAGTCCCTCTCGATGGGCTACGGATATCGCCCGGAGTGGTCGGAGGGGGCCATCAAGTCGCCGATCTTCCAGACATCCACGTTCGTCTTCGAGAGCGCAGAGCAGGGTAAGCGGTTCTTCGCCCTCGCCACGGGTCAAGCCGAGCCGGAGCCCGGTGAGCAACAAGGCATGATCTACTCCCGGCTCAACAACCCGGATCTGGAGATCCTCGAAGACCGGTTGTGCCTCTGGGAAGACGCAGACATGGGTCTTGTGTTCGCGTCCGGAATGGCTGCGATCGCGACAACGCTGCTCACATACCTCCGTCCGGGGGATGTGCTGCTCCATTCCGAGCCGCTGTATGGCGGCACCACCCATCTCGTCGGAGAGACACTGCCGGAGTTCGGGGTGACGTCTGTGCCGTTCAGGGCGGGCATGACCAGGGAGGAGATCGAAGCTCGCATCGACGAATGGGCGCCCCACCGCCGGCTCGGCATGATCCTGATCGAGACACCCGCCAACCCCACCAACGACCTCATCGACATCCGCATGTGCGCCGACATCGCCGATGGGCGCACCCACGAGCGGGGCCGTCCCTTGTTCGCCGTCGACAACACGTTCCTCGGACCGCTGTGGCAGCACCCCCTCCGCCATGGGGCCGACCTCGTGCTCTACTCGGCGACCAAGTACATCGGAGGTCACTCGGATCTGGTCGCAGGGGCGGTCATCGGTTCGGAGGCTCACGTCAAACCGGTGGCGGGCATGAGGACCTACCTCGGCACGATGGCCGACCCATGGACCGGGTGGTTGCTCATGCGAAGCCTCGAGACGCTTCACATGCGCATGTCCCGGCAGACGGAGAGCGCCGCCAAGGTTGCCCGGTTCCTGGCCGAACACCCGAAGGTCGAAGGCGTCCGGTTCCTGGACCTCCTGGAGGCGGCGGACCCGCAGTACGAGATCTATCGGCGGCAGTGCCTTGGGCCGGGCGCGATGATCTCGTTCGAGGTGGACGGGGGTGAGGCGGAGGCATTTCGCTTCCTGAATGCGCTCAAGCTGGTGAAGCTCGCTGTGAGCCTCGGCGGCACCGAATCGCTCGCCGAGCACCCTGCCACGATGACGCATGCGGGCGTGCCTCTCGACGAGAAACAGCGAACCGGCGTCACCGAATCGCTCGTGCGCATCTCCGTCGGCGTGGAGCACCCGGACGACCTGATCGCCGATCTCAGCCAGGCGCTCGAAGGCATGTAGTCAGATCTTTGGCAGCTTGAAGCCGGACTTCTCGAGGACGTAGCTCCGGGACTGGTCGACCATTCGTTTCGTGGCTTCCCAGTCGATGTGAAGAACCCGGCCGCCACGCTTCATGAGCCGCCCATTGATGAGAACCGTGTCGACATTGCCCGTGTCCATCCCCGTCACCACGGCGGCGTAGGGGTCGTTGAGCGGGCTGACATTCAGACGATTGGTTCGAAGGATCGTGACGTCTGCCCGTTTGCCCGGTGTCAGCGTTCCGACCTTCGACTCCAGCCCGTTGGCCTTGGCCCCTTCCCGAGTCGCCCAGGCGAGAACGTCACGAGCCGAGACGGCCGGTTTGTCCTGCGAGGTTGCAACCGCCCGCTGGAGGGCGAGAGCGGATCGCATCTGGTTGAACATGTCGCTCGGAACGTTGGTCTCGACATCGACACTGAGGCTGGGGGAGAGGCCTCGATCCAGGAACTTCTGCACCGGCGGAAGCCCGTGGCCCATCATCATCTCGACCGGGAAGGCCAGCGTGACCGTGCCGCCGGTGTCGACGATCATCTGGATCTCGGTGTCGTTGAGGCTGGTGCAGTGGATGTAGGTGGTGTCGGGGCCGAGTAGACCGGCCTCGCCAAACCGTTGCACCTTCTTGTCGAGGCCGTAGGTCCCGACGCCCACGTGAACGGACAGTCGAGCATCGGCCTCACGTGCGAGTTTCCAATGGTCGCGTGCGACTTCGAAGTCGGTGAACTCAGGGCCGGGTGCAGCGAGGGCAAGGGTGAGCATCTGATCCTTCGAGGCGAAGTGCTCGCTGGCGGCCCGTACGAACCAACTCGGCTGGCGTTCCTCCCATTTGCCCCACCAGGGGAACCCATAGCCGAACACTGCACGCAGCCCGCTGTCTTCGAGCGCTTGGATACCGGCCTCGGTATGGGCGGGAGAGCTCTGGATGTGCGACCAGTCGAGGAGCGTCGTCACCCCGGCGTCGATGGCGCCGATCGCCGAGATCATGTTCCCCGCATACACGTCTTCGGGGCGATACGCCGGTGCGAGGGTGCGCAGGACGAACGAGATGTAGGACACCCGGCCTTCGAGGGGGATGTCGGTGCCGATGTTGCGGAGGATGCCCTCCCAGATGTGTCGGTGGGTGTCGACGAATCCAGGGATCACGATCATGCCGGAGGCGTCGATCACCTCGGCGCCCTCGGCCGACAATCCAGGACCCACTTCGACGATGCGGTCGTTCTCGATCAGCACGTCCCCGCCCACATGATCGCCGACCTGGGAATCCATCGACAGCACGGTGCCACCCTTGATGAGCTTCCGGCCCGTTGGCACGACCCGGAAGTCCGTGCCCTCCGGGTACAGATCGGGGATGTGAGCCTGGACGGCGATGTTGGCCCCGAGCACCAGGCGCCTGGCTCGCCGGAAGTTCCGCTTGACGAGCTCTTTGATGTCGCCCACCTGGAAGAGGACGATCCCCAAGAGTACGAGGACGCCGATGATCATGAGGCCGTGATCCGGGGTCAACCCCAAGAAGGGAAGGGCAGTGATGATCAGCGCCAGCAGGACCGAGGCAATCGTCGTGCCGATGAAGGTCGCCCGCCCTCCGGCGAGCGATGCCCCACCCAGCACGGCAGCGGTGATGCTGTTGAGTGCGTAGCTCGACCCGATTTGTGCGTTGCCGACCGGGGAACGGGACATGACGTAGAAGGACGCGATCGCCGCCAGAATCGCCGAGATCAGGAGTGCCCGGACGCGGATCCAGTTGGTGCGTACCCCGCTCCGCTTGGCCGAGCGCTCGTCGTAGCCGGTGGATCGGACGATGAGACCCGACCGGCTGGCATGGAGCCAGTAGTCGAGGGCGATCGCCACCACCGCGACGCCGACGAACGCGACCGGCACGGGACCGATGCTCGCTTTGAGCCAGTCGACGAACACCGGGTCGATGGTTCCGCTCGGTGTCTCCCGGAGCGTCAATGAGAGCCCGTCCAGGATGCTCAACGTAGCGAGCGTGGCGATGATGGATGGGATCTTGACGCCGCGCACCAGTGCCGCGTTGACAAGCCCGAGGGCAGCACCGCTCAGGATGATCGTCCCGACCCCGACGGCGATGTCGCCGCCCGACGATGCGGGGACGATGAGATACGACGCAATCACCACCCCCAGGCTGATCATGGCGCCAACCGACAGGTCGAGGTATCCGACGAGCAGCGCATGGGTCTGGGCGATTGCAGCGATCGCCAGCGGGATGGCGATCGCAAGCACGGTCGTGACGTTGGCCGCATTCAGAAAGCCGTCCGAGCGGGTACTCGTGTACCAGATCACGATGCCGATCAGGGCGAGTTGGAGAGCGATGGGCATCCACAGCCGTACCTTGACGACCTTGCGCCACTTGTTCTTGTCCCGGGCGTTCCGGATCACCATCCGGACGAGTTGACGCGCTCGATCCACCGCACTCTTGGCGGCGTACTCGCTGGTCATCCGGCACCGCCTCCGGTGGGGGCTTTCGGCATCGCCACACCGAACGGGGAGCGACCGGCCTTCGACAGTCCGGGACCGCGAACGATGGCCTCGACGATGCGAACCTCCGACAACTCGTCGCCGGGTATCTCCTCGATGATCTGTCCTCGCGACAACACCAACACGCGGTCGCACAGTCCCGTGAGCTCGAGCGGGTCGCTCGACTTCACCAGCACCGCCGCCCCATCGTTGGATCGGGCTCGAAGCGCCTTGTAGATGTCGAACCGCGAGCCGACGTCGACACCCTGGGTCGGTTCGTAGGCGAGGATCACAGCCGGCTCCTTGACGAAGGTGCGGGCGACCACGACCTTCTGTTGGTTCCCTCCCGAAAGGAATTCGACCGGCTGTTCGAGCGATGGGGTGCGGATCTCGAGCTCCTCGACGAGCCGTTGGACCACCTTGCGCTCGGCGCCGCGGCGGAGGAAGTTGAGAACGCTGAACTGACGGATCGACTGGATCGTGGCATTGACCCTCACCCCGAGGACCGTCATGAGCGCCTCACGTTTGCGATCCCCGGGCAGCATCATGACGCCGGCCTTCATGGCCTCGTGCGTCGACACGAGCGAGAGCTCCTTGCCGTTGCAGGTGACCCGACCGGCGCGAGGCGGGGTTCGACCCGACAACGTGTCGAACAGTTGGGGTTGGCCGTTGCCCTCGGCACCGGCGACGCCCACGACCTCCCCGCTCTCGAGCGTGAAGGTCACGGGTCCGAACGACTGACCCTGGAGCGCATCCACGACCAGAACCTCTCGCCGGGCCTCGTCGGGGATCATCGCCTCGGGAAAGGCCCCTTCGAAGGATCGTCCGACGATCAGATCCACGAGTTCGTGTTCCGTCGTCTTCTCGGCGTCGAACGTGCCTCGTGCCTTTCCGTCGCGCAGCACCGTGATCCGGTCGGCGATCTCGAGGACCTCGGGGAGGCGATGGCTCACATAGACCACGCCCATGCCGCGGTCCCGGCACGCCGACACCACCCGATGAAGGTCTTCGACCTCATCCGGTCCGAGGGCGGTGGTGGGCTCGTCGAGCAGGAGCACCTTGGGATCCGACACGAGCGCCGTCGCAACCTCGAAGAGTTGACGCTCGGCCAGCGTCAGGGTCCCGGCCGGCGCGTCCGGGAAGAGCTCCAGGTCCAGGTCGAACTCGCCGAGCAATTTCCGCGCCCAGCGTTTCCGGTTCCAGTAGGGGGGACGCTTGTCCGGCGGAGCGGCCAGGAAGAGATTGTTCTTGACCGGTTCCGCCTGGACGAGCGACAGGTCCTGGTACGCCATCGCCAGGCCCAGCTTTCGGGCCAGTGCCGGCGAGTCGGTGCGGAGGCGCTTGCCTCCGATGAAGATGTCGCCGAGCGACGGCTCGACGAAGCCGCTGGCAATTCCGAGGAGCGTCGACTTGCCGGAGCCGTTCTCGCCGACGAGGGCGTGAACCTCGCCTGCCGCGACAGTCGAAGTCGACGTTGCTCAACGCGCGGACCGCCCCGAACTGGCGGGAGACCCCGCGCAGTTCGAGTACGAGTCCGTCGGGCGTCGACGCCCCTGCGGAACTGCCGTCGTCCATCAGCTTCCGAACATGGCGCTGAGCACGGCGCCGGGCACCAACGATGTCCCGGAGACCGCCGGCGTCGGAGCGTCCGGGTCACAGTCGGCCGCGGTCACCTGGCGCTCCACGTGGGGAACATCGATCTGCGCCGGGATCTCGGCTCCCTTCAGGTACATCATCGCCGCCGTGACGGCCACCCGAGACTGGAAGTTCCCGCCTGCGGTGTAGAAGATGTCGTACGACTCCGGCTCGCCGCGGGCGACCCAGTCGCAGAACAGGGTCATCTCGTCGGTCCGCATCGACAGCGTCAGGTTCTCGACCGGGATCCCGAGCTGGTCGTACGCCTGGAGGGCCGTGTTCATGCCGTCCGAGTACTCGTAGGCGTATCCCTTGATGTCGGGATCGGTCGACAGCCATCCGAGCACCGTCTGCAACGCGACGTCGTTGACCCAGAAGGTGTCGGCAGGACCGACGACCTGGATGCCGTCGTTCAGAGCTGGGATGAGGCACTGCTGCCAACCGAGCGACAAGGCGTTGCCGGGCGTGCCACCGAGCACACCGACCTTGCCTTCTCCCACGTTCTCGTTGAGGATCGCCGCCATGCTCTCGCCGAGTGCACACAGGTTCTCACCAACCACGGTCAGGTAGTCCTCACCGGGTACGAGCGCTCCGTCTTGACCGGGAAGGCCGACCCAACCGGCCGACCATGGGATGTAGGGCACGCCGGCGGCTGTCGCCTCCTTGATCGCATCCCCGATCGCCACCCCGGCATCGGGATACCCCGTGATGAAGTCCGCGCCGCTCTGGACGAGGAATCGGATGTCGTTGGCGGCCACGTTGGGATCTGGATCCCACAGCGCCTCGGTCGAGATGATCTTGCCGATCTCCGGGTAGGTCAGCGCCTGGAGAATGGCCTCCATGTGGGTGACGCCACGCCACACGTTGAGGTGTCCACCGCCGTCGGCAAAGCCCATCGTGAGCTCGCCGCCGGTTCCGGTGTCGCATTCCGGCGTGTTCCAGCATTCGAGCGCCTTGTCGATGGTGGCCTGGTCGAGGTCCTGGTCTGCCCTCGCCACGGACGCCAGGATGATGTCCCATGCCGGATCGCCTTCGGGTGCGGTGATCGGCCCCATGGCCTTCTCGAGCAGTGCCGGGTCGGCGTCGCGGCTCTCGCCGTACTGGCCGAGCATGTCGTCGCCCCCGGCCGTGGTATCGGTCGAACCCGCGGTCGTATCCGGCGTGCTCGCCTCGGTGGTGTCCGGCGCGGCGGCGGCCGTCGTGGGTGTCTCTTCCTCCCCGCCCGCCGTCGTGTCAGAGGTCGAGTCGCCGCTACACGCAGCGATCACGATCGCCAACACGGCCCATATGGCAATGATTCTGATCCGTTTCATGTCTCCTCCCGGTTGGGCATGTGCCCGGTCTGCCTCGATGTGGCTGTGGTCGATCCGTTGCTCGTAGGGGATGTCCTTTCTCAACCGTCCGGCCTTCTCGCCGGAGACTGCGGTGATCGGCGTCGACCGCTCCTTCGTTCTCGAAGGAGCCTCTCGACGGTCTTGATGATCCGATCGCCCGACACCAGCATCCCCCCGATGATGACTGCTCCGAACACCACGAACTGGAGTGCAGTGGGAAGACCCATCACCCGCATCATCTGGTTCAGGCCCGCAAGAAAGAAGGCTGCGGCCCAGGTGGAGAGGGGGCTGGCGAGTCCGCCGGTGAGCGAGGCGCCGCCGATGACGACCGCCGCGATCGGACCCAAGAGGTAAGGCGCCCCGATCGTGACCCCAGGGTTTCGAAGGAGGGCGGCGATCAGCACGCCGGCCACGGCATAGAGCATGGCAGCCACGACATAGGCGGCGATCTGGTTCACGTTGACCCTGAGCCCGTTGACATGGGCAGCAACCGGGTTGGCTCCAACGGCCTGGAATCGCCGACCCACGGTCGTACGACGAAACCCGATGATGAGGAGAATCGTCAGTACGACGCCGGTCCAGAAGATCCTGGAGACCCCCAGAAACCTGACGTTGAGCCATTCGGGGAGCCCGGTGGGCACCGAACTCTGGATGGCGAAGGTCTTGTGGTAGCGGTTCACGAGTCCGGTGACGACTTGCCCGGCCGCCAACGTCACGATGAGCGCGTTGAACTTGAGCCCACCGATGAGGAGGCCGTTGACGAGTCCGACCAGCGCTGCGAACCCCAAAGCCGTGAAGATCGCCAACCAGATTCGATCGTCGGACTGCTGACCGACTCCAACCACCACGATGGCCCCGAGGGTGAAGGTCCCGGGGACGCTGAGATCGATTCCGCCCGTCATGATGACGAGCATCTGTCCGAGGGCGGTGATGGCGAGGAAGGTCCCGAACAGGGCGATGGCGGTGAGGCCGGACTTCTGAAGTGTCTCCGGCGCCCAGATCGAGGCCACGACCACGAGGACCACCAGCGCCAGGTACACGGGCATGTAGCGCGAACCGACGACGAAGGCGGTGAGAGCCGAGGACGGAGCCTTGGTGGCGGGCGTCGTTGCGGTCACGCGGTCTCTCCGCGCTCGACGCGAATCCCTGCAGAAGCCATCACCCGGTCACGAGCGGTCGCGGCCAGGCCCCGCACGCGCTCGACGTCGGCCTCGAGCTGCCCCTCTCTCATGACCGCGCGCCCGGCCACGATCACCCAGTCGATGTTGGATGTGTCGACCCCCCAGACGACCGCTCCGATGGGGTCGTTGATGGGGTAGATATTTGGGCGATCCGTGCGGAGCACGATGACATCGGCCTGCTTGCCTGGCTCCAGCGAACCCGTCCTGTCGCCGAGACCGACCGCCTTCGCTCCTTCGATGGTGGCGTAGCGGATCACATCTCTGGTGGTGAGGAGATTGGGCAGACCTGCTTTCCCGGCCAGCTTGAGGTCGAAGTAGGCGGCGTGTTGGATCGAGTTGGCCGCCCGCATCTGCGCCAACATGTCGCCAGGGGCCAGCCGCTCATCGTCGACCGCCAACCCGGGCAGGATCTTTCGATCGAGGAACTTCTGAAGTGGTGGCGCGCCCAGGCCGCCCGCCATTTCGCTCGACGGCGCGACCACCACCGACGAGTGGTGCTCGGCGATTGCGTCGAGGTCGGCCTCGCCGAGGTGGGAGCCATGCACGAGCGTGACGTCGGCACCGAGGGCGCCCTTGCCGGCGATCTCCGACACGATGCCGGCATCGGACGGGTCGAGTCCGGCGTGAGCATGAATCCGCATGCCCGACTGCCGTGCTGCGGTCCATCGTCGGATCACATCGTCCATCGTGGTGCGTCGCAGGTCCGGTGATGCGAGGGCCACGGTGGTGTTCTCGCCTTTCGGGGCGTGGCTGGGAACAGGGTCAGGTTGGGCGAACACGGTCCTGAGCCGGGCATCGACGTGTGCTTGGAGTGCGGCTTCGACAAAGGCGCCGTCGGTGTACGGGGCCCAGTCGACAACCGTCGTCACGCCCGCTTCCAGGGCTCCCAGCAACCCGACGAGCGTTGCGGCGTAGATGTCCTCGGGTTGGAAGTGGGCGACTGCGGTCGGCTCTGCAGTGGAACCGAGATTGCGAAACAGCGAAGTGTGGGTGTGCCGATGGGCGTCGACGAATCCCGGCATCACGATGGCGTTGGTCGCGTCGATGACCTCGGCGTCTCGAGCCCGCAATCCCGGTCCGATCTCGGCGATCATGCCCTCTTCGATGAGCACGTCGGCCACAGGCTGGTTGGGGATCTTCGCCCCCAGCGTCAGGACGCAACCGCTCCGTATCAGTATCCGTCCCATGGATCTCCTGCATGTGCCGCCGTGTCGCCGCGACGCATCCTATGCGTGCCGAACAGAGCCGTGCAAACGTTTGCGGGGTTTATTTTCTCCATGTCGAATCCAGCGGATTTCCGGCCCACCGGGGGATGATGCAGCGCGGCGAGACCAGGGTCGTGCACCGTTTCTGGAATCGTCCGGAAGTGCCCATTCGGTCCGACGACGCCGTACGTCGTGGAACCCGGGCAGCGTCGTCGGCCGGCTCTTGAAGCTCTCGAAGGCTACGCCAGTCGTTCCGTGGCTCCGATGGAGGTCGCCGTAGCCCTCCAGAAGCAGCCACCTGGCTGGGACGAGACTTCGAAGGCAACTGCACCGAGGTTGCGTGCCGGTGCGGGCAGTCACCGTCGATCTTCGCGCGTGCTCACCTGGTCGATCCCCTTGAATCAGTCGCCACGGCCCCTCGAAGCAATGTTGGCCGCAACCGCGCCGTGACCAGCCATGGCCGGCACACGCCAGGAAACCGGCCGCGCTGTGCGCAGGTGTGTTGGCCGGTACGATGATCAGCCTCTCAATCCGGGACGTCGAGTGTCGAGCTTCCAGCGAGCGCTGATACCGGTGGGGATCGTTCTTGCGGCCGGTCCCTCCGTTCTGCTGGTCCCAGCCGCAGGAACCGAGTCGTGGGAACTCGAACTGATTCGATGGCTCGGAGCGGCGTCGCTCCTGCTCGGGTGGGCGCTGAGGTCCGGGGCCCGACGGCACCTGGATCTCGACGTGTTCGTTCGCATGGGCGCCGCCGTCGGACCTTCGACCGGCGTTGCCGGCGTCGTCCTCGGTGCGCCGATCTTGTTGGTGCTTGGCCTTGCGGTCACGGTCGGCGTCGCGTGTCGTGCCGGCATCCAGATCGGGTCTGACGTTCACGTCACGACGCTGCGGCGGCTCGAGGACTGAGGTCTCTGGCGCGGCTCATGTGGTCGGCCTTCTGCTGCGGGCAGCTCACCGGTCGCTCCGCGGTGGATCGGATCTCGGTTGGCCGAGGATCGTCACGGCTGCGAAACCCAGCGCACAAGGCAACGTGACGAGGGCGACTGCATCACCCACCGACAGATCGGTCCCCGCGATCGCACCCACGAGGGCCGGTGCGATCAGGCTCCCGACCCGCATCCCACCGGTCATGACTCCGAGTCCGGCCCCCCGCCGACCGGGGGCGCGAGCTGCGTCGTCGTACAGCCTTGGCATGAAGGTGGCAACGCCGACCCCGGCCAGCCAATACCCGACGGGTACCAACCCCTGCAACGAGACCAGGGAAGCAACGGCGAGCCCGACGATCGCCGCCGAGACCGCCAGACGGTGCAGCTTGCTGCGCCCGATCCTGGCCTGGGCCTGGTCGCCGCCGAATCGGGAGATCGCCATGCCGACGGTAAAGGCGACATAGCCCAGGCTCGAGAACCCTGGCGAGGCGCCGAAGTCATCCGCAAGACGGAAGGCAGCCCAGTCGCTGCCCACTTGTTCGACCATGATGGCGAATGCTCCCCCGAGGGCGAGCAGGCCGAAGACGAAGACAGACGGTCGGCCGGTCGGGGCCGTGCTCGGCTGCGTCGGGGCGTCTGCGTGTCCCTGTTCGTCGGTTCGGAGCAGTCTGCGGGCGACGACCACGAGCAGGCCTGCGCTCACCAGCGCCACAGTCGACAGGTGAACCGCCAGCGAAACCCGCGCACCGGCCACCTGCGCCGCCACCAGCCCGCCCGCAACGGTTCCCAGGCTCCACAGGCCGTGAAGTCGGTTCATCACGGGAACGTGTCGTCTCGCGCTGATCCACGAGCCCTGCAAGTTCATCGAGATGTCGACAAGAACATCGAGAATGGCGAAGGCGACCATGCCGACGATCCACGTGGCCGGCGTCGTCGCCGAGCCGATGACCGGCAGTGTCAGACTCATGACGAAGGCGCCGATGATCATCACCCGCCTCGTTCCGAGTCGATGAATCACCCGTCCGGCAGCCACGCTTCCAAGCAAGCCGAATGCCCCGATGAACGTGAGCATGGCGCCGAAAGCCGACACGGCGACGTCGATCTGGTCTCGAAGCTCGGGGAGGCGTGATGCGAAGGATGCCGTCATGGCCCCGTTCACGAAGAACTGCACGGCCACGGCCGAAAGGGCGCGCCGGTCGATTCCAGACATTCGGTGCGCCCGGGCGCGGGAGTCACTCATGACGGATCGACGCTAGCCATGTGATGGAGCCGCTCCGGGTGGTGCCACTGGCGTTCATCCGACTAGCTTTTCGAGCGTGCAAGCTCGTGAGTCCGGATACCTGCGCTTCTCTCCGCAGGAGTACGAACGTCGCCGACGATTGATCGATCGTTTCATGGGCGACCGCGGTCTCGATGCGCTGGTGGTGTTCGGCTGGTCGGCAATGGGCCGTGCGGTGCAGGCAGATGTCCACTATCTCTCGACCTTCTTGGGCATGCGGGACAACTACGTGGTGGCATCGCCGGGTGAGCCGGCCACGCTCTTCGTGCAGAGCTTCAACCACGTCCCGAACGCGCTCGAGGTCAGCCACCTCGACGACGTCCGCTGGGGTGGAACCGATTCGGGCGAGACGATTGCGCGCGAGCTGACTCGAAGGGGGGCATCGGTGGTCGGGGTTGTGGGGCTCATGCCCTATCAGCACCACCTCCGGATGAGAACAGCGATCCCGGACGCGAGCTTTGGCGATGTGACTGCCGAGTTCCGGGCAGTGCGGCTGACCAAGAGCGCCGAGGAGCTCGAATGGCTCCGACGGGGAGCCGCCTACACCGATGACGCGTTGGTTGCGCTGGAGTCGGCACTTCATCCAGGCATCCGCGAGTTCGAGCTCGGGGCGGCGATCGAGGGAGCGTATCTCGGTCGAGGTGGCTTGACGACGTTCTATTACCTGGCGTCCACGCCGATGGACCGGCCGAGCCGATGTGTGCCTGCCCAAGTGCTCTCGTCCCGGCTGATCGAAAAGGGCGATGTGGTGTCGTGTGAGATCTCGATCTCACACGGTGGCTACGCAGGTCAGGGACTCCGAACGTTCACGGTCCATGCCGAGCCGACACCGCTGATCGCAGACCTCCACTCGGTGGCCGAAGCCGTCTACGAGTCGGTCAGAGCCGCCATCAGGCCCGGTGCAACCCACGAGGACGTGTGGGCGGCGTCGGACCTCATCGACGACTCCGGCTTCACCATCAGGGACGGCCTGGTTCACGGATTCGGGATCGGGCTGCTCCCACCGAGCCTCCGCACCCGTTCGACGACCCAGGTCGACGACCCGTGGGTCTTCCGGGAGAACCAGACCATCGTGATCCAGCCGAATGTCATCACGCTCGATGAGACGGTCGGCGTCCAGACCGGGGAGCTGTGCGTGGTGACGGCGGACGGGTGCGAGAGCCTGCATCGATATCCGACGGGTCTTCGACGTACGGGCTGATCGGAGCCCCCGGGTGTGCGTCGTTCAGCCGCTTGTCGAGAGATGCCGGCCCCGATCGGTGTCCCCGGGGACCTCCTTCCAGTGCTCGATGGTCTGCAGCACCCAGAAGGCCACGAACAGGGTGATCTCGGTCATCTCGAGCACGAGCAACATGTGGTCCCATCCCGAACGCAGGAGTACCAGCACGATGGCGGCAGCGACCATCAGAGCTGCGATCCCGCCGTACAGCCATCGATAGCGCGTCCGTATCGGCGGGCGCCGCCGCTCGGCAGCATTGGCGAACGCTGCGGCGGCCAAGAAGCCAAACATGCCGATTGCGGCGATGTCATGCGCCCACCGGTCGAAGTCGGCCCACCGGTAGAACGCAAGCGCGATGACGATCAGGAGTCCGAGGATCAACCACATGCCGAGCCTGACCGATTGTGGCCCTCTCGTGGTGATGACACGGAGATCCCGGGCAGCGATCGAGGCGATGACCGCGGTGACGACAACACCCGCAAATCCGGCGAACAGCAGAGCTTTGACGTTGTTGTCGATGTTTGCGATCACCCAGTCGGCCAACCCGCCATCGGCTTCGACCGGGAGTGGCCGGGGTGCGACCGACCAGCACAGACCGACGTCGGAGATCGGAACGATGGCCACCATGGGGGCGAACATGCCTGCAACGTTGAGGAGGACGTCTTCGAGCCACGTGGTGCCCTTGACGACGATGAGCGACAGCCCGATCGCCATCAGGACTCCCACGAAGATCGCCCTCACCGGCGTGTAGTAGTAGGCGCTGATCGAGGTCTGCCAGCAGTCCACGGCGGCCCGCTCGATCCAGATCGCGGCACCCAGGAGCAGGCCCGCCAACACCATCCCGATCCGAAGGTATCGGTAGGTCTTGATCACCTTGTCGTTGTCCGGTCCGCTGTACTCCATCTCTTCCCTCCGCCGCAACGGTGCGACGCTGCATCTCTTCGAACGGTACTCGGGGCGACCTCGGGATCGCCCGGTCATCGTGGAGCTTCGTACGCGTCGATCGAACCCGCCGCAGCTGTGACACAGATCAGTGGGCAGTCACTCCAGGGGGAGCGCAGCACTCGATGATCGAGACACACAGGTCGTCGTCGGTCCACCGAATCTGGTACACCGCAGCGATCAGGCGACCACCTTCGGGCAAGGGCACCGCTGTGCGTTCGGGAAGGGTGGCGTCGGTCACGTCCCAGATTCCGATCACCGTCACGACAGCAAGGGCTGCAGGTCGCAAGGCGGCCCCGAGGTCGGCGCGACGCTGTCTCGCGGACACGGGTCGGCAAATCGATGAGCCCTGTGGTGGGATGGTGCCATCGAGTGGGGCCGAGGAAGCTCGCCGGCTCGGGTCGAGAGCCCCGACGAGTCAGCGGCCGTGTGCACGTCGGTGACACACTATCTGGCTTCTCGGATGGGGCGTTCTACATTGCATTGGAAAGCGAGGGGAACCGTGTCCGCCGCCGAACCCGATGTCGGAATCTTGATGAAGCTCATCGACTCACTGGATGTCGGCGTTGCGGCGCTGGATCGGGAGGGCCGGGTCGTAGTGTCGAACGCGGCGTTCGCACACGTGCTGGACCGTCCGGTACCGGTCGGTGCGTCGTTCTACGACTTCCTCGAGCGCGACGGTGAGCGGGTCCGCCAACTGAACTCGTGGCTCATGGCCGATCACCCGGAGCGAGAGTCCACTGCCGAGACCACCGTGGTGCTCGCCACGGGCGAACGGCGGTCGGTGGAGCTTCGCAGTGCGGTCATCTGCTCGGGCGAGGGCACGTCCGC
Source organism: uncultured bacterium (assembly GCA_963785075.1). Lineage (GTDB taxonomy): Bacteria > Actinomycetota > Acidimicrobiia > Spongiisociales > ZC4RG35 > JAOUGY01. The sequence continues at coordinate 203,544 of CAWATW010000001.1, forward strand.
GGAGCTGGCCGTCACTCTGATCGATCGCACCAGGCGCGCCGAGGTGGAGGCCGAGTCAGATCGGCTCCGCGCCATCTTCGAGGACATCGGCGAACTGATCGGAGTCATGTCGCCCGACGGCACGGTGCTGTCGATGAATCAGTCGGCGTTGGAGTTCTTTGGTTCTGTGCCCACCGAGCGGGGTCTCATTCAGTTCGTTCCGCCGGCGAGCGTCTCATTCCTCATGGGCGAGATCCTTCCTGTGATCGAGGAGGACGGACGCTGGGAAGGCGAGATCGATCTCCTTCGAAGTGATGGAGCCGAAGTGCTGCACCATGTGACGCTGCGACGCCACGCCTCGGGTCGGCCCGGGCGGGACTACTTCTGGGCCATCGCACGGGACCGCAGCATGGCCCGCAAGGCTGCCGAGGTGGATGCCCTTGCACGGATGAATGCCGAGAAGGACCAGTTCATCGCAGGCATCAGCCATGAGCTTCGAACCCCACTGACGTCGATCAGGGGCTTTGCAGATCTGGTTGCCGCAGGGGGCCTCTCAGACGGTGAGGCAGCCGAATACGTGGAGTTCATCCGCCACGAGGCCTACGCGATGTCGGCCATCGTCGAAGATCTCCTCGTGGCGGCTCGGCTCGAGGCCGGTCGCATCAGCATCGTTCCGAGAGCGTTGGACCTCAGAGCGATGGTCGACGAGGTGGCCGGGTCCATCCCAGGTGTCGGGATCCAGATCGAGAACCTCGTGCCTCCGGACGCGGTCGCCCTCGCCGACGAGATGCGGTGCCGCCAGGTTCTTCGAAACCTGCTGGGGAACGCGGTCCGCCATGGCGGCGGGCGCACCTGGGTCGAGTGCGATCTGGTGGACGAGCGGGTCTACGTGCACGTCTGCGACGATGGGCAGGGTGTGGACCCCACCCTGCGAGAATCCATCTTCGAAGCCTATGTCTCGAGGCCCAACGACGGGCTGCGTCCCGAATCCGTCGGTCTCGGCCTCACGGTTTCTCGCCAACTCGCCCGCCTGATGGGCGGCGACGTCGAGTACCAACGCACCGATCACAGTCGGTTCACCCTCGCCCTTCCCCGCTCCTGTGTTTGATCGGAGCAGGCATCGGAAGATGCTTGAAAAGGGCGTTTCCGGTGCTTTGCGGTCAGGCTTCGTGACGTCGGAGCACGGTTGCGGCATCGACGATGGCGTCGGTACCCATGTCGCGGTTCCATCGATAGATGACGCGGTCGACATCCAAGTCTGCGAGCAATGTTCGACCCTGTCCGACCAACCAATGGTTGTCGAGTGGAGCCTCCACCGTGACCCAAAACGGACCATCGGTGCTCGCATGTCGCGAGGCTTCGATCAGGCCGGCCAGGTCGCCCTCGAACCAGTGAAAGTTCACACCGTCACCGATCCGGCCGGCGAGCGCAGCCATCTTCGGACCGTTGGCCCCGACGATGACGGGCGGTTCGGGGGACGGGCGGCGAAAGCCGGAAGCATCGTGGAGCGGGTGGTGGTCGGCCGTAAGCGACGCGTCTCCCCGCCACATCCCCCGAACGGCCGCCACCGCTTCCTCTGTCCGCTGCCTGCGTTCGGCGGCGGGGCGACGTGGGATTCCGACCATGTCGAGCTCTGTTCCGTATGGGCCGGCGCCTGCGCCGGCGCCCATTCCCAACATCAGTCGGCCGGACGAGAGCTCTTGGAGGGTGGCCGCCGCCACGGCGATGTGGGCCGGGTGCCTGACGGTGGCATTGAGGACGAGCGGCCCCAGCCCGATTCGGTCGGTTGCGGTCGCGATCGCCGACAAGACGACCCACGGGTCCAGGACCGAGTCCGCCTTCGCAGAAACACCGGAT
>CAWATW010000002.1:0-23032 GCA_963785075.1 uncultured bacterium
GCTCCCATGGGCGAAACCGAGGACGGCGGTGGCTCGAGACGGCGGATTCTGCTCGAACCGTTCCAGGTGAACGACATGTTGATGTCTAAGGCGTCATCGGACTGCATCTTCATGCATTGTCTCCCGGCGTATCGAGGTCGAGAGGTGACGGCCGAGGTGTTGGACGGTCCGCAATCGGTCGTACTCGACCAGGCCGAGAACCGCCTCCACACCGAGCAGGCCCTGATGGTCGCGTTGCTTTCGTCGATGTTGGAGGGAGGACGATGATGAGGATGGTGGTTTCGTTGGGCGGGAGAGTCTTCGGCTCGCATGGATCGACGATCGACTTGTCTGCGCAGCAACGGGTTGTGGCCGCCGTTGCAGAGAAGCTCGCTCCGGCACTGGGCGGCAACGAGGTGGTCTTCACCCACGGAGCAGGCCCCGAGGTCGGGGTGCTCCTCCTCTCAACCGCTTCGGTGCTGCCCGAGACGTATCCACCGGATGCCCTGGATGTCGAGATCGAGACGTTGGTCGGGCACATACTGCAATCCGAATTGGGTCGGTTGCAGGACAGGGATGTCGTGACTCTCCTGACGCGCACGATCGTCGATCCGTCCGATCGGGCGTTCGCATGGCCGACCCGCCACATCGGTCCCGTGTTCGAGGACATCCATGTCGCCCAGAAGCTCGCATTCGAGCGGGGGTGGGTGTTGGTGCACCACCAGGGCGGGGTGAGGCGCGTCGTTGCCGAGCCGGAGCCGGTGAGCATCGTTGAGGCCGATCTCATCGACCGCCTCCTGGAGGACAACGTGGTGGTCGTGTGCGCCGGCGGGGGTGGCGTGCCGGTCACCGACGACGGGGCGTGGGTCCACGGCGTCGAGGCGGTGATCGACCGGGATCTCGCTTCGGCGACGTTGGCGATCGAACTGGACGCCGATCGCTTCGTGTGTCTCACCGATGTCGATGCGGTGATGGAGCAGTGGGGAACCAAACAGGCGAACCGCATCGGCCACACGCACCCATCCGACCTGCGCACCCGCCACTTCGACCCGGGCTCGATCGGGCCGAAGGTCGATGCCGCCTGCAGGTTCGTCGAGCGAACCGGACGGTCTGCCGCCATCGGGAGCCTCGCCGATGCCGTGTCGGTCGTGACCGGCGATGCCGGCACCCAGGTCGATCTCGGGGTTCCTCACGGGGCGGTCGGCGGCGATGCGGGGGTGGTCGTCCCAGCCATTCCGGCGCTCGAGTGACTCCGCGGGTGATCGATCCGGTTGGAGATCGGACGACTCACATCAGTCGGCTGATCGGATGGCCGCGAGATATGACTCTCCCCGTGGGGACAGTCGGTAGCCGATTCGTAAGCTGAGGGTGAGACCGAGGTTCTTGAGCTTGCGGACGTCGAGCTTGAAGGGCTGTGTCTCCCTCTCCAACATCGCGGCCAGGTCCGGGGCCCGGCGTTCGGGGTGAGCTTCGATCAGTTCGAGCGTCTCCATCGTCCACGGACCATGCGCGCTCGCCTCGTCGAGGCGGTTCAGCCGGCGAGAGATCTCCTGGACGGCGGTAGGGGCCAAGTCGGGATCATTGGCGAGCTTCGTGCGAGGGTCCGGCTCGTCCAGGTGACGGAATGCGATTCGGTAGGTCGGATCGCCCGTTTCCCCGCGGAGTTCTGCCCGTACGGAGTCGGCGTCGGCGTGACCCGCGGCGACGGCATCTGTGTCGGTGATGTCGAGCGGATCGACGACGTCGACCGACTCGACGTGGAGCCGGCCGGCAGCAGTCCGATACGTGCGACCGGCGATCACACCTTGACGCTTCCAACGTCGGAACACAAGGGTGACCTCCCCTCGACGGATGGGACCCCAATATGGCTTCGGAATCAGCACCACCGCATTCTGCCCGCTGTCCCGGACTCCAATTTGCTCAAGCTCCGTTGAGTCAATAGTGTTTGAATCATGAACGTGGTGGAACGGGCACGAGTGCATGCCGCCCTCGGAGATGCGCACCGGCTGGCAATCGTCGACGAACTCGATCGAGGCGACCGGAGACCGTCCGAACTGGCTCGCATGATCGACCAGCCCATGAACCTCCTCGCCCATCATCTGAAGGTCCTCGAAGACGCGGGAGTGATCGAACGTCGCCGATCCGAGGGCGACCGCCGGAAGAGGTATGTGGTGCTGCGACGCGACGCCCTGGCAACGGTGGGGATCGCCAGATCCGTTCTGGACCGGCGACTCACATTCGTCTGCACCCACAACTCGGCCCGTTCCCAGTATGCCGCTGCCTACGCCCGGTCTCTGGGAATCGACGCATCGAGCGCTGGACTGGCACCTGCGACACGAGTTCATCCCACGGCGGTCGACGTGGCAGCCGAGCGAGGGATCGACATTTCTGGCGCTCGGCCGCGCGGCTACCAAGATCTCGGCGGCGAGCTCGACTTGGTCATCTCCGTCTGCGACCGGGCGGGAGAGGACGACTTGCCCGAGGCGGTCGAGCACCGTCACTGGTCGGTGCCTGACCCTGTTGCCCGTGGTTCCATCGACGCCTTCAGGTCGGCGTTCGACGATCTCGAACGGCGAATGTCGGCATGGGTCGGCTCTTGAAGCGACGCGCAGTGCTGGGGGAGATGCTCGGAACCGGGCTTCTGCTGTACATGATCGTCGGAAGCGGAATCGCCGCCGAGCGGCTGTCGCTCGACCCTGCTGTGACGTTGTTCACCCATGCCGCGGTGGTCGGCGCCTCCCTCACGGTCCTGATCTGGATGTTCGGACCGGTGTCCGGTGCGCATTTCAACCCGGTGGTCACCGTGGCACTGTGGCGGTCTGGATTGGTCGGGCGCGATCTGATTCCGCTGTACGTCGCCGGCCAGGTCGGCGGCGGCGTGGCGGGCGCGGTACTCGCAAACGTCACGTTCAAAGCCCCGGTCGTGGCGATGTCAGCCAATACGCGGGGTGGCCTCGGAACGGGTGTCTCTGAGGTGATCGTCACGTTCGTTCTGGTCTTGCTCATCGTGCTTCTCGTGCGTTCGGCCAACACCACGCTCGTGGCGCCGGCCGTAGGGGCGTGGGTTGCGGCGGCCGTGTTCGGCACGTCGTCGACCGGATTCGCCAACCCGGCGGTGACGGTGTCGAGAGTCATCACCGACACCTACACCGGGATCGGCCCGTCGTCGGTGCCGGGCTTTGTGATCGCTCAGACCATCGGCATGGCGCTCGCCGTCGGCGCGGGCTTCGTCCTCAAACCAACCAAGGAGACGATCTCATGACTGGAATCACCCTGACGACCGATCAGAAGCTGCACGTCAAGCAGGCGGCCGAGCGCCTGCGGCGAGACTTCGACGGCAAGCTCAACGCCGAGACCATCGAGAGGTTTTTGACTGACTCGGTCGATCAGCTCGCGTCTCGAGCTCGCACGGCCACCTGGCTTCCCTTGTTGGCCGAACGGTATGCCCGCGATCGGCTGCGAGCGCTCCTTCGGCTCGAATCGCAGAACACATCGCTTAATCCGAGCGTGCTGTTTCTGTGTGTCCACAACGCCGGCCGGTCACAGATGGCAGCCGCGCTGACACGGGCACTGGCAGGCAAGAGAGTCGATGTCTTCTCGGGCGGCTCCGAACCCGCCGATCAGGTGAACCAAACTGCGGTTCGGGCGATGTCGGAGATCGGGATAGACATCTCGACCGAGCTTCCGCAGCCCTGGTCCGACGAGGTCGTGAGGGCGGCCGACGTCGTCGTCACGATGGGTTGCGGCGATGCCTGCCCGGTCTTCCCAGGCAAGCGATACGTCGACTGGGAGCTGCAGGACCCGGCAGGTCAGAGCATCGAGACCGTGCGAGCCATCCGTGACGACATCGAACGCCGTGTGCGGGTCCTGCTTTCCGAGCTGGGCGTGGACCCGGCGGCCTGATTCGTGCCTCCCAGCGGATCTACGCGGGGCGGAACCCCTCCGGGGTGGTCGCCGACGCGGTCTTCACCATCACGTGCTTCGCCACTGTGTGTCCGAGCACCGACTCCTCGCTCATGTCCTTTCCGAACCCCGACTGTTTGAGTCCACCGTGGGGCATCTCCGATGCGATCGGCAGGTGGTCGTTGACCCAAACCGCGCCGAAGTCGAGACGTTCTGCCACTCGCATCGCCCGCCCGACATCGGAGGTCCACACCGAGCTCGCCAACCCGAACCGTACGTCGTTCGCCAGCTCCACCGCCTGGTCCTCCCCCTCGAACGGGAGCACGATCAGCACTGGCCCGAAGACCTCGTCCTGGACGATCTCTGAACCCTGGTCGGCGCCGACCAGCACCGTGGGGGAGTAGAACGAGCCGGGCCCTGGTGGCACCGACCCGCCCGCCAACACCCGGGCGCCGGAGGCCACGGCGCGGTCGACGAAGCCGTGGACTCGGTCCCGATGGGCGGTCGAGATGAGCGGCCCGATGTCGGTCGAGGCATCGAACGGGTCGCCACTCCTCACGGCGGCGGCCTGCGCCGCCACCGCCTCGACGGTGGCGTCGTGAACCGATCGTTCGACGTAGACCCGGGTGGCAGCGGTGCAGTCCTGGCCGGCGTTGTAGGTGGCTCCCAAGACCGCTCCTGCTGCCACCGACTCGAGGTCGGCGTCCTCGAACACGACGACGGGCGCCTTGCCGCCGAGTTCGAGGTGCATGCGCTTCAACGTGGCGGCGCCGGCCGCCATGACCCGTCTGCCGGTTTCGGTGGATCCGGTGAGCGAGATCATCGCGACGTCGGGATGCTCGACCAGGCGTTCCCCTACCTCGCGGTCGCCGGTGACGACATTCAACACTCCGTCGGGAAGGCCGGCTTGCTGGGCGAGCTCGCCCAAACGAAGCGACGTGCGGGGTGTGGCGGGCGCGGGCTTGAGCACCACGGTGCATCCCGCTGCGAGGGCGGGGCCGACCTTCCACACGGCCATGATCAGCGGGAAGTTCCACGGTGCGATCGCTCCGACGACCCCGACCGGTCGACGCTGGATCATCGACGTGTATCCCTTTGAGAAGGTGCCGGCGGCGGTCCCGGCGGTCGATCGGGCCGCTCCGGCGAAGAACCTCAGGTTGTCGACCAGGAACGGGACCTCGCCTTCGAGCATCGTGGCGTAGGGCCGGCCGGTGTCCTCGACCTCCATCCGGGCGAGTGCATCGGCGTCCGCTTCCACGAGATCGGCCAGGCGGAGCAGGATCTGGGCTCTATCGCCGGGCGTGGCGTCGGCCCAGTCGTCGCGGCCGGCGCGCCGGGCGGCGTCCACGGCCCGGTCGACGTCCGATACCGAGCCTTCGGCGACGCGGTCGTGAACCCGTCCTGTCGCCGGGTCGACCAAGTCGCGCCGACCCTCGGTCTGTGTCCATGCTCCGTCGATCCACAGGTCCATGTGGCGGTCACCTCCGTCTGGCAGGCTACCGATCCCAGGTAGCGTGAACGTCATGAGCCCCGCCTTCAATCCGTGGGACCCCGCCCACCGGCGCGATCCTCACGCATTCTGGAGCAGCGAACGGGAGCAGACGGGACTCCCATGCGCGCGGGGTCCCGTCACGGGTCGCACGATCTGGTTTCCGCTCCGATACGACGATGTGGTGGCCGCCTTGAAGCACCCGGGGCTCGGGAAGGAACCCGAGAAGCATCTCGGCTCCGACATCCTGGGAGGCGATCTGATCGGGCAGGGTCCATTCGACGTGCTCGGCAAGAACATGCTCTTCGTTGATCCGCCGGACCACACTCGGCTGCGGCGCCTGGTGCGCGAGCCATTCTCGGTTCGTGCCATCGCCGCGCTCGAGCCGCGGATCCGGGCGATCACCGCCGAGCTCCTGGACCCGCTCGGCGATCATTTCGATCTGATCTCGGAGTTCGCGTTGCCATTCCCGGTTCGGGTGATCGCCGAACTCCTGGGCGTTCCCGCCGCCGATCAGGGCCGGTTCCGGGCCTGGACCCAGGCGATCTTGGGACGGGGGGCAACCGAGGAGCAGATGCTGGGGGCCGGGATGGAGTTCATCCAGTATCTGAACGAGCTGGCCGAACGACGCCGTGCAGACCCCGCAGACGACCTCGTCACCTATCTGCTGACGGTCGAAGAAGAGGGGGAACGGCTCGACCACCAGGAGTTCCTCGCCATGGTGTTCCTCCTGCTGGTCGCCGGGCATGAGACCACCGTGAACCTGATCGGGAACGGCGCCCTCGAGCTTTCCCGCAACCCCGACCAGGTCGCCTATCTGGCCACGGACCCGGCCGGCCGCTCCGAGGCTGCGGTCGAGGAGCTCGTCAGGTTCCATGGACCGGTCGAGTCGGCGACCATGCGGTGGGCGTACGAGGACATCGTCCTGGCCGACGTCGACATTGCGGCTGGAGATGTGGTGGTGCCGATGCTGATGGCCGCCAACAGGGACCCGCGTCAGTTCGACGATCCCGACCGTCTGGATCTGGCCCGTCGACCCAACCGCCACCTCGGTTTCGGCATGGGTATCCACCTGTGCCTTGGTGCTCCCTTGGCGAGGCTCGAAGCCAAGGTCGCGTTCGAAGAGCTGCTGCGGCGGTGGCCTGGTTTCTTCGATCTCACGGTCGATGTCGACGACCTACGGTGGACGCCCGACTTCTTCCTCCGTGGTTTGGCTTCGCTTCCCGTGAGTGGCCGGCGCTGACATGCCGACACGGCCCGGGTCATCGGCCGCCGATGCTGCGCTCGATCGCTTCGATGTGGGGCCGGTCTTTGGGACGACCGAGCAGGCGTTTGAACGCAAGCACATGCCGGAGGTCTGCGACCCATATGCCGGCGACCATCGAGCCCGAGTCGATGATGGCGTCCACCTCGAGTCCCATCCATCCGTTGAACACTTCCACCGAGCCTGGGAGTTCGATCACGAGATCGTGATGAGGCGCCGTCGACACACTTCCCCGAGCTCGAGCGAGCTCCCAGGCCCGGCGACGGGCGAGGATGTCGATGTCGCCAACCGTGGCCACGATGCCGTGGGCCAGAAGGGGCACGCTGCCGAACCCCACATGGTCGTCGAAGGGCAGGTGGAGCTCTCGGAGTCGGTCCCTCACCTGGCTCAGCGTGAGCGGCATGCGCCAATTCTCGCTCCTGCCGGCCTGCGGACGGTCATCGCCGGGGAACGGGGCCCGTGACGCCTGTCGAACCGCCTCCGAGTCGCTATGTCCTGCCCGATCCCGCCACCGCCGGGCCCGACGACGTGATCGCCATCGGCGGAGACCTGCAGCCCGGGACCTTGCTCCAGGCCTATCGGCGTGGGATGTTCCCGATGAATCTGCCGGACGGCGCCCTGGCGTGGTGGTCGCCGTGGCAGCGCGGTGTGCTCCCGCTCGACGGCCTCCACGTGAGTCGTAGCCTGCGGCGGTCGCTCAACCGGTTCCAGGTGACCATCGATGTCGACTTCGAGGCGGTGATCGCCGGCTGCGCCGATCCGGCGCGCCCCCACGGATGGATCACCGATGAGATCCGGCACGCATACACCATGTTGCATCGGCTGGGGTGGGCACACTCGATCGAAGTGTGGGACGAGGATGGCCGGCTCGCAGGTGGCCTCTATGGCGTCGGAGTCGGTGGCATGTTTGCCGGCGAGTCGATGTTCCGTTCCCAGACAGACGCATCGAAGGTGGCGGTCGTTCATCTGGTTCGGACCATGGGGACCAATGGAGGTGTGCTGGTGGACGTGCAGTGGGCCACTCCCCACCTCCAGACGCTTGGTGTGATCGAGATCTCCCGCCACGAGTATCTCGATCGGCTCGCCGTGGCGCTCCAGATCGAAGCTTCGTCCGTGTGGCGCTCGGGTGGCCCGTACGACCACGGACGGTAGAGTCGCCATCGGTGGTCGAAGGAACAGTCTCGAGCCAGGTCATGGCGGCAGTGGATCTCACGCCCTTGGGGCGACGGGTAGCCGACCGCGCCCGATTGGTCGCAGAGACCCTCGGTGTCGACCTCAACCTCCTGCACGTGATCGAGCCGATGTCGGAGGCGTTCATCGCCGAGGAGGTCGCCGAGTTGCTCCGCCGTCAGCGCCGTCAGGCGGCGCAGGAGATGGGGGCGTGGGTCCGGTCGCGTACCGACCGCGAAGTGACGGTGACCGATGTCAAGGGATCGCCGGTCTGGGAGATCGCCAGGGCATCGAAGAATGCCGAGCTGACGGTGGTCGGGACGTCGACGCTCGACCACGGCCGGGTGGGACCGGTCGCAACCAGGGTCGTCGAGGCGGCTCGAAACCATGTGCTGGTGGTGCGCCGCCAACCCCGGGTGACGTACCGGAATGTGATCGTCGCCTGTGATCTGTCCGACGCCTCTGGCCGAGCGGTGGAGCTGGCAATGGCGCTGGCGCCAAACGCAAAGATGAGTCTGGTGTACGCGCTGCCGACCCGCTTCGACGGCTACATGGCCGACGCCGGCATGTTCCCCGAGGAGATCGAAAGCGCCCGGCGCGGTCGACTCGAGGCCGCCAACGCCCGCCTTGCAGCATTCGCCGACCAATGGGAGGGCATCTCGCCGTTGGTCGCCGACGGACCGCCGATCGAGTCGCTCGAGGAAATCGTCCGACGCCGGAGTGCCGACCTGCTGGTCGCCTCGAGTCGGGGTGCGGGTGCCACCAAGCTCACACTGCTCGGCACCATCGCAGCCGGTCTGATCGAGGCCGCTCCCTGCGACGTGGCGATCGCCCGGGTTGCCGCCGATTTCCGCCGTCCCTGAAGGATTGGCGCCGGACTAGCCCTTTCGCACGTCTTGGGTCTACCCCTGTCCGTGGTGTCATAGTCACGTATCGTGGTGGGCAGGGCAGAGACGGAGAGCGGGTTACGTGGGAGAATTCAGGGGCCGTTTGACGGTACCCGGGGTGGTGGACTGGCCGCTGTCGGTGAAGATCGCACTCGAGGAAGAGACGATCTCCATCGCAGCGGCCGGATTCCCCATCGGGGTGTGGTCACTCGACGAAGTCGAAGTCGAAAGCCGCGAACAAGGGTTCGAGATCAAGGTCGACGGGGAGTACCTGTACGTCTCGACCAACGACGACGTGGTGTTCGCTTCGGCGCTGGGGATCGATTGGTCCGCTCCGGCTTCCGGCGGGGGAGCGATCGGGCGTTTGGGGAACGCCGGTTCGGGTGTGAGGAACGCTCCCGAATCGACTGCGGAGCTCGGATCCGACCTGCGAAGACAGCTCGTCGTGTACCGCTCGGACGACCGAACGGGCAAGTTGTCGCTCGGTCGTGGCAAACACCAACGTCGCCGCCGCGGCCGTCACGCCCGTTGACCTCTCGCCGCCGGTCTCGATCGACGTGCCGAAGGCCTAGCATCCACCCCGCGGGCCGGTAGCTCAATCAGGTCAGAGCAGCGGACTCATAATCCGTTGGTTACAGGTTCGAGTCCTGTCCGGCCCACAAGCGAAATCCCCCTAGATCTAGGGGGATTTCGTCGCCTACCATTTGATCGCGGCGATGTCGTGATGCCGCTTGGGCCACGTCCGGGCCACACCAGCTCAGGCAGCATCTGTGTGGAAGTACCGCTCGTGCATGGTCTGGGCCAGAATCTTCAGGTCTTCCTGGTACACGTGCGCGTCTAGGGCTTCGACGCGCATACGAGAACAACCAGGGCCGTGACGTCGCCCTGGCGGAGCTTCTGTGGAGGCCCACAGGGCGACGGCGGCCCGCTGGTCATCGATGGGGAGCATCCGGGTCGATGACGTAGGTCATGTCAGGGGTGGCCCGGAACAGGGTGTCCATCAACCCTCTTGAAGCCTTCCGGCCTTGGTGCTGTCGGTCGCCGACGACGTCGTGCACCAGGTCGGGGTGTGAAAGTTGGCGGAGAGCGTCTGTATTCCGCGATGCGACGGCGTCGGAGACCTGCTGTCCGAGGTCGGCCACGGTCACGGTGGCGTTGGTCATGAGCTGCCCTTTTCGTCTGCTCCACTCGATCGTCTCGTCGTCACCCGGCCGTTGCATGGGCCGAAGATCCGTTCCTCCGCGACCTAGCCGAGATGGTGGGCTGGACGGCGCGTTCAAGTGCCGCCGGGCAGGGTGAGTCGTTGGCCTCTTGTGGCGGCGGCGTGGGTTTGATAGGCGACGGGGTGAAGGTCGCTCATGGAAGGGGGTGTGTGAGGCAGTTGGCTGGCGACGCCCACGCCCAGCAGGTAGCTGAGGGTGATGTCGGGGCGACCTCGTGTGGGTCTCGTCGCCATCGATGGTATCTGAGGGGAGGTGGCAGTGAGGATCGAAGACAGACGCGAGTTGGCGATGCCGCTGGCCGAGCTGTGGGACTACACGAACGATTTCGCCCAGTGGCCGATGTGGTACGCCGACATGCTGGAGGTGGTGGAACCCGAGAAGGCCTCGTGGGCTGGCGTGGGTGACCAGGTCCGCGCCGCGCAGAAGCTACTGGGACGGCGGGTCGAGTTCACCGCGACCGTGCGGGAGTGGAAGGACCACGAACTGGTCTACTTCGAGGTGGAGGCCGCTGGTCTGCCCACCGCAACCCGTAGCCGAGACACGGATTAAACCAGACTTCCGCGAACTGAAACGGAATCTCCTCGAAGACCGGAGATTTGTCCGGTGCCGCTGTCGCTGGGATCGACATGGCGATCACAACCAGGAACGAGAGCATCACAGCGATTCGGATGCGCATGGCATCCCCCTCTCACTCGTGCACGCGCGACCCGTCCCCTCAGCCGGATCATCAGCTTCGGCATGCCAGTGGAATAGTGCCGAACGGCTCGAAGAGATCGGCGGGATCTGTCCCACCCTCGGCGTACGGTCGCCTCATGCCATGCGTCCCGCTCACCGACGATCAGCGAGCAGTCCTCGAAGCTATCGCCACCGGCCAGCCGGTCCCAAGGCATCTGGATCCGGTGCTGGCCGAGCTGCGCCGCTGGGGCTGGGTGATGCCGACGGCCCCGGAGCTGACCGGCACCGGGCGGAGGCATGTTGAGAACGCGAGGCCAGGACTTCTCGGGTAGCGGTGGTCGAGCGGTGTTGGGTGTGATCGCGAGTGCCACCATCGCCTTCGCAGGCGTTGCGTTTTCCGTGAGCCTATTGCTGATCTCCATGTCCTCGAGTCAGTACTCACCCCGTGTCGTCCACGGACCGTTCCGCGATCCGTTCAACAAGCGCGTCATGGGCGTCGTGATCGGGACGTTCACCTACTGTCTGGTCGTCCTTCGCGCCGTTCGAAGTCCTCTCGAGGATGGCGGGACCGCCGTCGTCCCGAGCCTCTCGATTGCGGTGGCGGTGCTCCTTGGCGTCGCGACGCTCCTCACGATCGTCGGCTTCATCAGTCACGCGGCCCACTCCAGGTCATCCCCTCTCACGCCTCCAGCCCAGACGCGCTGGCGGTCATCCGTAGTTCCTGTCGAGTCCGAATGCCGAATGGAACCGTTTCCCGGTGGTCGTCGACCGAGGGAGGCGGCCGACCACCTGGTCACCGCCTGCTGGAGCCAGAGCACCGGCGGTGTCGACCATGTCGAAACCTACGAGATCATCACCAGTCCGCCGACAGCGTGAGCGAGCATCGGCCACCACACCGAATTTGATCGCTTCGCCATGAAGCCGAGATAGATGCCCATGAAGAAGGGACCGAACACCATCGCGATGTGCGGTCCGCCCGCAGCGATCGACCCCGGCACGAGATGCCACAGGCCGAACCACACGCTCGGCCACAGAACCCGGAGCCACCAGTTGTTCGAGAAGACGTCCAGATACGCGCCTCTCCACAGCAGCTCTTCGAAGAGGCCGTTGGCGAAGGTCGAGATCACGAGCAGGGTGACCGCCGTGGCGGTGGCCAGTCCATATGCCATCCCCGGCACCAGATATCGGACTCCCGCCGCCAGTCCCACGACGACGACAACGTGGGCGGCCATCGTCGGATCGAAGCGCCGGGGGCGGATCAGCTCTCGGACCCGTCGTCTGCCGATGACAACAAACGAGAAGGTGCCGCACCACGTGACCCAGTAGAAGGTCATCGCGACGAACCACGCCATATGACCATCGACGGACTCTCTGAACACCGCTTGGGACGCCAAGAACACCGGGTAGGTGGTGGCCATGAGGAGAGGAGGCGCCATCAACAGGGTCAGCCGCCTTCGACCGAAGCCATGATTCCGACGGGGGGTTGTCCGTTCCTGCGTGAATGTGCCCATCAGCTTCCATCGCGGCACGGTTGCAGACGTTCTTCAAGAGGACTCCGTCCTCCAAGTCAGATCGGTTGTTCTCACCTGGCGAATGGCGGCTCGCGGCGCAATCGCCGCTCCGATTCCTCCACGCCGATGTACTCCATCCTGATCGAACGCGGCACGGAGCGAAGCCGATGCACTTGCAGGTAGCGTCCCTGTGATGGATCGCTTCGACGCAGCAGCTTTGACGCACATGTTGGTGGTGGCCGATCCGACCGCCAGCCGGGATTGGTACGTCCGTGTGTTCGACGCATCGGTGTACGGCGAGTACGGCGGGACTTCGGTGGTGCTCGAGTTGCTGGGGAATTGGATTCTCCTGGTGTCGGGAGGCGGCCCGACGCCCGGTAAGCCTTCGGTCACCCTCGGCGTGCCGGCCGATCCCGATCTCGTGAGCGGTCAGATCATCTTCCGGGTCGACGACTGCCGGGCAACCTACGAGATGCTGCGATCGCGTGGCGCCGAGTTCTTGGCGCCACCCGTGGATCGCGGGGGAGAGATCCGGGCGTTCTTCCGGGACCTCGACGGTCACCTGTTCGAGATCTCCGAGCTGACCTGACCTCTTCGAGAGGCGTCATGCCGACCCGATCGGTAGCCTCGGCAAGAAACCCGAGGGAAGGACCGAGTCGTGGCTTCGTACACCGAGTGGGTGGATCTTCTCGAGCGTGAGCTCGAGTCAGTCCTAGGAGGGTTCCGCGGCGTCTCGGGCGACCAATGGTCGCTCTCGACTCGCCTCGAACCGCTCGACCCGTCGCTTCCCCATTGGACGATCTTCGAACTCGCCGGACACTTCGACATCTCGATCGGCTTGACGAGGATGCTGATCGCCGAACCACAGGACGGTCAGCCGGGCCGTGACCGTGTGAGCTTCTTCATCTTTCCACGCTCCGAAGTGGCGCCGGTCGTGTACGACTACGCCTACACGATGGTCGAAGGCAAAGGTCCGTCGGACATGGTGGGTGTGCTCGAAGAGACATTCGGGAAGACGGTCGAGGAGTCGAGGGCCACGGCGCCCGAGACCGTTGGCTCCGGCTACTACGCGCTCATGCGACTCGACGAGTTCGTGCCGACGCGGGTGGTGGAGGCGGTGGTGCACGGACTCGACCTGACCGACGCTCTCGGCGTCGATCCAGCGGCCACCCCCGATGGCATCAGACTCACCGCCGAGATCCTGGACGAGCTTCTGGCGCGTCGGACCGTGGCCGGCCGACCCGCGGACCTGTCCGACGATCTGGAATGGATCAGAGCGGCATCCGGACGTGGATTGGACCACCCCGACCCGCGCCTGCCACTGATCGGTTGAGGCCGTCGCATAGGCTTGGCGCATGGTCGAACGCACCCCAGACATCCCGACGCTGATCGCTGCCACCATCGACTGCTCCGACCTGGAGGCCATGACACGCTTCTGGGGTGGGCTGCTCGGCGTGGAGATTCAGATCGTCGAGCACTTCGGGTTCCTCGCTCACGCACCGGACCGCAAGGTGACGATCTGGCTGCAGCGGGTGCCGGAGGAGCGAGCCGGGAAGAACCGGGTCCACCTCGACTTCGTCGTCGGGGACCTCGACGCCTCCCTGGATCGGGTCGTGACGTTGGGAGGAGGGATCGGCGAGCGGCGGGAATGGCATGGGTTCGTGTGGAACACCTGCACCGACCCCGAAGGCAACGAGTTCGACATCATGCAGGCCCAGGCTGGTTGAGGGTGCGAAGATGTCCTGTCTCGCGACCGTGCGACACGAGTGCCTTCTCTCCTCTGTCGTGATTGGTGTGTAACCCCCCCTGATTCGTCCACGGCTACGCCGTTGCCGAATCTGTCCCCCCTGCGGGGGGACACGAACAGTGGGAAGCTGGTTGGGTGCTCCTCTTCTCAACCGTGGGTTGTGTCCGGCGAGTGTGTCCCCCAGAAGGGGGACAGGCTGCCGCAGGCAGCCAGGCGGATTCCGCACTCTCATCGGGGGACACGAACAGTTGAAAGCGGAAGGGCGCTCCACAGGCCAACCGTGACGTGGGTCCGGCGATTGTGTCCCCCAGAAGGGGGGACAGGCTGCCGCAGGCAGCCAGGGGGGATTCCGTGATTGACGCGTCGCATCAAAACACCATCGAACACCAGGAGGGGGGACACAACGAAGACGCGAGCACAGTGTTCTGAAGAGGCGTTGGACTGCTAGGCGATTGCCTTCACTGCCCACGCTCGTGCTGTGAGGTCCAACGGCCCGTCCTCACGAGCCAGGGTCTGCTGCAGCGTGGATCTCAAACGTTCGCGCTCGGTGCGTGGCAGCGACGTCACGTAGCTCGGGGCCGGACCCTGACCACCAAGCATCGGCCTCCAGAGATCGTCGAAGGTCTCGAACCGGGTTGGGATCGTCAACCCGGTGACCTCGACATCGGCGACGCCTGAATCCTCGAAGAGTTCGGCCAGTCGATCCGGGTCGCAGAGAGGGAACCTGGTCGCCTCATCGAGGTGGGCGATCGACGGGTCGAGCGAGATGGCTGCGTCCCAGAAGGATCGAATCATCTGCATACCGGCCCGGTAGTCCCAAACATACGCAGCGACCACGCCGCCGGGCCTTGTGACCCGACTCAGCTCGAGAACGGCCGCTGCGGGATCGGGGACGAAGTTCAAGGCGAGGCCACTCACCGCGGCGTCGAACTCATCGGCTTCGAACGGGAGATCCTGCGCGTCACCGACGTGTAGGTCGGCATCCGATCCGAGTCCGCTCCGCGCAGCGGCGACGAAGCCGGGGGAGGGATCGACCGCGGAGACGGACCGCGGCGTGGACAGGTCGAGAATCGTCCGGCTCAGGGCACCGGTGCCACATCCGACGTCGAGCCATCGAGCTCCGGGTGGCACGCCGAGCCAGGCGAGGAACTCACCTGCGACGGGTCCGCTCCAGCGCCCCATGTACTCGTCGTACTTCGATCCCTCGTCCCATGCATCCATGGCGCAACCGTACTCCCAGGAGCCACTCGGCCGGCTGGGAGTACGGTCGGTTCGGCGCTCAGCCGCCCATGGCCCGCAGCGCCCGGTGGAGGAAGGCCGCCATCTGGGCCCTGGTCACCACGTCGTCGGGGCAGTAGAGCCCTGCCGCGGCGTCGCATCCCTCGGCGATGCCGGCCGCGGCCAGCGCTTCGATGTCGGCTTC
This sequence comes from uncultured bacterium, assembly GCA_963785075.1. Taxonomy (GTDB): domain Bacteria; phylum Actinomycetota; class Acidimicrobiia; order Spongiisociales; family ZC4RG35; genus JAOUGY01. The sequence goes on from CAWATW010000002.1 coordinate 15,272, forward strand.
GAACACCGAGGTGTCGTCGTCGGCGAAGGAGTCGCCCGGATCCGCGTCCGGAAGTCCCAATGCCCGAACCAGGAACGCAGCCATCTGACCGCGTGTGACCAAATCGTCAGGACAGAACTGGTCGTTGGTGGGAGGGTTGCAGCCCTGTGTGACGAGCGACTCGGCCAAGGCGTTGATGTCTTCCTCGAAGACGGTGCCGTTGTCATCGACGAAGTAGTCGGCGCTCACTGGCAGATCGCCGGGTCTCGGGGGCAGCTCGAGCGCCCGATTGAGGAACGCCGCCATCTGGCCACGTGTCACCGGCTCGTCGGGACAGAAGGCCGTGTTGAGCGGCGGGTTGCAGCTCTTCGTGATGCCCTCCCGGGCGGCCCAGAAGATGTCGCCGGAGAACACGAACCCTGCGTCGAGCGGGACCACGTCGAACGGATGTCGTTCGATCACCGTGTGGTCGACCGCAGATCGCTCGATCCAGATGTTTCGATCGGTGGTCGGAGCGGGGAACGAAGCAGTGAAGTCCGGGAGACCCAGCACGCTATCGACGTTGGCGACGCCCTGGCCGTCGCGACCGAACACGAAATAGAACTCGGCCGTAATGAGGAACCGGTCGTCGGCGGGGAACCCAACGAACTGAGCATCCAAGATGAACCCGTCCGACTCCTCGACGTCGTAGACGAACGACACGAGGGTCGTGTCCAGGTCGAGGTCCACGGCGATCTCGGCACCGTCGGGGGAGATCGCGACGTTGGTCACGGTGTTCACGTTCTCTGTCACGTAGTCCTCCGCCGGGAGGAGTACGACGGTGCCCGTCGACTGGTCCACCCGTGCCGCCACCGGCTGGTTCTGGCCGTCGCGGGCAGTGACACCCACGTATCGACCATCCCGGCTCGCGCCCACGGACTCCACCACCCAGTCCGCTGCGATGTCGACCGCTTCGAAACTGCGATCGGCAGGGTCGTAGAAGCCGAGACCGCGAAGCCCGTCGAGGAGCAAGAAACGACCGTCGTCGGTGACGTTCATCAGCGACGTGAGATACACCGACGGCTCGAACTCGTCTTTCACCTCTGTCACCGTCGACGTTGTCGGGTCGAACACCTCGAAGCGTTCCGGCGAGGCCCCGAAGGACGAGGTTCGGATGACAACATGACGCCCGTTGCCGCTGGCTCCGGCGAACGCCGCATTTCCGCCCTCGATCGGGACGATCTGAAAGGCGCCATTCTCCACGTCGTACACGTAGACGTCGGTGGCGTCATCGGTGTCCGAGGTGACGAGACCGTCTTCCGTCGAGACGATCACCCAAGCCCCGTCGTCGCTGACGCTGTGCAGCGAACTGAAGTCCTCGAACTCGAGACTGATGTCTTGGGCGCCGGCCGGAAGCGCCGCCACCAATGTGAGTGCCGCGACCGCGAGCCCGACCATGGATTGCCTCTGGCGTGATTTGGACCGCATAGGTCTCCTCTCGCCCCCCACAACGAGCATAAGGGCGTTCGTTCATGCCTGCCCGGCAGAATCGTGGTTCTCGTGCACCGACGACTCGACACATGCACGTTTCGACATGAACGATCGGAAAAGGGCCACCCGTCCCGAGAGTCTGTGACTGCTCAGGGACCCAAATCGCTCTCTGGCGGCCGTAGCGGGCCTATCGTCGCAAGGACCCCCTAGAAGGAGATGAACAGAATGCGGAGATTGGCATCTCTTGCATCGATGGTGCTCGGACTGCTCATGATCGTTGGAGCGATCACCACCTGGGTGACCGTGAGCAGCACGCTCGCCGCCCAGAACATCACCGTTTCCGATGACGCGAGCTGCGCCGCCGGCGACGACGTGAACGGCCCGTGGAGTGCCTATTGCGAAGCCAAGATCATCGACCAGCATGCGATGGACGCGACCGGTGGCCTGACCTACGCCGAACTCGACCGTGAGGATCCCCTGCGGCAGACGGCGATGAACGCGGCTTTCCTGCAGTCGTCGCTGTTCACCTCGGTCGTCGCATTCGGAGTCGCCGGCATGGCGCTGTTGATGGGGATCGTGTTCATCCTCATCGGTCTCGGCATCAGGGACGTGTCGGTGAGAACGAACGCGTGAGCTGAGGCGAACGCCCGAAATCCGGACGCTCAAACCGGCGAGGCGGAACGGGTTTGCGACCCGTCCGCCCCGCTGCGTTGCGCGACCACCCGCCCGGGTGTAGAGGCCGCCGCCCGGTCGCGACGATCAACCGAGGGTCGGTGACAGGCGGCCGGAGGCCCGCCGGAGTGGACCGAGCCCACCTGCGAGCGCCATCAAGACTGCGAGCGCCGACCCTGCCACGAGGGTCGTTTCCGAGCCGAATGCGCCCAGGCCCAATCCGGCGACCAGCGGGCCGAGTGTCTGTCCGAGCCGTGCGAAGCCGACCCAGGTCGCCACCACCGCACCACGCTGGCCCTCGGGAGCCGATGACATGGCCACGTCCTGGAGAAGAGGCACGAGAGAACCTTCACCGGCGCCGAACACCAGGGCGCCGACGGCCACAACCGCCAGAGATCCGGCGAGTCCGATGGTCGTGAAGGCGATCGCCCAGAGCGTTGCAGCAGCCGCGATCATCATTGCCGCGCTGACCCTGCGTCGTATTCGACCGAGATTGAATGCAGCGACGGTAGAGGTGAGGGCAGGCAACGAGATGAAGAAGCCTCTCGCGGCCGCATCGAGTCCGAAGACCTCCGCCAGGTGGATCGGAAGCACGGTGAGCATGAGACCGAAGATCATCATGAACATGATCAAAGTGATCCCGACGTTGGCGGCGGTCTCCGGCCGTTTCACCGCCGCGCCCGCATCGCGCAGTTGGCGCCTGAGCTCGGGGATCTCGGTCGGTCTCGACCCATCGAGAATCAGCCACGCCCACCCTGCCGTGAAGAAGGCAACGGTGTACACGCCGAACGTAGCCCGCCACCCGAGCGTCTCGGTGATCACACCAGACACCAGCGGTAGCGAGGCAAGACCGACGGTGAGGACCGCCGAGTTCCGGCCCACAAGTCGGGTGCGCTCGGCACCGGTCCAGTGGTCACCGATCAGCACGACCGCCAGGTTGATGAGCCCGGCGGAGCCCATGCCCTGGAGGAAGCGGGCCGCCAGCAGCATCTCGAAGGTCGGTGCCAGGGCGGCTCCGAGCCCGAAGACCCCGAACGTCACGAGACACGCACTCAGGACCAGCTTCCGCCCATATCGATCGGCCAGGAACCCGATCGCGGGTGCCAGCAGGATTCCCGCCACGGAGCCGACCGAGACCAGGATCCCTGACCGTGTAGAAGGCATGTCGAAGTCGCTCAGGATGTCGGGTATCGCCGGAGTGACGAGGGTGTTGTTGAGAATGCCGGTCAGCGTCACGGCGAAAATGAACACGAGCGGCGGGCGACGAGACATCCGATGGAGAGTACGACTCCCACCGGGCCCGGTCGTAATCGCCAGTCGGCCAGTCTGCTCTCGGGGTTCACGAGCAGTCGGGTCGGGTCCGTAGGAGCTCGTTGGTGTCCGACACCAGCCCCACCCTCATGGCCTACCCGAACGCAGAAAGTGGTCGAAACTCACAAATAGGCACTGGTTCTCTCTTCCAGTGAGCGGAATAGCGCATAGAGTGTTCGACGTGTCCAACACTCGCCACTTCGTAGCTCTTGTCGACCTCGCGGATGAAGACGAGCCGGCTTTCCGGGCAATCCTCACCGTAACGGAGGCGAACCTGTCGATCGTGGCGTTCGACATCGAGATCGCAACGTGGGCCGTTGCGGACATCTCGGCGGTGCTCAGCGACGCCGGTGTGCTCATCGAAGTTCCCGGAAGCCTGTTGTGTGTTCGGACGGACGACGACGCGTCGCTGGCGGATTGCCTCGAGCACGGCGCGGGTGAACAAGTCGGGGCCGCCTGAGATATCGCTACTTGGTCACGTCGCTCCGGGTACGATGGCCTCGGAGGGACTGATGAATGATGAGTTCATTGGGCGGCTGTTGCTTCGGGATCGTGAACGTACCTCGGTGAAGGTCACGATCGACATCGACCAGGAGCGGCTGTCGCTGCGGGTCGGATCCCAGTTGATCGGATCGTGGCCACTGTCCGAGGTCGGCGTTCGTGGAGAAGACGACGGGTTCCATCTGAGGATCGAAGGTGAAGAGGTCGTTTTGACGACCGACGATGATCCGGGCTTTGCCAAGTCCATCGGGCTTCACTCCGCTTCGCCCATCCTCCGGCGTCGGATCGGTGGATCTCTCCACGAGTCCGACTGACTAGCGACGTGTCACTCCGGTTGCCGACAACTCAGCCCATGCGCGTTCGTCGTCACCGCCCTCGAGGTTGACGGCTGCGGTGGCATCGGCGATCACAGCGACCAGATGTCCGAGTGACACGGCATCGAGAGCAGTGGCCTTGACGCAGTAGTCGAGTGCAAGGCCGACTGTGACCACCGTGTCCACCCGGGCCTCCTCGAGTTTGCCCGCCAGTGCCGTCGGTACGGTCTCGCCGGTGGTCGGATCTCGCATCGTGAATCCTGAGTACCCATCCTCACCGCCGGCACCCTTGCGGACCGAAGGCCCGGCGACGATCAACCGAGGATGGAACTCCGCCCCCCACGTGTCGGCCACGCAGTGCACGGGCCAGATGCCGCCGTCCTTTTCGAAATGGGGCGTGGACTCGGGATGCCAATCCTGGGTGTAGAACACGGGAGAGCCGCTGGCCACTGCCCGGATCACCTCGGCGTTCACCGATGCGATGACATCCTCGCCCCCCCGGACGTAGAGGCTCCCGTCCGGGTCGGCGAAGTCGTTCTGGCAGTCCACGACGATCAAGGCCGTGGAAGGTGTGTACGTCGTCATGGCACCAACGGTATCGGGTTCAAACGAGTTCGATGGCGGCATCGAGGTACGCCTCGAATCCTCCAACGTCGTCGCTCGGCCGATACACGAGCGACCTCACCTGACGGCCGTTGCCGACCAGAAGCCCGTCGGGGTCGGGGAGGCGCACGCCACGTTCGAAGCCGAGGAGCACCCTGCCCGAGCGGGGAAAGAGTGCGCACACGTACCCCGCATCGGGATGATGGAAGCCGAGACCGCGCCATCCGGTGTACACCCGTTCCTCGAACTCCGGAACGTGGTCGAGGATACGTTCGCGCAGCGTGAGTGCGAGGTCGGTGACGTCGGGGTCGTACGCCGTCAACAGGTCGACGAACGTGTCAGGTGGCGGATCGGCGCTCACGAGTGGAGTTCGTCGAAGCAGCCCTCCAATACGTCGAGCCCTTCTGTGATCAGCTCATCGGGCGCGGTGAGCGGCACGAGGAACCGCACCACGTTGCCGAGTGTTCCACACGACAGCAGGATGAGACCCGCCTCTTGGGCCTTGGCAACGAGCGCCCTGGTCAGGTCGGCGTCGGGTTCTTTCGACGTCCGATCCTTCACCAGCTCCATGGCGACCATCGCTCCGAGCCCTCGGATCTCCCCGATGCTCTCATGATGGGCGGCAAGCCCCTCGAGGCGCTTGACGAAGGTCTCTCCGATACCGAGCGCCCGATCCGCCAGGTTCTCTCGTTCGATCACATCCAACACGGCGTTGGCCGCTGCCACCGACAGTGGGTTGCCGCCGTACGTGCCGCCGATCCCTCCGGCGTGCACGGTGTTCATGATCTCTGCCTTGCCGGTGATCGCCGCCAGTGGGAATCCTCCCGCAAGGCTCTTGGCGAGCGTGACGATGTCGGCTTCGATCCCGGCGTACTCGTGCGCGAACAGGCGGCCGGTCCGAGCGAACCCGGTCTGAATCTCGTCCACGATCAGCACGATCCCGTGCTCGTCGCACAGCCCCCGCAACTCTCGCAAGAATTGCGGGGGAGCATCGACGAACCCGCCCTCGCCGAGCACCGGCTCGACCACGACGGCCGCCACCCGCCCAGGCTCGATGTCCTCTTTGAAGATGTGTGCGATCGACGCCATGGCGTCGTCCACCGTCACGCCGCGATAGGCATACGGATAGGCGGCGTGATAGATCTCGGACGGAAACGGACCGAATCCGTGCTTGTAGGGCATGACCTTGCCGGTGAGTGCCATGGTCATGTGCGTGCGGCCGTGGAAGCCGCCGGAGAAGGCGATGACGCCCGAGCGACCGGTCGCGTAGCGGGCGATCTTGACGGCGTTCTCTACAGCTTCGGCGCCCGAGTTGACGAACATCGTGCGCTTCTCGGTTGGTCCTGGCATGACGGCGTTGAGGCGCTCTGCAAGGGTCACCACCGACTCGTACGGGTTGACCATGAAGCAGGTGTGGCTGAACGACTCGAGTTGGGCGGCGACGGCATCTCTCACGTGAGGGTGGAGGTGCCCGGTGTTGAGCACCGCGATGCCACCGGCGAAGTCGATGTACCGGCGCCCCTCGACATCCCAGAGCTCTGCGTTCGCTGCCCGCTCGACGTAGACCGGGAATGTGGAACCCCATCCGGTGGGTAGAGCCGCCTGACGGCGGGCGTGGATCTCGGCGTTGGTAGGCATCACTCCTCGATGAGTCGGCTGATGCGGAGAATACGTGTCGGACAGGGCGCCGGACCGTTTTGGTGCACAAAGTGCGTGAATATCGCACCTTTTGTGCACCAAAAGGGGGGTTCTAGGCTGCGCCAGTGAGCATCTCCGACGGAATTCTCTTCACCGACCACTATCAGTTGACGATGGCCCAGCTCTACTGGCGGATGGGACTCGCCGAACGGAGGGCTCAGTTCGACCACAGCTTCCGGAGCTACCCGGACTACGGCAAGCACCAAGCGGGTTACTGCATCGCGGCCGGTCTCGACCAGATGCTCGGCTGGATGGAGTCCGCCCGATTCGGTCCTGAGGAGCTCGACGTTCTCCGCAGCGTTCGTTCCCCGTCCGGTGGTCAGGTCTTCTCCGAGGACTTCCTGGCCTACCTCAACGACGTCGGCGGCTTCACCGACGTCGACATCTGGGCCGTCCCGGAGGGACGGGTCGTTCACCCCAACACTCCGATCACGGTGGTGCAGGCGCCGCTGCTGGTGGCCCAGCTCCTGGAGACCGGGTTGCTCCACCACCTCAACTTCCCGACGCTCATCGCCACGAAGGCATCTCGAGTGGCCGAAGCGGCCGACGGCGGTGCCGTGCTCGAGTTCGGCATGCGTCGGGCACAGAACGCCAACCCGGCATCGCGGGCGGCCATCATCGGCGGTGCCGCCGGATCTTCGAACGTCGGCCTTTCGGCCGAGCTCGGAATGGCGTCGAAAGGCACCCACGCCCATTCGATGGTGCAGGTGTTCATGGCGGTCGCCGGTGGCGAGCGCGGCAGCATTCGGGCCTACGCCGAGGCGTATCCCGACGAGTGTCTGCTGCTGGTGGACACCATCGACACCCTCGAGTCCGGTGTCCCCAACGCGATCAAGGTGTTCGAGGAGCTGCGTGTCGCCGGGCATCGCCCGGTCGGCATCCGTCTGGACTCCGGCGACCTGGCGCACCTGGCGGTCCGGTCGGCAGCGATGCTCGACGCAGCTGGGTTCGAGGACACGACGATCGTCTTGTCGAGCCAGCTCGACGAGCTGACCATCTTCCAGATTCGATCTCAGATCATCGACGAGGCGCCTCGATACGACGTCGATCCCGCCCGACTCCTGAGACGGCCGGTCTACGGGGTGGGGTCGCGCATGGTGACCTCCGACGGGGATCCGTCGCTCGACGGTGTCTACAAGATCGTTGCCATCGAGCACGCGGGGGAGTGGACGCCGGCCATCAAGATCTCGGACACGCCGGCAAAGGTCATCAA
>CAWATW010000003.1:0-364772 GCA_963785075.1 uncultured bacterium
CGATTGCCGGTGCGCCGGTCGAACAGCTCACCCAGCATGTACTGGAGCATCGGGAGCGGCGACGGTTGACGGACGGTCTCGGCGGCGATGCGCGGCACCAGCCCGGACTCGAACTCCACGCCGGACTGACGTGCCGGCTCGACGATCGCACGTTCCAACTCGTCGGGCGCCAGTGGGGTGACGTCGACGGCAGTCTCCTTGAGGATCGGGGCGAACGCCGGGTGCTCCAGGGGGCGGTCGTAGTAATCGGCCCGCAGCGTCATCACCAGTCTCAGTGGCGAGGTCGGGTCCTCGACAGCGACGCTCAGGGCATCGAGGAACGAGTCGGCCGAGTCGGCAGCAGCACCGGCGAAGACCTCCTCGAACTGATCGATCACCAAGAGCACCCGATCGTCATCGGAGCTCACACAGCGACGGAGCCCCCGCAACAGCCCCCGCTCCCCATCACGAATCTGGCTCAAGAGGGACTCGGGCGGATTGACGGCAATCCGCAACAGCGCCGCCTCCAACGACTCAAAGGGGTCGGTGCCGGGCACCATCGTCGTCACGAACCACTCGTCGGACCCCGGAACCGCCCCGGCACGGAGCGACGGGGTGAGACCCGCCCGGACGACCGACGACTTCCCCGAGCCCGACGGGCCGACCAGTACCAGGCAGCGCGCGGCGATCGTGTTGCCCGCCATCCGACCGACGAGCTCGCTGACCAGGCGCTCACGCCCGAAGAACCGGTCGACGTCACCGTCGTCGAACGAACGAAGACCCATGTAGGGGTTGGCTACGTCCACCCGGGTGGTGGTGGCCCGGCCGACCACCGCAGCCGGCTCGGACATCTCCAGCGAGGCGATGAACTCCGCGATCGATACAAACCGCTCGGCCGGATCCTTGGCGGTTGCCCGGGCGACCGCAGCCGAGATCGACGACGGCAGATCCGGCCGAATCTGAGACAGCGGCGGGTAGGGGGCGTTCAACTGACGGTCGATCAACTCCTCCGCCGACGAGCTGTCAAGGAACGGGAGCGACCCGGTGAGGCACTCGTAGACGACCACCCCGAGACTGAAGACGTCGGACTCTGGTCCGAGCTGCTCACGCCGGATCTGTTCCGGGGAGGCGTAGGCAGGGGAACCCGGCGACAGCGCCGCCTCGGGGCCGCCGGACTCGGCGACTTCGAGTGCGATGCCGAAATCCGTGAGAAAGGCGTTGCCCTGCTCGTCGAACAGGATGTTCGCCGCCTTGACGTCCCGGTGGACGACTCCCCGACCGTGCGCGACCGACAACGCATCCCCGATCTGTCTGGCCATCGCGAGGGTGTCGTCGAGGGTGAGCGCGCCTTCGTCGAGCCGTCGCTCGAGGGTGCCGCCCCGCAGCCAGCGCATCACCAGGTAGGCGGAATCGGGGTCTCGCCAGTAGTCGATGAGCGGGACGATGTGGGGGTGCTCGATCTGGGCGACCAGATGCGCCTCGGCCTCGAACCGGCGGATGAAGTCCGGCTGGGACGCCAGCTCACTGCGGATCTGTTTGACCGCCACCTCGCGATTCACCGACGGCTGGATGCCCCGCCACACCACGGAGAACGCGCCTGTGCCGATCTGCTCCATGAGGCGATAACCCCGGAGCGGCGTGCCGTCGTCCTCCACGTCGAGTGACGGATCACCGGTGAGGAGGGCATCCTCGAGTTCGAGAATCGCTTGGGAGGGCTCCAAGCCGCTGACGTCGGCGATCAGCTTGCGATGATCGTCGATCACCCGGAGCGCCTCTGCGGTTCTACCGCTCCGATGCAGGGCGAGGGCGTACTGGCGCGCCGCCCGCTCCCTCAGTCCGTGCTCGGATGTGAACGCCGCAAGCTCGCCGGTGATCTGGGTGTGACGACCAAGGGCCAGTGCCGCTTCCCATCGCTCCTCCAGCGCCTCGAGCCGATCGAGGTTCAGCCGCTCGATCTCTGCTCGTGCCCAGTCGAGGTCTTCGAGCTCCCGGAAGGGCTCACCCCTCCAGAGGGCCAGCGCCTCGTCGAGCAAACGCTGAGCCGTTTGGGGATCGTCGTGCTCTCGGGCGGCTCTGGCACGGGACCGGAGGAGCGAGAACCGTGTGTGTTCGACCGACTCGGCCGGAACGGCCAACCGGTAGCCCGAGGATTCGGTCTCGATCCAGGAGCGAATCGCCTCGGGGAACGCTGAGCGGAGACGCGACACGTAGGTGCGAAGCGGAGGCGCAGTCGAGTCGGGTCGCTCGGCGTCGGTCCACAGGTACTCGGCGAGCCAGTCGATGTCGACGACGGTGTTGGCCCGGATGGCAAGCAGGGCGAGCAGTCGGCGTTGCCTCGCGCCGCCGATGGAAACCGGGTCGTCCCCGGCTTCGAGACCCATTCCGCCGAACACGCGAATGAGCGGTGCTTCGAGCCCTGCGTTCTCCATGACTCGCGCGCTTTCCTGTCCCATGCCGCCAACAGTCGTCCGGCGACCTTACAGCCGCATAACAGCGAGCGACCGAGATTGCGCAGACATGCAGATCGGCGTCGTTCGATCGGCAGGAAGGGCTCGGGTGTGACGGTGATGATCTCGTTCGACGAGGGCGAGGCGCCGCTCGCCCGGCCGGGTGTGGCCGATGCGATCATCGACGGTGATCGTCGAGCTCGCGACGAGATCGCAGATACGGTGCTCAGGCGATCGCCAACACGTTGGTGTACCGATCGGCTTGGATCGACGGCATGGTCGCGCCGTCCGGCGTCTGTTCCGCTCGACGTGGACCAGCGGTCGCACATGATCCTGGTGACCGCCGACCATGAGCGGAAGTCGGCCTGAAGAAACACAGAGTCGAAAAGATTCGCCCGCCACGCGTGCGGCAGCCCAGGCCGACCGGCGTCTGTTTCGGCCAGGCGTGAACCACCTTCACCACATCATCCGGGCGTACGCCGCAGCGGGCCGAAAGTCCGCCCGACAACACCCGGCGCCATACAGATCGGCCCACCACGAGTGCGGCAGCCCAGGCGGACCGGCGTCTGTTTCGGCCGGCGTGAACCACCTTCACCACATCATCCGGGCGTACGCCGCAGCGGGCCGAAAGTCCGCCCGACAACACCCGGCGCCATACAGATCGGCCCACCACGAGTGCGGCAGCCCAGGCGGACCGGCGTCTGTTTCAGCCGGTGTGAACCACCTTCACCACATCATCCGGGCGTACGCCGCAGCGGGCCGAAAGTCCGCCCGACAACACCCGGCGCCATACAGATCGGCCCACCACGAGTGCGGCAGCCCAGGCGGACCGGCGTCTGTTTCAGCCGGCGTGAACCACCTTCACCACATCATCCGGGCGTACGCCGCAGCGGGCCGAAAGTCCGCCCGACAACACCCGGCGCCATACAGATCGGCCCACCACGAGTGCGGCAGCCCAGGCGGACCGGCGTCTGTTTCGGCCGGCGTGAACCACCTTCACCACATCATCCGGGCGTACGCCGCAGCGGGCCGAAAGTCCGCCTGAACAACACAGAGTCGGTGCGGCCGCCAGGCTTGACTGCGGCGCCCGAGACCGACCGCTTATGGCTGCTTCCTTCCGGACCTGACCAAATTCGCGGGGCCCCGCCGCGCAGGACCCGGAGGCCGCACCCACTCTGCATTGGGGAACCTCAGTCTAGAAGGAGGAAGCGCACTGCAAGTCAGTCGGTGCGGCGGCGCTCGTCGAAGAAGCTGCGGAGGAGGTCACCACATTCGTCTGCGAGCACTCCTGCCACGACCTCGCATCGGTGGTTGAGCCTCGGGTCCTGCGGGATGTTGTAGAGGCTCCAAGCCGCGCCGGCCTTCGGATCCGGTGCGCCGTAGACGATCCGGCCGAGCCGAGCATGCACGGCGGCCCCGGCGCACATGGGACACGGTTCCAACGTCACCACCAATGTGTGGTCGGTCAAACGCCAGGTGCCGGCTTTCCGTGCAGCCTCGGTGATGGCGAGCATCTCGGCGTGGGCCGTGGGATCGACCAGTTCTTCTCGCCGGTTGTGGGTCGTCGCAACGACGACGCCATCGGGGTCGACGACGACTGCGCCCACCGGGACCTCTCCGGCGGCGGCCGCCAGGCGGCCTTCGGCCAGGGCGGTTCGCATCGGACCTTCCCACGTGGTGCGCATGTCGGCGGCCATCTGGTCACTTCCGTTGGTAGTCGGTACGCTGTGTGTGCCTCGGATTCGGTCCGAGGCATCCTCATGGAGGGATCGCATAGTCCGGCCTAGTGCGCGGCACTGGAAATGCCGTTGGGGTTCACGCCCCTCGGGGGTTCAAATCCCCCTCCCTCCGCCGGTCGTGCCGTTTGTGCGGCAGCGACCCTAGCGACTACAACGTACCGTCGCACCGCCTCGGTACGCTGTGGCCGTGTGATCGTGTCGGCCTTCGGGGCCGACAGACCCGGAGGGGTCGCATAGTCCGGTCTAGTGCGCGGCACTCGAAATGCCGTAGGGGCGTTCGCTCCTCGAGGGTTCGAATCCCTCCCCCTCCGCCACCCGAGGTGTCGATGACGAATCGCTGTTCGTCACGCCTTGGCGTTGACGCTGATTCTCACTTCCGTGTTGGCCGTGAGCATGTCATAGACGGCCGACGTCGAGCGCGACGCGTCGGCCAGAGCGGCGAGCTCATCGTCTTCGGCATCCCCTTCGATCTCGAACGCCACGGCGATCCGCTGAAATCCTGGCCGCACAGATACAGGTACAACGGATTGTCCAGGCCGTCGTTCTTCGCGGATGGAGAGGGCACCGCGCACATCGATCTCGCCCACCACGACGGATGTCACCGACGTGAGGTCGATCTTGCGCGCCGCAGCAGTCGTTGCGACACCGGCCGTGAGGCAGGCTGCCAGGGCATGCAACACGGTCTCTTGCGGAGTGGGGCCGTATCCGTTTCCGAGTGTCGGATGGTCGGCCGTGTAGCTGAACTCTTCGACGTGAACGTGATCGGTTCCGACTCCGTACCACTCGTGGATAGACGACCGCGACGCCGTGCCTTCGATCCAGGTGTTCCTGGCGGTGAACCGAAACCGTGCGAGCTCTGGTTCGGCCGTGAGCCTGTCGCGGGTCCCAAACAGCTTGGTCACCGGAACGCCGTTGCGGATCACGGGTGCGTCTTGCCCTCCCGACGTCTGGGCTGTGGTGGTCATCGGGCTTGCCTTTCGATCGGTCGTCGCCAACGTATGGGATCGGGCGACGCGCAACATGGGTATCGGCTGCCCAGATTGGTTGGCCGTGGCCTGTGTCTTGACCCGGGCACCAGACGTCGGGCAGACTGACCCGTCCGAGCCTCATCGGCTCACGGAGGGATGACTGAGCGGTCGAAAGTGACGGTCTTGAAAACCGTTGAACCGGTTTCCCGGTTCCGTGGGTTCAAATCCCACTCCCTCCGCCACACGGTTTCCCGTGTCCAGTCCCAGCGACGCGATACCGCTCGTCGGCGCGGTTCCGCATGCAGCGCACCCGGTCACCGGGTGCGCTGCTTGAGGCCCTCTCGACGTCGAGGTGCTATGGGTTGGGGTGGGAGGCGTCATAGTCGATGGTTCCGGTGGCGGTGCCACCGACCAGTCCTCCGAGATCCGACAACGGCACGTGCCAAACCTCCTCGTGCGCGGTGCCGCCCGCGTCGGCGAATCTCCCGGTGCCACCGTCGAACACGATCTCGACGATGTGCTCGGGCACGAGCGTCCCTGAGTAGGTTCCGTGGAGCTGGTCGCCGTTGGCGGCGACGTATACCAACACGCCATCGGCGATCGCCCCGGTGGCGGCGTTGGTGCAATGCCATCCTTCGCCTTCGACCCGTCCCATGTGGGTGGCAGTGCCCTCGTCACCGACGATGTGGATGGGAATCCATCCGCCGGCGACATCGCACCAATCGGGACCGCCGACGAACGCTTCGTAGGTGCCGCTCCAAGTCATCCGGAACGGCCGATCCCTTCCATGCCCGGCCATTGCAGGCGCCGCCGCACTCAGAAGCAGGAGCACGACTCCCGCCACCACCACCTTGTGTACCCATCTGGTGATCCGCACGGTGTTCTCCCTTCGTTTCGTAGTCAGACCAAGACCGGAGCGAGCCCCGAGTTGTGAGCCAAGCCGTGTCATCCGCTCGATGCGCTACGCCAGACCTCGCTCGGTCTCGACCTCATGGCGTCTCGTGGAACTCCATCCACGAAGCCAGTTCCAGACCCGGGTAGAGCCGGATCTCCAGGTCGCCGACGTGACGCTCCCCGGACATCTCGTTTCGGATCGGGAACACGTAGGTTCCGGCATCGCTCAGGGTGCCGTCGCCCAAGCGACGGACGTCGCCGACGTCCTCGACGTAGGCGGCTGCGAATTCCTCAATTGCGTCACGACCGGTCACCACGTTCTCGCCGTCACCGAAGGTGTACACACCGGACGAAGTGAACACTGCGGCGATGGCCGCGGGGTCGTTGTCGTTCCACCCGGCGCCGAAGTCGTCGGCGATTCCTCGGGCGATGGCGAGATGGTTGCGCCCTTCAACCAGGAACTCGATCCGGGATGCCAGCTCTCCGTCGAGCTCGACCTCCAGGTCCTCGTCGCGCGTCGCTCCGACGAGCTTGAATTCGGTCTCGAAGACGATGGTGCCGGTATCGGTGCGCACACCCTCGGTCACCCGCCGGCCTTCGCTCACGGCCCAGGACGCCTCTGCCGCGTAGTCGGCGATCGCCTGCCTGCCGGTGTAGACGTCACCATTGTCGAGGTCGACGAACGCGCCGTCTTCGGTGAACACCGCGGCGACGGCGTCGGGATCGTTGTCGTTCCACCCGGCGAACCAGTCGTCTGTGATCTGGCGGGCGGTGGCGAGATCGTGCCGGTGATCTGCGGCCACGATCGCCCAGACCCCGAACCCGATCAGCACCATGGCCAACACTCCTGCCACCAGCCGCAGCAGGGGCCGCCCCGCCCGTGGTTCGGGCGGCGATGGGCGATGCAATGTGGTTCGTTCTGTCACCGTGTCCTCCTTTCGGTCCAGCTCCACACTGCGTCATCGGGGGCGTGACCAGCGAGTGACCGGTGACGGGGTGGGGGCTCAGAGCCGCTCGAGGACTCGCCGGGCAGTGACGAGGTCCGGCACGTCGAAACCCTCGGTGAACCATTGGCATATCGGAGCGAGCAGCTCACGTGCCCGATCCTGTCGCCGGTGGTCTGCCAGGGATTCCGCCAGGTGGGTGGCGGCACGCAATTCCAGCATTCGGGCACCGATGCCCCGGGCCGATTCGATGGCGGCGGTGAGCGCCTCTGGTGCCGAGGGGTCGCCGACCATGTGAAGGATCACGGCGCGTTCGACGTCCACCATCACCTCGACGAGTCCATGGCCGTCGGCGCCCCGTTCCGCCGACGCCTTCTCGACGATGGCGAGCGCTCGATCGGTCCTCCCCTGCTGCATCTCGAGCCGTGCCTCGTCGAGCATGTACATCGCGTCCCACCCGGCGACTCCCATCGCCCCCCACCAGGCGAGGCCATGGTCGATGAGCCCGACCCCGGCGTCCGGGTCTCCCATATTGCCCACCGCCACACCGCGATAGATCTCGGCGGGGGCGCACCAGAAGGGGAAATGCTCCCTGGTGGCAATGGACTCGAGCTCGTCGATCCACTCGAGAGCCTCCCGATGGTCGCCGCGGGAGTTCCGCACGCAGGCACCGCCGACACCGAGCGCATGGCAGAGGGTGAAGGGATGGTCGAGACGTCGGGCGAGGGCGATCGCTCGCTCGCCCAGGGCGACCGCCTGATCGGGGTAGCCGCGGAACCACGTGTTGGCGGCGTCCCAGGCGAGCGCCTCTGGCGCCGGCGCCGCACCGAAGACGTCCATCAGCCAGGCGTCGCGTTCGGGATCGTCGAGCTCGGCGGCCCGCTGCATGTGCCGGTGCCCCTCTTCGAGCTCGCCTGCCTGCGTCAGGCAGGCACCAAGCTCGCAACACCCCAGCACCGTCAGGCTCGGGTTGTCGAATCCCTCGGCCATCATCAGGCCTCGCCGGGCGGCACCGGCGCCTTCGAGCCATCGGCCGCGTACGAACAAAGTCTGGGCGAGCCCGATCAGCGCCATCACGCTCATCGGCGACGGGTCGAGCCGGCCGACCAGCTCCAACACCCGCATCCCGATCCGCTCGGCGTCGGCCGTCCCGTAGCCCCGGACCGTCATCACCGGAGCGGCGAGCGCCACCAGCAGCTCGAGTTCCCGTCGATCCCGGTCCGGTGATTCGGGGAGCTCCATCAGCCGCGAGACGGCACGTCCCAACAAACCGATGGCCTCCTCGTTGGCCGACATCCGGAAGGCCCGAGCACCTGCCAGATGGAGGTAGCCGATCGCCGGCTCCACCAGACCGGCCCGGTCGAAGTGGTTGGCGAGGTCTACCAGCGGTGGGTCCGGTACGTCGCGGTACAGGTCCTCCAGCGCCCGCCCGGTCGCCTCGTGCAGACGAATCCGCTCTGCCTCGTCCAGGTGGTCGTAGAGGTATCCCTGGAACAGGATGTGGCGGAATCGATGCCGGGCGGCCACCCGTCCTCCGATCCTGGCAACACCACCCGGGTCTACCAGCCGTCCCGGCGAGGCGGCCTCACGGCCGAGACGTTCGATCAACGCCGGGTCTTCCCGCACCGCCGCCGCCGTCTCCGCCACGAACTCCTCACCCTGCACGGCGGCGACCGCCAGGTCCCGGCGTACGTCGTCGGCAAGCCGGGACATGCGCCGGGAGATGACCGCCTCGACACGGGAGGGAAGCCGACCCCAGTCGAGCGTCTCCTGGGCGACCCAGACTCCGGCCCGGTCTCTGCGGATCTCGCCGCGCTCCTGCATGCCCCTGAGCATCTCCACCGTGAACAGCGGATGACCCCCCGTATAGGAGAACATCCGCTCGCGGAAGTCGACATCGAGTGAGTTCGGCTCGGAATCGATGTAGGCGTCGATGAATCCCCGGTCGACCCCCAGTTCGACGGTGCCGTCGCGCACGACCGAACGGAGCTCCTCGATCAGCGGTTCCATGGGGTGCGGTTCGTCTCCCTCGGCGGCTATCTCCTCGGGGCGGTAGGCACCGACGATGAGAACCGGAAGGCCTTCGAGCCTCCGGGCCAGATGCCACAGCAGGCCGATCGAGCCGACGTCGGCCCACTGCAGGTCGTCGATGATCAGCAACAGCGGGTGGGCGCCGGCCAGTCCCTCCACCACCGAGGTGTACTCATCGAACAGGGCGGGCTGCATCCGTTCCGGCGACATCGAGCGTGCCTCCAACACCTCGACCCTGGCGCGCAACGATTTCAACCACGGAGCCCCCGGTGTCGCGTCGCCGGCACGCCGGAGCAGCCGGGTACCGTTGACCATGACACCGACCAGGCTCGGCCCCCGGTCACACACCAGCCGAACTGCGTGTGGCACCGCCTCCCAGAGCCTGGCCGCCTGTTCCCGGTCGATCTCGCCGGCGCCGAATCGGGTCTCGATGTCACCGGTCAGCGTTCCGAGGATCTCGCGGAACGGGAGGTACGGATCCCCGATTCCCCCATAGGCGTTGCAGCGCCCTCTGGCCGCCAGCAGATCGGGCACCTCACCGGCGATTCGCATGAATTCGGCGGCGAGCATGGTCTTCCCGCTCCCGGCCTCACCGGCCACGAAGATCGTCCGTCCGTGCCCTTCGACCGCTGCTTCCAGATGTCTCCGAAGAAGACCGATCTCTCGCTCACGTCCCACGAACAGCGGCGCCGCCACCGGCGATCGACTCCCGAGAAAGCGCGGGTAGAAGATCTCCTGCTCAGCCGCCGCCTGCGACATGTCGCCGGATCGGATCTGGTCTGCGAGGGCCGTGGTCTCCTGGGCGGGCGAGATCCCCAACTCAGTCTCCATCCGGTCGACGACGGCTTCGTAGTGCGCGATCGCGCCGGCGGTCGCTCCGGTGCGAGCCAGCAGCCTCATCATCTGACGGTGTCCCCGCTCATCCCAAGGGTCGGTCTCGACCAAGTGTTGGGCCATCCCGAGCGCCTCGCTCCACGCTCCGGCTCGTTCGTGATGCTCGGCGAGACGGCGCAGGACCGTCACCCGATGGCGTCGCAGCCGTTCCGAGGTGACGGCGACCCACTCCTCCCATTCCGCCCCCGCCCGCACACCGAGGCCATCGAGCAGCGGTCCGCGGTACAAGGCGACGGCCCGCTCCCATGCCTCGATGACGTCTTCCTCATCGGCAGGGGTGCCGGCCAGGCGGAAGAACTCGACCATGTCCACCCACAAGTCCGGGGAGGCGGAGATCGAAACGGTGGTGCGATCGGCTGAGAGCCACTCGACCGGGGTAGGGCCGCCTCCCAGCGCGTGGCGCAACACCGACAGCACGTGTCGGAGGTTGCTGAGCGCAGCCCCCGGCGGACGGTCGGGCCACATCATCTCGGCGATGACCGGCCGGGAGAACCGGCGCCCCGGCTCGCATGCCAGATATGCGAGAACGGCCCGGGCGGCGTCGGTCTCGAAGTCCTCGATCGGCTCGCCGGCGAGGGTGACTTCCAATGGGCCCAGCAGTCGGATCTCCAATCCGGACATGGGCACTCCTCGCACCTCCCATCCAGCATACGGCGGCCGTCATCCGCCCACCCGGGCCGCTGTGCTCTACCCAGGCGCTGCCCTCACACGCTGGCCACGCGGCCACCGAGGCACATTGGCATGGCGAAACCGGAGGCGTCACGTGATCACCAACCTGCCACCGACCTACCGGGCCTTTCTCCTCCGGATCTGGTCGGCCGGCCCGGAAGGGACCCTCCGAGCGTCGGTCAGAGACATCGACACCGGCGAAACGCTGGCGTTCGCCGGCATCGAACAGCTGAGTGAATGGCTCCGGCACACCACCGGCACGCAGGAACGCAAGGGGGTGACTTGATGACCCGAGCGAGCCGGATGTCGGCAGTGAGGAAACCACAGCCGACAGCCTCTGCCAGAGCAAAGAAGCAAGCGTCGTAGGCGGTGAAGTTGTCGCCTCTAGCTGCCATCCGCGAGGCAGCAGGGTTCGGACAGATCACCGACATGACGTCGACCCGGAGCAGATCCGGCGCCGCCAACTGCTCACCGTGAAGACGTTGCCGATAGCGGACACCGCCGGCCCCCCCATCGGCAACCGCCGGCGCAATGACCGAGACGTCAACGACCAGCGAGGCGCCGACAACCAGATCGGGGGCACGAACGCCTATCCCGCCAAGATCCCGAGATCGGCTCCCTGAACTGCGCAGCTCCTGTCAAACGGCCTCGAGGACCGAAGAGCCCGGCAGCGGATCGCGATGGTTCAGAATCCCGCACTCCCCGCTCAGGAGCCCGCGCGCCCGCGGGGCCGGTGAGATCGATCCTCTTGACGCCACCTGGCAGGTGTGCGGTACTGTGATGGTCGCGCTCGTTCAGACGGGCGTTTCCCGGAGAGATGGCCGAGTGGTCGAAGGCGCTCGCCTGCTAAGCGAGTAGGGGGTTATAGGCCTCCTCGAGGGTTCAAATCCCTCTCTCTCCGCAACTGAAAGGCATCCGGTGTCACCGGATGCCTTTCTCGTTGTCCGTTGGGCTCACTGCCAGGCGTTCTGGCTCCAGGACACGCCCGACCACGACACACCCGACCAGGTGCCTCCCGACCAGGACACGCCCGACCAGCTGACCCCGCTCCACGACACTCCCGACCAGGAAACTCCGGACCAGGAGACGCCGGACCACGACACCCCCTGCCACGCCGGCCCGGCCCACGACTGCGCGCCGAATCCCGACCCGGTCATCTCGCTGCCGTTCCAATTGCCGCCGTTCCACGCCGTTCCTGCGGCGGACACCTTCGTCCAGGTTTCCGCATCGAACGGCTGCCCGAAGATGTCGACCTCACCCTCGAGCACCTTGCCGGACAGTTCGACCCGGTGCGTGCCCCGTGATGCGTCGAGGCTCCCACTGCCGACGGCGGCGTCCCACCGTTGTTGCGACCTCCAGCCCCGCCAGGTGGTGGACGCGAGCCCCACATCGAGGAGACCCGCTCCCACACAGGCCTCGGTTGCGGTGAGCAACGGTGTGGCCGACCTGGTGAGCACCGACTTGATGTGATCAGGTGTCAGCCATGGCCTCGACTCGAGCAAGACTGCGACGGCGCCGGACACCACCGCCGCGGCCTGGGAAGTACCAGTGCCCACGAATCGTCGCCCGTCATCCGAGGCGGCTTCGGGGTACATGACGTCGGCGTAGGACCCGGGATCGCGCAGGCTGGAGATGGAGCGGCCGGGAGCGACGATGTCGGGCGTGCGCCCAACCCCGCAGTTCGAGAAGTCCGGCACCGGGTTCTCGCCGGTCGCGAGAAGAGATCCATCGACGGCGCCCACCGCTATCACGAACGGGTTGTATGCCGGACTCGTGAGTCGGGTGGCGTTGCCGTCGTTCCCTGCGGCAACCACGACGACGATGCCCGCCTTCCAGGCTTGCTCGACGGCGTACGAGATGAGATCTGCATCGGCGTCCTGGAACGAGTCAGTTCCATAGGACAGGTTGAGGACGCGGATGTTGAGCCCGTTCGCCTTGCGATTCTGGACCACCCAATCGATGGCGGCGAGGATCTGACTGACATCGACGGCCCCGTTGTATGGAGCGACCTTCACATTGACGAGTCGGGCGCCAGGGGCGATTCCGGGGACGTCTGCCGCATCCGAGACCATGATTCCTGCCATGTGCGTGCCGTGACCGAACGTGTCGAGATACCGCAGGTCGACGTCTTGCGACTCGAAGGAGAGGTCGGGCCCGTTGACGACGCGCCCCGGCGTGTCCAATCCGTCCACCGGCACCACGCCGGTGTCGATCAGGGCGATGTCGACGCCCTGACCCGTCGCCGACACGCCGTCCATGCCGATCTGCGACCGGACGTTGGAGAGCGAACCAAAGAAGCTCTCGGTGTCGACCTCGGGCAGTGCGTCGGCCTCGTCCCATCCCGGCTCGGGTTCGACGTAGGCGATCTCGTCCGTCCACACGGGCTCGAGGGTCTCGGTCGACAGGGTCGCCGTATCGGAGGAGGCTGCGTCGGAGGTGACTGCCGTCGCAGGAAGCGACGACCCAAACATCGCGAGCAGGCCGATCAGGAGTGTTGCCGTGCGTCGCATAGGTTGAACGTCCTTGTCGTGAGTCACATCAAGACCATCGACCAAACACCGGGTATGAACGGAGCGTCATCGACAATGGGATCCAAAGGACTAGTTCTCCAGACCCATGCCGCTGTTACGGCTTTTCTCCTCGACGGTGGTGCGGCTACCCTTGCGGAATCACACGAGACACCGGTCTCGTCGTGACCTCAAGCGCCCGTAGCTCAATTGGATAGAGCGTCTGACTACGGATCAGGAGGTTGGGAGTTCGAGTCTCTCCGGGCGTGCCACCCGAAACCCCTGCTCAGGCTGGGGTTTCGGCGCGTTCGGGGGGCGTCGACGATCGGCAGGGGCGGCCGTTGGGAGCCATTCTCTTCTTCGGCGACGTTCGATGAGCACGGGCGCCTTGCCTGCGAGCGCTACGTGCGGTTGCGTCACAACGCGATCACCGCTCGGGACTGCCGGAACCGCAGCGCTCGTGCCGGTTACGGCTTCAGCGATGGTGAGCGCTTCGGCAAGCGTGAGGTATCTCACTCGGCGAGGCGATCCAGGATCTCTTTGTCCCGTTCGGTCAACTCACACGTAGTCGCGTCATGAACTCGTCGTCATGGCGGACCCGCTCGATCTCGGCTTCGAGGGCTTCGAGCATGAGTGCGTTGACGCTGATCCCGCGGCCGCGGACGATCACTTCGGCTATCTCTGCGAGCTCTTCGGGCATGCGGACGGTGGTAGTGCCGAACTGTATGTGACGACCTGGCCACCGCCGCAGACCTTCGACCCGATCCGGCGCCAGGTCCGGTGCTCACCCGGGACCCTGACGCCGACTACGTGATCAACCTCGCCCAGGCTCACGACGTCGATTGCATCGTCAGCGGTGATGACGCCGAGCGTCCAGGATCGGGGGATGCGAGCATTGGCACGTCACAACAGATCACGACCGCGAGTGAAGGGCGCCAAGTCGGTTGGCGGCGCCCGGCCGGCGTTCGGCTGATCAACCTGATCGTCGCCACCTTCTCCCGCGCGTTCAGCCTTGTCTTCTTCATCGATGTCACTCGAGCGTGGGATCGTTGCGGGCGGACCCCCCGCAATCGCGGGGGGTCCATTGTGGAGCGACGACCCTGGCGTCCAGCGTTCAGGACCGGGCGGCGATCTGGCCTCGTATCTCGCCACCGGGATTGGCCACCGTGTGGACGTTCACGTACGCAGTGCCACGCTGCATCTCTGCCAGCAGCTGACCGATGGTCATGCCCTCGAGCGGTCCGATCAGATCGTCGGCCGTGATGACACCTCGAGCGATGGTCCTGGCTCCCTCGACGTCGACTCCCTCGACGGGCCCGAACAGGAAGGCCACCACCGGGCCGTTCTCGCCGGCGGAGCCCAGGTGGATGTGCGCTTGGACCACCGCTTCGATGCTCTCGACCTCGAGCCGATATCGCAGCTCGGTGCGATTCCGCGTGGCAACGAAGTGAGCTTCGCCGGAGGCGGCGGTGTCGACCGCCGGCACTTCGTTCGACCCGCTCAACTCGGCGTCGAAGACGCGCTGGTGCCCGCGCCCGGTCGATTCTCATCACAACACCATCGGTGCCGACCGGGGCAAACCCCGGCTGACCGAGGACGTAGAGCTCACCCCGTCCGTCCTGCCCGAACCCGGTGATGTTGACGCCGACCCCGTCGCGATTCACCGGACTGAGCTCGGCGATCGACCCGTCATCCGCGAGATGAAAGAGGCGGCTGAGCCAGTCGGCGAACACGTAGGAGCCCTGGAGCTGCTTCACCCGAGCACCGCGGTACACGAACCCGCCGGTCACCGAGATACCTTCGTCGTGGTCGTACTCGGCGATCGGGTCGATCAGTCCGGCCGGCACTCCTGGTGAGAACTCGGTGGTGAAGCCGGGGTCCGAGCCGTTCTGGTCGAAGAGGAAGCTGCCTTCCTTGATCGGCCAGCCGTAGTTGCCTCCACTCGTCACCACGTCGACCTCCTCGATGTCGTTCTGACCGACGTCGGCCGCGATGAGGTCGCCGGTGTGACGATCGAAGGAGAAGCGGAACGGGTTGCGGAATCCGTACGCATAGATCTCGTCGGCGCCAGGCTCTCCCACGAATGGATTGTCGGAAGGAATGCCGTAGCTGCCGTTGGCGGCGTTGGAACCAAGAGGGTCGATGCGAAGGATCTTGCCGAGGACGTTGCCATCGCTGAGGTCCTGGCCGTTGCCGCCTGGTGCGTGGCCGTCGCCCTGGTCGTCGGCGTTGCCACCGTCGCCCACCGCGATGTAGAGCATGCCGTCCGGGCCGAAGTTCAGGGCCCCGGCGTTGTGGTTGAACTGAGGCTCGTCGATCGTCATGAGCACCCGCGAGCTGCTCGGATCCACAACGGAATCAGGACGTTTCGGGTCCGGGATGCGCCACTCGCGCACCACCGACTGATGGTTCGGCGCCACTCCCTCGGGCATGGTGGAGAAATCGGCGGGGCCCGACGCCGGCTCGGACGAGTAGGTGTAGATGAGCCCGTTCTTTCTGAAGTCGGGGTGGAACGCCAGCCCCAGCAGGCCTCGCTCGTCGAACGTGCCCGGTCCGAACGCACCCAGCTCCACGAGGAGACCGAGGCCGCCGGCGCCCACGTCGAGCACCTCGAGTCGGTCCGGAACACGAGCGTTCTTGCCCGGATGGAGACTGATTGCTGTGATCGTGCCGACTTGGTCGACCACGAACAGCCGGAGCTTGTCTCCGGGTGCGTTCGTAGCCCACACCGGGGATGTGAATCCGTCGGCGACCGTCTCGAGGGCGATTGGCACCTGCGAAGCCGGAATGGTGTCGGCGATGACGTCCTCGTGCACCGCCAGTGCTGTCGTCACCGAACTCAGCAGGAGCGCAATGGCCGCGGCGGCGGTCACGGTGAGCCGAAGTCGTTTCATGATCTCTCCCTTCACGACTCGTGTGCAAGCCAGTACGCACGATCCGGCGAAACGGTTCGCCGCCCTCTGATCCTGGCGGCCGACTTCACCGGGGGCAGCACCCTCGTGCCGGGCACGACGACGGCGGGATATGGGACCAAGAGCGCCGATGTCCCATACTTCGGAGCCCGGTTGTGCGCTCCCGGCCCTTCACCGACGCTTGATCCGGTCTCAAGGTCCCGAGCGACCTGCTAGAAACGGGGTATCGCCTGGGGAGTAATTCGGGACCGGGCCCGTTGGGGAGGAGACTCAATGTCTACGCCAGTTGTCCATGCCGCGTGGGGCGGCCTACACGATCGGCGGCGTCGCATGGTGGCGCTCGTAGCCGCACTCGTGCTGATATTCACGTCGTTCACCGTTGCGGTGGATCCGGCGTCCGCCAAGAAACCAGACCCGCCGGGTCAGCTGGTACAGGTACAGCTGCTGGCGTTCAACGACTACCACGGGCATCTCGAGTCCAACACGCCGGGCGCGGTCGACGGCATCGCCGCCGGTGGCGCCGAGTACCTGTCCGCAAAGCTCAACGAGCTGCGGGCCGGCAACAAGTACAGCCTCACGGTGGCGGCCGGTGACCTCATCGGTGGCTCTCCCGCATTCTCGGGGCTCTTCCACGACGAGCCCTCGGTCGAATCTCTGAATGCGATGGGCCTCGACGTGTCGAGCGTCGGCAACCACGAGTTCGACGAAGGCGTCACCGAACTGCTGCGCATGCAGAACGGTGGATGTCATCCGGTCGACGGCTGTTACTTCCCCGACGACCCATTCGCCGGGGCAGATTTCCAGTGGCTCGCGGCCAACGTCGTCAACGAGACCACCGGTGCGACCCCGCTGCCGCCGTATTGGATCAAGAAGATGGAGAGCGTGAAGGTCGGCTTCATCGGGATGACGCTCGAGGCGACCGATACTCTGGTCGCCGCGGCCGGCATCCAGGGTTGGGACTTCAAGGACGAGGCGGAGACCGCCAACGCCCTCGTTCCGATCCTCGAGGCCCAGGGAGTCGACGCCATCGTGGTGCTGCTCCACGAGGGTGGCTCGCAGACACCGCCTCCTGGAGCGATCGACGCCTGCGCCGGCATCTCGGGACCTGTCGTGGCCATCAACGACGCCCTCGATCCGGCGATCGACGTGATGATCACCGGTCACACCCACCTGCCATACAACTGCGTGCTCGAAGATGCGGCCGGAGACCCCCGGATCGTGACCAGCGCCTACTCGTTCGGCCGGGTGGTGTCGGAACTGGACCTGGTCATCGACAAGCGCACCAACGACGTCCGTCGTGATCTGAGCGTCGCCACCAACCACCTGGTGGACCAGGCCACTCTGACACCGGACCCGGCGATGACGGAGATCATCGCCAAATGGCAGCCACTGGTGGACGCGGCCGGCAGCACACCGGTCGGGACGATCACCGCCGACATCAACCGCGGCGGGGTTCCACCCGGTTCGGATCGTGGTGTCGAGTCGCCGGCCGGCAACCTGGTGGCCGATGCCCAGTTGTGGTCGACGTCGGCGAGTGGTGCGCAGGTGGCGTTCATGAACCCTGGTGGGGTGCGCTCGGACCTGTTGTTTGCGCAATCGGCCGGTGAGGGCGACGGTGTCGTCACCTTCGGCGAGGCGTTCACGTTCCAGCCGTTCGGCAACACGCTGGTGACGTACCCGATGACCGGGGCGCAGATCATCTCGGTGCTCGAACAGCAGTGCCAGCCGCTCGGTTCGAGCCGGCCTTTCCTGCATCTCGGCGTGTCCGAAGGCTTCACCTATGACCTTGCAAAGACCATCGACGCCGGCAACTGCGTATCGGTCACGGTCAGCAACGTGCAGCTCAACGGCGTGGCGTTGAATCCGGTCGCGACCTATAACGTGACGGTGAACAACTTCCTCGCCGACGGCGGGGACAACTTCACCACCTTCGCAACAGTCACGGCGCCTCGTCTCGATGGAGGCAACGACCTCAACGCCCTGGTCAACTACCTGGGGACGTTCAGCCCGGTCGCTCCTCCGAGCACCGATCGGGTCAACGAACTGAACTGACCCGTCCAAACGCCGGACCCGACCCCACTGGGCCGGGTCCGGCGTTGGACCCCAGCGCGGGCACGGACGTCCAAGAACTCGCTTCGTTGTCTTTCAACCCGGTGCCTTCCTCCCACGATCCGTCCTGCGTCCAATGTGGGTCGGTACGTGCATCGGAAGTGGCAGGGGTACGATGCGCGAGTGACCTCTGTCGAGCATCAAACTGGTCGGAACACCAGCGCCGACACGACCCGCCGGACGATTTCGCTCGGTAGTTTCCGAGCCCTCACTTCATTCATCGGTACCACCATCCGAATCCCCTGTCGTGCCGTAGGGAGGGTGTGCAACAGAAGGAGAGCCCGATGAGTTTTCCAATCGTGACCGGCTCGAACCTCGAACGGCGCCGGATGACTCTTCCTTCGGACTTCGAAGGCGATCTCAACCTGGTGGTGTTGGCTTTCTGGCAGCGCCATCAAGGCCTCGTCAACACATGGATGCCTTTGGCCGGGGAACTCGAACGGCGACATCCTGGTCTTGTCTTCTATGAAGTGCCCGTGATTCAACAGCGAAGCCGCATCTCACAGTGGTTCATCGACAGCGGAATGAGGTCGGGGATACCGGACCACCGGGTGCGGGAGCGCACGATCACGCTCTATTTGGACAAGTCCACATTCCTCACAGACCTCGGCATCGCTGACGACGGCACCATCCATACGATCGTGGTCGATCGAAGCGGCCGAGTTCTGTGGCGGGCTACCGGGCCTTTGATCGAAGCGACGGAATCCGATCTCGTGGACTTCCTCGAGAACCAGCCAGTCGCCTGAGCGTCGGAACGCCCCTCCAGCGCTGACTGCTCTTGGCAGGGGTTGGCGATCTCAGAGGATCGGCGACCGGATGTCGGTGGGTGCTTCCATCGACCACTGCGCACTGGACGGCACTCTGATCCATCTGCTCGCGCCGCCGACCGGCCAGCCCGACCGACCTCGTGACATTGCTCGACCTGGCAATCGATGCCGGTTTCCGAGCGCTACACCAGGTCGGTATCAACCGTTGCCCGCCGAGCGGACGACCCCGCTGTAACCGACGTCCCGGAAGCTGCTGGGGAACGGATCGGCAAGATCGGGGCGGCGCACCCGTCGCCATCGTCCGTGACTGGGATCCTGCCCGTCGGGACGATCACGGTCCCCGAAATCTGGGAAGCCCTCGAGTCCGCTCCACTCCTGGTGCGTTTGCGGGGTGAGCAACAACCGGCGGCGTGACCAACGTCACCACCGAGGATGTTCATCCGAACCGACTCCGGCACCGTAAAGCAAGCAAGGAGGTCTACACGTGACAACAGTCGTACCGAGCATCCGATCCTTGACTTCATTCCACCGGACCAAGCTGGTGTTCCTTGCGGCCGGCTTTGTCTCGTTCCTGTTGTCTGTGACCTTGTGGTTCTTCGTGGACCGCGAGTTGGGCCTCTTCGTGGGCCTGTGGGTGCCTGCCATCCACTCCCTGGGGACTCTGGTCTTGACCGGTGAGCAGGACTCGTCATGAGCGACGGAGCCATATTCGGAATCGGCGCCGTGTTGTTCATCGCCACCACATGGGCAACCATCGCCTTCTTCCTGTCCAAAATCCACGAACTGCACCACCGGGACATCCTCGCTACCGCGGAGGTGTCCAGAATCCAATCCGACACCTTCACCGAGGTGCACGTGAGGGCGCCGGACGCCGACTCGTAGACCGCCGGCCCCAGATCGGCGGTTGCCTGAGCGGCTGCCCCTGTCTCCAGCTCGGCGTGTCGCCGCCAGGTCAGCTGCGCGTCCAGCGGCAACTTCCAGTCCGAGAGAGTGCTCTGGGCGTGTGAACTCACCGCCGGTCAGAGAACGGCCTGAATGAAGCTGCGGGTTTCTTCCGTGCGCGGATCTGAGAAGATCTGCTCCGGTGTCCCCTCCTCCAAGATCACGCCATGGTGGAAGAAGCACATCCGGTCTGCCACCTCGCGGGCAAAACCCATCTCATGGGTCACGACCAGCATGGTCATGTGCAAATCGGTCGCCAGCGCCTTCATCACCGCTAGAACCTCTCCGATGAGCTCTGGATCGAGAGCAGAAGTCGGCTCGTCGAACAGCATCACGTCCGGATTCATCGCCAACGCCCGTGCGATCGCAACTCGTTGCTGCTGACCCCCGGAGAGCCGAATCGGGTACTCCCCCGACTTGTCCGCAAGGCCCACTCTGTCCAGGAGTTGGAGAGCATCGGCGCGTGCTTGATCCCGACCATGCTGGAGCACGGTGACAGGGCCTTCCATCACATTCTGGAGGGCGGTCATGTGGGGAAAGAGGTTGAAGTCTTGAAAGACCATCCCGACGTGGGTCCGCAGTCTCCTGATCTGCTCACGCTTGCGGCGAGTCCTGCTGCCGCCTTCGAGACTGATCCCGGCAACCTCCACGGTTCCGGCCGAAGGGTCCTCGAGGAAGTTCACACATCTCAGCAAAGTCGACTTACCCGAACCAGACCGGCCGAATATCACAACCACGTCACCCTTGTGAACCTCCATGTCGATGCCCTTCAAGACATGGAGATCGCCGAACCACTTTTCGACACCGCGGATGCTCACTGCGATATCTCTCTCCGTCATCGCGGTGCGCCGTGGCTGGTGGAGGTTCTGATGTATCCCCTGGACACCCTCCGTTCCAGGCGGGCCTGGAAGAAGGTGAAGATCGCAGTGAGAACCCAATAGAGCGCAGCCGCAACCAGCAGCGCCTCGAGGCTCTTGAAGTCCCGCTTTCCGACGAGTTGTGCCCTTCGGAAGATCTCCGCCGTGGTGGCGGCAACCCCGAGGAACGAGACCAATGCCGTGTCCTTCATCATGGCGATGAACTCGTTTCCGGTGGGCGGGATGATCACCCGGAAGGCCTGTGGCAGCACCACACGTTTCATGCGCTGTGGATATGACATCCCCAGGGCCTCGGCGGCCTCGACCTGACCGCCGCTGACAGCCTGGATCCCCGCTCGGAAGATCTCTGTCATGTAGGCGCCGTAGTTGAGGCCGAGCGCCAGCATGCCCGCCACGAACGCGTCGAGAGTCAGGAATCCCGCCAGCCCGTCGGGCAGAGACGGGAATCGATCCGTCAGATTGATCCCGACCTGAGGCAGCCCGAGGTAGATGAGGAACATCTGAACGATCAGCGGTGTGCCGCGAAAGAACGACGTGTAGAAGCCGGAGACGCCGTACGCCACCGGATTCGACGACAACCGCCCCAACGCCCCGCAGAGGGCGAGGACGGTGGCGAGGACGATGCCTCCCAGCGCCATCAGCAGCGTGAACTGAAGACCACCGAAGATGTAGCGGAGCTTGTCCGCCATCCATGAGGTGTCGAATTGCGATACGGCGAAGAAGAAGCCGAGGAACAGAAAGATCGCAACCCAGACCACGATCACCTTGCGGCGGAACGGCACGTTGGCCATCCGCAGTGCAATGCGATCGATCCGGTCCGAGGCGGAGCCGCCAGGGGGTACGGGGTCACCGGCCCCCTGGACGAGTGGCTCCTCGCTCAAGGTCACTGTGGGACCGTCAGATCGATTCCGTCGTACCACTGTTCTGACATCCGTGTGAGCGTTCCATCGGAGTGCATTTCTGCCAGGATCTCGTCGACACGATCCCGCAGGGCCGCGGCGTCCTCGGGCGCCGACTTGTCGAATGCGACCGAAAGCGGCTCGTAGAACACCGGATCGCCGACGATCTTCACCGGATTGCCCTCGTTGATGTATCCCTGAGCCGTGGTCAGCGATGTGATCACCGCATCCAGGCGTGCCCCGTCACCGAGCGCCAGGTCCTGGAGCGCCGTGGTGTCGGTGTCATATCCCTGGACCTGTGCGTCGTCGATCACGAAGTCGAACTCGAACCCTTCGATGTTGAGATCTTTGTTCACGAACGCTTCGTAGGTGCAGGCGGAGCAGACCCCGATGGTGGCACCGTCGAGATCGGCCGTCAGGTCCGAGACAGACGTGTTGTCGGCGTGGACGACCACGACCGCCGGCGTGAAGTAATAGGGCTGAGTGAAGTAGAGCACTTCTTGCCGTTCGTTGGTGGGAGTCATGGAGCCGACGCTCATGTCCCAGCGGTTGTTCCAGTTCCCGGCCGTCAGAACGTCCCACGACGGCGTCTCCCATGCGATCTCAACCCCCAGCCGGCCGGCGATCTCGGTGGCCACATCGATGTCGAATCCCTCATAGGTGTTCGAGTCCTCGTTCAAGAACGACTGCGGGGGGTAGGCGGGATCGGTGGAAACCCGGATGGTCCCGGCCGACTCCACCGCCGCCAGCAGACTCGACGCCTCGGCCGTCGTCGCGTCCGGATCGGAGTCCGACTGTGTCGTCGAGCCTCCCTCCTCGCTGGTCCCGCAGGCGGCCACCACCAGCGCCAGTGCCATCCCGATCATCCACCGTCGACGAAAACCCATACCGTCCTCCTCTTCCACCGCCGACTGTATCGGTCCTTCAGGCCCTGCGCCCGTGTGGAGGGAGAAACCGCGAGACAGTCATCTGGGGCGCACGGCGGCCGGGCGGCGACCATCCGCCCGCTCCTCTGGCCGATCAAGCCTTGCGGAGGACCGCCCCGTAGACGAAGCCGAGCGGACCCATCCGCCACACCCGCTCGAAGATGAGCGGTCCCGACTTGTACAGGCGCTCAGGCGGCGGGAGCTTGTCGAGCGAGCGATGCAAATACCAGTAGTCGGCGGGAGCCTTGGCAATCAGCCCGGCGAGGGGCAGGAACACGGCTGATGCCAGGCGGTGAATCAGTCTCAACGGGCGACTGTGGGGCCGGCCCAGGTCGATGATCACCGCAACTCCGCCCGGCCGGAGCACCCGGTTGATCTCGTCGAGCGTCTCCGGGATCGAGGTCAAGTTCCGGAACACGTAGGCGGAAAACACGCCGTCGAAGCTGGCGTCGGCGAACGGCATTCGCTCTCCGATCGCGGCTACCCGCAGATCGATGGGAGAGAGCTCCAGCATCTCCTTCACGGGATCGAGGGCCACCACCTGCAAGTCGAAGAGCGCATCGATGGCAGCGCCCGTGCCGGAACCGAGGTCGAGCACACGTCCATCCGGGAGAAAGGCGGCTCCGCGCCGGCGCCACTTCTGCTCCTGACCGAACGAGAGGATCCGGTTGATGAGGTCGTAGCGGGCGGCAATCCGAGCGAAGATCGGATCGGATTCGGCACTCAAGGTCGGGCTACCGGCTCGATCGAGTCGAACCCGGTGTATGGGCGAAGGGCTTCAGGGATCGTCACGGAGCCGTCCGCTCGTTGATGATTCTCGAGCAGAGTCAGAATCGTGCGGCCCACTGCGACTGCCGTCCCATTGAGCGTGTGGATGACCCGGTTTCCGGCGTCGGTCCGTTGGCGCACCTTGAGGCGCCGGGCCTGGAAATCGGTGGTGTTGGAGCACGAGGTGATCTCCCGGTACGCCTGCTGACCGGGGAACCAGGCCTCGATGTCGTACTTCTTGGCTGCCGGTGCGCCCAGGTCACCGGCCGCCACGTTCACGACGCGGTAGGGCACTTCGAGCGCCTGGACGATCGACTCTTCGAGTCTGAGGAGCCGATCGTGCTCATCACCCGACAACTCGGGCTCCGTGAACACGAACATCTCGACCTTGTCGAACTGGTGAACCCGAAAGATGCCGGCCGTGTCCTTGCCGTAGGTCCCGGCCTCACGCCGAAAGCAAGTGGAAAAGCCGACATATCTCTTCGGAAGCTCGTCGGCCGCAAAGATCTCGTCCATGTGATAAGCCGCCAGCGGTACCTCCGCAGTGCCAACCAGGAACAGCTCGTCCTCGGGCACGGAGTACACCTGCTCGCGGGCTTCCGGGAAGAAGCCGGTGCCGACCAGGGCGTCCTCCTTCACCAGAACAGGTGGCACCATCGGCGTGAAGCCCGCCTCGGTCAGGCGTTCGAGGGCGAAGCGAACAAGCGCGAACTCGAGCAGAACCGCCTTGCCCTTCAGGTAGCCGAATCGGCTGCCCGAGACCTTGGCGGCGCGTTCGGTGTCGATCACGTCGAGCAGGGCGCCTAGCTCCGCGTGATCGCGGACTCCGGGATCGGTCGTGGGATCCCCGACGCGTTTGAGTTCGACATTGTCGGCGTCGGTGTGGCCGTCGGCCGCTGTGGGATCCACGAGATTCGGCATGGCGATCCACAGTTCATCGAACTGCTGCTGGAGATCATCCGCCCTGGCCGCCTCGGTCTTGTATCGTTCCGACAGCTCAGCCGCCGCCGCGATCGCGGTCTGCTTCTCGTCACCCGTCAGCGAAGCGATCCGCTTCCCCGACTCTTTCTGCTCGGCTCGGAGCGATTCCGCCCTCACACGAGTGGAACGAAGGTCTTCGTCGAGCGCCACCAGGGCATCGACGTCGAGGGACATGCCGCGCCGCCGAAGGGCATCACGAAGCGCATCGGGATCGCTGCGAAGAAGGCTGACGTCGATCATGAGGTCAAATCAGGTTACTCGGGCCGGCAGCCCCAACCGGACTCAGCCCGACGTGGTCGACGTCGACTCCGTGGCCTCGTTCACGACGAAGGTCACCTCTTGGAGGTTGTCTTCGGAGGCGTCGTCACCCACGATGATCGGCAGGCGTACCGTCAGCTGATAGGTGACTCCGGGTGTCACCGTCAATCCGTCGAACTCGACGGTCGTTTCACGACCGGGGCCAAGGCTGGGCGTCGACTCGACACCGTTGTATACCGACCCGTCGTTGCCCACGAGATCGATCGTGACGTCGACCGCATCGGAGTCCGTGTTGCCAGTGTTCAACACCACCACCTGCACCTTCAAAGTGTCGGTCACGGTCACAACCGCTTGATCGCTGGTGTTCACGACGATGTCGGGCACCGTGGCAACCCGTCCGATCGCCAACTCCGCCCTCAGGGCCAGCTCGTTTCCCTCGGCCCGGGCAACACTGACGATCTGCGACGGCCCCGACGAGAACGGGTATGTGTCCGATACGAACGCGATCTCGGGGAAAGGGACCACCGGAGCAGACGTATCCGCCTGATCCATCGAAGCCATGAAGGACTGGTACAACCGGTCACCCGCACGGAGATCGATCAGTGCGTCTGTGATCTCGATCTCGAGCCCGACCGCCAACGGGTCGTCGGCCGCCTCGAAGACCAGATCGCGGAACGAGGACACCCCGGTCTCCCACGAGGCGATCACCTGGTCGAGGATGGCGATGGGACCTGCGAGCTCCGGGTCTCCGGCCGGGGCTGCTCCCATTGCGACCCTGGCTGCGGAGAGAGCATCGAGCGAGTCGTCGACGGTCGTGTCCAGCGTCACGCGATCTGCACCGTTGATCCCCTCGACGAGGGCGCCGAACTGTGCAGCGCTCCGGCCGACCTCCACGAGCGACCCTCGCAGATCTTCGGCGAACAAGGGCGGCGCCTGGTCTTCGTCGAGTGCGAGCGCAAACGCGACGATCAGGCCGACGAAAACGGTGAGGGCGACCGGCACGATCCACCGCCGCCTGCGACGACGGCGCGCCGGCCGGTGAAGGTCTCCGATCAAGTGGGCGAGGGGGGACTTGAACCCCCACGAGGTTGCCCTCACTGGCACCTGAAGCCAGCGCGTCTGCCAATTCCGCCACTCGCCCGAGAAGCGGAGGAAATGGTAGCGGACGCGACGGGACACGTGGACGAGGGGTCGCTCCGCCCGGTCACCGTCGACAGCCCCTGTGCAACAGGGGTTACGGGTCCTTTGGCCCCAACGCGTTGCCAATGGTCCCCACGAGTCGGGCGACGGATCCCAGTAGGTTCAGACCAAGGGCGGGGGCGGCTCAACCAGCGTTGCGTTCGGAGGGGAGACCGGACGCCGGCCAGAGGGAGGCATCATGCCCACACGACGAGCGTTCCTGAAGGCATCGGCAATGACCGGCGCCGCAGCGTACTTCAACCTGCTCGGAGGGTGGGGGTCCGCACTGGCGGCCCCTGCGGCGCCAGGGCTCAGCGATCCTGCGCTGCAGCCGCGGTTCGTCAATCCGGTGCCGAATGCGCTGGACCCGAGCTTCGTGTTCCAGTCGCCGAACAACAAGTACAAGATCGCGATGGAACAGGCCGTCCTTCAGACCGGACTCGTCGATCCGGATTCCCGGCCTCTCTCGACCACGGTGTGGGGATACGGGAAGAACGGCCCTGGGGGAACATGGCCCGGGATGACGTTCGAGGAGCGATCGGGCGAGCCCATCGAGGTCAAGTGGGAGAACAAGCTCCCGCGAGGCCATCTGTTCCCAGTCGACACCTCGCTCCACTGGGCGTACTCGCTCGCCGGCTACCAGCAGTACTCGATCGCAGCCGATGGCGTACCGGCCATCACCCACCTGCACGGTGGGCACAGCGACTACCAGTTCGACGGGAACCCGGAGTTCTTCTTCTCGCCCGGCTACAAGGTGCGCGGGCCGCAGTGGGTGGATGGGATAGAGAAGAAGTTCCTGTATCAGAACGACCAGCCCGCAGGCACGCTGTGGTATCACGATCACGCCCTCGGCATCACGCGCCTCAACGTCTACGCCGGGCTCGCCGGCTTCTACATCCTGCGCGATGACTCCGATACCGGCGCACGCGGCAACCCGCTCGACCTCCCGGCGTTCCCGTATGAGGTGGCGCTGGCGATCCAGGACCGGATGTTCACGGACACCGGCGATCTCTTCTACCCGGCGTTCCCGGGTGACCCGTTCTATGAAGACTTCATCACCGGCGAAGGCGTGGTGCTACCGAATGACGTCTTCCCCGGCGGCGGACCGACGGCGCTCGCCGAGTTCTTCGGCGATCACATGTTGGTCAACGGGAAGATCTGGCCCAAGAAGGACGTCGAACCCCGCAACTACAGGCTTCGCCTGCTGAACGGCTGCGACAGCCGGTTCCTCGCAGTGCAGTTCTTCGAAGTTCCGCCCCAGGCCATTGACTTCTCGACAGTGGTAGACGGTCCGCTCCCGTTCACGGTGATCGGCAGTGACCAGGGTCTGGCGTCGAGCCCGACGACGGTCGACACCCTGCTGGTCGAGACCGGGTCTCGGTACGACGTGATCGTCGACTTCAAGAACGTCACATTCGGCAACCGGGTCATCATGAAGAACATCGGCGGCGACGAACCGTTCGGTGGCGACATCCCCGGACCGCTGATCTTCGGCGAGACAGACCGGATCATGGCGTTCGATGTGGTGCTGCCCCTGGACACCGGCGTCCCAGACGTGACCCCCATGGGAATCAGCTTCGGTCCTGTGATTCCCCTGCCGACGCGGACCCGCAAGGTGGCGCTCTTCGAAGGAACCGACGAGTATGGACGCCTGCAGCCCTTGCTTGGCACCGCCGAGCCTGCGACCGATCATGCCGGAAACCCGATCGACTGGCCTGACACCCCCGAATACAGCAGTGTCGGTTTGATCGGCCAGATGGAGGGCTCGATCGCCTGGCACAGCCCCACCACGGAGAACCCGGCCCTCGACAGCACGGAGGAGTGGGAGATCTGGAACATGACCGGCGACGCTCATCCGGTGCACCTGCACCTGGTGAACTTCGAGATCCTGGGCCGGAGCGAGATCGAGTGGGACTCCGCAGCAGACGAGGACGGCTTCATCCCGATGGGCACGAGTCCGGCGAACGACGGGACGTACCTCGTCACCCGGCCGACGGTTCAACACAACTCGGTTCCCGGCGATCTCGCCACGTACGGAACGGGCTTTCGCATCGTCAACCCGACGGAAGGTGCGCCGGTGCCGAGGCCGCGCGAATTCGTCGAAAACGCCCCGAAGGACCTGGTGACGGCACTGCCGGGTCAGGTGACCAGGATCAAGGCGACGTTCGACAAGCCGGGCCGGTACGTGTGGCACTGCCACATCCTGTCGCACGAGGATCACGAGATGATGCGCGTGCTCCACGTTGGCCCAGGTGCGTGACCGACGGCTCGATACTGGATACCCACCGCGAGGCGCAGGATGACTCCCGGCGAAGTGGGGTCCGTCATCTCGACGGGCCCCATACAGCCGGTGTGGGCTCAACGGGCCACGCCGAAGTACCGTACTCGTGATCATGAGCCTCATTCGGCGACTGGAACGACGCTTGGAGTCCCTGCTCGACGGAGTCGTCGGGTCGGTGTTCCGCGGTCAACTCCATCCCAGTGAGCTTGCACAGCGGATCATCCGCCAGGCGGACCTCGCGGGGATCACGACCGATGACGGCACCGTCGTACCCAATCGATACGTCCTGGCGGTCAACCCAGACGACCTCGGCGGTCAGACGCCTCCCCCCGAGCTTCGGACCGAGCTCGCCGTGATGGTGGAGGAGCTTGCGTTTGAGCGGGGCTGGCGACTCGACGGCCCGGCCGAAGTCGTGGTGATCGTGAACCCGAGCGCCCCGCATGGCAATCCGCGTTGTGACGGCCAGTTCGTCGAGGGGCCACGGCCGGCGTGGGCGCGACTCGTGGGCGACGCCGAGCATGACATCTCCGTGAATCGCGCCGTGATCGGACGCGGCCCTGAAGCCGACGTCACCGTCCCGAGCGAACACGTGAGCAGGCGTCATGCCATGATCTGGCGGCAAGACGGCAGAGTCCTCATCTCGGATCTCGGGTCATCGAACGGGACCGTGGTCGACGGGGTCCGGGTCGACCATCGTCCGGTGGAGATCTCGGTTCCCGCCAGGATCACCCTCGCCGACGTCACCTTCCTGTTGCAGTGGGTGGACTGATCGGCCATGCCGGATCTTCTGCTCACGCTGCTCCGCCTCATCTTCCTCGCACTCGTCTACCTCTTCGTCTGGCAGGTGGCGCGGGCGATCGGGGCTCACCTGGGCCTCGCTCCGGCCCGCCGGAACCGCAAACCCGGGACTCGCGTCGTCGTGGTACGTTCCGACTCTCAATCCGGGTTGGATTTCTCGGTCAGCGACGCGGTGGTCCTCGGGAGAAGCGAAGAAGCGGACGTACCTCTCGATGATCCATACGCCTCGGAATTCCACCTGCGGTTGAACAACAGGGAGGGTCGCCTCGTACTCACGGACCTCGGAAGCACGAACGGGACCTACGTGAACGGGCGGCGAGTGACAACGCCGGTGGATCTCAATCGGGGGGACGCGGTGCAGGTGGGCAAGACGGTGATGGAGGTTCGGTGAACTACCAGTGGGCCACCGCAAGCCACAAGGGGCGGGTTCGAACCAACAACGAAGACTCCGTGTTTCCCGAGTCTTCCGGAAGCGCGAACGAGGCGCTCCTCGTGCTGGCCGACGGCATGGGGGGCCACGTCGCCGGCGAGGTCGCGTCGAGGATCGCTATCGAAACGACCGTGGAAGCCGACGGGTCGGTGGAAGATCGGGTGGCGGCGGCCAACCGCGCCATCCTCGAGCAGGTCGGTCGTGATCCTGCCCTCGCCGGGATGGGAACGACCATCACGCTCCTCGAACTGAAGGCAGATCGCAAGGGAACCTTCGCACACGTCGGTGACAGCCGCGCATATCTTCTCAGAGCAGGCAAACTGCATCAGGTCACAACCGATCACACGATCGTGACCGAGTACCTGCAGGCGGGCAAGATCACCGCCGAGCAGGCAGCCGACCATCCGCAGCGACACATGCTCACCCGAGCTCTCGGGCTCATCTCCGACGTGGAGATCGATGTGTTCGACTGGACCTTCGAACCGGGCGACAGAGTGCTGCTCTGTTCGGATGGCGTCTCCGACATGATCGACGACCGGGAGATCGCCGATGCGCTGGCGAGCAAGGAGACGGCAGAGGAGGCCGTCTGGGAGCTGGTCGAACGCGCCAACCGGGCCGGTGGTCAGGACAACGTGACCGCCATCGTTGTGGACATCAGGTGAGACCCTCGCCGGCGTCGGCCGGCGCGTTCGGGCTTTCACCAGAGCCTCGAGACTGAGAGACACGATGACACGAACGGCCGAAGCAGCGCTCCTTGTGGGCGCCGGTGTGTTGGCAGCCCTCGGCGTCACGATGGTGAACCTTGCCGGCGCCGGTGGCGTCGACGCGCAGGTGGCGCTGACGTTCATCATCATGCTGCTGGCGTTCGGCTCCGTGTTTGCCGCGGTCCGGGTGCTTGCCACCGACGCCACATCCACCCTGCTGCCCCCGATCGCCCTCGTGACCGCGTTCGGGATGGTCGAGATCTACCGCCTCGACAGCTACCGGGCCTCGTTGCAGCGCTGGTGGCTCGTGTTGGGCGCCGGTGCGGCCGTCGTCACGTTGATCTGGCTGTCCCGTGTGGGCCTGGTGGCACTTCGCCGCTATCGCAATGTGATGTTTCTCATGGGCGTGGGTCTCTTGATGTTGCCGATGCTGCCGTCGAGCGGCCCTCTCCCGATCCGGGGGTCGGAGATCAACGGCTCCCGGCTCTGGATCGTGCTGGATCTCGGCTTTGTCGAGCTGAACTTCCAACCGGGCGAGGTCGCCAAGGTCTTGTTCGTCGGATTTCTCGCCGCCTACCTGGCGGACCGGGCACCGGCCCTGACGGGAGCGCGTCGCAAGCTCGGCCCGATCGCCATCCCGGAGCCCCGCCAACTCGCACCGCTGGCGCTGGTATGGGCTGCAAGCCTCGGCGTGCTGGTGGTTCAGCGCGACCTCGGCGCCTCACTGCTGCTGTTCGCCGTGTTCGTAGCCACTCTGTATGCCGCCACCGGCTCCGGGGGTTACCTCACCGGCGGAGTCGCTCTGGCACTCGCCGGGGCAGTCGCCTCGTGGCGGCTCTTCGACCACGTCGACCGGCGAGTGACGGCCTGGCTCAGACCGTTCTCGGACCATCTCGGCGACGGTTACCAGATCGTGCAAGGGATCTTCGCCCTCGGTACCGGGAGCCTCTCGGGCTCGGGCCCGGGGCTGGGGCGGCCCGACCTCATCCCGTTCGCAGAGACCGACATGATCTTCGCCGCCGTTGGTGAGGAGTTCGGCTTCGCAGGCTCCGTGGCCGTGTTGTCGGCCTATGCGCTGATCGTCGCCACCGGATTCGGGATTGCGATCCGCGCCAGGGATCCCTTCCGCAAGCTGCTCGCCGCTGGGATTTCGTTTGCGTTCGGCTTCCAGGTATTCCTCATCATCGGCGGAGTGCTGCGCGTGGTTCCGCTGACCGGCATCACCCTGCCGTTCATGTCGTATGGAGGATCCTCGCTGCTGGGCAACTTCGTCGCAGTGGCCCTGCTGGCCCGCGTCTCGCATGAGGAAGCCGCATGAACGGGCCCACCCGACGTCTGGCCACCTCGTTGTTCGTGGGCTTCATGCTGCTCCTTGGATCGGTGACCTGGATCCAAGTGATCTCGGCCGGCACCTACCGGAGCGATCCTCGCAACTCACGATCGTCGATCAGTGAGAGCGGAAAGGAGCGAGGCGTGATCGTCACGGGCGATGGAACGGTCCTCGCCCGCTCCGTGGTCGATCCCGACGACGCCCAGAGCTATGTTCGGCTCTATCCGGAAGGCCCGGCGTTCGCCCCGGTGATCGGCTACACGAGCCTCCTCGCCGGTAGCGCCGGACTCGAGCGGGCGTACGCCGACCAACTGAGAAATCGACGCGACCTCACCTTGTCCGACATGATCTCGGCCATATTCGGCCGGGACCTCCGCCCCCGCAGCGTCCAGGTGTCATTGCTGCCCGAGTTGCAGCGCGCGGCGTTCGAAGCGCTCGATGGAGCGCGGGGCGCCGTCGTCGCCATCGACCCGGTCACCGGCGACCTGCTCGCCTACGTCACGTCGCCGAGCTATGACCCTCAAACCCTCACCAGCCCAGACGCCGTGGAGGTCCGGCAGGAGCTGCTCGATGACCCGGCCGGCCCACTTCGGGATCGGGCAGGGAACGAGTTGTTCAGGCCCGGGTCGACATTCAAGACCGTGGTCGCGGCTGCCGCCTTCGAGTCCGGCGACTACTCCCCCGAGACAACGTTCGACGACCCGGTGGAGTTCGTGCTCCCGGGCTCCGACGCCACGATCCAGAACTTCGACGATGGCGTGTGCGCGAACGGCACCCAGGTGTCACTGCAGGTGGGCTTCGTCCGCTCGTGTAACACCGTTTTCGCCGATCTGGCGATCCAACTCGGCGCATCCCAAATCGGGATGGTCGCCGAGCGCCTGGGATTCGGTGATTCCATTTCCCTTCCGTGGGCGACTTCGGCATCGATCTTTCCGACCGGGGAACTCGAAGACGACCCGGCGGCGTTGGGACAGAGTGGCATCGGGGAGCGAGACGTCCGCGTCACGCCGCTGCAGATGGCGTTGGTCGCGGCCGCAATCGCCAACGGCGGCGAGGTGATGGCGCCCCGGGTCGTGACACAGATCTTCGATGCAGATGGTGAGACCGTGGAGTATTTCGAGCCGGCGCGTCTCGGCACCGCCATCACCGCTGCATCGGCCGACACGCTCACCGAGATCATGGAGCGGGTCGTCACCGAAGGCACCGGCCGCAGGGCGGCGGTTCCCGGCGTCCGGGTCGCCGGCAAGACCGGGACTGCTCAAGGAGTAGAGGCGGCGCCCGACGTATGGTTCATCGGCTTTGCGCCGGTCGACGAACCTCGTATCGCCGTCGCCGTGCTGGTCGAGGACGGTGGCGATGCGGGGGGAAGCGCCACCGGCGGGGGAGTCGCCGCACCGATTGCCGCAGCGGTGATCGACCGATGGATCAACATCCGATCGTAGAATCCGAGAACCCGATGGAACTGCCCACCCACCTCACCGATCGATACGAGCTGAACGCGCACCTGGCACGCGGCGGTATGGCCGACGTCTACAAAGGGCGCGATTCGCTGCTCGGACGCAAGATCGCCGTCAAGATCCTCCACTCCCAGCTGTCCGCCGACGAGGCGTTCGTCAAGCGCTTCCGGCGGGAAGCACAGGCTGCCGCCAACCTCACCCACCCGAACATCGTCGGAATCTACGACTGGGGCCAGCTCGACTCCACGTACTTCATCGTGATGGAGCTGGTCGAAGGCAGAAGCCTCCGCGACGTCCTCAAGTCGGAGGGCGCCTTGCTCCCCCGACGAGCGGTGGAGATCGCCGCCGAGGTGGCCGCAGCGTTGAGCGTCGCCCATCGCGCCGGTCTCGTTCACCGTGACGTGAAGCCGGGCAACATCCTGCTCTCGGCCGACGGCACCGTGAAGGTCACAGACTTCGGGATCGCCAGGGCGTGGGACGACTCCCAGGAGCTCACGCGCACCGGTGCGGTCATGGGCACCGCCACCTATTTCAGTCCCGAGCAAGCTCAGGGCTCGCCTGCCGACGAGCGATCCGACGTCTACTCGCTCGGGGTGGTGCTGTATGAGATGCTCACGGGTCAGCCCCCGTTCCGGGGGGACAGTCCTGTGGCGGTTGCGTACCAGCACGTGTCGGCCGATGTGGCTCCCCCGTCCGCTCTCAACGCCGACGTCACGTCGGAACTGGATCACATCGTGCTCAAGGCGATGTACAAGGATCCGGCGTCGCGGTACCAGACTGCCGAGGAGATGCGTTCCGACCTGTGGCGTGTGCTCAAGGGCGAGGTGCCGCAGGCGGCGTTTGGAGGAGCGGTTTCGACGCCGGTCACACCTCCGCCGACGCCCGATGAATCCATGACTCGGATGATGCCAAGCTCGGCGCCGCCACCCACCGTTCCGCCGTCTGAGGGGTATCGCCAGCTGGAGGAGCCACCCCCGAGCAACAATCTGGCCTTCGTGGTGGGCGCTTTCGCCTTGCTCGCCACGCTCGCTCTTCTGCTGTTCCTGGTGCTCAGGCTCCTGAATCCATCGGGGGGAACCGATCAGATCCAAGTCCCGAACCTGCAGGGCATGACAAGAACCGAGGCGCTCGAGACCTTGCGCGACCAAGGGCTCTTCGGCATCCCGCAAGAGCAGGTCAGCGACGAGGTCGAGCCCGGAAGGGTGATCGGCACCGATCCACCGGCGGGCGAGATGGTCGACGAGGGGTCGACGGTCACCGTCTTCGTGTCGGCCGGACAAGAGCTCTTCGAGGTGCCGACGGTCGAAGGCCTGACTCTCACCGAAGCGCGCATCGCAATCGAAGCCGAAGGGTTCGTGCTCGGTGAGGTGACCACTGCGAACGACCCCGAAGTGGAGCCTGAGCTGGTGATCTCCCAGAATCCGGCCGCCGGGTCCGAGGCCGCTGCCGGTACTCCAATCGATCTCGTCGTGTCGGTGGGACCGGATGCCATCGCCATCCCGAACGTGGAGAACCTGCCGGAGGCCGACGCCGTGGCCCTGCTGGAGCGGGAAGGTTTCGAGGTCGAAACCACATCGGAGTACGACGATGTGGTCGATGTCGGACGCGTCATCCGGACCGAGCCGGGTCCGGGTGAAGAAGTAGAGCCCGGCTCGCCGGTGGTGGTTGTCGTGTCCGACGGTCCCGAGCCCGTCGAGGTCCCGAACCTGTTCGGGTTCACGCCCGACGAGGCGAGACAAGCACTTGCCGAGCTGGGGCTCACGTTGGAGGTCACACCGGCAACGGTTCCGACCGATGATGTGGGTCTGGTGGGCAAAATCATCGAACAGGACCCGGCCGAGGGTGTGGAACTTCTACCCGAGGGGGTGGTGACGGTCTCACTCGGCGAACTGCGCCAGGTCACCGTCCCCGATCTCACGGGAATGACCGAGCAGGAAGCCCGGGCCGAGCTCCAGCAACTCGGCCTCAACCTGGAAGTGGAGCCGGTCAGCCAGACCGTCGATGACCCGAACCTCGACGGAAAGGTCGTGGTGCAAGATCCACCTCCGGGCGGGGTTCTCGATCCCGGCGGCACCGTCAGGGTGAGGTTGGGCGATTTCGTCTCGACTCCGACGACATCCGGCGGATGAGTTCGCGGAACCGGGCGCTCCTCGCCTGGTACGAGTCCAATAGCCGCACGCTGCCATGGCGCCATCCAAACCCCGACCCGTGGGCAGTGCTGGTCTCCGAAGTCATGGCTCAGCAGACTCAGCTCGCACGGGTGATTCCCGCCTTCGAGCAGTTCATCGAGCGCTTTCCCACACCGTCGGATCTCGCTGATGCCGATCTTGGGGACCTGCTGAACCTCTGGGGTGGACTCGGGTACCAACGTCGAGCCATCAACCTGCGAAAGTCGGCCGCCCTGATCGCCGCCGAGGGTTGGCCCTCAGACCTCGCAGGTCTTCGGTCGCTGCCCGGGGTCGGCCCGTACACCGCAGCAGCAATCGCCTGCTTCGCCTTCGGCGCGGCCACGCCGGCCGTCGACACCAACCTGCGCAGGGTCGTGTCACGCTGGGATGGCGAGGCGCAGTCCGGGAGCCGTCTGGCCTCTCGAGCGCTGGAGCTGCTCGACTTCTCGAGGCCTGCGGATTGGAACCAGGCGATGATGGATCTGGGGGCAACGGTCTGCCGTCCCCGTGAGCCGCGGTGTGGCGAATGCCCAGTGGAGCGGTGGTGCTCGGATCCAGATGTGTATGTCCCCCCTCCCCACCAGTCTCCCTACGAGGGTTCGGTTCGACAGGCTCGGGCCGCCATCCTGAAGGCGATCGCTTCTGACGGGCGTTCCACGGTCGCCGCTCTCCGGGAACTGGGAATCAACGGCCATCTC
This sequence comes from uncultured bacterium, assembly GCA_963785075.1. Classification (GTDB taxonomy): domain Bacteria; phylum Actinomycetota; class Acidimicrobiia; order Spongiisociales; family ZC4RG35; genus JAOUGY01. Next base: position 35,558 of record CAWATW010000003.1, read on the forward strand.
GAATCGGCTCTCGACGCGCTACACCGGGAAGGGGTCATTGCAGTCGCCCCGGACGGACAGGTGACGTTGGAGGGCTGAAATCCCTTCCGGCTCGCGCCGCCTGAGGGTGACGGCCGATGCCGGAGCTACTGCCGGAGGAAATTGGCCAGAAGCGCCTTGCCCTGTGTCGTCATGATCGACTCGGGATGGAACTGGACGCCGGTTATGGGAAGCGACGCGTGGCGGATCCCCTGGATCACGTCGTCTTCGATGCTCCAGGCGCAGGCCCGGAGATCCGGGGGCAGGTCGATGGCTGCCAGCGAGTGGTATCGCGTCGCGGTGAAGGGGTTCTCGAGCCCGGCGAACACGCCGGCACCGTCGTGGCGCACGGCCGACGTCTTGCCGTGCTTCGGCTCCGGAGCGAGATCCACCTTGCCACCGAACACGTCGGCGATCACCTGGTGCCCGAGGCACACGCCGAGTGTGGGCATCTCCATGCCCAGGGTCCGAACGTAGTCACCGGAATAGCCGGCATCTTCGGGGCGCCCAGGTCCCGGCGAGATGAGCAGCCGGTCGATGCCCAGCACTGCCGCCTCATCGGGCGTCATCGCGTCGTTGCGTACCACGACGGGCTCTGCGCCCAACTCACCTAGGTACTGGACGAGGTTGTACGTGAACGAGTCGTAGTTGTCGATGACGAGAACTCGAGAAGACATGGGGAAGATCAGGTTACCGGCTCGAGAAAGCCCGCTAGCCTGAGGGACCCGTTCGAATCATCACCTCGTACATGCCAGAATCAAAACGTCGCAAACCACGGAACACCGGGCCAACCAAGTCCCGCAACCCACAGCAGGTGGCCGCCAAATCACAGCCGCCCTCCCCCACGTGGTACGTCATCCTGATGACCGCCCTGATGGCCATCGGTGTGGTCATGGTCATCACTCGATTCGTCTTCAGCTGGGATCAGTGGGTGACACTCGTCGGTCTCGCCCTGATCGCGGTCGGCTTTCTGATGACGACCAACTACCGATAGCTCCGGGTTCCACCCCGGCAAGAGCCGCCCGGCCCTCGAATCACACACGTGTAGTTATCCCAGGCTGTGGAGAATCCGGTGTAAAACCACACTCGTGTAGTTCGCTCCGGTTCGGTGTCTCCGGCAGCACAAGTCAGATGGTGTCACCCTCACAGCTCCAACACCTGATTGGTGACCGCGCCCGCAAACCGAGCATCGTGCGTCACAACGACCACCGCTCCGGGGTACTCGCCGAGTGCGGCCTCGAGACGTTCCACCGTTGGCAGGTCGAGGTGGTTCGTGGGTTCGTCGAGAATGAGACACCACGCCTCCGTGGCGAGGGCCCTGGCGAGCGCCAACTTGCGCGTTTCGCCCGGCGACGGCGCCTCGGATGCCAGGAGACGCTCCGGATCGGTGCCGAGCCGCGCCACCAGTTGCAGGGTTCGACCCCGCACATCCGGGAGCATCGCCCGAATCTCGCCGAGCAAGTCGGCGCCCCCGTGGTCGCCGATCTCCTGTGTCAGATACAGCAGGCGCTCGGGATCCAGATCCCATCGATCCGCCAAGGCCCGGAGCAACGTCGTCTTGCCGGCTCCGTTGGGCCCGCGCACGTGCAGTCGTGAGTCCCGGTCGATCGACAGGTCGAGTTCCGGTGTGAGGACCGTGTCCCCGGCCACCAGCGGACCCGCGAAACGGACGAGCGTCGCACGGGGAGCTGAGGCCCCGCGGAACGCCACCGCCCCGCCCACCTGCCGTTCCACATGGATCGAGCCGACTTCCTCGGCGGCCCGCCGCTGCGTGGAGGAGACCCGTGCGATCCCGCGACCCGCAGCCGCCGATCCAGACGCAAACGCCTTCTTGCGGGCCGTGCTGTGGAGGTCATGGTCCTTGGCCGCTGCCCCACGCATGGTCCGGTCGAACGCTGCCTGCTGTTGGCGCATGCGCTCGCGCTCGACTGCCAGCATGCGCTCCGCCTTTGCCAGCTCACGTTTGGTCGACAAGCGCTGCTCGATCACAGCCTCGTCTGCGGCCGCCCACTCCTGTGTTGCCACGGTGTAGGACGACCCGATCATCTCGACCACGCCCGAGCGGATTCTGACGGTTGCCTTCGTGAGCCGGTCGAGGACCTCGCGATCATGGGACACGATCAGACCCACACCGGAGAACCGGTCCAACACCCCGAGCAGGGCCTCCCGTGTCTCCGCGTCGAGGTGATTCGTGGGCTCGTCGAGCAGAAGAACATCCGGCTCTGCGAACACTGCCGCGCCGACCTGCCATCGCCGGCGTTCGCCTGGCGACAGCGAATCCCAACGTCCAAGGTCTTCGGGTTCGATCGCAAGCCGGCCTCGGAGGGCGAAGGCACCGGGGTCCCACGATTCGGCGAACGCCGCCACGTGGCCGTCAGGGACATCGACGGTCTGGCGGCACGTGATCACCAAACCGGCGTCTCTGGTCACGACGCCGTTCGCCGGCTCGAGCGACCCGGCGACGAGTCCGAGCAACGTCGACTTGCCTTCGCCGTTCGTCCCCACGACGCCGGTCCAGCCTGGGCCGAGATGGATCGTGGCATCTCGAAAGATGTCGCGGGCAGATGAATAGGAGAATGAGACGGAGTCGAAGTGAACTGATGGCAAGGCGCGCGCTCCCGATCGGGGGACGGTTTCGTTGCGCCGCAATTGCGGCACCGATCAGCGCTGTGCCCTCACCGGAACTCCGTGGTCGACTGCTCCATCGTAGGCGATGCCATGAGTGACAGCGGAGCGATTTCGTCCTACGGCTGCCACACGGGCACCATGTCCTCACGGCAGTGACGAGGAGCGGCGTCCTCGGTCACGTTCTGGACGGTCATCGTCACCTCGGTGCCACAGATCGTGCACTTGTAGTCCTGTTTGGTGGCCACGACATCGTCGGGGTCCACTTCAGGCGGTGGCGTGGCCAGCATGCGGAGAAAGTACATGCTGGTCCGCCAGATGAGGATGCCGATCACCACGGCAACGATCACTTGCACCACCATACGGGCACATTATCGGTCGGAGGGATGCGCTGGAAACGTGCGCCGGCGGCGGCCGACGGCGGCCATACCGGATCGAGCGAGTCGCCCAATCACAATTGCCCGACCGTGGTCAGCGGTATTCCGGATTCGGGAAGTCGAAACGGCAGCCCGCATCCCACGCCGCCCGCTGATTGCCATGTGCGGGCATGCCGCCTGCGTCCTTGAGCATCCGGGCGAGGTGCAGGAGATTCCACGTCATGAACGTGGTGTTGCGGTTGGTGAAGTCGTTCTCGGGTCCGCCCGAGCCCTCGTCGAGATAAGACGGACCGGGTCCCGCTTCACCGATCCAGCCGGCATCGGCCTGGGGCGGAATCGCGTAGCCGAGGTGCTGCAGCGAGTAGAGCACTGCCATCGACACGTGTTTGACGCCGTCCTCGTTCCCGGTGACCAGGCAACCGCCGACCCGTCCGTAGTAGGCGTACTGACCGGCGTCGTTCAGGATGCCGGAGTTCCCGTAGAGCCGTTCGATCACCAGACTGCACACTGAGCTCTGCTGGCCGAGCCAGATCGGCGAACCGATGACCAGGATGTCCGAAGCCATCACCTTCTCGAAGATCTCGGGCCAGGCGTCCTCATCCCAGCCGTGTTCGGTCATGTCCGGCCACACACCGGTGGCGATGGAATGGTCGACGGCGCGAATGCCCTCGACGGCAACCCCGTTCCGGCGCATGATCTCCATCGAGATGTCCATGAGGCCCTGGGTATGGGACTGCTCGGGCGACCTCTTGAGCGTGCAGTTGATGAACACGGCCGAGAGATCGGCGAAGTCCCACGGCGACTCGTCGCACAACCGTTCCTGTTCGACGGACAACTCGGCCATGGTTCCTCCTCGATACGACAGAGCCTCGAGTGTATGTGAGGACTGCGCCAATCGGCCGTGTCGTGAGCAACCCTGACCATGGCGTTGGGGCAAGGGCACGACCTCGCCCGACCAACGGTCGACGACTCTCGGCGCCGTGTGCCGTTTACTGTCGACCGGTGCGGTGGCGCCGGCCGGGTCAGATACGTTCGATGATCGTGCCGTTGGCCATGCCGCCGCCTTCGCACATCGTCTGGAAGCCATACCGGCCGCCCGACCTCACGAGCTCGTGTACGAGCGTGGTCATGAGGCGGGCACCGGAGGCACCGAGGGGATGCCCGAGGGCGACCGCGCCACCGTTGACATTGGTGCGCTCCCACAGCGCCATGGGATCTGCGCCGCCGTGCTCGATCCGCCACGCGGCTGTGACCGAGGCGAAGGCCTCGTTGACCTCGAACAGGTCGATGTCGTCGATGTCCAGCCCGGAGCGGTCGAGGGCTTTCGAGGTCGCGGGAATCGGTCCGGTGAGCATCATCACAGGATCCACCCCGGCCAACGAGAACGTGTGGAAGCGCGCCATCGGCGTCATCCCGAGCTCCTTGGCCTTGTCCTCATCCATGATGAGGATGGCGGCTGCGCCGTCAGAGATCTGCGACGAGTTGCCCGCGGTGACAACACCGTCCGCTTTGAACGCCGGCTGCAGCGAAGCGAGCTTCTCGAGGGAGGTGTCCTCACGGATACCCTCGTCCCTGGTCATGGTGGTGGCGGTTCCGTCGACGGTGACATCGACGGGAACGATCTGGGTCTCGAACCGGCCCTCGCTGGTCGCCCGGGCCGCACGCTGGTGCGATCCGAGAGCGAGGACGTCGAGCTCCTCGCGGGACAGACCCCACTTGTCGGCGATCATCTCAGCCGAGATGCCCTGCGGCACGAGGCCATGGGCGTAGCGCTCCTCCATGAGCGGGCCGAACGGCTTTCCGGGGCCTTGCTGTCCGGTGACACCCATCGGGATGCGGGTCATCGATTCCACGCCGGCGGCGATCACCACGTCGTAGGCCCCGGCCATGACCCCCTGGGCTGCGAAGTGCGCCGACTGCTGAGATGATCCGCACTGACGGTCGATGGTGGTGCCCACCACGTCTTCGGGGAATCCGGCCGCCAGGGCCGCGTTCCGCCCGACGTTGTACGCTTGCTCGCCGGTCTGCATGACGCACCCCATGATCACGTCTTCGACGAGATCTGGATCGAGGCTGTTGCGCTCCATGATCGCCTTGAGCGGGATGGCGGCGAGGTCGACCGGGTGGATGTCCTTCAACATGCCGTTGCGCCGCCCCGTGGGAGTGCGGACGGCGTCGACGATCACAGCGTTGCGCATGGATGCTCCTCTTCGATTTCGTCGAATGCTACACCCACAAACAAACCGACTGGTCGGTGTGTTCCTGTTCCGGGTTCCTCTCAAGTGCCTCCTGGACCGCGCCGATCAAGCACTTGTGACGGCACCAGCATCTCCGCTTCACTCCGAAGGTGGCACCGTGAACCCGGCATCCCACGTGGGGGTTCGCACGGCGTCGCGCCTATCTGGCGCTTTCGCCAGATTCAGCACACTCCTCGCAGGGTGCACCGCGCCCGATGCGCTTCTCTGCGACGTTCACGGGTCGTGCTCATGTCGCGATCCGGAGGAATGGTGGGAACCGGCGTGCGTGTTACACGGTGACGGATCCGATCACGTCTCCGGCATCCGCTGCAACTGAGTCAACGGGATCCCATCGCGTTCCACAGGAACGCTGCGCCGACACCGATCACCCCGCCGATCCACAGTCCCGTTCCGAGATCTCCGGTGGCTGCGCCGACCGCGGCCCCCACGCCAGTCCCCAGAATGGCCCCTGCAGCGACCCGCTGACCCGACCGCTGCCTTTCGCCCGACTCATCGGTCATCCGCAAAATCCTTTGCCGTGCAAAGCGACGGTAGCGTGGCAGGAGTCCGTTGTCATTCGCGGCTTGGGCACGGTTGCCGGCACTCACTGCCGGGAGGACGTGGAGAGGGAGTGGAGCTGAGGGGATTTGAACCCCTGACCCCCTGCTTGCAAAGCAGGTGCTCTGCCAACTGAGCTACAGCCCCTTGCGGGTGGCAAGTCTAGCGAGACGTCGCAGATGCCAACCCCTCACTTTCTCGACGGTCTGGCGGAGACGGCCACTCCCCGCTTCTCGGCATACGATGCGAGGGACGGCGGCAAGGGCAGCCGCGCTTCACGCATCTCCGCCGCGCAGCGACCGACGGCTTCGAGGGCTTCGACTCTCCGCCCCGACCGCCAGAGCGACTCGACCAGTAGCTCCCAGGCAGCATCCCGGTAGGGCACGTCGGCAACCAGTTGTTGTGCCTCGACCACCGCCCTCTCATACCATCCCCTGGCGAGGGCACCGGCGGCCACGGTCTCACGTGCCGCCTGATGCAGATCGGTCAATCTGATCGATTCGAGACGGTACGGATCGGAGTCCGCAAGGTCACCATACGGTACGCCACGCCACATCTCGAGAGCACGTTCGGATCGCCCGACGGCGCCCTCGGGGTCGGCCGGCAGCTCTTCCGCCGCCCGAAGGACGGCCTCTTCGAATCGTCGTGCATCGACGCGCGTCGGGTCGATGGCCAGAACGTATGAATGATCCTCGCTCAGCAGGCAGTCGGTCCCCACGAGAATGCGGACCCTGGTCGCGACCGTTTGCACGGCGCTCGTCGTGGCATCTCCGTGCCACACCACCTCGACGAGCCGGTCGACCGGGACCGCGTGGCCGACCTCCAGAACAAGCAGGCCGAGGAACGCACGCACCCGCGGTCCGCCGACCGGAGTCCTGCCGCTCGGTCCGACAACCTCGATCGGTCCGAGCACCGAGATCTCGCGACAAGACATTCGCTACCCCGAGGACAAGGTACCGATGATCGATGCAGCCCAACCAGAGGCCAACGGAATCAACCGCTCGTGAATTGTGAGCGAAGCGCGTGAAGACGGTGAGCCTCCGGCGCGACGCTGAAGACGCGCACAGGAGGATGCGCATGACAACACTGGTCGAACGACCCAGGACCACCGAGCCTGTTGAAGAGCCACGGGCCCCCGTGCCCGTCGTGCCACTTCGCACTCAACGGCGAATCCGCCGTCCGCCGTGGCTGAAAGTTCGCCGGACTCCCTGGGCCGTGGCCTACGGCTCGGACAACATGGGCCGGTGCGTCGAACGCTTCGACTTCAGCTCGGTGGACCCGGCGCCATGACCGGTTTCGGTCTGGCGTGTTGAACCGGGGACCTCTACAATCGCTCCGTCACCGCCGTGTGCGGTCGACGGGCCCATAGCTCAGCTCGGTTAGAGCGCTGCCCTGATAAGGCAGAGGTCCCTGGTTCAAATCCAGGTGGGCCCACTGTTATTCTGCGGGGGGTCGACCCCGCAGCACCCCCCGCCGTGACTCTTCGTGGAACCTCCCGGTCACCGGTTCGGCGGATTGTCCACTCAGGGCCACTCTCATGTCTGCGGGGGGACGACCCCCCAGCACCCCCGCCGTGACCCTTCGTGGAACACGCGCGTCGCCGGTTCGAGGATCGCCCACTCATGGGCCACCTGGCGAGAATCCTCGCATCACGGGGTTTCGCCCGGATGTCGGTGAGAGCCACCGCCGTCCTCCCCGAACCATGTGGGCGCTGGCGAGCCGATCCGGGGCCCCCCTCAGCCCACCGTTCCCCAGAACAGGGTCTCCGTGAACAGCGCGTAGTAGTCGGACCGGTCGAGGATGAAGTCGGGCGAATCGGGCCGGCACAGGCGGAGGAACACCTCACCATCGGCCGCCGAGAGCTCGACTTCGGCCGCCGGCCAGCGCATTGCCAGGAGGGCGGCGAGGGCGTCGCGGAGCTGTGGCGCCAGCGGAGCGCAGGCCTGCCCGACGAACGTCAGGGCCCGAGGGTCACGGAGACCGGCGGCGGCCAGCAGCCCCAGCCCGCGCAGGTGATGCTGCTCCGGCGGCGAGCCCTCGGAGAACGGGGCGAGGCCGGGGGTGGTGGCGTTCAGCCGTGCCTCGAGCCGCGGATACCCGGGGAGCAGCATCTGCGAAGACCAGACCAGCAGGGCCACCGGGCCGCCGGGCCGTACCACGCGGGCGAGCTCGGCGACTGCGGCCACCGGGTCAGGGATGCCGTAGCCGACGCAGTTGGCGCTCCACGCCCAGTCGAACTCGCCGGCGGTGAAGGGCAGGCGCCGGACGTCACCCGCGACGACCTCGATTCGGCCCGACATGCCTGCTCTCGCGGCCCGGAACCGTGCCTCGGCCAGCAGCCCCGCCAGGAGGTCCACGCCCACCACCCTCCCGGCCTCACCGACCGCGTCGGCCAGCAGCAGCGCCTGCAGCCCGATCCCGCATCCGGCGTCCAGACCCCGGCTGCCTTCGGCCGGCGCCAGGGCGGCGATGGCCGCACGGTTGAGCGGAGCCACCAGCGGGTCGGTGGCCAGGAGGTGCTCGGCGTACTCGCGCGCTTGCTCGCCTTCCATCCGCTCACTCCCAGGCTTCGGCCCTGCCGGCCACGCTACCGGTGGATGACATCCAGGTTCACCTTCGTGGGCCGGATCCGACAGACGACCCGGGTCTCTCGCTCCTGCTGCTCGGCCGGGAAGACCCCGCCGTAGTAGCGCCCGTGCCGGGTGTAGCGCCGGGTCAGCTCGTCGGCCAGCTCGATCGCCCCCTCCCGGATGATCTCGACGTCCCCGCGTATCTCGATCCAGCGGCTGCCGTCATGGGGGTCGACCACCAGCACGGTCGCCTGCCGCCGGGCCGCCATGTTGCGGCCCTTGGCTCGTTCGAGCGTCGTGCTGATGAGCACATGCGTCCCGTCGAAGCCGCACCACACCGGCTGCGCCTGGGGGAACCCGCTCGGGAGGAGGGTGGCGAGCACGGCGTGGATCGGCTGCTCCAGCAGATCGCGGTGGGACACGGGGATGGCGACCGTCGGCTTCATGCGAACCTCTCGGCGCGCACCTGTACCGGCGCGATCCGGGCGATCACCGGAACCTCGGTCTTGGCGAAATCGGCCGGCACCACCTGCCCGAAGTAGTGCTCCGCCCCGGCGTAGAGCGCGGCCAACCGGTCGAGATGCGCCGGCGCACCCTCGACGATCTCGACCGTCCCCCGCACCTCGATCCAGCGGAGGGGGTCCGTGGGGTCGACCGCCAGCAGCGCCACCCGGGGGCGAGCGCGCATGTTCCGCTCCTTGCGGAAGCCCCTCATGGTGTTGACCCGGACCCACGGTCCTTCGAGATCGCACCAGACCACCGTCGCCTGGGGCTGGCCGTCGGGCATGATCGTCACGAGCACCGCATCGACCGGGCCTTCGAGGAGGTCCCGGTGGGAACCGGGGATGGGCGCGATCCTCGTCACCTGGCCTCACCCTCCTTTCGCCGACCTCACCCGGAGTCGGAGGACCCGCCCCGTCGCCGCACGACCATCGACGTCGCCGCGACCGCCCCCGTCGCTCCCAGTATCCGGATGGCCCAGAGGCGGGGGTTCCGGACGGCGGGCCGCTTGTCGAGGGTGATCGGCATACGGTCGAAGTGCAGCCGGGTGGTTGCGCCCGCCGCTCCCTGCCCGAAGACCAGCCGCATCACGTCGGTCCCGGTCCCGAACAGATCGATTCCGAAGACGTACGGGTCCGTCTCGTCGAGGGGCAAGAGATGGAACCCCCGGTACATGGTCGGGATGGGAGTGAGGAACCGAAGCATCGGCTGGCCGCCCCGGAGGAAAATCTCGACGCCGGCCCCCATCAGGGTGCGCAGGCGGACGTCGCTCGCACGGGCGGAGAGCGCATACCAGCCGCAGATGTCACCCCAGATCTCGGGATGGTGCGGGACCCCGCGAACGATCTCGGCGCCCGGCACGCCGACCAGCCGCCTGAGCAGTCCGGACAGCTCAGCAGGCAGCCAGAAGTCGGCCTGATGGGCCCCGTTGGTGAAGGCCATGACCCCGACCCCGTCTCGGGGCGCCACCAAGATCTGGGAGTGGAACCCCGGCAAGGTCCCCTGATGCCCGACGACGGGATGCCCTCCCAGATCCTCGCGGAAGAACGCCAGACCCAGACCGGGGATCCTCGGATCGGGCTGGTGGTGCGGTTCGAACATCATCGCCAATGTCTCGGGCTTGAGCACCGAGCCGTGCTCGTTGCTCCCACCCCCGAGCAGGGCAGCCAGGTACCGAGCCATATCCCGTGGAGTGGAGTAGATCGAGGCGGCCCCGACGGTCACCATGTCGCGCAAGCGGATCTCCTTCACGCCGCCGGAGCGGATCTCGTATCCGGCGGCGAGCCGGGACTCCACCCGCGGCGATCGTATGAGATCGGTGTCCTCCATGCCGAGGGGTTCGAAGATGTGCCGGCGGAAGTAGCTCGCGAGCGGCTCCCCGGCCACGTCCTGCACCACTTGTCCTACCGTGGCGGGGCTGTGGTTGCCGTACACGAACCGGGTCCCCGTCTCGGCGTACTGGCGAAGGGCTCCTCGGTAGTACTCCGCCAGCGAGGGCACCGGGCGGCCCGCCTCGACGCTCTCGCCGAAGTCGGGCAGCCACGCCCCCCAGGGGCGCGCCACCTCGGGGAGTCCGGCCGTGTGGGTGAGGAGATGGCGCAGCGTCGCCGGCCGGTGGCCGGCCTGGGCGGGGACCAGCCGGTAGGCGCGCAGGTAGCGGTGGGCCGGAGCGTCGAGGTTGACCGCGCCCTGCTCCCACAACTGCATCAGGGCGATCGCCGTGAAGGTCTTGGTGATCGAGGCGATACGGAAGGCAGTGTCTTCCGTGATCGGCGTCTTCGCCGCCAGGTCCGCCACCCCGTTCCCGACGAAGGTGAACCCCCCGTCGTGCACCACGCCGACCGCCAACCCGACCACCGGATGGCGACCGGCGATCTCTGCGACCCAGCCTCTCAACTCGAGATCGTCGAAGTCCGCCACAGCCCGCTCCTTTCAATGTCGACCCGCATGTGCCACCCGACCGGCAGCGACCCGCCCACCGACGAGCGCCTCGAGTTCTTCCCTCAGCCCCTCGGCGAGGACGTCGAGGTCGGGGTAGGCGTCCCCGTCGGCGGTCATCGCGATGTCGAAGGCCCCCGCGTATGAGAGTGCGCCGACGCCGAGCGCCACGGTGCCGATCAGGTTCAGCACCGGGAACACCTCCAGCACCCGGGCCCCTGCCAGGTACAGCGGCCGCTCGGGTCCCGCGACGTTGGCGCTCATCACGTCCACCCGCTGCCGCTTGATGGCTGCCAGCATCACTGCCGAGACGATCCGGCTGCGGAACAGCGTTCCCAGCGACGTGCGACTCCGCGCCTTCCGTTCCGAGGTGATCGCTGCGATCTGCCGTAGCCGCTCTCCGGGATCGACCTCTCCTACCGGGAGCGGGACGACCATCTGGCTGATCAGGTTCCCTTCCCCCGGAGCGGTCCGTCCACGGCGCAACGAGACTGGCACGTAGATGGGGAGAGTGAGCCCGTCGACCGGTTCGCCCCTGTTCCGCAGCACGGCGCGCAGGCCGCCGGCAGTCGCCGTCAACAGGACGTCGTTGACGGTGGCGTCGTGGCCGGCGGCGACCTTTCTGACCTGCTCGAGGGTGCCGTGGACCAACGCCAACCGCCGATCCGGACCGATCAGGCGGTGGAGGCTCGTCATCGCACCAGGCTCCTCCGCCAGCAGCTCGCGCAGCGCCGGCACCCCCGCCCGCAGCCTGCGGAAAGTCTCACGCGGCCGGGCGAGCTGCGACACCGCGCCGGCCAGCTCCCCGCCGTGCCGGCGCAGGTTGTCGGTCAGCAGCTCGGCGCCCGAGGGCGGCAGGGCGGGCGTCCAGGGGGGCACCGGAGCGAGGGGGGTGTCCTCAGCCGGGTCGAGGAACATCCCTATCGTCTTGATCGCCGCCAGGCCGTCGGCGATGGCATGGTGCATCCGGACGAAGAGCCCCACCCGCCCGTCCGCCGGCCCGGTCAGAAACCACATCTCCCACAGCGGCCGGGACCGGTGCAAGGGCCGCCTCTTGAGGTGCTCGACCATTCGGAGCAGCTCGGCCTCACCGCCGGGGTCCGGCAGCGGCAACACCCGGAGGTGCTCGGAGAGGTCGAAGTCGGGGTCGTCCATCCAATACGGTCCCCCCAAGCCGCGTCGGGGAGTCGTGAGGAGCTGGCGGAACCGAGGAACCAGATGCAGCCGGGACCGGATCACCTCGGTCACGTCCTCGATCCGGAGGCTCCCGTCGCGATCGAGCAGCCCGCCGCCGTCGAGGAAGACCAGGGCGCCGATGTCCTGGGGCCAGACCTCATCGCCTCGCAACATGAGACTGTCCCCTGCGCTCAGCCGGTCGATCGACATGTCGTCACCTCTTCCTCGGATCGATCGGCGTGAAGATGCCGACCCGATCTTCGATCGCGGCCGCTGCATCGACGCACAGGTCCTCGCGGTAGCGGGGGCCGATCACCTGCACCTCTTGTGGAAGCCCTCCCTCGACGCCGACGGGCACGGCCACCGCGGGTAGCCCCAGGGCATTGACGGCCAGGGCCATTCGCATTCCGCCGACGATCTCCTCGACCTTCGGGGTGGTCAGATCCTCTCCTGCTTCGAAAGGGAGGCCGGCAAATATCGGCGCCACGATCAGCGGATAGGTCTCCTGGAACTCGCCCCACGCCCTCAGGATCGACTGCCGAACCATGAAGCTCTGCACGGTCGCCGCCGGATCGGGATCACCCGCCACCTCGAAGAACGACACCATGAACCGCGCCGTATCTGCCGGCGCCAGGAGCGACATCATCTGCCAACCCGCCCGGACCTCGGGCGTGTTCAGCATGCTGAGCAGCGCCCTCGCTGCCTCCCAGATCGACGGCGGTTCCACCTCGTCGACCTCGTAGCCGGCCTCCTCGAGGAGCCCCGCCGTCTTCCGGACACCCTCCTGCACCTGCCGGGCGACCCCCCGGCCTGCGGGATCCGTGACCAGCGCCACCCGGATCGGACGAGCGAGGTCGGGGCCGCGGAGCGGCGCCGCCACAGTCCACGGGTCCCGCCAGGTGGGACCGGCCATCACCTCGAAGGCGGCCCGCAGGTCGGTCACCCGCCGGGCCATCGGTCCGTTGACGGCCGTGAGCTGGACGCCGATCGGCGAATCGGCCGGCTCGAGCGTCGATCCGTTCGGGATCCGCCCGAGCGTGGGCTTGAGGGCGGCCACCCCGCAGCACTGGGCGGGCCAGCGCAGCGAACCGAGCCCATCGTTGCCGATGCCCAGGGGACTCATCCCGGTGGCGAGTGCAACGCCCTCACCTCCGCTGGAGGCCCCGGGAGTCAGGGTGGGGTCCCAGGGGTTGACGGTCGGCCCCCACAACTCGCTGTCGGTATGCCACCGCACCGCAAACGTGGGGCAGTTGGTGCGGCCGATGGGGATCGCCCCCGCAGCCCGCATGCGCGCCACAACGGGAGCGTCGGCGGACGGATAGGCGGCCGACAGGATCTTGGCGCCCTGGGTGGTGGGGGTCCCGGCCAGGTCGAGATTCTCCTTGACGGTGAAGGGGACGCCGTGGAACGGCGGCAGGTCACCGCCGGCGGCAGACACCCGGTCGGCCGACTCAGCCGCCTCGAGGGCCCGCTCACCGAGGACGACGGTCACCGCTTTGACGGAGGGGTTCACCTGCTCGATCCGCCGCAGGTGAGCTTCGACCACTTCGCGGGCGGATGCACGTCCCGATCCGATCTCCCGGGCAAGCTCGAAGGCGCTCAGGCGCCAGAGATCGGTGCTGGTGTTGGTGACGACGTTCATCAGGCGACCTCCACGGAGGGGTCCCTTTGCGTCCGGAAGAGCCGGATCGGCTGCCCACCCAGGTGGGTGTGGAGCGTGACGCCTCCCGGTTGCCGGACGAACACCTGGACGCCGAAGCCCATCACGCAGGGCCCGCGCACGTCGGACCCGGGCGGGAGCCGGGATCTCCCGGAGACAGCCCGCCACCGCTCGGGATCGTGCGGAGCTTCGACGGGTTCCTCACGCTTGGGTAGTCCGAACAAACCGCGGAGCACCGCCCTGAACTCGATCGGCAGCCACACGCACGCCCCGCTCGAGCCGCTGGTGACTGCGATCAAGGCCCCTTGGATCGGCTTCGGGAGCCTCATCGAACCCACCTCTGCTCGCTCTGCTCGGGCCTGCCTCACGTCCTGGCATAGCCGGTGAGAAGTGAGACGGATAGAGATGAAGGGCCCATGTAGCCCGGCACGTCGAAAGCGCTTCGCCACGATCCGTGGTCCCATCCGAGCCTGGCCGGGTGCCGTGGGTGCTGTGCTCACCGACGGTGCAGCCCGGGGACGGGAAGACCCGATAGAGGTTCTGGAGGGTCGGTGTGCTCGGGTGCTTCTACTCCGAGGTGGGAGCCCGGGGGCAGAAACCACGGTGGGCCGATGGGGTATCCCCGGACACGAAGACACCGATGAACATCGGTGCTGGTGAGGGCCAAGCTGCCCGTGCACGGCTACCGGTTGATCGATCACCAGTGACGGCCGCCTCCGAGTGTCGTTGATGGGTCAGGCCGGCGGGCATCGCCTTCACCAGAGGACGAGGCCTGATCGAATGGCACATCTCCGTATACGGCCGGAGGATTGGGACACCCCGTACACGATGTCACCGCGGGGCGAGCACATCCAGCACCGCGTTCACCACCAGGTCTGGACGATCCCATATGACCATGTGCATACCGGTCCCTTCGGCAACGATCAATGTGCCCTCGGTCGAGAGGCGGGAGTAGAAAGCGAGTCCTGCTTGCCACGCGTCGTTGATCGCACGGGCACTTGTTTCTCCGAGGCCCTCCCGTGCGCGCTCGCTGAGGAAGACCGACTGTGGGTCCTGCCCGATCACTGTTAGCGGCACTTCGCCCAGACCGTCGACCGCGACCGACTGCTGGGGTGATAGATCGGCCCATGTGGGGTGTCCACCTTCACCCACGGTGGCATCTAGGAAGCTCGGGAAGCCGACCGGCATCGGGTCGACCAGGACCACTCCCGCGAGGTCGCTGCGTCCTTCGGCGAAGAGTCGGAGGCTATGGACGCCGTCTCCGCTGGCAACGAGGACGTACGGTCCGGGTATCCCATAGGCGTTGAGGGCTTCCTCCAGGTCGGCCGCCCGCTCCTGGGGCGATGCCTCACCCTCTACATACCCGTTGGCGCACACGAGGTACCCCTCCTGGTTGAGTTGCGCCTGGACCACCGACCACGACCCGTAGTCGATCCAGTCGTACGGCTCGAGGATCACCGTCGGGCCTCCGGCGCGCTCGGGGCCCGAGCAAAGCAGGCGATGGGGGTGGCGGTTCCAGTCGTCGGCCACGATTGGGCCCGCCTCCAGAAGCGTGGCGGGGTCGACACGCACCAGAGCACCTGGATGGTAGAGGCTCACCCACAAGGCCGCGTCTGCCACCACCAGCCCGGCGGCCTTTCCCGGCAACGGGAAGCGCTCGACCAGACCTGTGCTCGGGTCGACTCTCATGAGCAGGTGGTCGGTGTGCGAGGTCACCCAGAGCGCGCCGTCGAACCAGGTCATATCCAGCAGACCGAACGTGAGGCTGCCGAATGACCGGAACTCGCCGGTGGCCGGCTCGAAGACGCTCAGGTTCGTTCCATACGGGTACTGGCCATCCATGAGGAACAGAGAACCACCCGCCTCGACCACCTGGCGGACTCCCCAGCCGTCAGCCGTCTGCGCTCCCGTCACGGTGGGAACCTCGAATTCCCCCCGCATCCCGTCGACAGACAGGCTCGAGATCAGGCCAGTGGTTGGGTCGTTCACCCAGAGGCGGCCGAATCCCTCACCCTTCAGCTCCCCGGTGGTCGTCGTCACGATCTCCCCAGCGGGTGAGATCTGCAGGAGTTGGCCCTGGTCGTTGCTGACCCACAGGGTGTCGCCGAACCAGGCGGCTCCGTGTCGGGGCTCACCCCCTATCGGGATGCGCTTGTCGACCCCACCTGCAGCGGGATCGAAGCGGAGCACCTCACCACCGTTGTCGTAGCTCAGCAGCCACAGGTGGTCACCGCCCACCACCACCCCCTCCACGTAGGCGTCGATCGGGTACGTCGCCTCGATGACACCCTGTTCCGCGTCGACACGGTCGAGCGTTCGTTGCAGAGCCTCCATCACCCAGATCGTGTCGCCCTCGACGGCCATTGTCTTCACGCCGCCCATCTCCAACCTCGTCACAGTGTCGATCCCGGGGAGCTCGCCGAGGTTCCCGAAGCCGGGCGTCAACAGCGTCAGGGCATCGGCCGGAGGACTCGGTTGCAACGCCAGAAGGCCCAGGCCCGCAGCCACGATTGAGGCGAGCGTGGCGACCAGCCGACGAGGCCAGACGGTGGCGGGCATGGGAAGCGTGCCATGAACTCGCTCGTCGACCATGCTGCGCAGACGTTCCTTGTCGATGACGACGCCGGCCGCGGGGTCGGCCTGCTCGAACCGCTCGATCATGTTGATGTCTCCTTTGTGCCCGCTGCGGACTCAGCCGCAACGAGCCGTTCGAGCCGGTCTCTCATACGGGCGCGGGCCCGGAACAGCCTCTGGTCGACGGCGTTCACGTTGATTCCCATCACCTCGGCGATCTCGGAGCGGGTCAGACCATCCCAGGAACTCAGTCGGAGGAGCTCGCGGTCCCTTGGGCGAAGAGCTCGGAGTGCGAGGTGGAGCAGCCGAAATTCGTGTTCCAGCTCCGGCTCGGCCGGCTCCACCCTGGAACGGTCTGACTCGAGACGACCAACGAGGCGTGCCTTGCGCCGACGTCCCCTGAAGTGATTACCCACCACCCTGTATGCGACACCGAACAGCCAGGGCCGCTCGGCTTCAGGTGCCGGCAGCTGGTCGATTCGGCGCCAGGCGACGGCGAAGACCTCCGCAGCGGCGTCCTCGGCGTCGGCGCGGCCCAGGCGCCGAACGCAGTAGCGGTAGACCGAGTCATAGTGAGCCTCGAAGAGGGCATCGAACGAGTGCTGCCGATGTTTGAATCCCTCGGTGTCCATGTCGAAGTGTAAGTGTCCGACTGACTGTGTCCGCTTACCGCGTTCCAACTTCGGTGCGGCGGCACCAACGATGACCACACCCATACGCTCGTGGGACCCTGCGGGCCGCGACCAGAGAGAGGCGGGCTTGTTCAGGCTTCTCAGTCGTCGTTGCGTCCCAAATCCGTCCGTCAATCGGTTCGAGTCCCTACGGGCCAGTCGAAGGCTTGTGGCGATGAAGCCCGTCGGAGCGCCCATCGTTGGCAACGTACCCCTTCGTGAGAGCCTCATCGGTTCGTGGATCGTCCACTCAGGACCACGCGCTGGCCTTCGGCCAGCTGAGAGGTTTCCCTCCGGGAACTCTCGCTTCTGGCCAGTCCGCATCGCCAGCGCCCTCGACGGTCGAACCGAATAGCCGATCCGGGCAGTGAGGCGATCACCGGGCGAGGCCTCCCCCGTCCGTCGGTCCCGGCATGATTCGGGGTGTCATCTGTTGGCCCGGCCGCACTCTCCGCGACGTGGCGATGCCGTTACCCGCCCACGAAGGCTGGTCTACGCCTTCCTCGACGATGGCGTCGAGATCCGAGAGGAATGCCAAGCAGTCGCGTTCGGAGCCCTGATCGGCACGAGGCCAGACCGAATTCTGATTTGCGACCCCCTGGGCCCGGGCGGAGCCGATGATCGAACTCACGCGTCGATTTGGGGACGTCGATCCGGCCATCCGAGGTCGGCTTCGAGTTGGGCTGCAACGGCGAGGATCAAGTCCTCGCGATTGGGGGCGGCGATCAGCATCACCCCGAGGGGGAGGCCGTCGTCGGTGAACCCAGCAGGGACCGATGCCGCCGGCTGGCCGGTGTAGTTCCACACCGCCGTAAACGGATAGGTGCGGCTCATACCTATCGCAGTCCGCATCGCACCCTGCCCCTCCCACTTCCCCACCCGGACCGGAGGCTCGCCGGTGACCGGGGTGACGAGCAGGTCGAAGTCGTCGAACAAGCGGTTGATCCGTGCCGAGTGGCCGGCCTGTTTCGCCAGCGAGGACTGCAGCATTCTCTCGGGTACCAGCCTTCCGAGACGGGCGAAGCCTCGTGTCCGGCGCTCCAGCCGGTCCTTGTGTGGGACCTGTTCGTAATGCTGCCGGATGCCTCGAAGGTACATCGGTGCGATCTCGTTTCCCACCGACCCGTAGTCGGGGTTGCGCTCACCGACCGTATGGCCCCGGTCACGCAAAACACCCGCCACGGTTTCGACGGCCCGAACGACCGACTCGTCGACGATCGGGGGTGCCAGAGCTCGCACCGGCGTGACCGAGGTCGCGACCCGAAGCCTACCCGGATCGGTGCCGGCCGCCTCGACGAATGAGCGCTCCGAGGGCGGCGGAGTGTGGGCATCGCCCGGAGCCGGACCGGAGGCGACGTCGAGCCACAAGGCGGTGTCGATCACCCTCCGCGTCACACAACCGGTCTTGGACATCCCATACCAATGCTCGGACTCGGGCATCAGCGAGATGCGGCCGCGCTGTGTCTTGAGGCCGAAGAGACCGCAGTTGGCCGCCGGGATCCTGATCGACCCGGCTCCATCCGAAGCCGAGGCGGCACCGATCAAACCGGCCGCCACGGCAGCGGCCGAGCCCCCACTCGACCCACCCGGCGTTCTTGCCGTGTTCCACGGGTTGCGGGTCTCCCCGTTGAATTCGGACTCGGTGAACCCGGTGATGGCGAGCTCGGGCAGATTGGTCTTGCCGAGGACGATCGCCCCCGCCTGGCGTATCCGGCGAACGTGCTCGGAGTCCGAAGTCGCAGGGCGGTCATATCCGAGGGTGCCGTGGCGGGTCACGAAGCCGGTGATGTCGAGTTCGTCCTTGACGGCGACCGGCACTCCGAGGAGAGCGCCCTCTTCTCCACCGGCGAGACGCTCGTCGGCCGCCGACGCCTGCGCCTGCGCCTGCTCGACGAAGACGTCTCTGAACGAGTTGAGCTTGGGATCGAAACGCTCGATCCGATCGATGTAGAGGGCGACGAGCTCGCGCGACGAGACGGCTCGCTCTCGCAGGAGACGCGCCTGCTCGGCGATACCGGCGAACGCCAGGTCGATGTCACGCATCTTCAATCGTCTCACTCGGAGACGCGTGTGTCCATCGAATCCGCGAACGGCGAGGTCAACCGGTGCCGGCGCAGCCCCGCACGGTGATACGCCCCTTCGCTGTGTCGATCGCAACCCAACCGTCGCCGGTCTCGTGGTTGTCGACCCAGATGACCTTGGGATGGTCGATGATCACCCTGACCCGACCCTCGTCGTCCTCGAGGATGACCTCGACGAGGTCGTCGAAGGGGGCGTACTCGGCCGCACGCAGCCGGCACCGCCCGACCGGCCGCGGAAGCACGGTCACGGGCTCGACCTCGACCGAGCCCTGGATGCGCAATCCATCCAACCACTCGATCCACTCGGAGTGATGCAGTCGATCCACCAGCGTCCTCCAGGTCGCGTATTGCGATATCGGCATGTTCTTGCGGCGCTTGACCTGTCATGTGGGCGTTTCGCCCTCGGCGCTTGGGTCTCGCCGCTGGACCGCCCCGAGCACCCCAGCGACGCGCCGAAGCGGAAAGGCTTCACTGCCCCGTCGTCACCCGTTGTCGACGAGTCTGCCTCCACGTCCGGTCGCCCCTCGCCGACGTGAGAATCCGGATGCGCCGGACTCTGCCCATGCTCCCTGGAATCCGGCCAGTGCCGGAGTAACGTGCGCGAGACCGACCGGGCCCGGTCGGTTCGCAGGTGTTGGACTCAGGGTGGAGGCGACGTGGACCAGCGCGATTCGACGGGTCGGAGCGGCTCGTCGCTCGGAACCTTTGCTGGCGTCTTCACTCCTTCGATTCTCACGATCCTCGGCATCATCCTCTTCCTGCGCCTCGGATACGTGGTCGGCAACGCCGGGCTTGGGGTGGCTCTCGTCGTAATTGTCATGGCCACGGTCGTTTCCCTACTCACGAGCATCTCGTTGGCCGCGATCGCCACGAACATCGAGGTCCGGGGTGGCGGCGACTACTACCTGATCTCCCGCACGTTGGGCATCGAGTTCGGGGGTGCGATCGGCATCGTGCTTTTCCTGGCACAGTCCGTCTCGATCGCCTTCTACGCCATCGGATTCGGAGAGGCGGTGGCTGCGATCACAGGGATGGAAGCCGAGGCTGCCCCTCAGTTGTTGGCAGGTGGTGCCGTGATCGCCTTGTTCGCGATGGCATGGCAGGGAGCCGATGTGGCAAGCCGCTTCCAATTCGTGGTGATGGCCTTCCTGGTGCTGGCCCTCGGCTCGTTCTATGTGGGTGCCGTCGGTGCATTCGACCGTGAGACTCTGGGCGCGAGCTGGGCGCACCCGGGCAGTGGGCCCGGGGTCTGGCTCGTCTTCGCGATCTTCTTCCCGGCCGTCACCGGGTTCACCCAGGGCGTGTCCATGTCGGGCGATCTCCGTGATCCGGGCCGCAGTCTTCCGCTGGGAACTTTCGCTGCGGTCGGGCTCTCAACGATCGTGTACGTCACGGTGGCACTGCTGCTTGCCGGAGGCGCTCCGCTCAACCGTCTCGCCGACGATCCCGGCACGATGAGCTCGATCTCGATCGTCCCGTTCCTCATCGATGCAGGCGTGGTGGCAGCGACGCTGTCGTCGGCAATGGCTTCATTCCTCGGGGCACCTCGGATCCTGCAATCGCTGGCGGCCGATCGGATCTTTCCCGCACTCACCTTCTTCGCAAAGGGATCTGGCTCCACCAACAACCCTCGCCGGGGGGTCCTCGTCTCACTGGGAATCGCTCTCGCCACCATCGGGCTCGGCAGCCTCAACGTGATCGCCCCTGTGGTGTCGATGTTCTTTCTCATCTCGTACGGACTGCTCAACTACGCCACCTTCTATGAAGCTCAGGCAGGCAGTCCGCAGTTTCGCCCGAGGTTTCGGTTCTTCCATCGAAGGTTGAGCCTCGCCGGAGCCCTTGGGTGCTTCGGTGCCATGGTGGCGATCAACCCGACCGCAGGCATCGTCGCCATCGCGCTCCTCTACGCGATCTACACCTACCTCGGACGGCGTGCCCACCCTGAGCGATGGGCGGACGCCAGTCATTCCCACTACTTCCGTCGGGCCAAGGAGAACATTCGTCTCATGGCCGGTGAGGTGGAGACCGCTCGGAACTGGCGGCCACAGGTGCTGGCGTTCTCGGCCGACCCGAATCGGCGCGAACGTCTCATGAGACTGGCCGCGTGGATGGAAGGCACTAGCGGGCTCTCGGCGGTCGTGCAGCTGATGGAGGGCTCCGGCGCAGTCAAGCGGCGTGAGCGCAATGTCGCCCAGGCTTCGTTGCAGGCGCAAGCCGAGACTCAGGGGGTCGACGTATCGTTGGTCGTCCTGGCGCCCGACGTCATGGAGGCTCTTCCAATCGTCGTCCAATCCTTCGGTGTCGGCCCACTCCGCGCCAATACGGTGCTGTTCGGCTGGCCCGAGAACGCCGACGCCGATCGCCGGTCGGAATACCTCGAGACCCTCCGCGAGGTGACGAGGCTCGGCGTGAACGTGGTCGCGATGTCGAGCGACGCTTGCCGATGGGAAGAGATGCAATCGGTGCCGGCCAAAGAGCGACGGATCGACGTCTGGTGGACCGATGACGACAACGGTCGACTCGCTCTGCTGCTCTCCTACCTGTTCACCCGCACCGACGACTGGCGACGCGCACACATCAGGGTGTTGGCGATCGCGGACGGACCGGACGTGGAGGGTATCGAGGCCTCCATGGCCGAGATGCTCGAGGCCGTCCGCATCCAGGCGCTGCCGGTCGTTGTTGCATCCGCCGCAGACGCCTTCGGGGAGTGCTCTCAGGCGACCCTCGCCGTCGTCCCCGCCAGACTCCGAAGCACCGGCATCCTGGGGCCCAAGGACAGTGATCTCTTCGAGCTGTTCGTACGGCTGCCATTGGCCATCGCCGTGACCGCCGCTGCGTCTTTCGACCTGACGGCCGGCCCCGAGAGCGGGGAGCATGCGCGACTACTCGAGGCAGAGCAACGGCTAGAAGCCGCAACCACTCGCCTCCACCGCCTCGAGGAGCAACTCGCCGAGGCACACGAGGCGATCGCCCACCTCCACCTCCAGGCAGGTCGAAACGGGCACGACCTTGCCGGTGAGTTGGAACTCGCCGAGGAGAGGCTCAACGTCGTCACCCGCCGAACCCTCAAAGCGCGGGTCGTCTCCGAACAGGCCAGGCTGGACCTCGACAACGTGATCGCTCCGGCGCCGTGATGCCCGAGCCTTTGGTGGGATCGAATGCCGCTCTTCTGGACGCCTGCGCCGACGAGTCCCTCACGACTTCGAGGCCCGCAGTCCACCTCGCCGGCCGGTATCGGGAACCCAGGGCGAGGTGAACGCGCCCGGCGACCCTGTAGGAGCTGACCCGCCCGTTGGAGGAGGCGATCTCGATCCGCCCAGCCTCGTCCGCGAGCGATCCGCGAACGCTCTCCTCGTCCCGATTCGCCCGCCAGGCATGGAGAGCCTCCGTGCCGTATCCCGTCTTCACGATCCGGAAGTCTGCCAGCAGCCGGCGCCGAGACTCACTGCTCGTAGGTCCATCGAATCATTGATCGTATCTATCCCGCGATATTCACATCCGACCGGCGAACATCACCGAGGTGAAGTTCGCGAAATCCATCAAAAGTCCTCACGTTCGCCTCTGGCGGACCGATACAGATCAGGTATACGTGCCGAGTAGGAGGTAAGGCATGACTAGGGGGCAAAAGGGGATCAGCCCGGTTGGTGGCTCGAAGGGTCACAGACGGACCACCCTCCCACGCCGAGTCGGCAGGATCGCAGCCACGCTCACGACGCTGTTGGGGCTCGTGGTGTTTGCGCTCCCAGCGGGAGCAGTGGAACCCATCGTGATTCCGGTTGACACCGTGGTCCGTGGAGCAGAAGGGGAGGTATACGTCCTGGCAGAGGTTGCGACCGGCTCGGATGCCGGCTGCGAAGCGGAGGTCTCGGCCGTGTCCGAGAACAATCCGTCCGTCCACATCGGCAACGATCTGATCATCGCCTCCGGCGATGACTCGGTTGTCATCGACGATGTGGAGGCTTCGCCTGGACTGGTGCTGAGTGCGGATGGCACGCTCCTGCTCTCCGACACCATCGTGGTCATGGTTCGACTCGGACCAGCCGACGAAGGTCGACCCAACTCGATCTTCTCCGGCGGCGTGACGGTCTCGGTCACCTGCATACCGCAGGAAACGACAACGACGACCGAAGCCACGACCTCCTCGACCGAAGAGGAGACCACGACGACGACCATGGCGACCACAACCTCCACCGAGGGGCCCAGAGAAGTGACGACAACCACGACTACGACGCCGCCCCCGAGCGTGCTGGGGACGTCGACGACCACGTTGCCGTCGAGCACGACGGTTCCGCCAGTGAGCGGGTCGACACTCCCGTTCACCGGACCCGATCAGCTCGCCGGTACCGCCCTGGCAGGTGGCGCACTGATCTTGCTCGGACTCGCAATGATGGCTGCGGTACGCGAGCCACAGACAACCGACTGAACCCAGAAGCACAGATGACCGCCCGGTACACAACGGGCGGTCATCCACGTCCGGATAGCATCGTTCCCCCGACGGATCGGTCTACGTGCCTGCGCCAACCCTCACCACGAGACGTCTGAACCGAGCGCTCCTGGCCCGCCAGCATCTCCTCCTACGAACACGCCGATCGATCGCCGGGACGCTCGACTCGATCGGCGGCATCCAGATGCAGTACGCACCGTCGGGGTACGTCGGGCTGTGGTCGCGGATGGAGCTAGGCAGTCGAGACCGGCTCACTCGATCACTCCACCGGCGTCATGTCGTGCAGGGCACGCTGCTGCGCGGCACCGTCCATCTCGTGTCGGCCGCCGGTTTTCCATTGATGTCGGCCGGGATACGTACGGCCCGACAGGAGTGGTGGATGCGGATCGCCCGTGGCCGCGACCTCGACCGTTTCGACCATGCACATGCCGCAGACGTCGTCCGGTCGGTGCTCGCCAAGGGCCCTCGCCGTCAACGAGACCTGGTGGATGCGCTGGAGTCATCCGGATATCCCCGCGACCTGTGGGAGGGGGTCCGATTGTGGATCGACCTGGTGCGGATCCCGCCGTCCGGAACTTGGGAGCGGCGCCGCGCCGACCTGTACGGGTTGGCAGACCAGTGGATCGACATGCCGCCGGCGACCGAAGAGGCCGGGCTCGCCTACTTGGCCATGACCTACCTCCGGGCCTTCGGTCCGGCCGGCCTCGAAGACATGGCCGCCTGGGCCGGCGTGCCCAGCCCTTCGATGGCAATCGTCGTCGACCGGCTCACGCTCCGAAGGTTCACCGACGAGGAGGGAGCCGACCTGATGGACGTGCCGCGCGCTCCCCTACCGGATGAGTCGACGGCTGCACCGGCTCGATTCCTGCCGACCTGGGACGCGACGCTGCTCGTCCACGCTCGGCGTACCGGGATTCTCCCCGAAGAGCATCGCCCGCTGATCTTCAGCACCAAGAACCCCCACTCTGTGGGGACGTTCCTCGTCGAAGGAGTCGTGGCAGGAACCTGGCGATTCGACGGCGAGCGCGTGATCACGGTCCCGTTCGAAAAGCTCTCGTCCCGCCATGCCACGCAGGTCGCCGACGAGGCCGCCCGTCTAGCCGGGTTCCACCTCGAATGATGCCAATCGGCGCGGCCCACATACACTGCCGATCGTGACCGCCGTCAACATCCTCGTCCGCGTGAGAGACGACGCCCATGCCCGCATCGCCTGGGCCGTGGCATCCTTGCCCGGGCTCGCACCGATCGGCATGCTCGGCCACCGGCCGCCGTCGTCATGGCGTCAACTGGTACGACGGGCCAGCTCCAGCACCGAGCTCGACATCGTCGTGGACCCCGATCCCGACGACCGGGGGATCGTCGTGGTCGCCGGTGACAGCGATCGACCGGGCATCACCCACGCGTCCCTCGAGGGCTTGGCACGCTCTCTCGTCGAGCGTCTCGATGACTCGGCTGCGGCAGTCTGGACGTCGCCCGGCTCACCGAAACGCACCGGAACCGTCTTCCACTTCCCACAACCTGTCGGAGGCGTGAGGGGAACGCCCGGCAACACACCAACCGACGGTCGGTTTGCCGGTGCCGGTGCGTTCGGGGCTCAAGGATCGATCGTGTGCGTGGACGACCGTCCGTTCATGGAAGCGATATGCATGGCCGCCGGGGCAGCCATCGCCACCGCCGACCTCACCTCCCCCACCCCGGTGTGGGAGCGCGCCGCGGAATACATCGAAGCCTGCGAGAGACTCGGGCTGGTGCTGGCGGAGGCGAACGCTACCGCCCAGCGGTCGTGACCGGATTCTCCTGAGTGGCCATGTCCAGGCTGCCGTTCCCTGGCGACGTGGTGGGCGGCTGAGGGAACGGGGCGCGAGGGGCAGCAGCGGCAGGCTGCAGGTTCTCTTCGAGCACGATGAACTCGATCCCGCCAACGACGTCAGAGATCAAGTTGTACATGACTGCGGCCAGTGTCGTCAGACCGGTGGCAACCACCGACCAGGTGATCGAGCCGAACACCGCAATCCGAAGGAACCGCTCCGAATCGGCGAACGGATCGGTGCCCTGTTCGAACAGGCCGATCTCGGTGAGGGTCTCGACCATTCGATCAGGAATGCCAGAGGCGTCGATCACCGACCAGAACATCACAAATCCGAGGATCAGGGCCAATCCAGCCACTATCCAGAAGATCGCCGAAACCTTGAAGACCGTCCAAGAGTCGATCTTTCTCACGATGCGCCGCACACGGCGTACCTGGTTGGTGGTCAACGGAATCCTCCAGATGTGATGGTCGCCAACGCCATGCAGAGGTGACGTAAAGCGGTATAGAACAGTCTACCGGCACACGGGGTTTCAACGAAACATCGTCCTCACTGGTTCCCGTGGGGCCAGGCGCCACCAACCGGCAGACCAGGTCCAAGCCCACGCACTCCCTCCGACATGTGCCCGACACAGACCTGGTCAACGTTCGCTCGGAGGGACGGCTCCGCCATCACAGCCTGCGGACCGAGACCTTCGGCGATCTCGCACAGCGGGCATTCGAGATCGGCCGCACGACATCCACAGCGGAGAGGGACACGGTAACAGAGGACACGAACCAAGGCCGAACGTCGAAGCGCCGCCGGCCTCACGACTGGAGACCGGAGACAGGCGACTGGAGACCTATCGGGGAAGCAGAGCTCCCCCGACCTTCACTCCTCTTCGTCCTCGCCCTGGACGATGGCGAAGGCGCTGAGTGCACCCTTGCCCACGTCCATCACCTTCACTCCCGTGGCGTCGCGCCGTTGACGGGAGATCTTCGAAACCGGGGTGCGGATTCCGATCCCGGAGGACGAGATCAGGAACACCTCATCGTCCTTCTCGATGGCCCTGGCACCCACGAGATTGCCGCGGACACGGGTGAGCTTGATCGCTTTCACCCCGATTCCGCCTCGTCCCTGGCGCGGGAACTGATCCATCACCGTCCGCTTGCCGTAGCCACCGGACGTCATCAGAAGCACCTCTTCGCCGTCGACGTTGGACGCCACGGCGACCACGTGGTCGCCGGCCCGCAACTTGACGCCACGAACCCCCTGGGTTGCGCGTCCCATCGGCCTCAGATCGGTCTCCGAGAAGCGGATCCCCTGCCCGTTGGCCGTGAAAATGAGCAGATCGTTCTCACCACTGGTGGTACGAACCTCGACCAGCTCGTCGCCGCCGCCGAGGTTGATGGCGACCAGGGTCGAGTTCCTCGAGTCGTACTCCTTGAACTCCGTCTTCTTGGCCTGCCCGAGCTTCGTCACCATGACGAGGTACCGCTTGGTCTCGTAGTCCCGCGTGTCGATCACCGCCTCGATGCGCTCCTCTGGCTCGAGCGGCAGAACCGATTGTGCGAGCACACCTCGTGACGTTCGCAGCTGTCGCGGGATCTGATGGGCCTTCACACGGTGTACGCGGCCGGTGTTCGTGAAGAACAACAGATAGGCGTGGGCGGTCGTGTGCACGAGGTGGGCGATCACGTCTTCTTCGGCGACCTCGGCCGCCTTGATGCCTCGTCCACCGCGACCTTGTGTTCGATAGGTGTTCGCATTGACGGCCTTCACGTACCCCGCCTGGCTCACCGTGACGATGATCTCCTCGTCGGCGATGAGGTCTTCCAACGAGAGGTCACCCTCGTCGGGGATCAGCTGGGAGCGTCGGGGCTCTCCGAAATTCTCCTTCACGTCCTCGAGCTCCTCGCGAATGATGGCCCACCGGCGGCCCTCGTCGGCGAGGATCGACTCAAGGTCCGAGATCAGCGCCCGCAGACCCTCCAGCTCCTCGCGGAGCTCGTTGATCGACAGCGCCGTGAGCTGCCGCAACCTCATCTCGAGGATGGCGTTGGTCTGGAGCTCGCTAAATGCGAAGCGTTCCATCAACGAGGTCCGGGCCGTCGGCGTGTCGGCGGAGTTGCGGATGATGCCGATGACCTCGTCGATGTTGTCGACGGCGATCATCAACCCCTCGAGGATGTGCGCCCTCGCCTGTGCCTTGTCGAGCCGATGCTGAGTGCGGCGTTCGATGACCTCCATCTGGTGGTCGAGGTAGTACCGGATCATCTCCCCGATGCCGAGCGTCCGCGGTACGCCGTCGACCAAGGCCACCATGTTGTATCCGAAGGAGTCCTGAAGCGGAGTGTTCTTGTAGAGCTGATTGAGCACGACCTGCGGAACGGCGTCGCGCTTCAGCTCGATCACCAGCCGGATCCCGACCCGAGCCGAGGACTCGTTCCTGACGTCGGAGATGCCCGAGATCCTCTTGTCGTCCACCAGGGTCTTGATCTTTGAGATCACCCGCTCGATGGACACCTGATAGGGCATCTCGGTCACGACGATGGCGATGCGACCCTTGCGGAGCTCCTGGACGTCGGCGACCGCCCGTATCTTCACCGAACCCCGGCCCGAGGCCAGCGCCTCCCGAATCCCGATGGTGCCGACCAGGAAACCGCCGGTCGGAAAGTCCGGGCCCTTGATGAACTGCATGAGAGCCTCGGAATCGGCATCACGGTGTTCGATCGCGTACAGACAGGCGTCGACCACCTCGCCCAGGTTGTGGGGAGGGATGTTGGTCGCCATTCCGACCGCGATGCCCTGAGACCCGTTGATGAGGAGGTTGGGGAAGCGCGCGGGCAGCACGCTCGGCTGCTGCATCTCCCCCGAGTAGTTCTCCTCGAAGTCGACCGTGTTCTCGTCTATGCCCTCGAGCAGCCGCGTCGAAAGCCGGGTCAGGCGGCACTCCGTGTAACGGGGAGCGGCTGGTGGGTCGTCGATCGTTCCGAAGTTGCCCTGGGGATCGATGAGCTGATGACGCATCGAGAAGCGCTGGCCCATTCGCACCAGGGTGTCGTAGATGGCCTGATCGCCGTGGGGGTGGTAGTTCCCCATCACGTCACCGACCACCTTCGAGCACTTCCGATGAGGTGTGGTCGGGCCGATGTTGTTCTCCGACATCGACCAGATGATCCGCCGCTGGACGGGCTTGAGCCCGTCCCTCACGTCGGGGAGGGCGCGTGACACGATCACCGACATCGCGTAGTCGATGAAGGACTGCTCCATCTCCTTGTTGATGTCGATCTCGGGATACTGCTCGTCCGGTTCGAGACCCGGATCGTCGATGGTCTCGTCGCTCATCTGATGTCTCCTTCAAGCAATGGAATGCTCGGGCCATTGAGGCTGCGGGTTGCTCTCATATGTCGAGGAACCGCACGTCGTTGGCGTTCTGCTGGATGAAGGCCTTGCGCTCGGCGACGTCGTCACCCATCAGGGTTGCGAAGACCTCTTCGGCCCTGGCGGCGTCTTCGAGGTCGACCCGCAGCAGGGTTCTCGTCTCCGGATTCATCGTTGTGTCCCACAACTCGTCGGCGTTCATCTCGCCGAGGCCCTTGAACCTGCTGGGTTTCACCTTCGGATGGTCCTTGCGGAACTCGTTCAGGGCCGGCTCGTCCTTCAGATAGTGGACCTTCGCACCGACCTTCACGCGATACAGCGGCGGCTGGGCGATGTAGACGTAACCGGCCTCCACCAGTCCTCGGAGGTGCCGGAACAGCAGCGTGAGCAACAGGGTCCGAATGTGTGCGCCATCGACGTCGGCGTCCGCCAGGAGCACGATCTTGTGATATCGAGACTTGACGAGGTCGAACTCCTCTCCGATCCCGGTGCCCATCGCGGTGATGATGTCTTGCACCTCGGCGTTTTGGAGGGCCTTTGCAAGGCGCGCCTTCTCGACGTTGAGGATCTTGCCGCGGATCGGAAGGATGGCCTGTGTCTCGGAGTCGCGGGCTTCTTTGGCCGGGCCCGCCGCCGAATTTCCCTCCACGATGAACAGCTCACACCGCTCGGGCTCTCGGGAGGAGCAGTCGGCGAGCTTGTCGGGCAACCCGCCTGACTCGAGGCCGGACTTGCGTCTGGTGAGGTCACGGGCCTTGCGGGCCGCCTCGCGGGCGCGGGCTGCGGTCACCGCCTTGTCGACGATGCGACGGGCATCGGAGGAATACCGTTCCAGCCACTCCGGGAGCTTCTGATTCAACGTCTTCTCGACGTAGGAACGGATCTCGGTGTTGCCGAGCTTTGTCTTCGTCTGTCCTTCGAACTGCGGCTGCCGGACCTTGACCGAGATGACGGCGGTGAGGCCCTCCCGGATGTCTTCACCCGTCAGGTTTGGATCCTTCTCTTTCAGGAGGTTCTTCGAGCGGGCGAAGGAGTTCACGGCGTTCGTCAGTGCCTTGCGAAACCCTTCTTCGTGGGTGCCGCCCTCGTGGGTGTTGATGTTGTTCGCAAAGCTCAGCACCGACTCGGTGTAGGCGGTGGTCCACTGGAGTGCGAGCTCGAGTTCGGAGTCGTCGCCCTCGTCGACGAATTCGATGATCCGGCTGTGGAGCGGCTCACGACTGTTGTTGAGGTGCTTCACGAAGTCGACAAGTCCGCCCTTGTACAGGAACACGTCCTGCTTCGGCTCTTCACCACGTTCGTCGGTGAGGACGAACTCGACGCCCTTGTTGAGAAACGCCATCTCCCGGATTCGGCTGGTGACCACGTCGTACTCGAAGTCGACCGTCTCGGTGAAGATCGACTCGTCCGGCCAGAAGGTCACGGTGGTCCCCGAATCGCGCCTCCACGGCTTCCCCTTCACCACCTTTCCCACCGGATGACCACGCTCGAACTCCTGGGTCCACAGGAATCCGTCCTTGCGAACCTCGACCTCGAGCCGACTCGAGAGGGCGTTGACGACCGACACGCCCACCCCATGGAGTCCACCGGACACCTGATAGGCGCCCGATTCGAACTTGCCTCCGGCGTGCAGCTTGGTGAGGACCGTCGTCAGCGCCGATTCCTTCGTCTCCGGGTGGAAGTCGACCGGGATACCGCGCCCGTTGTCGATCACTCGCACGCCGCCGGATTCGAGGATCGTGACGAGGATGCGCGTGCAGAACCCTGCCATCGCCTCGTCCACGGCGTTGTCGACCACCTCCCAGACGAGGTGGTGTAGGCCCTTGGGACCGGTGGAACCGATGTACATGCCAGGCCGCTTTCGCACCGGCTCCAAGTCCTTGAGGACCGTGATCTTGGATGCGCCGTAATCGTTGGAACCCTTGGTGCTCACCTGCGCTCCTCGCGGTCAGAAATCGGGAATCGAATTGGGTGTGGAGCCCGCCGCCGGACCTGAGGGCGGCACGCGTCAACACACGCTCTGGAAGGGAAAGACACCCGTGTGATTCTAGTCGCCAGACCGTCCAGACCCAAGCTCTGGACGGTGTTGCGGGCGATCGGTCGGCCACGGATCACCGGCGGTGGGCGGCCGAGGGAGGACGCAATCGGACATCGCGGATCACCTCGCCGCCGTACCGGTCGTTGAGAGTCTTCTTGAGGCCCGCCGTGCCGTATCGAAGCACTCCGATCGCGGCCGGCGTCACGGCCTCGACCACCAGAATGCCTTCGGTCAGAGCGATCGGCTTGGCCTGGCGATCCCATGGTGAGCCCACCACCTCGGGCCACTCCTCCTGGATCCGGTTCCACAGGTCGAGGTCCCCCACACCCAGCCTGTCGAGGATCCCCCGAAGAACGTCGCCGAGAAACGCCGGCTCTCTTCGCTCCCTCATCGGATGCCGCCCTCCGCCACTGTCCAGATCCGCCCATCGATGGGGACATCGGTCCGGTCGGCAGTGGTGATGAGCGCCTGGCTGCCGGGCAGCGCGCGGGCCAGCGCCGCCGCCCGTCCTGGGTCGAGCTCGGAGAACACGTCGTCCAACAAGAGAAGCGGCAACATCCCAACACGTTCGGACACCGCCCGATGTGTCGCGAGACGGAGTGAGAGAGCCGCCGTGCGCTGCTCGCCCTGGCTTCCATGATGTCGCAGGTCGTGTCCATCGAGTTCCAGCACGGGCTCGTCCCTGTGTGGTCCCATCGTCGTGACGCCGCGATCCCGGTCGAGGCGGTGCGAAGCGGCCAGTGCCTCCCCCAGCCGATCTGTGAATTCACCCGCAGGCACGGTTGGATCCAGCGTTCCACCCCACCCTGACGAATAGCGGAACCCGATGGACGCCGACTCTTCGGCGATCTCGCCGTAGGACGTGGTCAACGCAGGCGCCAGCTCCGCCGCGGCCCGCGCCCTCCGCGCCATGACCTTGCCACCGGCTTGGGCCAGTCTCTCGTCCCACACCGACAGCGTGGCTTCGTCGTCGTATCGCTGCCTGAGGAACGCGTTGCGCTGGCGAAGGGCGCGATCGAACTCCGCCTGGTCGAGGTGCGAAGCCGGAGCCAGCTGCACGGCGACTTCATCGAGGAACCCCCTGCGGCGGTCGGGACCTCGCTTCACGATGTCGAGATCCTCCGGCAGGAACGTGACGATCCGTATGTGCTCTATGAGGTCGGCCGTTCTGGCCAACTTCTGCTTGTTCATCATCGTGCGCCGTCCACCGCGTCGTTTGATCTCTATCTCGAGCAGCGTCGAGACCTGCTCGGCGAAGACCTCTCCCCTGATGACCGCCGAGTCGGCGTCGTGAGCGACCAACGCATCGTCGGGAGCCCCCCGGAAGGACTTCAGCGAGGCGAGATAGCCGATGGCTTCCATGAGATTCGACTTCCCGGCTCCGTTCCGACCAACCAGCACGTTCACCGTGGGCGTCGGTGACCACATCACTTCCTCGTAGGACCGGTATTGCGCCAGGGAGATCCAGTCGAGTCGCACGCCTGCGTCGGGTGTCGGGGCGCCCTGCACGGCGGGAGGGACGCTCAAGCCGGGCTCAGATGCGAACCGGCATCAAGAGGTAGAGAAAGTCAAGATCTCCGGGAGCGTCGATCACGCTCGGCTTGAGTCCGTCGATCACCCTGATGCGGACCTGGTCACCGGCGACGGCTCCGACTCCGTCGGCGAGGTAGCGCGGGTTGAATGCGATCAGAACACTCTCCGCCTCGCCGGCGTAGTCGCCAGGAAGATGCTCGGTTTCGCCGCCGACGTCCTGGCGGGTGACGGCGATCTCGATTCCACCCTCCTGCAACGTCATCCGCACCGGGATGTGATCTTCGGCCACCAGGGCCACGCGATTCAGCGCCTCGAGCAGACCGTCTTTGTCGACGATCACCTGTCCCGGGTAACTGTCGGGCAGCAACGACCGGTACTTCGGGAACGTGCCTTCGATCATGCGAAGCCGGAGGCTCCCGCGATCGGATGCGAACACGCCTTCCCGGGAGTCGAGCCCGACGCTGACCTTGCTGGCACCCACGGTGCGAGGGAGCTCCCTCAAGCCGCGGGCAGGGATGAGACCGGTGCCGCCGAGCCCGAGACCCGGCAGATCCCGGACGGCGAGCCGATACGAGTCGGTTGCCACGAGCCGGACGCCGTCGTCGGTGGCCTCGAACAGCACCCCGGTGAGGATCGGGCGGGCGGCGTCGGTGCTGGCCGCCACGGTCACCTGGCCGATGGCCGAAGCAAGGGCTTCTCCGTCGACATCGGTGCCTTCGATGGTCGAGTCGTCCAAGGTCGGGTAGTCGTCGAGAGCCAAGGGACGAACGCTGAAGCGCGGGCCTTTGCCGAGGATCTCGACGTCGGTCTCCGAGGCCGAAATCGTCACCGGGCCAACGGGCATCCGCCGCACGGCGTTCTCGAGCAGCTTGCCGGGGATGAGGGCGCGCCCCTCCTCCATCACCTCGACCTCCGCCTGGGTTCGCACGGTCATCTCGAGGTCGGTACCGGTCACACGGAGGGTGGATCCGACGACTTCGCAGAGGAGGCCCTGAAGCACAGGGAGTGCGGCGCGGGCGCCGACGGCCCGGTTGGCGCGGGCGAACACGTCACCCAGATCGTCACGCTCGGCTCGGATACGCACAGGTCCGTCCCTTCTGTCTCTCTATCTTCTTGTATTTCAGAGTATTTGTAGTTGTAGGTGCTGTGGATTGTGGATGATCTATGACAGATCCCGAATTCCTGGGCTCTGAGCACCTATCGGGGTTGTGGATGTTCGAGGCATCATTCCACACCTTCACGGGCCGCACATCGTTCCCTGTGGATGAGGTGGTGGTTGTCCCCAGGTCACGCAGGGGTTCTCCTCAGGCTCTGTGTGAGTTCTGATACCCGATCGAACACCTCGCGGTCGGTGGTCATGACCCGCCGGATCTTCTCGATGGCGTGCAAAACCGTGGTGTGATCACGGCCACCGAAGAGCGCTCCGATCTTCGGCAGCGACAGATCGGTCAACTCTCGACACAGATACATCGCCACCTGGCGAGACAGCACGAGCGGCTGCCGGCGGCTTGCACCAACCATGTCGTCGACGCTGAATCCGTAGGCACTGGCGGTCGCACGAATGATCTGGGGAGGGTCGATCGCCTTGGATTCGTGCCCGGGCAGCAGGTCCTGTAGAACCCGCTCGGCCATTGCGAGGTCGATCGTTTGATTGGTGAGCGCAGCGAACGCAGTGACGCGGGTCAGCGCACCCTCGAGCTCTCTGATGTTGTCTGACACGAGGGACGCGATGAAGTGGAGTACGTCCGTGGGAACGGTCCTCGAAGAAAACTCCGCGTTGTGCTTGAGAATCGCCAGCCGGGTCTCGACGTCGGGCGGCTGGATGTCGGTCAACAACCCCCACTCGAACCGTGACCGCAGGCGATCCTCGAGGGACGAGAGGTTCCGGGGATGGCGATCCGACGAGATGACCATCTGTTTGCCGGATTCGTACAACGTGTTGAACGTGTGGAAGAACTCTTCGAGGATCTGTTCCTTGCCCTCGAAGAACTGGACGTCGTCCAGCAGGAGGATGTCGGTGGTCCGATACCGGTTCTTGAACTCATCCGTCCGCTTGCGGCGGATGCCGTCGATGAACTCGGTCAGGAAGGTCTCGGACGTGACGTATCGCACCACCAGCCCGGGATACATCTCCAACGCCTGATGTCCGATGGCGTTGAGCAGGTGGGTCTTCCCAAGCCCGGCGCCGCCGTATATGAACAGCGGGTTGTAGTTGGTTCCCGGCTGCTCGGACACGGCTTGGGCGGCCGCATAGGCGAAGCGGTTCGACGGACCCACCACAAAGCTCTCGAAACGGTACTTTGCGACCAACCTTGCCGTCTGTGGGTCGCTGGCGCTGGGGGTGTCGATCATCCGTAGCTGCGAGCCGCTCACGATGAACTCCGTCGGCGCCTCGTCTGCGTCGAACGCGAGCGTCTCGTTGCTGGAGGCGTAGGCGAGTTCGTACTCCGTGCCGTAGGCGATCATGAACGCGTGTTCGATGGCCGACTCGTGCTTGTCGAGAATCCACCGCAGGTGAAAGTCGTTGGGCGCAACGACGGTGACGACGGTGTCATTGGTCTCTGCCCTCAACCTGCTGAACCACGCTTGCCAATTGGTGGGGCTGACCGTCGTTCGCAGGATATCCTGAAAATGAGACCAACGGTCTTCGGACCACTGTGCTTGCACCACGAGTGCTCCCTCCTCCCATCGCGTCGGCCGGTGACCGTCGCGGTCCTCGACACCGCTTGCACGGCCGGGACCCGGAGACCGGGCCACGACCGCTTCCTGCCTGTTGTCCACATGTCCATCCACAGTTGTGGAGAACGGACAACGCCCCTTGGCAGGGGGCCAGTGTCACTACGTACAATTGCGCGCGAACGACAGCATCTGCGTTCAGGGGAAGTAGACGACGCTGCGCTCGGTGGCGACACTGTATGGACGACGCGCCAGGGGGCGCAAGATCGCGGAATCCGTCGCTCTGGTCCGGAAGACCATAATTCGCGACCACAAAACCCCACGTGGCGGCGGTTTTTCCGCACGGTTCACCGGGCGTTTCTTCACGCGTAACCCCCAGAATCGGCGTTTGGCGATTTTTCGCGATGCGGGAAGAGAAATCGCGACCTGCTGCGGCTTTGACACTGTTCAGAGGTGGCCGTAGCCTATTTCGGTCTATCTCCACCCTCTCAAAGAGAACTTTCATGAAACGGACATATCAGCCAAAAGTACGTCGCCGAAAGCGCAAGCACGGCTTCCGCCACCGGATGAAGACCCGTGCGGGTCGCAGCATCGTCAAGGCTCGCCGCGACAAAGGTCGCAAGCGTCTCGCCGCCTGAGCGCGGGACCATCACCACGCTCCGCCGGCGCAACGACTTTGATCGGGTATTCGAGATCGGTTTGCGCCGCAGGAGTGGAGGGGTCGTCGCGATTTCGGCCCCGGGCCGATCCGATGCCTTTCGTTACGGTTTGGTGGTGGGCAGGAAGGTCGGTGGCGCAGTGGAGCGGAATCGGATCAAACGCAGGATCCGTCACGCGATCGTCGAGGTCTCCCCGGGTCCGGGCACGGACGTCGTCGTGATCGCCTCCAGAGCGGTCGGTCAAGTGGAGTATGCCGAGTTGGTCAGGTGGGTTTCCGATGCTGTCGGTGCCGGGACAACAGAATGATGAACCAGGAGAACCCGGCGCCATGATGACGGAGCCGACAACCCGACGATGGAGCGCCCTGCCCCTGGTCGCGCTTGTCAAGGCTTACCAGAAAATGGTCAGTCCGGTGCTCGGCAGGAATTGTCGGTACTCCCCGACCTGCTCCTCCTATGCCGTAGAGGCGTTGCAGATCCACGGTGTCTGGAAGGGCGGATGGCTGGCGGTTCGTCGTATCGGAAGATGTCAGCCACTGTTCGAGGGTGGCTACGACCCCGTTCCACGCCGTGAGGAGCTGTTCCCAACATGACTGCGATCGAAAACATTCTCGGACAGGCGTTGGCGTTTTTTTACGATCTGATTCCGAGCTTTGGGGTATCGATCGTCCTCTTGACCATCGCCATCAACCTCGTGCTGTTCCCGCTGACGTTGAAACAGACCCGATCCACCAGGGCTTTCCAAGCGATTCAACCTGAGATCAAGCGAATCCAGAAGGAGCACAAAGAAGAACCCGAGAAGATGCAGCAGGAGTTGATGCGAGTACAGCGCGAAGCCGGCGCTACTCCCCTCGGCTGCTTTCTCCCCCTGGTCGTTCAGATGCCGATCTGGTTCGCGCTGTTCCGGCTTCTCCGGGACGTGGCGAACATCGCCAACGGCGTCCCCATCGACACGAGCCCGCTTCCTGACGGGTCCGCTCTCCTGGGCGCCGTGCAGAACGGCGACACCCAATTCCTGGGAATGGATCTCGGGCAGCTCATCAGCGAGGGAGTCACTGGTAGCACTGCTCTACGCGCGATTCCGTACGCCCTCTTGATCGTGATCATGGTCGTGTCCCAATACATCCAGCAGTGGCACGCCCAACGAGGCACCAACCAGAGCAAGGCTGAGTTGACTCAGCAGCAGCGGCAGCAGCAACAGACCCAGCAGATGCTCACCCGCGTCATGCCGCTGTTCATCGGTTTTGTGTCTTGGAACTTCCCGGCGGGTCTTGCGGTGTACTGGGCAACAGGCAACCTCTTTCGGCTCGGCCAGCAGTTTGCAATCTTCGCCATCGACGGTCGGCCGGGTCATGGGACCGGCGGAGACGCCGCAGGCGGATCATCGGGCAATGGCGGAGGCTCCCCTGATTCGACCGGTGACGGTGACGGTGATGAATCCGGGGACAGCGAGGGCGACAAACCCACTCGCGCGCATCCGGTCTCTGAGAAGAAGCGGCGCCGTAGGAGGAAGTGATGGATGATTTTGTAGAGGTGCGGGGGAAATCGGTTGACGTCGCCGTTGAGGTGGCGATGAAGGAACTGGGCGCCACCGATAGAGATCGCGTCGATGTGACCGTCGTGCAAGAGCCGGAGAAGGCGATGTTGGGCCTGTTCGGCGGACGCGATGCGATAGTACGGGTTGCGCTCAAGCCGGATGTCGCAAAGAAGAAGCGCAGGAGGCGGCGGAAGAAGGGGCGCGATGAGTCCGAATCAGGTGGTTCGAGGGCGGCTGCCGCGAGCGGGGGTAGAGATCGGGGCCAACGCCAGCCCAACACATCCGAAGGAAACGAGGGGCGTGAGCCGCGGGAGCGTCAGCGACATCCTCAAGGAAATCGGGCACAAGGTGGTTCCGACCGGCGAAACAACCGTCCCAGGCGCGAAGGGGAACGGTCGTCCGAGCGTTCCGGATCCAGTGGAGAGGAGCGTGAGGTGACGATCGAGGAGCAGATGCCAGTCGTCGAGGAGTTCTTGACGGGTCTTGTGGGCGCGTTCGGACTCGAAGGCGCTGTTGATGTCAGCACGGATGGTGATGTCATCGTCGCCAACGTGGCCGGTTCACAAACGGAGGCGATGGTCGGGCCCCGGGGTGCGGTGATCGAGTCGATCCATGAACTCACGAAGACCGTGCTCCACCGACGGACCCAGAGTTCGGCCCGTGTTCGGCTGGATGTTGCCGGCTATGCGGAACGACGGAGGCAGGCGCTTTCGATTTACGCCAATCAGCTGTTGGACCAGGTCTCTGAGGAGGGCGGCGAGGTGATGCTGGAGCCCATGAGCGCAGCAGACCGCAAGGTGATTCACGACGCTGTCGCCCAGAGGGAGGGCGTCCGTTCCTATTCGGAGGGTCAGGCTCCCCAACGCTACGTCGTGATCTCGGCGGAGACTGCCGCTGTTGCGGCCGACGAGGGCTCGTCCGAGGAGGAGTAGTCTTCGGCTCGACGATCGAAGGAGGGGGCCGGTGCGGTTGCACCGGCCCCCTTTTGGTTTCACGTGAAACCCCGTGCTCTCGTGTTTCACGTGAAACATCTAACATGCCGACCGTGCATCAGCCCGCGATCTTGAAGGCCGCCGAATGGGTGGGTCTCGAGCTGGATGGAGAACAGTTGGGCCTGCTGGAGCGCTTCGAGCTTTGGCTGAAGGATGAGGCCGCAAGGGTCGGGGGTGTTGGGCCCGCCGAAGGCTCGATCCTCGGCTGGCGGCATGTCGCGGATTCCTTGCTGTTTGCGTATCGATGGGCCAGGGATCCTCCCGATCGGGTACTCGACATTGGATCTGGCGTGGGCTTGCCGGCCATCCCCTTGGCGATAGCGCTTCCCCAGGTGGAGGTGTTGTCACTGGATCGGTCGGCACGTCGGATCCGACTGCAGCGTCGGGCCGCCCGGATCCTGGGGCTCGACAACCTCGTACCGGTGGAGAGCGACGCCGGGGCGGCTCGAGGAGACTACGCCGTTGTAGTGAGCCGTGCGGCGCTCCCGCCGCAGGAGCTGAAGCCTCACCTGCAGCGACTGACGGCGCCGGGGGGAATTGCTGTCGTGGGCGGCTCGCACATCACGGCCCCGATGGAGGCAGGTTTCGAAACGGTGGCGATTCCGCCGGAGGTCCTTGACCACTCCGTGTGGATTCTTATCATGGCCCGGCCGTGAGGAGGCAATGTGAACTCTCAAGCGATCATCGTGGCTCTGGCCAATCAGAAGGGGGGCGTCGGGAAGTCGACCACCGCCATCAACCTGGCCGCCGGCCTGGCACTCCGTGGCCGGCGCGTATTGATGGTGGACCTCGACCCGCAGGGGAACGCCACGTCGGGCATGGGAATCGATCGGACATCGATCGGGCACTCGATATATGACGTTCTTTTGAAGGAGACGCCGATAGAAGACGCCGTCGAACCGTCGGCTGTTCGGGACCTCTTCGTCGTGCCGGCCACCATCGATCTGGCCGGCGCCGAGATCGAGCTGGTGAGCGTGTTTTCCCGTGAGCAGAGATTGAAGATGGCGCTCAGTCGCATCGTCGACGACTACGACACCATCCTGATCGACTGCCCGCCATCGCTCGGCCTCCTCACGGTCAATGCCCTGGCCGCCGCCCAGGAGGTGCTCATACCGATCCAGTGCGAGTACTACGCGCTGGAGGGACTCTCCCAACTCCTCCGCAATATCGACATGGTCACCTCGAACCTGAACCCGGGGCTCGTGGTAGGCGGGGTGATACTGACGATGTACGACGCCCGCACTCGGCTCGCCAAGGAGGTGGCCGATCAGGTCAGAGCACACTTCGGCGAGCGAGCGTATCGCACGATCGTCCCGCGATCTGTGCGCCTCTCCGAAGCGCCCTCGTTCGGCGAGCCGATCGAGGTGTTCGATCCCATGTCCCGGGGGGCGATCGCCTATAGAAACATCGCCCGTGAGTTCGCCGCTCGGCATGGATGGGAGGACACGAGATGACAGCGCGTCGCGGTGGTCTAGGAAGAGGGTTGGAGGCACTGATCCCCGTCGGGACGGGTGAGGCCGTCGCCGGCTTCGCGATGGTCCCCGTGGACGAGGTGGCGACCAATCCTCAGCAACCCCGCTCGAAGTTCGACGAGGAAGCACTGAGCGGTCTCGCCGAGTCGATCCGCGAGGTGGGCGTTCTTCAGCCGATTTCGGTATCACGGACGGAGGACGGCTCCTACATCCTGATCGCTGGAGAGCGCCGCCTCCGGGCCGCGCGACGAGCAGGGTTGTCCGAGATCCCGGCGGTGATCCGCACCGTCGACGATCAGTCGTCACTCACCCAAGCACTCGTGGAGAACATCCAACGCGAGAACCTCACGCCGCTCGAAGAGGCCGCTGCATTTCAGCAATTGCTCGAGGACTACGGGCTCACGCACGAGGACATCGGGGCACGGGTCGGGAAGAGCCGCACGACCATCACGAACACGTTGCGCCTGTTGGGTCTGCCGGCTTCCATCCAGGGGATGCTCGAGCGCGGAGAGCTCAGTGCCGGTCACGCACGTGCGTTGTTGGGGGTCGAAGACCGAAAGTACGCCGAGCACGTGGCCAAACGGGCGGCGGAAGAAGGGTGGAGCGTTCGCCAGGTCGAGGATGCGGCGAGAGTTCGAAAGGAAGTCGAAGGCGAGGGCGACCGGGCACGACAGGTCCGGGAGGTGCGGCCCGTCGAGATCATCGAGCTAGAGCATCGCCTGACCGAACAGCTCGGCACCCAGGTCAGGATCCGGTACCGG
Source organism: uncultured bacterium (assembly GCA_963785075.1). Lineage (GTDB taxonomy): Bacteria > Actinomycetota > Acidimicrobiia > Spongiisociales > ZC4RG35 > JAOUGY01. Next base: position 75,827 of record CAWATW010000003.1, read on the forward strand.
AACAAGAAGGGGAAGATCGAAATCGGGTTCGGCTCGCTCGACGACCTGGAGCGGCTGTACCGGCATTTCTTCAGTCGAGCCTGACGGTCTTGGTCCCGGAATCGCGGAAGAACCGCTCGATTCCATCAACGACTCGTCGCCCGACCGCCTCGTCCAGGTGGGAGAGGTTGACGACGATGGCGGGGGAGCGCGTCTCGCGGAGAATGGCAGTGGCGCGTCCCCGGCATTGGATCCCAAGCTCCTCCGCCACGTGGGCCGCCAGGCGTGCTCCCGCCTCGCTCCGGGACCTGGCGGATTCGAACGAGTAGACACCCTGCTCGTCGTCGGTGCCAAGCTGGAACGAAACGATGATGTCCGCTCCCTGTCGATTTGCCCGCAGTGCCCGCATTCTCTCAGGCATCTGGACATCCACGGACCTGGAAATAACTGGAAGACCACCCCGTTCTTGAAGGGAAATCGCCGCTGCCGTCGCCGCGTCCCAAGCGGCTTGAGCCTCCTCCGGCGACTTGGACCCAGGATCGAAGAACACCCGCGTTCCGACCACGGTCGGTCGCAGAGAGCGCAGCCACTCCCGCTCCCGCACCGTCTCCCTTCCGGTGTCCAGCTGGCCGCGACTGACAAGACGAAGCTCGGTGACGACCTCCGGTCCGGCAACGCCATCCTCTGGAAGCCCGCGATTGTGCTGGAACTCGACGACCGCCCGCTGTGTGTCCGCTCCGTAGATCCCATCTGGCTTGCCGGCGTCGAAGCCGAGGTTGTTCAGACGGGTCTGGAGCTCCCCGATGTCGTCGCCTCGAAGCATCGGGCGGCGAAGCACCAGCAGCCGATCACCGAGCCGGTATCCGGCCTCGTAGAGGGCCCGCCACGTGTCTGGTCCCACGATTCCGTCTGGATTCAACCCTCGTTCCGACTGGAAGCCTCGGACTGCGTCGTCCGTTGCCTTCCCGAACTCACCACGAGCGTCTGAATCACACGGATGGCCGAGGGCACTCAGCCGATCCTGGATGTCGCGAACCGGCTCCCCGGCGTCTCCCGCTCGATACAACCGCATGCCGCCATGCTTGCAGATCCCCGACTGGAACGAGTCTGCTCGACCCTCAACGAGCGTGCAGGCAGTCTTGACCTCTGCAGAACGTTGTACGTTCTACGTACGACGACGTTCCACGAACGCGAGAAGGCGGCTCGCCTGGGATGCAGACGAACCGCCTTCAAGTTGTGGGCGTCTGGTCAGCTCAGGTATTCCTGGAGCTCCTGGACGAGCTGATGCTTCGGGCGGGCTCCGACGATGCGCTTCTTCTCGACCCCGTCCTTGAACAGGATCATGGTCGGGATACTCATGACGTCGAAGCTGGCGGGAGCCTGAGGATTCTCGTCGATGTTGAGCTTGCCGATCGTGATCTTGTCGGGATGGTCATTGGCGAGTTCCTCGAGCACGGGAGCCACCATCCGGCACGGACCACACCACTCGGCCCAGAAATCCACCAGGACCGGCCGTTCGCCGGAGATGGTGTCTTGGAAGGTCGCGTCGGTCAGGGTGACGGTGTTGTCTGCCATTGCGTGTGTCTCCTTGGATGTGCCACCGGCCCAACGCCGGAGGCGGTCCGATCATTCCTGGCCCTGAAGGAAATGTTCAGCATCGATTGCAGCTCGACATCCGGTGCCTGCTGCGGTGATCGCCTGCCGGTAGACCGAGTCTGCCACATCGCCTGCGGCAAGCACACCGGGGACCGAGGTGTGCGTTCCTGGACCATCGACCACGATGTAGCCCATTTCGTCGACGTCGAGCTGCCCGGCGAAGATCTCGGTGTTCGGCTTGTGGCCGATCGCCACGAACACCCCATCCACGGGCATCTCACGTGACTCGCCCGTCACCGTGTCCGTCAAGGTCACCCCGGTGACCTCGTCATCGCCGTGGATCTCCGAAACGGTTGCATTCCACACGACCTCGATCTTCGGATGCTCGAGGGCGCGGGTCGCCATGATGCGGGACGCGCGGAACTCCTCGCGGCGGTGGACGATCGTGACTTTGCTCGCGAACTTCGTGAGGAAGAGCGCCTCCTCCATCGCCGAGTCTCCGCCACCCACGACAACGAGTTGCTTGTCACGGAAGAAGAATCCGTCGCACGTGGCACATGCCGAGACGCCACGGCCTGTGAGTCGCTGTTCACCGGGGATCCCCAGCCACTTCGCCGTGGCGCCCGTGGCGACGATCACCGTCTTCGCCCGGTACTCATCTGCACCAACCTTGACCAGGAAAGGACTGCGCGTGAGGTCGACCTCCGTCACGTCGGTGGTGATGAGCCGCGCACCGAAGCGCTCGGCCTGCTTGCGGAACTGGTCCATGAGCTCGGGGCCCATGATGCCGTCGGGGAACCCCGGATAGTTCTCCACGTCGGTGGTGATCATCAGCTGACCGCCCGACTGACTCCCTTCGAAGACGAGGGGATTGAGGTCGGCGCGTGCGGCATACAGAGCGGCGGTGTATCCGGCGGGTCCGCTTCCGATGATGATGAGGTCTTCGGTCATGTCGTTTCCTCTTTGGGGGTTCGCTTCGCCCAAACCAACACACCGGCGACGAGGAATAGTCCCGCCTCCACGGCATAGGCGCCCCACTGTCCCAACGGGATGGCGAGCGCGCTGTGGATGGTCATGAACAGGAACACGACGGCGAACAGCGCGAACACGACGGTCGGAATCGCGAGCGCGGCAATCGTGATGCCCTTGCGGGCACGGTCGACGGTCATCGACCGGACCTTCACGGCAGTCGATTCGAGCAGGTCGGCGAAGCGGGTTGCTAGATCCTCCACAGGCCGCAGTTTAGTGAAGTCAGAGAGGGCGTCACGCCGGCACGGTCAGCGGGGAACGCAACCCTCGATGGTGAAGGTCTCCGGGCGATAACTCTCGTCGTCTCCACGAACGATGAGCACCTCGATGTCCACGCCTTCGACCGTGGCAGTGATCACCGCATACAGCGGGTCCTCGACCGAAACAAAGCACGATGGTGTGGGTTTGTCGTTCTCGGCGAACCATTCGGCAGTGAGCCGATCTGGCTGCTCGGTGGCACCGAGGCCGGCAACCGTTCTCTCCACCATTGCGTCCACCTCGAACTGGGGCGTGTCACCCATGTCCTGATACGACAGGTAGGGCTCGGCAGGATCGGCGGCACCGGCGGCGGTGGTGTCCGAGGCGGCCTCCTCGGCGACGTCGCCGCCATCGGCCGCGGTGGTTTCGGGGCCCGCCAGCTCCATTCGACTGGAGTATTCGGATCCGGCAGCGTCGTCGGCTGCTGCCTCCGTTGCGGCTGCGACGGTCGCAGAGGTCGAATCGTCTCCGCCCTGGCCGGATGTAAGGATGCCGGCCACGCCCACCACCGCCAGGGCTGCCGCCGCCACCGATCCGAGAGCCATCCAGCGTCGGGAGGGCCTGCGTGCGGGCATCTGCACGACCGACGCGCCGCGCTCGACGCCGGCCAGAACTCCGGAACGAAGCCTGGAACGCTCGTCATCGGTCATGGTGACAGACGGTGCCGACCTCAGCATGGCGCGCACATCCCGATGGAGTTCGAGCTCCATTCGGCACTCGGCACACTCCGCCAACTGCTGCTCGATGACGTTGGAATCGCCGTCGAAGTCGCCGTCGGCGAAAGCCGCAATCAGGTCTGTGTCGTGCTGGTCGTGCATTGTTTCTCGTTGATTCGACGTCTCATGACTCTCGTATGTTCCCGAGGACTTCGGCCAACTGTCTTCGTCCTCGGAACACGCGGGACTTCACCGTCCCGGCAGGGATCTCGAGCACGTGTGATATCTCTTCGATGGGGAGCCCGTGGATGTCCGACAACACCACCGCCGCCCGATAGTCGGGAGAGATCGTGAGAAGCGCTGCCTCGATGGCAGGGCGCAGCTCGACCGAGGTGAAGTCATCGATCGTGTGAACATCGACAGGATCGTGGTGCTCGGGGAGCGGGTCGGTGCGTCGACGCTTGGCCTTGCGGAGCAAATCGAAGCAGGTGTTCGTCGCCACCCGGTAGAGCCAGGTGGTGAATGCCGCCTCCGCCCGATACCTGTCGGCCTTGCGGAACACGGTCAAGAAGGTCTCCTGGGCGGCGTCGAGAGCCGCATCGCGCGAACCCATGATTCGCATGCACACTGCAAAGACCAGATCCTCGTGGCGGCGCATGAGCTCGTCGAGCGAGCCGGCATCGCCGGCAGCCACTCGACCGATCAGCTCCACGTCGCTCGGAGTCGTCACTTCATGAAGCGTACTTCCGCGATCTCGGCCAAATGGCCACCATCGGGCGCTTCCGGCAAGTTGGTGATCCAGATCGTCCACCATCCGGCGTCTCGAGACGGCAACTGGACGTCTATACCTCCTCCGACTGCGTTCACCCGGCTGACGATCTCCCAATCCCCAGGATCCTCCGGTGCGTCCTGCGACCATCCGAGCAGGAAGTTGACACCCCTCGTGAGCCCGGCCACCTGGATCTTCGACGCCGGAGCGTCGACCTCGAGGGACACGCCGACGCCGGGCTTCAGGGCCGGGAACGGATCCAGGTAGCGCTCGGTGCGCCAGACGGTATCGACATCACCATCACTCAGATTGGGGAGGCGTTCGTCGTTCTCTTCGGCTTCGCCAAAAGGATCGATCGAGCGGGAGGCTGCGATTGCAACCGGTTCCACGGGCGTCGACGTCGAGGACGCCGCCACCACGATGACCGTGCTCGAAGGCAGCACCAGTGTGTCACCCCCGGCTTGCGACTCGGGGACCAGGATCGGCGTGCCCGAGTCCGCCAGGAGCAGACGCCCCAGGAACACGAGCGAGGATGCCGCTACCACGAGCGTGATGGCCGCCAAGAGGAGACGGCGGGCGAAACGGGGTGACTCGGCCGGAGGCGGAGTCGGGGTGGGTGCCGCCGTGCACTCGTCGGCCAGTTGTCGAGCGGTCAGGACGCCCATCCGCGCCCGCTGCAGGATGTCGTCGACGACCGGGCTGAACCCGTCCACGATCTCCGACGGTGCCGGCCCACCAGGTGCTCGCCCGGTCAGACCCTCCTCGAGCGCGGAGGCGAGGGCACGGACGTCGTCGACGGCCGTGTGGGTCACAGGGCTGCGACCGACGCCGCCGAGCTTGGCGGCGTGTGCAACCGCGTGGAAGAGGCAGCCGGTGTCGATCGCGCCGTGGACGATCCCTTCTGCGTGCAGCGTGGCGAGAGCGTCGGCCAGTCCCGCGGCGTTCGGAAGGAAGTCCTCGACCGGAATGGTCTCGCCTGACCGGAGCCTGTCGGCGATCGAGATCCCGCCGGTCCACTCCGACACGGCATACACGCCACCCGGCACCTCGCCTGCCGTGTAGACCCATGTGAAGTGGGGGTGCGACACCGCGGCGGCCCCGCGCACGGATGTCAGGAAGGCAGCGCGGCGCGTTTCGTCGGCGTCGGGACCGAGGACCCGGATCTCCACGGGTCGGTCGAGACTGCTGTCGGTGGCGAGCCATTGCTCGATGTCGCCATCTCGCCCCAGCCGCACTTCGAGTCGGAACCGATCAGGGAGCGGTGGCGGCATCAGGTGGTCATGTAGGCGACGCCGATCGTCCCAGGACCGGTGTGCGTTCCCACAACAGGACCGAGCTCGGCGACGAGCGGCTCGACGTCGGGGACGACAGCCCGTATCGCTCCTTCGAACTCGTCCGCATCGGTGGCGCTCCCATGCAGGATCGCCACCGCGGTCACCGTCGGAGCGACCTCGGCGATCTTGCTGGTGAGCGCGGCCAGCGCCTTGGAGCGGGTGCGCACCCTGCCCGCCGCAGCGACCACGCCGTCCTGCAGAGTGATGAACGGCTTGAGGTCGAGGATGCCGCCGAGGAATGCTGCAGCGCCTCCGATCCGACCGCCCCTCTTCAAGAACTCCAATGTGTCCAGCGCAGCAAGGATCGTCGTCTTGTCCCGCGCCTCGATCACGGCGTCGGCCACCGAGTCGAGGTCACCGCCCGCTTCTGCTGCCTCGGCGCCGGCGAGCACCTGAAGCGCCACCGCCACGGTCGCGGTTCGGGAGTCGACCACCTTGACCGGAAGCGACGCCTGCTCTGCGCCGAGCACTGCCGCCTGGTAGGTGGCGGATATCTCCGACGACAGACACACGCACACGGCGCCGTCTGCGCCGCCGGCGGCCAACCGGTCAAAGGTCTCCCGAAAGGCGCCGGCGCTGGGTGCAGAGGTCTCGGGTAGCGACTTGGAGCCGCGGAGCTTCTCCCAGAATTCATGGGGCGTGAGATCCTGACCATCGATGTACTCGTCTGCACCAAAACGGATGGTGAGGGGAACCACGGAGATGCCATGACGGTCGACGAGGTCGGCCGGAAGGTCCGCCGAGCTATCGGTCACAAGCCTGATCACGAGTGCGCATCCTCTAGTTGGGCGTCATCGATGATGGTCGTTCAGCGTACGCCGTGTCGCCAGTAGCACGTTCAATCGGTCGGGGAGGGTGACGAACCCTTCGGATCGGTAGAGGCTCGCGGCGCGTTCGTTCTCGGGCTGTGTGTTGAGGAGCATGGCACGAGCCCCGGCCGACCGCGCCCATGTCATCGCCGCTCTCAAGAGCTCTCGTCCGACTCCGCGCCCTCCGTGTTCGGGATTCACCGCGATGCGCTGGAGATATCCGGTGGAACCGGTGACACCGACGATGGCGAAGCCCTGCACCGGCTCGGGCTCGGAAACCAAGAGTCTGGAGCGCACGGTTGCGGTCAGTGCGTCCTGCAGTCCCATCCGCCCGATCTGCCAGTCGGGATCGAAGGCCTGGCGGTCGATCGGTACGGCCTCGTCGATCTGCCCGGTTCGAACGGCGATCCGGGCTTCGGTGATCGGGCGTGCAAGACTGCGTTCCATGAGCAGCAGCTGGCGACCGGGTGAAAAACCTGCTCCTTCCCACACTCCGCGGCCATGGTTGTGGACCGGTGACGACCAAACCGCCGGTGCACCGAGTTCGAACAATCGATCCGCGCAGGCACGCACGAAATCGGCTGAACCGCGTTCGAGCCGGAGCGTCGCAGCACGGTCGACATCGTTGAGCGGCCGGGCCACCGCCTTCGACCAGCCGGAACGCAATGTCACCATCCCGGGCCAATCACCCCGGACGGACACGCCTGCGAGCCTGGTCAAAGGAACCTCATGACCCTGGCAAAGTAGCGGGTCGTGGAGGTCATCTACTACACGCACGAGATCTTCTCCCGTCATGAGACGGGGAGCTGGCACCCTGAACGACCGGCGCGACTGGAGGCCGCGGAGCGCGGCGTCACCACCTCGGGGCTGGTGGTCCACCGTGTTCTGCCGTCCGAGGTCGACCGATCGGTCCTCGAGCTCGTCCACCGGCCGGAGTACGTGCGAGCGATAGAGCGGTTCTGTCGGGGTGGAGGAGGGGCTCTGGACCCCGACACCGTTGCGGGGCCGGACTCCTGGGAGGCGGCCACGCGGTCGGCCGGCGCCGGAGTGGATGCGGTGAGAGCCATGAGCGACAAACCGGGCGCTACGGCCTTCCTCGCCGTCCGCCCGCCGGGACATCACGCCCTGTCGAACCGTGCCATGGGTTTCTGCCTCTTCAACAACGTCGGTGTCACCGCTGCGTTCCTGCGTCAGAGGGGAGAGCGGGTGATGGTGGTGGACTGGGACGTCCATCACGGCAACGGAACCCAGGAGATGTTCGAAGAGGCTCGTGAGGTGCTGTACCTCAGCATTCATCAGTACCCGTTCTATCCCGGTGGAGGAGCACTCGACGAGATCGGCACGGGAGAGGGGGAAGGCACGGTGATCAACGTCCCGATGCCGGCCGGCACCGGCGGTGACGTCTACCAGGCGACCTTCGAACGCATCGTGACGCCCGTCATCAGTCAGTTCGCCCCCGACTGGATTCTCGTGAGCGCCGGGTACGACGCCCACGAGTCGGACCCGCTCGCCGAGCAGCGTCTGCTCGCCCCCGACTATGGCTTCATGGCGGCGAGACTGTCGAGCATGATCCCTCCCAATCGGATCATCACCTTTCTCGAAGGCGGGTACCACCTCCCGGCGATCACCACTTCCGTGTCGGCGACGTTGCGTGGGTACGCGGGGGATGAGGAGCAAACCACGACGCGCCGCTCGCCGTCGGTGTCGTGGGAAGCCCTCGAGGAGGCCGTGGCCATGACCGCCCGGCACTGGAAGGTGACGTGACTTCGGCGGTTCGGGATCGGGGCTACCCGACGTCGGGCAACGGGGCATCTTCGTTTCATCTGTGGTGGGTGGACGTTCCCCCTTGCGCCGAGGTCGAAGTCACTCTGACCGTCGAGTGGGAGCCCAAGATCGACCGGCTCTGCTTCTGGGCCCTGCAGGTATCCTTCGGCGACGGGCTCTCGAGAACGGGCGGCGCTCATCTCGGCTTCCAGTGGAATCCGAAGTTTCCGCGGTCCAGGGCGGTGAACTGGGGTGGATACTCTGCGGCCGGGAGGATCCTCGACGGCACCGAGTCACCGCTGCCATCCACACCCGCCGATCGCAACACGCGTGATTTCACCTGGGAGCCGGGCGTTCCGTATCGCCTGCGGATAGCGCCCGCCGAGCAGGGATGGTGGGCCGGCACGGTTCGGGATCCGGGTGGCGAAGTGGTGGAGGTGCGTCGCCTGCATGGGGGCGGCGACCGGTTGGAGGCACCAGTGGTCTGGTCCGAGGTCTTTGCGCGGTGTGACGACGAGTCGGTCTCGGCCCGGTGGGAGCATCCGGGGTATCTGCTGCAGGAGGGCTGGTCGGCGCCGACGCACTATCAGGTGAACTACCAATCCGTCGAGCGGGGTGGCTGTTCGAACACGTCGGTGCGGCTTGCGGGATCCGGTGTCGCTCAGGTCACGAACACGATGCGCACCACCGCCGACGGCGAGAAGGTTCCCGTCGACTGAACGGCTGCGGCCGGCCACATGGTGTGGCCAATTGGCCCATTTGGTCGGGCGGGTTCAAGTTTGGACCCGGTTGGTGCCGATTCACCGATCAGTTGTGTCTTCCCACAGGAGTGTCAACAAATGGCCATGACCCTTGACGAGCTGCTGCGCCGTGCCGTAGAAGCCCGCGCATCAGACATCCACCTCAAGGTCGGGTCTCCACCCGTCATCCGGGTGGACGGCGAACTCGAGCGGATGAGCGATCTGCCGGCGCTTCGCCCCAAGGACACGGAGGCGATCGCCAACAGCATCTTCACGCCGCGGGTCGCGGAGGTCTTTGCGGACCGCAACGAAGTCGACTTCGCGATCGGACGACATGACCTCGGCAGGTTCCGGGTCAACGCCTACCGCCAGCGAGGTTCGGTCAGCGTGGTCATGCGTCGCGTGGTGCCCGGCGTGCCGAGCATCGAGCGTCTCGGACTCCCTCCCATCGTTCGCAAGCTCGCCACGGAGCAGAAGGGCCTCTTACTCATCACCGGGCCTTCCGGTTCTGGTCGGACCACGACGCTGGCCGCCATCGTCGAGCACATCAACGCCACTCGGGCCGTCGCCATCGTCACGGTCGAGGATCCCATCGAGGTGCTCTTTCCCGACAAGCTGGCGGTTGTGACCCAGCGCGAGATCGGCGTGGACACAGAGTCGTATGGTGAAGCGATCCGCAGGGCGATGCGCCAAGACGCAGACGTCCTCATGCTGTCTGAGATCACCGACGTCGAGACGGCCGCTGCCGCCATCGGCGCGGCCGAGACCGGCCACCTTGTGCTGGCTGCGATGCACACCGCCGATCCAGCCGACACCGTCCAGCGTTTCGTCAACTTCTTCCCGACTCCGATGCAGAGCACGGTGCGCTCACAGCTCGGCGCCTATCTGAAGGGCGTCATCTCGCAGCGGCTCATCGACGCGACCAATGGCGGACGGGTGCTGGCGGCCGAGGTGCTGACCGGCAACAACCGCATCGCCGAGCTGCTGGCGAGCGAGGCACGGGCGGATGCCTTCCTCGAGATGATGAAGGAGAGCGAGTTCTTCGGAATGCAGACGTTCGACCAAGCCGTGCTGAACCTGGTGAAGGAACAACGCGTCGAGATCTCCACCGCTCTGCCGTTCGTACGCAACTCCCACGAGTTCCGGGCCAAGGCGATGGAAGCCGGCATCGAAGTCTGAGACCAGACCCGAACCCAGGGTTAAGGTCCGCCAAAATGGCGGACCACAGCCCACAGAACGCCATCGGGCGGAACGAGTGGGAGCCCGGGTGGACAATTGGAGGGACGTCTCCAGCGTGACCGGCTCAAACCCTCGATGCCGGCGCTCTCGGGTAGTCACACCCGGGCTCGTTGGTTCGAGCATACCGACGACACGCCCCGTTGTATTGGGCCTGATGCCTCTTTCGGCTGGTTTCGTGGTGTGATCGGCCGGTAGCCTGTGTGCCATGATCCCCGACCGCCTTCGTTGGTTGGTCGAGCCGGGGAGCGCGCCGGTGGAGCTCGGTGAAAGGTTCGGCGCCGCTGGGAGCGAGTTGTTCCTGGTGGGTGGGTCCGTTCGCGATGCCTTCCTCGGTCGCGAGAGTCCCGACCTCGATTTCACCACCGACGCTCGTCCAGACCAGATCAAACGATTGGTCTCCGGCTGGGCCGACGCCGTGTACACGATGGGCGAGGCTTTCGGAACGATCGGTGCTCGCAAGGGTGACGCGACCTTCGAGATCACAACGTTCCGAGCCGAGGTCTACCGCGAGGATTCACGCAAGCCCCACGTGACCTTCTCCAACGACATCGAGGAGGATCTGTCACGGCGGGACTTCACGGTCAACGCCATGGCGCTCCGCATTCCCGACGCCGAGCTGATCGATCCCAATGGGGGAGTCGTGGATCTGGCGAAGAAGCTGTTGCGCACGCCACTCGACCCCCACATCTCATTCTCGGATGATCCCCTTCGAATGCTGAGGCTGTTCCGGTTCCAGGCCACGCTCGGTTTCACGCCGGACGAGGCCGCGGTGCAGGCGGTCGAGGAGATGGCCGAGCGGCTGGACATCGTGTCCGCAGAGCGAATCCGCGACGAGTTCTCCAAGCTGGTCGTGGCCGAAGACCCGGGGCCGGCACTGGTGGGCCTTGTGAGGTCGGGCCTCGCCGACAGGTTCATCCCCGAGCTGAGCCGTCTCGAGATGGAGATGGATCCGCATCATCGCCACAAGGATGTGCTCGCCCACACGATCGCCGTCACTCAGAAGGCCGCCGAGGATCGAGAGCCATCCGACCGGCTGCGCCTTCGGTTGGCGGCGTTGCTTCACGACGTCGGCAAGCCAGACACCCGTCGCTTCGTCAAAGGTGGGGTCACCTTCCATCACCACGAGGTGGTCGGAGCGCGGATGGCCCGTGACCGGCTTCGGGCACTGCGGTATCCCAAGGAGATGATCGACCAGGTGTCGGAGCTCGTGTTCCTCCATCTCCGGCCTCACACCCTGAAGATGGGGTGGACCGACTCGGCCGTCCGGCGCTACGTCCGCGATGCGGGTGAGGTCCTCGGGGATCTCAACGAACTGGTCCGTTGTGACGTGACCACGGCCAACCAGAAGCGGGCCAACACGATTCAGAAGCGCATCGACGAGCTCGAGAAACGGATAGCGGAACTGGCAGCACAGGAGGAGATCTCCAAGTTGCGGGCTCCGATCAACGGCAACGACGTGATGCAGTACCTGGGAATCGGCCCGGGACCTCACGTCGGCGAGATCATGGACATCCTTCTCGAGAAGCGGATCGACGACGGTCCCTACTCGGACGACGAGGCGTACCAGATCGTACGCGAGTGGGCAGTGGAAAAAGGGTTCGATCTTCCTGAGGGTTGAGCGTTTCGATCGGTTTTGCGCTCAGCGGCGACCCGAACCGTCGGAAGCCGGAAACGTCTCACAGACGCACAACGACATCTGCAGGTCGACCGGTTCCTGTCGCGATCGCTTGGGAACTCGGATCCGATGTGCGACGCTTGAAGGTGATGAAGCGTGCGGACGGCAGCGTCGGCCGTGGGCCGGGGCCAGTGTTCGGGGCGGTGATCGCCGTGGCGACCATGGTCGCTGTGGTTGCGGTCGTCGCGCGCCCATCCGGGCCGCCAGCCTCGACCTCGAACGGAACGTTGTTGGAACCGCCCACCGAGCCGTCTTCGAGCCGGGCTCCGCTCGCTCAGCAGTCGGGACTCTCCACGGGAGCAGGCCCCTCACCCGAACCGGTCGGATCCACTTGGAGCGTCATCCTCGCAGCGTTGCCCGACGGGACACCCTTCGAAGTCCACCTCTATCGGATGTCGCAACGGTCGATAGAGGTCGAGTCCATCAGTGCCGCCATCGTGATCGAAGGAACGGATGGCTCCTCCGACCGGTTCCTCTCCACCAGCTTCCGACGGGGCGCTTCGGCCGCAGGCGAGGTGAGCTTCGAAGCGGGCGACTGGATCGTGGGGATCGACGTCGGCGACGAAACGAGATCGTCACTCGGTGACGGCTGGGCGGGGATGATCAGAGATCACATCACCGCAACTGACGTCAACGGGTATCCAGTCCTCGACCTCCGCCCTCCGTTCCGGTTTGCGCTCGACGACGAGCTGCCGCTCGCCATGGAGGTCTCATTCGGCGATTTCGTGGTTCGGCGAGGCTGTGGGGATCTCGCCCTCAACTGCAGCGAGACCGGGGCAGTCGAACTGGTTTCGATCGATCGCCTCGTGGCGCCGGCGCCGGAGGTGGAACTCGAAGAGGCGTGGATCTACTCGACTGCGCCGCGCCCCGCCGACCAGGCCTTCGACCCCGGTCCGTTGACTCCCAGGTGGCGGCCGATCGTCTCGTGGACTGGTGAGGAGTTGATCGTCTACGGAGGACGACAGGACGACTACCCACAGCGGCTCACGGATGGCGCGGTCTTCGATCCGAGCACGGGTGCTTGGCGTCTCATGCCGGAGCCGCCTGAGGGGACCGGGTCCACCGTCGGTGGATGGGTGGAGGAGAACATGGTGGTCCTCTCCGACGACGTGACCATGGCGTTCGATCCCCGCACGATGAGCTGGACACCAATCGCCGGCGGTGTCCCCGGCGTCACCGACGTGGTGTACGACGGCGAGCGGTTCGTGGCTTGGGGTGAAGGCGCGTTCGCGCTCGATGACGGCTCCGACTCGTGGACCGAGATCAAACCGCTCCCCGAGGACCTCGACGACTCGCAGCGCACACTGCGCGCCACCGAAGGTCGGGTCTACGCCCTCGGGGCTTGGGAGACCACGTGTCGTGAATTCCTGCAGTGGCGCCTCGACGGCGACAGATGGGTGTCTCTGCCAGAGCGCCCACCGCCCCCGTCCGAGCATGCGCCGTGCAACTTTCCTCGCGACTCGGCCGTGGTTGCGGGCAACCTGCTCAGGTGGGAGAACCGCGAACACTACGCGGCGCTCTACGATGCTGCAACCGACCGATGGCGCCCGGTCCCACCGCCCCCGATCGGGGAATGTGAAGGGGGCTCGGGCTTCGTTCGACTCGACAACCGGCTGCTCGTGTACTCCTGTGGCAGCGCCGCCATCCTGGATCTCGGAACGTTCAGGTGGCGCGAACTCGGTGTGCCCGGATGGATCTACGACGGCAACGCCGTGTGGACCGGGACCGAGGTGTTGGCTTGGTCGGGCTCGGAAGTACTCGACGCCTGGCGTTGGACACCGCCGGACTGAGCCTGGCACCTCACGGCAGTCGGGGTGCCACCACGTCGCCCTCGGACTCGACGGTCCCGACCAGGTCGAACCACTGCGGCGAGCCGGTCTCGATCACCTGGGTGCAGTCGGCGCATTCGAGGTCGATGATCCACACCGTCGTCGGTGGTGATGCCGGCTCCTGTGGCATCGCCGCCAGCACGAGCCGTCGCCCGTCGAAGTCGTGGATTTCGACATAGGGCCGTTGCTCGGTCCCGACGGGGACCCGCAACACCTCGCGATCCCGATCGGTGACAACCAACTCGGGCAGGTCGAACGGAGCGATCGGGCCCCCGGCCTCGTCACGTTCCACGGTGCTCCAGTCGGGATCCTCGATCGTCGCCGTGCGCTCCCCGACGGTGAAGGCCTCGCCGTCGAGCGTGCGCGGTCCGATCGGTGGATCGACCTGGACTCCCGTCTCCAGCTCGTGCCAGGAGGCCGCCCCGCCGAGCGGACGGACGCCCATCACGTGTCGATCTCCGACCATGGCCACGTCGACGACGACGATGTCGGTCATGGGCAGGGGAACTTCGGTGGTTCCGGCCGGGGTGATCCACAGGACGCCGCCGCCGCCGTCCTGGACTGCCACGAGCCCTTTGTCGCCGTCCCAGGCGGTGTTGCGGCCCGCGAACGAGAATGGGATCCAGGCAAGGGTTCTTCCCTGATCGTTGGTGATGCGATCGAACGAACCGGTGATCCATTGGGTGTCGTCGAGGGTGAGGGGGGCGAGGGGAATCAGACGTTCGAGCGGCGCGATCGAGACGAACGGTCCGTCGTCACCGAGACCGATACCGAACACGGTGGTCGGCCCGGCCGCGGTGTTCGCAGGGCCAGGCTCGACCGACCCCCAGGTTCGGTCGACGGAGAGAGCCATCGGTGTACCCCCGGGTTGGAGCGACAGCACGAGCATCGGTCCGCCCGCGGATCCAGCGGCGGCTTGTGTTGTGGTGACGACGACACCATCGAGGAACGGATCAGCCGAGATCGGTCGCGTTCCGGGCGGCAGCTGCCACTCGATGCCAGAACCGTCGGCACCGGTCAGCGTCACCGAGCCCTCCGTGAGGCCGATCCGGCGACCGTCGGGCAACGGGCGAAGCTCGGATCGACGCTGCTCGGACACCAACTCCCCGTCCACGGTGGCGACCGAGATCCACTGGACACTTGCGAATCCGACATCCGAAGGAAGCACATCCGTCAGGCCGGCCCAGATCACGCCCTCGGCGTCGATCGCAAGTAGGGCGCCGTCCAGGTCGACGTCGAGGGGCAAGGTCCAGGCTGTTGAACCGTCGAGGTCCAGTGCTCGCAGCTGCGACCCTCCTGAACCAGTGCCACCGATGATCACGCCGGCGTCGCTGGCGACCAGTGATGAGGCCTCCATGTCGTCCCAGCGAGCGATCGGTTGGGCTTCCACGCCGATCGAGGTGAGGCTGTTGCGATCGAGAACGAGCCCCTCGCCCGACGGTCCCACGGCGACACAGCACGGATCGACCAAATCGAAGAGTGGCGTGATTGCCTCCGTGAACATCGGAAGTGCCGCGGTCCCCACCGCTACCGGTTCCTGCGTTATCGAGTCGACCTCGGCAGTCGTGGTTTCGGTCACGGCAGACGTCGGCGGTGTGGCGTCGGTGGCGACGGGTGCCTCGGTTTGAGATGGGAATCCAAACACTGCGACACCGATCCACACCGCTGCGACGCCGGCGACGGCCGGCACCAAAGCCGCCGTGCGGCGACGTCTGCGAACAGACTCGATCGGGTCGAGTGGCATGGAACGGTGTGCCGTTCGAACGTCGACGGCAGCCTGACGGGCGATCTCGTCGAGGTTCACAGTGCCACCTCCAGGGTCTTGGCGAGAGAAGCCCGTGCATGGGCGAGAGAGTTCTTCACGGTGCTCTCCGAGATGTCGAGGATGCGGGCGATGTCGACGACGGCGAGATCTTCGAGATAGTGGAGTGCGACGACCTCCCGCTGGCGCGTCGGCAACGCTCGGACCGCCTGCCAGAAGCGCTCGTTGTGCGGCTCGAGCTCGGGGAAGGCGGTGTGGCCCATCCCGGCGAAACGACTCAGTGCCCTCGCCTCGGCTCCGAGCCTGCGAAGACCCGACCGTGCCAGGTTCATTGCGACCACCCTCACCCATCCGGCGGGACTCTCGAAGTGGGCTACTTCGCCCCAATTGCGATGGGCGCGAAGGAACGCCTCTTGTGCGATGTCTTCGGCGCCGTGCCGGCTCCCGGTCAGCGTGTATACGAGTCCGACGACCGGTCGATACTGGGAGCGATAGAACTGGTCGAAGTCCTGCGTGAACGGTTCGGGTCCGGCAGGTCGATCTGACACGAATCTCCTCGTGGTCATCGTTGCGGCTCGCTCGTGGGACTCATACTGATAGAACGCACGACGACCCGCACGAGGTCTATGCAATGCCAACCGGTTCTGTGGGCGGTGGTCCGCCATTCTGGCGGACCTTTACCCTGGGTTTGGGATCGGCTGGCGGGCTATGCGCATATGCGTATACTGCACGGTTTCCGGGAGGACGGTCTTTGGGATACACGGTGGCGGTGCTCGGCGCATCCGGGTACGCGGGCGGAGAAGTGGTTCGGTTCGTCGATGGTCACGACGGGCTCGACCTCGTGCATCTCGGGGCCCACAGCAAGGCCGGGGGAGTGTTGGGTGACGTGCACCCGCATCTCGCCGGCGGCCACCGTCCGCTCGGATCGCATGACCTCGATGACATCCCTGATGTCGATCTCGCATTTCTCGCCCTTCCCCACGGGGCGTCCTGGGAGCTCGCACATGAGCTCGCGGCCAGGGGTAGCAAGGTGGTCGATCTGGGAAGCGACTACCGGCTCGACACCAACGACCGGTACGCCGCCGCGTACGGGAGCGACCACCCGCTGCCAGGCGAGCTCGCGGCGTGGCGCTACGGGCTCCCAGAGCTCTTCGACCTGACCGGGGCCGACCGGGTCGCGTCGCCCGGCTGTTATCCGACCGCCGTGCTGCTGTCGATCGTGCCGCTGATCGCTGCGGGTCTGGTCCAGCCCGGCACCATCGTGGCGGACTGCCTCTCGGGGGTGTCAGGGGCTGGACGCTCGCTCAAGGAGGACCTGCTGTTCGGGGCCGTGGCCGAAGGTGTCCGTGCCTACGGCGTGACGACCCATCGGCACCGACCCGAGATCGAGATGGCGATCGAACAGGCGACCGGCACGAGTTTCCCGGTCGTGTTCACCCCTCACCTCGTTCCCATGCAACGCGGAGAGCTGGCGACCGTCACCGCCCGGGCCGCCGACGGCGTCGGTCAGGGCGACCTCCGCGACGCGTTGCGCTCCGCCTACTCCGATGCGGCGTTCGTCGACGTGATCGACGGCCCTCCTCAGACCCGGTGGGTCGTGGGGTCCAATCGGGCGCTCGTCACGGCCTTCTTCGACGACTCGACGGGGATGCTCGTCGCTCAGGGTGCGATCGACAACCTGGTCAAGGGTGCGGCCGGACAGGCGGTCCAGGCCGCCAACGTGATGCTGGGGCTTCCGGAAGGCCAAGGGCTTCCGATCTCGGGCTGGATGCCATGACCGGCGTCGACCAAGCTGTGCCGGTGACAGTCATCGAAGGGATCACCGCCGCCGCCGGATTCCGCGCCGCCGGAGCCGCCATCGGCATCAAGAAGACCGGTGCCCACGACATCGCGCTCGTCGCAGCCCATCAGCCGGTCCCCGCTGCGGCGGTGTTCACCACATCTCTTGCCGCCGCGCCACCGGTGCAACTCGGCCGCCGGCGGCTGCAGACCGGCACGGTCCAGGCCGTCATCATCAACTCGGGAATCGCCAACGCCGGGACGGGAGATCCCGGATTGGCGGACGCGATGGCAGTGGGCGCCGCCGTCGCGGAGCAACTCGGGTGCGACGAGGACGATGTGTTGGTGTGCTCCACCGGAGTGATCGGACCGCGGATTCCCGTCGATCGGATCGTGCGCTCGGTTCCTGCCCTCGTGTCCGATCTCGACGTGGACCGGTCGCACGCCGAGGCCGCCGCTCGCGGGATCATGACGACCGACAGCGTCCCGAAGCAGGCTGCCGCCGAAGGCGGCGGTTGGGTGCTCGGCGGCATGGCCAAGGGTGCCGGCATGATCCGGCCCGACATGGCCACCATGCTCGCCTACATCACGACCGACGCCGTACTCGACGCAGGCACGATGGGTCCGATGCTCAAGGAGGCGGTGGACGTCACCTTCAACTGTCTCAACGTCGACGGTTGCCAGTCGACGAACGACACCGTTCTCCTGATGGCTTCAGGTGCCTCCGGCGCGGAACCCGATCCTGGACTGTTCTCCGCCGCATTGGAGGCCGTATGCGGAGATCTGGCGATGCAGATGGCCCAGGACGCCGAAGGCGCCTCGAAGGTCGTCTCGATCGAGGTGTCGGGCGCTGCAGCGGACTCGGAAGCGCGGCGGTTGGGGATGCAGGTGGCCGATTCGGCTTTGGTTCGTTCCGCATTCCATGGTGCCGATCCGAACTGGGGTCGAGTGTTGGGGGCACTCGGCGCCGCCGGTGTTCCTTTCGACCAGTCCCGGGTCGAGATCGCATTCGCCGGGGTCACCGTGTGTCGAGGCGGGATGGCGGTCCCCGTCGACGAGGAAGGACTGAGCAAGATGATGCAGTCTGACTTCGACGTGGCCGTCGTCGTTGGAGACGGCCCGGGTACGGCGAGGGTGGTCACCACGGACCTCACGCCCGACTACGTCCGCTTCAACTCGGATCGGTCATGACCACCGGACACTCGTCGCCGAGCGCCGCGAAGGCGCGAATCGCCAACTCGATGGGCAAGGCGTCGATTCTCATGGAGGCGATGCCATACATCCAACGCTTCCGGGGCGAGGTGGTCGTGATCAAGTACGGCGGATCCACCATGGAGGACCCGGCGCTGCAACACTCATTCGCCGGCGACATCACGCTTCTGCACACGGTGGGGATCCTGCCGGTGATCGTGCATGGTGGAGGACCGCAGATCTCCGAGGCGATGGCGCGGGAAGGTGTCGAACCCGAGTGGGTCGATGGCCTGCGCGTGACGGACGAGGCGACGATTCGTGTGGTGCAGAAGACCTTGATCGGCGAGGTCAACGCAGACATCGTGAACCTGCTCGGTGGTCATGGTGCCGGCGCAATCGGCATCTCCGGCCTCGACGCCGGTCTGTTCTCGGCTCGTCCGCTCGACCCGCGGCTGGGATTCGTTGGGGAGATCACCAGGGTCAACACCGATCTCGTCGCCCGCCTGCTCGAGGATGGTCTCGTGCCGGTGGTCGCCCCTCTGGCCCGTGGCGAGGAGGGCGGGGTCTACAACTGCAATGCCGACACGGCAGCAGCAGCCCTTGCTTCCGCGCTCCAAGCGCGAAAGCTCGTCTACCTCACCGATGTCGAGGGGGTCTACCGGGACAAAGACATCCCTGGCTCGCTGATCGCCCGGATGGACCGGGCCAGCCTCGGGGAGCTTCTGCACAGTATCGAAGGCGGGATGCTCCCAAAGCTCAGGTCGGTCGCCGATGCCCTCGACAGCGGTGTGCGGCGAGCGCACATCCTGGACGGTCGCGTCCAGCACGCCGTATTGCTCGAGATGTTCACGCGCGAGGGCATCGGGACGATGATGACCCAGGATGGCGATGATCGTGCGTGAGGCCTGTATGGACCGCGTCCAGGTGGGCTCGTGAGCCTCATCGATCGAGAAGCGGACGTCGTGATGCAGACATACGGGCGGCTCCCGGTGACGTTTGTGTCGGGTGAGGGGTCGTGGCTCACCGACGACGCCGGCAAGCGGTATCTCGACTGCCTCACGGGTCTGGCCGTGGTGTCGGTCGGACACGCCAACCCGAGGGTTGCGGCGGCGGTGACCGACCAGATGCAGCGGCTCGTACACGTGTCCAACCTCTACTACACCGAGCCGATGGTGCGGTTGGCCGAGCGTCTGACGGAGGTGTCCGGGCTCGACAGGGTCTTCTTCGCCAACTGTGGCGCCACGGCCAACGAGGCGGCGATCAAGCTCGCTCGCCGATGGGGCCAGACCAATCGCGGTGAGCACTGCCACCAGGTCATCTCGCTGCTCGACTCGTTCCACGGGCGTTCCCTGGCCACATTGGCGGCAACCGGCCAACCCGCCAAGCAGGCCACCTTCGAGCCGCTACCCACGGGGTTCGCCCAGGTGCCTCCAGGCGACATCGACGCCCTCGCAGCAACGATGTCGGAATCGACGGCCGCAGTCATGCTCGAGACCGTGCAAGGGGAGGGCGGCGTCAACCCCCTGTCCGTCGAGTACCTGCGAGCGGTGCGGGATCTGTGCACAGATCACAACGTCCTGCTGATCGTCGACGACGTCCAGGCCGGCATGGGCCGGACGGGGTCGTGGTTCTCGTGGCAGCAGCTGGGATTCGAGCCAGATGTCGCCACCACGGCGAAAGCGCTGGCGAACGGGCTTCCGATCGGGGTCTGCATGGCAACCGACACGGTGGCAAAGGCCTTCCAGAAGGGAGACCACGCCACGACCTTTGGAGGCGGACCCGCCGTGTGCGCCGCAGCGCTTGCAGTGATGGACGAGATCGACGATCGGGGTCTTCTCGCCAACTGCCGCGACCGGTCGATCCAGCTGCAAGAGGAACTCTCCGCCCTGCAAGGGGTCGCCGCGGTGCGCGGTCGCGGGCTTCTGCTGGCTGCGGTCCTCGAGACGGACGGTGCACCCGGTGTGGCGGATCGGGCGATGGAGAACGGGCTGATCGTGAACGCGGTCAGACCAGACGCCGTCAGGTTCGCCCCGCCGTTGACCATCACGCCCGACGAAGTCGGCGAGGCAGTGCGCCGGTTTTCGATGTCGCTGTGAGGACGGCGTCAGTGTCGTGCGACGGCGCGCCCGATCAGCGGTCCGGCGGTTGCCATCACCAGCACGTATCCGGCCGCGATCGGTCCGATCCCATCAGCCAGGCCTGCAGACACGCCGAGACCGGCGATGACGATCGAGAACTCCCCACGAGCGACGAGGGCCGCGCCGGCACGGCGGCGGCCCCGTGGTCCGATCCCGGCCCGTCGCGCCGCCCACCAGCCGGTGGCGATCTTCGTGGCACCGGTGATGATCGCAAGAACGATCACCGTTCCGGCGACGCCCGGAAGTAGGCGCGGATCGGTCGACAGCCCGAAGAAGACGAAGAACACGCCGGCGAAGAGGTCGCGGATGGGCGTCAGTAGCTCCGTTGCGCGATGGGCCGCCTCGCCCGACACGCCGATCCCTACCAGGAAGGCACCGACCGCGGCCGACACGTGCAATTGTTCGGCGGCGCCGGCCACGAGCAGCGCAACACCGAGCACGGTGAGGAGGTTCACCTCGTCGGATCGGCTGAGGAGCACGGCACTGACTCGATCGCCGTGCCGGGCGGCAAGGGCGATGATCCCGGCCACTGCGAGCAGCGCGACGGAGACCGATCCGGTCACCGACCACAGCGTCCCGCCTACGGCGAGGGCCCCGAGAATGGGGAGCATGATGGCCATGGCCAGGTCCTCGAACACGAGCAACGACAGCACGACGGGGGTCTCCCTGTTGGCCGTCCACTCGAGGTCCGACAGGAGTTTGGCGACGACGCCCGACGACGAGATGTACGTCACGCCGCCGAGGTAGAGGGACCCCACCGGACCGAAGCCGAGCAAGAGCCCGGCCGCGTAGCCAGGAGCGAAGTTCAAGACCAGATCCATCACGCCGGCGCGGAACGTGGTGCGCATTCCTGTGACCAGCTCCTGTGCGGAATACTCCAATCCGAGCATCAGGAGGAGGAGGACGACACCCACCTCTGCACCCACGTCCACGAACTCCTCGGACGTGACCAGCGGGACGATGCCCCCTTCGCCGAACGCGAGGCCACCGACCAGGTAGAGCGGGATCGGGGAGAGCCCGACCCGGACCGCCAGCCTGGCGAGAACCGCCAGCAGCAAGATGATCCCGCCCAACTCGAGGAAGAGCAGGGCTGTGTGGCTCATGTCAGACCGGGGCGAGGTCGTCGACGACGGCGGCGATTCCCTCTGGTGTTCCCACGACCACCAACGTGTCGTCGACCTCTAGCCCGAACTCCGGCCCGGGTGACGGAATGGGGACCTCGTCGCGAAGCACGGCCACGACCGATACCCCGGTTCGGGTGCGAATGCGTGCATCGCCGATCGTGCCACCTGCGTACGACGAGCCCGGCAGGATCTTGAGCCAGTCGATGGCGAGGCCCTCCACACTCTGTTGCAGCCGTGCCAGTCCGGTGACGACCGGAGACACGCCGAGAATCTCGACGAGCGTGTGGGCCTCGTCTTCGGACAGATGGAGCGTCGATGCGACCTCATCGGGGTCCGCGGGTTCGCACACGTACAGCTCGCGGCGTCCTCCCCGATGATGGATCACGCCGACGCGCTGACCTTCTGTCGTCCAGATGTCGTAGCGGATGCCGACGCCTGGGAGATCCGTTTCTTCGATTCGAGACATCCATCTTCTCCGTCGAGGAGCGATCAGCCTAGAACGAATGCAGCGGCGTGTAACACGCCAAGACTGTCCGAGACTGGACATTCGACGAGGTGCAGGGGTGCGCTTCGCGAAAGACCGGGAGGTTGGGGATATGAGACGTCGTGTGGCCTGGGGGGCGTTGGCGCTGGTCGCGGCATTGGTCGTGGGCATGAGCCCGGCGGTCGCCGACGGCAACCAGACACTTGGCACGCCGAGCGTGCCCATCGCTTCGGGGAGTGGAATCGCAACCGGCGGCACGGGTCTTGCCGACACTGGATCAGGGACGATCGACCTGACGGTTCCGGATGGTGCTTCGGTCGCTCAGGTGCTGCTGTACTGGGAAGGCCAGTACGTCGCCGGGACGGGTGCAACGGACGACACGATCGTCGTGGATGGCCACACGGTCACAGGGACTCTCATCGGCACGAGCGAGCACTTTCCGACGGCAGCCGGAATGGTCATGAGCGACACGTATCGTGCGGACATCACCGGACTCGGTGTGGTGTCGGCCGGTGCCAACTCGCTGTCCGTGTCAGATGTTGCGTTCGGGTTCGTGACCGATGGCGCCGGGGTGGTGGTGATCCTGGACGACGGATCGACCGTCGCCACGATCGACGTTCGCGACGGCAACGACGGAGCCTATGCGTTGTTCCCCGAACCACGCCGCTCGACCGTGCCTCAGACGTTCACTTTCCCGGCGTCCACGCTCCCGCGGGTCGCAGACATCGCGATGCTGGTCTCCAGCGCAGCCGATCAGTTCCCGGGAAGCGAAACGAGGCCGAATCTCGTCGTGTTCAGCGGCGGTGTCACCACCACCTTCTACAACCCGTTCGGTGACCTCCAGGGCAACCATTGGGACAGCAAGGTGCTGCAGGTGGGCATTCCTGCCGGTGCGACGACCATGACCATCGAGGTTGTCTCCCCGAACAATGGATACCCGTCGCCCGACGCCGACCGTCCCGCGTCTCTGTTCTGGAACGCCGCCGCACTCTCCATCGCACCGCCGCCACCGGCAGGTGACGGCTGCACCCTCACCGCGGGATACTGGCAGACGCACTCCGAACTCGGTCCCGCGGCGTACGACAGTACATGGGACGCCAAGGCTGGAGGGTCCGCCCCGTTCTTCGACAGCGGCATGAGCTACATCGCCGTCGCTCCAGGCGTCGAGCAAAGGCGGGAACGCCTATGTGATCCTGGCGCAGCAATACATCGCAGCCGAGCTCAACGTCATCGCCGGCGCAACCGTGCCTGCCGAGGTGTTCACTGCGATGTCGAGTGCAGCGACGCTCCTGGACAAATGGGAGACCTCCGGCGTCATACCGAAGAAGGACCCGGATCGGGCGACGGCGATCGCTCTGGCGGGGATCCTGGACGGCTACAACAACGGGCTCGTAGGTCCGGGACACTGCGAGTGACGATCATCGGTTGGTATCGGACGCCCCGGCGCCTGGCGCACGGGGCGTCCGTTGTTCGGGAGGTCGAAACGGTGCCGGCCCGAGGCGGCTGCTGGCCACGAGCTTCATGCCATCGGCCTTCAGAAAGGACAGTGCCGCCCTCGTCGGTCATTCCTTTTCGACCGAGATCTCGGTTGCCTTCACGGCGATCCACGCCTCCGACCCCCGTTCGAGCCCGAGCCTGTTGGCCGACGACGCTGTGATCTCGGCCGTGAGGGGCACCGGTCCGGACGTGGCGATTCGCACCCGATCGCCCATGGGCTCGACCGCCGTCACCGTGACCTTCCAGACGTTCCGGGCACTGCCTTCGGGGCGGGCCGAAGAGAACACGACGGTGCGGGGATGAATCGTGAGTAGCACCGGCCCGGAGATGTCGGTGTCTGCGATCGTGACCGGGTCTCCCGTCTCGGTTGCGACGGTGCCGTCGGAAGCGAACCCGCGCACGAGATTGATGCCGGCGAGGTCGGCTGCGTAAGGCGTGCGTGGACGCCGCCTGATGTCGTCGGGGGCGCCCACCTGCACGATCTCACCCCCTTCGATGATGGCTACACGATCCGCCATGAGGAATGCCTCCGCCGGTTCGTGGGTGATCAGGATCTTTGGGCCCGGGAACGCCTCGAGATGGCTCATGAGGAGACGTCGGGTCTCGGATCGTGATGTCACGTCGAGCGCCGAAAGCGGTTCGTCGAGCAACAGCGCTTCGGGTTCGGACGCCAACGCCCGGGCGAGTGCCACGCGCTGGGCCTGGCCGCCGGACAGCTGCCAGGGCATGCGATCGCCCAGCGTCACGAGCCCGACGTGATCGAGCCACCTGCGTGCCACATCCTCCGCAGGCGTCCTGCCGAGACCGCGCGCTCTGGGAGCGAAGGCGACGTTCGCGAGCACGGTGAGATGCGGGAACAAGAGGTTGTCCTGATGGACGATGCCGATGTGGCGCTCCTCGGCGGGGAGGTCGACGCCTGTGCCGGAGTTCGCAAGCTCCCGGGCACCGAGACGGATGCTCCCCGCGGCGATGGGGACGAGGCCCCCGACTGCCGCGACGATGCTCGACTTCCCTGCCCCGTTCGGACCGAGGAGAGCCAATGTCTCACCGCCTGCAACCTCGAGCCGAGCCGACGCGACGAAGTCACCCCGCCTCACGGTCATGTCGAGCGTGAGGGTTGTCATCGCCGTTGCCACCAGCGGTCGCGAAGACCGATCAGCACGGCCAACGAAACGGCGACCATCAAGAGGCTGATGGCGATAGCGGCCTCCCTGTCGGACTCGAGCGAGACGAAGACGGCAAGTGGAAGTGTCTGGGTTCGGCCGCCGAGGTTGCCGGCGAACGTGATGGTCGCTCCGAACTCTCCGAGTGCGCGGGCCCAGGCGAGAACCACTCCCGCCGCGATCGACGGACGCACCATCGGGAGTGTTATCCGACGGAACACCGTCCACCGGTTGGCTCCGAGGCCGGCCGCCGCTCCCTCGAATCGAGGGTCGAGGTTGCGGATGCCGGCTTCGACGGTGATCACCAGGAAGGGCAGGGCGACGAAGGTGTTGGCTGCGACCACGCCCGGCAATGAGAACGGCAAGAGGAGCCCCGTCGCCTCGTAGACCGGCTCACCGATCAAACCCCGGCGCCCGAAGGCAAACAACAACGTGGCTCCCCCGACCACCGGGGGGAGAACCATCGGCAACGTCACGAGGGCTCGAATGAGCGACCGTCCTCGGAATGTGCCACGTGCCAAGACCGCCGCCAGGGGTACGCCGACGACCGTGGCGACCGCAGTCGCCGCCACGGAGGACAGCAGCGATATGCGAGCTGCGTCGACCACGATCTCCGAGGCGAGGATCTCACCGAAGCGGGACCACGGTGCTCGCAGCAACAGTGCGACGAACGGAAACGCGAAGAAGGCCACGCCGAGCACAGCGACCACGAGCACTGACCGAGGGATCGCCGGCCGGTGTGTCATCGACGACCAAACCCGTGTCGGGTGAGGATCTCCTGACCCTGTGCGGACATGACGAATCGAACGAACTCGCCGGACTCGTCGGCGGATCCATCGAGCGCTGCGATGGCGTAGCGGGCAACGATGTTGAGGCTGTCCGGGATCGCGATCGGCTCGACGTCGGTGCCCCGGCTGTCGGTGAGATAGACGATCCCCGCATCGAGCTCTCCGGCCATGATCTTCGTGAGCAGCGCACGCACGTCGGGCTCCTCTGTGTCGATGACAGGCGTGACCCCGGCCGAAGCGAGCACGTCATGGGCGAATACGCCGCAGGGGACCTCCGTCGCACACAACCCGATCAGCAAGTCCGAGCGGCCAAAATCCTCCAAGCCGGTCACACCGCCCGGGTTGCCGGGTGGGACGACGATCGTGAGCTCATTCGTGGTGAACTCTTGCGCTCCGACGTCGGAAACCCTTCCTGCATCGACCACAACCTGCATGGTGTCCAGGTTGGCAGAGGCGAAGACGTCGATGGGAGCGCCGTCGAGGATCTGCTCGCGCAGCGCCGAGCTCCCGGCGAAGTTGAGCTCGATGTCGACCCCGGGATGGGTCGACTCGAACGAGAGAGCCATCTCCTCGAATGTGTCGGTGAGTGAAGCAGCGGCGCCGACCACGACGACGTTCGACTCCGACCGAGCGCATGCGCCGATCGAGAGCATGACCACGGCAACGGATGCGAAGCGAATGGGCAGCGGGAGCATGGGTACCGGCAGACTACGCACCCCACGCCAGAGCAGGCGCGTGGCAGATGGCGCACAAAGGTCTCCGTCTCATGACGGAGCCGATCGTGAATCGTGCCGCACCGTTGCACGACAGCCTCTCGGCTCGGTGTGGGGCGATAGAGTCCGACCGTGGACCTCGAACGTGCAGCGACGCTTCATGTGGTGCAGATCGGATCCGGCCGCCCGACGGTGAGATCGACCGTTTCGCTGATCCTCGATGGGGAGCATGTGATCGTTGTCGATCCGGGGATGGCGCCTACGCAGGCTGCAATCCTCGATCCGCTGGCGGCACTCGAGGTCGCTCCGGGCGACGTCACAGATGTCGTCATCAGCCATCACCACCCGGACCACACGGTCAACGTGGGGCTGTTCGGTGAGGCAAGGGTGCATGACCATTGGGCGATCTATCACCATGACACCTGGACATCGAGACCGGCTGAGGGCTTCTTCGTCTCGCCGTCCGTGGTTCTCTGGGAGACACCGGGCCACACCCCTCAGGACATCACGACCATCGTCGGCACGCCGGACCGGCTCGTGGCCTGCACCCACCTCTGGTGGCACGCGGACGGACCGCCCGAGGATCCTCTCGCCACCGATCCGGCTGCGATCCACCCGCACCGGCGCCGTGTGCTCGCCGTCGCCGAGCTGGTCGTGCCCGGGCACGGCGCCCCGTTCTTGCCAGGCGTCGAGACGCCGCGCTGACCGCGTGGCGCCGTCCGGGAACCCTCGGTGCGCGGTCGACGTAATCTGATGCAATGACTTCCGACGAGCAGGTCATCGTCCTCGGTGGCGACCGCAACAATGGTCCCACGGTCGAACGCCGCCCGGGACGTCGAGGTTCTCCACTCTGGTTGCTCGTCGCCGTCCTCGGACTCTTCGCTGCCTTGATCGCTTTCGTGGTCATACCCCAGGAGGAGCCGCCGACGACTGCAGCACCGGGCGGTCTCAACGCTCCGTCCGAACCACCGAGCGCGTTCGTCCAGTCGACCCCGACGACCGTAGCCGATGCTCCGGCGCTGGCACTGGGTTGGCGGGAGGCGACTCTCGTCCGGCCTGGATGGACGGTCAGCTCGGTCGACCACGGTCCTGACGGTTGGCTCGCCGTATCCGGGGACATGCCCACCGTGGCCCACGTTTCCGACAATGCCGTGCTGTGGCATGCCCACACGGTCCACGGCCTCGTGGTGGAGAACGCCGTCGCGGCTGTAGGGGAAGGCTTGATGGCTGTGTTCGGCTCCAGCGAATATGCGGCCCCTGCCGGAGCGCGGGCCATCGGCGCCATCTCCGCCGACCGGGGAGTTACATGGACCACGGTCGATCACAGGGGTCTGGTCTCCGTCTCCGATGTCGAGATCGTCGACGGCCGGGTGCTGGTCGCCGGTTCGGTGGGTACCGTGCCCGGATTCGGGTGGAACAACGACGGCCGAGCGGTCCTGTGGGAGGTGGTCGACGGGGAACTCGTGGACCTCGGTATCGCCGCCACAGACCGCAGCGCGGCCAATGCCATCGTCGCCGACCCGAGCTCTCAGATCTTCGTGCTCGGCCACACCGACGCCGGAGCGGCCGTGTGGACACCGGGCGGAAGCGGGCCAGTCGTCGTGACGGAGCTCGACGAGTTCGGCTCACGCTCTTTCCTGGACGTCGAGTACGTCGATTCCGGCCTCGTGGCGCTGGTGGGCGTGCCCGGAGGGACCGACGGTCGCTGGCTGTGGACGTCTGGCGACGGTGTCGCATGGGAGGAGACCGGCACCACAGATGGCACCATGGTTGCCTCCATCGCGGTCGGGCCTCGAGGACTCCTCGGTCTTCCACCGGCGGAGGGACGGCTGTGGTCGCAAGTCGAGGGCCAGGTCCGCTCGAAGTATCCCGGCCATGAGACCGGATGGGAGCGGGCGGGCCTGCCGACGGACATCGAGACCGACGGCGAGGTGATCGTGATGACCGCTTCGGGAGCCACCGACGGTCAGCTATTCGTGAGAGGCACGACCGTCCCGCCGGTCGAGGTGGTAGGGCCACTGCAGGCGGGCGAGTCGCGCTGGCGGACGGTGGCCACCGTCGACCTAGAGAACGAGGAGCTGGGTGCGTACAACCACCCGTTCGGCGTCGCCACCGACGGCCAGTCGACGTTCGTGGTGGTGCCGGGCCGGCTGTACGAGGTGGCCGACGATGTCGAGGGGCTCGAGCTGCGTCCGTCCATCTCCGGCGTATCCAACATCGGTGCCGGGAGTAGTGGGATCTGGGCGGCGGTCGACGGACCGGAATCGCAGCTCTATCTGTACGGCTCCGATGGTGTGTGGAGCACGCAGATCGTTCCGATCCAGGTGATCTCGTCGGTCGGTGTGGTCGACGGTGCTCTGACGGTGGCCGGATGGGGGAGCCGGGGCTTCGTGGGGCTGCGGATGGCCGACGAAGGCAGCTGGGTCGAGCTCCCGACCGGCGAGGACATATGGTGGTTCCACATCACACCGGGTGGGCTGTTCGGTGAACAGGAACCCCTCCTCGGTCCAGAGGACCGAGCGCAGCCCGTGTTCTCCACCGACGGACGCAATTGGGAGGCTCTCGACGGATGGCGCCCCGGCGGCGCCGGCGTCGGCGCCTCGCTGTTCCTCAGCCGCATCGACACACCCGAAATCGTCGCTCTCGCCGACACCGCAACCGGGCTCGTAGAAATCGAGGTACCCGCCGGTTCCGTGCCCATCGTCGCCGTCGAACGATGGGAAGACACGCAGATCGTGGCGGGTGTCGACTCGCTCTTCGTTCGATCGGCGGGGGCCGACTGGGTCGAATATCCGACGGATCTCGAACATGGCATCACCGGCCAGATGGCCATCATCCCCGGGCCGGTGCTCCGCATCGCCATGCTGACCGAACGTCAGCTGGTCATCGCCCAGTGGGGATGACGTTGGCGACGTTCCGTTCGAGCCCGGCGCACCAAACTCGGCTCTCAGCCGATCGCCGGTCGCGTCGTCGCCGTAGTCTCTACGAATGGCATCCGACGACCAGGTGATCGTCCTCGTTGGAGGACGGCCTCCCGGCATCGAGCGTCCCGATGGGCGGCGCGAGATCTCTCCGCTGTGGCTTCTCGCCCCGGTTCTTGGTGTCTTTCTGGCGATCATCGGCTTCGTCATCACCCCGCACGAGGAGAGTCCGACCACCGCAGACCCTGCAGGGCTCGATGAGCCCTCCGAACCGCCGGTAGCGGTCGACCCGACGACCACCCGCCCGGCGACCGAGCCTCCGGAGCTCGCCCTGGGTTGGCGAGAGGCCCGGTTGCTCGGCGCAGGGTGGACGGTCAGCTCGGTGGACCACGGTGACGACGGTTGGCTCGCCGTCTCGTCGAGTCCCCTGGTTGTGGCCCACGTGTCACAGAACGCCGTGGTCTGGGAGGCGCACACGGTCCACGATCTGGTCGTCGAGGCGCCCGTGGCGGCGGTGGGGGACGGCGTGATGGCGGTCTTCGGCTCAGACCAATACTCGGACCATGGCCGGCCCCGACCCGTTGGGGCCATATCCACCGATGGTGGTAGTACGTGGCGACCGGTCGAGCACGACGGCCCGATCGTGATCTCGGATATCGAGATCGCGGGCGACCGGGTCTTCGTCGCCGGTTCGGTCGGCGATGTCTTCGGCTTCGGATGGGAGGACCAGGGGCGCGCCGCCGTCTGGGAGGTGGTCGACGGCAAGATGGAGGCCGTGGACACGGAGGGTGGCGCCCAGAGTGCCGTGGGCTCGTTGGCCACCGTGGGGGGCAAGGTCATGGGATTCGGGCACACCTACATCGGGGCGGCGATGTGGGTGGTGGGTCGCAGCGCCGCTTCCGTGGTGCCCGCGATGGGAGCCGGAAGCTCATTCATCGACGTCGAAGAGACCGACGAAGGCTTGGTCGCCCTTGTCGGGTCTGGCGGATCCGGCTGGCCTACAGGGCACGAGCTCTGGGAGTCGGCCGACGGGTCGGCATGGCAGCGGTCCGACCGGTCCGGCCCCCCCGAGGTCACGTTCCTGGCCTCGACGCAGGGGGGCCTCGTTGCGGCGCCTCAATCCCCGGGCCAGCTGTGGGCGGAGGACATGGGAACGCTCGGCTCGTCGTACAGGGATCACGTCACAGGATGGGAGTCGGCGGGATTGGTGACCGATGTCGCGACGTCGGGTGAGGTCACGGTGATGACGGCCTCGGGAGACAGCGGGCAGCTCTTCGTGAGGGGGACCGTGGTTGAACCGCTCGAGGTTGTCCCCGACCTGCCGGAGGATGCCACCAGGTGGCGAACTGTCGGGTCGGTGGCGTTCGAGCGGGACCAGAGGATTCAGCCACATCCCTTCCAGGCCGTCTCGGACGGCGCCGTGACCATGATCTTGACACCGGAGCGACTCTTCGAGTTGAAGGACGACGACGGCGTGTTGGTGTTGACACCGTCGCTGGTCGGTGCCTCGAACATCGGGGTGGGCCCGGGCGGCGTCTGGGCGATGATCGAAGGCAGCGAGGCCCAGCTCTACGTATACGGCTCGGACGGCGTGTGGGCTGCCGACCGGGTACCGGTTCAGGGCGTCCTGTCGGTCGGGGAGCACGACGGCGCCATGGCGGTCTCCGGTTGGACCCATGACGGGAGCTTCCGCATGGTGAGGAGAGCCCCCGGGGGTGCATGGGAGGAGGTCGACATCGCGGTCGAGAACGGCTGGTTCGCAATGGCGCCGAGCGGGATCCTCGGTCGACGGGAGGTGGTCGAGGAAGGCCGGCATCGCTCGGAGGTGCTCTTCTCCGCTGATGGCTCCGAGTGGGAGGTGATGGACGGTTGGACGCTCAACGGCCTCGGTCCCGGGGATTCTTTCTACCTCGTGAGCGAGACCGACCCTTCGACGATCGGGATGGTGGACGAGCTTCCCCACGTCGTCGAGGTCGAGCTCCCCGGCTCGGTTTTCGGTCCGATCGAGGTGGAACGGTGGGGTGACCGGCTCATCGTCCGGGGTCTCGCCAGGTTGGAGGTTCAAGGTGCCGGCGGCGGATGGACGAGCCTCCCGCTCGATCTGGAACATGGGATCCACGGCCCGGCGGTGGTGGTGCCGGGGCCGAAGCCGCGAATGGCGATCATCGTCGGCGAGGAGCTGAGAATCGTCGAGTGGCGCTGACCGGCGATTCCCCGCCTATGCGCATATGCGTATACTGCCGCCTCGATGTCCACCACAGCCGCCCGTCGCCGACTCGTGCGTACCCTGCTCGCAGAGCACACCGTTGTGAGCCAGCAGGCTCTGGTCGAGATCCTCGCAGACCATGGTCACGCCATCACCCAGGCGACCGCCAGTCGTGACCTCCAGGCGGTGGGGGCGGTCAAGGATGGTGCCGGATACGTGATCGCCGACGACCGGCATCAGCAGGCCACCGCTCTCGCCGAGGCGATCGACGGGTTTGCCGAGTCGATTGTGGCGTCGGACAACCTCGTCGTGATCGGCACGCCTCCCGGCGCGGCGCACCTCCTGGCCGCAGCGATCGACGCTGCCGGGCTGACGGGCGTGCTGGGGACGGTGGCCGGCGACGACACCATTCTCGTGGTGGCGTCGGAACGTGTCGGCGGCTCCAATGTCGCACGAGAACTCGAACGGATCGGAGCAATGAGATGAAGGTGGTGCTCGCCTACTCGGGCGGCCTCGACACGTCGGTGATCCTGGCCTGGCTGAAGGAACAATACGACGCAGACGTGTACTGCTACACGGCCGACGTCGGTCAGGGCGACGAGGTTGCCGAAGCGATAACCAAGGCCCGTGCCACTGGAGCCCTCGATGCCAAGGCTGAGGACCTCCGTCTCGATTTCGTTCGCGACGCGGTCTTCCCGGCGATCCGCGCCAACGCGGTCTACGAGAACTACTACCTGCTCGGTACTTCACTCGCTCGTCCGATCATCACACGAGGGATGATGCGGTACGCCAACGAGGTAGGAGCGGATGCGATCTCGCACGGCGCCACCGGCAAGGGCAACGACCAGGTTCGGTTCGAGCTCGCCGCCTATGCCATGGACCCCGACATCAAGGTGATCGCCCCGTGGCGGGAATGGAACCTCCGCGGGCGGGCCGACTGCGTCGCATATGCGAAGGATCGCGGCATTCCGGTGCCGGTCACACCGGAAAAGCCCTATTCGATGGATGCCAACCTCCTTCATATCTCTTATGAAGGCGGAGTGCTCGAGGACCCGTGGGAGGCACCGCCCAAGGGGATGTTCCGTATGACGACCGACCCCGAATTGGCCGAGGACGCCCCTCAGTTCATCACGGTCACTTTCGAGGAAGGCAATCCGGTCGCGATCGACGGCGACGAGTTGGAGCCTGTGGAGTTGCTCGAACGAGCCAATCGGCTCGGCGGCAGGCACGGAATCGGACGTGTCGACATCGTGGAGAACCGCTTCGTGGGGATGAAGAGCCGGGGCGTGTACGAGACCCCGGGCGGCACGATCCTGCATCACGCCCATCGGGCCGTGGAGTCGATCACCCTCGACCGCGAGGTCGTCCACATGCGGGACGAACTCGTGCCCAAATACGCCGAAATGGTGTACAACGGATTCTGGTTCGCGCCCGAACGCAAAGCGCTGCAGGCGTTCATGGACGAGATACAGAAGCGGGTCAACGGCGAGGCACGGCTCAAGCTCTACAAGGGCTCGGTGATGATCGAAGGCAGGCGGTCCGACCATCACGATCTCTACGACCAGGCAACGGTGACGTTCGAAGAAGATGACGTGTACAACCAGGAGGACGCCGCCGGCTTCATCCGCCTGAACGCACTTCGGCTGCGGCGCCTCGCCGAGGATCGACTGGGAGAAGGGGAATGAGCGAGAGAGCCACCGGTCTCGAGTCTCCAGTCTCCAGTCAGGAGGGCGCTCTCGCCCACCGGACAACGGTGCAGCGCCGCCGCGGGCGACGGCCCTCGTGTGCGCACAGGTCGAATCAGTTCACGCGGGCGGGAGACCGGGGACCGGAGACCGGAGACTCTGGCGAGCGGAGCGAACCATGACCCTCTGGGGCGGTCGTTTCGAGGAAGGGCCTTCTGATCTCTTGTGGCGTTTCACGGTGAGTCCTGCCGACCGTCGGCTGCTCGAAGTCGACGTCGAAGGCTCGCTGGCACACGTTGACATGTTGAAGTCGGTCCGGTTGCTCAAACCGGAAGAACACGAGTCGATCCACTTCGGGCTGTTGCGGATCCTCGCCGACGCCAGAGACGGCACCTTCGAATTCGTCGACACCGATGAAGACGTCCACACCGCCGTCGAACGCCGGTTGATCGAGCTGGTGGGAGACGTCGGCAAGAAACTCCACACCGGTCGATCCCGGAACGACCAGGTGGCACTCGACATCCGTCTCTACCTGCGGCTCGCCTGTCGACACCAGGCCGATCGACTGTCTGCGTTCGGAGCAGCGCTGGTCGACCAGGCCGCCCGGCATGCAACGACCATCGTCCCCTCCTACACCCACCTCCAACAGGCCCAAGCGGTCCCTTTGGGTCATCATCTGCTGGCGTACGCCTGGATGGCAGCCCGAGACCGCCAGCGGTTCCTTCAGCTGAAGGACCGGCTTTCGGTCTCTCCGTTGGGTGCGGGCGCCTCCGGTGGGTCGAGCTTGCCACTCGATCCGATCGTGTCCGCTCAGGCAATGGGCTTCGACGTTGTGTTCGCCAACTCGATGGACGTGGTCGCATCCCGCGATCTCGTAGCCGAATACACCTGGTGCGTTGCCCAAACGATGGTCGACCTCTCACGGCTCTCCGAAGAGCTGATCCTGTGGGCCACGAGTGAGTTCGGGTGGGTGACGTTCTCGGACTCCTTCACCACCGGAAGCTCGGCGCTGCCGCAGAAGAAGAACCCCGACGTGGCAGAGCTCGCGCGAGGCAAGTCGGCTTCGGCGATTGCCGACCTCATGGGCATGCTCACCCTGCAGAAGGGCTTGCCGCTCACGTACAACCGAGACCTGCAGGAGGACAAGGAACACGTGTTCCGGTCCGACGACACGCTCGCCGGCACGCTGGAGGCAATCACCGGCATGATCGCTGACGCAGAGTTCCATCCCCCGGTCCCGGGCTCGTGGGTGACGGCGCTCGACCTCGCAGAAGCTCTGGTGATGCGGGGCGTTCCTTTCCGCGAGGCCCACGGGGCGGTGGGTCGCCTCGTCTCCGAACTCGTCCGCAACGAGCGAACTCTCGACGACGCGACAGCCGAAGACCTGTCGGCCGCAGACGAGCGCTTCGAACCAGCCGACCTCGAGCTCATCGACCCGACGACGTCGGTCGACCGCAGACGCACCATGGGCGGCGGCTCGGTCGAATCGGTCCACCAGCAGATCGAAGCCCTGAGGTACGCACTCAACCAGTAGCCCCGGGCTTGGCCCGGGCGTCTCCAGTCTCCGGTCTCCGGTCTCCGGTCTCCGGCACGTTCTACGTATGACGTACTACGTAGAGCGTCGGAGAGGTCAGAGGAACACGAGCAGGAGCGGGTAGCTGACCAGGAGAATCACTCCGTCTCGTCTCGACAGGTTGTCCTCCCCCCAGTAGGCGAGGATGCCGGTCAGCACGGTGATCCCCACCATGACCGTCACCGGTCCTCGGAAGCTCTCGTTGAGGGGTCCGCCGCCGATGACGCCGGCTACTGCTCCCACTCCGAGAGCGTTGAAGAGGTTGGAGCCGAGGAGGTTCCCGACCACCAGGTCGTTCTCGTTGCGGCGGGCGGCCGCGACCGCCGTGGCCAGCTCCGGGAGCGATGTGCCGATCGCCACAAGGGTCAGCCCGATGAGTGCTTCCGACACCCCGAGCTCGCGGGCCACGGCCTCGGCACCCACGACGAGCAGCCGGGCCCCGAGCAGGGTCAGTCCGAGC
This sequence comes from uncultured bacterium, assembly GCA_963785075.1. Classification (GTDB taxonomy): domain Bacteria; phylum Actinomycetota; class Acidimicrobiia; order Spongiisociales; family ZC4RG35; genus JAOUGY01. The sequence continues at coordinate 110,988 of CAWATW010000003.1, forward strand.
GATGCCAGTCCGAAGAGACCTTCGACTGCGGGCTTGATCTCCACGTCCCCGACGAGATCGTCCACGCCTGGATCCCTGACGGCGTCCTGGCGCCCCCAGAAAACCATGAGACCCAGCGCCGCCATGAGGCCGGTGCCCAGGATGATGCCCTCCACCGAACCCAGCGCGTTGTTCCAGGCGAAGACCGCGAGAACCAGGGAGCCGAGCAGGACCAGAACCCCCTCACGCCTGAGGATGAGGCGCGGTTTGTGGATGGGTGACAGCAACACGCTCACTCCGAGCACCAGACTGAGATTGGCCACGTTGGAACCGACGATGTTCCCGAGCGCGAGGTCGAGCCCGCCCGGCCGGGCAGCCGCGAGCCCCGATACCAGCATCTCGGGGAGCGAGGTGCCGAGGCCGACGACCACCGCTCCGATCAGGATCGCGCTCAACCCCAACGCCTTTCCCAGACGTGCAGCGGCGACAACCAGGCGATCGGCGGCGATCGTGAGCAAGATCAGGCCACCGGCAACACTCAAGAGATCGACAAACACCGCAGCGACGGTACAGCATCGTGAGCGGGACGATCACACCGGTCTCCTGGCCAGGTACCGTCAGGGCATGGCACTGTTCCGCTCCGACCCGTGGCCGACGAAACGGCATGCCGAGGTGCTCGGAGCCCGCATCTCGTACACCGAGGCAGGATCGGGTCGTCCGGTCGTGTTTCTGCATGGCAACCCGACCTCGTCGATGCTCTGGCGCAAGGTGCTTCCGGAGGTCGCCCGCAAGGCGCGGTGTATCGCACCGGATCTGATCGGAATGGGCGACTCGTCGAAGGTCGGGAGCGGCGGCCGGTCGTACCGGTTCCTCGACATGCGGACCTACCTGGACGCCCTCTTCGAGATCCTGGGTCTCGACCGTGGTGCGGTCTTGGTCGGGCACGAGTGGGGTGGCGCCCTCATGTTCGACTGGGCCCAGCGGAACCGGGCTGCGGTCGCCGGTCTCGTGTACATGGAGACGATCGTCACACCACTGGAGTGGGACGATCTTCCAGCAGGGGCGGCGGTCGTCTATGAGGGTCTTCGGTCTTCGTCCGGCGAGAGCCTGGCTCTCGCCCGGAACATACTCGTGGAGCGGATGCTGCCGATCGGTGTCCTGGAGCCGCTGTCCGACGAGGTCATGAAGGAATACCGCCGGCCGTTCGCGATGGTCGGCGAGGACCGCCGACCCACTTTGACGCTTGCTCGCGAGCTGCCCATCGGGGGCGAGCCCAGCGCCGTTGTCGATGTCGTTCGACGATACGAGACGTGGCTGGAGGCGTCGCCGGTGAAGAAGCTCTTCGTGAACGCCGATCCAGGCTTTCTGCTGGTCGGAAGGCCCCGCGAGCGCTGTCGACGTTGGCCCGAGCAGACCGAGGTGACCGTGCCGGGCATTCACTTCCTACCAGAGGACTCCGGGGTGCAGATCGGGAAAGCCATCGCCGATTGGCTCGAGACCCTGTGACATCCCGATGTTCTTCATTGCGTTCACGGGTCTGATTGCGGTTGCCCTCACCGTGGGGGCGTTCTTCGGCGCGTTCTGGTGGCCACTCGACCTCGTGGCCAACTTCCGTCCCCAGCTCGGCGGGCTGACGCTCCTCGCCGGCGTGTGGCTGCTGGCGGCGAAATGGCCGCGTACCGGCCGGATCGTTCTGCTGGCTGCCGCGGTGAATCTCGGACTGTTGGCATGGCTCTGGGTGCCGACCGGCGGCGACCCGCCGGCCGATGCCGAGGCGCTTCGAATCGTCACCTTCAATGTCCTCGCGGCGAACGAGAACTACGACCTCGTGGTCGCATACCTTCGAGAGCTGGACGCAGACGTAGTGTTCCTCCATGAGTCGAGCCGCCCCTGGGAGGACGCGATCATCGAGTCCGACCTTGGATACCGCGTCGAGAGGACCCGAGACGACGACCACATCTTCGGCACCCTCGTCCTGGTGCGAGGTGCCGCCGAGATCCAGGGGTACGGCTTCACCGAGCGCGAGCCGAGAAGCGTTGAAGTGCACCTGACCACATACGGGGGCCGGCACGTTTCGTTGCTCGCAGTTCACCCGCTCGCACCTGTCACGGAGCGAGCAGCCGGTCTTCGGGACGCCCAACTCAAGTTCGCCGGCGATTGGGTCCGTCGACAGACCGGGCCAACCGTGGTGACGGGAGACTTCAATGCCGGGCCATGGTCACACGCATTCCGGCGTCTGCTCGACGAGGGCTCCCTCCGCGACTCTCAACGCGGGTTCGGATTCCTGCCCACATTCCCGGCGTCTTCGAACCTCGTGTTCCGCATCGCCATCGATCACCTGCTTGTTTCCGACGGCGTGTGGGTGGTCGACAGGGCCCTGGGGCCCCAACTCGGATCCGACCATTTCCCGCTGATCGTGGATCTGGTCATCGGGTGAGATAGCCTTTCGCGTATGACAGACAGATTCAGAGAGCATCGCGACAGACTCTCAGCCCTGATCGGCTCGGGCGGCATCGCCGTTGTCCCCGCCGCCACCGAAGCCGTTCGCAACCACGACGTCCACCACGCTTTCCGCCAGGACTCAGACTTCGTCTACCTCACCGGGTTCCATGAGCCCGACGCAGTGGCCGTCATCGCGCCCGGACATCCTGACGGTGACTTCCAGTTGTTCGTGCGCCCGCGCGACCGGGAGATGGAGATATGGAACGGCTACCGGGTCGGGGTGGAAGGAGCCAAGGCGGCCTTCGGCGCCGACACCGCGTATGAGCTCTCGGAGATCGACGCAGTGCTTCCCCGTGTCATGCTCGGACGCGACACGTTGTTCTACAGGCTCGGAAATGCCGCTCACGACGACCGGATCACACGACTGCTCGGGACTGCACGGTCGTACCGAGAGCGGTTCGGGCAGCAAGCGCCGGTCAAAGTGCACGATGTCGGAGCACTGCTGGCCGAGCTGCGACTGATCAAGAATCCACCCGAGATCGAGAGCTTGGCAGCGGCTTGTGAGCTCAGCGCAGAAGGCCACCGCGAGGCGATGCGATTCGCCCTCCCCGGCATGTACGAATACCAGATCCAGGCGGCGATGGAGTTCGTTTGGCGGGAAGGGGGCTCAACGGCGAACGGGTACCCTTCGATCGTGGCCTCGGGACCGAACGCGGTGGTGCTGCACTACACCGAGAACGATCGCCAAACCGAAGACGGAGACCTGGTCCTGATCGACGCCGGATGTGAGATCGACTGGTACTCCGCAGACATCACTCGGACGTTCCCGATCAACGGAACGTTCAGCGCACCGCAGCGCGCCGTCTACGAGGCCGTGCTCGACGCCCACCATCAGGCGATCCGCTTGATCGAGCCCGGACATACCATCCGGACGACACACGACCTCGCCCGTCGTGTTCTGACCGAGCACATGGCAGAACTGGGACTGTTCCCGGTGGGAGTCGACGACGCATTGGAGATGCACCTCTACCGAGAGTTCTTCATGCACGGCACCAGTCACTGGCTGGGCCTCGACGTTCACGACGCCGGCTCGTATCGGAGCTCTGGCGCACACCGCAAGCTGGAGGCCGGCATGTGCTTCACGGTCGAACCCGGCATCTACATCGGAGCCGATCGCCCTCAGGTCGAGTTCACGTTGCTCGCGCACGACATCGACGCGTGGACCGAACGCCGCGTTGTCCAAGGATCGGCTGCGGCCAAAGCGGCCGAGGAAGCCGAGCGGGCCGAAGCAGAGAAGGTCACGCACGAGATCCCCGGCGAGCTCCTGGGGATAGGAGTGCGCATCGAAGATGACATTCTCGTGACCGTCGACGGACATGAGAACCTCACGAGCCTCGTGCCGTCCGACCCGAACAAGATCGAACACCTCTGCGCAGAAGAGAGCTGGCTCCACCGAGGCTGAGACCTGCCAGGTCTTGCGCCCTGGCGTCTCCAGTCCCCAGTCTCCAGTTCTACGTACTGCGTCGTCGGCTGTCGGCTGTCTGCTGTGGGCCCGGTGGTGGGCGCTCCGGGTGAGGATGCGGGTGGGCCGGGTTGCGTGGCCGACGGCCGACGGCAAACGGCCCACGACGTTCTACGTCTTCCGTTCTACGTACGGGAAGGCCGCCCCGTAGGGCGGCCTTCACCTTTGGCTCGGCTTGCAATGAGCCCTCTCAGTCGGTTCCCCACAGCTTGCGCAGCTTGGACACGGCGTCCATGACAGCGTCCACATCAGGGGTGTTGGTTTCGCTGTCGGGCGACTTGGCTCTCTTGCTTTCAGCGCCTTCGACCACTGTCTTGTGGCCATCGTCCGAGCGCCGTCCGAAGATCGTCCCGGTCTCCCCGTCGGCGTCGACCGTCGGCTCGCCGGCCGGCTCCGCCGGGGCGCTCGTGTCGACGTCCGGCGCAGGACTCTCGAGCCTGTTCTGGAGGCCGTCGAGGGTCGCCTTCAGCTGGGCGAGGTCGGAGCTCACCTTCGGCTCGCTGGATCCGAGCATGCCGCTCTCCCAGCCGGTCTCCGTACCGGCGGCGTTCCATGCCGAAGTGTGGTCGTCGGACGCAGCGGGCTGTTCGGGAGCCTCCGCCTCGAACGCGTACCCGGGATCGAGATCCCCGGCCCCTTCGGGCTCTGGCGTCGGCTCGACCACCTCGGGTCGGGGGTGCGGCTCGTCGACCAGCCGTAGACCCGGCCGCTCATCGAGCGCCGCTTTGTGGACGGCCAATTCTGCGCGGTCGGCCTCGAGGGCCAGTCGGTCCTGTTCGATCCGTGACTGGGCGGACGCCACCGCGGCCTTCTCGGCGTCCAGAGCGGTGAGATCCCGTTCGAGCTCGGCGCGCCGGGCGGCGACCTGGGCCATGGCCCGCTCGGCGTCGATCCGAGCCGCCTCGGCCTCGCGGGCCGCTTGTGCCGATTCGTCGGGTTGCGGGTACTCGTTGATCGACGTTGCTCCCAGTGTCACCTGGTCACCGGCACCCTCGACGATCTGACGGGCCTCTGACCAGGCTCGCTCGAGAATGGCGTCGGCTTCGCTCCGAGCCTTGTCGAGCATGTCGGCCGTGGCTTCCTGGGCCTTGCGGCGCTCGTTCTCGATCTGGCTGCGCTGACCTGCGATCTTCGTACGGGCGTGGTCGACCTCCGTACGGGCGTTCTCCAGCGTGGTCCGCTCCTTGTCGAGCTGGGCACGGAGCGACTCGAGCTGTGCCCTCCAACGCTCCAGGCTGGAGCGTTCGTCGGCGACGTCGCGGCGGCGCTCGGCGAGAGCGGCTTGCTCTTCGGCGACATGACGGCGCGACTCCTCGAGCATTTCCGACGCTTCGCCCTGAGCGGTTGCCAGGAGCTCCTCCGCAGCTTTCCGCGCCGCCTCGGCCTGCGCAGAGAGTGCTTCGGCCTCGCGGCGTTCGGCGTCGGCGGCAGCGCGGTCCGCTTCGATCTCGGTCTTGATCGTGGCCAGGCGCTCCGTCTGTTCCTTGGAGCTCTTCGCTGTCGCTTCGGCCTGGCTGCGAGCATCGGTCACAAGCCGCTCCGCTTCCGACCGAGCTGCATCCAACACGCCGGCTGCGTCGGCACGGTCGGCCTTGGCTGCGCGACGGTCGGATTCCGCTTCCTCGAGCAGTCGCCGCGCATCGGCACGGACCATCTCGGCGTCTGCGGTCGCAGACGCGGTCGTCTCTGCTGCAGCCTCGCCGGCCTGGCGGCGCACCTGCACTGCCTGGCTGCGAGCGTCCTCGAGCGTCTTGTCTGCCTCGTTGACGGTGAGCTCGGCCCGCTTCTCCGCTTCGGCCAGGATTCCCGCCGCTTGGGCTTCGGCGTCGGCCATGCGCTCGGCGAAGCGCGTGTCCATCTTCGCCCGGGCGTCGGCCCACTCGCGGTCGATGTTCCCGCGGACCGCGGTGGCCTCTTCCTCGGCTGCCCGGACGATCTCTCGGCCCTTGTCCTCGGCGGCTGCGAGCGCGAGATTGGCCTGAGCCTCCAGCTCCGATGCGCGATCCCGAGCTGTTTCGAGGGCGGATGCCGCCTCTGCATTGGCTTCTTCGGTGGCGGCCTTGAGCACGGCCAGCGCCTGCTCCGCCTCGACGACTGCGGCGGTGCGTGCAGCATGCTCCTGATTGTGCCGCTCGACCTCGTCGGCCAGATCGGCGCGGATGTGCTCGGCTCGTTCCTCGGCGGCAGCCACGATGCCGCCCGCCTTGGACTCGGCCTCCACCAGCGCGGCATTGGCGAGCTCTTCGGCGCGACGGGCCTTGGCCAGCCGCTCGTTGGCGTCCACGAGTGCCTTGTCGGCTTTTCCGGCGGCGGCGGCGGCTTCCTTCTCTGCGCGTTCGCGAATGGCGGCTGCCTCCGACGCCGCAGCTCCCTTGATCTCGGTTGCCTGCTGGTCGGCTGTCGACCTGATGTCGGCGGCTTCCTTTTCGGAGTCCCGGAGCAGAGCACCGGCCTCGTTGCGAGCTTCGGTCAGGGCCTGAGTCGCTTCGGCCTTGGCGGACTCGGCCTCCTGTCGGAGCTTGTCGGTCTCGGCGCGGAGCGCTCCGACTTCCTTTTCGGCCTGACGGCGGACCTTGGCGGCCTCGTCCACGGCGATCGACTTCATGCGACCTGCAGCCGTCTCGGCCTCGGACCGGACCCTGGACGAGTAGGCCTCCGCAGCCTTGGAGAGTTGTTCGCTGCGGGCCTCGGATTCCGAGACCACGGCGACCGCCTGCTCGCGTGCGGTCTGTTCGGCGATCTTGGCGACACGATGCAGCTCTGCGGCCTGGGCGCGCTCGTCAGCGGCTTCCTGGCGAGCCTTTGCAAGCTCACCTCGGGCGGTAGCCAGCATCGTGGCGGCTTCCGCGCGAGACCGGGCAGCGTCGTTGGCGGTGTCGGCGGCCCTCGCCTCGGCAGAGGCGAGAATCGAATCGGCCTTGGCCTCGGCAGCCGTCACGATCGCCGTCGACAGCTCGTCGAGTGCTTCGGTTCCGTTGCGGACCGACTCGGTCTTGCGCCGCTCGGCCTCCGCCATCAACTCACCGGCACGCTGCTCGGCCCGGGCGACGATGGCGGCGGCCTCCGCTCGGGCGAGGGCGAGCTCGTGGCCGGCATCTCCGTCGGTTTCGGTGTGGAAGTCGACTCCAGAACCTGCCTCTGCCTCGGCGACGATCCGGCGCGCCTTCTCTCGCGCCTCGTCTTCGATCCGGCGGGCACGGTCCCGTGCCCTGTCGAGAATCCGGTCCTTCGACTCGAGAACCGCGGCGATTCCCGGGTCGCTTTCCGCAGCCTCCTTGGCGGCGGCCACCGCCAGTGCCTCGCGTTCGGCGACGATCGACTTCCGCTCGGCGGCGAGCTCATCTCGCTCGGCGGTCATGCGGTCCCGCTCGGAGTCGGCGGCTTCGTCGGCCTGCCCGAGCTGGGTGCGGAGGGCGGCGAGGTCGGCGCGGAGAGTGTCCATCTCTGATCGGAGTGAACCGTTCTCGAGTTCGAGGCGCGATCGGTGGCGTTCGAGCGCGTCGATCCGGCTGGTGTCCTCGACCGTGGCGATTCGATGCTCGAGGTCGGAGTTGGCCGACTCTAGGTTGCGGATGGTTTCTTTCACCTGGTCGACGAACGACTGGACCTCGTCTTTGTCGTATCCGCGACGCGCCGTCGAGAAGGTGATGTCGTCCGAAGACGAGAAGGGCGTTGCTGGCATAGTCACATGCGTTGTGTCGGCCCGCGCGTGGGGTGCCTTGAGGATTACGTCTCACGCTGCGCGTTCGGGAAGCACGCAGGGTTGCGACTCTCTCAGAGGGCGGCAGGCACCACGCGCGTGAGCACGGTGTAGAAGTGGACGCTGGACGCAGCCACCACCATCACGTGGAACAGCTCGTGGGCGGAGAACACCCTAGGAGAGAGCCGAGGGCGTTTGACGAGGAACATCACCATTCCGACCGTGTACAGAGCGCCGCCGACGGCGAGCAGCACGACGGTGTCGGCGCCCAGTCTGGTACCGATCTGCCACATCGGTACCAGCGCTGCCCAACCCATCAGACTCTGGATGGTGACCGAGATCTTCAGCCTGATCTGTTTCTCGACCAGCTTGATGACGATGCCCACGATGCCCGCCGTCCACAGGGCGGCGAGCGATGCCGTTCGCCAGACCCCTTCGAGGGAGACGACGGCAAACGGGGTGAAGGTCCCCGCCACGACGAGGAAGATGGCCGAGTGATCGATTCTCCGCATCCGACGCTTCCAGACGTCGCTCCAGGGCATCGAGTGGTACAAGCTCGAGATCGTGAACATGAAGACGAGACTCCCTGCGTACACCGCGAGCGACAGGGTCAGTCCGAATCCGCCAGGGTTCACCGCGAGCAATGCGATGAGCCCGGCGACCGCAGCCACTGCGGCGGCTCCATGGAGAAACCCGCGAACGGGGTTCTGCATGCGGCCGAGTGTGATGCGATCCATCGATCACAGGTTACGTGGAGTCGAGAACAAGCACAGGGCCTACGCCGCTTCGTCACCTCGGGTCGGAATCGGACGCCTGTGGAAGGGACAAAAGGTGCCGGCGGTAGTCTGCGCGCATGGACATTCTCAGGATCGCCAACTGCTCAGGGTTCTACGGCGACCGGCTGTCGGCGGCGCGCGAGATGGTCGAAGGAGGTCCGATCGACGTACTCACAGGGGATTATCTCGCCGAGCTGACGATGGCCCTTCTGTGGAGGTCTCGTATGAAGGACCCGGAAGCGGGATACGCCTCCACGTTCCTGCGACAGATGGAGGAGGTCCTCGGAAGCTGCCTGGATCGCGGCATCAAGATCGTCGTGAATGCAGGTGGTCTCAACCCAGCCGGATTGTCCGCCAAGCTCACCGAGTTGTCGACGAGGCTCGGCCTGACACCGATCATCGGACACGTGGAGGGAGACGATCTCCTCGACCGGCTCGACGAGATCCGAGGAGCCGGCCACGAGCTTCGCAACATGGACACCGGTGCATCGCTGTACGACTCCGGTCTCGAGCCGGTGACGGCCAACGCGTATCTCGGCGGCTGGGGGATCGCCGCTGCGCTCGGGATGGGCGCAGATGTGGTCGTGACGGGAAGGGTCACCGACGCCGCTCTGGTCATCGGGCCGTCTGCGTGGCACTTCGGGTGGGCGCCCGATGATCGGGCGCAGCTTGCGGGTGCGCTGGTCGCGGGTCACATCATCGAGTGTGGCGCTCAGGCGTCGGGTGGGAACTACAGCTTCTTCCGGGAGGTACCGAGTCTCGAGCACGTTGGTTTCCCCCTGGTGGAGATGCACGACGACGGCACGTTCGTCGTGACGAAGCACCCGGGCACGGGGGGCCGGGTCTCCGTAGGAACGGTCACCGAACAGCTGCTCTACGAATCGGGTGGTCCCCGATACCTGAATCCGGACGTCACGGCTCGCTTCGACACGATCGACCTGACCCAGGAAGCCGAGGATCGCGTGCTCGTGGCCGGGGTCCGTGGTGAACCCGGACCACCCGACCTCAAGGTGGCGATCAACCACCTCGGCGGGTTCCGCAATTCGGTCACCTTCGTGCTCACGGGGCTCGACGTCGAGGAGAAGGCCCGGCTGGTGGAAGACGCATTGTGGAGCAGCCTCGGAGGCCGTGGGCAGTACCGCGAGTCGGATGTTCGTCTGATCCGGACCGATCAACCGGATCCCGCCACCAACGAACAGGCCTCCGCACATCTCCGGGTGACGGTCAAGGACGCCGACGCGACCAAGGTCGGTCGCGCCTTCTCACGTGCGGCCGTTGAGCTCGCCCTCTCCCACTATCCGGGGTTCCACCTCACCGCCCCGCCCGGAGACGCCACTCCTTACGCGGTGTACTGGCCGACGACCGTGCCCGTGGAACTCGTTTCGCAGCAGGTCATCGTGGGCGATTCGACGCAAACCATCGAGTCGCAGGCCCAAGCGGGCGCTGTCGACGATCTGGCAGAGCCGCGAGTGCCGCCGCTTGCCGACGAACCGACGGTTCGCGTCCCGCTCGGCAGCGTGGTCGGAGCCCGGTCCGGCGACAAGGGAGGCAACGCCAACCTCGGAGTGTGGACCCCCAACCCCGACGCCTTCCCCTGGCTGGTCGATCACCTCACGGTGGAACGCCTTCGGTCATTGCTGCCAGAGGTGGCCCCCTTGCCGATCGATCGATTCGTCTTCCCCAACCTCAGTGCCCTCAACTTCGTGATCCACGGATTGCTCGGCGAGGGTGTCTCATCGTCGACACGCAGCGATCCACAGGCGAAGTCGCTCGGCGAATGGCTCAGGGCGCGTTTGGTCGACGTGCCGGCGAGGCTGGTGGGCTGATCCGGGCGAGGGCCTTGGGCGCCCGCGCAGGTATATGCTGGCAGCGGGCCAGGGGAGGGTCTGTGCCGTCACCATCCGACATCCTGTACCGCGTCTATGAGGACCGGCTGCTCAGTTCGCTCGACCGGACCCGGTTCCCGCGACACATCGGCATCATCCTCGACGGTCATCGCCGCTACGCCCGTTCCGAGGGCCTTCCCTCCTACACCGACTCCTACCGGGCGGGTATGGCTCGATTCGAGGAGTTCATCGGGTGGGCGGAGCAGATGGAGATTCCCGCCATCACGGGCTGGGTCCTGTCGCGTGAGAACCTGGACCGACCCGATGAAGAGCTCGGCCCGTACTTCGACGTCCTCGTCGAGTTGTTTCGGCGCCTGCCTGCGTTGTGCGGGCGTTACGACATGGCGTTGCGGTTCGTCGGGAGCCTCGACCTTCTTCCGGATCATGTGGTGGCGGCGGCGAAGGCCGCCGAAGAAGCCCATCCGACCGGTACCCGCCGTTTGACGATCGCCATGGGGTACGGCGGACGTCAGGAGATCGTCGACGCGGTGAGAGACCTCGTTTCCCGCCTCGCCGGGCAGGGGATTTCTGCACAGGACATGGCCGCCCACATCGACGCGGACGCCATCGGGCGCCATCTCTATTCGGCCGACCTCCCGGATCCCGATCTTCTGATCCGGACCAGCGGGGAATCGCGGCTCTCTGGATTTCTGCTCTGGCAATCCGCGTACTCGGAGTTTGCATTCGTCGACGTGTTCTGGCCGGCGTTCCGGCGGGTCGACTTCCTGCGGTCTCTACGTGATTACACCCGACGTGAACGTCGGTTCGGCAAGTGAGCCGGGTGTGGGTCGGGCTTCTGCTCGGTGCCCTGGTCGTCGTGGGCTGCTCGGACGCCGCCGGGTCGGGATCCACCTCTCCGGTTTCGATCTCTTCGACGACCGAGGCGCGGGCGGTGACCTCGACGACAGAGCCCGGGCCCGAAACCACGACCACCGGCGCTCCCGCCGCACGGTTCGGCGTGGTGGCTGCACGCGAAGGGGTCCTGGGGTGGTGGGATGGCAACTCGTGGGTGCAGGCTCAGAACTCGGCACCGATCGAGGGGACCGAAGCGTTCCGGGTGTTTCGGGTGGGATCGGAGCCGTCCGATGCGGTTGGTGTCGGCCTCAACGAAGGTTGTGCGATCGACGAGCCGGCGATCGGGGTCGACCTCGATCCCGATCCGTGGGCGGGCGGGTTCGGATTCGAGCCGTTCGAACCGAATCCGATCGCTCTGTCCGCACCCTGGGACGCCACTCCGCACACGATGACCCCGTTCGCTCCATCGGACACCCATGCAGAATCCGCCTCGGCGCTGCTGCTCGAACGCGGCGTCGACGATCCGTCGCCGAAGTTCGCGCAGCTTCTCCGGACCGACGTCGACGGTGATGGCGTCAACGAGGTGTTCGCGGTCGCCGAACGCAGGTCGGACCCCTCGGGCGCGCTGGTCCCTGCGCCGGCGGGCGACTACTCGATCGCTTTCGTCCGCACGGTGGCGGACGACGTCGTGAACACCCAGGTTCTCGCAGAGTGGATCGTGGTGGATCAGACCGAGGAGGGCTTCATCCAGGACCTGGTCGTCCACCGGTTCGACGCCTTCCTCGACGCCGACGATGACGGCACCGACGAAGTGGCCCTCCGCAGCTCATACTACGAAGGTTCGGGCGTGACATTGTGGGACCGACAGGGCACCGGCCCGTTCGCGGCCGTCATCTCCACGGGATGTGGAGCGTGATAGTCCCCAGGCGGGGATCGACGTTCTACGTAATACGTAATACGTAATACGTTCTACCTCGTCACCATGTCCGGATCGAGGTGCGTGACGTCGCCGAAGCCCATGAGGCCAAAGGCTGAACGGTTGGCTATCGGGCGGGTGGTGAGGGTGGCCACCGAGGTGTGGGCGAAGTCGAAGCGGTCCCACTCCCAGGGGGTGGGTGCCACCCCGATGAGATGGCCGAGAACCACTGCGTTCGTGCCCCCGTGTGCAACCAGGACGACGGTCTCGTCGGCGGGTTCCGTCCACAGTCCTGGGTGGTCGGCGTCGGCCGTCACGCCGAGGCTCGCCAACGAAGCTCGAAGTCCCTCGATGATCCTGGTGTGGAAGTCACGGAACGACTCGGCGCCGGGCATACCCTCCCACAACTCGTCGACCGGGCGTAGATTCGAGTCGCGGAGCTCCTCCAGGATCTCGTCGTACGGGCTCCCCTCCCACTCATCCGCAGGGGCGATCTCGGCCATCCAATCGACGACCTCTGCCCGCAGCCCGGTGGCGCGCTCGAGAGGCGCCACCGTTTGCCGTGCCCGGAGCATCGGTGAGACCCACAGATGGTCGATGTGACCCCAGCGGCGATCGACCAACCGGTCGGATTGGGCGTGACCCAGCGCCGTGAGGTGGGGATTGTTGCTGACGAGACCCCCCGGGCTCCACTCGGGTTGTCCGTGTCTGACGAGGACGATGTTCACGCGTGCCAACTTACTGCCGTGTATCCGAGTCGTGGTCGCGCCTGCCCGCGTGCAGCGTTTCGGCCCCGACTGTGGCATCCTGATCCGTCGTGCCAGATGCCAGCCCCGCACTCCGTGCCCTCGTGGACCACCTGATGACCCATGCGGTTCGAACCGAAGGGGGCCCCTTCGAGCTTCGCTCGGGTGAGATGAGCGCGTGGTACATCGATGCACGACAGACCACGTTCTCGGGTGAGGGAGCCGGACTGGTGGGGGCTGCAGTGCTCGAGGTGCTCGAGGGAGAGTTCGATGCGGTGGGTGGCATGACGATCGGGGCGGATCCGATCGCCGTGGCGACGGCTATGACGGCGGCCGCCTCAGGACGTCCTCTCCAAGCCTTCTCCATCCGAAAGGAAGCCAAGGGCCACGGCACCGGTGGACGCATGGTGGGGCCTGTGTCCTCCGGATCGAGGGTGTGGATCCTCGAGGACACCACCACCACCGGCGGCGCACTTCTCGAAGCGATCGAGGTCGCCGCGAACGAGGGTTTGGACGTGCTCGGCGCGGTCGCGCTCGTCGATCGAAGCGACGGTCTCGTGCTGCGTCTCATGAGGGAGCGAAACCTGCCGTACATCGCGCTCGTGACCCCCGGGTTGTTGGGAGTCACGTGATGGAGACCTTCGTCGTGCGCCGTTCGGCCTGGCGCATGTGGGGTGTGTCTCTCCTCGGCGTGCCGATGGTCGTCGTGGCACTCGACCTGCTGACCCAGCGGCGGCTCACCAACATGCTCCGTGACCTGGTGTTCCTTCCCGACGACACCCAGCTGCCGGAGCCACGCGAGACCGTCTGGGCGGTCGCCTTGCTGATCGTGGGGACCATCGCCTGTCTGTGGGGACTCAAAGAGCTCCTCGCCCCCTCCCGCATCATCGAGGGCGACGCGCTCGGTCTGCGCCTGAAGATCCTCGGCCCCTTCAAGCGCCCGCTTCTCGTGCCGTGGGATCAGGTTGCGGACATCGGAAGCGGTACGGTCGATGACGACGGAGAGCACCTTCCCGTGTTGTGGATCCGTTCCGTGGAGCCGGGCGTGTTCCCCATTGATGCCTGGGGCGCCCGTCCGATCGACGATCACACCATGGCGTTGCTGGCCGAGGACTGGGAAGTCAGCCATGTGGTCGCGGCCGAGGGAATCAGTCGCCTGGTCCTGGCCATGCGGTCACCGACGGACCGGTCGGTCGACGTGCCGTTCGACCCCGACGACATCGGTTCGTGATGCTGGTAGGCGCCCACGTTCCAAACGCCGATCCGATTGGCGAAGCGGATCGGAGGGGAGCCGAGGTCGTCCAGATCTTTCTGTCCAATCCGCAGAGTTGGAAGAAGCCGGCTCCCAGGAACGACGCCGCAGAACTCCGAGAAGCCGGAATACCCATCTATGTTCACGCTCCGTACCTGATCAACCCGGTCGCCGAGAACAACCGCGTTCGGATCCCGAGCCGGCGCATCCTGCAGGAGACATGCGATGCGGCAGCCGACGTCGGTGCAGCCGGGGTGGTGGTCCACGGCGGACATGTCACCGGCGACGGGTCCATGGACGAAGCGTTTCCACGGTGGCGCAAGGCTCTCGACCAACTCGACACGACCGTGAAGGTGCTCATCGAGAACACCGCAAGCGGTGACCAGGCAGTCGCTCGTCGGGTCGAAGGCATACGGCGCCTGTGGGATGAGATCGGTGACACCGGTGTTGGGTTCGTGCTGGACACCTGTCACGCCTGGGCCGGCGGCGAACCACTCCACGAACTCGTGCCTCGGCTCGTGGATGTCGTCGGTGACATCGATCTGGTCCACTGCAACGACTCACGAGATCCTTTCGATTCCCACCGCGATCGCCACGCCAACCTCGGAGCCGGGGAGATCCCCGAGGCGGAGATCGTCGGAGTCGTGCGCGCGGCGGATGCGCCGGTTGTCATCGAGACGCCGGGAGATACGGACGATCACCGAGCAGATATCGCGTGGCTGCGCGAACGTCTGCACTAGCCGGCCGCAGACGGCCGGCTGCAACCAGCCTTCGGTCCGCGATCACCCGATTGCCGTACTCAGGGCTCCGGTGATCCGTCCCGAGTGCAGCGAGGTGCGTGGTTCGTGCTTCAATCGCAGGTATGGACTTCCTCATTGCTGCACACTCTGGACTCCGTTGGATCGTGCTCCTGATCATGCTCGGCGTGATCCTCTTCGCCGCTCAGAACCGAAACGCAGAGTCGTGGCCCGGTGGAGCCATCAAGCCGTTCCTGTTCTCGGCGATCGCGTTCGACATCCAGGTGACGCTCGGGATCGTCGTCTACCTGGCGGGACAGGCATGGGAGGAGAATGTCTTCCTCGCAGTGATCCACCCGCTCGTCATGCTGGCAGCGCTCGGCGTGTGGCACATGTTCGTCGCCCGGGCCAGGAAGGCAGCGGCACCATCCTCCTATCGCACACTGCTGCTGGGCGGGGTGGTGTCGCTGGCACTTGTGATCGCCGCGATTCCTTGGGCGAGCTGAGGGGCCGCCGCTCGGCGGGTTCGGGCCGGGGACCGATCCTGGCCGCAGCAACATTGTTCGGATCGACCGGCACGGCTCAGGCCCTCGGTCCCGGGGGCTCAGATCCGTTCTCCGTGGGGCTGATGCGGCTCTTGATCGGCGGCAGCGGTCTCCTCATCGTCGCCTTGATGGGGCGACGATTGCATCTGCGGAACGTCCCGTACGGTCCCGCAGCGGTGGGTGCCCTGGCAGTCCTCGGGTATCAGCTCGCCTTCTTCGCCGGTGTGCGGGAGTCCGGAGTCGCAGTGGGAACACTGGTGACCATCGGAAGCGCTCCGGTGCTTTCCGGCGTGGTGGCATGGGCGGCGCTGGGGGAACGCCCGACGAGGCGATGGACGGGCTCCACGCTTGTCGCCGTGGTGGGGATCGGGCTGATTGCGGGACCGTCCGGTGCGGCGCCTCTGTTGGGTGTCGCACTCAACCTGGCTGCAGGGATGTCGTACGCGGTGTTCGTGACCGCGTCGAAGCGACTGCTCGACACCCAGACGCCACTCGATGCCATGGCGGTCGTATTCGGAGGCGGTGCGGTGCTGGCGGGCGCAATGATGCCCCTGGCCGACCTTGGGTTCCTCACCTCGACGAGCGGGCTGGCGATGGCCCTCTGGCTGGGATTCGCCACCACCACCCTTGCGTACGTGCTCTACGGGTTCGGCCTCCGCCACACCACCGTGGGAACTGCCGCCACGCTCACGCTCTTCGAGCCGGTGGTCGCAACCACCCTGGGAGTCGTGGTTCTCGCAGAGCGACCGCGGACGCTCGGTTGGCTCGGCATGCTGCTGGTGATGACCGGCTTGGGACTGCTGGTGAAGCGGGGCTAATAGTCGCCCGCCAGCTTCCGGTGATCCCACGAGACGACCTTCACCGGTTCCACCCGCACCACCGTGTTCTTGGTGGCGAAACGTCCATACAGTGCCTCAACGGCCGCGGCATCGATCTCCTCGAGGCCTTGCATCTTCTTCGCAACCTCGGAATAGGTCCGCAGAACCTCATCGGGGTCCGTGCTCATCCGGGCGTGTCCTTGGATCATGACCCCGCGGAGTTCCTCATACGCCTCACCCAGCTCGGCAAGCACGGTGAGGCGGTCGTCGCGTCGGAGATTGACGATCCGCTGGCTCTTGGTGAAGGATCGAAACGTCACGACTCCGTCGTCGAGGTAGAACCACAGGGTTGTGAGATGAGGGAACCCGTCCGCTCCGTTGGTCGCCACCTGGAGATTCCGGGCCTCACGCAACACCTGTGCCTGCTCGGTCTCGGAAAGAGAAATGTCACGGCGTGCCACGCTCGGAGGGTAACCAGTCTCCGGTCCCGGGTCCCCAGTCTCCTGTCTCCAGTCCCCAGTCCCCGGCCTGCAGCGGCCAACGATGGAGGGCAGAGGTCGAGGGCCGGGCGGGGATCTGGCCCGTCGCTCCTCGCCGGCGAGCGCAGCGAGCCCTCGCCCCTCGCAGGTGGCTCACGTTGCGAGGTCCTTCTGGCGAATGCCGAAACAGCTGCGCTCGTTACAATGCACGTGCCGGCTTCGAGCACGGGCGACCCCGAGTGGCGGCCGAGGTTCACATCGCGGCAGAGACCACGTATGGCTACATCCCCCAACCCGCGTGGTGGGGAGAGAGGAAGCTCAGCATGGGTGACGCCCATTCGAAGGTGACCGTCCCAGGAGTTCGCGCCCGCAAGGGTGGCGCCAAGCTCACAATGGTCACCGCCTACGACCACCCCACCGCCTCGATCGCGTCCGAGGCGGGGATCGACATCATCCTGGTCGGCGATTCCGTGGCCAATGCGGTCCACGGCTTCGAGACCACGCTCGAGATGGACGTCGATCTGATGGTCGTTCACGCCGCCGCCGTCAAACGCGCAAAGCCCCACAGTCTGGTGGTGGTCGACATGCCGTGGATGAGTTATCACACGGGCTCCAAGGACGCGGTACGCAACGCCGGGAAGCTGGTGCGCAAAGGCGGCGCCGAGGCTGTGAAGCTCGAAGGCGGGCGCAATCGCGTGAAGGTGATCGAGCGGATCGTCGATGCCGAGATCCCGGTGATGGGTCACCTGGGTCTCACCCCACAGTCCTATCACGCCATGGGCGGGTACCGGGTTCAGGGGCGAGATCTCGACACGGCGCGAGAGCTGATCGACGATGCCCATGCCTTGGTGGACGCAGGGGTGTTCTCCATGGTGCTGGAAGGCGTGCCTGAGGTGCTCGCAGAGATCGTGACGAAGGAGGTTCCGGTTCCAACGATCGGTATCGGCGCGGGCAACGTGACCGACGGCCAGGTGCTCGTCTTCCACGATGTCCTCGGCATCGGCGGTGGAAGGTATCCCAAGTTCGTGAGGTCGTACGCCGACCTGCGGACGCAGGCGATCGAGGCGCTGCGGTCGTTCGCCGCCGACGTCGAGAACGGAGCCTTTCCCGCCGCGGACGAGACCTATCACATGGCAGATGAGATCGCGACGGAGCTGCTCGGCGAGGCCAGATCATCAGACGATTCCTCGCAGCTGCAGTCCTGATCACCTCGTGCGCGGGAGGCGGCTCGGCATCGACCGAGCCGCCTCTCACGTCGGGTGCCCCCCCGATCACCGGAGCACCTGTCACAACCGCCGCCCTCGACGCGCAGACGCCCTCGTCCGTCGTCGGAGGCCTCGACACCGGCGACGTGGTCGGTTTTGCGACCGCACAGGTGACGATCGGGAGTCGGGTCCTGGATGTGGCGGTTGCGGACTCGAGCGAATTGCGTCGCCGCGGACTGATGGAGGTCGACGACCTGGGTGACCTCGATGGAATGGTCTTCGTGATGGACGACGTCGTGAGAGCCGCCTTCACGATGCGCAACACGCTCATTCCTCTTCACGTGGCCTTCTTCGGCGAGGACGGGTCGCTCGTCGACGTCTTGAAGATGACGCCTTGCCCGGACGAGCCCTGCCCGGAGTATCGGCCGGCCGGTTCGTATCGATATGCGGTCGAGGTGCCGCTGGGCGGCTTCACCGGTCTCTCGGACGACGACGGGTTCTCGATCAAGCGGTGACCCGAAGATGCCGATGTGAGGCATGAGGGTCATGACAGCTCAAGCCACTCCGTTCCGTGCGCCATCCGAACTCGCCTCGGTCCCCCCCGAGGCAGAGCCGGTTGGTCGCGCCATCGTCATTGACGGGATCGTGCTGGTTGCAATGGCGGCCGCCGTGGCCGTGGCGCTGTCGGCGTCTCTCAACCTGGGCCTCCCCGCGGCGCTCACAGAACCCGCCATTGCGGCAGTCCAGCTGCTGATCGGAGCCTCGATCGTCGCCTCCTCGCGACGCTGCGCCATGGACGAGCGGCGGGCATGGCTGGCGATCGGTGCCGGTGTGATGTTGTCCGGGCTCGGACATGTCATCCGCACGAGCGTCACTCCCGTTGTCTCGGCCGCCGCCGGCGTTCCGGATGCCTTCTCGATTGCGTTCTACGCGCTCATCTGCATCGGTCTGGTGCGGCTTCCTCACATTCGTTCGAGCCGAATGGGGTCGCTGCGAGCGGCCATGGACGTGATCGTCTCGCTCGTGGCCACCGGTGCCATCGTTTGGGAGCTGCAGCCGAGTCTGCTCGACGAGGGCCTTGCCGCGCCGGCGCTGCACTTGTTGCTCCTCGCATCCGTCTTCGTTGCATTCCTTCGCCGCACTCGATACGTCAGGGACGCGAGGCTCGGCCTGCTTCTGGCTTCCCTGTTGCCGATCGTGACCGCACCGGAGCTCGCCCCCTCCACAGCGTCACCGTGGAGCATGGTCCGATGGGCTCTGGCCATGTTGGTGATGTCCGCAGCCGCCTGGAAGCTGAGCCGTCCCCAGGCTCGGCGCAGCATGATCCTGGCCATGCCGGGCAAGAAGGTCTTCGTGCTGCCGACCCTCCCCGTCAGCGGCCTCTTCGCACTGATCACGGCTCGTGTGGTCGAAGGGTCGGAACTGGCCGGCACCGCCATTCCCTGGGCATTGCTGATCGTTTCGGCCGGTCTCGCCGTTCGCGGTGTCGCCTCGGCAATCGAGAACCGTCACCTGCTGTCTCTCGAGCGGGATCAGTTGTTGGCCTCGATCTCCCACGACCTGCGGACGCCGCTCACGGCGGTGTCGGGCTTCTCGCAGGTCCTTTCGTCGTCGTGGGAGTCGATCGACGAACCCGAACGTCGCGAGCTGGTCCACCTCATCGGGTCCGAGGCGGATTCGCTGGTGGACATCGTGGGTGATCTGAACGCGCTTGCCCGGTCGGAACTCGACGCCGCCACCCTCACCCGTCAGAGGGTCCAGGGCAAGCAGCTCATCGCCGACGCCATCAGGCTCGTGTTCGACATCGACGGACCACTCCCGATTCGGGCCGAAGTCGAGCCCTATCTGGAGTTGACCTGCGATCGACGGAGGATGGTGCAGGTGCTCCGCGCCCTCTTCGAGAATGCGCTTCGGTACGGCAACGGCAAGATCCTCGTGGTCGCCAAGCGCACCAAGACGGGACGAGTCATCGAGGTTCACGACAACGGAGACGGTGTCGAGCCCCGCCACGAGAAGGTCATCTGGAAGCGGTTCGAGCGTGGCGAGCACCAGCTGAACGCCAACGTCCCCGGGTCAGGGCTCGGACTCGCCGTGGTTCGGTCCATCGCGCGGGCGCACGGTGGTGACGCCGCCTATCGACGATCCGAGAGGATCGGTGGTGCCTGTTTCTCGATCGAGCTCCCATACGACAAGGACATGGACTCGAGACCCGCCGACGGTGACCGATAGGGTCGATCGCCCAGGGTTCGGCTCGGCGACCGGACCTACGATGGGGGAGAGGACCCCAGAGGGTCACCATGTTTGCGCTGTCGCACCGAGCCGAAGATCCCAGGACCGTGCTGGTGATGGCGCCCTCCCTGTTCCTGACGGTGACCGTCGAACGAGAGGCCGGCGCCACCGGTGACGAGATCCACATTCATCCGGGTGGCCAGGGCTTTTGGGTTGCTCGGTTG
Source organism: uncultured bacterium (assembly GCA_963785075.1). GTDB lineage: Bacteria > Actinomycetota > Acidimicrobiia > Spongiisociales > ZC4RG35 > JAOUGY01. The sequence goes on from CAWATW010000003.1 coordinate 131,239, forward strand.
TTGGCCCAGCTGGGCTGTGCTCCGGTGTTGTGCGGCCCTCTCGGCGGCGAAGCGGGCACGGCGCTGAAGTCCTTGGTCCGAGGTTGGGGGGTGGACCTTTCACCGGTCGACATCGGTGCCGCCACGCCCTGCCTGGTCTACGACCGGCGGTCCGGCCGGAGGGAGCTACTCGCACGTGACCGAGCTGTGGCCTTGAAGCGACACGAAGCCGACGACCTCTACGGTGCCGTGCTCGACGGTGCTCTGGAAGCGGGAAGGTGCGTCGTCGTCGGGGCACATCCGGGTGACGTGTTGCCGGGGGACGTCTTCGAACGACTTGGTGGCGACTTGAGGCGTCTCGGGGTGGCCGTGGCAGCCGATCTCCATGGGTGGCAGTTGGACGCCTATCTTCGGCACGGCCGACTCGAGTTGCTGAAGGTGAGCGACGAGGATCTGCTGGCCGACGGGCGGATCCAGAACCTCGGTGAGCCAGAGGTGGTGTCGGCACTCCATCGTCTTGCACGGCACGATGTCCGGTTCATAGTCGTTTCGCGCGCCGAGCGTGGTGCCCTGATGGCCACCGACGGTGCCTTCTTCCGTGCGGTGCCGCCACTCCTCGAGGTCGTCGATCACACAGGTGCCGGAGATTCGATGACAGCGGCTCTCATCGCAGCGTTGATCGACGGGGCGGACCCCAGTCAGGCATTGCGGATGGGGTGCGCAGCGGGTGCGGCGAACGTGACCCGTCACGGGCTCGGAAGCGCCTCGGCCGAGCTCATCCGGCGGCTCGCCGACACCGTGGATGTGCAGCGGATCGAGGCTGCCTGATGTCGGATCCCATCGATCAGATCGTCGTAGAGGAGCGTGTCTCGCCGCGACCGGCGGCATTCCGGGTCCTCGTCACCAACGACGACGGCATCTCGTCGCCCGGCCTGCGTGATCTCGCCGCCATCCTCGCCGTCGAGTTCGAGGTCATCGTGGTGGCGCCGCGCGCCGACATGAGCGGCAGCGGAACAGCACTTGGTCGTTTCGACCCACGCTCCGGCGTGGAGCTCACGTCGGTCGATCTCCCGGGAGTCGAGGAGGCCTACAGCGTGGATGGCCCGCCCGGGTTGGCGGTTCTCGCAGCGGGCTTGGGTGCATTCGGTCGCAAGCCAGATCTGGTCGTGTCCGGGGTCAACGCCGGCGTGAACACCGGGCACTCGGTGGTCCACTCGGGAACGGTTGGCGCAGCGCTCACCGCTCGCACGCTTGGGAGCCACGGCCTGGCGGTGAGCCTGGCCGAGTCCCGGCCTTGGCACTGGGACACGGCGATCGACGTGGCGGTGTCGGTGACGAGGTGGTTCTCCAGATCGCCACGGCGTCTCACCGTCCTCAACGTCAACGTACCCGCTCGAAAGATCGATCGCGTGGCCGGCATCAGGTGGGCCGATCTCGACGCCTTCGGACATCTCCAAGTGGCGGTGGCCGATGTCCCCGGATCGCGCCTGTCCTTCGAGGTGCGTGGCTCGTCGAGCGGTATCGACCCGGTGTCCGACACGGCGTTGTGCTTCGACGGGTTCGTCACGCTGACGATGCTGTCGGCGGTGGAGCCCCATCCTTATCCACCCATCGAGGCGAGCGAACTGTGGCGCCCGCAGCCGTGACCCACTGCGGGGCCCAGGGTTCGAATTCCGTGGCGGCCTGTGGGTTGTTACACTTCTTTCATCCCTGATCGGTGCCGGCATTCCGTGCTGCCGATCCCACCACCTGCTCCGGCGAAGGTCGGAGCCGTCCGCCACGGCGGATGTCCAGAGGAGGAACAAATGAGAACGTACGAGCTGATGACGATTCATCGGCCTGCGCTCGAGGAAGACGACGTACGCACCAAGGTCAACGAGGTGGAGTCGTATCTCGAGGGAGCAGGCGCCACGGTGACATCCACCGATCTGTGGGGCAAACGTCGCTTTGCCTACGAGATCGACCATCTCACCGAGGGTTACTACACGGTCGTGAACTTCGAGGCCGAAGCCGAGGCCGTCGATGGGCTGGACAGGATGCTTTCCCTCTCCGACGACGTGCTGCGACACAAGGTCGTCCGTCCCGGAGCCTGAAACCCGAATCTCGTCACACCCCGCCGCCAAGGTGGGGGGAGGGCGCGGAAGGAGAGGATCATGTCCAACAATGTCACACTCATCGGGAACCTCGTCGAGGATCCTGAGCTGCGGTTCACACCGTCGGGAGTTCCGATGGCACGCCTGCGGTTTGCAGTGAATCGCCGCTGGCGCGATCAGAGCGGCGAATGGCAAGAAGACACCAGCTACTTCGGCGGCACGGTCTGGCGCGACCAGGCGGAAACAGTTGCCGAGTCGCTGCAGAAGGGCACCCGGGTCATCGTGACCGGCCGGCTGGAGCAACGATCGTGGGAGACCGCCGATGGCGACAAGCGGTCGATCGTCGAGGTCGCGATCGACGAGGTCGGGCCGAGCCTGCGATGGGCCACCGCCACGGTCACACGCACGGCGCGCGGTGGCGGCGGAGGCGACTTCGGTGGTGGCGGCGGTTCCACCCCACCCCCCGGACCGGTGGCCCGCGACGACTACGGCCCCGACGAAGCCCCGTTCTGATCTCGAGGAGTAACCACGCATGGCACGAGGAAATCAACCCAGCAGCACGAACAAGCGGCGCCGTCGCCGCCCGGAGCAGACCAGAGGTCGCGTCAAGAAGCGCTTCTGTCAATTCTGCACCGACCGGGTGGACTACATCGACTACAAGGACACCTCCGTCCTCCGCAAGTACATGAGCGAACGCGCCAAGATTCGCGCTCGCCGCGTGACCGGCAATTGCCCCCGCCATCAGCGGGAGGTGGCCGTGGCGATCAAGAACGCCCGCGAGATGGCGTTGCTTCCGTATCTGGGAACCGGGCGATGAAGCTGATCTTGCTCCATGATGTCAGCGATCTGGGGAAGAAGGGCGATCTGGTCGACGTATCCGACGGCTACGCACGCAACTATCTCCTCCCGAAGAAGCGGGCGATGAAGGCGACTGCGGGCGCGTTGGCCCAGGCCGACTCTCTTCGTACGGCCCGCGAAACGGCCGACAAGGAGGCGCGCGAGTCGGCAGAGCGGGTCGCCACCCAGCTCGCGGGAACCCGGGTGGTGCTTGCCGCCCAGGCCGGCGACGAGGGCAAGCTCTACGGTTCCATCGGCACCGCCGACGTGGTCGAAGGCATCAAACGCTTCACCGGTATCGACGTCGAGCGTCGCAACGTGGAGATCCGCACGCCGATCAAGGCCATAGGTCTCCACGAGGTGTGGCTCAAGCTCCACACCGACGTGGAGTTCCCCGTCACTCTGGACGTGATACCGGCCTGAACACCGGTTTGCACAGCGACCTACGCTGCCCTGGTCTCGACCAGGGCAGCGTTGCGCTCGCCCCCCACAGGATTGCGAGGGAGTCGACGACGCGGCCTCGGCGCCGAATCACACAATCGGCGATGACTCCAGACCTTCTGCAGGCGCAATGGCCGTGGGCGCGAAATCGGACCGCCTGTTCGATTTCCGCGCTCTGTCATCCGCAGGCTACGTTCGTGACACTTCCCCGGCGGCGACACCTCCGGGGTCCTTTTTTGTCGGTGCCAGGTGGTAGAGAAGTCCTCTAGGAGTGTTGTGACGTGACGTCGATGCAGGATCGCCAAGACGAACGCCTCATGGCCCGAGTGCCTCCGCATTCGCGCGAGGCCGAGGAGTCGGTCTTGGGGGCGGTGCTCATGTCCGAGGACGCCGTCAACGAGGTGATGGACAAGCTGGAGCCGGAGGACTTCTACGTTCCCGCCCACCAGTCGATCTTCCGCGCCATCCGCACTTTGTTCAACAACAACCAAGCCATCGATGCGATCACCGTGTCCGAGGAGTTGCGCCGCGCCAGTGAACTCGAGCGTATCGGCGGCGTGCCGGCCATCACGCGCCTTCTCGACGTCGTGCCGTCCGCCGCCAACGTCGACTATTACGCCGGCATCGTCGATGAGCATTCGCAACGTCGCTCGTTGATCAGGGCCGGTGGTGCGGTCACCGACATGGCGCTCCGTCTCGACGACGAGATCCACACCGTGCTCGACCGAGCTGAGCAGACCGTCCTGGCGGTGGCTGCCCGTCGGGTGGGTGACTCGATGCAGGCGATCGGGCCGCTGTTCTTCTCGACGCTCGAGGAACTCGAGATGCTGGAGCAGCGCGGCTCGGAGGTCACCGGCCTCTCGACCGGATTCCGTGATCTCGACAAGAAGCTCACCGGGTTGCACCCGGCCAACCTCGTGATCATCGCGGCCCGGCCGGCTATGGGAAAGAGCGCGCTCACAATGAACGTGGCGACCAACGTTGCGATGCGTGGCATGCCCGTCGCCATCTTCTCGCTCGAGATGTCGAAGGAGGAGGTTGCTCAGCGCATGCTCTGTTCGGTGGCGCGTATCGACTCCATGAAGGTGCGGACCGGGAACATCGGCGAGGCGTCGTGGCCGCGACTCACAGACGCTGCCGGGAAGCTGTACAACGCCCCGGTCTACGTGGACGACTCTCCCGTGGTAACCGTCACGGATATCCGCGCCAAATGCCGCCGGCTCAAGCGGATCCATGGCCTGGAGCTCGTGGTCGTCGACTACATGCAGCTCATGCAGGGATCGTCGAGGGAGAGCCGACAGCAGGAGATCGCCGAGATCTCCCGGGCTTTGAAGAATCTCGCCAGAGAGCTCGAATTGCCGATCATTGCCGTCAGCCAGCTCAACAGAAACCTGGAACAGCGCGAAGACAAGCGCCCCCGACTCGGCGACCTCCGCGAGTCGGGATCGCTCGAGCAGGACGCCGACATCGTCATGTTCATCTATCGCGACGAGTACTACAACGAGCAGTCCGATCGCAGAGGTGTCGCAGAGGTGATCGTGGCCAAGCATCGAGCGGGATCCACCGGAACCGTCGAGATGACCTTCATGCCCGAGTACACCCGCTTCTCCGACCTCGGCCGCGACTAGCCCGTCCTGCCGTAACCCCGAATCTCGGTGTCGAGCTCCGCGACCGCCAACGCCGTGTCTGCTCGTTGAGGGCTTCAACATGCTCGTGTCGGCTGTCGGCTGTCGGCTGTCGGCTGTCGGCTGTCGGCTATCGGCACGCGCCTCCCCGTCGACCCCCCTACTCCGCGGCGAACTTGTTTACAAGCATTTGCGATATTATGACGATAGTTTACAATCGTCAACGCTTGGTGATGGACCAAGGGGAGAGTTGGAGGTGTGGATATGGGGCCGATCTCGGTAGACCCGGCGGAGTTGGCGGCGGCCGGAGCGTCGTTGCGGTCGGTCGCAGCGTCCTTCGATGGTTCCGGCCATGTGTCGATCGGTCACGTTGGTGGTCCCGTCGCAGTCGCCGCCGAGCTGCCCGACTTCGCGGGACGCTGGACGCGCTGGATCTCTGAACTCGAGACGGTGATCGCCGATCTCGGAGCTGGCCTCGGTGCCGCGTCCGCCTACTACGAGCAGCGCGAGCGCGACATGGCGAACTGGGCACGGCCATGAGCGTCGTTCCCGCCAACGTGGCGTCCTTCGCCATACCCTGGCCGCACGGGGACGTGTTCGGTCTTCTGGCCACCGAGGGTGCGGCTTCCCGCGTGGCCGCATTCCTGTCCGCCCGTGCCACCGAGACGCGCAGCGTCAACGCCTCCGTGGCGGGCTGGCGTGGGGTGGCCCGCGAGACATTCCGCAACAAGAGCCTCCTCGTTGCCCGGATCACGACTGCGATGGCCTCGGCCTTGGGCGAGGCGGCCTCCGACGTTTCTTCTCTGGCCACCGATCTGTCCGGCGCCCAACGCCGCGTGACGGTGCTGGCCGATGAGGTCGCCGAGCGCTATCAGGCGATGCAGCGGGCGCAATCGGTGGCCCGCCAGGATGCGGCCGAAGCCAACTCGCTCTACTGGCTCTCGGTCGAAGGTGACGACGACAGTCACGACGCGGCATACAGTCGTGCACGATCAGAGGCGCGGGCCTCGGCGTCCGCTGCGTCTGCCGCCGAGTCGCTGTATCTCGCAGAGCTCGACGCCGCGCGAAGGCAAGCGCAGGTCGAGGTCGATCGCATTGGAGACCTCGATCGCCGCACCGCGGCAATACTCGGACAAGCGAACATCGTGCTCCCGGGCGCGGTCCGCCGCTACTCCTGGCAGACGATCAGCGGGCCGGGTGCGGCCTTCACCACTCTCGGCAGATCGGGCAAGGACGATGCGGTGCGCCTCCGAGAGCTACTCGAGGATGACTCACTCACGGAGGCCGAATACCGGGAACTCGTCGACCTGTTGGAGGCGGCGGCGCTGGCGTCTTCGATGGATTCGGGCTACAGCGATGACATGTACTCGACGCTCGGAGCGGAGGATGTCGCACACATCATCGAGCAGTTTGCGGTGCTGGCCGACATCCAGAACCGCTTCGTGTATGGGGATGCCGCCCAAGGGGATGATCTGTTCGCCTCGCTCACCGTTCCGTTCGGTCACGCGCTGGCGCCAGCCCTCGACGACAGCGACATCGACGACCTGATCTATGAGCATCCATACGTCGTGCCGCTCCTGCTGGCCTCAGGGGCCCTGGATTCAGCACTGACGGCCCATGCGGCGGCGGGGCTCCTCGTCATCGCCGACGGGCTGAGGGACCACTTCCCCATGTTCAACTTCTCGGTCCTCCTCGGGCCGCTGTTCGACTGGAACTCCGTGTACAGCGATGTCGCTGTGGCCGCGCTCGTGAAAGACCCTGCTGCGGCCGTGATCGCCATCGGACTCGAACGCGATGGGACGAGGGTGGACGACATGCTTCTGTCCAGCATGTTCGACCTGGAGTACGGGGCGTATACGGTGGCCGACGTGTACACCGTGGCAGTGATCCACCAGATGGCCGGCGGAGACGAGATCGCCGCCGCGACCAACATGGAGCGACTGCTCCACGAGATCCTGCCCGGCGGCAACGACGCCCCCGACGCATTGTTGGTCGAGCTGTCGGCGACATTGCTCGCCTTGTTCTGGATCGGCGACCTCCACGCAAGTGCCCGCATCGATCTCACCGGTGAGAGCTACGGAGATCAGGATGGCGTGATCACCCGGGCAGACGCGGATGGTCTCTGGCTGTCGACCACCCAGCTCGAGGAGCTGTTCCAGCTGATCGTCCCCAACGAGGAAGCGAGACAGGTCTTTCTGTTGGGCGTGGCCGACCATCAGGCAGCGGCGATTGAGGCCGGCATCGCGTCGGGTGACTCCGACTGGGTCTTCGAGATGGGGTCATTCGATCAGTTGTGGATCAACGGTCAAGATCGTGCGGCCTTCGCCGATCAGGCCGCCCAGCAGAAGGCGCTCGACGACGCACAGACGGTGTTCGACATCGTCATGGGCCTGGTACCAGGTCCCGGTTTCGGCTCGACGTACGTCGCCAAGATCGCAGCCGGCGCCTTCGGCGAAGCGCGTGGCCTGCTCGAAGGCGAGGTGAAGTCGACGTTCGGGTCGGTGCCGTCGGACGTCCAGGTTGCGCTCGGCAATCGGGACTTCGCTCAGGAGTTGAGGCTTCAAGCGAGCTATGCAGTGGTCCAGGGCCTCATCGACGCCGGCGTGGTTGAGATGCCACCGGGTCATCTCGTCACCGCTGCCTACGACACGACCTACGGAACGCCTGTCCCGATGGGCCGAAAGCTGATTTCCATCGGCGTTCTTCGGGGGCACCCACAGCTGATGCTGGAGCTCGACTCGTGGATCAACCAACAACGGGTCGATGTGCCGCAACTCGACCAGACCCTGCAATGGCTGGCCGAGGTGTGGAGCCTCGAAGATCTCGACCTCTGAACGCGAATGAGCGGCCCGAGGGCCGCTCATTCTGTGATCCGCCTACCTGCGGGGAGAGAGAGATTCGGAGGAAAGGGGGGACTCCGAGGAGAGGGTTCGGTAGGGGGTCACCTTTTGTTGTCATGGGTCTTGTCGGCGCGTTGCACCGCTTCCTTGAGCACTTTTTCGAGATTTCTCAGCGGGAGAAATCGACGTGCGAGCGACTCGGCGTTGGACCGCGTTGGCCTTGGTACTTCGAGCCTGCCTCACTCGACCCGTATGGATGATCGGCGGCGGTGGTCATCTGATAGAAGCTGATCTGCCCGATCTTCATCCCCGGGTAGATGGCGATCGGGAGATTTGCGACGTTCGAGAGTTCGAGGGTCAGGTAGCCGTCGAATCCGGGGTCCACGAATCCGGCCGTGGAGTGGATCAACAGACCGAGACGGCCCAGACTCGACTTGCCTTCGAGCCTGGCTACGACGTCCGTCCCCAGTCGGACCCGTTCGAACGTGGCTCCCAGCACGAACTCCCCGGGATGGAGGATGAACGAGTCGCCATCGTCGACGACCACTTGTTTGGTCAGATCTTCCTGAGTCTCACGAGGGTCGATGTGTGGATACTTGTGATTCTCGAACACCCGGAACGATGCATCGACCCGTAGGTCGACGCTCGAGGGCTGGATGAACGATCGCTCGAGCGGATCGATCTCGATACGCCCGTCGGCCAGTGCTTCCTTGATGGTTCGGTCTGAGAAGATCACGGTCGGAATGGTAGGACGAGCCGAACCCCTCCGTATCCGGACCCGCCACCCGGATCGGCCTGAGGACGATGCGGGTACGGTGCGACCGCGAAGCCAACCGGGCCGTCGAGCCGGGGAGTCGACGGAGGTGAATGTACCGGGTACTGAGTGGCGGGTACGGTCCGAGCGAAGCTCGCCCTAGAGAGCGGGTGAAGGGAATCGAACCCTCGTTCCGAGCATGGGAAGCTCGTGTTCTACCATTGAACTACACCCGCGTGCGGCCCCAGAATACCCGCAGGTCGGTCGTGGTGACCAGCCGGGTCCACCTGTTCCGCGGGAGATTCACTTGGTGCGGCGCTCGAAGCGGAGTTCGATCGCCCGACCATGCGCAGATAGAAGGGCCCGCCATCGGCGGGCCCTTCTATCTACTTGCGCTTGTGCCGGTTGGCTTTGAGGCGCTTCCGGTACTTGTGCTTCGACATCTTCTTGCGGCGCTTCTTGATCAGCGAGCCCATACATCTACCTCGTAAACATCGATGTGGCGGTTGGCGAAAGGATGGCCGCGATGGATGCGACGGTCAAACCGCACCGTGCGTGGCCAGATCCAACTGGAGCACGACGCCGTCGCCGCCGATGCGGTCCGTCAGTGCGTGCATCACCGCTCCGATGGATTCCGCCGGGGCGATGGCAAGAACCGAAGGACCGGCTCCAGACCAACACGCATGATAGGCGCCTCCGGACAGTGCGGTGTCGATCAGCCCGCACGTGTCGGGTCGCACGGCTGAACGCGGGGCCTCGTGGAGCTCGTCGCCGCCCGCCGAACGCAGTACCTGACCGTCGGCGGTCAGCAGCCCGGCGACCAGCGCCGCGGTCCTGGCAACGCTTCGGACGACCACGGTTGTGGGGTATGCAGTCGGGAGTACTCGTCGAGCTTCGCTGGTGGCATATGGCTCGGACGGCACTGCGACGGCCAAGTGCAACAGCGGATTCCACGGAAGGCGATGCACGGTTCGACCGGTGGTGAGGACGAGCCCGCCGTAGACGGCGGCAGCAGCGTTGTCGGGGTGCCCCTCCAACTCGGCCGCCAGCTCGAACAGTCGTTCCTCCGAGTGGTGCTCACCCACCGCCCGCCACGCCGCCAGTGCGCCGGCCGCGAACGCGGCGGAGGACGAACCGAGCCCACGGCCGAGGGGGATGTGGTTGTCGACGGTCAAGGCCAACGGACGATCGGCGCCCACGGCGTATCGAGCAGCCATCAATACGGCATCGTCGGCGTCGGGCCCCGGAGCCGCTGGGCCGACGTGTTCGACCTGCCACTCACTCGATGGTTCGGCCCACACCTCGCACCGGAGCTCCAACGCCACCGCCATGGCGTCGAACGCGGGACCGAGGTTGGCGGACGATGCCGGTGCGGACGCGCCGGCCGCAGTCATCGGCACACGGAAGATCGACACATGGGGCAGGAGTCTACGTGCGGCCGCGGTCGCCTTCGCCAGGTCAGACGTCCAATTCCCGGGTTTCTTCGTGGACCACTGTTCCACCGATCGTCACGGTCGTTCCGTGCCATCGCAGTTCGATGCGCGACGGTGCGTCGATCTCGTCGCCCTGTTGGATGGTCAGCGATCCTTCGCTCCGACCGGCGTCGTGGAGGACGGCAGCCAGAGCTATGGCGGCACTCCCCGTGGCCGGGTCCTCGGGAACCCCGAGGTCGGGAGCGAAGAACCGCGCCTTCACTCCGTGTCCGTCCCACGCCCACAACATCACATGTCCGGATTCTGCCGGTCGAGCGATCGCCACTTCCCTCGCGTCGGCAACCTCGACAAGCAGATACTCCGACGGCATCGAGACCGAGCGCACGTTCACCGGGTGGACCCATCCACTCAACCGCTCTCCGAGGTCGGCGGGTCGCACCACTCGCTCACCGGACGGTGCGTCGATGGCGACGACGTCCCCGTCGAGTCTCACGGCCACCTCACCGGCGGTGCATGCCAGCGCCGGAACCGGCGTCGGCCCCAGGACGTTCATCAGCCATCCGGCGCCGACCAGCGGGTGGCCGGCAAACGGCAGCTCGGCTCCGGGGGTGAAGATCCGGACTCGCGGTACACCGCCTTCTCGCCAGTCGATGAAGACGGTTTCGGAGAAGCCGAGGTCGGCCGCGACCTGCTGCATTGTCAAATGCGAGAGCCCCGAGACATCGGTCACCACGCCGAGGTGGTTGCCGCCGACGCCTTCCCGCGTGAACACTCTCAGCACGAAGCAGTGGCGCATCGACGCAACGCTACCGTGAACCTCGTGTTTGAGATCCTTGGGTTGGACGCCCTGTTCGCGGAGATGATCCTCGGTCTGGGTCTTGCGCTCGTGATCGGCAACGGGTTCGCCTGGTGGAAGAACTCACGAGGTGAACGGCCGGTCGAAGCAGACGGCGAGTTCCGGCGCGGGCGGGTCGTGTTCCTTCTCGTGGTCGGCATCGTCATGGCGACGTGGGGTGCCGCCTCCATCTTCGGCCCGTCACCGGCAGGCTGATCCGATCCGGATCGCGATGACGGCTTGATCGCGCCTGCCTGTCGCCGACGGGATGGTTGGAAAGAGCCAACCATGCGAGAACCCCCAACCATCATCGAACACAGGATCTCCTACGCCGAAGCGATGTCGCTCGCATGGCTGCTCGACCTCGTGGCAGAACGTTCCAGAGCGATGGGATGCGGCGACGCCGCCGGTGGATTCGAGGCTTGCGCAACCACATTCCGGCAGGCTGTCGCCTATTCGCTCGACTCGATCATCGAGATGTCGGACTCAACCGTTCGAAATCTCACAGCCACGGTGACTGCGGTGGGCGAGCGGCTCGTCGACGAGGCATACGAGGCCGGTGGCGCAGATTCCACCTGGGCGCTCATCGCCGACGAGCTGTTCTACCGTGACGACGGCGGAACTCGCCTCGCTGCGTTTCTCGGCACGTGTCCCGAACCGATCGAACTCCACGCATACGTCCAAGCCGTGGTCGCCACCTTTCAGGCGAAGCTGGACGCCCACATCGAAGGTTTGTACTCCTGACCCGACTCGGCGGATACCGGTTGCGTGCCTCGCATCAACCGGTCTTACGTTCAACGTAGAACGTTCTACGTCATACGAACACACCAGCGGCAGCTGGCTGTTGCGTGGTTCAGAGGGCTACGGCAGCTGCGACGACTGCGAGGCTCGAGAGCAGGATCAGGCCCTGGAGGGTGCCTCGCATCTTGGCGCTTTGGTCTCGGGCGGCGAACTGGTGCCATGCGGCGAGACCGGCGGTGAGTGCGACGAGGCCGACCTTCACGGCGAGGCCGGGGCGATCCAGGAAGTCGATCGCCATCCATCCACCGCTGAGCACGGCGACCGCCATCGCCGTCCAGGAGACGCGACCGAATTGACGAGCGACTGCCTGGAGCACCGGGCGCTCGACGTCGTTGGCCCGAAGCGTCGGGATCAGTGCGCCTAGCGTGATCAGGCCACCGACCCAGGTGGCTGCCGCTATCAGATGGACCCATTTCACGAACTGCACGGAACCTCACCGCGGTGGACATACGCGGACAGCGTGGCATCCTACCGATGCGGAAAGCGAGCACCCCGAATGTCCGTCCGATACGACACGATGGATCGCGTGGCTGTCATCACGATCGATCGTCCCGAGCGACGAAACGCCGTCGATCTCGAAACCGCCGACGCCCTCTTCGACGCCTGGTCGCGGTTCGATGCAGACGAAACCGTCGACGTGGCGGTGTTGTACGGAGCCGGGGGCACTTTCTCCGCCGGTGCCGACTTGAAGGCGTTCGACCTGGTCGATCGCCCGGAGGGGTTCCTCGGGTTCACCAGGACCGAGGTGTCCAAGCCCACCATCGCTGCGATCGAGGGCTACTGCGTGGCGGGCGGCCTCGAGATGGCTGCGTGGTGCGACCTGCGTATCGCGGCACGCTCGGCCGTCTTCGGCTGTTTCGAACGCCGCTTCGGTGTGCCACTCGTCGATGGCGGCACTCAGCGCCTTCCACGGATCGTCGGCCGCGGCGTGGCCATGGAGATGATTCTGTCGGGACGCCCTGTGGATGCTGAGGAGGCATTCGCCATCGGTCTGGCCAATCTCGTCGTGCAGGACGGCAAGGCGCTGGAGGCGGCGATGAAGGTCGCCCGCACGATCAGTCGGTTCCCCCAGGAGACCGTTCGGTCCGACCGGCGGGCGCTGCTCGAAGGCGCAGACCTGCCGATCGAGGAGGGCCTCGCCGTCGAGCGGCGGTACGGGCTTCGAGTGCTCGATGCCGCGAGTCGCGGTGCCCAGCGGTTCGCGGCGGGTGACGGGCGCTCGGGGGCCGCGGTCGACCCCGACGGCACACACCCCGGTTCGGCTCCTGCCTGGCGACGCTTCGAGCGCGCCACTCGTCGACGGGTCGGTGCAACTCGACGTCGACGGGGTGGCAGTGCCCATCCACATGACCACCCTGGCGGTGTCCGGTCGGCCGGTGGTACTCGTGCTCCACGATCGTTGGGGGTTCGATCACCACGTCCGGGGCGTGGTGGACAGGATTGGCAAGGCCGGCTTCGTCGCTGCCGCCGTCGGCCTGTTCGATCCGCCGGGGCTCGGGCTGGAAGCGCAGGCCGACAAACTGGTCGACGGGTTGGAAGTAGAGCAAGTCCGGCGCACGTTGGGGGGTGCGCTCGATCTGCTCAAGTCCTTGCCAGACACGTCGGGCCGGTTGGGCGTGCTCGGATACGGGATGGGTGGAGGCATCGCAATGTGGCTTGCAGCCGAGCACTCGAGCATTCGAGCGTGTGTGGCGTACACCCCCACCACGCCATGGGCGGGGATGCAGCCCGACTTCGACTCACGCCACACGCGGTTTCTCGGCCACTACGGCGCATTCGACGGGCGGGCTTCGCCACACACCGCATATCAGCTGGAGATGCAGCTGCGCGAGCGGGGCATCGACGCCACGTTCGAGACCTACAAGCGTGCAGGGCAAGAATTCTATCGGCCGGATCAGCCGCGTCAGTATGACCCGGAAGCCACCGAGCTCGCCTGGTCCCGAACCGTCGCATTCCTGGGACGCGCCCTGTGACCGGGGCCCGTACGGGCACGGGATGCAATCTGTTCACCCAGCACTAGCCTGATCGAATGGACTTCGTGATCTGGGAGGAACGACCGGTTCTTCGAGATCCCGTGGCGTTCGTGGCGTTTGGCGGCTGGGGCGATGCGGGAGGCTCGTCGACGATGGCCGTCGACCATTTGATCGATCTGCTCGCCGGCTACCGTTTCGCGCAGGTCGACTCCGACGAGTTCTTCGACTTCCAGGTGCGCCGTCCGCAGGTGGAGATCGGTGAGGGCGGCGCCAGACAGATCGAGTGGCCAGATGTCTCGCTCCACGCGCTCACAGTTCCTGGCGCCGACCGCGACATCGTGGTCCTAACCGGTGACGAGCCCAGTGCTCGATGGAAGCAATTCAGCCGGCAGGTGTGCGAGGTCTTCGAGGCGGTCGGCGTGAACGAGGTGGTCACGATGGGAGCATTCATCGGGCAGGTGCCACACACGCTTCCCGTTCCGCTGGTCGGAGTTGCGTCCGAACCCGATCTGCTCGAAGAGCACCAGCTGTTTCCTTCGGACTACGAGGGCCCCACCGGAATCATCGGCGTCCTGAACCAGGCTTTCGTCGACCGTGGGATGACCATGTTGAGCGTGTGGGCCGCCGTCCCTCACTATCTCTCGAACCAGGACTATCCACCCGGTGGTCTCGCCCTTCTCGACAAGGCGTTGGAGATCGCCGGCATCACACTCGATACGTCTGATCTTCGGGTCGACGCCGTGGACTTCCGAGGCCGGGTCGACGAGGCAGTGGAAGATTCGGACCTGCGTGAGTACATCGACGGCCTCGAGGCAGAGTCGCTGACCGGCGACGAAGATGTCGATCCCGCCGAACGGCTGGTCGAAGAGATCGAACGATTCCTCAACGACGGGTGACAGCGCCGAGGGTGTGCTGGGGCATCGTGTGTTCTCACGAGTGTCCGGCCACGCCTCCGTCGAGCTGCTGCGCATGCACGACCCGTTGCGGATTCGGGATCTCGCTGGTCTCCGCTCCGAGGGCCCGCTTCACCGAGCGGCCGAGTTCATCCCACAGTCGCCGCTGAACAACCGTTCGAGGCTCAGCCGAGGCGGCCGAGCACGGTGCCCACGAAGTCGCCGGCACCTGTTCTGTCGATGGCGCGACGGACGAGTCGACCGACGATCTGGGCGACGCCGATCCCGGCGACGAAGATCGCTCCGGCGGTGACCCGGTCGACCCAGGTCAGGCCCGAGAATGTTCGACGATCTCCTCGCCACTCTGCGCGATGACCATCTTCCTCCGACCGGACCGCGACCGCGATTCGGGAGAGGGCGGTGTGGACGATCAGCCTCAACGACCGATCGAGTCCGGTGACCATCGCTTGAGGCGCAGGCTGTTGGTGACGACGGATACCGACGAGAAGGCCATGGCAGCAGCAGCGATCATCGGGTCGAGGAACCCCAAAGCGGCCAACGGGATGGCCGCGACGTTGTAGAAGAACGCCCAGAACAGATTCTCTTTGATCGTCCGGAAGGTGCGGCGCGCCAGCCCGATGGCGGTGGCTGCGAGTTCCGGATTGCCGCTCATCAAAACGACATCCCCCGACTCGATGGCGACATCGGTTCCGGTGCCGATGGCCAGACCGAGGTCTGCCCTGGTCAATGCCGGTGCGTCGTTGATTCCGTCGCCGACGAAAGCCACCAGTGAGCCGGAAGCCTGAAGTCGTGCCACCTCGTCGGCTTTGTCCCCGGGGAGCACCTCGGCCATCACTCGATCGATTCCGACCTGACGGGCTATCGCCTCGGCCGTCCGTAGGTTGTCCCCGGTGATCATCGCCGTGTCGACGCCCATCAGACCGAGCCGGCTGACCGAAGACGAAGACGTGTCTCGGACGACGTCCGCCACCGCGATGACGCCTTGGGCGCTTCCGTCCCATCCCGCCACGAAGGCGGTCCGGCCGGACGCCTCGAGCTCCGCCATGCGATCGAGCCAGCGATCCGAAACGGCCAGGCCCTGGTCTGCGGCGAGCTTCGGCTTCCCGACGACCACCCGGACACCGTCGACGGTTCCCACGACCCCGTGACCGGATACTGCTTCGAAGTCCGACACGGGTATGAGCTCGACCCCACGCTCTTCGACGCCGAGCGCCACCGCCCGTCCGATGGGGTGCTCCGACCAGGCCTCGACCGACCCGACCAGCCGGAGGAATGTGCTCTCGTCGGCCGATGTCTCGACGTCGACGAGGCTCATCATCCCGGTCGTGAGCGTGCCGGTCTTGTCGAAGACCACCGTGTCCACGGCCCGCGAGCGTTCGAACACCTCGGCGTTCTTGAAGAGCACCCCGAGCTCGGCTCCTCGGGCGCTCCCCACCATGATCGCAGTGGGGGTTGCGAGCCCCAGCGCACACGGACACGCAATGATGAGGACGGCGACCGCAGCTCTGAGGGCGTCGGTGAAGGGGTTGTCCAGCGCCAGCCAGACGGCTGCCGTCCCTATGGCAATCAGGATGACCGTCGGGACGAACACGGCTGAAACCCGGTCGGCGAGCCGCTGGACCGGTGCCTTGGAGGCCTGCGCATCCTCGACCATCCTGACGATCTGGGCGAGCGCGGTCTCGCTGCCGACTCGGGTCGCTCGAATCACCAGTCGACCGTGCTGGTTCACGGTGGCCCCGTACACGTCGTCTCCGGTGGCTTTGTCCACGGGGAGCGACTCCCCGGTCAGCATCGACTCGTCGAGCGATGAGACTCCGTCGACGATCACGCCATCCGTGGGTACTTTCTCACCGGGTCGAACGACCATCTGATCGCCAGGAATCAGGGACTCGACGGCGACGGTGATCTCCCGGCCGTCTCGCAGGATGTTCGCCTGACGGGCACCCAGCTCGAGCAACGCCCTTATCGCATTCGATGCCCGGCCCTTGGCGCGGGCCTCGAACGACTTCCCCAGGAGAATCAGCGTGGTGATCATGCCGGCGGTCTCGAAGAACACATGCTCCCCAGCGAACACGGCCCACACCGAGTACCCGTAAGCAACGAGCGTTCCCAACGAGATGAGGGTGTCCATGGATGCCCCGAGCGTCCGAGCCTGTTTCAGGGCGACCCGATGGAATTGCGCCCCCATCACGAACACGACCGGTGTGGCGAGCGCCCATTGCACGAGTCTCGACCAGGTCGCGTCCATAGGACCGAGCATCGCCAGCGCCATGAGTGGAATCGACAGACCAGCCGACCACCAGAACCGCCGCCATTGGGTGCGTTCCTCCTCCGAGTACTTCGCGACCATGTCCGTGCGTTCCTCGTCGGACACGACCCTGATGTCATACCCGATCTTCTGAACGGCAGCTCTCAGTGCATCGGCATCTACGTTCGCCCCGGGCCGGATGGTGGCGCGCGCTCCCGCGAAGTTGACCGCGGCGCCGTCGACGCCATCCTGTTTGCCCAGGACGCGTTCGATTCGGGTGGCGCATGCGGCACACGTCATCCCGTCCACTTCGAAGGTGATGGGTGTGACGGCGACGTCGTGCGTGGTGGCGGGTTCAGACAAGGTGGGATCGATCCTCAGCGAGCTACTTCGTAGCCCTGGCCCTCGATGGCGTCGATGATGGTGTCGAGGGTCACCGCCGAATCGTCGTACGAGAGATCGACCGTCTTAGCGTCGATCGTGACCTCGACGGTGGAAATGCCATCGAGTTCGCCTACGGCACCCTCGATGCTCGACTTGCAGTGGCCGCAGGAGATGTCGGGTACCGACAGGGTGGTGGTCGTCATGTGGTCTCCATTTCGTAGGGGGCCGGTCCGGTGATGGCGGCCGTGTACTTCATCGTTTCAATGAGCTCGTCGACGATCGCGGATCCGCGCCCATCCTGGATCGCGTGTGTCACACACGTCTCGAGGTGATTCTGGAGAAGGATGCGGTTGACCTTCTCGAGCGACGCCTGCACCGCCGACACCTGCTTCATCACCTCGGGGCAGTACCGCTCGTCTTCGACCATCGCGATGACGGCATCCATGTGTCCCCGGACCGTCTTGAGGCGGTTCAACGCCGAACGTTTGTGGATCTCCTTCACTGTAGGGATCCTACCCCACTGGGGGTGGGGTCGCAACCTGATCACGTACTACGTACGGCGTTGTACGTACTACGTACAAGCAGAAACCCCGGCGCTCACGCACCGGGGTTTCGTGTCCCATCGAGAACCAACCCTCGGGGAGGGGGAGAGAACCTGGGTCGGTTCATCGGGGATCTGGTGAAATCACGTGCCTTCGGGGAGGATCCTTCCGCGCACCCTGGGGTATTTCACCGGGGCGTGGGCGTAGCAGTGGTCACGCTTGTTGTAGCGGCTCAGCTTCGTGTCGCATTGCTTGTCGGCGCATACGCGGCCCTCGCCGAAGTCTCTCGACGGGCGGGTCACGCCTTTGATCGCTGCGCCTTTCATTGTGTCTGACATGTGGGCCTCCTCACAGTCGGGGCCTTCCAATCGATCAACGCTTGGAGAAGGGGTTTTCTTCCCGCTTCAAGACATATTCGGAGCGGAGCTCGGATCGGATTGCAGGTTGCGTCGATTATCTGCAGCGATCTCTAAAGGCCCCGTAAACGAGGGGTGAATGTTTCGCTGCCTCGACGCGTTTGTCACTGAGTGATACGCCGGGGACGGTGAAAAGGTTCCCAGGAAGTTGCGGTCAGGCCGTGATCCCCAGATTGCGGAGGAACGCCTGATCGTTGGGCTCACGTCCCAGGAAGTCCCGCAACAGGTCCATTCCATCCCTGGTGCCCCCTCGCTCGAGGATGGTGGAACGATACGACCGCCCAACGAGGGGGCTGGTGTACCCCTCCTCTTCGAACCGGGAGAACATGTCGTCCCCGAAGACCTCGGACCAGAGGTACCCGTAGTACCCGGCGTCGTACCCGCCCATCAGGTGCCCGAAGCTCGCTGGGAAGAAGGTGCCTTCCACCATCGGCAGGAGCGCGGCGGCGGTGGCCTCCTCGAGGATGTGATCCAGGTCCTTTGGCTGGGAGGTGTCGTGAAGGAGCATGTCGAGGAGCGCGAACTGGATCTGGCGCAGGGTGGCCAGTGAGATGTTGAGCTTCTTGGCGGCAGCCAATTGATTGACGGTCTCGGCTGGGATCGGTTCACCCGTGTCGTGATGTCGGGCGAATCTCGCGAGGACGTCGGGCTTCCACACCCAATGCTCCATGATCTGCGAGGGAGCCTCCACGAAGTCGCGTTCGGTCGAAGTGCCCGAGAACCGAACGAGGTCGACCGTCGTCAAGGTCTGATGGAGGATGTGACCGAACTCGTGGAAGAACGTCTCGACCTCCTGATGTGTGAGCAGCGAAGGGCGCCCACCGGCCGGCTTGGTGAAGTTGGCGACGATGGCGGACACCGGCTTCTGATAGGAACCGTCGTCGAGGCGTCTGCCGGGAACGAGGGGGAACGCGGCCGCGTGGCTGAACTTGCCCTCCCGAGGAAACAGGTCCATGTGGAAATGGGCAATGTCGCGACCGGTGTCGGTGTCGCTCATCAGATAGGTGATCACATCCGGGTGCCAGGTGGCCGCATTCACGCGCTCGTACGCCAATCCGAAGACCTCTCCAGTGATCTGGAGGAGACCTTCGGTGACCTGTCCCAGCGGGAAGTACTCCGAGACAGCGGCCTGGTCTACGCCGAACTCGGTCTTGCGGAGCAAAGTGTCGTAGTACCGCCAGTCGTAGACCTGGAGCGGCGGCTCCTCACCGTCAGCGACGAGGAGGTCGTTCATTTTCGAGATCTCCCCGGCGGCGGCCTCCGCCAGCGGGCCTCGTAACGATCCGATGAACGCCTCGACCCGCTCTGGGTCCTTTGCCATCTTCTCGTCGAGCTGATGATGTGCCCACGAGGGCCGATCGAACAACGTCGCGATCTCCGAGCGAATCCGGACGGCTTCCTCGAGAATCGGTCGGTTGACGTCGATCGCCCTGGAGTTGAACATCCGATACACATCGGATCGCAGCGTGCGCGACTGGGCATGATCGAGGATTGGGATCACATGCGGATAGGCCATCGTCACGATGTAGCCGTCGTCGGCAGGCTCGAGCGAGTCGATGTAGCCGGCCGGGAGACCTGCCAGGTCAGACGCTTGCACGATCAGCTTCGAGTCGTCTTCGGCGATGTTGCGCTCGAACGCCACACCCAACTCGACGAGCCGGTTGGTCAGATCCTTCACCTCGGCCCGCGCCTCTGGCGTCAACTCGTGTCCCGCCTTGCGGAAGTCGCGCAGGGTGAAATCGAGGAAACGGCGGCGGTCACCGGCGAGCGTGGCGGCATCCGCCGACTCTGAGTAGGTCTTGACTGCGGAGTACAGGTCATCGCGGAACGCCAGTTCGACGCCCCACTTCGATATCTGCTCCTCGACCTGTTTCCCGGCAGCGCGAACATCGGGGTCTGGGTGGACGTAACCCATGAACGCGGTCGTTCCGAAGGTGCGTGCCATGAGATCGGCCGCCGCGTCGAGGCGAGCGAGGACCTCGTCGTACCCGCCTTCACCTCCTGCGGTAACGATGGCATCGATCATGAGGTCGGCGGCCGCGATGGCCTCGTCGACTGAAGATCTGATCGACTTCGGTGTCACGGTGGAGTAGTCGAAGAGCATGGAGTGACGATACCCCTCGGATGTCGGGAGGCGGGATCGACGACGGTACGCTCGGCGGCATGCAGACCGTCACCATCGAATTCTGCCGGGCCTGAAACTACACAGACCGTGCCGTGGGCATGGCGAGCGAGATCTTCGAACAGTTCGGACAGCGATATCGGGTCGACCTGGTCCCGGCTCGCGGAGGTGTCTTCGAGGTGCATGTCGAGGGCCAGAGGGTCTTCTCCAAGAAGGAGTCAGGTAGGCACGCCGACTACGAGCGAGACGTTGCGCCTCATCTGCGACCCTCCGACCCGGAGTGAGCCTGCGCTCGTCGGGCCTCCATGGGGCCAAGACGAATCGCAACTGCAAAGCCACAGGTACAAAGAGCCCGGGGGCCATGATGGCCCCCGGGTACGGCAGGAGTGATCGGTCACCGCACGAGCGTCGTGATCCGGATCACCTCATCACGGGTGAGAGATGGAGCGAGCTGTGCCATCCGGTTGTACTCGTTCGTCTCGAACGACGTGTCCGGTTCCGGCATCAGGTTCAGCATGCGGTTCGTCTCGTTGACTTCGAAAGAAGCTTCGGCGGGCTCGAGCGCCAGCATCCTGTTCGCCTCGTTCACATCGAAGGAACCATCCGCCGGGGCAAGCTGCAGCATCCTGCTGGCTTCGTTCACGTCGAAGGAACCATCCGCCGGGGCAAGCTGCAGCATCCGTGCGTACTCATTCGCTTCGAATGAACCGTCGGCGAGGAGGGTGTCCTCGTTCAGGCGATCGAAGAGGAGCACACCGGAAACCACGACGACCGCCAGTATCATGATCCAGCCGAGCCAGCGGACGTACGGGCTTCTCGGGGTCGGCGGAAGCACCCTCTCGTCCGGTGTCGCCTTGGGCTCCGGACGCTCGCGTACTCCGATGGACCCCTCGCTCGTCGAAACGCTCGTGTCTCTGTCGAGGACATTCGTCATGCGGGCCTCCTTGCTCATCTCCATTGTCAGGCGCGATCACTGGGTTCGGCTTGAGGTGCTCATGAGCGTTGCTTGCACCCAACTTGAGCCGTTCGACACTGGATCGGGATTGCCCAGGTGGGGACACTGGTGGTGGCGAGAGAGCTGGGCACATGCCTTCTCCATACATGGTTCGAGTCTTGGGTCCGATCGACATCGAGACGCCGGACGGGGTGGTCGAGGTGGGTGGCCATCACCCACGCTTCGTGCTCGGCGTCCTGGCTGTGTCAGTTGGACGAACGGTGCCGATTGATCGACTGGTGGACTTGCTCTGGGGCGATGCGCCGCCCGTTTGCGCCCGCGGCACCCTCCAGTCCTATGTGTCGAGGCTGCGCTCCCTGCTGGGCCGCGATGCCATTCGACTCGTCGATCACGGCTATGTGTTCGAGGCCGATCTCGACGAACTCGACGCCCTGCGATTCGAGGCACGCGTCCGGACCGCAGTCGCGTGCGAGGACCCTCTGGCCGCTCGGGCGGCATGCCATGAAGCTCTGTCGATGTGGCGTGGAGTGCCGTTCGGAGACCTCTCCGACCGGGATCCCTTCCGGTTGGAGGCGATTCGCCTGAACGAACTGCGCCTGGTGGCGATGGAGACGCAGGTCGACGCCGACATTCGGCTCGGGCATTCCGACCTCGTCGCCGGCACGCTCGAGGCGGCAGTGGAGGAGAACCCGTATCGGGAGCGACTCTGGCACCTGCTGATAAAGGCCCTCGCACAGCAGGGTCGGCGGGTGGAGGCCCTCAGGGCATGTGCCGATATCCGCCGCCTGCTCGTGGAGGTCGGGCTTCAGCCCGGGGACGAAATCGCCCGGCTCGAGGAACTAATCCTTCGTGGCGAGGGCGTGTGAGGGGCCCAACCGGTTGGCTGATCGTCAGCCCGGCCAGGGCGTCGGAGTGATATCGACCCGATCACCGCGGGCGACGGTGGCGAGCACCTGGGTCGCAGCCAGGTCCTCGGTGGTGATCGGGTTGCGATCGATCACCAGCAGATCCGCCTGAGCTCCGACGGTGATCGGGGCGCTTCCGTACATGTCGAGCGCCGTCTGCCGGTCGATCGACTCGACCGGGGTGAGAGGGTTCTCGCACGCCGCCGCCATCGCCTTCCACGGATTCGGATCCTCGACTGGCGAGTCCGATCCGCCGATCAGCTTGACGCCGGCCTCGGCGAGGCTACGAAGAGGGTACGTCCACCGTGCTCGGCCGGCACCCACACGGTCCTCCAGCCAGTTCGCCTCGGAGGCGATGAATGAAGGCTGCACGCTCGCCGTGACCCCCGTCTCGGCGAATTCGGCCACGAGGGCTGGTGAGAGTACGGAGGCGTGTTCGACGCGGTACCGGGCCGGATCCGCCCATCCGCCCTTCAGCGATCGAAAGAGGTCGAGCGCTGCGCGGTTGGCCCGATCGCCGATGGCGTGCACAGCCACGCGGCCTCCGAGGTCGAAGGTCGCCTCCGCCATCACGGCAGCCGTGCTCGGGTCGAGTCGCAACGTCCCTGAACCCGGGCCATCGGAGTATTGCTCCTCCATCGCCGCTGTGAACCCTCCCAGACTCCCATCGGCGAACAGCTTCAGGCCGGCCCATCCGACGGCGCCGTCCGCGCCGGCGATCCGATCGACCGCCTGTTCCAGGTCGGCTGGAGATGACGCCGTCACGAAACAGTCCACAGCAATGGGCAATGAGGGGGCGATTGCGAGCAGATCCTCGAGCTCACTGCCCGACCCGCACCACATCGCGGTGGTGGTCGAGACAATGGCATCGATGCGCGTGATCCCGAGTCCCGAAAGTCCGCCGACCGCGGCGAGGAGTCGCTCGGGTCCCGGAGCCGGGATGTCGGTGGAGAGGGCGCTCGAAACGAGCCCCACCGCGGTCTCGCGGAGCACGCCGGTGGGAGCACCGTCGCCGGAACGATCGATCGTCCCTCCCGGCGGATCGGGAGTATCGGCGGTCAGGCCTGCCCTTCGGAGGGCGGAGGTATTGCCGATCGCCACGTGGCCGCAGTAGCGAATCACGAAGACCGGGCGATTCACGAGCACCCGGTCGAGATCGTGTGCCGTCGGGAGTCGGCTCTCTCGGAGCTGGTGCTCATCGAGCCGGTTCGCCACGATGGGAACGCCGGGCGGCAGTTCGCGAGCCGCCTCGATGATGCGGACTCGGAGATCTGCGAAGTCGCGGGCGTCGAACACCGACAGACCGGTCACGGCAGCGGCGTAGCCGCTGGGGTGGATGTGCGCATCGCGCAATGCCCCCAAGATCACGCCTTCGTGGACCTCGTGGGAGAACCCCGGCTCGAGGAGCTCTTCGGCGATTCCGACGGCGGTGATACGCCCCTGGTCGATGACAACGGTATCGGCACCGGGACGTCCCAGCACGGCCGAAGCCGTGAGCAGGTGCGTCACTCGCCGAGCCCCACCGTTTCGACGAGCGCGGCGTGGATGAGTCCGTTCGTCACGACCACGCCTCCAGATCCCAGCCGGTATTCACCGCCACCGAACGCGGTCCAGGTGCCCCCCGCCTCCGACACGATGAGAAGTGCGGCGGCCGCGTCCCACGCGCCGAGTCCGTACTCCCAATAACCGTCGAGCCGGGCGGCGGCGACGTAGCACATGTCGAGCGCGGCCGAGCCCGCTCTCCGGATGCCCTGGACCTGTGACAACACGCGAGTGAACACTCGGCCGTAGCGGTCGGCGTTCGATCGACGATCGTAGGGAAACCCGGTTGCGACGAGTCCGGCACCGATGTCGGCCTGCCCGCTGACCCGAATGTGGGATCCGTCGAGCCGGGCGCCCGCGCCCGACGATGCGGAGAACTCTTCACCTCGTGTCACATCGATCACCACCCCCGCCGTTGGCACGCCGTCGACCCACAGAGCAACGGAGACCGCCACCGGGGGGAACCCGTGGACGAAGTTGACCGTCCCGTCGAGTGGATCGGCGATCCAGACCCGTCCGGAGTCGAAGGCGGCCCCACCGCTCTCTTCGGCGAGCACCAGATCGGCGGGTCGCCTGGTCCGGATCATGTCGATGATGGCCCGTTCAGAGGCCTCGTCGGTCTCGGTGACCGGGTCGACGCTCGAGGTCTTGAACGATGGGACGGCCGATCCCGTGCCGAAGGCTTCGGCTACGATCTCGGCGCCGGCACGGGCGGCTTCGAGAGCGACGTCGAGGTCGGAGATCATGTGTGCGAAGCTACCAGGACCGGGCGTGCCTGCTCAGATCCTGGGGCGAGACGTCCTACCCTCGTCCCGGTGCCCTGATCGGAGGCTTCCCAGTTGGATCCATTCATCCTGACACCGGTCTTGGTCGAGCGCCCATGGGGCGGTCGCCGTCTCGACCGGTACGGCAAGCGCCTGCCCGAGGATTCGAAGTTCGGAGAGAGCTGGGAGGTCGCCGACCTGCCCGATCACGTGGCGCCGACCGTCGACGATCCGCGGTCCCGGGTGGCCACGGGGCCGTCGGAGGGGGCGGCGCTCTCCGATCTGATCGCCCGGTCGGCAGAGGCCCTGATGGGCCCCGTGCAACCCACAGCCGAGGGACGATTCCCACTGCTCGTGAAGCTGCTCGATGCCCGGGAAAACCTGTCGGTACAGGTTCACCCGGACGCCGAATACGTCGAACGACATCCGGAGGCCAGGCTCAAGACCGAGTCGTGGTACGTGATGGAGGCAGAACCGGACGCAGAGTTGTTCCTCGATGTCGTCGACGGGGTGACACGCGACGACGTGATGGCGGTGCTCGGCTCTCAGCGGATCTCTACGTTGCTGGGGAGAGTCCCAGCCCGGCGTGGGGCGTTTCACCACGTGCCCGCCGGCCTGATCCACGCTCTTGGCGGCGGTGTGATGGTGGCGGAGGTCCAAACCCCTTCCGACACCACGTTTCGGATGTACGACTGGGCGGAGGAATATGGACGGGCGCCACGCCGACTGCATCTGGTCGAGGCGGCGGAGAGCTTCGTGATCCACCCGGTCCAAGCGTTCAGCTCGTCACCGCAGCCGGACGACGACACGCGCGCGCTGGTGACGACTCCACACTATTGGATGGTCGAGCATCGGTCCCACGGCGGCACCATCCGACTGTCTTCGGCACCGGGGCCCAGGGTGATCTTGGTGATTGCCGGCTGGGCCACGGTCGAAGCGCTCGAGCTCGGTGCGGGCGACACCGCAGTCGTGCCGGCAGCCGCCCTCCCGGTCATGCTGGAGGCATTCGACCGCACGGTGATCCTGGAGATAGGACTACCCCCGCCCTGAGGTCCCCGGTCCACCTGCGATGCGAGGCGTGAGACAATCGCGGGGTGCGATCGGTCGGAATCTCGGCTCTCGCGGGCTGGTTGCTCTACGCCGCCTTTCCCCCCATCGGGATCGGCTTCCTTGTGCTGCCTGCACTGGCGCTCTTCATGTGGGCGCTGGAGACGGTCGAGAGCCGCCGGGGAGCGATCGCTTCGGGTGCGGCGTTCGGCCTCGTCTTCTTCGGATTCTTGTTTCCCTGGCTCACGGAGCTGGGCCTGGTTGCATTCGTTCCACTGTGGCTCGTCCAATCGGTGTTCACCGGTTTGTTCGGTTGGCTGATGTGGTGGGCTCGGCGTTTTGCGGGATGGCGATACCTGGCGGTGGCGGTGGCGGGGTGGTCTGCGATGGAAGGGCTTCGTGCTCGCTTCCCGCTCGGGGGATTCGAGTGGGGATTGGTGGGCTACCCGATCGGCGAGTACGAGGCAACCCGGTCTGCCGCCCAATGGATCGGGACGACCGGGTGGTCGGCAGTCGTCCTGTTCGTGGCCGCCGGTCTCGTCCTTGCCATCCGGCACGGCCGCTGGGTGCCGTTCCTCGTTGCCGCCGCGGCGGTGAGCCTGCTCGGGGTAGCCGGATCGATGTGGCCCGCGGTCAGCGATGGAACGACCGTGCGTGTGGCGGTCATTCAGGGGTCGACACCGTGCCCCGGTTCGCACTGTGACAACGAGCGATTCCGAACGTACACGTCACACCTGGAGTTGACGCGTTCGCTGCCCGCGGGGTCGGTCGACCTGGTGGTGTGGCCCGAAGGCTCGAGTGGCGGTTTCTCTGCCGATCCCGTACTCGATCCGGCGATCGGGGCCGAGATGGGTGCCGAAGCATCGCGCATCGAAGCGGTGCTCTTGGCCGGTGGGGACAGACCACTCAACGACCGGGAATGGGTCAACTCCAACGTCGTGTTCGACGAGTCGGGAGCGATCGTCGGCGAGTATCGCAAGCGGCATCCGGTGCCCTTTGGCGAGTACATACCGCTCCGGCCCCTGTTCCAATGGATCTCCGCTCTCGATGCGATCCCACGGGACATGATTCCGGGCGCCGAGCCGGTGGTGTTCGACGTGTCTTGGGGGCGTCTTGGTTCGGTCGTGTCGTGGGAAGGGTCGTTCGCCCGATTCAGTCGTGATGAGGTCGAAGCGGGCGCACAACTGATCGTGGTCGCCACCAACCAGGGGAGTTACCCCTACAGCGACGCGTCCGACCAGTTCATCGCAATGACCCGGATGAGGTCGGCAGAGCTGGGTACGGATGTGATCCACGCCGGTGTGGTCGGACGGTCCACGATCATCACCGACGGCGGCAAGGTCGGCCCCGTGACCGGGCAAGCCACGTCCGAGATCCTCCTCGGGGATGTGCAGCTGAGGAACGCCGGTCTCACTCTGTACGCTCGGCTCGGCAACTGGCTCCAATGGATCGCCATCTCGGCCGGCGTCGCCGTGGCGCTGGCTTCACGACGATCGACCTCCGGCAAGGCCGTCGAGGCGGTTCAAGAGAAGCGCTGATGCCGGATCAATTCGGGTAGGTCTTTGCGACCCGAAAGCGGCGACTTCGATCTCCCTTCGACCTCGGCCGCTTCATCGGGGTATCCGAGTGCGATCACGAAGCGGCATCCGTGGTCGGCCGGTACGCCCAGCACCTCTCGAGCGCAGTCTTCTCGGTGGAGTGTGATCGGGCACGAGCCGACACCCAGACTCGCCGCCGCGAGCATGATGTTCTGCGAGAGCCTTCCCATGTCCCAGTCGTAGCCGTCCGGGAGCCTCACCGGAGCGATCACCAGCGGGGCGTTGCGCAAGGGCTGCGTGAAGTCGCCGCACTCGGCGAGACGGTCCAGCTGTTCCCGCTCGGTCACCACCACCAGAGCCCAGGACTGCCGGTTCTTGGAACTCCCGGTCCAGCGTGCGGCCTGGAGGATCTCGTCGAGATCCTGAGCCGACAAGGGTCGGTCTTCATATCGACGGACCACCCTCAGGCCCTTGATGGAACGGTAGGTCTCCGGCGATGGCGTCAACATTCGGCCAAACTATCACCTTCGGAGCTGCAGTTGTCGCCGCCATGCCGGAGGCTGCGGAGCTCAGGTTCGACCCCCCCCGGCGTGCACAAACGTTCCGATGTCGAGCGTCATAGCCCGCGGCCGGTGGATATCTTCAAGCATGGAGACCCTGGTGCCGATGAGGAATGGGCGATGGTTGAGGTACTTGGCGCCGCGACGGCGATCGGCATGGCTGCTGCTACGGCCAGGTTCAGCGTGTTCCTCGGTGAGCTGTGGATCCGGATCCGCGACGAGCTGCGCTTCAGCCGCTTCGACCGCAAGGAATTGGAGAGTCGCTTCGCCCGTGTCATCGGAGAGCGGGCACCCCTCGACGAGTGAGAGGCGCCGGCGACGATTAATCGTCCACCTCTGGCCCAGGCGGCGTGTCACCTCGTGACGGAGCGGCCGCGCACCATGATGCAGGCGTCGGTGAGCACGTCCGCGCCGGCCGCCCGCAGCCGTTCGGTCAGACGTCCCGACTCGGCTCCGGGCTGGAACCACAGGTTGGTGTATCCCAGCCGGAGTGCTTCTTCGGCGACCGATTCCCCCACGTTCGGAGGGACCACGAAGTTCACCATCGTCGGCGGCTCGGGAAGCGAACCGAGATCCGGGTAGGAGTGATCGCCGTCCACGGAGTTCCGGTTCGGGTTCACTGCGAAGACCCGGTATCCGAGCCTTTTCATCCGTCGATAGACGATGCCGCCGTACTTGGAGGGATCGTCGGTGGCGCCCACCACCGCGATCGTCGTCGATGGATCGTCGAGGAGAGATGCGACCTGGCTCATGGTATTGGTGAACGTGCTGCTGTGGGCCGTCATTCCATGGCGATGATCTGATCGGCGATCCCTGTGAGGTCGGCGGCGACGATGTCAGGAGGTGTGTCGGGCATGCCCCACACGGCGTTCGGCCGCGCCACGAATGCGCCCGGCATCCCCACGCTCCGTGCTCCGACGATGTCCCAGTCGTGCGCAGCAACGAGCATCGAATGGTCTACCTCTACCCCGGCCTGCATGGCAGCGTGCAGATACACCTCGGGAGCGGGTTTGAAACGCCGCACCGAGTCCACCGAGGTTGCCCGCTCGAACCGGTCGGCGAGCCCGGCGTTGGTGAGCTGATCGACCACGGCATCGGTCGACGAGTTGGTGAGGGCGATCATCCGGAAACCCGCCGACCGCAGGCGGTCGAGTGCGTCCGCCGCCTCCGGGTGGGCCGGAAGGGAGCGTATCTGCTCGACCATCTCCGACGCACGCACGGGCTCGACGTCGATATGGCGGCGTTGGGCGAGCGTCATCAGGGCCTCTGCTCCGATGAGACCGAAGGGTCGGTATGCCCCGACGTGGTTGGCGACCAACGAGCCGTGCAGCATCCGCACGAACCATTCGCCCATCGGTTCGGCGCTCCCGAAGAGCTCGGCGAACGATGGGGCGAGGGCAGAGAGATCGAGCAGCGTTTCGTTGACGTCGAAGAAGAGAACCTGGGGCTTCGTCACTTTCGGCCTTTCCAATCGACCGGGCCCTGGAGATCCTCGACAGCTTCGACGAACCAGGCCGGGACCGGCTTCTTTTCGAACGTGGTGCGATCCACCATCACCTGGACCTCGCGGCCACTCACCACGAGGCGGCGGCTCGCTTCCTCGAGGATGGTTGCATCGAAGACGACCGACGTTGTGCCGATCTCGGCTACCCGCACACCTGTGGCCAGCGTCTCACCGATTCGGGCGGAAGAACGGAAAGACAGTTCGGCCTTGCCAAGCACCATCTCGTAGCCCCGCTCCTGCATCGCGGACCAACCGACCTCCAGGGCATCGAAGTAGTCGGTGATGGCGTCGTCGATGTAGCGGAGATAGTTGGCGTTGAAGACGATGCCTTGAGCATCGGAGTCCGAGAACCGAATCTTGCGACGGTAGGTGACGGGGTCGCTCACGGCTGGCAACTTACCCGCGCCAGGCCGTTGTTGCTCCCGGCTCAGCGGTTTCAGGGCGAGGCACACCATCGGAGGCTCGGGACCCATGAACTCCCCGCCGGACCTGACACCGCCCCAGGCGGCTCGATATGGTGAGTCGCCTGATCGAACAGGAGGCACGAATGTCTGCAGGCGCGCTGAACGACGCCCGACGCCGGTCGCTTGCCGACCCTTCTGGCTTCTGGGCCGAGGCCGCCGAGGCCATCGATTGGTCCTCGAGATGGGATCGTGTCCTCGACGACGCCAACCCCCCGTTCTATCGATGGTTCGCGGGCGCCAAGCTCAACACCTGCCACAACGCCTTGGACCGTCACGCCGACGGCGGCAGGGAAGCCCAGGCGGCGCTCATCTACGACTCGCCGGTCACCGGGAACGTACGGTCTTTCACATACGCGGAGCTTCGCGATCGCGTGGCCCGGTTCGCGGGTGGTCTGAGGAAGCTGGGTGTGAGTCGGGGCGATCGGGTCATCATCTACATGCCGATGGTTCCCGAAGCGGTCATCGCCATGCTGGCCTGCGCACGAATAGGCGCCATCCACTCCGTTGTCTTCGGCGGCTTCGCCGCCAATGAGCTCGCCACTCGCGTCGACGACGCTGCGCCCCGGGTCGTGATCTCCGCCTCCTGTGGCATCGAACCGGGCAGGATCGTCGAATACGGTCCCCTTCTGAACGAGGCCCTCGACATCGCCGAGCACCGGGTCGACACCGTCGTCGTGCTTCAGCGTCCACAGGCGACCGCAGCTCTGAGGCCCGGGCGGGACGTGGAGTGGGAGGACGTCGAGTCGGCCGACCCTGTGGGGTGTGTCGATGTGGCCGCCACGGATCCGCTGTACGTGTTGTACACATCGGGTACCACCGGCAAACCAAAGGGCGTGGTACGAGACCACGGCGGCCACGCAGTCGCCCTCAACTGGTCGATGAAGAACGTGTACGGGGTGGAACCCGGCGAGGTGTATTGGGCGGCCTCCGATGTCGGCTGGGTCGTGGGCCACTCATACATCGTGTACGCGCCACTGATCCACGGAAACACCACCGTCCTCTACGAAGGCAAACCAGTCGGAACCCCCGATCCGGGCGCCTTCTGGCGTGTCATCGGCGATCATGGCGTCTCCACCCTGTTCACGGCGCCGACCGCATTCCGGGCGATCAAGAAGGAAGACCCGGAGGGCATGCATCTCGGCCGCTACGACCTGTCGAGATTCCGGGCGTTGTTCCTGGCCGGCGAACGATGCGATCCCGACACTCTGCACTGGGCCGAGGAGAAGCTGGCGGTGCCGGTGATCGACCACTGGTGGCAGACAGAGACCGGGTGGCCGATCTGCGCCAACCCGCTGGGTTTGGACGCGCTGCCCATCAAGCCCGGTTCGCCGACGAAGGCGATGCCTGGCTACGACGTACAGGTGCTCGACGAAGATGGTGACGAGTGTCCGAAAGGCGAGATCGGATCGATCTCGATCAAGCTCCCGTTGCCGCCGGGAACGCTTCCGACGCTTTGGAACAACGACGAAGGCTATGTCGCCTCGTACTTGAGCAGGTACCCCGGCTACTACCTGACGGGTGACGCCGGTTACGAAGACGACGACGGCTACCTGTGGATCATGAGCCGGATCGACGACATCATCAACGTGGCCGGACATCGGCTCTCGACCGGCGCCATGGAAGAGGTGCTGTCGGCGCACCCGGACGTCGCCGAATGCGCCGTGATCGGTGTGGCCGACGAGTTGAAGGGGCAGCTCCCGGTGGGCATGGTCGTCCTGAAAGCGGGAGTAGACAGAAGCCGTGACGACATCGGTCGAGAGCTGGTGCAATTGGTGAGAGACAAGATCGGGCCTGTCGCTGCGTTCAAGCAGGTGACTGTCGTCGATCGGCTCCCAAAGACGCGTTCGGGGAAGATTCTCAGAGGCACGATGCGTCGCATGGCAGACGGCAACGAGTGGACGACGCCGGCAACCATCGACGATCCCGCGATCCTGGGCGAAATCGAACACGCCTTGCAGGCCATGGGCTACCCGCACGCTTGACCGCTGATTTCTCGGTGTGCTCAACACGGACGGTCCTGGTGCCGACTGGTACCGGGTGAGATCGTTCTCTCGATGGTTGTGGACCGAGCTCGTGACTGTTCGGAGTCGACCGGCATTTCGTGCACCGCACGTCCGCCTCTTCAACGACGCGCTCCGAGCGTTGTCGTACTCGGCTGCAGTCGCCGCCGCCATCCTGGTGCTGGACCATCCACCGAGGGTCGCCGCCGTCGTCGTCATGGCGGGTGCAATGGCGGCCCTGGCGATCGCCGGGTTGTCGCGCGGCGGGACCCGGCACCAGGCCCCCTCGGCTTTCCTCGACCTGGTCGTTGCGCCGGTGATCGCCACGATTGGGCTCGGTGTTCCTCTCTACAGCGCCGGCCTGGTCGTGCTCGTCGCCGTGCTGCTCCTCATGAGCCTCCAAATTCGGGCGAGGGTGGTCTTGGTCGGTGTGGGGCTGGCGTCCGCCGGCACCTTGGCCGCAGCGAACGTGTTCGGGCGATCCGGCGAGGCGGCCTATCGCCCCGGTGCCCTCATCTTGGTGACATCGCTTCTCCTCTCCGCCGCCGGCATGCTCGTCTTCGAATGGCAGCGAGCCCGCAGGGCCCTCTCGGTGAGCAGAACCCAGCTCGGGACCCTCCTCTCCGGAGCCCCTGTGATGCTCTGCAGCGTGTCTGCAGACATGACGATCAGATCCATCGCCGGATCGGTCGCCGACGGGTCGTGGACGGTGGGTTCCAAGGTCGCATCGGTGATGCCTCCTGCTCTGGCGAGCATGGTCACCGACGCCATGGTCATTGGTCGATCGGCCGGCGACGTTCTCGTCGGCTCGCGAGCTCTCGAGATCAGCTGCGAGCGCCTGGCAGGTGGCGTCGCGGTCACGGGCTTCGATGTGACCGAAAGGGAGACCGCCCGCGCCGAGCTCGAGCAACTCGTCAGGACGAAAGACGAATTCGTGGCGTCGATCAGCCATGAGCTGAGGACTCCTCTCACCGCTGTGCTCGGCTTCAGCACCGAGTTGCAGCGGGCGGCGGTGTTCAGCGATGAGTTCGTGCCGTATCTCGACACTGTCGTGGAGCAGAGCGCCGAAATGGCGGCCATCATCGAAGACCTCCTGGTTGCGGTGCGAGCGGATCTCGACATCTTCACGGTTGTCGATCGACCCGTGCACCTCGCCATGGAGCTCGACCAGGTTGTGCGTGGTCTCACGCCGAGACTCTCGAAGCCGATCGAGATCATCGGATGCGACGCCGCCGTCCTCGCAGACACCGGCCGGGTCCGTCAGATCATCCGCAACCTCCTGGTCAACGCCGACCGATACGGGGGTGGCAGCGTTCAGATCGATGTGCGGTCGCGGGAGGGGTTCGGGGTGCTCGAGGTGCGCGACGATGGTCCCCCGATTCCGAACGCACTGAGAGAGCGCATGTTCGAACCATTCGAGAGCACGGGCCGTGTTCAGGGACGCACCGCAGCCCTGGGGCTCGGGCTGTCCGTGTCGAGACGGTTGGCCGACCTGATGGGAGGCCGACTGCGTTATCACCACGCAGATGGTTGGAGCGCGTTCACCCTCGAGCTTCCTCTCATCGAGGCCGGTGTGGTCGAGCTGTCCGCCTGATAGCGCCGGCGGTGGGCAGATCCCATCGAACGGCGGAACGCCGCCTGAGGGGAGCGTCACCACCCCGGCCCTGCGCTCCGGGACTCCTGCACAATCGTGCGTGCGTGGCGCACAGCTGGCCGATGTGCCCTGCCGGGGCATCGCGGGCTTCCGTATGGTTGGATGCGGAAAGTTCAGGCCCGTGTCCTCGCCGGGTCCTGCAAGAGGAGGAAAGATGAGCGAAACGCTCGCAGATCTGTTGCACGAGAACCGTTTGTTCCCACCGAGCGATGCCTTCACAGCCCAGGCAAATGCCAAGCCCGGGATCCTCGAGAAGGCGGCCGCAGACCCTGAGGGCTACTGGCATGAGCAGGCCATGGAGCACATCACCTGGTTCAAGGACCCGACCCAGGTGCTGGATGAGTCGAATGCGCCCTTCTACAAGTGGTTCGCCGATGGTGAGCTGAACCTCGCATACAACTGCCTCGACCGGCATCTCGACTCTGCCGGTGACAAGGTCGCATACCACTGGGTCGGCGAGCCAGGCGACACCAGGACGCTCACCTACCGCCAGCTGTACGAGGAGGTCAATCGGTTGGCGAACGGGCTGAAGTCGCTGGGCCTGAGCAAGGGCGACCGGGTGGCGGTCTACATGGGAATGATCCCCGAGCTGCCGATCGTGATGCTGGCGTGCGCCCGACTGGGAATCGTCCATTCGGTGGTCTTCGGTGGGTTCAGCTCCGATGCGCTGGCCGATCGGATCATCGATGCCGACGCCAGGGTCGTGATCACCCAGGATGGGGCCTGGCGAGGCGGATCCGTGGTGCCGCTCAAGGCCAACACCGACGTGTCGCTGGCGAGAACGCCGAGCATCGAGCACTGCATCGTCGTCCGGAGGACCGAGAACGACGTTGTCATGGAGGACGGTCGCGACATCTGGTACCACGACCTCGTGGCCGATCAGTCAACCGAGTGCGAACCCGAGGTTCTCAACGCCGAGGATCCCCTGTACATCCTGTATACGTCCGGGACCACCGGAAAGCCGAAAGGGATCGTCCACACCCAGGGCGGGTACTTGACCGCCGTCACATCTACGCACGCCTACGTGTTCGACATCAAGCCGGACTCGGACGTCTACTGGTGCGCCGCCGACATCGGGTGGGTCACGGGGCACAGCTACATCGTGTACGGCCCACTCGCCAACCAGACCACCGGTGTCATGTACGAGGGTGCGCCGAACTACCCGGATTTCGATCGGCTCTGGCAGATCATCGACGAGTACAAGGTCACGATCTTCTACACGGCGCCGACCGCGATTCGCGCCTTCATGAAGTGGGGTGACGAGTACCCAGACCGTCATGATCTCTCGTCGCTCCGGCTCCTGGGCACGGTCGGTGAGCCGATCAACCCTGAAGCCTGGGTTTGGTACCACCTCCACATCGGCAGGGAGCGTTGCCCGATCGTCGACACGTGGTGGCAGACCGAAACCGGTTCGATCATGATCTCACCGCTGCCGGGCGTCACTCCCACCAAGCCCGGTTCGGCGACATTGCCGCTGCCCGGGATATCTGCCGACGTCGTGGACGATGAAGGAAACGCCGTGGGGATTCCCGGAGGCGGCTACCTGGCGATCAACCGACCGTGGCCATCGATGGCCCGCACCATTTGGGGAGACGACCGTCGGTTCGTCGACACCTACTGGACGAAGTTCGACGGGCGGTACTTCCCCGGCGACGGGGCCAAGCGCGATGAGGACGGGTACTTCTGGCTGCTCGGCCGGGTCGACGACATCATGCTGATATCCGGGCACAACATCTCGACGACAGAGGTGGAGTCGGCGCTTGTGTCGCACGCGTCGGTCGCCGAGGCGGCAGTAGTGGGACGCAAGGACGAGCTGACCGGTCAGGCGATCGCGGCATTCGTCACCCTACGAGGGAACGTCGAGGGTGACGAGGTCCTCATCAAGGAGCTACGGGATCACGTCGCCAAGACGCTGGGGCCGATCGCGAAGCCGAAGTCGATCGTGTTCACGCCAGATCTGCCCAAGACGCGTTCCGGCAAGATCATGCGCAGGCTTCTGAAAGACATCTCCGAGAACCGGCAACTCGGGGACGTCACGACCCTCGCCAACGAGAGTGTCGTGAACGACATCGCGCAGATGTCGTCGTCGGCGAAGTCAGACGAGTAGCGCCGACAAACACGGCCGGTCCCGTGACGGATCCGCAACACCCCTGTGCGGTGTCCGTCACGAGACCAACGGCCGGCTTTCGGCTCCTGGGAGCCGGTGTGGTCTCGGCTGAGGCGTCAGCAGTTGCTCTGCTGGCCGGGGAGCACGAGCCGAACGAGCACGGTGTGTTCGGTCCCTGACTCGTCGACAAATGTGGTGGCCTCGTTGGCGGTGGCGAGCGCGTCGAGGACGTTTGTTGCCTCGGTGCCGTCCAGATGGATGCACCGATATCCGACGGTGTCTCCTGCGAGTTCGTCGAACGCCACGTCGAGTGGCCAATCCTGGGTGTTGGCGTACTCCTCGTCGAAACCAATCGGCTCGGCGGCCACATAGACGTCGATCGAGTCTGGCTGATACTGCTCGCCGGCCCCGGAGGCCATTGCCTCGTCGAGAACCAGAGCAAGCTGTTCGAGGTGGGCGATGCGAGGGTCTCCGAAGTCGACGTCATCGATACCGAGGGCGTACACGGTGAATCGGTGCTCGACGCCGGCGTCGTCGACGTAGACGAACACCGTGTCGGGGAGATCGGCCACCCTGGCTGCAGCAGCATCGTTCCTCTCCTCGTCGACGGCGTCGAGGCCAGATACCTCGATCAGCGTTGCGATCTCAGCCATGGTGGCGTCGTCGACCTCCACAGTCTGGACCGCCGGGAGCGCGGGTCCGGGGAAGATCGCCGGGACCGGTCCGGGACCGTACAGGGTGCCGTCCGACATGAGTACGTAGCGGGGGATCCGACGGAGGTTCCACTGGACCGGCACGAAGCCGCCTTCTTCCAGAACGGTGAGCACGGGGCGAGGCTCATCGGGGGCCTCGATCGGTCCCGAGGTCGTATTGGGCGTGTCCGGGTTCTCGTTTCCGGACGAACCGGAGTCGCCGGCGCCGCAGGCAGCGAGGGCCAGCGCCAGGGTCATGAAGAGAATGATCTTCCGTCTCATGCTCTTTCGACGCTACCGGGATCCGAAAGGTTCCAGGACCCCGGGACCCCGCCCAACGTTCTGTGGGCTGTAGTCCGCCAAATTGGCGGACCTTAACCCTGGGTTCGGTCCGGGACGTACGATGGGGGTATGCCAGCGCCGCTCGCTCCCGCCGACTACATCCAGATCGAGTACGAGATCGGTGCCCACAACTACAAGCCGCTCGATGTGATCCTCGCCCGGGGCGAGGGGGTGTGGGTCTGGGACACCGAGGGCAACCGGTATCTCGACTGTCTCGCCGCCTACTCGGCGGTGAATCAGGGTCACTGCAACCCAAAGATCAGGGATGCTCTGATCGAGCAGGCGCACCGGATAACGCTCACCTCACGCGCGTTCCGCAACGACCAGCTCGCGCTCTTCTACGACGAAGTGGCGGCGTTGACCGGTGCTCACAAGGTGTTGCCCATGAACAGCGGGGCGGAGGCGGTCGAGAGTGCGATCAAGGCTGTCCGCAAATGGGGGTACGAGGTGAAGGGCGTCCCCTCGGACCAGGCGGAGATCGTCGTGTGCGCCAACAACTTCCACGGTCGAACGTTGGGGATCGTCGGTTTCTCCACCGATCCGGTCGCCCGTCGTAACTTTGGTCCATTCGCCCCCGGATTCGAAGTGATTCCATTCGGTGACGCCCAGGCGTTGGAGGATGCGATCACCCCCAACACGGTGGCGTTCCTCGTCGAGCCGATCCAGGGGGAAGCGGGAGTCATCATCCCTCCCGACGGATATCTCAAGGCCATTCGTGAGATCTGCACCCGCCACGATGTGACTCTCATCTTCGACGAGATCCAGACCGGGCTCGGACGAACGGGGAAGCTGTTCGCCGAGGAGTGGGAAGATGTGGAAGCGGACGTCACGCTGATCGGAAAGGCTCTCTCGGGAGGGTTCTATCCGGTCTCGGCCGTCCTCTCGAACGCCGAGGTGCTCGGTGTGCTCCGACCCGGTGAGCACGGGTCGACGTTCGGAGGCAACCCGCTCGCATGTGCGGTCGCTCGGACTGCGCTGCGGGTCCTCGTCGAGGACGGAATGATCGACAATGCCGCCGAGCTCGGTCCGTACTTCCAGGGCAAGTTGGCGAATATCCGATCGGAACACGTGAAGCAGGTTCGCGGTCGCGGTCTGATGATCGCGATCGAGTTCCATCCGGAGGCGGGCGGTGCCCGTCGGTTCGCCGAGGCATTGAAGGACCAGGGGGTCCTCGCCAAGGAGACCCACGTGAACACCCTCCGATTCGCTCCTCCACTCGTGATCACCCGCGACCAGATCGACTGGGTCGTCGAGCAGGTCGAGGCCGTCCTCACGTGAGCATGGGCGCGGCGACAACCGCCGGGCCCATGCCTGCACGGTCGAGGCGGCCGATCTATCCGTCGACGAACGACTCCACCAGCTCCTCGCCGGCCGCGCCTCCCGCCTCGTAGTCGGTCAAGGCGGCGTCCATTAGGTCGATGGCCCAGTCGAGCTCGTCCATCGTGGTCACCAGAGGCGGGATGAAGCGGATCACGTTGCCATCCGGTCCGCACTCGATGATCACAGCGCCCCGCTCGAGGCAGTATCGATGCAGATGCTGGAATGCCAGCTTGTCGGGAGTGCGCTCGTCGCGGTCGGAGACCAGTTCGATGCCGATCATCAGACCGAGTCCTCGGACATCGCCGATCGTCGGATGGCGGTCCTTCAACTCGTCGAGTCGGCGGAACCCATGTTCCGACAGCTTCTTGGCGTGGGGGAGCAGGTCTCCCATCGTGTCCATGACTGCGATCGATGCGGCACAGCTGATCGGATTGCCGCCGAAGGTCGTTCCGTGCGAGCCGATCGGGAAGGCGTCGATGATCTCCGCAGACGCCCCCCAGGCCGAAAGGGGCAGGCCATTGGCGATCCCCTTTCCGAGCGCGACGATGTCAGGATCGACCGGGTAGTGATCTGACCCGAACCATGATGCCGTCCGGCCAAACCCGGTTTGGACCTCGTCGAAGACCAGCATGATGCCGTGTTCGTCGCACAGGTCCCTCAGGGTCTGGAGGAACATAGTCGGCGCCGGGTAGTAGCCACCTTCACCTTGCACGGGCTCTACCAGCATGGCCGCGATGTTGTGGGGCGCCACCTCGTGCTTGAACATCAGTCGGAGCTCGTCGAGCGCCCGCTCGGTGGCCTCCTCCTCCGTCATACCCCAGCGGTAGGGATGCGGGAACGGTGCCACGAACACGGAGCCCAGCACCGGGTGATACCCGTCGCGGTACTTCGCGTTCGACGTCGTGTAGCTGACCGACCCCATGGTGCGGCCGTGAAAGGCGCCTCGGAAGACGATGACGCCTTGTCTACCTGTGGTCTTCTTGGCGAGCTTCACTGCCCCCTCCACCGCTTCGGCTCCGGAGTTGGCAAATCCGAACTTCTCGATGGTGGGCGGGGTGATGGCACGGAGTCGTTCGGCCGCCTCGACGATGGTGTCGTAGCGGAAGATGCAGCCTGCGTGCATGACCCGATCCAGTTGGGCATGCGCGGCGCTGACCACCGCAGGGTGGTTGTGGCCGAGATTGGTGACGGCGGTTCCACAGGCAAAGTCCGCCCACTTTTTGCCGCTGGCGTCGTGGAGCCACAAGCCTTCGGCCCTGTCGATCACCAGGTCGGTGTCGAATGCGATAACGGGTGCGATGACGTCGGAATGACGGGAAATGAGATCAGACAACGGACGGTCCTTTCGTCGAAGTACGGGAGGGCCGGAAACCGGTCTGTTCTATGGGGCGGCGAAGAGGTGTCTCCTGGCGATGCGCGGGATCCTGGTCACGTTCCACAGGGTACTCGGCGAGGGGCGAGGGGCGAGGGGCGAGGGGCGAGGTACGCCGCGCACCTACGCACCGACTGGTTCACCGAATCCGGCACCGCCGTGAGGTCTACCGGCCACGCTGATCAACCGCATTCGTACGTGCCGATCGGCGTGGTTCGGCGATTTCCCAAGGTGCCTGCGACGGATATTCTCGTGAAATAGAAAATCTCCTGAGTCCTCCGCCAGTCGTACTCGGGGGAGCAACTTCGCTCAATATCTCGACGTTGGGTCGGGGCGACCTGGGGAGGGCTCATGCGTATTCGGATCGTTCCTGCGTAGGTGTTGCTTCTTTCGGTGGCGGCACCGGCGTATGCGGGGCACCGGTCTGAGCCGATAGATGCCAGACAGGGAATAGAGGTGGGGCGCGCTGCGGCGACCAACAGCCTGAACGGGATCTACGTGTCGCCGTACGACGGGAATGTCTAGAGAGCTTCGGCGAGGATTCGGCTCGCTTGGGGGGACACGAGACGGTCGTCTTCGCCGTGCCAGATCTGAATCGAGACCTGGATCTGGTGTAGTGGGACGTTCCAAGACCGCGCTTCGAGCGTGTAATCGTGCGTAGCGCCGCGTCCTCCCTGCCGGAAGGCCTCTGCCAGGCTTCGGCCCAACGCCTGTCGGAACTCCTCACGCCCAAGGATCTCCCGATCGGTCGGTCCGAGCCTGTCGAGCTTCGAAAGAAGTGTCTCGGCATCGCGCTTCGCGTCACGAGCAACCTTGGCGAACACCATCCGAGCGAGCCACGGTGCCCGGTCGGCCAGCGGGTACAACACCCTGTCCTCCCTGTTCGGGGTCGCCTTGGCGCCCGGCATATCACGCGAGCAGGTCGATGAGACGAGGGCCACTTGGCTCACCCGATCAGGCAGACCCCAAGCACAAGCCGACGCGTATTTGCCACCGCCTGACAGCCCGATCACCGCGAATCGCTCCAGGCCCAAAGCGTCTGCGAAACGACCTGTCAGCTGTGGGTACTCCCGGAGGGCGAAGGAATGGAAAGAGGAAAGACCTATGCCTGGGCGATCCGGCGCCAGAAGCCGAATCCCGAGTTGCTCCGCAGCCCGTCGAAAGGCCGGAATGTCAACGTCGAGGCGAGAACCCGGGTTTCCGTGGAGGTATACCACCGGGGGGCCATCGGGATTGCTCACGTCGGCATACCCGATCCTCGTACCGTCAGCCAACTCGATTTGAAGATCAGTCGACATATCACCGCCTTTCGGACAGTGCCGTCATGTGCGGGTTGGGCGTCTCGGTGAGGTGAGGGACTCCGCGAATCGTAGGAAAGCTGCTGAGGCCTGGGTGTGGATCGGTTTGGAGTGGCAGAAGGCTGCGATCTCGAACTGGAGTCCGGCGAGATGGCACAGACTGCCGTCGACTTCAGGCGTGGACCGGTTGAACGCCATGCGTTTCACACTGCCGTCCTTGGTGGCCACCGCAGCGTCCCCCACGAGCAGGAGCCCGCCTCCTCGATCCAGAATGTAGGAGGTATGACCGGGCGTGTGTCCGGGCGTGTCGATGGCACGAAGATCTCCAGGAAGCACTTCGTTGGAGTCTTCAGAGACGAAGTGGTCCACCTCTACAGGTGGTGCAGCGAAGAAGGCCGCTGGCCAGAACATCGGTCTCCAATACCAATGGGTGGGCGGATTGGGTGGCTTCACAACTCCCTGAATCGCAGGTGCGTCCGCTTCGGATGCGTAGACCCTGGCCTCGGACGCTGCCTTGATCGTCGCAGCGCTTCCCGTGTGGTCCATGTGTGAATGAGTGAGCAGGATCGCTCTGACATCAGCGAGAGTTCGGCCCATCTCCTTCAGGTTCTGGGCGATCGCATCTTCTTTGCCGCGGACCAGAGCGTCCACCAGAGTCACGCCCTCGTCGCCATCGATGATGTACGAGTTCACCATCCCGGTGCCGAGCTGATATACGCCCTCGATGAGAGGTTCCATCGTCATTGAGTACCTCTTCCTTCTACTGATCGATACTCCGCTCGATGTCGTGCGACAAGAGTCCAACGATCCCTCGGGATCGGAGAGCGGCAACCGACCGATCGGGGCGAAGCAGAAAGACCACAATCCGCCACCGACCGTGTTCAGACTCGATGTGGAGATCGCTCGCCACCTCCGGCCATTCCGGCGGTCAACAATGTTTGACATGGTTTGTGTGATCTCAGGCCGACGCCAGAGCAGCAGACCCCGAAACGTGGAGCCGGGCGGCTTGACGGGCGCCATTGAGGCGAGCGGTGCGCACCATCGATTCTGGTAGCAGGCCGACCACGTCTTGGATGTCCACCACGGCCGGTTCGTCGACCTGGAGGCTGCGACCTTGGAGATCGACAGAGCC
This sequence comes from uncultured bacterium, assembly GCA_963785075.1. Taxonomy (GTDB): domain Bacteria; phylum Actinomycetota; class Acidimicrobiia; order Spongiisociales; family ZC4RG35; genus JAOUGY01. The sequence goes on from CAWATW010000003.1 coordinate 172,672, forward strand.
GTGTCCGGCAGCCTGCAGGTTGCGGAGCCAGTCGACGTCGGTGCCGTAGGGCAGCAGGACGATCACATCCTGATGGCTCTCGTGGGCCATCACCGGGGTGGTGTAGGGAGAGCCGGATCGGCGACCAACGTGATGGATGACGGCAACCTGGCCGAGGCGGCCCGAGAACCTGAGATAGATCCGGTTCACCAGGGACTTGTTGTACCGCTTCACGAACTGCAGCGCCCGCGGGTTGCGAGTTCGCCATGCCCACATGTGGAGCGCCGTGTCCACGACCTCCACGACCATGACAACGCCCAGCATCACCAGCAGGCTCTTGGCAACCTTGCGCATATCGAACACCTCCTGGGGTACAGCGCACCCCGCTCGCTCGGAGCAAACCGAAGGACGCCCAGCTCGTCGAGCAGCGCAACCGCATCGTCGTAGAGCCCCACAGTCCCCAACAGGCCCGGTGCGGGCTGAGGAGCCCCTAGACCACTGTCACCTTGACCGCGGTGGTCGTATCTGATGCACCGGTAGTCGTCGCTCAACACAGCCACAGGTACCTGGAACAACGCCCGGTTCATGAACAAGGCGTTCGAAGACACAACGGTCTGCTTCCCTCCACCGACCTCCTCGACCCGCAGCCCGGTCGCATTCACCGAGACGGTCCACTCACGGCCTTGTCGTTCCGCTCCCCGTTCGGTAGTCGTTGAAACCACCTCCATTGTGTCGCCGTTGGCCGTGCCCCTCCAAGGGCTGATAGTCACCTGAGGATGCCACATGTCGCTCGCTCCACCGGGCGATCTCGCGCACCCCGCAGCGTCGCCGAACCAGCGGATAGGGCGCATCGCGCGGAGGACCCTCGTCACGCAGGGCGTTCGTTGACCCGCTCGCGGATGTGCCGCTCGGGATCGGGTGTTCTGCTCGGGTGAGGAGTCTCAGGTCGTGATAGCCCCGATCAACCACCTGACGACGAAGCTGTCCAGGTTGTCCGCCAACATCCGCACCTGAGTGTCGATTGGTGACCACCAGTAGATCTGCTGGTCCTCTGACGTCGCAATGCAGAAGGAAGCGCCGGTCCCGTCGTCTCCGAATCCGACAAGACCGGCCGGGAAGCTGCTGTCCTCGCCGGCTCGGAGAGCGAAGTTCTCAGCCACGATCCGCTCGAGCGGCCAGACGAAGTACCACTGCCCTTCGCTGTCGAAGAGGCCGTTGCTGCTCCTCAGGAGTCCTCGAATGTCAGACGGCAGGGACAAGCCAAGGGGTTCACCTTTCATCCCAAATCTGATAATCTGATCACATGCCGGATGTCACTGCTACCGACGCTGCTCGTCACTTCGCCGATCTACTCGACGGTGTCGAACACCGCGGCGAGAACTACACAATCGTTCGCCGCGGGAAGGCGATCGCGCATCTCGAACCGGTATCGAATGGACGTGGCGCCGAGGTCAAGGCGCTCCTGCGGCGGCACCGGCCCGATGCGGGGTGGCTGAAGGAACTGACCGATCTCCGAGGGCTGTTGGAGATCGAAGACCGGACATGAGTCTGATTCTTCTCGACACCACATTCCTGATCGATGCCGAGCGGGGCGAGGTCGCTCTCGACGATGCCATTCATGATGACGACGACATTGCCATTGCGGCCGTGACCGTCGCCGAGCTGCTCGTAGGAGTCAGGCTCGCCTCCGGCAAACGACGCGCTGCCCGCCAAACCTACGTCGAAGAGATTCTCGAGTCGCTCCCCATCATCGCCTACGACCGTAGGGTGGCGGTCGAACACGCAGAGCTCCTCGGCGCCGTTCGCCGGCAGGGCCGCCCACGCGGCGCCCACGACCTACTGATCGCCGCGACGGCTCGGGCAACCGATCGGACGATCGTCACCGCCGACCAGGAGGCATTCACCGAACTTCCCGGTGTCGCTGCGGTCATCCACCGCTGACATAGGTTGAGAGGTCTTCTCAAGAGCACCTCCGGAGATGCATACAGAAGGCGTAGTTGTCGGCTGTGTACCAGTTGGAGGTGTTGTCGTGGTGCGTGTTCATGGTCGCGAGGTGGGGGTTCGGGCTCGGTCGTTGACCGGGGAACCCGAGCGTTGTCTGCTGGTGCCGGTGGACGTCGGCAAGCACTCCGGGCCACCTCCACACGCGGACGATCCGACGTCTTCACCAACTCGACCGCCTCGGCACGGAACTCAGGCGGATACTTCGACGGACGACCCATCCCGGGCCTCCCTTCTCTGGTCAACAACCAGAATCGGGTGTCCACCCAAGCGGGTCAAGGTCAACCGGACACTCTCGGGAGTGCTCGTTCGTGTACCCGATTTCGTGATCGGCGTGCCTCACGTTGCTGTTGAGTAGCGTCCGGGTTGGAGGTCTGGCATGAGTGAGCAGGGATGGGAGGAGTTCCTCGCCGCAGAGGGGGTCGATGATTGGGTGGTTCTGCACGGCGGTGCGATGGCGGTGTTCGGGGTCGGGTCGCTGGTCAAGTCGGCGCAGCTGGCCGAGGCCGTGGCGGGTGTCGCAGGAGCGGAGCTGGGCATTCTCATGACGGTGGCGTCCGATCGCCTCACGGTGCGGCTCACACGCGACGTTTGGCACCTCGAGCCACGCCATGTCGAAGTCGCCCGAGCCGTGTCCGAGATCGCACGAACCTTCGGTGCTCGTTCTGACCGCAGCGCCGTCCAGGAGGTGCAGCTGGCGGTTGCGGCTCAACCCGCGGGGCTCGATGGGGGCTTCTGGCGGGCAGTGCTCGGCTATGTCCCGGCGGCGGACGACAACGCCGTTGATCCGCTCGGTCACGGGTCCACGGTGTGGATGCAGGAGCTGGATCCCGCCAAGCCGCTCCGCCACGCAATGCACGTCGACGTGTCGGTCGCCCGAGAGGAGGCCGAGCGACGCCTGGCGGTGGCCCTGGCGGCGGGTGGGCGAATCGTCGACGACTCGGAGGCACCTCGTTGGTGGACGCTGGCCGATCGTGCCGGCAATCGTGTCTGTATCGCGGCCTGGCCCGACGGAGCCGGGTCTGGACCGGAGGCGAGCTCGTGACGGTGTATGTGATCGATGCGCCTGCTGCGATCGATCTCGTGAAACGAGGCTACGAGGGAGGGTCCGAGTGGGAGTTGTTCGCACCCACTCTCTTGCGATCGCATGTGTTGGCGATCCTTCATGCCGAGCTGGTTGCCGGCGGCGGTGAAGCCCGCCAGGTTCTCGACCTCGCCGAACAGGCATGTCACGGTTCCTGTTCCCGTCGCCGACGCTAACACCGGGCCCGGCAAGCCCGCGACCCGTGAGCACGACTGGCACCAGATTGCTGCCACCGCGCCGACGTTGGCGGCCACCATGCTCCGCTATCTCGACCAGATCGCCCTGTCGCTGCAGCCTGCCAGCGTGACATCGGCCGATGGGATCCTGAGAGGGTTCGGTGGCTGGATCGCTGCGAACCATCCCGAGGTGCTCGGCCTCGCCGATGTTGAGCGCCACCACATCGAGGCCTACAAGGCCTATCTGCCCACCCGGCCCGGCAAGAACGGCGTGCCCCCGTTGTCTGAGCAGACCATCCGGATCAAGCTTGGCACGCTGCGCACGTTCTTCGAACGCACCTCCGAATGGGGCTACGAAGATGCACCGACCAAGGTGCTGATCTTCAACGGTGACCTCCCCACACCGGACGATCCCCTCCCGAAGTTCTTGAGCGATGCCGATGCCGGCAAGCTGATGCGAGCAGCGGCAAATGCGCACCCGACCCGCCGGCTCGTCATCGAAATGCTGGCCCGTACCGGCCTGCGCGTCGGCGAACTCTGCACCCTACCCCTCGACGCCATAGTGTTCATGACTGATCGGCACTGGCTACGGGTTCCGGTCGGCAAGCTCCACAACGACCGCTACGTCCCGCTCCACCCCCAACTCGTTGAGCTCCTCAACGCCCACCACGCCGACCGCGACGATGACATCGACCGGCTCATCGTCTTCGACGGCCGCCGCCTTGACCGCCACATCGTGATCCGGATGCTGCGCCGGGTCGCCAAGGCCGCCGGCATCGGCCACGTCCACCCCCACCAACTCCGCCACACCCTGGCCACCCAGGCCATCAACCGGGGCATGAGCCTCGAAGCCATCGCCGCCATGCTCGGACACAAGACGCTGCGCATGACCCTCGTCTACGCCCGAGTCGCCGACCAGACCGTCGCAGAGGCCTACGACCGCGTAAGCGACCAAGTCGACGCCCTCTACGCCAAACCCACCGGCCTTCGAACCAACGGAGCGGGCTCCGCGTCGATGGCTCGCCTTGGCGCCGAGTTCGACCAGCGCCTCCTCGGCAACGGCCACTGCGAACGCCCCGCCGCCCTCGACTACCAATTCGAATCGATCTGCGAATCCTGCGCCCACTTCTCCACCAACCACACGTTCGACCCAGTCCTACAAGCCCAACGAGACCACGCCGCCCAACGAGACCAGCACGCCCGGGTCGATCTCCTCCAAATGCTCCTCGACCGCAACGCCGCCGCTCAACAGGCCCAGGCCTGATGCTCGACTACCCCCATATTCAGAAACCCCTTGACACGATTACCCACATAAGTGCCGATTCCGTGCACTCGGTGGAATGCTCGTTCGGGTCCCCTATTTGGTGATCGGTGCGGGCTTCCGATCGCACCAGGGCGTGATCAGATAACGGCGAGGATCTGGTCGACTACGCCGATGGGGTCGACCGGTGTGTCAGTGGCGATGGTGACGGTCGGACCGATGCGGAGAGGGCCCAGTGAACGGATCGCCTGGAATTGCTCGAGTACCTCTGCGAATCCCTTCCGCTGATCACCGTGTGCGGGATGTCGTGAGCGGTTGACGAAACGCTCCGCCGCTGTGTGCGGGTCGCAGGTGCAGTGGACCTCCACCACCCGCGCCATCGAGCTCAACCATTCGGTTGGCGTTCCCGATGCAGAAGAAAGCTCCGGGCGCCTCCAGTGCGAGGCCACCACAGCGCCGAGCGACCCCTGAACCAACTGCTGGAGTGTCGCATCTGCTTGTCGGCTCAAACGGGACCGCTCCACCGGGGAGACCTCGCCCGACGGAAACGAGGCTTCGAGCAGGTCGTCTTTGTCGATTACCGGGAGGTCGAGAAGCGGAGCGATCGAGCGGGCGATTGTGGACTTTCCGGCGGCGGGCAGTCCGGAGACGACTACCACCAAGGATCGTGTGGTCTTGGTCATGTCGTGTCCGGGTTGGAGTGGACAATCCCCACGTGATCGAAGACCGCCCGCTCAGGCGGCGTAAGGGAGTCGATGTCGATCGGTGGTGTGGAGGATTGCCGGGTCCAGCGTCGCCACAACAGCTCACCTTCGAAGGACGCGACCGGTTCGTCCGGGTCCACCTCGTCGGAATACCACCATTGGTCTCCATGACGGCGGAAACGCCAAGACCGTCCCGCCGACTCCACTCGGATCCGGTCTGCATGCTCGCGGAGATTGAAGCGACCCAGTGTGTAGGGAAGCCCCCGGGCGAACACGTCCAACACCGTTGCCACGTCGGGGAGCCCCTCAATATCGTCGCCGACCGCCTCTCGTAGTTGTCGTTCGTGAACCCAATACTCGGTCACTTCACGAGCAGCATCCAGCCAAAGCGGGGCCGGCTCGATCCCCGCCCACGAGACACCCAGACTCGGCTCATCGAGGCGCCGGGACAGCCACAGCTGGTCGGCCACCGGACCCGCCCACTCCAACATATCCATCATCAGGTGCGGGCTGAGCCGGCGGGAAGCGACCACCCACTCCTGATTGGTCCGGTCCACCAGTTCCCCCAGAGACTCGCCCGTGCGAGCTGGATTGCGTTCGCTGTGGCCACGAAGACCGCTGATTCGACCGAGAACGTCGCCAACGACATGGGCCAGCAAGTCGGCCACATCCCATCCGGCGCATGCCGTGGGACGCCGCCAATCATCGGCTGCCAATCCGCGCAAGAACACCATCAGCCGTTGGCGCTGCGAGGCGAATACCGGTCGAAGATCAACCGGGGCACCAACCTGTACGACTGAAACCTTCACCCAGGGAGTCTGCCATGGCACTCAAGCTGCCGATGCCCAGCACCGCCAACCGACCTCAACCGAAGCACGCGGGAGTTTCTGCCGTCGAATCCCGCTGGACGAGTTGACCCCAACACCGCCACAGCCCGTGTTCGATGGGCGGCCACCAGTGCGAGCAGGATGTGCCGATCCCGGATACTCGGCAGGATGTGCGTTTCTGCTCGGGACTGGGTGATCGGCGCTGCTCGTAGCAGGCGCAGAAGCGTTGAGGTGCAGTCCTTCGCAAGATGCCTGTCGCAGGTCGACGGCCCACCGTCCGCGATTGGCGATACAGACGCGGTCGATGTGGGCGGGCCTGTTCGCTCGGTCGTCGTCGCGGATGTGGAGGCCCGTTCGCGACACGACTGCCGATCGCACAGTTGGGTAGGGTGCCGCCCATGTTTGCTGCGTTCAAGGAACGGTTCTGGCTTCCACCTCGTGCCCACGGCGATGTCATCGAGGACCGGACCGTCGGCTTCATCGAGCTGTTCTACGACCTCGTGTATGTTGTGGTCATCGCTCGGGCTGCCCATCACTTGGCTGGGCACCTGACATGGCGGGGAGTCGGCGAGTTTGCGGTGATCTTCGGCATGATCTGGCTCGCCTGGCTCAACGGCAGCGTGTACCACGACCTCCACGGTCGAGAGGACGGCCGCAGCCGCGCATACATCTTCCTGCAGATGGGGATACTTGCGGTCCTCGCGGTATACACCTCGGACGCCGGATCAGACACGGGCCGGGGGTTCGCCATTACCTACACGGTCTTCCTGCTGTTGCTGACGTGGATGTGGTACACGGTCCGCCGCCAGGATGCCGAGGGGTGGGCATCGACCACCGCCAAATACCTCGCAGCGATGGGCTCCTCGGTGGTGATCGTGGCGGTCAGCATTCTCCTTCCGGATGATGCCCGCGTGACGCTCTGGGCGTTCTTCCTGGTCGGCTGGGTCGCCCTCAGCTTCTCCATGAGGCGCGAGCTGGGGACGGGCGACGTCAGTGCCACGGACTCGACCGTCGAGCGGTTCGGTCTGTTCACGATCATCGTCCTCGGCGAGGTGGTCGTGGGGGTGGTGACGGGGCTTTCAGAGGCGGTCCGCAACTTCGGCATCATGGCTACCGGGCTCATCGGTCTCGGCATCGGGTTCGGCGCATGGTGGACTTACTTCGACTTCGTCGGTCGCCGACGCCCCCGCTCCGACTCGGGAGTGCAATGGATGTTCAGCCATCTCCCGATCAGCATGGGGATCGCCGCCGCCGGCGCAGCTTTGGTGAGTCTCATCGAGCACGCAGGCGACGAACGGGCGCCTGTCGCAACCGCGTGGGTCCTGACCGGTTCGATCGGGGTCGTGCTGGTTGGTTTGATGGTGGCGATGTCGGCGCTGGTGGACTTCAAGAGATTTGCATCGATCTACCATCCGCTCACGTGGGTAATGGTGTGGGCTCTTGGAGCGGTGGTGCTCATCGGGTGGTGGCGGCCAGCCCCGTGGATGCTGGTGCTGGCGATCTTCGCCATGCTGTCCGCAGTCTGGTGGTTCGCTGTTGACCGCTGGCTGCGGCTCCCGAACCCTGATGAGGCACTCCCCGGTGCGGTGGGCCCTTCTGAGGTGTAACCGCCTGCGGACCGTTAGGGTTCACGGCCCGACGGGAAGGATGCCATGGCCGCCTCCGATCAAGTTCCGACGAACTCGGGCTTCGCTCCCAAGACCGATGGAGCCGACGTCATCGCTGACATCAAACTGGCGGGCAAGACCGCAATAGTCACCGGTGGCTACAGCGGGATCGGTCTGGAAACGGTTCGTGCCTTGGCGGGTATGAACGTTTCAGTCGTCGTCCCGGTCCGGTCACCGAACAAGGCGGCCGAGAACTTGGCGGATGTCGATGGCGATGTAAGGACGGCGCCCCTCGACCTGGCAGATCTGGCTTCGGTGCGACGATTCGGCCAGTCGATGCTCGGCGAGCTCGATCATCTCGACATACTCATCAACAACGCCGGCATCATGGCCTCCCCGGAGACCCGTGTCGGTCCCGGCTGGGAATCGCAGTTCGGCATCAACCACATGGGTCACTTCGCACTCACGAGTATGCTCCTTCGCTTGATCGAGAAGACGCCGGGATCGCGAGTTGTCGCCCTTTCCTCGACTGCTCACAAGATGGCGGACATCCGTTGGGACGACCTTCATTTCGACAGTGGGCCCTATGAAAAGTGGCAAGCCTACGGGCAGGCAAAGACAGCCAACGCACTGTTCGCCAACGCGTTGTCGCGACGCCTTGCCGACTTCGGTGCCTCGGCGTTCTCGGTCCACCCGGGAGGGATCTTCACCCCACTTCAGCGTCATCTCCCGCCGGAGGAGATGATTGCGATGGGCTGGATTGACGAGAACGGTGAGCCGACCGAGATGGCGACTGCGGGTTTCAAGACGCCGGAGCAGGGCTGCTCGACCACGTTATGGGCTGCAACATCGCCGAACCTCGAGGGCAAGCCGGGTGTCTACTGCGAGGACTGTGACGTGGCGGCACCGACCGACCCTGAGAGCCCCTTTGCTCGCTACCAAGGCGTGGATGCCCACGCCTGCGACGATGAGTCCGCCGAGCGGCTGTGGTCGATCAGCGAATCACTGCTGGAGAGCGCCTGAGTCCGCCGCTGGTCATTATCAGGGCGGAGCCGCGGTGCTCCACCTCCGTCGCTCGTGGTCCAGGTGTCGCGGTCCGGCTGCGTCACGAACAGGGCTCGCGTGTATCTGATCGGTGGGGACGTCCGGGGGTTCCCCTCCCCGGTTTGGGAGCGCTAGGTCTCGCTCGGTACCACCGGATCAGGGCTGCGCTCAGCCGGGTCTGTCCGCCAGGTCCAGGCAAGACTGATGATCGCCAGCAGGGCGAGGATCTCGACGACGAAGAACCAGATGTCGTCGAGGTCGCCCGGTGGATTGGCGACCATCGAGGCGATGGCCACGACGGAAACAGTGACGTTGGCCCAGCGGGCTGCCCTGGAAGACAGCACTCGGTTCAACACGATCATCGAGATGAACAGGCTCAGCACGATCCCGGATGCGAGCAGGAGGCCTTCGGCAACTTCCATCGACATGAGTTCTTCGATCCAGCCCGGACGCGCGAACTCGTGGATGTCACGAAAGAGCATGTTGAACAAGACGAAGATCCAGAGTGAGGACAACACTCCCCGACGGTCAGCGTTGATGCGGTTGCTGATGGTGAACTTCACGGTCGGCTCCTGGGACAGATTGGCACTCAAGTAGGTGAGACACCGTAACAAGACGGTCGCAGCAGCTGACCCACTACGAGGACCGATATCGCGCACCCGCTGACGTCTTGGATAGAGCCTTTCGTTGCACCTCGCTGCTCACGCAACGCCGTGGGCGCAGAATACCAACACTCAGGGACGGCCCGGCGAGGGGCAGGCGCTCCTCGAAGTGCCGATCCCGAGCACTCGGCGAAGTGATCGTTATGGCGACAGAATTGGTGATCGGCGTGCTCAGGATCGGACGATGCGGATCTGACAGCGTGGTCCCGGGGCAGCAGCGAGACGGGCATCCGCAGTGACCAGTTCGCAGTTCAACGCTTCAGCGAGTCCGATGTAGGCGGCGTCGTAGGGCGTCACGTTGGCACGGAGCTCGTAGGCGCGTGTCATGAACGGCAGTGTGGGATGCCGCATGATGGCGAGGTCACCGAGATCTGTGATGGCGCTGCGGAACCTTCGGGCAGTCAGATCGCCGTTGAGCCAACGTCTGCGCAGCACAGAAACCGTCTCGACGTCGACGAGGTCTGGAGCGGCGAGATCGCGCTCGGCTCGCAACACCGCTCGCGCCGCGGCACCGTCTGCTCTGTCATCGCCGAGGGCATTGGCGACAACTGAGGCGTCAGCGACGATCACCGACTAGGTCCGGTCTTCGGTCAGGTCGGCTACCGCCTGGTCGAATCCAACCCTGCCGCCGTGGCGTCGTTCGATCCGGTCAAGTACCTCGTCCAAAGTCGGCCGCTCCGCAAGTCGCCTGAGTTCGGCAACCAGATACTGCTGCAGTGACTGTCCCTGGCTCTCAGCGCGCCGCTGCAACTGGGCATGCACCTCGTCGGGTAGATCTCTTACAAGTACATTCGGCATGCTTGCATTATGCTATCAGTAGCGCTCGCTATCAAGGCCCTTGCCCGCCTTCTAGGCATCCGCCACCAACTCTCCACAAACACGCGCACAGTCGCCTGGCGACCTGCGCAGCGCTCGTCCACGACTCCGACACAACCACTGTCACTTGATTCGGCAGCCGCTCGCCGGAAGGGATGGTCGTGGCAGGAGATCGGCGATGCCCTGGGGGTGTCGCGGCAGGCAGTCCACAAGAAACACGGGAAACAGGATCATGTTTGAGCGTTTCACACAATCAGCCCGGATGGCGGTGAAGGCCGCTATCTCAGAGGCCGAGCGACGCAACGACTCCCATATCGGCACGGAGCATCTACTTCTCGGTGTGGCCGCCGTGTCTTCGGCGCCGATTCGGCGAGTGCTCGATCTGTCACTTGCCCAGCTGCGAGCTGGCTTGGATTCACTCGACGAATCCGCCCTCTCATCGGTCGGTATCGAAATGGGCGCCGTTGCGGACATGTCATACGACCTCAGCGTTGCCGACCGGCGCCACCGGTCGTTCACTGGGGGTGGCAAGCACGTGCTGCGGGACGCGCTCGGGCTCGCTGTCGATGCCGGTCATCGGCGGATTGGTCCCGAACACATCCTGCTCGCCATCAGCAGACGACCCGCTCACGACGTGTCGTATCGGCTTCTGAGCCACGTCGGCGTCACCCCCGAATCGCTCGGCGTCGACCTCGAACGCGCGATGCGGAGATCAGCCTGACCGAAGCGCAGCGCGCGCTCCGTGACGGCGGTGAGCGCTGACAGGCGATCCTCGAAGTGCCGTTCTGCTTGGTTTCTGAAAATGAGCGTTATCCGCCCAGAACTGCTGTTATGCGTTTCTTGGACGTCGTCCCGAGGGCCTGCCTAGCTCGCTGGATCCACAGTCTTTCGAGAGGACTCGTTGCTGTTGGACGGGAAATCGTCTGGCCAAGTGAAGGTGGGACTCGCGAGCAGCGTTTCATCCATGCTGAATGAGAGCGTGACGTTGTAGGGCGCCGACCCCAGCTCGAGTACTTGGGTCGTCAGGTTGTCGGGTCCTACGAACCCGACAGTGGAAGCCCAACAGTTGTCGTCGACGTCACCTTGGAGTTCGAACTCTTCGGAGTCGCCATTGGCAGAGGTCACCGTGACAACAGCGGAGACCTCTTCTGGCTTTGTGGTGAGGTTCCCCAGCTGAGCACCAAGAGACGCTCCTTCATCGAGGTCGCGGTCGCTCGGGTACCAGAGCACTTGGACATATGTGGGCGGGCCAGGGTGATCTTCGGTGGTCGTCAATTCGAAGGCCCAGGCGCCATCCCCTTCTTCGCCGCGCCCGAAGATCTCCACACGATAGGTTCCGGCTGGACCGAGCTGCTCCAAAGCAGCATCGTTCGGGTCGATGTCGACGATGGATGAACCATCGCAATAGCCCTCGCCGACATACAAGGTTCCTTGGAGGGTCCAGTCGAGTGGAAAGCCGACGGTGAGAGACTCGCCACCGTTGACCGTCAGGGCCGGCAATGGATCCGGTGGAGCACCGTCAGCACAGACAGTCTGTCCAGCCGATGACCAGCAGTAGGCGAATGCGCTCAACTCCAGCTGGTCCTCGCCTACCGCCACCATCAGGTCAGGCGGGCGCCCCACCTCTTCAGCCGGATCGGAGGATCCGACACTCCCCGATCCGGCACCGCAGCCCACGACCAACAGCGCGACCAGAGAAACGGCGGCGAGACTGATTCGCATCTTGGATTGGACGCTAACGATGCCTGAGAAGTTCCGGTGGGGCTTCCAGCGACCGCACGCCGAAGTGCCGCTATGCGTGGTTCGGCGATGTGCTCGTTTCTGCGCCGGACGTGGCGATCGGCGTGGTTGGTCGACCTTCTTCCCCCCTGTATCACGCGCGATACACTGCGGTCATGTCCGAAGTCTCAATCCGGGAACTCCGCAACCATGGCGGCGACTTGGTCGACCGAGCCGCCAAAGGCGAGCGGCTCACGATCACGCGCTCCGGGAAGCCGGTCGCTGAGCTGCGACCACTTGGCCGCGAGCCGATGCCGCTCGACGTGATCCTTGCCCGCCGCCGGCAGCTTCCGCCTGTCGACCCCGACCAGTTGCGCCACGACCTCGACCGGGTCCTCGATCCCGCCCTCTGATCGATGCCGCGCGGGATCCTCGACACCAGCACCCTCATCCTGCTCGGTCGACTGCAGGACACCGATCCGCTCCCCGACGAGCCGCTGATCACGACCATCACACTGGCCGAACTCTCTGTAGGTCCGCTGGTGGCATCCACCGACGAGGAACGGTCCGCCCGGCAAGCGCACCTCCAGCAAGCCGAAGCGGACTTCGACCCGCTGCCGTTCGACGCTGCCGCGGCCCGCAGCTTCGGTCGGGTAGCTGCTGGGCTGCGAAGAGCGGGCCGGAAGCCAGCAGCACGTGCCTACGACGCGATGATCGCTGCGATCGCCATATCCAACGATCTACCCCTGCACACCTGCAACCCCCGCGACTTCGCCGGGATCGACGACCTCACGGTGGTCGCCGTGCCCCACCCAGACCACTGACCGGCTACGCCACCGACCCGCTCGCGGAAGTGCCGATCCCGCGCATCTCGAGATAGGCTCTTTACCCGCCGGGAACTGGTGATCGGCGCTCCCTCTTGCCTCTCCAGCCGGCTGCATGTATTATGCATGCATGCCCAATGTGCAGGTCCGGGACGTACCCGAAGAAGTCCACGAAGCCCTGGTCCGTCAGGCGGAACTAGCGGGCCAGTCGCTCCAGCAGTACCTGGCGGCGAAACTGGCACTGATCGCCACCACCCCGACCATCGACGAAGTCCTCGACAGGATCGAACACCGCAGCAAAGGACGATTGAGCGGAGAAGACGCCATCGCCGCTCTCGAATCCGAACGTGCTCGTCGTTGACGCCTCGCTCATCGCGCCGGCGGTAGCCGACGGGGGACCCGACGGCATCCGTTACCGGCAACGACTTCACGGGGAGCAGATCGCCGCACCCGATCTGCTTCGCATCGAGGTCCTGTCGGTGATCCGTCGCCAGCTCCACGTCGGGACCATCGACGCTCACCCAGGCCGAACAGGCGGTGACCGATCTCCTCGACCTTCCCATCAACGTGTATCCCACCGCGCCGCTGCTACTTCGCAGCTGGCAGCTACGTGACAACCTCACCGCCTACGACGCCTGCTACATCGCTCTGGCAGAGACTCTCGGCTGTAACTTCCTCACTGCAGACAACCGGCTCTCTCGAGCGCCCGGCACAAGATGCCCAATCGAAGTGATCTGACCGACCGCACCCGAGGTCATGCGACAACGATGGGGCCACTACTCACGAAACGACGATCTCGCGGTGGGGTTAATCCAGGCTGCTTCACTACCCACCGAGGCGCCGTTATCGTGCGGCCGGCGCTTGTTCTAGGCGCGAGCGCGGTGGGACCCCAAGAAGGAGCAAACTTGGCCATCGAGGACCAGATCGTCAATGTCAACGAGTACGACCTCGTCGCAGGTGCTGACGAGTTCGTGGCGGCGATCGAAGCCCTCGCGCAGAAGACAGACGCCGAGGGTGAGTCAGGGGTCTTGCGTTATCAGTTCTATGTCAACCGCGACGAGGGATCCGCTTTGGCGACCATCGTCTACCGCGATGCGGACGCATGGCTCGAACACCATCGACTTGCGTACACGTGGCCCGAGATGGCCAAGCTGCAGGCGACGGTCAAACTCCGCCGGCTGACATTCCTCGGTCCGCTGAACGACGAGATCGAAGCTATGGCCTCCGGCATCGATGTACCGATCGTTCGCTGCGACACGTTGGCCGCAGGCTTCGCTCGCACGCCATGAGGCGTGGTCGACAGAACCACGCCAACACCAACCGCGACGAAGCGCATCAGTGCCGTTCGGCGCTATTTGGCGAGTCGAGTGTTTCTGCAGCGTATTTGCTGATCGGCACTGTTTGACCGGTGCGCTGGTTCTCGCAGTTTGTCGTGCAGCTCCTGGGGATAGGACGACCGCATCATCTGCTGAGCTTGGATTCAGGCTCAGCACCGGTCAGGTCCCTGTCCTCGAGCTCCCAGGCGTGATCGAGCATGTGCCAGGCACAGCGTCGGACCAGGAACTGCAACGCCCACGAGCGCGCCGGTTCGCCCCGAGCGTGGTGCTCGCGGATCGCATCGGCGAAGGCGTCGCGATAGGTGCGCAGGGCCTTGGGGTCGTCCCTCGTCTCCAACGGCACCTTCACGCCGACCTTCGGCGCGAACTCGTGGATCTCCGAGCCATTCACGTGCTGAATGATTCGGTCCTTTTCCCGGCCTCCGCCGCGCGGGCCTTTGCGAAGCTCGGCTGACACGCGTGCTGCCGTGTCATCGAAGGTGGCCCACGCGGCCCGAAGCAGCGCGAGCTTTCGGTCGAGCTCGGCTTCGGTCATTTGACCGCCTTCCGCCGTGGCGGCCCGGCCCGAGACACCGTAGTAATCGGTCATTCCGATGCCGTCGACCTGCTCGACCACTTCGAGAACACCCAGACGTCCGAACTCGTCACCGTAGCCAGCACGTTCGGCGACCTTGGCAAAGCGGTGTCGATAGGAGTCCAGCACGGCCAGCACGTCGCCACCCAACTTGGTGCTGCGGTCCCACCCAGGCCAATCAAAGGCGCTCGCCACCACACGCTTCTTCTTGCCACTCTCGAGCATCACTCGGATGGGCTCGGTCATGACCCAACCATAAGCCTGATCGGGAGCCTCGTCGACAACGTGGTGAGGTTGCTGCGGTCCGACCGTCCGCTTCGCCTCACCGCGAGCAATCACAACCCTCATCTCGCAATCCGAATCGAGTGTGCGACGCCGGTCTCCAGCGCTCTCGGACGCAATGGCGCCGATTCCATCGCTCGGTTCAATCGATGCGCAGCCTCGCCGAGCTGCGCACGTTCGAGGAACGAGAAACTCAGTCGAATGTGGTGGTGGCCGGCGTCGCTGTCGGGATGGAACTGCTCGCCGGGCGTGAAGACAACCCCGCATCATCGTACGGGCCGGCTCCGAGCTACTCCGTGGCGAGAGAGGTCCGGTTTCGGAGCCCCAGCGCCGACGCTGCGTAGGCGCACTCCGACGTGCCGGTCTGCGCGGTTTGGCCATCTGGGTGTTCTCGCTCCCGATCTGGCGATCTGGGACAGGACACTTGTGTCTTCATACCTCGTAGTTCATACTGTCGGGTATGGCAACTGTACGACGCACCATCTCGCTACCTCCCGCCGTCGCGGCCCGTCTCGACCGTGAAGCTGAGCGACGCAAGACCTCCTTCTCCTCCTTGATCACCGAGCTGGTCTCCCAGCATCCCGACCCACTGCCGTACGCCGGCGTGGTTGGGGACGATGA
Organism: uncultured bacterium; assembly: GCA_963785075.1. Lineage (GTDB taxonomy): Bacteria > Actinomycetota > Acidimicrobiia > Spongiisociales > ZC4RG35 > JAOUGY01. The sequence continues at coordinate 188,190 of CAWATW010000003.1, forward strand.
GGACCTTTCACAGCGCATCGAGGAGGTGCTGGCACGGCTCGCAGGCTGATCATCTGCGACACCGGTCCGCTGGTGTCAGCCCTGAATCGAGGCGAAGGCAGACGCCATGAGTTCGCTGCTGAATTGCTGGCCCGATCCGCCCGTGACGTTGTGGTCCCGTGGCCCGTATTCGCTGAGGTCGATCTGCTACTGCGCGCTCGAGGACACGCCCCGGCGGCTCTCATCTTCGGACGCGCCCTCCTCGATGGTGTCCACCGGCTCGACGCACCAACCGACACCGAACTGAGGCTCGCCCTCGACCTCGCCGACCGATACGTCGACTCCGGAGTCGACCTGCCCGACCTGACGGTCATGGCGATGGCTTCCGTCCGCGATGCCTGGATCCTGACGTGGGACTACCGGGATTTTCGTACCGTGGTGCTAGGTAAGGACCACCACTGGGACCTCCTCGTCCAAGAATCCGAGCTGCCACAGCCTTGACTGGGAGGGGTCGATCAGTCCTCAGAGACTCGAGCGCGGAGGTGCCGTTCGGCGCTGTTCCGGATTGCGGGTGTTCTTGTTCGGGATCCGTTGATCGGTGTGCGGGTCGGGGACGCCGGGTGCGCGATGCACCTCGCCCCATTCCCTTCTATCAGAGCGGAGAGTGGTTTCCGGAGCTTTGAGATGCCTCTCCCTGTCGAGATGCGCCAGACTGGCCGTCGTGAGAAGCCCCTGAGCATGGAGCTCAGACGAGTGCGAGCTCATGCCCCGCCGACGGATCACCAGTTCGTTGCCTTCGGGGTCGGCGACCCGCCAGCGGTTCTCCGATTCGGCAAGGAGCTGGCCACCGGCTGCGACCGCCGTGGCGAGGCGCGTCTCTGCGAGCTCCGGCGGCACTTCGAGCTCGAAGTGGATGCGGTTGCGCTGCCGGCGGCGATCGGTCTCCAAATGATCGAGCTCTTGGAACACCAGCACCGGGTTCAGCCGTCGTGGATCGTAGATGTCGGTGACTGCGGCTCGCCGGTCGTGGATGTAGCCGAGTGCGGCGATCCAGAAGGCGCGGACTGCGGCGACGTCGGCAGCGTCCACGAAGACCTGAACGAAGCGCGCCAACCCCGGATCCGCAGTGGCTCCGAGTTCGCGGGCAGCGGTCTGAAGGTTTCCGGCGAGGTCGGCGAAGTCGAGGTCGAGGCCGTGGGCGTCGTGTTCCCACTGGTCCTTGCCGCTGTCGATGATCACAAGCCCGGGACGCACGTCGACCAGCAGCGGGAAGCCCGCGTCGTCGGCCAAGGCTGCTGCTGCGACGGCCAGGTCACGCTGCTGCGTCGGCGAGATGGTGCGGTAGCACACCATCGCGCTGAACACCGCCTGCCAGTCGGCCGTCCTGCTGCTCTCGCCGAGCACCTCGCCCGGCACCAGATCGACCTCGTTGCCATCGGGATCGGTGTGACACACCCCGTACGGTCCGAATCCCTCACCAAGGCTCACCCGCTCGACCGCCGCAGCCGGCCGCGCCACGTCGATGTGGATACGGTTTCGCAGCGGGCGCAGCTCGGTCGACTCCCGGACCCGAATCGCTGCATCGCGCCGCAACGGATCCACCAAACCGTCCTCCTGGCCAGGCTCGTAGTCGAGCACGCGCTGCCAGAACCACCTCACCTCAGGCGGGTTCGCGGATTCGTACACAACGCTCACCTGCTGCAACACGGCAGGGTTCGCGGCCAGACCGAGATCCCGTGCCGCCGCTGACACCGCGTCCGCATGTCGGTGTGAGTCGAGGCGCACCCGCATACCCGTTGGGCGCAAGTCGACCACGATCTCAGACGACAGCTCCACCATGCGCCCGGCCAGCGCCGCCCCCTCGATCAGCGACGGCGTGGCGAACCACGCCGTCGCAACACCATCGACCACCCGCCAATCCGGCCCGATCGCTCTCATACCCGGCAACATAGCGTCCAGTCGCGACGTTCTTCTTCCGACTGAATGACGCGCACATATCGACGACCACGTCGACGGCGTCGCCGTTGACAATCGATGCTTGGGGCCACTGGTCGGTTCAATCCTCCTTCACCCCGAACATCTCGACGCACAGAATGCCCGTGTTGCCGTCCTGGTCGGCGATCACGGTGAGCGACGGCGCGTCGCTGTCATCGACGACGGTCCCACCCGCGGCGACGACGGCGGCAATCCGTTGCTCGGCCACCTCGGGCGCCACGTAGACCTCGACATGGAACCGCTGACGCGGCGCCTCGTCTACGTCGGCACTTCCGAACCACAGATTCGGAACCTGTCCCGTGGCGTCGCGGACCTCATCGCCACTGGGAGGGTTCCCGGTCAACAGCGCGGCCCATACCGGGGCAATGACCGCGGCGTTTGGGGTGTCGAGACCGAGTTCGAACTGGCTGACCGAAGCAGGGTCGGCTGCGAGCCCGTGGTTGGCAGCAATTTCAGTAATCCGGCGGGCGAGGTCGACATCTTGCTGGGTGGGCCACTCGACAACGTGTTCGGTGCCGTCTTCGTCGCGATAGATCGCGTCATTGGTGATCAACTTGAGATCGACGTAGCCGGTGCCCATCGAGAGGCTCGGGTAATGACCGGCCTCGTCGCCCGCCTCGCCCACTGCGGCGATGAACCGTGCGCCGGTGGTGAAATCGTTGACCTCATAGCGGGCGTGTAACCCCTGGGCCAGCTTACGCCAGTCGGTCAGATTGGCGTCGGCGATCTTGTCGCCCATCAGCATGTCCATGGATGAAGCTCTCTCTCTCTCTCTCTCTCTGAGTCGGACCGAGTGGTCGTCAACGTTGCTTTGATCGCACCATTCTCGCGCGATCGGCACACCAGAACGGGGCAGCGTCTCGACGCCAAGGGCCGAGGCGAAAGCTACGTCGGTTCGATCAAAGGATAGGAGCCACGCCTGCGACCGTGCAGGGGCCCGCGATGTGGGCCTTCGCTACCGTTGGTGATGGTGCGCACCCAGATCACTCACCGCCTTGAGCGATGTCCGCTCACGTCGCTTCGATCAGATCCGGCGTGCCATGCAGTCAGCGATCCCCGCCCCGTTGAGTTCTTAACCGTTGTCAAGGGTTCTTGGGCGGTTCATGCTGGTGTGGGGACGGGCGGTGTCTTGGAGCGCTGAGCGACTCCTTTCTTGACCCGCTCGTCCCTGTGCGTGGTGCGTCGTTGTCGGGCGATGGTGCGGCGGGCGGCACGGATCTCGGGTGGGATCGGTAGCGGGCGGTGACGATGGCGCGACCCTCGGCGGGGGTGATGGGTGTGCCGTCGACATCGCGTAGCTGGTAGGGGGTGCTGGTGCGGAGACAGGCCACGATGCGGGTCAGCAACACGGCAGCGATGGTGCACATCGCTGAGGTGTGGTGTCGTGCGGTGTCGCACATCAGCCGTTGGTATCGGGCGGCAATGGTGGGGTCGACTTTGCGGGCATGGTCGGCGGCCATGAACAGCGCTTCTCGGAGGCAGGCGTCGCCTTGCTTGGTGGGTCCAACTCGCTGGTCGCCGAGGCCGGATGCGTTCTTGCGCGGCACGAGTCCGGAGAAGGATCGGGCGGCAGCGAGGCTGGTGAAGCGGTGCGGGTTACCGAGACGTCCCCGGATCTGAGCGGCGAGGATCTTGCCCACACCAGGAACCGACAACACGATCTGATCCGGGTCGGCTTCGGTGTAGAGGTCGTAGATTCTGCGATCGAGCTGGGCGATCTGACGGGTGAGTTCGAGCGCCAGTTCGGCTTCGACGGCGATGTCAGCGGCGAGCGATTCCCAGTCCATCCCGTCGGGTCCCCACAGCTCGATCGTGGCCTCTGCGGCCGACACGACCGCATCGGCGCGTCGCTCACCCCAGGCCTTGCGGGTGTGGTGCTGGAACCAACGAGCCAATCGGGATCGGCCGAGGCGCTTCACCTGATGCGGGTTGGCGTACCGGGCCAGGAACCTGAACGCCGTCTGGGTCATGTCAGACCCAATCGCGTCGATCCAGGCCGGGCCCATGATCTCCAGCAGAGCATCGAGACGCGCCATCGCTGTGGTGCGGCGGTGCACAAGACTCGAGCGCAGCTTCACCGCCCGCTTCAGCGCGTCACCGGGCCCGTTGCTGGCCTCAGGGTGCAAACCGTCGGGATGGAGCACGGGAAGACGGGCCAGCAACTCAGCGTCGAACCGATCTGATTTGGCGTGCTTGGAGTAGTAGGCCCGCAGATCCGAAGCCTGTTCGGAGGGCACCATCACCACCGTCGCGCCATGCCGGCGGAACCACGCCGCCAGCGGGACCCAGGCGTTTCGGGTCGGTTCCATCACCACCGTCACCTCGGTCGCTGCTTCCGGCACCCTGGCCCATAGCGCTGCGAGGTCCTGCGGGGTGGTGCGGAACCGGTGACCGCCCCACAACACCCGGCCGGTCTCATCGGCACACGCCGCCTGATGAGCGGCCCGGCATGCCACATCGATCCCGATCCTGATCCTCATCGCTGTTACCTCCTCGCGACATCGACTTGCCAGCGGGTGTTCAGCAACGACGTCGAGGAGCACCAGACATTCGCTATCAGGGATCGACCACGGGTGCCGTCACCAGGTTCATAACAGGGCCGCTCTCTCCGCCGACGTGAACCCTGCCCGGTACCACAATCAACAGGCAAGAAGTCACCACCAACGGCGGCGCTCCAATCGGTCCGCAGTAGCACCAGGCAGGCGCCGGACCCGACCGACGCTACGCGGCCAGCTCCACCGCCCCAGCACGATCAGGACAGAACTCAGTATGAATATCCGACCACGCCACCAACACCGGACCCTGTTGGTCCTCGACGCTCGGATACGGTCGCCTGATCGGACGTCCCTCTGCGTCCAGAAGATGTTGGGATTCGAGCGCCAGGCTGAACAGCAACTGGACTTGGGTGGAGGTCTGTTCGGTGGTGACCAGGGTCTCGATCCAGAACCGGGAGACGACATCGACGATCGCATAGACCGACCGGTCGGCACGAGTGAAGTGGGTGGCATCCCAGATCCAGATCCGGTTGGGTTCCCAGGGGACCTCCGGCAGCGTCGGGGCCGGCCGGACCGGTCGGGGCGGCTCACCGGGCAACCTCACTCCAGCAATATTGGTGATACGTAACAATGTCGAAGGAGACACAAACACTCGTCCCAGATACGAACCTCGATACGCCAGCTTGCGGTGGGTCCGGTCGACAGGTCCCCACTCTTCGACCAGTTCCAACACGGCGTGGCGTTCCCAATCGAGGATCCGATGCACAGGGTTGCCGCCCGGAGCGAGATCTTCGAGCGTGCCAAGACCACGGCGGCGGGCACGCCACCGATGCACCCTCACATCAGAGATCTCGAGAACCCGGCATGCCCGGGCATGAGACCAGCCCGAATCGGTGGCCTGGTCGATCAGCTTGATGAGGCCCTCTTTGACCTCGCCTGAACAACGGAGCGGGACCCGGGCGAGGTTCAGGCCCAACGCGATTTTCCTCGGATCAACGCCAACTCGATCGCCTGTTCCTTGATCGCCTCGGTCAACCGGCCGATCTCGGCTCTCAGCATCTCGACCTCGACGTCACGGGGATCCCGGGACCCGCCCGGCCGAGACGAAGCGAACGCTGCCAACGCCGCGTCCTTGGCATCGCGTCGAGCTTGATCACCACCGACGTGTCCACCCCCCACTTACGGGCCGCGTCGGACTGGGTCAGCTCCCGGGACGTCACCTCCAAGAACGCCTCCCATTTCTCCTCCGGTGTCAACAGCCGCCGCTTACGACGACCAGGAACCGTCTGATCACTCATCCCATACCCTCCTCAGGGTCAGGCCCACAGCCTCCCATCGATGGGTTAGGAACCGGCGGATCTCTATCACGAAGTCAGACGCAGGTGAGGTCGACCCCGAGCCGCCACGAACTCGAGATACCGATCCACCAGCGGATGCCCCAACCGCACCACCGGCACCACAGACCCGGCCCTCGACTCCACCAGACACGGCATCCAGCTCATCGCCGCCAAGTCTCCCAGAAGCCGGAACAGATCACCGGCATATCATGCAATATGAGCGGCGATGTATGCCTTCGATGGTGCGGGCGAAGGGACTCGAACGCCCACGAACAAGTGACGTTGTCGCCATTGGCCATTGGGGGCTGGGTTCAGGGGACGACTACGAGCTTGCCGGTGGCTCGCCCGGCTTCCATGTCGGCGTGGGCTTGTGAGATCTCGTTCATCCGGTATGTCCGGTGGATGGGCACGTGAGCCTCGCCTGCGGCGACGGCATCGAGGAAGTCCTGGAGGACCTCGGCGGGGAGGTCGGCGGCGTCTCCTCCGTAGGCGGTGAGGCGGACACCCCGAGGGAGGTACTCGATAGGGTAGAAGTCGGGCACGGTCCATTCGTTCGACAGCATCCCGGTGAAACACACGACGCCGTGGACTCTGGTGGCACGGAGCGTGTCGGGCAGCGTGGGAGTTCCGACGAGCTCGAGGGCGGTGTCGACGCCGCCGGGGAACTGCTCTCGGACCTGGGCCGCGACGTTGCCGTCGTCGATCAGCGGGTAGTCGACGCCGACGATCCGGAGAACATCGGTCCGTTCGGGATTGCGAGTGGTCGATAGCACCGTCATGCCGAGCCGTTTGGCGAGCACGGCCGTGGTCATGCCGATCGACGAGGTGCCTCCGCGGATGAGGATCGAATGGCCGGGATGCGCATCGAGCCCGACCGTCAGCGAGCCGTAGGAGGTCTGAAGCATCTCGGAAATGGCGCCGAGGGTGGCCCAGTCGAGATCGCTGGTGAACGGAACGGTCTGACGAACGGGGACACAGGTGAATTCGGCGTAGCCGCCGTCGAAGGTGCGGCCCATGCCGCCCATCATGACGGCGACTTGTTGGCCCGGTGCCAGCTCTCCGCCCGGACAGGCCGCCACCGTGCCGGTGGCCTCGATGCCGAGGACGCGAGGAAACGTCACTCCCTGGCCCAGACCGAGCCGAGTGTGGAGCTCCGAGCGGTTGAGCCCGAACGCTTCGACCCTCACCAAGACCTGCCCGGCCTTCGGCGTGGGGACCGGCACGTCGCGCACCTGGAGCGCCTCCGGCGGTCCAGGCGCATCGAGCACGACGGCCCGCATCGAGTGCGGCAGGCTCATGACGAGGATCCGTCAGTCCGAGCGATCGAGCACGACCACCGGGATGCGCCGCGCCGTCTTGGTCTCGTAGTCGGCGAACTGGTCCATGATCGCCACCAACTTGGCGTACAACTCGTCACGCAACGGGCCATCCTCGACGATCGTGGCTGTGGCGGGGAACTGCTCGGTGCCGACCTCGACGATCACATCGGGATTGGTCCGGACGTTGAGCAGCCAATGCGGGTGATTTGGCGCACCGCCCTTGCTGGCGGCGACGACGTAGCTCCCGTTGTGGGCGGCGTAGACGAGCGGATTGAGCCGTAGCTTCCCCGTCTTGGCGCCGGTGTTGTGCAGGATCAGCACCGGCTTGCCGGCGAAGAATCCGCCTGCTGCCTCGTCGACTGCGCCGGCGTTGGCTCTGAAGTCGTCGATCACCTGGGTGTTGATGTCGTCCATCTGTCGCTCTTGGTCGGTCACGAGGTCGCCCCCATTGATTCCGACTCCGGCTGAGGCCCTTCGGCTTGCGCCCGGGCGCCCGGCAGTTGGCGGGCCAGGAGACCGACGATCGGCAGCGCTGCCGTCACATGCATGACATTCAGCCAGACGGCCGTCGTCGTCTCTTCGGCGGCAGTGAACGGCACCGTTCCGTACAGCACCAGTGCCACCACGCACACGGCGACAAAGGTCGCCTTCGGTCGACCGAAGCGTTCTGCGACCAGCGCAATCCCGATTCCCGCGACACCTCCCACGACGGTCGACATCAGGGCCAGGCCGATCGTGACCTCCTCGACGGCGCTGCCTCCCGGTTGGGTCACCAGCAGCGGCCCACTGATTCCATCGGCTGCGACATGAGCGATGGCGACCAGGACCAGCGCGACGCCGATCCCGATGCCTCCGGCCTTGATCAATGCTGTGTTCATCTGCACTCTCCTCGTCTCGATGCCGGGCGGGGCCGATCCGTGCTGTCGATCCATCCGGACTCCGGTGTAGTTGAGCCGGTCAACTACCCGGTAGCAGCGTCACCTTAACAGATTGATTGAGTCACGCAACCAGATGAGCTACCATCGCCTCATGGCCATGCAACTGCGAACGACAGATGCGTCGGAGACGTACACGGCGCTGTGGACGACGTTGTCCCGGGTGCGCGAGGTGCTCGCTCGGGAGATGGAGGACGAGACTGGGCTGCCGTTCGAGCATTACGTCATCCTGTTGACGTTGGCCCGAGCCGACGACGAGACCGTGCGCCCGTCCGAGCTCGCCGACACCCTCCCGATCACCCGCAGCGGTGTGACGCGCCTCATCGATCGGCTGGAAGGTGACGGGATCGTCGAACGTCGATCCTGCGCGACCGACGGCCGCGGCAGGGTGGTCGGTCTGACCCCTGCGGGCCGGGACGTCTTTCGCGAGGCGGGGCGGACGCATCTCCGGGGCCTCGACCACCACATCGGCTCGCACCTCACGGTGGATGAGATGAGTGAACTGCGTCGCCTCACCACGAAGCTCGCCGCCGGGATCGAGGCCGCAAGCGGAGAGGCTCGAGTCGGGGTGGACGCATGACGGGGGTCGTTCGGGTCGGCCTCGTCGGCGCCAACGCCAATGGGAGAGGCTGGGGTGCGATGACGCACCTCCCCGCGATCCGGGCGGTCGACGGCATGGAGCTGGTAGCGGTCTGCACCAGCCGCCCCGAATCGGCGGCGGCCGCGGCCGAGGCGTTCGGGCTCGAGGACTTTCACGATGTGGCCGACCTGGCGGCACAGCCGGACATCGACCTGATAGCGGTCGTGGTGAAAGGTGCCGCTCCACCACCAGGTTGTGATGCCGGCCCTCGAGGCCGGGAAGCACGTCTTTTGCGAGTGGCCGCTCGGCGCCAACCTGGCCGAAGCAGAGCAGATGGCTGCACTGGCGCGATCGAGAGGGGTCGTCACGGCGGTGGGTCTCCAGGGGCACCAGGACCCGACCCTCGCCTACATCAAGGAGCTCCACGATGAGGGATGGTTGGGCGACGTGCTGTCCGTCCACATGACGATGTTCGGCGGCGGAGCCGGGAGAAGCGACTCCGGCACGGCGTGGATGGGCGACGCACAGAAAGGCGCCAACCTGATGACCATCGTCGCCGGCCACAGCCGCGACTATCTCTCGCACGCCTTCGGCCCGTCGGCGACCGTGTCGGCCTCGGTAGGCACCCAGGTGCCAGAGTGGCAAGTCGCCGATACGGGTGAGACCGTCGACGTGGACGCCCCTGACAACGTTGCCCTCACAGGCACGCTCGCAGACGGTGGCCGCGTCTCCTTCCACATGGCGTCCGTCCCATTCAACGGGAGCAACTGGCGGATGGCGGTCTACGGCAGCCGGGGCACGCTGGTGGCCACGACCCAGGGTCTGCCCCAGATCACCCCGACCACCCTCGAGGGTGCGCAGGGCGACGCCGCACTCGCACCGCTCCCGGTGCCCGAGCGGCTCCGGTCGGCGCCGTCGGCGGCGATCGGCGGACCCGCACGCAACGTCGCGCAGGCGCACGTCCGGATCGCCGAGGCGATTCGTGAGGGTACGCGCTTCAAGCCCGATTTCGACCGCGCCCTGGGATTACATGAGCTGCTCGAAGCGCTTCAACGGTCCTCTGACGAGGGCGTCGTCGTCGAGCTTGCCTGAAGGCCGAGTCTTCCGAAGCAGGGGTTGGTGGGCTTGACCGGACAGTTCCTGAACCAAACCTCACTGTCGTAGAGCGGTTCGCGGAGCGAACTGTCAACCTGCTCGCCCCGGCCCTCAGCCTTGCGAACCCCCAGGTGGATTACAGGCATATGGAGCAAACTGCGTCGCTCGGCCGTATGGCGCACCGAGCAGACGTCGGAGCGACGTCTCGCCGGCGTCGGGACGCTCAGGTCAGCTCGACACCCCGCTCGCCTTCTATCACCTGGCCGATGACCGTTGCCTGGTGGCCGTGCGTCGTGACCGTCTCCAGCAGTTGGTCGACAGCATCGGTGTCGGTCACGATGCAGAAACCGATCCCCAGGTTGAAAGTCTCCGCCATGGCGTCGTCCGAGACGTCCCCCATGCGCTGGATCTGTGTGAAGACATTCGGGATGTCCCAGGCAGCGCGATCGACCACCGCCCGACACCCGTCCGGCAGGGGCCGGATGAGATTGCCGGGGATGCCGCCACCCGTGATGTGCGCCATCCCTCGAACAAGGCCCGTGTCGGCCGCCGCGCGGGCTGCGGGGCCGTACAGAACCGAGGGTCGCAGCACGACCTCGGCAACCGAATCGTCCTCGCCCGGGAACGGTGCATCGAGCGGTGTGCCGGCGAGCACACGACGCACCAGCGAGAACCCGTTCGATCGCAGATTGGGGGATCGGAGGCCGATGAGGACGTGACCGGGCTCGATCGCCGAACCGGTGATCTCGGCTCCACGTTCGACGACACCGAGGGCGGCGCCGGCGAGATCGACCGAGTCTGGCTCCATCACCCCTGGGTGCTCGGCGGTCTCGCCACCCACCAAGGCCGCGCCTGCGGCGGCACATGCGCGGGCGATCGAACCCACGATGCGGGCATCACGTTCGCCGTCGAGTGATCCGACCGCCAGGTAGTCGACGAACGCGATCGGCTCGGCGCCGACGACGGCGAGGTCGTCACAGCACATCGCCACCAGGTCGAAGCCGACGCCGTCCCAGAGGCCGGACCGGCGGGCGAGCTCGAGCTTGGTCCCCACACCATCTGTCGACATCATCAGGACGGGGCGCCGATATCCGTCGGGAAGTTCCACGCCGGCCGCGAAGCCACCGAATCCTCCCACCACGTTGGGTCCCCAGGTGGCGGTGACGAGTGGCTCGATCCGGGCGACGTGACGATCGGCGCCTTCGAGGTCGACACCGGCCCCTGCGTAGGTGAGCGGCTCGGTCACACCGAGGCGGCGGGCTCGAGCACGAACTTGCCCCCGGCCTCGGAGACATCCGTGGGGTAGTCACCCGACAGGCAGGCAGTACAGAACCCGCCCTGTGCGACCCCAGTGGCGGCGATCAGCGCGGGGAGGGACAGGTAGCCGAGCGAATCGACCTCGAGGAACTCTCTGATCTCTTCGACGCTCATGCGTGCCGCCAGGAGTTTGGTCTGGTCGGAGGTGTCCATCCCGTAGAAGCAGGGCCACCGATAGGGAGGCGAACTGATCCGGAGGTGAACCTCCGTGGCCCCGGCGTCACGGACCATCTGCACGAGTTGTTGCGTTGTCGAGCCTCGAACGATCGAGTCGTCCACCAGCACCACCCGCTTTCCTTGGAGCGTGGTGGGGATCGGGTTGAGTTTCAGTCGGATCCCTCGGTCCCGCAGCATCTGGGTTGGCTCGATGAAGGTGCGACCCACATACCGATTCTTGACCAGTCCGTCGGTGTAGGGGATCAGGGACTGTTCGCTGAACCCTTGCGCCGCCGGGATGCCCGACTCCGGCACGGGCACCACGACGTCGGCGTCGGCGGGATGCTCTCTTGCGAGTTCTCGGCCCATCTCCTGCCGCGCCGAGAACACCGGCAGCCCGAACAGCCTGCTGTCGGGTCTCGCGAAGTACACGAATTCGAACACGCACAGCTTCGACGCCACGGTCGGATAGGGATGGAAGCTCCTGACACCGTTGGCGTCGATGATGACCATCTCGCCGGGCTCGATGTCGCGAACGAAGGTGGCGCCGACGAGATCGAAGGCTGCAGTCTCGGAGCTCAGAACCCAGCCATCGCCGACACGACCAAGCGACAGAGGTCGGAAGCCGTGGGGGTCGCGCACACCGACCAGCCGGCCCTGATCCATCAAGACCAACGAGAAAGCACCTTCGAAAAGCGGCAGGGCTTTGAGCAGGGCTCGCTCGAGTCCGCGGCCGTCGGAACGACCATCCTCGACCTCGCGGGCGATCGCCTCGAGCATGAGATCCGAATCGGTCGAGGCGTTTGCCCCTCCAAGTCGCGCGGCGAGCGCGGCAGTGTTGGTCAGGTTGCCGTTGTGCCCCAGCGCCATCGACGTTTGGCCGATCTGTCTGTGCACCGGTTGTGCGTTCTCCCACCGGTTGCTCCCGGTGGTCGAGTAGCGGACATGTCCGATCCCGAGGTGGCCGTCGAGCGAGGCAAGATCAGGCTCGGAGAACACCTGAGCGACGAGACCGCTGTCCTTGAAAACCGTGACGACCTCTCCAGCGGAGGTGGCGATACCCGCCGACTCCTGACCTCTGTGCTGCAGGGCAAAGAGCCCGAAGTACACGGTGGTCGAAACCTGGGTTCCCGGAGCGTAGATCCCGAAGACGCCGCACGCCTCGTGCGGTCCCGACCACTCCTCGCCGGAGGTTCCCTGAGTCACCAGGGGCAGACTAGCGGTCATCCGGGGTCCGGACGTTCGATCACGAGTCCGCCACCACCGTCCCGCCCGGCGCCGACTAACTTCGCTGCAGATGATGAACGCCGTGTCATGGAGGGGCGTCACCAAACGTTTCGGCGAGAAGGTGGCCGTGGACGACGTGTGGCTCGAGATCGAGCCCGCCTCGTTCTTCGGCATCGTGGGCCCCAACGGGGCCGGCAAAACCACCTTGCTGCGGATGACAACCGGTCTGCTACGACCGGACGGCGGCGAGGTCGAGGTCGCCGGACGTGACGTGTGGACCGATCCGGTCGAGGCGAAGCGGCGTTTTGGTCTCGTTCCCGACAACCCACGTCTTTTCGATCGCCTCACCGGTAGGGAACTCATCCAGTTCGTAGGCGAGCTCCGGGGCATGGACCAACAGATGGTGGCAGAGCGACGCGAGGCGTTGCTACGACTGCTCGATCTGGTCGAGGCCGCGGACGTCGTCGTTGCGGACTACTCGCTCGGGATGACCAAGAAGATCGCAATCGCCGTTGCGCTTCTCCACGACCCACGCGTCTTGTTTCTCGACGAGCCATTCGCCGGGGTCGACCCGGTCGCGCGTCAAGGTCTCGAGCGCATTCTGCGGCGCCACACCGAATCGGGCGGCACGGTCGTCTTCAGCGATCACGCCATGGACCTGGTCGAACGCTTGTGTGACCACATCATGCTCATCGATCACGGTCAGCTCAAAGCCAGCGGACCGGTGGTGGAGATCACCGACGGACGGCGGCTCCAGGACGTGTTCGTTGAGATCGTCGGGGCCCGCATCACCGATGAAGGAGACCTCAGTTGGCTGGGATCTTCGTCCGACTGAAGCTGACGATCCTCCGAAATCGGCTCGGCAGATCGTCGGTGTGGGGGGTCATCGGATTCGTGCTCATCTGGATGACATCGCTGGGCGCCGCCGTCGGAGGGGGAACGCTGATGGCCGTGGCGGGAAGACTCCTGGACACTCCCGATGTCGTCCCGCCGCTCGTCTTCACCGCCGTGTCGATCGGATGGGTCATCGGTCCCCTTGTGGCTGCCTCATTCGACGATGCGCTCGACCCCCGTCGGTTCGAGACGCTGCCGCTCGGTCGAACGGAGCTCGGCGTGGGAATGGCCGCAGCCGGCATGGTCAGTCCCGGGGGCGTCGCCACCACGGTCGGTCTGCTGATCGGAACCATTGCCGGCTTCGCCGATGCGTGGACGCTGCTCCCGCTCGTGCTGGTGGTGGTGATCGAGGTGGTGCTGTCCGCCGTGACGGCGCGGTTCGTGCTCACCCTGCTCTCGGACATCCTCAGGTCTCGTCGAATGCGTGAGGTGATGGGGGTGGTGGTGGCGATGACGGCGGCGATTCCCGGCGTCTTCTCTGGCCTCATCAACACCGGGGTCCTGCGGGTGGACGGCGATCTTGCGACGTTCACACGACCTCTCGCTTGGTTTCCACCAGGGGCGCTGGGTAGGTCGGTCACCCAGATCGGAGACGGCGACTGGCTCGGCGCGTCCGCCGGATTGGCCTACGGGTTGGTTGCTCTCGCCGCCGTCATGTTGGGCTACGGGTGGTCGCTCGATCGCCTGCAGGTGGTTGCCGACACCGGCCTGCGGGCACGGGGCGGCCGCCGAGGGTCGAGCCTGCGGCCCGCTTGGATCCGACTGCCAAGCGGGGCTGTGGGGGCCGTTGCCGCGAAGGAACTGGCGTACTTCCGGAGGGACCCCCGGGTGAGAGGTCAGCTGATCGGCTCGCTGGTGGGTTTGGCCGTGATCGCCACGCTGGCCCTCCCCGTCATCCGATCCGATTATGGAGCGTTCCTCTCGGTGCCGATGGCGTTGTTCGTGGTGCTTGCGCTGCTCGTGAACCAGTTCGGATACGACGGGGGTGCGTTCTGGATGTATCTGGTGGTCGCCCCCTCGATGGTCGATGTGATGCGTGGAAAGAACCTGGCCGGCGGGTTGTTCGCCGGAGCCCTCGCCACGTTGTCAGCCATGGTCGGAGGCTTCCTGTCGGGAGCTTGGGCGCACTTCCCTGCAGCAGTGTTGGCCGCAGTCGCCATCGTTGTGGTCTGGGCGGCTGTCGGAAACGCAACATCGGTTGCGGGGCCCATACGGATTCCGGACAAGACGGTTTTTGCATCACAGGGTCTCTCAGGATCGGCGTTTCTCGCCTCGATGGCCGGGTTGGTGGCAGCCGCAGTGCTCTTGCTGCCGGTGGGTGCCTCGATGCTGGCGGCGGTGTGGTTCGGGGGCCCGTTGTGGGGTGCTGCGACCTCCGTCGTCACCCTTGGGTACGCCATCGTGGTCTACCGGCTCTCGTTCCGGCTGAGCGTGCCCTTGATGGAGCGGAATCTCGCCCGCGTCCTCGAAGTGATCGACGAGGCGTAGCGGCGCAGCGGGCGGTGATGTGCATCCCCGGGTGGACACAGGCTGGTCACGCCCTCACCTCCTGGCGCATGAAGGTCACGAAGGCAGCAGCGAGGCACGTCATCGCGATGATGGCCACGATCTGGGGCCACACGACCAGCAGGCTCTGTGCAATCGTGAGATTCGACACGATGGCTCGGTCGACCCGGTCGAAAGTGACGATTCCGACTGCACGCTGCGTCGGATCGAGCAGCAGGGTGGTCACCTCCTTGACAGCGTGACCGGCGAGATCCGGGAGACGGTGACCTGTGCGCGAGCGGCGGCGAGCGGGTCGTCGCCTCCGACCAGTGGGCCGACGGCTTGAATCAGCAGTCCACCGAAGAGCGTGAGCGTGAGCCACGTGGATACACCCGTCAGCGCTGCCGTCGCCGCTCTGCGGATCGCCACCGAGGCGAGGATGGACGAGGCCAACCAGAAGCCGACGTACATGACCGTGAACACGAGCCAGATCGTCAACCGGCCGAGATCCGGTCACCGAGCGATCGCTCGGTACACTCTGTTCACCACTGATCAGGGAGCCTCATGGCCGTCTTCACCGAAGAGCACCACGCCTTCCGGCGTCTGGTGCGGGACTTCATCGAGCAGGAGATCAACCCCCATGTGGACGTGTGGGAGGCGGAAGGGATGATGCCGCTTCACGACCTCTTCAAGAAGATGGGTGAGATCGGATTTCTCGGTCTCGAATACGACCCCGAGTACGGCGGTCAGGGCGCGGACCACCTGTTCACAGTCGTGATGGCCGAGGAGTTCGGCCGCGCCGACCACGGTTCGATAGGAATGGCGGTGGGGGTTCAGGCCGACATGGCGACGCCTTCGCTTCACAAGTTCGGGAGTGGAGCCCTCAAGGAGAAGTACCTCGCCCCGGCGATCGCAGGCGAGATGGTGGCGTCGATCGCGGTCACCGAGCCCGATGCCGGGTCCGACGTTGCGGCAATCCGGACGAAGGCCGTGCGCGACGGCGACGAGTGGGTGATCAACGGATCGAAGATGTACATCACCAATTCACTCCAGGCCGACTGGATGTGTCTGCTGGCGCGTACGTCCGACGAGGGCGGGTACGCCGGGATGAGTCAGATCATCGTGCCCACCGACACGCCCGGCTTCGAGGTCTCGAAGAAGCTCGACAAGCTCGGCATGCGCGCGTCCGACACCGGTCTCTTGTCGTTCACCGACATGCGCGTACCGGCCGACCACATCGTCGGTACAGAGGGGATGGGGTTCCAACAGCAGATGGCCCAGTTCGTGATCGAGCGGATGTGGGCCGCCTATTCGTCGGTGGCCGCATACGAGCGTGCCCTCCAACGCACCGCCGATTATCTCAAGCAGCGCGTCGTCTTCGGTCGGCCGCTCATGAAGAATCAATACCTCCAGTACCGACTGGCCGAGTTGGCAGCCGAAGTGGACCTGCTCAAGCACTACAACTACACCACCGCCGACGCCTACATGCGAGGTGAGGATCCCACGAGATTCGCAACCATCGCCAAGCTGAAGAGCGGACGTCTGGGACGTGAGGTTGCAGATTGGTGTCTGCAGTTCCACGGAGGGATCGGGTACATCGAGGAGACGTGGACCACCAGGTTCCTGCGAGACAACCGTTTGGGATCGATCGGCGGCGGGTCGGACGAGACGATGCTCCAAGTGCTCGCCCGGCTCGACGGCTACTGGATGTGACGCCTGCCGACCCCGGGCAACGGGCTCTGACCACACCGGTCGGATTGGGATGCGAACGCTACCGTTCGTGACATGACCGAGAGAGGGCCGCTCTGGACTCCGTCACCCGATCGGGTCGCAGCTTCGAACATGGAGCGGTTCAGAACGGCTGTGGCGGATCGTGGTTTCGACGTCCCGGACACGCGGGCTCTGCACGCGTGGTCGGTATCCCATCCAGATGAATTCTGGTCGATGGTCTGGGACGACACCGGCGTCATCGGCGACAAGGGCGGGGTCGCCTTCGTGCCCGCCGCGGACATGCGGGACGCCCGGTTCTTCCCCGAAGCTCGCCTCAACTTCGCCGAGAATCTGATCGAGGGCGGGGGTCGCCCGGACGACGAAGCAGCGATTCTCTACCGGCGAGAGGACGGTTTGGCCCGGCGGCTGTCACGAGGTGATCTACGCGCCGAGGTGGCAGCGTTCTCGGCGGCGCTCAGGGCCAGAGGGATCTCCGAGCGGGACCGGATTGCTGCGTGGATGCCTCACGTGCCTGAGACCGTCGTGGCAATGCTGGGCGCCGCCGCCATCGGCGCGGTCTTCACGTCCACATCGTCGGACTTCGGAACCGCGGGTGTCATCGACCGGTTCGGCCAGATCGAGCCGACGGTCCTCCTCGCCGCAAACGGATATCGCTATGGCGGAACGGAATTCGACCGCCGAGAGCAGCTGGCAGAGATCCGAAGCCGGCTCCCAACGGTCCGGGTCGTGATCCTCGTCGACGTCCTGGAGCGAGGCTTCGACGAGGAGGTGGCGGACGCGGTCGGGTATCAGGAGTTCGTCGGTCCGCACCGAGGTGTGGAGCCCGAGTACTCCAGCCTCGCGTTCGATCATCCCCTCTACATCCTCTACTCGTCCGGTACCACCGGGAAGCCGAAATGCATGGTGCATCGGGCGGGTGGGGTGCTGATCAAGCACATGCAGGAGCAGCAGCACCACGTCGACGTGGGTCCTGGCGACCGGGTCTTCTACTTCACGACGTGCGGATGGATGATGTGGAACTGGTTGGTGTCTGCCCTGGCATCCGGCGCCGGGATCGTGCTCTTCGACGGGAACCCGTTCCATCCGGGTCCAGAGGCGCTGTTCGACCTTGCGGACGATCTCGGCGTCACGATGTTCGGCATCTCTGCGAAGTACATCGACGCGGTGATGACGTCCGGTCTCCGTCCGATCGACACGCACGATCTGTCGACGCTGCGCGCCATCGCATCCACTGGCTCGCCACTCTCGTCCGATGGGTTCGAGTTCGTCTACTCGGCGATCAAGCCGGATGTTCACCTGGCGAGCGTCTCGGGGGGCACCGATCTGTGTGGCTGTTTCGTCGGTGGTGATCCGACGCGAGCGGTTTTCGCCGGAGAGATCCAGGGACCGATTCTGGGGATGGCCGTGGAAGTGTTCGACGAACAAGGCGTCCCGATCACCGGCGAACAAGGTGAGCTCGTGTGCACGTCGCCGTTCCCGTCGATGCCGCTCACGTTCTGGGGCCCTGACGGCGACGATCGATATCGGGCGGCCTATTTCGACCGCTACCGCGGAGTGTGGACGCATGGCGACTTCGCCTTGTGGTCGCAACGAGGGGGCATGGTGATCCTGGGCAGATCCGATGCCACGCTGAACTCGGGTGGGGTACGGATCGGGACCGCGGAGATATACGGATCGTCGAGCAGTTTCCGGAGGTGCGGGAGGCGGTGGCCGTCGGTCAGCGGGTGGGTACGGACACCCGCATCGTGCTGTTCCTCAAGATGGCGGAAGGCGCCGAACTGACCCAGGAACTCGAGGCCCGGATCCGGCACCGCCTTCGGGTGGAGGAATCCCCCCGGCACGTCCCCGCCGTCATCACCATGGTCGACGACATCCCCCGCACCCGGAGTGGCAAGATCTCCGAACTGGCCGTCACCGCCGCCGTCAACGGCGATCCAATCAAGAACACCGAAGCGCTGGCCAACCCCGAGGCGCTCGAGCTGTTCCGAGGCAGCAGCGAGCGCAGCTGAGCTTCACTTCCACACCGGCGCAGAACGCGATCGGATCAATCGAGTGCCAGCACGATCGTGTGCAGCACCAAGCCGATCAGCGCACCCACGAGCGTTCCGTTGATCCTCACGAACTGAAGGTCACGACCCATCCACTGTTCCAGGCGCGTGGCCGTGTCCTCGGGGTCCCACCGTGCGACCGTGGCCGGGATCAACGTCTGGAGCTCGGTCTTCGCAGCCGCCGTCAGCGGCTCCGTCATTCCTTCGAGCCAGGAACCAATGCGCCTTTGGAGTGCGTCGTCCTCAACGAGCCGTGCTCCGAGGGTCCGCAGGGTCGACGAGATCTGATCCGATTGGGCGGCAAGTGAGGACATCGCCTGGGACCACGCTGCCCGCAGCCAGTCTCTGAACTCGGGCCGCCGGGTGAGGCCCGACATGCGCTCACCCACTCGCGCCTGCAGGGCCGAATCGTGCTGCAATCGGTCGGCGAGGCCGAGGACTCTCGATTCGATCATGCCACGAACCGGATGCTCGGGATTGGCGCTCACCTCCCCGAGAAAGCGGTGTGCGATCTCCATGGCCTTTTCGAACACGGCGTCGTCGATGCTCTCGGGCACCCACCACGGCGACTCTTCGGTGACGCGCTTCCGTAGGTATTCGGCGTTGTCGGCGAGCGACCGATCGATGGCGACGATCGCTCCGGTCAGAAGAGGCTCCAACTCACCCGATTGCAGCGAGCGTTCGAGAGCACGACCGGCGAGCGATGCGACCGGCATGCGTTCGACTCGGTCGAGCAGAACGAGCTCCAGGTCGGCCCACACCTGGTCCGAGCTCGTTCCTTCGGCCACCGCGCCCAGGATGGTGGCGAGATGGGTTGCCGCAGCCTTCGATCCTTGTTCCGCGGCCAGCCACTCGCCGAACCGGGCCGGGACGTCGGCGTCGACCAGGCGCTCCTTGATGGCGTCGGGGTCCAGGAAGTTCTCGGTGATGAAACCGGCCAGGTTTGTGCCCAGAGCATCCTTCGACTTGGGGATGATGGCCGTGTGGGGAATCGGAATTCCCAGCGGATGTCGGAACAACGCGGTCACCGCGAACCAATCGGCCAAGCCGCCGATCATCCCCGCCTCGGCCCCGGCCCGAACGAAGCCGACCCAGGTGGCATCGCCCATGGCGAAGGTTGCGAGAAAGATGGCCGTCGCGACGGCGAGTACCGCCGTCGCCATGATCCGCGCACGGCGCAGCGGGTTCGCTTCGGGCAACACCAGCTCAGCTTGGCACGATCGGGGAAGGAAGCCGCCTCAGTCGAACAATGTGGGGCGGAACAGTGCGTCGTGGGTGCGGAGGGCATAGCGATCGGTCATGCCGGATACGTAGTCGATGGCGCGCGTGAGATCGTCGGCGGCGTCCACTTTGTACGACTCCGGCACGTCGGAAGGGTGAGCAGAAAAATAGTCGACCAGCTCCCGGATGATCCTGATTGCACGGTCCTTCGGGGGCCTCGACTCGGGACCCAGATAGACGCGCTCGAACATGAAGTCTCGAACGGTGTTCATCACGTCCAACACCCCCGGATCGATGGAGACTCGGCCCCCGGCGGCGGTGGTTTCGATCACCGACGTGACCATCGTGTCGATCCAGGTGCGAGCGTTCTGTCCGAGCCGGGACGCATCGGCAGGCAGCTCCGCAAACACGATGACCCCGGCTCGTATGGCATCCGAGACGTCGTGGGTGAGGTAGGCGATGCGATCGGCGAACCGGCACAGGTCCCCCTCGGGTGTGGAGGGTGGTTCGTCGATCTTCCAGGAGTGGGAGCGAACGCCGTCGAGCACCTCCCAGCTCAGGTTCAGAGGTTCGAGCACGGAGAGAACACGAACGCCCTGCGCCGAATGCAGCCACTCGCCCTCGACGTACGGGGTGAGCGCATCCTCACCCGTGTGCCCGAACGGCGAGTGCCCCACGTCGTGTGCGAGACAGATGGCCTCGGTGAGTGGCTCGTTGAGCGCTAGGCCGGCGGCCATCGCCCGCCCCACCTGGGCCACCTGCATGGTGTGTGTGAGTCGCGTCACGTAATGATCGCCCTCGGGATTCAAGAACACCTGAGTCTTGTGCTTGAGCCGTCGGAAAGCCTTCGAATGGATCACCCGGTCGCGGTCTCGCTCGAACGCGGTCCGATACCGATCAGGCTCTTCAGGCTCGGCGCGTCCCTTGCTGTCCGTGGATCGGGTCGCTGCGGGCGACAGGAGCTCTCGCTCCAATCTCTCCCGTTCGGGGCGCAGACGGGTGTCGAACCTGCTCATCGGTCGCCGCCCCGACGAGCAACGACCCTCTCGAACTCGTCCCACGACGTCACGTCGACGATTCCCCCCACAGGTTCGTTCCATGGTCGTACGAACCGGCACACCATGGCGTTTGGTCGCGCGGCGATGAGGTCTTCGAGCACGTGCGGCGCGTCGTCGAGATACACGTCACACTCGACATCCCACTTGCGGCGCGTGATGTGGACTTCTCGTGTGGGGATCTCGTGCTGAGCCAGCCATGCGAACGTGTCGTGGACCGCCCAGCGCGGTTTGGTGGTGATCACGACGACCTTGTGAACCCGGTCGAGCCGCCACAATGCCTCGACGGCGCCCTCATAGGTGTCGAGATGCCGAAAGAGGGTGTGGCCGTCATGGTCCTGGGCCCAGTCCCAGAACTCGCCCATGTGGCGGAAGTGGGTGAGCGAGGGAATGCCATCCCATGCCATCACCGCGTCGAACGCGACGTCCGCGCCGAACTCTTCGTTGTACCGACGGATCCATCCTGAGTTGAAGTCGGCGACGACACCGTCGAGGTCGATTCCAAGTCGCATCGGTCAAAGCACTCGCCGTGGGGTCATGGTTGGTCTCCTAGGGGTCGGTCCGGTGACCGACGCACTCAGTCTCGACCAGAGATCGGCGCTCCGCCAACTCGGTCCGTCAGACGACCTGAACCCACTGGGCGACCTCGGGAAGCCGCTTCTCGAGGACCTTGCCGGCGATGAGAAGGGAGAGGCCGTAGAAGACGAGGCCCCACAGCGGGGCGAACAGGGCGAGCACCCACACGTCGATCACCTGTCCGAATCCGACCACCAGGGTTGCCAGGGATGCCGGCGGCACCAACAGCATGCCGATCGCGAAGAACGATACGAGTTGCGCGCCGATCGCCAGGCACCCCTGCTCGGTGGCCTGTGCGAACACGTCCGTTCCTTCGCGAGGGAGCCGCAGCGGTGTCACAACCGAGACCAGGTTTCCGACTGCGAGCTGGCACAGGATGGCGCAGAACCCGAGGATGGGGACAAGTCGCAGCGCACCCCACGCACCGGTCAGGGCGGCCACCGCCGTTGAGAGAATCGCGGTTTCGACCGCCAGGGCCAACCCTGCCGCCATGTTCTTGCCGATGAGCAGTCTTCGAGGATGTGTGGGGAGCACGAAGAGGAAGCTCGCGGCGTTCCGTTCCCACCCGAAGAGGTTGAGGGCGATCGGCAGGCCCACGAACAGCACCAGGATCGGAGAGGCGAGAGGCAGCCACTCTTCGCCACGAACCCGCTCCACCGTGTTGGTGCCCACCATGATCGAGGCGAGTGCCAACCCGACGAAGATCGCGGCACCCGTCCATACGAGTCGCTGGCGAGGATCGCGGAGATAGAACCGGAGCTCTTTTCGTGCCAGCACGAGCGTGGGACTCCATCCCACGCCCGTCGTGAGGCCCTGTGAGGTTCGGATGGTGCTTCTCGGCTCCGGCGACTGCTCAGGCGTCGTCATCGATCTGCGGAGAAGGCGCAGCCAGGCGTATGAGAGGAGCAGTATCCATCCCACCGAGACCGCCAAGTGCATCAGAGCGCCCCAAACTCGGCCGGCGGCGGCGTCGATGACGATGCTTTGAACTGCGACGGGCGGTAGCAGCCACGAGAATCCGGATATGGGGTGGGCGTCGATGGCAGCTGCCAAGCCCAGTTCGCCGACGGTGGTTCGTACGAGGTACTGAGCGCTGAAGGCGGACAGTCCGATGGCTGCGATGATCAGCACCGACAGGTCTCGCCCTCGGCGACTCCTGAGAATCGAAGAGATCGTCACCGTGAAGAGCTGCCCTGACACCACGAGAAGCGCCAGGTACAGCACCGACGCCACGAGTGCGACCGGAGCGACACCCCGCCACTCGTAGACGTTCACCCCGAGCGCCACCATTGGCATCACGATGCTCGGGGACACCAGGGATGCTGCGCCCAGTCCGAGAATCAGTCCTGGCCCGGAAATGGGCGAGAGTGAGAATTGTGCCGGGTCGAGATGTTCGTCGATGGGGAAGATGACGACAGGAAGGGTGACCCAGACCAGGAAGAAGGCCAGGGCGGCCCACGCCGAGAACTCGGATGCGGTACCGGGACCCATCTGCTCGAAGGCGCCGAGGTGTCGGGTGGCGAGCGACCACCCACCCCATCCCAGGAACCCCATGATGAGAGGCATCCCGATGCGGCGTTGCCAGTCGGCCCGCAGGCCGTTCCAGAGCAGGCGTGACTTCAGCCAGACGAGCCGTCGAGCCATTCCAGCCCCCGAGATTCGACGGTACCCCCAACGGCGGCGATGAAGGCGTCTTCGACGTTCTCAACCCCCATCTGGTCACATAGCCCTTGCGGTGTGTCTTCGATTGCGAGCTTGCCCCGAACCATGATGCCGATCCTCGTACAGAGTCTCTCCACGAGGTGCATCTCATGTGCAGAGAAGACGATGGTGGCGCCCTGAGCGGTGTACCGCTGCAGGAGGTGCTGGATCAGTCGGCCCGAGACGGCGTCGACGCCTTCGAACGGCTCGTCGAGGAACAGCACCTCGGGTCGGTGGATGATCGCTGCCGCAAGGGCGACCTTCTTGCGCATGCCCCTGGAGTAGTCCCCGACGAGCTTCCCGGCGTCCTCGGTGAGATCCAGCAGCTGGAGAAGCTCAGATCGACGCGCCACGGTTTCTTCCCTGTCCAGGTTGTGCATCGCAGCCGAGAAGTCGAGGAGCTCGGCTCCGGTGAGGCGTTCGTAGAGGTTGAACTCCTCGGGCAGCACCCCGATCTTCTTCTTGACCTCGATCGGGTGTTTCCACGTGTCGTGCGGGCCGATGCCTGCTCTGCCTTCGGTGGGGCGCAGGAGCCCGACGATCATCTTGATCGTGGTGGTCTTGCCCGCTCCGTTCTGGCCCAACAGTCCATAGAACTCGCCCGGTTGGATCGCGAGGTCCAGACCGTCGACCGCGGCGGACTTGCCGAAACGCCGGACCAGGCCTTTGGCCCAGACTGCCGGTGCCGATTCGGTTTCCTCCAGCTCCGGGGTCAGGGCGTGTGGATTGGTCATCGAAGTCACAGCGGTTTGCATCGGCAGGGTAGGGCCACCACTGAACTAGGTGTTGGGGCGAGAGGGGTCCAAGCCCCATTCCGTGCTCCGGGGTCTGCTGTCACATCGGGCCTGTAGCATCGCCCCCAGTGGAATATCAGGCTCTGTATCGGAAGTACCGCCCGCAAACCTTCGAGGACGTGATCGGTCAGTCCCACGTCACCTCGACCCTGAGCCGGGAGGTGGCAGAGGGGCACGTCGCCCACGCCTACCTGTTCGCCGGTCCTCGCGGCACCGGCAAGACGACGACCGCCCGCATCCTCGCCAAGGCCCTCAACTGCGAGAACCGTCACCCCGACGGTTCCCCCGACAACACCTGTGGAAGTTGTGTCGCCGTCACCGAAGGTATTTCGCTCGACGTGATGGAGTTGGATGCCGCCAGCCACAACTCGGTCGACGACATTCGCGAGATGCGAGTGAGCGTGACGACGGTGGCGTCCGCCTCCGGAGCGAAGCGGGTCTTCATTCTCGACGAGGCCCACATGTTGTCGAAGGCTGCGGGCAACGCCCTCTTGAAGACCCTCGAGGAGCCTCCCGAGGGAGTTCACTTCGTGCTCGCCACCACCGAGCCGTACAAGCTGCTCGACACGATCCGGAGTCGGTCTCAACGTTTCGACTTCCATGCGATCTCGATCGAGGCGTTGGCGGCGCACCTCGCCAAGATCAGCGATGCCGAGGGCTTCCGCACCGACCCCACATCGCTCATGGCAGTCGCTCGTCACGCCCTCGGAAGCGCTCGAGACGCTCTGTCGCTCTTGGAACAGGTGGCCGCATTGGGCAACGGCACCGTCGACCAGAACGGTGTGACCCGTGCTCTCGGGCTGGCGGACCACGAGGCCTTCTCGTCACTCGTGACAGCCATCCACACCCAGGATGCCAAGACGGCACTCGAGCTGGTTGCCCGCTTGGCGTCGGAGGGTGCCGACCTCCGACGCTTCGTTGCCGAGGCGGTCGGTTTCTTCCGAGGCGTGTTCCTGGCCCACTATGCCCCCAACCTCGCAGAGATCGCCGACGAACCGGCGGAAGTCCTGACGAGCTGGAAACAGGCGGCGGCGTCATTGGCGCCGGGTGACGTGTTGCGCTCGGTGGACATCCTCGGAGACGCGCTCATCAAGTTGCGCGAAGGACGTGAGGAACGGCTCATGCTCGAGCTCGCCGCCATCAGGCTGACCCGTCCGGAGACCGCCGCCGATCCGGCCGCTCTGCAGGCACGACTCGACCGGCTGGAGCGCCGGGCGTCCGCGAACCCCGCACCTGTCGCACCGATCCTTCCCGCCGATGATCCGGCGCCCTCGCCTCAGCACGAGGTTGTGACACCCGCACCGAAACCGGCCCCCGCGTCGGAGGCGAGGCAGCCCCCTCCATCGGAGCCGGAGGTCGTCGATCCGACCGCGGCTTTCGAGGCTCCGTCGACACCCGAGCTCGAGCCCGTGCCGGAGGCCGCGCCACTCGGGAACAAAGAGCCGGAGTCTCGGGAGCCGGTCACACCCAGCTTCGAGCAGTTCCAAGCGGTGTGGCCCGCATTGTTCGCGGGATTGCGGGATCTGCTCGGAGCGCGGCGTTGGGCTCTCTTCCGGGAGACGGAACCGGGAGGTGTCGAGGGTTCATTGCTGGTCGTCTCGGTGAAACACGACTTCCATCTGAGAGCACTCGTGAGCGATACGGCCGTTTCGAAGATCGTCGCCACCCGTGCCGGTGATCTGCTCGGTGGTGACGTCCGGGTTGCGTTCCGGAGCGCGGACGGGAACGGGCAATCGACCGTTCCCGAACCCGTTGCAGAAGCCAACGACGAGCTCGACCCGGCGTCTGTGAACCGTGATCAGATGATGGAGGCCCCTCCCGACGTCACCGACCCGTTCAAACTCGTCGAGGACCAACTCGGAGCGAAGCTGGTCGACGAGTTCGAGTCTGATTCGTGAGGATCACCCTGCCGGTGATGCGGTGGGGGAGCGGTGAGCGTCGAGCCTTGCTCGTGCACGGGCTCACCTCCAGTGCGCGCGTCTGGTGGCGGGTTGCGTCCGAGCTCGCAGACCGTGGCTGGGACGTCACGGCTGTCGATCTGCGTGGCCACGGTCTGGCTCCGCCCTCCGTGCGATATCCCATCGCCGAGTTGGCAGACGACCTCACGGCGACCGGCAGGGAGTGGGACGTTGCCGTGGGTCACTCGCTCGGCGGAGCCGCGGTGGTCGTCGCCGCACATCATGCAGGTTGGGCCGAGCGACTCGTCCTCGTCGAACCGGTGATCTCTGTGTCCGACGTCGATCGAGATGAGGTCGAGCGCGGCCTTCTGGTTGAGCTGGAAATGGGTCGTGAAGCCGTCGCGGCCGCCAACCCTGCCTGGCACGCCGACGACGTGTTCTGGAAAGTGTGGTCCGCCCGGCAATGCAGTCCTTCGGTGGTGCGGGGTGTCATGGCCGACAACGACCCCTGGGATGTCACGAACGAGCTCCGGGAAGTCCCCGTGCCATGCACGGTGCTTGCCGGTGAACCAGTCCTCGGGTCGATGACCGACGCCGCGGCGGCTCGGGCCTTCGGGTTCGAGAACCCCAGGATCCATCTGATCGAGGTGGAGGGTGTGGGCCACTCGGTGTTTCGTGAACATCCCGACGTCGTGGTTCAAGCGGTCGAACGCTGACCCGGAACCGGTTCGCGTCAGGCATGGACAAAAGACCGGCCGCGTGAGTCTGCGTCCGGATACCCTCGACCCATGACCGTGACCCGATCTCCCGGGTATCGATCCGCGCTCGCCACCTACCTTGCGCCGCACCGGCGAACCCTGGTGGTGTTGGGCCTGATCCTGCTCGCCTCGGTGGCGCTGCAGCTCGTGGTGCCCATCGTGCTGTCGGACTTCATCGATTCCGTGCTCGCCGCCGAGGATGTCTCCACGCTCACCGGGATCGGGGTCGCGTTTCTGGTCGCCGGTATCGCCACACAGGTCTTGGAGGCGGTTTCGACGGTGCTCGGGGCTCGCGTCGGTTGGGATTCGACCAACGCGCTTCGCGAAGACCTCGCCGAGCACCTCCTCGACCTCGACATGGGTTACCACACCGACACCACCCCGGGCGAGATCATCGAGCGTGTCGACGGAGATGTCACCGCTCTGGCCGAGTTCCTTTCCCGTTTCACCGTGCGGCTGGTGGGCGCCGGTGTTCTGCTGGTGGGAGTAGTGGCCGTCTCGCTGACACGAAACGCGCTCATGGGACTGGTGTTGGCCGTCTACGTGGTTGCCTTGCTCGCGTTTCTGTATCGCCTGCGCAATCTGGCAGTGGCCGCCGCCGAGGAGGAGCGGGAGACGTCTGCGAACTACTACGGCTTCGTCGAGGAACGATTGGCCGGGATCGACGACATCCGTGCCAACGGCGCCGGTCGTTTCACGATGTTGCGCTTCATGCCCGTGATGATCGACTTCTACGAGCGCACGGTGGCCGCTTGGCGCAAGCGGGTCATCATGTGGGTGTCCGCCAACACCGCGTTCTGGAGCGGAGACGCGCTGGCGCTGGCGGTGGGCGTCTGGCTCTTCGAGCGCGGGTCCGTGTCGGTCGGCACGGCCTACCTCGTCATCCAGTACGTGCAGTTGGTGCGTCGACCGGTGGAACAGGTCACTCAGCAGTTGCAAGAGCTGCAGCGAGCCGCAGGAGGGTTGATCCGGATCGACACTCTTCGGGGGGTCGAGCCCAAGGTCAGGTTCGAGGGGACCACCGGTCTCCCGCCAGGTCCGTTGGCGATCGAGTTCTCCGGCGTCGGGTTCGCCTACGAGGAGCGTCCCGTACTGGTCGATCTCTCGTTTGAGATCCCGGCCGGGACCGTGTTGGGGCTGCTGGGCCGGACCGGGGGCGGGAAGTCGACGATGACTCGGCTGATGACCCGGCTCTACGACCCGGGCAAAGGAGTCGTGCGACTCGGTGGCGTCGACTTGCGTGAGGTTCCCGAACGATCGCTCCGGCGGGCCGTCGGTGTGGTGACCCAGGACGTGCAGCTGTTCGGCGCCACGATTCGCGACAACCTCCTCTTCTTCGATCACGACCGCCGCGACGAGGACGTGCTGGGGGTGCTCGACGCAGCGGGTCTCGGCGACTGGGTGCGCCGGCTCGGACTCGACACGCGGCTCGGGGCCGGTGGTCAGGGTCTGTCCGCGGGGGAGCAACAGCTGCTGGCGTTTTGCAGGGTCTTTCTCCAGGACCCCCAGGTCGTGATCCTCGACGAGCCATCCTCCCGCCTCGACCCGGCAACCGAGTCGCGGCTGGCTGCCGCCGCCGAGCGGCTGTTCTCGGGACGGACCGTCGTCATCATCGCCCATCGCTTGGAGACGGTGCGAACGGCCGACTCGATCATGGTCGTCGATTCGGGAAGGATCGTGGAGCACGAGGCCCGCACCGTGCTCGAGGCGGATCCCGGCTCGCGATACGCACGGCTGCTGGCGGCCGGGCACGGCGTGGAGCTCACATGAAACAGGTCGGCACCCTCGGTGTGGCATGGGAGATGATCCGGTATCGACCTGGCCGCTTCCTTTTCTGTTTCCTGACGTGGACGATCGTGCACTCATCGCCCATTGCATTCGGCCTGCTGATCGGAGCGACGTTCGACAGGCTCGCACAGGGGTCGGATCCTTCGTCGAGTCCGTGGCCGTATGTGGCAGCGTTCTCGGCGCTGGCGATTGGAAGAAATGGTGTCATCTGGCTGGGTGACATCGTCTGGGTGCGACATCTGCTCGAACAGGGCCTTCAGCTGCGGAGGAACCTCCTCAGATGGCTGCTCGAGGCTCCCGGATCGAGGGTGATTCCGAAATCGCCCGGTGAGGCGGTGAGCACCTTCCGCGACGACGTCGAGGACATGCTCGAGTACCTGGAGAACTGGGTCGACCTGGGCGGGCTCTTGGTCTTCGGTGTCGGCTCGGTGATCGTGATGGCGAGGATCGACGCTCGGCTCACGGTGCTCGTGCTCATCCCGGTGGTCGCCTCCGGTGTGCTCACCCAGGCATTCGGACCGATGATTCGAACTCGCCGGCGGGCGATGCGAGCGGCCACCGAGGCAGTGACCGGATTCATCGGCGAGACTTTTTCGGCGGTTCAGGCCATCACGCTCCGCGACGCCGACGCCACCGTGATGGGCGAGTTCCGCCGTCTCAACGCACAGCGACGGCAAGCGGCCATGCGGGACACCGTGCTGACCGAGTTGCTTCGCTCCATCAACCGCAACATGGCCACCGTTGCCGTCGCCGTGGTTCTGCTGGCGGCGGGAGGCGACGTCGCCTCGGGCCGGATCGGGGTCGGCGACCTCACGGTCTTCCTCGTGTATCTCCCACGTCTGACCGACTACATGGCGTTCATCGGTGACATCATCGTTCAGCATCGACGAACGGGAGTGGCGTACGATCGGATCCGGGCGCTGGCCGTCGACGCCGGCGACGACATGCTGCTCGACAGGACTCGTGTTCTCCTCGAGCCCGAGACGAAGGTCCGTGACCGGCACCGTCATCCCTCCTCTGCGCCACGCGCCGAGGAGGACGTGGAGCCGCTCCGGCGGCTCCGGGTCGAGCATCTCGACTACGTGTTCCCCGACGGAACGCCAGGACTCATCGACGTTTCGTTCGAGGTCGAACGCGGCGGGTTCACCGTCATCACGGGAACGGTGGGCTCTGGAAAGTCGCTCCTGGTCCGGGCCTTGCTTGGATTGCTACCCGCCACAGGCGACGTCTGGTGGAACGACGAGCACGTCGACGACCCTGCAGGCTTTTTCGTGCCCCCGCGTTCGGCCTACACGGGCC
Source organism: uncultured bacterium (assembly GCA_963785075.1). Lineage (GTDB taxonomy): Bacteria > Actinomycetota > Acidimicrobiia > Spongiisociales > ZC4RG35 > JAOUGY01. The sequence goes on from CAWATW010000003.1 coordinate 217,873, forward strand.
AGGTCCCACGACTGTTCTCGGACACACTCGGCGACAACATTGCACTGGGCACGCGCATCACTCGCGAGCGGCTGCGCGAGGCGGTCCAGCTTGCGGTCCTCGACCCGGACCTCGAGCGCCTGGAGAGGGGACTCGACACGATGATCGGAGCCCGCGGTGTCAAGCTGTCCGGTGGCCAGATCCAGCGGTCGGCGGCCGCTCGGATGTTTGCGATGGAGGCCGATCTGCTCGTCTTCGACGATCTCAGCTCGGCGCTCGACGTTCACACCGAGAACGAGTTGTGGACCCGGCTCTTCGCCAATCGGAGCGCAACCTGCCTGGTGGTGTCCCATCGCCATGCCGCCCTCCGGCGCGCCGACCAGATCCTGGTGATGAGCGGCGGGAAGGTCGTCGATCGCGGCGGGCTCTCCGAGCTCCTGGATCGATCGGCGGAGATGCAGGAGTTGTGGGCCTCGGAACGGTGACCCGTCTGCGATGCTGCCCGGCTTTTGGGCACGTCCCGCTACCCTCCGATCCACCCGACTCCGGAGACTTCCATGAACCGTGGACCCGACATGCGTCAACTCATGCGGCAAGCCCAGAAGATGCAAGAGCAGATGATGGCCGCCCAAGAGGAGCTGGCAACCAAGCAGTTCGAAGGTTCGGCCGGCGGCGGAGTCGTCAAGGCGGTCGTGTCCGGTGCACAAGAGCTTCTCTCGGTCGAGATCGCTTCAGAGGTGATCGACCCCGACGATCCTGAGATGCTCCAGGATCTCGTGGTCGCAGCAGTCAACGCCGCGATGCGTGAAGTATCCGAAGCGGCAAACGACAGCATGGGTGGCATGGACATGGGTGGTCTCGGCGGACTGCTCGGCGGCTGATGTTCGAGGGCCCTCTCCAGCGTCTGATCGACGAGCTCTCCCGGTTGCCGGGCGTCGGTCGCAAATCCGCCCAGCGCATCGCATTCCATCTCCTGAGCATCGAGGACACCGACGCCCGCCGGCTCGGGCAGTCGATTCTCGAGCTCAGGGACCAGGTCCGACACTGCAATCGGTGCTTCAACGTCACCGCTGCCGACGAGTGCGCCATTTGCAGAGATGCCCGTCGTGACGCCTCGACCTTGTGCGTCGTGGAACGCCCCCAGGACATCGTGGTGGTGGAACGGACCCAGGAGTTCCGTGGCAGATATCACGTGCTCGGTGGTTCGCTCTCGCCGATCAACGGAATCGGGCCCGGTCAGCTCCGAATCCCCGAGCTGCGGGATCGACTGGCGTCGGAGGGTGTCACCGAGCTGATCATCGCCACCAATCCAACGGTCGAGGGCGATGCCACCGCCATGTACCTGGCCCGCGAGTTCAAACCCGCAGGAGTGAAAGTCACCCGCCTCGCCTCCGGACTCCCTGTCGGCGGCGACCTGGATTACGCCGACGAGCTCACCCTGGGCCGTGCCCTCGCCGGCCGGATGGAGATCTAGGGCGACCGAGCTTCTCCGTCTTGCGTCTTGCGTCCTGAGCCAGTTTCGTTGTCTTGTGTCCGGCGTCTCGGCCGGATTCGCCCGTCTTGTGCGAGCATCTCCGACGCATGACGCATGACGCATGACGCATGACGCATGACGCATGACGCATGACGCCCGACGCATGACGCCCGACGCCCGACGCATGACGCACGACGCCCGACGCATGACCCTTACGACGCACGACGCACGACGCACGACGCATGACGCATGACGCACGACGCACGACGCATGACGCATGACGCATGACGCATGACGGATGACGGATGACGGATGACGGATGACGGATGACGGATGACGGATGACGGATGACGGATGACGGATGACGGATGACGGATGACGGATGACGGATGACGCATGACGCATGACGCACGACGCACGACGCTTACGATCACGCCATGCGCATCCTCCTCATCGAGCCCTACTTCGGTGGCTCGCATCGGGCTTGGGCCGAGGGGTATCGAACGCATTCGTCTCACGAGGTGACCCTCATCACGTTGCCGGCCCGATGGTGGCGCTGGCGCATGAGAGGCGGAGCCGTGAGTGTCGCCGAGCGAGCGCGTGACCTCGCAGACGATGGCTACCGGCCAGATGTCGTGCTCGTGTCGTCGATGGTCGACCTCGGCCTTCTCAGGTCGCTCCTGGGTGACGTTTGGGAGCGTGTGCCGACTGCGGTCTACTTTCACGAGTCGCAGCTGTCCTATCCCGACTCTCCTCAGCTCGAACCCGATGCGTCGTACGGATTCACGAACTGGACCTCGGCCTTGGCAGCGGACCGGGTGTTCTTCAACTCGCTTTACCACTTGGAAGTCTTCTTCGAGCAGGTCGATCGCCAGCTCCGCGGCTTTCCGGACCTGCGTCACACTCATCTCGTCGAGGGAGTGAGGGCGAAGTCGTCGGTGTTGCCGGTGGGAATCGACCTCTCGTGGCTGGTGGATCGGCCGGAAGCCATCGGTCCTCCGCTCGTCTTGTGGAATCACCGTTGGGAACACGACAAGGCACCGGAATCGTTCTTCGATGCAGCCCGTCGCCTGGCGTCGGATGGGTTGGAGTTCGATCTCGCCATCTGCGGCGAGTCGTTCCGTCAGGTCCCCGAGGAGTTTCTCGCAGCTGCTTGTGATCTCGGAGATCGAATGGTGCAGTTCGGCTTCGCCCCCCTGCGGGACTACCGGAGGCTTCTCCTCGCCTCCGACGTCGTGGTGTCGACGGCACTCCAGGAGTTCTTCGGCATCTCCGTCTTGGAGGCGGTGGCCGCCGGGGCATTCCCGGTATTGCCCGATCGTCTCGCCTATCCCCACCTCATCCCCGAGCGCCACCAGGGCGGGGTGCTGTACGCCGATGGCGAATTGACTCGAGCCCTGGCAACTGCACTCACGGAGGATCACGGCGCCGCTTCCCTGGCGTTGGCCGCGCATGCACGCTCTTTCGGCTGGGATCGCGTGGCCGCGGACTACGACCGAGAAATCAGTGAACTTTTGTGAATTTGGCGGCGCTTATCCCCGATTGCTCCGAACCTCGGGTTTAGCCTCGGCTTCGGAGCCCGTGTACTCGGGCGGTCCCACTCGGAGGAGGAGAGAAGTGGAACGAAGAGAATTCTTGTCTCTGGCAGCCAAGGGGGCGGTTGCTGCAACTGCGCTCGCCGCTTGCACCCCGGCCGATGAGGAGACGGTCTCCACGGGAGATTCGGCCCTCGACGATGCGCTCACTGCGAGCGACCTGCCGGAGCTGTCGTGGGACTTGGCCACTTCGTGGCCGACGTCACTCGACACGATCTACGGCGGGGCGGTGACGTTCGCAGAGCGGGTGACCGCCATGACCCAGGGAAGATTCACGATCACCCCGCGTGCCGGTGGCGAGGTGGTACCGCCGTTGGAGATCCTGCAAAGCGCCCAGAGCAACGCGATCGATGCCGGCCACACCGCGTCGTACTACTACGTGGGTCTGGCTCCGCTCAATGCGTTCGGGACGGCAGTGCCGTTCGGCCTCACGGCTCGTCAGCAGAATGGTTGGCTGTACTACGGCGGCGGCCTCGAGATGCTCCAGGAGATCTACGCCGAGCGCTTCAACACGATTCAGTTCCCGGCGGGCAACACCGGCGTTCAGATGGGGGGTTGGTTCAACAAGGAGATCAACACGGTGGCCGACCTGCAGGGTCTCACTGTGCGGATCCCCGGGTTGGGCGGTTCCGTGTTGGAGCGGCTGGGCGCCGTGGTTCAGGCGATTCCCGGGGGTGAGATCTTCCAGGCCCTGCAGACCGGCGCGGTCGACGGCGCCGAATGGGTGGGTCCATACGACGACCTCAAGCTGGAGCTCAACACCGTGACCCAGTTCTATTACTACCCGGGCTGGTGGGAGCCGGGCCCCACGCTCGAGGTCCAGATCCCCCTGGAGAAGTGGAATGGCCTGCCGGAGGAGTACAAGGAGGTCGTCAAGACCGCCTCGGCCCAGGCAAACGTGGACATGATGGCCTCGTACGACGCCAAGAACCCGGGAGCGTTCGCCGAGATCGTCGACAGTGAAACGGTGGAGGTCATCCCCTTCCCGGACGTGGTCCTGAATGCAGCCGAAGAAGCCGCGTTCGAGATCTACGACGAAAACGCCGCAGCCGACACCGACTTCCAGTCGATCTACGACAACTGGAAGTCGTTCCGCACGCAAGTGAAGGCGTGGCACGCCACCGCCGAGACGGCGATGTTGACCTACGAGTCGGTCGTCGGCTGACCGAAAACGGAACCCACAGAAGCCAACCGAGGGGCCCGGTGGAATCCACCGGGCCCCTCGTTGGTGGGTGCTCATCTGGTGGCGTATGCCTGGTGCCTCGAGCGCGAGAGGAGCGCCCAGGCCAGAATCATCACGACGACGATGGCGCCGGCGATTCCGGCTCGCTGGCCGAACGTGCCCGGCACGAAGGAGTAGTCGACGGTGGTGGTGAGGTTGAAGGCTTCCAGCAGACCGATCACCGTCTCAGGTACGAACGCCACGATCGCCAGGCCCACCGACTGGAGGAACATGAACGGCAATGCACCCTTGTGGATGTCGGCAGTCTTGACCTCCGGCGGCGCCACCGATTGGAGGTAGAAGAGCGAGAAGCCGACCGGTGGGGATATGAACGCCATGTTGAGGTTTATGGCCATCATGACTGCGAACCACACCAACACTGCGCCGCTGATGCCGAGTGCGGCCGCCGCCGGTACGAACAGCGGCATGACGATGAAGCTGATCTCCAGGAACTCCAGGTTGATCCCCAGGAGGAACACGATCACGTTGGCGGCGATGATGAATCCCCAGAATCCGCCGGGGATGGCGGTGAGCCACTCCGTGATCAGGCGCTGACCCCCGAGCCGATCGAACACCAGAGCGAAGAACGACGATGCAAAGAGGATCTGAAGAACCAGACCTGTAATGTTGGCGGTCGACCGGCTCGCGTCGCGAATCACCTTCCATGAGAAGTTTCGATAGGCGACGGCGAGAATCACGGCGCCGATGGCTCCTACCGCTCCGGCCTCGGAGGCTGTGGTCAATCCGAAGAAGATGGACCCGAGAACCGCGAAGATCAGCAGCAGCGGAGGAACGACTGCGGTCGCGGCCTGTCGAATCAGCTGACCCCCCGACAGTGTCCGCTCCGCTTTTGGTATGGCTGGAGCGGTTCCTGGGCGCAGATAGGCGAGGGCGACGGCGTAGAGGGCAAAGATCACGGCCAGCATGACCCCCGGGACGAGTGCACCGGCAAAGAGATCGCCCACCGAAAGTGGGAGGAACTGGGCCAGGACGATGAGCACCAGGCTGGGCGGAATCAGCTGGGCGAGGGTCCCAGACGCAACGATCACACCCGTGGCGAGCTTGTGGTCGTAGTTGTACCGCACCATCACGGGAAGGGAGAGGAGGCCCATGACGATCACGGTGGCCGCAACCACACCCGTGGCGGCGGCCAGCAGGGTTCCCACAAAGACCACAGCAACGGCCATGCCGCCCTTGAGGGGCCCCATGAGCATCCCGATCGACGTCAGGAGGCGCTCAGCCAGTCCGGACTTCTCGAAGACCGCACCCATGAAAACGAAGAACGGTATGGCCAGGAAGGTCAGGTTCGACACGGAGTCTGCGAACCAGCGGTTGAACATGCCGTTCAGCACGTTGAACTCCACCTCTCCCAGCAGGAGGGCGATCAGGAAGAACACCACTCCTGTGCCGGCAAATGAGAACGCGACGGGATAACCGCTCAGTATCGCGACCAGGAAGACCGCAAACATGATGATCGCGAGCCATTCACCCATACCGCACCGCAGCCGTCATTCGACCCTCACCGGAACCTCCGTGTCTTCCGGGAGCTCTTCGATGCCACGGAGCGCCGCCACCAAACGGATCATCTCTGCGACGGTTTGGAGGAACAACAGGATCAACGCCACAAGGATCATCGTCTTGATCGGATACACCGGCAGGCCGCCCGCATTGGGCGATCGCTCACCGAGCCGCCATGTGGTTTGGACCGCTGGGATCGAGATCCAGATCCCCATCAGGGTGAATGGGATCAATGAGATGGCATGGCCGACGAGGTCGATCTTGAGCTTGCGGCGGCGAGGTTGGTTGGTGAACCAGAAATCGACTCTGACATTCACACCGTGTTTCATGATGTAGCCGAAGCCGAGCAGGAAGATCATCGAGTACAGGTTCCACTGTGCCTCGACCCAGGTGTTCGATGTGAGTTGACGTCCGGTTGCGCTCCCGATGTAGCGCAACACGGTGTTGATCAGTCCGACCACGATCGTGGCGATCACGAACCACTGCGAGATCCAACCGGCGACTTCGTTCACACGGTCGATGACCCGTTTGACCGCGAGAGCCCCACTCATGAGAGCTCCCGGTGGCCGCACCGATGTGGGGGTGGCCTCTGCCATCCCGGTCGAGACTAAACCGGGACGGGCGCGCCGGGTGGCCAAAGCACGGGATTCCGGACATCGGTTTCGGAAGTCCGCAGCAACGTAGGCTGAACGGGATGCAGCGAGTCGTTTGGGATTGGAACGGGACACTTTTCGACGATCTGGAAGTGGTCATCGAGGCCGTCAATCGCGGGATCGAGGTGCTGGGAATCGGTCCCATCGACCTCGACGACTACCGAACTCACTACACGCGTCCGGTGAAGGTCTTCTACGACCGACTCGCCGGGCGGGAGGTCTCGGAGGTCGAATGGCACGAGCTCGACCGGCGATTCCACGACGGATATCGAGATCTGATGCGGCACGCCCGGCCGACCGCGGACGCCGTACCTGCTCTGGAGAAGGTGTCCGCGGCTGGGCTCCCGCAATCGTTGCTCTCGATGTTCCCTCACCCCGATCTCATTCCCCTGGTGTCGCATCTCGGGCTGGCTCGGTACTTCGAACGCATCGACGGCCTGCGTGGTTCTCCAGGGGACACCAAGGCTGCCTATCTCGAGGACCACTTGCGAGCGCTGATCGGTGAGGTCGATCCGGCTGAGGTGCTCGTGGTCGGTGACACTCCCGACGACGCCGTTGCGGCTGCCCACGTCGGAGCTCGTTGTGTGCTGTATCACAATGGGTCTCACCACCGCGAAGAGCTCCAGTCGGCCGGTGTTCCCATCGTGGAGTCCCTGCTCGAGGCCGTCGAGCCGTATCTCTGAGTCCGAGCGCGATGAACCTCTGCCGTCCGGTGTTGGCCGCCCGTGGTGCCACCGTCTGTGAGACGGTGCAACCGCCCTGGCTATTCGATGGTGATCGACTCGATGTAGAGCGACTCGGCCGGGTTGCTGACTTCGGTGCCTTGGGCGTTGGGACCCACCGGGATCTGTTCGATGAGGTCCAGCGTGTCATCACCTCCGACGACGGTGCCGAGTATCGAGAACTGCGGGCCGAGGTGAGAAGCGTCGCCGGTGACGATGAAGAATTGCGAGCCGGTGCTCCCAGACCCGGCATTTGCCATGGCGACAACCCCCCGCTCGTACACGAAGCCCTCTTCCGGAACTTCGTCGGGCAGCGTATAGCCGGGACCACCTGTGCCGGTGGCCGTGGGGTCACCGCACTGGACCATGAAACCCGGCACGACGCGATGACACGCGGTTCCGTCGAAGTAGCCCTCACGGGCGAGGAAGACGAACGAGTTGACCGTCTCGGGGTAGGTGTCGGCGTCGAGAGCGAGCTCGACCGGCCCACACGACGTCTGAATGGTGGCGGTCGATTCGCCGGACAGCTCCTGGTCGAGGGGTGCATCGAATGTCATCTCGGTGAGTGGCGCCGGCGCTTCCGCCCCGCAAGCGACCGGCTGTGCGAGGTACCCGTCGTATGACGTGGCGGCCGGCACGGTGCTGCCGGTCACCGCGCCGTCCCCGGCGATGGTGTCCGTTGGAGCCTCATCCCCCCCGCCCAAGAAGCTCGCAACCAGCCAGACGCCGAGAATCGCGATCGCGGCGACGAACAAGCCGACGACGAACCGTCGGTTGCGACGGGAACGCGCTTCCGCTCGCTGGGCGGCGAGCTTCGCCGCTCGGTTGGTCTTCTGGCGCTCTCGCTTGGGTGTGCTCATGACGCGCCGGATTGTACGAGGGATGCAGCTGTCCCGGGCGATGCTGCTACCAATGGTCCATGCGCTATTGGCTGATGAAATCGGAGCCGGAGTCTTTCTCGATCGAAGATCTCGAACGCGTGGGTACTGAGCCCTGGGACGGCATCCGGAACTACACAGCTCGCAACATCATGCGTGACGAGATGAAGGTCGGTGACCGGGTTCTCTTCTATCACTCGAACGCGAAGCCTCCTGGCGTCGCCGGCATCGCCGAGGTCGCGTCCGAACCGTATCCCGACCCGACACAGTTCGACCCCGAGGCCAAGTACTTCGACCCCAAGTCGGATCCGAGCGATCCGAGATGGATCCTCGTCGACGTGAGCTTCGTCGAGAGGTTGCCCCGGTTCGTCGGCCTTCCTGAGCTGCGCGAACAAGGCGCTCTCGCCGACATGGTCCTGCTCAACCGCTCCCGCCTCTCCGTACAGCCGGTTACGAAGCAGCAGTTCGACCACATAGTCGGGTTGGCCAGAAGCGCCCCGCCTGCCTGAGAGGTATCGGGTCCCGGACTCGGGCTCAGCCGTAGTCGACGGACGACACCTTTCGGAGGGCGCGGAGGTTGTGATAGCCGTCCATGTATCGGATCGAACCGGTCTTCGATCTCATCATCACCGAATGGGTGACCGCTCCATCCCCGTGGAAGTCCACGCCCTGCAAGAACTCGCCATCGGTGACGCCGGTGGCGGCGAAGCTCACGTTGGTGCCGCCGACCAGATCGTGGGTCTCCATGATGTCGTCGAGATCGAACCCGTGCTCGGCCGCGTATTCGACTTCGCTCTCGTCACGTGCCCAGAGTCGAGCCTGGATCTCACCGCGCATGCATCGCATCGCTGCTGCGGCGAGCACCCCTTCGGGCGAGCCGCCGATGCCGAGCAGCATGTCGATGCCAGACTCGGGGCGTGCGGTGGCGATGGCAGCGGAGACGTCACCATCGCGGATGAGGCGAATCCGTGCCCCCGCCGCCCGGACCGCCTTGATGTAATGCTCGTTGCGGGGCCGGTCGAGAATGATCACTGTGAGGTCGTTGACATCCTCGCCTTTGGCCTTTGCGACCCGACGTAGGTTCCGCTCGACCGGGGCTTCGAGATCGATCATCCCGGCCGCCAACGGGCCTACGGCGATCTTGTCCATGTAGACCAATGAGCCAGGTGAGAACATGGTGCCTCGCTCGGAAACGGCCAGCACGGCCAATGCGCCGGGCATTCCGTTGGCTGTGAGAGTGGTCCCGTCGACCGGATCGACTGCAATGTCCACCTGTTGACCATGGCCGTTGCCCACCCGCTCGCCGTTGTGCAGCATCGGGGCTTCGTCCTTCTCGCCTTCGCCGATCACAACGATTCCGTCCAGGTCGAGGGTGCCAAGGTGTGCGCGCATCCCATCGACTGCGGCCTGGTCTGCCGCCTCTTTGTCACCACGGCCCTGCCACCGGGCCGCGGCCATCGCTGCAGTCTCGGTGACCCTGGCCAGGTCGAGGCCGAGGTTGCGGTCGGGAATCTCTGGCATCAGCCCACCACCTTCACGATCAATGCGTCTCCTTGTCCTCCGCCGCCACACAACGAGGCAGCTCCGATCCCTCCGCCGCGGCGGCGAAGGGCGTTTATGAGCGTCACCACCACCCTCGCCCCGCTCGCTCCGATCGGGTGTCCGAGTGCCACGGCGCCGCCATTGACGTTGACCTTGTCGGGCGAGAGCTCGAGCATCCGTGCCGACCAGATGGCCACCGCAGCGAAGGCTTCGTTGATCTCGACCAGATCGAGGTCTGCCGGTTCGAGACCGGCGCGCTTCAATGCCACCCGGATCGCCTCAGCGGGTCGTTCGTGGAGGGTGGCATCGGTTCCGCCGATCTGTCCGTACGCCAGGATCTCGGCAACCACGGGGATACCTGCCCCTTCCGCAGCCGTGCGATCGGCCAGGACGAGTGCGGCGGCTCCGTCGGAGATCTGAGAGGCGTTGCCTGCCGTGATGGTGCCGTCGGCGGTGAACGCCGCCCGCAACCTGCCCAACGATTCGCTTGTGCTCCCGGCCCGAATGCCCTCGTCGTGTTGAACGACCACGGGCTCACCCTTGCGTTGTGGGACCGACACGGGGACGATCTCTTCGTCGAAAGCGCCAGAGTCCGTCGCCGCCTGCGCTCGCTCGTGGGACCGGGCCGACCACTCGTCCTGCTCTTCGCGACTCATGCCGAGGCGAGCGTTCTTGAGGTCCGAGGATTCGCCCATGCTGCAGTGATCGAAAGCGCAGAACAGGCCGTCGTGGTTCATCACATCGACAAGTTCCGCGTTGCCCATTCGTGCGCCCCATCGCAGCTCTCGCACGACATGTGGAGCGTTCGACATCGACTCCATGCCGCCGGCCATGACGAACGACGAGTCGCCGAGTCTGATCGAACGGGCGCCGAACGCGATGGCCGCCATTCCCGACAGACACACCTTGTTGACGGTGATCGAAGGAACAGTCATGGGCAGGCCCGCACGGACAGCGGCCTGTCGCGAGGTGATCTGTCCCTCTCCGGCCTGGAGCACCTGACCGAAGATCACCTCGTCCACAGCCGTCGGGTGCAGGCCGCTCCGCCCGATCGCAGCCGCCATTGCGTGTCCACCCAATTCGACAGCGCGGAGTGGCGCAAGGCCGCCCCCGTACTTCCCGATCGGTGTTCGTGCGATGGACGTGATGACCGGCGCGTTCATGATGTAAGCCTATCGCTTTCCCGGTGACGGACCCCCTGACAACCAGGTGAGACTGGGCTGTAGTGCCTGTACGGCCGGACAGGCGGTACGTTCATTGCCGTGACGCTGCTTCCAACGCCCACGACGGCAGAGGCGGTCCGCTGGGTCGAGACGCATCTTGGACACCTGGTTTCCGACGCCGTGAGGCCTTCCACGCGGTTCCGCGGCGGGCAGACCTCCGCCGATGAGGCGCTCACCGGATACGACGTGGCCGGATACGCGGCGCGACGCAACGAGGTCTGGCCGAATGACCGTCGTGGAGCTTCGCGGCTGTCACCGTACATCCGGTACAACCTGTTGACGCTCGAGCGTGTCTGGAACCACGTGGATGGGGGCCCGCCGGGTGATGTGACGAAGTTCCGTGACGAGTTGATGTGGCAGGAATACGCCCGCCACCTGTACGCACGGATCGGAATCGCCACCCGATCGTGGATCAGGTTCGCGGTCGACGTAGGCACCGTCTGGAAGCGCCCTGCATGGGACCGCGAGATGGCATGTCTCGATCTGGCGGTCACCGAGCTGCTGGCGGATGGGTGGCTCGTGAACCAAACGCGAATGTGGTTGTCCTCCCAGTGGACCCTGAGAGAGGGTCGGTATTGGCGGGCCGGTGAGGATGCGTTCTTCCGACAGCTGCTCGACGGGTCGCGAGCAGCCAACCGCGCCGGCTGGCTCTGGACCATCGGAGGCGGTACCGGGAAGCCCTATGGATTCAGTCGGTGGCAGGTCCAGAAGCGTGCGCCCGGACTGTGTGGCACCTGTGCGCTGAACGAGGAGTGTCCCATCGCCGGAACCACACCGATCCCGGAGATCACGCACGTCCGGGAACCCGATGCCCTCCGCCACGACCCCGATCCGCGGGTCACCACCGGACCGACATCGGTCGAGTCGAATGGTGAGCCAGAGGCAGTGTGGATGACGGCGGAGTCGATGGGTACATCAGACCCTGCCATGTCGGGGCGTCCTGATCTACCCGTCGTGTTCGTCTTCGACGAACCGCTTCTCATGTCGTTGCAGTTGTCGGGCAAACGACTCGTCTTTCTGACCGAGACCCTCGCCGAGCTCGCCACGCATCGCTCTCTGGAGATCCATCTGGGTCGTCCAGTCGAAGTGCTCCGGCATCGCCCGGTCGCCGTGACGTTCGCCCCCGTTCCCGGGTTTCGGCGACTCACCCGTGTCATCGCACCGGCTGAAGTGCACCCCTATCCGTGGCTCCGTCGCCCCCGCGGCGGGTCGGTCGCCTCGTACAGCCAATGGAGGAAGGCGCACAGACCCGAGACCGGTTGATGCGTTCCTGAAGCCACAGGCAGCCGGGACCTCAGGGCACAGCGTCTGCGTCGCATCCCCATCGCAGGAAGGGATGAGGGACTGGTGTGGGCGCTGCGGTGAGTCGGTTTCCACGAAACGTCTTCGGCCAGGTTGCGGCATGCGAAGCTCTCGAGCCGTGGCAAGCTGGTGACATGTCGGAACCGTTCATTTCTGGGAAGGGGATCTCCTTTCGCTTGTTCGGGTTTCCGGTGTTGTACCGGTGGTCCGCGTTGGCACTGCCGGTCTTCTTCGGGTGGCCGCTCTTTGCGAATGCGCGAAGCGCACTGGTCGCCCTCGAAGGGCTGCTGGCTCTGGCGATTGCGATCGGCGCCGCGGTCCTGATCCACGAGTTGGGACACGCTGCCAGTGCCCGCCACTTCGGGGGAACCGCACGGATCGAACTCGTGTTCCTCGGCGGTCTCACACACCACAGCTACCCCGAGCGCCTGTCCAACGGCAAGCGGGCGTTCGTGTCACTCGCCGGGACGCTGGCCGGTGTCGGGGCCGCGCTGCCGGTGTTCTTGCTGTTCCGTTCCGCCGTGCTCGATCCGTCGAATGTCTGGGAGCAGGCCCTCTTCTTCTTCGTGCTGGCGGGCGGGGTGTGGGGGATCTTCAACCTCGTACCGCTCCCCGGACTCGACGGCAGTCATGTGCTCGATGCGGCTGTGAGGGCGGTGGCGCCTTCGAAGGCGGCGGTGATCGTTCCTGTGGTCACAGGCGTGATGGCCGTGGTGGCCATCATCTTCATGTACCAGTGGAGTGGACCGTTTGGCGCGCTGTGGCTGTTGATCATCTTCGGACCGGAGCTGATGGCGACCTCCACCAGGATCCGGCAAGGGCGAGACGAGCCGTTGATAGAGGAGGCAATCGAGGCCGAGCAGGCATTCCGGCGAGGAGATCTCGAGCGGGCCGTGACGATGGCCGAGGCGGTGATCCAGCGTGCCGGGTCGAAGGAGCTGGTGCAGCCCATGACCGACATCCGGAGGGCGGCTCTCGCACGGCTCGGGCGGCTCGACGAGCTGCTGGTGCTCGACGAGGAGGATGGTCGTTCGATGCCCCCCTTGATGAGGGCGCGCGCCCTGGCGTCGGTTGGGCGCCTGGCCGAGGCCGAAGCCGAGGCGAGGGGAGTGTTGAGTCTCCCCGAAGCTGGTGCGTTGGTGGCGGAGTTGTTGGTGATGCAGCAGGTCGAGAGCGGAATCGATCAGGTGCTGACTCCTCAATCGATCTCCATTCTCAACGCACGCATCGCCGATCTGGAACGGGTCGATCCCCGGATCGCGGCGCGGCTGGCCGAGATCGTGCTGGAATCGGCCGCACCGACTCCGCTCGACCGTGAGCTGGCGCGGATGACGCTGGGGGCGGCGCCGCGGGGTGACGAGCTCGAGCCCGACCAGCGTTGGCTGGTCGACGCCGAGTGGGCGGTGCGGCAAGGCGACGTGACCGGATTCGAACACTCGATGCGCTCGATTCCCGGTCCGGCCATGGCACGGCTCGCCCAGCGTCGCTTCCACGCGCTGGCGCGTCACGATCAGGCGGCGCGCCTCGGTTCTGTGATCACGCCCGACCCTTCCTCGCGCTTCCTGCTGGCCAGGTCCTTCGCCCGGCTGGGTCACACCGACGAAGCCATGACCGCGCTCGAAACGGCGGTGGCCTCCGGGTGGTCCGATGCCCCTGAAACCGTCACGAACCCCGACCTCATCGGATTACATGGTCACCCGGGATGGCGGAGGCTGCTCGAGCGAATGGCTTCGGCCACCACCGGGCCGAGCTCATGAGATCGGGTCTGGCCCTACCGCCCTCGCCGACCGACAAGTATCGTCACCACGCATGAAGCTGCTCAACCTCGACCACGTGGGCATCGCCGTGCACGACCTCGATGAGGCGATCGCCCAATACCGATCGCGGTATGGAGTCGCGCCGCTCTACCGCGAAACGGTCGTCGCTCAAGGTGTCGAGGAAGCGATGCTTCCGGTGGGCGGATCGTTCGTGCAGTTGCTGCAACCGCTGTCGGCGGACTCGCCGGTTGGTCGGTTTCTCGAACGGAACGGCGAAGGCATGCATCACGTGGCGTTCGCAGTCTCCGACATCGACGCTGCTCTCGAACATCTCGCCGAGGAGGGGGCTCGTCTCATCGACGAGCAAGCTCGTTCCGGTGGCCGTGGTGCGAAGATCGCCTTCGTGCATCCCAAGGACCTTGGCGGCACTCTCATCGAGCTCGTCGAGTTGGCGGAACCCAATGACTGAGCGGCCCATCAAGATCAAGGGTGGCGCCGGTCCCTTCGAGGCCGCAGCAATCGCCGCCGTCATCCAGCATCTGCTCGACGTCGAGGACGCCGGCCGAGCCAAGCCGCCGGCCGCTCCCGTGCCCACGGCGTGGGTACGTTCCGGGATGGCTCGACCGTTCGGCCGATTCGCTCCACCCGTCGAACCCGAATGGGGATCCAACTCGCCGTAGTGGATCGGGCTCGTGGCATGCGCCGAGCTTCTCCGACCTCCGGAGACGGCATACGGCCGACAGCCAACGGCCCAATACGCAAAACGTAGAACGGCATACGTGACGAGTGACGCCAGTTCAAACTCGATCTGAGGCGGCAGCCCAGGCGGACCCCGAGCGGCCTTGCGCGGGTCGGCTGTGGGCAGTGTTCTTGCAGGCCGACTTCCGCTCCGGTGGCTCGTCCGCCCGGCTGATGTGCGCGAGGTGGTTCACGCCGAGCGGAACAGGCGCCGGTCGGCCTGGCTACCGCCGCGTGTTGCGATGGTCCCCCAGCCGCGGCCCGGTTCTCATCCGCGGGAGGTTCGGGGCTGTCGGCTGTCGGCTGTGTTCTTGCAGGCCGACTTCCGCTCCCGTGGTTCGTCCGCCCGGCTGATGTGCGCGAGGTGGTTCACGCCGAGCGGAACAGGCGCCGGTCGGCCTGGGCTACCGCCGCGTGTTGCGATGGTCCCCCAGCCGCGGCCCCGTTCTCATCCGCGGGAGGTTCGGGGCTGTCGGCTGTCGGCTGTCGGCTGTCGGCTGTCGGCTGTCGGCCGCTGTCTCGCAGGCCCGAGGTCTCGTGCCGAGCGGACCGTGCGCGGTCCCACCCTTCGCGCCCGTTCCTGGCTGACAGGCAGGCTGGTTCGTCGTAGATTGGGGGCTTCACGTTCTCAGGAGGTCTGATGACAACCGCCCCGCAGGCGCCGACCGGCCCATTTGGCACCTCGTTCGCAGGGTCGATGTCGGTAGCCCGCTGGGACAGCGACACCTGGGACGCCCCCAAGCTGGGTCCGGTGGAGCCGTTCGCCTTCCACCCCGCCACCCACGTGTTCCACTATTCCAGCTCGTGTTTCGAGGGTTTGAAGGCGCACCGCGGTGACGATGGGGTCGTTCGGATCTTCCGGCTCGACCGGCACGTTCGGAGGATGCAGCGGTCTGCCGAGATCCTGCGACTGCCCGTCCCGCCGGTGGACATGCTGACCGACATGGTGATCGAAGTGGTCCGAGCCAATCTCGACGAGGTGCCGGCAGCGCCTGGCTCGCTCTATCTGCGCCCGACGCTCATCGGAATCGAGGAGAACATCGGGGCCGCCGCGGTCCCTTCGAAACAGGCCCTCCTGTACGTGCTCGCCAGTCCGGTCGGCGACTATTTCGCAGGCGGGGTCCGTCCCCTGAAGATCGCCATCGAGACGGACACGCCCCGAACGACCCCACAGTTCGGCATGGTGAAGTCCGGCGCCAATTACGTGATGGCATTGGGACCGACCATGGATGCCAAGCACGCCCTCGGCGTGGACCAGGTGCTGTTTGCGCCCGGTGGGGTGGTGCAGGAGACCGGTGCGGCCAACTTCATGATGATCGACTCCGAACGGGTCGTGACACCCGCACTGACGGACGCATTCCTTCATGGCGTGACCCGTGATTCGCTACTGACACTCGCCGCCGACATGGGCTACGTCGTCGAAGAGCGACACGACCTCACCGTCGATGCCGTGCTCGAATGGGCAGGGATGGCGGATGCCGAGGCGGCACTCTCAGGGACTGCCGCCGTGTTGGCGTCGGTCGGCGCCTTCGTTCACAGGGGCGAGGAGATCCCGGTCGGCAGCGGCGATGTGGGAACCCACACCCTCGAGCTGAGATCGGCGCTCACCGACATCCACGTCGGGAAGCGTCCGGATCCGTACGGGTGGCTCAGAGAGGTGAACTGACGCGTCCCAGTCGGGACCAGATCGGATCCAGCTCGCTCATCTTCAGCAGGCGACCGGACGCCAGGTAGAAGAGTCCTCCGAGAGCGCCGGCCACCACGGACGGCAACAACCGTCCTGACGTGAGACGTGACGCAACCTCGAGCCCGATCAAGGCGCCGGCCCCGGCGGCCACAGATGCCGTCAGCGTCTTGGCGAGGGACCCGAAGAGATCCGACAACTCGTTCGGGTCGGAATGCCGGTGCCACGCCGTGGCGATAGCGACGGTGTACAGCGCCACGCCGATGGTGCTTGCCACAGCAACCCCCGACGCCCCGAATCGGTTCACGGAGAAGAACAGCATCGGGATCACGATCGCAGTGACCGCGGTGCCGATCAGCACCGGAGTCCACATGCGCTTCTGCGCGTAGAACGCCCGCGTGTACACCTGGTGCGCCGCCCAGAAGGGTATCGACAGGGCGTAGTAGACGAGCAGCCTCGCCACGGAATCGGTGTTGGTCGTCCCGAATGCGCCCCACTGATACGCCACCCTCACGAGAGGGAAGGCCATGGTCACGACCAGGGCGGCCGCCAAGCCGCCGATGGCAACCGTCGAGCGAACCGATCTCAGGACCGTGGAGCGCATCTCTCCGAGCTTCCCGGCCGAGAACAGGCCGGCGAGGAACGGAAAGGCCGCCACTCCCGCGGCCTGGGCGATGACGCCGACCGGAAGCATGTTGAGGATTCGGGCGTAATACAGGGCGGACGAAGCGCCGTCTCCGGCGAACTGCCCGAACACGCGAGGCCACTGTTCGTCGAGCGCGACGGCCGATTGCCCGATCATGAGCGGCAGCGCGAGCACGAAGTAGGCGCGGATGACTGGATGGCGTATCGGCACCCCGGACGCGAGGCCGAACCCCGCATGGCGGGAGCCGACCACCTGGATCGCGAAGTTTCCGACGATCGCTCCCGCCAGCCCGCCCCAGAGGAACGACTCCGGCGTCGGGTTGCCCACCATGGCCCCGATGAGTCCTCCGGCGATGATGCCGAGGTTGTAAAGGAGGGGGGCCAGCGTCGGGATCAGGAATCGCCGGGATGCGTATTGCGCGGCCATCAGCATGGTCCCGGCGACGAAGAACACCTGCGACGTGAACGTGATCCGCATCATGTTCACCAGCCGGGCGAGCTCGTCTCCCGAGAACTCGGGAAAGACCGCACGGGTGAGCGGACCCGCAAATGCGATGAGGATCAGCGTGAGTACGACCATGAGACCGACGACCACCCGGAACACTGCGGTGAACGCCCTGCGGGCATCTTCGAGGCCGCCGGATTCCATCCGGTCGGTGAGCAGTGGGACCAGCGTGATCGAGAGATAGCCGCCTGCCATCAGAAAGAACAGCAGGTCGGGTACGAAGAACGCCGCCACGTACAGATCGGAGTCTGCGCTCACACCCAGGAGCGCGGCAAGGATCAGCGTGCGCAGGTACCCGAGCACCCTCGACAGGAGGATGCCCAGAGAGACCACGGCGGCGGCTCTCCCGATCGTCTTGGATGCGCTCATGGCCACCGTCTCTCCGACTGCGACGCGAGGCTAATGGGAGTGCATCGTTGTCGCGTGGCGAGGATGGTGCCTACGGCCGTCGAATCTCTAGCCACATTGCGCCGTCATCTGTCGCCGCCGTCGATGCGGTCGACACCTATCTCCGGGTCGACACCGAGGACCCGCAGCGTCGAGAACCATCCGACTCCTGCCGCGATCACACCGACGACAGCGACAGCGATCGCCGGTGCCTCCAGGGTGCTGCCGAGCGCAGACACTGTCAGCCCCAGGGCAGCGGTCGCACCGGCCGCCACGATGGAATTGATGAGCCTACGGCCGAGATGCTCCTTTTCCCGGGCGGGGGAACCCCGGAACCAGCTCCAAACAGTCGTGGCGCCGAGTGTGGATACGACGACCGTCCAGGTGAGTGCCACCCCACTCGACCCGAGCGCATCGGCCGCCAAGAGAACCCCGGGGATCGAGGCGAGTGCCACGGCGGACATGGCGCCGATCGTCGTCTTGCTCGCCTGTCCCGTCCGATCACCGTATCTGCGGATGACGGCTGAGAGCGCGTTGAACGGGATGCTCATGGACATCGTCGCCGTGAGGAGAGCGGCCGTCTCGGTTGCGGACTGTTGGAACGCTCCTCGCTGGAACAGTGAGGCGACCAGCGGGCTGGAGAGCCCGATGACCAGGCCGAGGCCGAGCGCGGCGAAGGGGAGCGAGCGCGAGGCCTCGGCCACCACAGCGCCTCGCAGCCATCGGCTCGGGCCGTCGGTGTCGAGATTCACCTCGGCATCTCCGATCGCAATCGGCAGGACCGTGAGCGAGGCTGCTGCGACCACGAGCCAGCGCACACCGGTGAGCACCCCGATGGCGCCGGCTCCTGCGTACTGGCCTCCGATCGCGGGTACCAGCGCTTCGATGCCGAAGAGTGCAGCCAGTCCCACCGATGGCGTAATGGCGTCCACGATCGAGCGAAGCGACCGATGCGCCCAAGGAGTGGTCCAGTCGAGCCCGATCCCTGCGCGGTCGACCCGCCAAGCCACCACCACCAGGCCCACGGCCGAGCCGACGAGCCCACCCCATGCCAGGTCCTCGACCCCGGGCGTTCCGCCGATACCGACTATCGCGCCGAACACGCCGATCAGGTGACCGGATGGTGCCGCCCACTGGAGGGCGCGACGCTCTTTGGCCTGCGCTCCCGCCGTGAGCAGGATGGTGGACCCCATGAGGAAGTAGGTCACGAACCCGATCCGCAGAACGCTCGCAAGGCGAACCGTGTCGGGCACGCCGGGGAACAGTCCCGCTGCCACCCACCGAGAAGTGAGGACGCCCATCGCCGTGATCACGGCGTGAAGGCTGACCAGCCCGCGGTACGACGAGGTGAACACCCGTCGTGTTTCCCAGAGGTCACCTTCCAGATCGGCGCTTTCGAGCAATCGTCGCAACAGCGCGGCCACCGGCAGCCCGGCGAGGGAGGCCATGATGAACCATGGCAGGCTCATCGCAGCATCGAAGAGGTCTTTCTCCTCGGTCGCCCCGAACAGCCAGAAGAGTCCCACTGAGACCAGCAGCTGCGCTGTGGGAACAACGACGCCCACCACGTCCCGGGGCGCGCGCTCGGTCATGACACAGGTGGTCGAGCCGCTGCCAGCTCCTCGAGCACCGCGTCGGGAACGGGAAGGCCAACTCGGCCCACGCCGAGCGCAACGTCGGGTTTGTAGGTTCCGTGATAGTCCGACCCCCCGGACGGGATGAGCCCAAATCGGCGCGCCATCGCGGCCATCCCCGAGCGCCCGGGAGCCTCATATGTTCCGTAGTGACATTCGATCCCCTGGAGGCCGGCCGCCACGAGGCGCTCCATGAGATCGGCCATCTCGAACCGATTGTCGACCCCCAGCGTGTGGGGGTGGGCCAGCACCGTCACCGCACCGGATCGTCGGGCCAGGTCCATGGCCTCCTCGGGCTCCAGCCGTTGGCGACCGAGATAGGCAGGCCTGCCGGACGCCAGGTACTCGTCGAAAGCGGTGGCCAGGTCGGGCACATAGCCCTTTCTCACCATGAGGGCTGCCATGTGCGGGCGGCCAGTGCTCCCCCCACCCGACTCCGCCTCGAGTTCGTCGACCGTGATGTCCATCCCCAGCGCCTGGAGCCGTTGCACCATCAACTCGTTGCGATTGGCACGAGATAGCTGGAGGTCGGTGAGTCGATCTTGCAGAGAGCCAGGCCCCGGTGGCAGCCACAGCACAACGAGGTGCATTCCGCCCCTGTCCCACTCGAGTGAGAGCTCGACTCCCGGAACGAACTGGAGTCCGAGCGCGGAGGCGGCGGCGGCGGCCTCCGACAATCCTTCGAGCGTGTCGTGGTCGGTCAGGGCAAAGCCGGCGAGGCGAGCCTCCGCCACGAGCCGCGCCAGATCAGCCGGCCGATCGGAGCCATCGGAGGCAGTCGAGTGCGTGTGGAGATCTACCGCCATTGACCTGCGAAGTTACTCGCGACCACCGGTTGGACGGGTGCACTCGCCACTGGCCGTGACCCCGTCGGAACGGAGAGCGTCTATTCGGCGTCTTCGATGGCGATGGATTCGATGTAGACGGTTTCGACGGGAGCGGTTCTCGCTCCCGAACCCGGAGGCGCCTTGCGGTCGATCTCGAAGATGCGGTCGAGGGTTTCGGACCCTTCCACCATCCGACCCATGACGTTGAAGCGGTTCGAGAGCCGCACGTCGTCGCCCGTGACCAGGAAGAAGGATGATCCTCTCGTCGAGATGTCGCCGGCAAGACCAACGACGCCCGCCTCCATCACAAAGTCCGGGGGAGGGAACTCGTCGGGCGTCGGACGAAACACCCTCCGGCCCTCCATGAAGAACGTGCCGGTGCCGTCGGCCTCGGGATCGCCGCCCTGGATCCACAGCGTGGGGTCGACCAGGTCGAGGATGGTGCCGTCGTAGGCGCCTTGACGGGCGAGGAACACGAATGCATTCACGCTCTGGGGCGCCATCGAGGGATCGAGCTCCAACACGAGGTCTCCACACGACGTGGTGACCGTTGCGAGAACAGGGCCTTCGAGCCCCTGATCGGAGGGCTCGGTCCAGCGATCCATCGTCTGGTCCGGTGGGGCCTCGGCGCCGCATGCGGTTGGCTGATCTCGCAGGTCGAGGTAGCGCTTCGGCTGATCGTCGCTCTCGGATCCGAGGTAGCTGATCAGAAGCAGGAGCAGCACGACCAACGTGCCCATCCCGAAGGCGACCCTGATCCTGCGGAACAGCTCCTTGCGGGACGCAGCCTTGCGGGCCGCTTCCTTCTTCGCTGCCTCGAGTTCCTTTTGTCGAGCTCGTCGTTCGTTCGCCACGGGATCGGGAGCGTAGTGCGGTGTGCACCTCCGTATGTCGAGCGGGCCGGGGAGGGTGTCGGCGGGGATGCCGATAGGCCGTACACTCCCCGGTGAATCACGCTGAGGTCCACACCAATGCTCATCGTCCAGAAGTACGGCGGAACTTCCGTCGGCTCACCCGAACGCATCGCACGTGTCGCCGATCGGGTCGTCGCAACCAAACGCGCCGGGAACGACGTTCTCGTGGCCGTCTCCGCCATGGGGCACACCACCGATGAGCTGATCTCGCTCGCAAATGCGGTGTCATCGGCTCCGCCCGCCCGAGAGATGGACATGCTGTTGACGGCGGGGGAGCGCATCTCGATGGCGCTGGTTGCGATGGCGATCATCGCCCGCGGTGTGGAGGCCGTCAGTTTCACCGGGAGTCAGGCAGGCATCCTCACAGAGGGTCGCCATGGTGACGCCAAGATCGCCGACATCCGGGCGTTTCGGGTTCGAGAGAGCCTCGACGAGGGGAAGGTGGTGATCGTCGCCGGATTTCAGGGTGTCGACCCGGTGACGAAGGAGATCACAACGATCGGTCGTGGCGGCACGGACGCAACGGCCGTGGCGCTGGCTGCGGCGATGGAGGCCGACGTCTGTGAGATCTACACCGACGTCGACGGTGTGTTCTCGGCCGATCCGCGGATCGTCCCGGCCGCACGGAAACTCGGCGAGATCAGCTTCGAAGAGATGCTGGAATTGTCTGCATCGGGTGCCGGGGTCCTGATGAGCAGGTCGGTGGAATTCGGCAGACGTTTCAACGTGCCGATTCACGTCCGCTCGTCGTTCAACGATCATCCAGGTACATGGGTGAAGGAGACCACCATGGAACAGGCCATCATCAGTGGCATCGCCCACGACACATCCGAGGCGAAGTTGACAGTGCGCGGACTACCCGACACACCGGGAGTGGCCGCCCGCCTGTTCGAGCCGATGGCGGCCCAGGGCATCAACGTCGACATGATCGTTCAGAACGTGTCGAGTGACGGGTCCACCGACATCTCTCTCACCGTTCCGAGAGCGTCGGTTGAAGAGGCCCGGGCGATTGCCGAGCGGACTGCAACCGACCTCGGGGCCGGCGCCGTGGAGGTCGACGAAGGGGTGGGCAAGGTGTCCCTCGTCGGCGCCGGAATGAAGAGCCACCCCGGTGTGGCCGCCCAGGTGTTCCGGACGCTCGCCGACGCAGCCATCAACATCGAGATGATCTCTACATCGACCATTCGCATCTCATGCGTGGTGAGAGGCGATGATGTGAACCGTGCCGTGCAGGCGCTGCACGACGCTTTCGAGCCCCCCATGATCACGGAGGAGCAAGGCGCATGACCAACACAGCCATCGTCGGAGCGACCGGTGCCGTCGGTCGCACCATGTTGTCGATCCTGCAGGAACGCGACTTCCCGGTGTCGGAGCTGCGACTGCTTGCCTCCGCAAGATCGGCAGGGCAGAAGATCGAGACCCGGTGGGGCGAGGTCGAAGTCGAAGATCTGGCCACCGCCGACCCGTCCGGTGTCGAGGTTGCGCTGTTCTCGGCCGGGGGGGACCGGTCGCGCGAGTTTGCGCCTGCCTTCGCCAACGCCGGGGCGGTGGTGGTCGACAACTCGTCCGCGTTCCGCATGGAACCCTCGGTCCCACTGGTCGTCGCCGGCGTCAATGACGCCGATGCCCGCGAGCGATCGCGGGGCATCATCGCCAACCCGAACTGCACGACCATGGCATTGATGATGGCGGCCGGACCGCTGCACGGGGCGGCCGGCCTGGGGTCGATGATCGCCACTTCCTATCAGTCTGTGTCCGGGTCGGGGATGAAGGGGATCGACGAGCTGTTGCGCCAGACCGACACCTTGCGTCCCGGCGCCGAGGCGCTCCAGCTGGGCTCATGGGAGGACCCCGGCTCCGAGGTCTACGTGCGTCCGATCGGCTTCAACGTCATTCCGTTTGCGGGTGCCGAGAAGGAGCAGGGATACACGGATGAGGAGTGGAAGCTCGTCAACGAGACGCGCAAGATCCTTGCGTCGCCTTCGATCCTCGTGGAGCCCACGTGTGTTCGAGTGCCGGTGCTCGTGAGCCACGGAATCGCCGCCACGATGTGGTTCGATCGGTCGATGACCCGGCCGGAGGCGATCGACTTGCTCGAGGGCTCACCGGGTGTCCAGGTCTGGGAAGACAGGGTGCCCACCCCGCTCGACGCCGCCGGGATCGACGATGTGCTCGTCGGCCGCGTCCGAGAGACGGTGGGTCGGCCGGGCGGGATCAGCCTGTGGGTCGTAGGCGACAACCTGCGGAAGGGCGCCGCCCTCAATGCGGTGCAGATCGCCGAATTGGTGGTCGCCGAAGCGGGCTAGGCCCTCGGCCCGATCAGGGCTCCGGGGTGAAGTGACCGCAAGGTGGTTTGCAGGCTGCAGACCGGTTCAGGCCGCCAGACGATGTCGTCGGGTGTGGAACAGCGGCTGGCGCCAGGCCAGGTGGGTGAGGATCGTCGTAACCAGCCACCAGCTCACGGCACCCGCCACCGCCACGTCGGCAATCGAGATCGCCATCGTCGGTGCGGTACCGGCGAACGTGTCGATCACCGCTGAGCTGAGCCCGCCGATCATCAGCCCGACCACGGGAGCCGACAGCATCCGGGCATCGAGCAGAATCACGAGCGCGACGATCGACAACACCAGGGCGGTGATGGACACGATCGCCACCCACGGGACCACCGCGAGCGTGCGGTCGATCCCTGCATTCGATGCAACCACCCATTTCACGACCTGGTCGGTCGCCAGTACCCCACTGGCGACCGCCAGCATCGGCTGGATCTCTCCACGAACACCCCGATCGTGTGAGAGGCCTCCCATCACCCCATACATGACTCACCCTTCTTGCCAGCAACCCAATCATGCCATCCGGTGGTTGCAAATGGCTTACGAATTTCTCCGATACGTCCCACGGGCTCCTTCGGCGTATCCTCTATGTATTCGAGAGGAATGAAATGGCTGTCGGAAGCGCCCTGGGTCTCGTGGCCAATCGCCTCATCGAGCCGGTGGAAGGGATGCATCGCGCGATCTTCGACCGGGTGTCGTCGATCGTGGGTCCCGCCGTCTGGCCGGTGGCGCAGGTGCACGATGCCGTGGCTCGCACCGTCTACGGCTCGCTGCGTCTGGGAAGCCGGGTACTGGGCTGGGGGCTGGATGCAACGCCCCTTTCCCGTTCGACCATGTCGGACGACGCGGCGGCGGTGGTCAACGGATTCTATGGAGACGACCCGGGACCGTTCGAGCGGGGATTGCGCAGTCCGATGGGGTTCCGGAGCGCCGACGGTTTCCAGGTTCGATTGGAGGGCGTGGCCGATGCCTATCCGGATGCGGGCCCCCGGATCGTGATCCTCGTGCACGGCCTGGCGGAAACCGAACGGTGCTGGCGCGATCGCGTCGACGCTCCCGGGCTCCGGACGGCGATCGAAGGGAGCACCGACGCCACTGCCTTGGCTGTCAGGTACAACTCCGGACTCCGGGTCTCGGACAATGGTGCCGCACTGTCCGAACTGCTGGATCGTCTCTGCTCGAAGTGGCCCGTGGCCGTCGAGTCGATCACTCTGGTCGGCCACTCCATGGGCGGTCTCGTGCTCCGGAGTGCCGTGCTCGAGGCCGTCGACTCCGGGCGGGCCTGGCCGGCACATCTGGAGCGGATCGTGACCCTTGGAACTCCGCATGGGGGCGCACCGATGGAGAAGCTCGTCAATGTGGTGGCGTGGGGCCTGTCGAAGGTTCCGGAATCGCGGCCGATCGCGCGCCTTCTCAATCGTCGGAGCGTAGGTGTGAAGGATCTGAGATACGGTGCGGTTGCGCCCGCCGATTGGGTAGGCTTCGACCCCGACGAGCTGCTCACGGACACGGTCGGGTCGCATGCACTTCCACCTGAGATCGCCGTCCACTTCATCGCAGGTGTCATCACCGATGACCCCGCACATCCTGTCGGCGTCGCCATAGGCGATCTCCTCGTGCGCCAGAGGAGCGCCGGTGGCGGCGACAAACTCGAGCCCGATGAGTTTCGAGTACTCGGAGGACTCAACCACTTCGACCTGCTCCATCATCCGGATGTGGTCGAACAGGTCACGTCGTGGATCGCCGGCAGGCCCGAGTCCGGGGAAGCTCGGCTGTAGCATCCGGGCGTGGAGGTACGACTACTCGGGCATGTGGAGGCGGCCGACGACCGCGGCGCCGTAGCCCTGGGCGGGCGAACACAGGCCGCACTCCTCGCGATTCTTGCGCTCGATTCTCCGAGCATGGTCGACCGGGATCGGATCGCCGCCGACCTCTGGAACGATCGGGCGCCCCAGGATCCCGACGCCAGCCTCCAGGTCGCCATATCTCGGCTTCGCAAGGCTCTCGGCTCAGACGTGGTCGAGACCGGCCCGTCGGGGTATCGCCTCGTGGTTGGGCCCGAGCGCATCGACGTGGAGCGGTTCCGACGCCACACGCTCCGAGGCCGGCGGTCGCTCGATGATGGCGAGGCGCGTCGCGCCGGGGAGGGACTCCGACAGGCGCTGGCTCAGTGGCGTGGCGCCCCCCTCGCGGACCTCCGCCGGTACGAGTTCGCAATACGGGCAGCGGCCGTTCTCGAAGAGGAGCGGCTGTCGGTGGTCGAGACCCTCATGGAGGCCGAACTGGCCGCGGGACGACACGAACACGTCATGGCGGATCTCGCCGGTCTCGTGGAGACCTATCCGCTCCGGGAGCGGCTGTGGGGACTGCACATGATGGCGCTGTACCGGTCTGGCCGGCAGGCCGACGCATTGAGGGCCTTCACCAGGCTGCGGACGCTGCTGGCCGAGGAGCTGGGGGTGGACCCGTCTGCGGAGCTGGCGGAGCTGGAGGAGCGAATCCTCATGCAGGATCCCACTCTCGAGGTGGTGCACGAGACGCCCTCTGAGGAAGGCGACAGGCCGGGCGGCGAAGGTGTGTCCTTTTCCACCGGCGAAGTGGTCATCGAGGAAGGTGCCCCCTCCGACACCGTCTACTGGATCGAGGAGGGCACGATCCAGATATTTCGCGCCGGGCCGGGCGGAGACTCCGTGGTGGCCGAACTCGGCCCCGGTCGCTATTTCGGAGAGCTCGCAGGCCTTCTCGGAATCCGCCGCACGGCCTCGGCCAGGGCCGTCACTCCCGTCCGGCTCACGACCCACACGATCGAAGGGTTCCGTCGCCGCTTGGCCGAGGGAGAGTAAGACTCGGCATGTGGGCGGATGTCTAGGGGAGGTGGGACGTCACCGCACGGTGATGAGCATCGAGCGCGTCGGACAGCGCGTCGACGTCGCCCGACCGCGCGGCGTCCCTGATCTTCCGATGAAGGTCGAGTTGTGGTGTGAAGTTCGTCGGCTCCAACCACGCCGGTGACTCGCCCGAACGAACCCAGCCCGCGTACGTGATCTGATGGATCCGCCGATGCACCTCCTCGAAGAGCGCCACGAGGTATCGGTTCCGTGTGGCGCGCATCACGGCCAGGTGGAACTGGGCATCGGCCTCGATGAACTCGCCCACCGAACTGGGTGCTTCTTCGAGTCGGGAGAAGGCGGACTCGATGGCGGTCGAGTCGAACTCGGGCGGACGAGGTCCTTCCACCAATGATCGTTCCACCCAGTGCAGCATGTCGGCAAGTTCGGGCCCGGAGGTGCGGTTGGGTTCCTGAGCCAGCAAAAACGCAGTCCCCGGTGCCGATGCCGAGCGGGCCCGAACGTACGCTCCGGACCCCGCCCGAACCTCGATGAGGCCGGTGATCGACAGGATCCGGAGCGCCTGGCTGATGGTTGCCCGGCTCGTCGAGAGCATGCCGGCCAGTTCGCGTTCGGAGGGAAGCCGGTCGCCGACCATGAGTTGGTGTTCGTCGATGTAGGTCCTGAGACGAGACGCCACCTCGTCGGACAGCCGCGTCGGTGTCACCGCCTCCAGAGCGCTGGTTCTGTGGGGAGCCACGGCCCGACGATACCCGGCGCCACCAAGAATCGGCCAGGTGGCTGAGCCAATTCTGGTCGGAACGGATAGGCTTTCGTGGAACCGACGGAGGCCGAACGCATGAAACTGGGTTGGATCGGATTGGGTGACATGGGCCAGGTGATCGTGCCGCGCCTGATCGAAGCGGGACATGACGTCATCGGATGGAATCGAACGGCCTCCAAGGCCGACCCGCTCATCGAACGGGGAATGCGACTGGCCCAATCCCCCCGGGAGCTGGCCGCGGAATCGGAGATCTGCTTCTCGATGGTCACCGACGCCAAGGCCGTCGAGGCGATTGCCCTCGGAGAGGAAGGTGTGATCTCGGGTCTGTCGGCGGATGGCATCTACCTCGACATGAGCACGATCGATCCCCAGGTGAGCCGCAACCTCTCCGCAGCATTCGCAGAACGTGGTCTGGTGATGATGGACGCACCGATCTCCGGGAGCCCCGTGACCATCGCACAGGGGTCGGCCTCCACGATGGTGGGCGGCGAAGAGTCGGCGTACGAACGCGTGAAACCGGTGCTCCTCGACATCGGCTCGAAGGTGAGTCGCATCGGCGAGTCAGGCGCCGCGGTGCAGATGAAGGTTGCGATCAACCTGGCATTGATCGTGGAGATGGTGGCGTTCTGTGAAGCCGTTGCCCTGGCCGAGAAGGGCGGAGTGGATCGTGGCGTGGCGGTCGACGCCATGCTCAAGTCGGTGGTGGCGTCACCCGTCATGGGGTACCGTGGCCCGTTCATCCTCGAGATGCCCGACAAGCCGCTGGCAGACGTGTCCCTGCAGCAGAAGGACATGGTGCTCGCCCTCGAAGTTGCGCGGAGGCAGGGCTCACCGGCACCACTCGGCGCCGTCGCCAACGAGTTGTTGAATGCCTGCCGCGGGCTCGGGATCGACCATCGCGATTTCGTGACCGTGTTCGACGTGTATCACATGCTCGGAGGCGGACGATGACCGAGCGTTTCAAGACCAATCTCTCCCACGTGCCGATCGTCGGTGGGCTGCGCGAGGACGAGGGCTGGGTGGACATGCAGGTGCAGTTCCTCATCGATCAGGCGACCGTGGGCGTCGAGGACTTCCTGCTCGGATGGACCGTGCTTCCTCCCGGAGCGCGCCACGATCGTCACCTTCATCGGAACGCGGATGAGTTCTTCATCGTGCTTCAAGGCTCGGGTCGCATCTACACGGACGACGGCACGGCTCCTTCATCGAAGGGTGACGTGATCTGGACACCGCGGGGCAAGTCGCACGGGTTCGACAACACCGGAGACGAAGACGTTGTTCTCGTGTGGGGTTGGAACGGTTGCGGGTCGCTCGAGGCTTCCGGCTACGAGGTGGCGGAATGACCCACGTATGGGAGGACCCGCGGGTCGCCGTCGCTCTCCCGACCATGCTGGAGGCGCGTCGACAGGCACTCGAAGATGGTGCATCTCCGGTCGGGTGGAAGGTCGGCTTCGGGGCGCCCGCCTCGCTGGAGTTGATGAAGATCGACGCTCCCGTGTTGGGCTACATGACGGACAGAACGACCGTTCCCAGCGGCGCCATGATCTCGCTCGACGGATGGACCCGGCCGGTGGTCGAATTCGAGGTCGCCGCCTACATCGGGTCGGATCTCGGACCGGGAGCGACTACGGAAGAGGCCCGCGCAGCGGTGTCGGCACTTGGTCCGGCGATCGAGCTGGCGGACATCGACCTTCCGATCCAAGCCGAATCGGTATCCGACATCGTGGCGGGGAACATCTTCCACAAGGCCGTCATGCTGGGGGCGCGGGATCCGGCACGGGCCGGCATCGACACTTCAGGCCTCACCGCCCGGATTCTCATCGACGGCCGGGAGCGCTGGGTGGTGACGGAGCTCGAGGCGCTGACAGGTACATATCCGAAGGTAATCACGACCGTGGCCAACACGCTGGCGGCGGCCGGTGAGAGGCTGCGGGCGGGTGACATCATCATTACAGGCTCGGTCATCCCGCCGGTGCCCGGCGCTGACGGACAGGTTTTCACATTCGTCCTCGATCCGCTTCCCGAGATCACGATCCGCTGTACCTGACCTCGCCTTGCGGGGAGCGAGGTGGGGGCGGACCGGCGCGCTTCCACCGTCGGACACGTGTGATGGGTAGCGCCCGCCGGCGCTTCAGTCTGATCCACCGCGGTCGCCGCCCGGCTGCGCCTGGCATCTGCGAAGTCCAGACGGGTCGGCTCTTCCCACCTATGGTCGGGACCCGTCCGCTAGCGTCGCATCGTGACCGTGGATCAACTGCCCGATGGCCTGCTCGTGGTGGTGAAGGAGGACTGTCCTACCTGCCATCTGGTCATCCCTGCTTTGAGCCAGATCCTCGACGGTCCCGGGCTGACGGTGGTGACCCAGGACCGTCCCGATTGGCCGCCCGGTTTTGCCGCGCTCGACGACTCTGACCTCGAGGTGTCCTGGAGGCTGCAGACGGAGACCACCCCCACGCTGTATCGGATCGACGACGGCGTCGTCGTCGACTCCGCCGCCGGCTGGCACAGACAACGATGGGAATCCGTTGCCGGCCTCACCAATCTGGCGCCGGAGCTTCCTGATCAGCGGCCGGGTTGCGGCTCGAAGATCTTCGAGCCAGGCATTCACGAAGAGCTCGTGCGCCGCCACTCGGGGAGCCGGCTCCGGTCACGTCCGGTGGAGCTTGGCGCGTCGGAGGACGTGTTCGAAGCGATGTATGCCCGGGGGTGGTCCGACGGGCTCCCGCTCGTCCCGCCCACAGAGGACCGTGTCGAGCGGATGCTGGCCGGGACCACGCGAGATCCTGCCGACATCGTGTGCATCATGCCGCCCGACCTGGTGGAGTGCACGGTCGAGAAGGTGGCGATCAACGCCGTGATGGCGGGGTGTCTCCCCGAGTACCTGCCAGTCGTCCTCGCCGCCGTGGAGGCCGCCGCCACCGACACATTCAACATCCATGGGGTTGCGGCCACCACCTATTTTGTCGGTCCGGTGCTGGTGGTCAACGGTCCGATCCGTGAGCGGATCGGAATGAACTCGGGAATGGGGGCGCTCGGGCCCGGCAATCGCGCCAACGCCACCATCGGCCGGGCCCTCAACCTCGTCATCCGAAACGTGGGCGGGTCGGTGCCCGGTGGTGTCGATCGCGCGACGCTCGGAGCGCCATCGAAACTCACCATGTGCTTCGCAGAAGCGGAAGAGGGCTCACCCTGGGCTTCCCTGGCGGTGGAGCGCGGCTTCTCGCCCGAGGCGGACGTGGTCACGGTGTTCGCCGGCCACGGACCGCACGAGATCGTCGACCAGAAGTCCCGGACCCCGGAGTCGCTGGCGCGGTCGTTCGCCTTGCAGTTGCGCACCGTGTGGCACCCCAAACTCGTACAACGTTTCGACGCCCTGGTGGTGGTGGTTCCGGAGCATGCCCGGACCTTTGCCGAAGCGGGTTGGTCCAAGGCACGGTTGCGCGACGAGATCCAGGAGTTGCTGACCGTGCCCGGCGACGAGTTGATCGGCGGTGCCGGTGGCATCGCCGAGGGGATACCCGATCCCTTCGCCGGGAAGATGATGCCCAAGTTCCGTGACGGGGGACTGTGGTTCGTTCGCGCCGGCGGGACGGCAGGGATGTTCTCTGGCATCATTGGTGGGTGGTCGAGCGGCCCCGGCGGATCTGAAATGACATCGGTCGAGGTCGTCTCGTGACCTCGTGCACGAACAGGAGCGGCATGTGACGACGCTGATGGATCCGACCTCCGAACGTCAACAGGCGGAGCGCCCCCGCACCGCGCGACTCGACGCGCTCGCGGGGACGACCATCGGTCTGCTGGACATCTCAAAACCGCGCGGCAACGTCTTCCTCGACCGTCTGGAGCAGCTCCTCAGGCTCCGCGGCGCCGAGGTGAGGCGCTACTCGAAGCCGACCTTCTCGAAACCGGCACCGGTCGACCTCCGTCACCTCATCTCCACCGAGTGCGACGCCGTCATCGAAGCGCTCGCCGATTGAGGGAGTTGCACGTCGTGCAGTGTGCACGACATCACCAACATGGAAGAACGTGGCCTCCCGGGGGTGTTCGTCGCCTCGATCGAATTCGAAACGGCAGCATCTGCCCAGGCGGAAGCCCTCGGATTCGACCCCGCCCGTGTGTTCGTTCCTCACCCGATCCAGGACCGCACCGATGACGAGATGATGCAGCTCGCCGACGACGCTGTCGACGCGATCGTCGATCTGCTCACGTCGGACTGATGTCAGGGACCACCGAACGCCAGTCCTCGGCTCGTGCGCCGTCGGCAAAATGCTGTTCGAAAGGGACACCGGATTCGCGGGCCAACGCCTCGGCTCGGGCGACATGCCGCCGCTCGCCGCCCACGAGCGGAACGCCGAGAGCTCGCCGGAGGCGGTCGGACGCACCGAGCAAGCGGGCTGCGTCGCGTCCGCGATCGGTCAGCGACATCGCCAGTGCCAAGCCTTCGAGCGTGAACGCCACGCTCAACGGATCCCCTGACTCTTCGTTGATCGCCAGCGCCTCGCGATGGAGGGCTTCGGCACCTTCCCCGTTGCCGGCGGACGACTCCACCAATCCCAGGTTGTCGAGGGTGTGAGCCACTCCCGCCCATGCGTCGAGCATGCGATAGATGTTCAGTGCCTCCTCGTGGGCCGATCTGGCTTCAACCAACCAGTTCGTGACGTGCAGCACTCTCCCGAGTGTGTTCAGCGCGTTGGCCCGGGCGCCACCACCCCCGAGCCGATCGGCGTACGCCACGGCCGCCTGTGCGAGCTCGAGCGCCTGCGACGATCGGCCCGCGAGCATGGCGCTGTTGGCGAGCTGACTCCGAGCGAGCGACCCGTCGTACTGAAGCTCCATCTGGTCTGAGATCCGAACGACTTCCCGGTACGCCTCATCGGCGGCCTCATACTCGCCGCACATCAGATTCAGGGTTCCGAGCACGCTCAGCGCTGTCGCCTGACGCCAATGATCCTGTGAACGGCCGAGCAAGTCCACCGCCCGCCGCGCAGCTTCGATGGCATCGCCGACTCCGGACGTGTACCCGGCCACGTTGGCTTCGATCAGCGCCATGATCCCGGTTCCCCAATCGTCGCCCTCCTCGATGACTGCAGTGCCCTTTGCCACGAGCTGTGCGGCATGGGCGAGGTCGTCCGTTTGGAGAAGAGCCATGACTCCGTAGCCCAGCCCTGTTTCGCGACGCATCCCGAGTCGCTCGGCGCGCTCGATCGTGTGTGCGAGCCCCACGGCAGCGTCGGTTCGCCGCCGCTCACCGACCGCCTCGGACAACGCCAGCCCGAGCTCGGCGGTCACCGAGGCTTCCGTGACCTCGAGGTCGAGCGAGGCCAGAACCGACTCGACCAGCTCGAGGGTGGAGTCGTCGCTCAGGCGGATCGTCGACGCCCACACGAGCACTGCCGCGATCTCTGCAGCCCGGTTCGGTGCGATCTCGGATGCGAGTCGCAACGCCGCCTCGAGATCTTGTCGCGTGGCGTCGATGGTATCGAGGAGGCCGGCCTGATCCGGGCCGGCGAGAATCCGAGGCTGAACGTTGCGAGCGAAGTCGGCGTGGAACTCGACATACCGCCGCGCCAGTTCTTCCTGATCGCCGCGTCTCCGCTCGGCGTTGTTCCGAACCACCGAGAGCATCCAGTAGCGGCCACCATCGAGCGTCACGAGCGATCCCGTGACCAGCTGTGAGATTGCATCGACGGCAGATGTCGAGTTCAGCGGATCGAAACCGCACACGGAGACCACTGCATCGAGCGTCGGTGGTGTGTCGAAGATCGACATCCTCTCGAACAGCGTTCGAGCGTCGGAGTCGAGCTGGTCGACGCTCCAATCGATCGTGGCGTCCACGGTGTCGTGGCGTGGGGGACGGTCACGACGCGGAAGCGCCGGGATGTGAGCACCCGCTTCGAGCCTGCGATACATGTCGTGTACCGACATGATCGACACTGCCGATGCGGCGAGCACCACTGCAAGCGGGAGGCCGTCGACCCGGTCGCAGATGTCGATCACCATCTGAAGGTCATCTGGTCCCACCGAATCGGCTCGCACGGCCCGAGCCCGGTCCAGGAACAACGAGACAGCAGCTGCCGACGGGCCCGTTGTGTCCAGCGGGTCGAGCGTGAACATCTGTTCTTCGGCGAGACCGAGCGGTTGGCGACTGGTGGCCACCACCGCCAGCTCCGGCAATCGGTCGAGGAGCTCCCGGACGATCTCGGCCGCCACCTCGACGAGGTGCTCGCAGTTGTCGACGATGAGCAGCGTCGGACGCCCGGCGAGGAATGACACGGCCCGATCGAGCGGCGTCCCGACGTCGGAGCGAGCGTCGGAGAACGAGGATGACATCAACTGTTCTGCCGACGAGCGGTCCGAGGCGCCCGTGAGGTCGATGAACCACGCCGGGCGATCGCTTGTGGTGCCTGCCAGGAGGGCGACGGTCGTCTTGCCGACACCACCGGGACCCGTCAGCGTCACCAAGCGGCGCGTTTCGAGCGAGCCCAACACACGCCGGACCGCGTCGGCACGGCCGAACACCTCGGTGCGGAGGGGAGGAAGTCCGCCGGCGGACCAGCCGCGTGGGGCGGGCAACAACGTGGGGTCCTGCATGAGAACCCGCTCCTCTGCCGCGCGAAGCCCCGGTCCGGGTTCCACGCCGAGCTCCTCCGCGAGCATGTTGGCCGCCCGCTGATAGGCGCGAAGAGCCTCACCCTGCCGCCCGTCGGCGTAGAGAGCCTCGACGAGCTGGGCCCACAACCGTTCTCGAAGAGGGTGCTCCTGGAGGAGCTGCTCGAGTGCCACCACGGCCTCGCCGGCGCGCCCGGTCGTCACGAGGGCATCGGCTCGGATCTCATGTGCGCCCAGGATGAGCTCCTCGAGTCGGGTGCGTTCTGCCGGGAGCTGTTCGGCCAGGTCTTGGAGCGGTTCCCCGCGGACGAGAGAGAGCGCTCGGTCGGCGAGCTCGAGTCGCAACGCAGCCTCTGTGTGGGATCGAGCTGCGCTCACGAGCCGCTCCATTTCCACCACGTCCAGCTCCTCACTCGTGACGATAAGCCGATATCCGGCACCGGTGTGCTCCACCGCCACCGTGTCCATCGCCCGACGTACGCGGGAAACACTCGCTTGTACCGCGTTGGTGGCATTGGCGGGTGGATCGTCCCCCCAGAGGGCGTCGACGATCCGCGGCATGGACACCGGCGCCCCGGCTGCGAGAGCGAGCAGCGTCAGGAGTTGCCGCTCCCGTCGTCCCGCATTGACGCGGTGACCGTCGATCGCCAACGGGCCCAGAAGGCTGATGCGTGTCACGTGAAGAGGCTATCGGTCCATGATCGTCAGCGTTTCGTCAGCGACCCGTCAGAGCGTTCCGAGACGATCGTTCGACACGGAAAAGGAGACAAGATCATGACACTCATGTCGGAGCGAGCCCTGGGGGTGGGCGTGTCGGCATCGTCGGCCGCCGTCGAGGTGGTGGACGTCGTGAAGACGTACCCTCGCCCCGGCGCCGCGCCATTCAACGCCGTCGACGGCATGACATTTAGGGTCGAGCGTGGCGAGGTCTTTGGCATCCTCGGGCCCAACGGTGCCGGGAAGACCACGACGCTCGAGATTCTCGAAGGCATCAAGAAGCCAACGACCGGCACTGCGACGGTGCTCGGGCTCAGGGTCGGCCATCAACAGGATCGGATCCGGGAGCGCATCGGAGTTCAGCTCCAAGCTGCGTCGTATTTCGATCATCTCCGGCTCGGCGAGATCTTGACGTTGTTCGGGTCGTTCTACGACACCGCAATGGCACCCGAGGATCTGCTCGACCTGGTCGGCCTGGCCGACCGTCGAAACGCATTGGTCCGTGAGCTGTCCGGGGGACAGGCCCAGCGATTCTCGATCGTGGCTGCGCTCGTCAACAACCCCGATCTGGTTTTTCTCGATGAGCCGACGACGGGTCTCGATCCGCAGGCTCGTCGCAACCTGTGGGACGTCATCGACGAGATGAACCGCGTTCAAGACAAGACCATCGTTCTCACGACCCACTACATGGAGGAGGCGGAGGTCCTTTCGCACAGGGTGGGAATCGTCGACGCCGGCCACATGGTGGCGCTGGACACGCCCAACGGTTTGATCGCGACCCACGCTTCGGGACACCGACTCGAGTTCTCGGTGGCGTCCTCCATTGCGAGGGACGAGTTCGAAGCACTGCCGGGCGTGACGTCGATCACATCGATCGGGAACGGCGTGATCCGATACCGACTCACGACAGACGACCCGAACTCTTCGGTGCCGGCCCTGTATCGGTGGTCGGAGAAGTCCGGCGTTCCGCTGAGCGAGGTGAGCGTGCACACGGCGACGCTCGAAGACGTGTTCCTGGCCGTCACCGGCCGCAGCCTGAGGGATTGAGAGACCATGACTACATCAACATCGACACTGCAACGGACATCCACCCCCGCAAAGCGCGGTGCTCGCCCAGGAGGGAGGGTTGCGCAGACGATCAGCCTGACGGTTGCCGGCCTCAGGATGCAGCTTCGGGATCGCGAGGCCCTCATCGGCCTTTCGGTTGCGCCGCTGTTGTTCATCTTGGCCTTCCGCCTTTTCGACATGCCGATCTCCGGCCTGCCCGCCGGCTCCGACTACTTCGACTTCGTTCTCCCGGGGCTGCTGGCGATGGGGCTCATGCAGCTCCTGATGGTGGGGATGGCCGGATCCATCGCCCGTTATCGGGAGATGCAGATTCTGAAGAGAATGCAGGTGACTCCGGTCCGCCCGGCTTCGTTCATCGCCGGTCAGGTGATCTCGAGGCTGCTGTTGGCGGTGGTGAAGCTCGGGCTCATGCTCGGGCTCGGTCTGGCCCTCGGCGCATCGGTGGAGGGATCGTGGCCGCTCATGCTGGCCGTGGCCACCGCTGGAAATCTCGTGTTCCTCACGTTGGCGTTCGTGGTCGCCGGAAGGGTCGACACCGTGGAGGGCGCCAACAACCTCGCCGGGTTGGCGACGATCCCGCTCATGTTTCTGTCGGGCATGTTCTTCCCGATCGAGACGATGCCCGAGGCACTCCAGACGGTCGTGCGCTATCTGCCGATCACGCCGGTGATCGATGCCTTGCGAGCGATTGCGATCGAGGGTGCGGGCGTAACCGAACTTGGCCGCGAGCTTGCCATCATCGGTGGCTGGGCGGTTGTCGGCTTCGCGTTGGCCAGGCTGACGTTCAGGTTCGGTGACGAGTGAGGTTGCCGACGGTGGTCGGATGGGTCCTCCACCGGGCCCCATCCGATCACCGTCACTGGTAGGTCTCGGACATGCGAGCCCAGGCGCCGTCCCAGGCGGCCTCGGCCGACGAGACGATTGCTCGCAGTGTCACGGCGAACAGCAGGGCCGCTCCCGGTATCACGAGGACGGGTGTCACCGACATGCCGATCTGCAGGAGTGCGAATGCAACGACGACCCAGGCGAGCCGCCGAGCGAGCATCCGCCGGCGAAGTCGTGTCTCCTGGGTCCTCGATGCCACGTGCTTGAGCCAACGAACGGATGGCGCGGTCTCGACGATCCTGACGGGGCGGGTGTCGTGCCCCGATCCGGTTGTCTCGGTGAGCACCCAGATCTCCGGAGCGGCCAGCTCGATTCGATAGCGGTCGCTCGACCACCCGTTGCCGGTCCGTGTCCAGTTCAATCGACTCACAATCGAATCCTCGCACGCCGAATCCTATTGGAGGTCCGGTCCTACCGTCGCCCGACAGGGCGGCGAACCTGGTCACCGCCGGCGGTTGGTGGCCCTCAACACACGGAGTGCGCGGATCGTCACCCAAGGGTTCGTACGGGTCTTCCCACCCGGTCCCCAGTTGGCAAAGGTGCAGTTGCTGCAGATCTCCGTGGCGGTCCGGGCGCGTCTGATTTCCATTGGAAATCCACCGTCCGCGGTGCCCTTGGACGCGAGCATCGCGAGAGCGCGTTCGCAACGGGAGTCGTCGAGGTGGCCCACGTCGGCCATCAGTTCCAGGACGAGAAGCACGTCGAAGAATCGGATCGGGAAGCCGATCTTGTCGGGGATCGGTCCCCAGTTGGGTACGATCAGCTCGCCGGAGCGGTGGTAGAGCAGGTCGTGCTCCAACAGCAGTTCGACCCCGCGCTCGAGCGTTCTCTCCGCCTTCCGGTCGGCCGTCGACCGAACCCACGCCGCAAGCCCGCGCAAGCCAAGAACCGTCTCGACGAAAGACGACTGCCGCGCCTGGGGACGCACGTCACAGTTCCAGCCACCATCCGGCCATTGGAGCTCGGTGAGCCGATCCGCAAGCGCCTGCAGCCGCTCGTCCATCAACCCGAGAGCGAGACTGGCCCAGAGCACGTTGCCCTCCATCGACGCGCAACGTCGCACCCTTTCCGGTTGCCTCGCGACATACCGGGTCCAGTTCGGCTTCAAGAAGGCGGGTGCCAGAATCCAGGCGAACACGAGCTCCTGGACCTGTTCGAGCCGCGGGTCGCCGCCCGGATGTCCCCGCTCCGCGAGCTGTACGAGTGCCCAGTGAGCCCCCTGCCACTTGCGGTAGGGGTGGCGTGGATCCACGAAGCTGCCCTCGATCACCGCCGTGCAGTCCGCACTGCTGCGGATCTCGTCGGCCAGTGCACGCATCTCGGCAGCGCTTGGGTCGGCCCGGTCCAGCACGACACGCGTCTGATAGCGCACCGCGGGATCGTCCCATACGCGAAGACGGTCGACGACTGTCTCCATGAGCCGAGCATAGGACTCCGCTCCAGATGGTCGTGATGCGCGCACCGGACCTGCTTGGCGGTCGACGACCCCTGGTGACAGGCCTGAGCAGACCCATGGAAGGTCCCTTGCCCGACGCCGGCCGAATCGGGTGCTGCCCCGTCAGCAATCGGCCATTGCCGCAAGGGTCCGACAGATCTCCTGCTGGGGGAACGGCAGTGACCCGATCCGCGAGGCCATAAAGGTCTTGCGGATCGGCTGGAGATTGTCGAATGACGCAACGCAGGGCACGTCGACGCCGTGCCCTTCGTCGAGAGGTATCTCGGTAGGAATGCCACGAACGGTGCGAGTGACCGGTGCCACAAGGCTCCAACTGAGCACGGGAACCGCCTCCGACCGGGTCACCACGAGGACCGGCCGCCGCTTGTCCTTGGCCTCGGCCCACCAGATCTCCCCCTGGTGCGGAATCACCATTGTTCGTCGGCAATCATCGGCACGGTTGCCTCAATCGCTGGACCCGCGCTCGAGCGTCGTCAGCAGGGGAAGAATCGCCGCGAGGACCCGCATCGGATCGATAGATTCGATCGCAGTCCATCCGAAGGAACCGCCATGGCCGTCTCCCCGATCCCCCAACACCTCAATGCAGTCACCCCATCACTGACTTGCACACCCTGCGCCGACGCCATCGAGTTCTACAAGGAGGCCTTCGGCGCCGAGGAGATCGCTCCCCGCATGGCCGGGCCGGACGGGGTGGTCGCACACGCCGAGATCCGCATCGGTGACAGCGTCGTCATGCTCGGTGACGAGTGGCCCGACGGCCCCACGCAGTCTCCGCACACCCTCGGTGGGTCGAGTGCCGCGTTGTTCATCTACACCGACGACGTCGATGCTCTCTGGGAGCGGGCGCTCGCCGCCGGGGCCGAGGTGGTGTTCCCACTCGAGGTCCAGTTCTACGGTGACAAGGGCGGTCGGGTTCGTGACCCGTTCGGTCACACCTGGGGCCTGGCCCAACACGTCGAAGACGTGAGCGACGAGGAGATGGAACGGCGAATGGCTGCGTTCTATGAGGACCAGTCGTAGTCGGCACGCGGCCGCCATCGGACCCTCATCACGTCCACCAAGACCTCGATGCGTCGAGCCGGCCCGTCTGGGCTTCGCGAACGGCAGCCCGACTCAACCCGGCCGCCAGGTTCCCCCCGTCGCCGTGACCGTCGATGCCGCCCGGTCGATCGTGATCTCTGGCGCCAGCCGGGACAACGAGATCAGCTCGTCGGCCAGGCGCATCGGCGACGGTCGAAAAGAGTGACGGGTACAGAGCGCTCTCACTCGTGGAAGGCGCGCCACCAGCTCTTGCAGTTCGGTCACGGACTGGCGGTGCTGCACCCGTTCCGCGGTAGATCAGATTGCCGGCCCAATTCGTGGCGCTCGCACAAGGGCCCCCGTCATCCACAGCTCTCCGTCTGGTTTCCGAGCGTGCCAACGAGGGGCGAGTAAGGCTCGGTGCCTTCGATTGTGATTCTCCCCGGTCTGGGCCGGGGACACGTGTCCCTCGACCACATCAGGCGAATTTCGATTCGTCCCTGATTTCAACCTGCCGGGCCAACGTCAGCGGTCGACCGGCGCAGACTCAGGGAAACCTCGCTGTTCAGTCCACCCCGGGACGAAGTGTGCCTGGGATCCGTTCGGCGAAGAGGGCCTGCTGTCGTTCTTCGAGGCATTCTCGGCCGGCTCTCAGGATTCCCGCAGGTTCGGTCCATAGCTTGAGAGGGTGCCCCACGAACGGGCAGCAAGCGACCAAACGACAAGGACCAATCGAACATGAAGAAGCGCACGATCCAGACACTCTCGGTCGCCGTCGCTATGTCGGTGTTGGCTGCGTGCGGAAGCACGGTCGATGCGGCAGGCGGTGACGACGTCGCCCTCGGCGATACCGATGTGGCGACAACCGCCGAGACAGCCTCCGACGATTCCACCCGAGCTGAGACCGTGGCGACAGCCACCGCCGAGAACGTGGAGGCCATCGACACGGCCGGTGTGTACGACTACGACGAAGCCGATGTGGTCCAGATCTCGCTCGGTACCACGATCAGCGCCACCTCTGACACGGTGTCGATCGACGGCACCACCGCGACGATCACGTCCGCCGGTGTCTACGAGGTCGCCGGGACCCTCAACGACGGCCAGCTCGTTGTCGACGGGGGCGACGAAGCGGTGGTCCAGCTCATTTTGAACGGCACAGACATCACCAACGCCGATGGCGCAGCCATCGCGGTCACGAGCGCTGAGACTGCAGTCGTGATCTTGGCTGACGGCAGCTCGAACACCTTGACCGACGGGAGCGACTACGTCTTCGCAGACGGAGCTGACGAGCCCAACGCCACACTGTTCAGCTCCGCGGATCTCACGCTGGGCGGGACGGGCTCCCTGACTGTTTTTGGCAACTACAACGACGGCATCGCCAGCAAAGACGGTCTGGCTATCGACGGCGGCGCCATAACGGTGGTCGCCATCGACGACGGCGTTCGCGGCAAGGACTACGTGGTCATCAACGGCGGAGAGATCGATGTGACCGCAGGTGGGACGGGATCAAGTCCGACAACGAAGAGGACTCCGACCGTGGCTACGTCACGATCGCCGATGGCGCGATCGTGGTTGCCTCGGGGGACGACGGTATCCAGGCGGCGACCGACACGATGATCACCGGAGGAACCGTCGACATCACAGCCGGTGCGTCGGGCACGAGCGAAGATGCCAGAGCCATTCAGGGAGACGTCATGGTTGTGTTGACCGGTGGCACGATCACCGCCGACGCCACCGATGACGTCATCCATTCGAACTCCACGGTCACCGTCGACGGCGGTGATCTGACGCTGGCATCGGGCGACGACGCCATCCACGGCGACTACGACGTGATGATCAACGGCGGTTCGATCACCATCACAGAAGCATTCGAAGGGATCGAGTCCGAAGTGATCACGATCAACGACGGCTTCATCGACATCACATCCTCCGACGACGGGCTCAATGTCGCGAGCGCGGATTCGACCGCAACGACCACCGACGTGCGCGGCGGCGGCCCCGGTGGCGGTGGCGACGAGGCGGTGGGCGACTACCACATCTACATCAACGGCGGCATCACGGCGATCACCGTCAACGGTGATCTCGCCGAGCAGGGAGATGGGATCGACGCCAACGGCCACGTCGAGATGACCGGCGGCGTCGTCGCGGTCAGCGGCCCAACCGACACCCGCAACAGCGCCGTCGACTACAGCGGAGGCTCGTTCGAGGTATCAGGTGGTCTGTTCATCGGCACCAACATCAACGGTCGGAACTCGGAGGGCGTTGGAGTCGGATCGACCCAGGCTTCGGTCTATCTGACATTCGGGTCTGTCGTCGAGGCGGGCACTCTGGTCCACATCCAATCCACAGACGGCGAGCACCTCGTGACGTTCGAACCGGAAAACGCGTTCGACGTGGTCGTCTTCACGTCGCCGGATCTCGTGGCAGGCGAGACGTACGAGATCTACCTCGGTGGATCTGTCAATGGCGACTCGACCACGGGCCGTACGACACGTACACCGCGGGCGAACTGGCCGGCACAGCAACCGCTGGCTGACCGTTGGGAGCCGACGACGACGTTGAATGCGGTGCCCATGTGCCGAAATCGTCTTGATCCACCGAGGGCGCCGCGGTCCGAATGTCTGCGGCCTCGATGACCAACCGAACGCCGACGTGCCAATCCAGCGCATTCAGCGGAATGTGTGTTGGTGCACATTCAGCGATCTGACCTTTGTGACACGCACGACGCCTTGGAAGGCTCGCCGGTTGTGATGCGGATCTGACCATCGATCCATGGGCCGGGATCGAGTTGCTCAGGATTGCCGCGTCGCTGCAACTGGAGCCTCGACTCGTGAAACAGAGACATCAGACTGGCAGGATC
The DNA here is from genome assembly GCA_963785075.1 of uncultured bacterium. Taxonomy (GTDB): domain Bacteria; phylum Actinomycetota; class Acidimicrobiia; order Spongiisociales; family ZC4RG35; genus JAOUGY01. The sequence goes on from CAWATW010000003.1 coordinate 259,629, forward strand.
AACGACGTTACGCACAGCACGGCCTCGTTGTCCGGGTTGGGCAACGAGGCCGTGACGATGTCATCGAGTGCGCCATGCATCATGACGCAGGTACCTGTCAGTAGGTGATGGTTCCCTTGAAGGCGAGTTCGAAGATGTCGCCGAAGGCCACGGCATCAACCGTCGTGGACCCCGTCGCTCCTTCGAAGCGGCCGGTCCCACCCGTGATGGTCTGCGACCCAAGGAGCGCCGTCCCGATTTCCTCTGTGCCCTCTGGACCGGCGCACCCCTCGTTCTCGTAGGTCCCGAAGATGCGATCACCGTTGGCGGCAACGATTTCAGAGACCCCGCTGGCCCTGAAGACTGAACCCAGCGTCTCTCCATCGAGAAGCGTGCATTCCTCGAAGAAGAAGATCGTGATCAAGCCTTCGCTCGTCACGGCGGACTTCCCCGCATGCGTGATGTTGGCGGTACTGACCGTCGTGACTGGGCACGTGACGGAGACCGGCCCGAACACGCAGTTCTCGTCAAAGACAACTGACGATGTGCCGACCTCCGTCCCCTTGTAGGGCCTCTCTACCGCCGTGGCGGCCAGAACCGGCACCGCCAACGCGACGCTGAGACCGGCCGCGATCGCAAAAACAAGAATCCTCCGCATGGAAACCCTCCCCAATATCACCCCGGTACCTCCAGCGTGCTGAAACCGACCCTACCCCATCGATGCCCTTCACGACCGGCCCCTACGAGAAGGTCTTCCCCACGTGGAAGCCCACTACCCAGCCTCGAACTACCCTTGACTCACAGAACGCGGTGCTACTGCTGGCTGTTCCGGCCGCAGGCCCAAGGCACCATCGGTGCGATGGCAGGCAATCTCCGGCTCCGTGCCGAGCGCCCCAGGCGGGTCTGCTACCCACCTGTCGCCCGCCACCTCGAGCCTCATCGAGCACCAGGTTCCGCCCCCCCCGGAACCGGCAATCGGCGCCAGCGTTGGCTCAGCGTGGGGAGAGTCCCACGGGCCGAGTCTTGTCGGGCGATCAGCCGGCATGTCATGGTGCCGTTTGTCATTCGCGTCAGCGAGAGGCTGCGAGTTCCACCAGCTTGGCAACTGTGTTGAGGTTGCGGGCGGTAGCAGTGACGCCCCACGGCTTCTCGAACCGGTCGATCGTCATCTTCGACCGGGCCGAACCCCCAGGGTAGGACAGGAACAGCTCGCGCCCGGTGAGTGTCCAGCGGTCCGGCAGCCACGCATCAGCCTCCACTCCGCCCGCATCTCGAGGGATTCGGTCGAGGAACGCGACGTGGAGCAACTTCCGGTCGAGGTCGCCCCCCGCATCGGGATGGCCGGCCAGCGCGGCTTTCATCTCGCCGAGCGTCCGGGCGACGACCGGAACGCTCAGGCCGTGCCGGTTTTCGATGACGTCACGCAGCTTGGCGACGACCCGGTCTTCGGCGTCGTCGGAGTCGAAGATCAGGTTCCCGCTCTGGATGTATGTGGTGACCCCCTCGTACCCGAGCGATTCGACCGAGGAGCGCAGCTCCTTCATCGCCACCTTGTTGGCACCCCCGACGTTGACACCGCGCAGCAATGCGATCCATGCGGTCATGTCGCGTTCGAGCGATGGAACGCGGACATCGACAAGGGGTCGGAAGGCACTTCACACGCGGTTGAACAGGCCATGTCAGCACAACCGTAACCCGAGCACCGATTGGGCAACGGGCGGGGAGTGCCAGACACTCCGTCCCTTCTTGGAGCGAACGGCAGCGGTGGGTGACCTCGCGGATCTCAGTCCGGCACGACCGCACGGAGGCTATGGGCTGCGGGTCCTGCTCAATTCTGGGTGTTCGCCGCGTGGTCGGAGGTCTCGCAGCTTCTGGACGGGTCCCCTGATGGTCACGCCTGATGTGCGTGCCTCGTCGGCGGTGATGCGCCCGAGGAGCGCTCGAGGCCTCGCCTGACGCGCGATGGAAACGGCCTCCCAAACCAGATGGCCGCCCCGAAGGGCGGCCATCTACTGGTGCTTCTCTTTGTCGGGACGGTGGGACTTGAACCCACGACCTGAGCGTCCCTGAGGCTCCCGGTGTGGAACGAAGTGGACCCGTGCGGACCAAAACCCCAGGTCAGAGCATTGCGGCGACCCGTGCGGACAGGGGTGGACGTCTACGGGACGCGCGATGGAGCCGGGTCCGGTCAGGCGACCTCGAGGAACTGGCGGATCGCCTCACGGATGATCTCGCTGGTCGTGGTGTGCTCGGCTTCGGCTCGGGCCTCGATCGCGGCCCGCAGCTCGGGGTCGATGCGGACCGGCACTACGTCGGCCGGGCCCGATCCCATCGGAGGTCGACCCCGACGCCGGGTCTTGAGGGCTTCGACGTTGTAATCGGTCTCGGCGACTTCGTTGGAGAGGGCGTCGATCTCTTTGTCGGTGAGGGTGCGGCCGCTGCGGGTGCGATGGGTCTTCGGTTCGGTCATGGCATGTCCTCCCGGGTGGTCGGGCCCGATGGCGAAGACCTTGGGTGGATCGGCTCCGGGGTCGAGATCGATCACGGTGATGGCATGGTTGAGGGTGTGGAGGATGGCGGCATCGTCGATACCGTGCTTCCGGGCGGACCGGTGGATCTCCACCTCACAATATTGTATTACGTAATTGGAGGGAATGAAACCCACGTTTGAGTCGGTCTAGCCCCTCAAGGCGGGCTCAGACCAACTCGGGTGCGTGCACGCCTACGGTCCTGGCAGGGGAGTAGGGAGGCCAACCGCCAATCGGCCGATGTGGCCGTCGAAAGCCTTTCCTGGAAGTGCCGTTCGGCGTGGTTCAGCGACGCGGGCATTCTGATCCGGGATCAGTTGATCAGCGTGGTCGAGCGGTCCTCTATGCAGCCTGGCGACATGTGACTACGATGTAGTCATGCCCGTTGTCTCGATACGCTTCTCGGACGAGCCGCTTCACCGGCGGCTCAAGGCCAGTGCCAATCGCCACGACGTGGGGGTCTCCACGTTGGCGGAGCGTCTCATCGATGAGGGCCTCCGCATGGAGGCCCATCCCATGGTCGTGTTCCGAGACGGGCCTTCGGGACGGCGACCAGTTCTGGTCGGCGGGCCTGAGGTTGCCGACGTGATCAGAGCGATCGTCGGCGGTGACGTTGCGGCGGCGGAGCGTCGATCCCGGGCCGCCGAACTGCTCGGCACTTCCGAGGCACTGGTCGACGCAGCATTTGCCTACTACGCCGACTACACCGATGAGGTCGATGGACTGATCGGCGAACGGGTGAGGATGGCCGACGAGGCCGAGGCGTTGTGGCGTCGCCAACGCCAACTACTCGAGAAGTGAGACTGCTGCTCGACGAGATGCACGCCCCGGGCATCGCCGACAGCCTCACGGAAGAGTCCTTTGATGTGCTTGCGGTGGCCGCTCAGCCCACACTCCGTGGTATGACGGACGAGGACCTCCTCACCTACGCCACCAACGGTGAGCGTGCTCTCGTCACCGAGAACGTGGCCGACTTCATGCCGCTCGCCGCAGAGTTGGCCGGTGCCGGAAGGGCACACGCCGGTTTGATCTTCACCAACCCGAAACGGTTCAACCGCGCCACCCTCGCCTATCCCGGAAACGTCATCGCTGCTCTCCGCGAGTTCCTGACCAGCCCACCGATCACCGGCACGTCCTGGATCTGGTGGCTCTGACTCATACGACCGACTCGCACGCCGACGTGCCGATCTCGGACGGGTGAGGTGGCGTTGACGAGGCTGGCGATATCGAGTGGTTCGCAACGGGATGCTGGCCCTACCTCGCACATAGTCCGAAGTGCAGACGCGCTTGTTCACACCTGCGTCAAACAGGGTGGATGGCCGAGCGCCCGACAGCGTAGGCTTGGGAGAATGCTCGCACTGCGCGAACAGCTTTGCGTCGGTGTCGACGCTCTAGCAACAGTCACAACCCTCCTGCAGCGCGCCCGGGCCGCACACCCAACGGATGGGTTATACGAAGCAGCCGATCTGCAGTGGTGGTGGGCGCAAGGCCCGCGTTTGATCGACTCCTTCCCGCAACTCTTCTGGTTCGACGACATCGGTCGCCCGGAGGCCGCCGTGATTACGACCGAGTGGAGCTACGGGGTTCAGCTGGATCCGATCATCCTGCCGGCTGCCACACCGGAACTGGTCTCGAAGGTCGTCGAACGCGGACTCGACCACGCTCGCGCCTCTGGTTTCGGCACGGTACAACTCGAGGTCGACCGCGCCGATCACCTTCTCCGCGAGGCGCTGTCAGGACGTGGCTTCGAGATCGAGGAAACCGGGTGGGCGGAGACCTGGCTGGATGCCGAGGCGCGACCCGAGATCAGTCCGCTGCCAGCGGAATACCGGTTGGGGTGTCGACTCGACACGAAGCCGCGTCCACACCACCTGATCGAGCGGAACGGAGCGGTCGTCGAGCAGCGGCTGCTCCAGACCACGCTGTACCGGCCCGACCTTGATCTTGTCGTCCTGGACCGCAACGACGGTGTTGCTGCATACGGACTGTTCTGGTTCGATCCGGTTACGTCGACGGGAATGGTCGAACCGATGCGCACCGAGGACGATCATCAGCGACGCGGGCTCGCCCGCCATCTCCTGACGGCGGGAATCGAGCAATTGTCCGAGGCCGGCGCCAAGCGGATCAAGATCTGCTTCGAGCTGAGCAACCCAGCGTCGAGCCGCCTCTACCCGAGCGTCGGCTTCAGGCGGGTCAAGCAGACCGACGTATTCGCAGGCCTTACGGCCAACTCCTAGCCTGCCTCGTCCGCCAACCCACCGCCGAACAGCGCCGGCTGATCCAACGAGACGGGACGGTCCGCTACCGCAGGACCGGAGGGACGGTGCACAGACTTGACCCACGCAGAAATGTTCACACCGACAGCCCAGGTGGCCGAGCAGATCCGGCACGGGGCTGGGAGCCGCCACTTGGGTGGTGGTCGGCTCCCGGTTTGGTTTAGCGGCTGGCTCCGGCGACGAAGGTGGCGACGATGTGGTGGCGTGCCGGTCGAGGAAACCTCGTGCCCGGTCGTAGCGCATCGTCGTCCTCGGATCCGCATGGGAAGCGGCTTCCTGGACGTCCCGCAACGCAACACCGGCGTCGAGGGCGGCGGTGATGAACGAGTGCCGCAACGAATGCGGCGAGATCTTCTTGTCGATCCCGCCTCGCCTCGCCAACCGTTTCACGATCCTCGTTGCAGCGTGCCGGTCGAGGCGCCTCGTGCCGTCATGGTTGAGGAAGATCGGACCCTCTTCACGCTCGCCGACGCACAGGTCGATGGCGCGAGCGGTGCGCGGCGCCAGAGGGATGGTGACGATCTTGCCACCCTTGCGAGTGATCGTCAGGGTGCGGTGCCCCCGCTCTAGCCCGAGATGTTCGATGTCGGCGTTCAGGGCTTCCGAGATGCGCAACCCGTTCAACGCCAAGAGACAGGCCAGTCCGTGGTCGCGGCCACCAGCCAGGCCTGCCTGGACCAAGAACATGCCAAGTTCGTTGCGATCCAACCCGGTGGCGTTCGACTCGTAGTTCAGCTTCGGGCGGCGCAGATGCACCGCCGGTGACACCGGGATCAGTTGTTCTTCGACGCAGTACCGGTAGAACCCGGCAATCGTCGACAGGCGCCGTGCCACCGTAGCCCGTGCCTTGCCGGTTTGTTCGAGGCTGCGAGCGAACAGCTCGATGTGGGCCCGCCTCACCGCGAACACCTGCAGCTCGTGGCTGGCGCACCATCTGAGCCATTGCCGCAGGTCCAGGCTGTAGGCGTCGCGAGTGGTGTCGCCATAGCCGGCCAGGAACCCGGCGATGGCCTGACGCACGGCGAACGAATCGAAGTCCGGCGCCACCACCGCCGGCACAAACGCTGGATGTGTAGTTGTGATCTGGTTCTCCCCTCTGGCGGGAAGAACCGATCTGCACGAACCTCACCAGCTCACCACGCAGCGTGATGGGAAGCGAACCCAACCCGGGTCGCGAGGTAGCGCTGGAAGTGCCGTTCTCGCGCAGTTCTCGAATCGCTCGTTGTCCGCTCAAGGATGTTGATCTCGGATGGATTGCGGAGTGATGGTCGGGACAGGAGCCAGGCGGGATAGCGAATGCATCCGTGCCGATGCACGCGGGGTGTGGGGCAGCCGGAAGCCACCACCCCACACCGGTTGATTGGTCAGAGTTCCATTAGGCCGCCGAGCGTTGGCTCGAACCCACAGGCGTCGATGTAGAACGGCCGTAGATCATCCTCGAATCCAACGTGAAGGAACTCGCAGCCGGCGTCTTTAGCCCCGTCCCGGGCTGCGTGGACGACCGCCACGCCGATGCCGACGTAACGCATCGAGGCATCGACCATGACATCCTCGATGAAAGCATGGACAAGGCCGTCCCATAGGACGTTGGTGAACCCTACGAACCGGCCTTCGTGTCGGGCAACAACCCATCCCAGGCTGTGGTTGTGGACTTGTTCGATCCAGTTCCATTCGGACTCATCGAACAGGCGGGTATCAAACGCTTCTGCATGAAGGGCGTGGATCTCGTCGTCGGTGAACGAAACCCACGCCATTCGTAGGTAACGGTGCCGTCAGGCATGGACACTCCTTTAGAGGTACGTGAAGATTGGAGCGCCCCGTTGGGCTACCTCAGCGGACGAGGGCAGCAGTGGAGGCGCAGCGAGGAATGAGTTGGCTGTTCATCAGGGCCTCCCTTGGGCTGTCGGCTGTCACCGGAAGATAGCGCCCGCCCAGATCACGTACCACCGAGGACGACACCGCGCACTCCGTTCCGAGCAGATCCGGCATGTTGTTGCACCTCGCCGGGTACAGACCGTGGCAACGGGCAACCACCACGCTCAGTGACCACCCGACCAGGAGCAGGCGCTTCTCGAGGTGCCGTTCTCGGGCACTGAGCGAAATGCTCGTTCCCGCCCGGGATCTGGTGATCGGCGCTAGTAGCTACGCGTCAGCGCAGTATCGAATGTGTCCCACCTTGGTGGCACTATCAGAGCATCAAGAGAGAGGAGATGCTCATGGACGCACTCACCGCTTGGTCAACGCTGGCTCTCGCTGTCATCGCTGGGATTGCGCTGCTTGCAGCCAGGGGTCAGATTCAAGAGGCACGGAGACTACGGAAGTCGACGTCACGTGCTTACGTCACCGTCCACGCCGAAGGCGATAAGGAGACAAGGACCATCAACCTCTTCGTCACCAACGCTGGCAGGACCCACGCTGAAGACGTCAAGATCACGTTCGATCCACCGCTAGAGGCTGCCGCAGGCCATCTCGATCACCAGAAGACCGCTGGCTTCTGGAACCAGCCGGTGATCCCACCAGGCGTGACCATTCACACTGCCTTGGACAACGGCCCTGACCGAGCAGAAACCGATCTTCCAATGACGTTCACCGCCACAGTCGTTTACGCATCTCCGGCCACGGAAGAGACCTTGACGTATACCTACATGATCGATCTGGACGCAGCTGCGTACTCGGTTCGACACATCACGTTGGTGGATCAGGACACGCCGAAGCAGACGAAAGCCCTCGAAACAATCGCACGAGCGCTGCAGGATCGCATCGGCGACTGAAAGAGTCACGCATCCCGGCTACATATGACCTACCCACTCGCCAGATGGGTCCAGCACGCCGGAAGTGCCGATCCCGGACACTCGGTGGAACGCTCGTTCGTGTACCAGACTCGGTGATCGGCGCTGATCAGTTGAGTCCGAGAACGGTGAGCAAGGCAGCGTCGACGCCCCACTGTTCCTCCGGTGAGAGATGACCTGCGAGACCGCCGAGGCGTCGAACATCGACTGCGCCGACCTGCTCAACCAGGACACGAGTGGCAGTGCCGTCGATGTCGATCTCGGGCCGAAACGACGCCGACTTCGCGCTCGTCGACGTTGGCGCCACGAGCACAACCGACCTCGGAAGGAACGCGTCGGATTGCACTACTACGCCAAAGCGGCGCCCTCGTTGCTCGTGGCCCACACCCTTGGGAAGTCGCAGAGCAAAGATGTCACCCCGACGCACGAAGGCTCTCCATGAACTCGGCGACCGCCAGCATCTCAGCCCGGTCGTCGTGGTCGGCTTCTAGTGCAGCGACCTCGGCGGCGAGCGCTTGCTTGTCATGAAGCCGGGATGCAGCCTCCACGAGCGCGGCGCGGATTGCCTCAGAGCGCGTCATGCCGGTTGCCTCCAGCTCGGTGAGTGCACGCATCGCTTCGTCGTCGAGTCGAACTGAGATCGCTTGAGCCATGCATACAAAGTATCACGATATGTGATACGCCACAAGCAGCGAGAGCAGAAGCTCAATCCTGGAAGTGCCGATCTGCTCGGGTTGGCGCGAGGGGCGTTATCGAGCGAGATCAAGTGATCTGCGCTATCCGTCTCGATCCCAGTCGTACTTCGCCCCATCCTGAAACACGAATACTCGATCATTGAGGGGTTGGTCCAAATACCGCTGCAGCGCCCACTTCTTGTCGCTATCGACACACGCATCAGCATCTTGAGCATCGAAGGTCCAGTAGTGCAGGCCAACAGTCACCGAGTCCTCTGTCTCCTCCACGACAACCTGATCGACAATGCGGCACTCCGCGTCTGAGCGGGGTCTGGTCGGGCTGGGAGTCTTCGACGAGTAACAGGGACTCGACGAATCTGGAGGTGTTCAACGCCATCTAGATCCGGGAGTCCCTGTGTCGTCTGATGCTATTGCCATGTGCGAGCTGCTGGTCGGCTTGCCCGACGTCAACGTCCTCGATGTCACCGAAGCCGACACCCATCTTCGGGTGACGGTGGAGACCAGAGGTCCGCGGCCTTCCTGTCCCCACTGCGGATCGACGGTTGCGGTGAAGGATCGGGACACCGTCGAGTTGACCGATCTGCCGTGTTTCGGCCGGCCTGCAGTGTTGGCGTGGCGCAAGGTCCGCTGGGAGTGCCGGTTCGGGTGTGGTTCGTTCACCGAGCAGGCGCCGGCCATCGCCGCGTCCCGGTTGAAGTTGACGGATCGGGCCGGGCGGTGGGCGACGGTGCAGGTGGGACGGCACGGCCGATCGGTCACCGAGGTCGCCAAGGATCTGGGCTGTGGCTGGCATCCGGTGATGGATGCCGTCGCCGCCTACGGCCAAGCCCTCATCGACGACCCGGCACGGTTCGGAGACGTGTCGGCCCTCGGCTTGGATGAGACGCTGCGATGCCGGGTCGGGGAGTGGCGACGCCAGCAGTGGACCACTCAGGTCGTCGACGTCGAGGCCGGCCAACTCCTCGATGTAGTGGAAGGTCGCGCCGCCGCTGGCCCGATCGAATGGCTCGAAAACCAGCCCGCCGACTGGCGTGCCGGCATCCGGTGGGCGACGCTGGACCTGTCGGGTCCGTACCGGAAAGTGTTCGACACGATGCTTCCTGACGCCGTCCAAGTGGCCGACCCGTTTCACCTCGTCAAGCTCGCCAACTCCAAGCTCGATGAGTGCCGTCGGCGGACACAGAACGAAACGCTCGGACATAGAGGACGCAAAACCGACCCGTTGTACCGGGCGCGACGGCTGCTCACGAAGGCGCATGAGCGGCTCGACGAAGCCGGCGAGACGAAGCTCGCCGGTCTGCTCAAGGCTGGCGACCCGAAAGGCGAGGTGCAGATGACCTGGCACGCCAAAGAGACGATCAGGTCGATCTACGCCATCGACGACCCGAAGCTGGCCAGCGAGTTCGTCGGACAGCTCATCAACGACCTCACCGATGGGTCGATGCCGGTCGAGGTGCGGTCACTCGGCGGAACCATCCGCAGATGGCGCCACCAGATCGTTGCTTGGCACAAGTCCCGCGTGTCGAACGGACCGACCGAGGCGGTCAACAACCTCGTAAAGAGGGTGAAGCGGGTGGCGTTCGGAATCACCAACATTCGGAACTACCGGATACGAGCACTGCTCTACGCCGGGAAGCCGAACTGGGACCTACTCGCCACCGTCACACCCCGCTGAATCGCGAAGTGCCGACAATGCAGTCCTCGGAAAGCCGAAAGCCCACGGTGATCCACGGCTCGTTCGGATCAGAGAGAAGAATCCCCTCGGTCAGCCAGCCTCCGCCTTCCCGGGGCTCCACGGTAGGTGCCCTCTCCCACTCGAACCTGGGGTTTCCTACGCAGTATGGAGGGTCGGGCTGGGCCGTCGATTGGGTGATCTCGCACTGGGCAAAGGGGTCTCCAGTGATCTCGCCCTCGGCGTTCCTGACAGGTGGCGCCGTCGAGGTCATGGGCTTGGCAATGGAGGACGTGGAGGCGGAAGCGCTCGGTCGGGAGACTCCTTCAGACGTACAGCCCACCAGCAGGATGGTCAGGCACACGACAGAGACAACCGCTCGCACCACGAGTAAGAAGTTACCAATGGACCGAGGAGTTCCTCGATAGCGCATGACGCGCGCTCCTCGAGCCCAAGATCACCCCGAACGACCCACGCGAGAACCGGCGATCGGCGCGGGACGAGACGCTTGCCTTCGTCTCCGCTGCAAGTTGGGGGGTTGGGGCTTAGCTTAGAGGTTCGCCAGAATCCGGTCGGGATCGGGGCGGTCATCGACCCTGGTTGCCCGGTACGAGTACACAACGATGCCGGATGAGTCGATGACGACCGCTGCGGGCATAGCGATGTCTTGTTTCTTCGCCCCGAAAAGGAGGCGGTCGTACCACGGGGCGCCCTTCGTATCTCGTATACCGATGTCATCGAGCAGGCTTGTCGGGACGTCGCATAGGATGGTCATCTTGTCGCCGACGTGTTCTTGGATCGATGCGGCTTCGCTCGGACTGTCAACGGAGCCCGCATAGACCGAGAGCCCAGCTGCGGCCAGACGTTCGTAGGCTCCAACCAACTCATTGAGTTGCGACTTGTGCGACGGGCACCACCAGCCGCGGTACAAAACCAACAAGGTGGGGGCGTGTGCGACGAGGTCTTGCTCGGTGACCACCGCGCCGTCTGTTGTGGTCACGGCCATTGACGGAAACTGATCACCGGGACGCAGATTCAGCTTCTCAGATCCTCGGATCCGTAACTCTCGACGAGTTAGCGGGAACCACGCCACCCCGGCTGCGAGCGCGACGCCACCAGTTACGTCAACGGCGCCGCTGATCCAACCGGCTGCTGCCAGCAGCATTCCCAGCGCCACGACGCTGTCGAAGGCCCAGGTTCGATAAGTGAACCTGTGAATCACGAAGAGCAGCGCAGCGTACGCAACGAAGCCCGCCAAGACGACGACCAATCCAAGAGTGCTCAACCAAGCCACCAGGCCAGTATGGCCTGCCTCGGCTCCAGTAGGCGATCAGCACCGCCCACATACGTGCCGATCCAGGACACTCGATGAGATGCTCGTTTCTGCGCCGTATCTGGTGATCGGCGTGGAGCGTCAGGCTGGCGGGCCGCGGCTGCTGAACCGTCAGGATGGGCTTCTATAGCGTCGGGTGCGCTCTCCGGTCAGACAACGCAGGTCGCCGGAGCTGCCGGGTCAGCTCGGAACGGCCCAGTCGATCTGAGATTCTGGAATCCCCTGCTCTCGAGCGTGCGCCTGAGCGGCGCGCAGGTTTGCCGCGTCGCCTCGTACATGGGTGAAGACTCGTTGTGAGAACACGACGTAGCTGCGTTCTCCGTTGTTGAAGTCCACGTACCAGGGACCAGGGGCGAGGTCATCGGCGAGCGCCTGCGCGCACGCAGCGGCCTGTTCGTCGTCGATCTCGAAGGTGTGGACCGTCCATTGGGCCGGTTGACCGGCCATTGGTGATGAGATGACAACGATCTTGGTGTCGACGATGTGCAAGCCATCGAGGACCGAATGCCCCACCAGGCTCTCCTTGATCAACACTCCCCGGAATATCCATGCAGTATCGCATGAGCGAGACTCACAAAGAAGGCGCCAACTGCACACCGCGTTCCGTGGTCATCGCTGTTGCGATCGATAGCGCTGGAGGTGCCGATCCAGCGCACCGGGCGAAGTGTGCGTTCGTGCGCCGTATTTGTTGATCGGCGTGGACCAGGGCCGTCTACGGCTTCCGATGACGCCCTGGCGGTCATGGTTGCCTAAGCGGTGTAGGGAAGGCCGGTTGGCGACCTGGCCGGCGGGGTGACGCGTGTATCCTCCGACCCCCATTGTCATGCCGGTTGCGTGGGACGAGGATTGGTGGCGTCTTGAACTCTGAAGAGCGGGTAGGCCTTTGGGTACGACCACACATCATCTACATGGGTGTTGCTTATGCGATCTCATGGGTGTTCTGGATTGGGTCGCTGATCATTGCCGAGGGGATGGATGCTGGTGATCAACTGATCAACGCCGACTTGGTGTGGGATCTGTTCTTCGAGAGCGAAGCGTCCTCCACGATCGTGTGGTTGTCGCTGTTGTCTCTTCTCGGTGTCTACGGCCCCATGATCGGTGGGGTCGTTGCCGCCCGACTCGATCCCTCAGTGTCTTCGGATGATCTGTGGAGGAGCGTGCGCCGAGTCGGAGTCGGTGGCCGCACCTACGGCCTGGTCATCGGGATCTTGCTTCTGACCGTCGGACCAGCAGCCCTGATCGTGGCGCTGACCACTGACATGGTTCCGGACGTCCCAGGCGTTGGGACCGTTCTCGCCTTCCTAATCGTGTACTTCGTGTTCCAGATGCTCACCTCCGGCACCGAAGAGATCGGATGGCGTGGCTACCTGAACAAGAAGCTCCGAGTTGGGAGGAACTTCTGGGAGACCGGTTGGGCGGTGGGACTCCCCTGGGCGGTCTGGCACTTCCCAATCGTGGTCATCATCTTCGCCCAACAGGGATTGGAACTCTTCGCAATCGTCGGCAGCCTCGCCGGTTTCAGCATCGGGACTGTCGCCGCCGCGATCCTTCACGCTTGGTTCTACGAACGCACCCAAAGCGTCTTTGTCAACATCTTCATTCACGCTTCTTTCAACACCATTCCCCTGGCGATGGCTCTTATCTTCCAGGACTCACCGGGGGCTGTGATAGCGAACCTTGCGCTTTGGGCCGTTGTCATATATCTCAAGAACCAATACGACAAGGAAACCGGCCAAAAGCCGGACCAAGCCTCGGCCTGAATCGCAACCCCACTCCACAACCGACATGATGGCCCAGAGAGGAGCACATAGGTGAGGATATGGGGGTAATTCCTGCCGCTGTGCGTGGCGGATGGAAGCCTGTTTGGGGACTGTCAGTGATGGTCCCGTCGGGACCGGAAAGGAATGCCCTGATGTGGTCCCCATGTCTGATTCGTTCGCGCAGGCCGGAGGGTCGGGTCGGTGTCCGTCTCGGTCATCCGGTGGTGGACGATTATCTCGAGTTCGCGGCGGCGACGTGCCGGCCGAACACGGTTCTAGCCGCTGGGTATGACCTGAAGGTCTTCTTCTCGATCATCGACGCGGACCCGATCGAGGTGACTTCTGGGGATGTGTTGGCGTTCATCAAGGCGCAACGCTTGGCGGGGGATCCGAATGTGATCCGCCTGGTCGATGGCGAGTCGGGGTTGTCGTGGCGGACGATCCAGCGTCGGCTGTCGTCGCTGTCGTCGATGTATTCGTATCTCCTCGCCCGTGGCGATGTGGCTGTGAATCCGGTGCCCAAAGGACTGTCGACTCGCCGGGCCAGAGACCGCTCTCGTTGCCGGCAGAAAGGGCATGTCATGGTGATGGTCGGGATCGACCCTCACAAAGGGTCGCACACTGCGGTGGTGATCGACCGAGACGAGAAGGTGATTGACGAGATCGGGGTGCGCACTTCAACCGGCCAAGCCCGAGAGCTTCAACGGTGGGCATCGGGGTATCCGGATCGGGTATGGGCGGTGGAATCGGCCCGGGGATTGGGGTATCTGGTGTCCCAACAGCTGGTCGCCGCCGGGGAACGAGTGATCGATGTGCCGGCGACGATGGCGTCGCGAGTTCGGCTGTTGGGATCAGGTAAGTCCCAGAAGACCGATCCCAACGATGCCCGATCGGTAGCGATCGCCGCGTTGCGTCACTCGGGGTTGGCGATCGTACGAGCCGACGATCACGTCCGAGTGTTGGGGCTGTTGGCGAAGCGACACCGCGACGTCGCCCGAATGAAGAACAAGGCGGCGTGTCGCCTCCACGCCCTCCTGATGGAACTGATTCCCGGTGGCCTCGCTACGGAAATGACTGTCAACAAAGCCGTTTCGCTGCTCGAGCAGGTGGAAGTCTCTGACGAGATGACTCGCCAGCGCGTGGTGATCGCTACCGAGTTGGTCGAAGATATCACCCGTTTGGAAGCACAGATGAAGGCGTCGAAGAAGCGAATCCGGGTGGCCGTCGCCGCCTCCGGAACGACGCTGTGTGACATCCGCGGGATCGGACCGATCGGAGCAGCCATCATCTTGGGCTCGGTGGGCGACATCACCCGATTCCCCACCGCCGCCCACTTCGCCTCCTACAACGCCACCGCCCCCATCGAGGCGTCCTCAGGCGACAAGAAGAGGGTTCCGCGCGGTGACTGGGGGTGTGGTCCCCTTGATGCTCGGTCATGGTGATGTTGGCATGCCGGGTGTGATGAGGAGGGCTCGGGCTGCGAAGTTGCGGTCGTTGAAGAATCCGTAGGCGACGCGCTTGAGGACGCCGAGCTTGTTGTTGGTGCCCTCGATACGGCCGGTGGTGATGCGGTCGGTGTCGAGGAAGCCGATCAGAGCATCGGGCGAAGATCTCGTCTCCCCACTCGAGCAGCGTCTCACACAGCTTGTCGAACTCGGGCAGCGGATGATCTGCGTAGACGTCGAGGAACGCCCCGAGCGCCTGGTTGGCCTCGTCGTCATTGGCGGCGACGTGGATACCGTAGAGGTGCTGGAGCATCCGCCAGGCCGCTTCGAGCTCGGGTCGTCCGGAGAGGACCTGTCCGAGCCGGGCAGCTTGGTCGTTGGTGAGCCGGTCTGCCCGGGTCAACTGCAGGTAGCGGGATCGGAAGATCTGGGGTTCGAAGGCGGGCCGTGAGCCTTTGTCTCCGATCCGTTGGATGCGGCGGCGGACTTCGATCATGCCGGCGGCGAACCAGCGGGCGACATGGAACCGGTCCAAGACGTGGGTGGCGTGTCCGAGGTGGGTGCGGATCGCCGACCGGTACGACGTGGACCCGTCGGACACGACGACCTTGACGCCTTTCATCCAGCGGTGGCCCTGGCCGAGAAGCCAGGTGGTGAGGGCGTCAGCATTGCGATACCGCACGATCCCGAGCGTCTCCCCGGTGTCACCGTTGAGCAACACCGTCACATACCGGTGACCCCTGCGCAACGATGCTCGTCAATCAACAGGACCCGACAGCGGCGTCGGCGACGGTCGGCCGCCACCAGATCCGACCACGACCGGGTGAGCGTCATCACGTAGTGCCACGGCAGATCGTGACGCCGACACACCTCACGGATCGACATCGCCTGAACGTCTCTGACGAGCTGACGGGCCAGCCGCCTTGTCACGTGAGTGCGGCGGCCAACGATGAGCTCGGGATGGTGCTCCCAATGCCGCTCATCGCACTCGCCACACACGAACCGGCGGCGAATCCAGGACAGCTCGGTCGGCCGGCCCCGAGTTGGCAGATCACGCACCCTCAGCCGACGGGTGTCGTGAACCCGGCTGGTCTTGAACCCGCAATGTGGGCAGCGGACAACCCGGCGGGTATCGGCGATCTCGACCACCAGGCGTTCGATCAGATCCACCAGCACCGTGATCACGCGCACTCGACGCAGGTGCAGACGAACGGTCATAGCATCCGGACTCATCAGAGCCCCTTCCTTGCTCGGCGATTTGGTCATCACCGAGTATCGAGGGGCTCTGATCATCACCCCGGCATTCACATCAGCCGACGACTCCCCACCTCACCGCGCAGTCTCAAGAAGAGACATCGGCTCAACCCGAGAGGGAACCGCATACTCAATCATGTTCTCCACATCGCGGCGGTTTCCCAGCTCCGATACCCCGGCGAAGGCCGCACCTATTACGACAAGAAGATCGCCGAGGGCAAAACCACCAAAGAAGCGATCCGGGCGCTGAAACGCAGGATCTCAGACGTCGTCTACCGGCGTCTCCTGGCCGACGCCAGACGCCGCCTCGGCTGAACGATCGGCGGGTCCGGGAGGACACCCAGGGCCGACTCTGATTCCAGCGCGGCCGGCTCACACCCTGATACACCGGCGCTTCGGATAAGTCACTTCCCGGACCCAACACCAAGCCTACGACCAACCCTGCCTCCAGGCACCAGGGCCAACCGGTCGCGTCCCAACCCCGGCCAAACATCGACTTGACACAAAGAGGCATCGTTCTGAGCGGGCGCAGGCCTGCGACGGATTGTCTCGAGTTGACCGGTCCCAGTCACGTCGGGTCGGTGCCCTCGTGAGGAATCACCTGGTGGCCGATAGCGTCGGGGTCCCGAACCCTATCCGCAAGTGGCGCCATCCGTAGCGCCAGACAACTGCGCCTGCGATCACCAGCAGCAACATGAAATTGACCCAACGCCCCAACTCGGTCGTCCATGTCGGGATCGCGGCCCCTGCGATATTCGCAGAGGCGTGGAACAACGCTGCAACGAGCACGCTCCCACCGGTGTTGTTGTACAGCCACGTGTACAAGACGGCCAGAACCATCGTCTGCAGAACAAACTCGGCGAAGGGAATGGAAGCCTGCGTCGTCCCCTCGATGAACACGAGCGGCAGGTGCCACAGACCCCAGATCAGTCCGAGGACGAGACTGGCCCCCAATGCGTTGAACCGCCGCTGAAGAGGATCGAGAGCGAATCCTCGCCATCCATACTCCTCGGGCAGAGCATTGGCGAAGTAGATCAGAAGGAATACCGGGAGGATCATCGCTGGCGGCACGCCGTCGTCCCAGCCGACCTCACCGCCGAACGCCACGACGCCGACCACGCTGAGTAGGCCCACCAACGGTCCCAGACCGAGAGCCGGAATGAGCCACCTCTTGTCAAAGTCGAGTCGCCAGCCACGGAGCCACAGACCTCGAACCCCCTCCCCGCCGGCAGCACGTCGAACCAACCAGAAGGCGGCAACACCTGGACCGAACGGGGCGAACATACCCAGCAGGCCGACAATCTCGGGAAGGTCAGGAAGAACGGTCGACCGCAGTACCGGCAGAAGCCACAACAGCCACGAAAAGGCGAAGGTGATGATGAAGAACCGCGTCAGACGCCCCCTGCTCATCGCGCGCTCACCCAGGGCGTCACCAATCACTGTCGTCCTCCCATCGTCCAAGTGGCACAATGAAACCCTAGGACAGACACTCGCCCGAACGTTCCACCCTCGAGGAACCACACCACCCATAACGGCAGGTTCATGACTCGGTTGCCGATTGTTCGTCGGCGGCCATCATGGGAGTCGTCGCCGAGGGTTTCTGGCCCCGGCTGGTCTGCGCCGGCGGCGGAGGCGCCGATGATGTGTGTACAGGGGTGGTTCGGCTGGCGCTGGGGTTGCGGGCCTGGCGCCTGCTATGAACTGGGGGCGATGCCGGTGAGGATTTCGTCGGCGTTGTTGATGAGGGTGGAGAAGTGTCCTCCGTGTTCGTCGATGCGGAGGCTCGCGTTGGGTAGTTCCTCGGCGAGGAACATGCTCCATCCCAACGCTGCTTGCCGATCGCGGCGACCGTGCCATATCTGAGAGCTCGTGGGCACGTCGCGTAGGTCGAATCCCCAGTCCGTGTGATAGAGGCTCGCTTCGTGGACGATTCCGGAGACGCCCTGTCGGGCGCCTTCGGTCATCTCCGCAACGATCTCGGCCGCGATCTCGGGCTGTTGGCGGAAGAGTTCACCGTCGGCTGGCTGCATTCGACCCCACACCGACAGCCAGCGTTGCGGAGAGGTGGCCATCTGTTTGAGCTGGTTCTTCGCCATCGGCCGGTACAGCGACGGTGATTTGAAGAGGAGGTTCATCAGCCGGAACGCCGGGTGAAGCCCTCGATTGGGGGCGGCGGGCGGTGCCGGAGACGATACGGTCACCAGCGAGTGGACCTGGTCGGGATTGGCGTGTGCACATGCGATGGCATGGGGGCCTCCGCCCGAATGGCCCACTACCCCGTATCCGGCGATCCCGAGCTGATCGGTGAGGCTCCCGACGTCGGTTGCCCAGTCCAGGAAGGTGCGGCCGCCTGAGGGGGTCGACGCCCCGTATCCGGGCCGGTCGGGACAGATCAAACGGATGTTCGCTCGAGTGGCGGCACCGGAGAGCAGTCGTCCGGCGAAACGGGAGTCGTTGCCGCCGTGAAACAACAGGACACTCCTGCCCTCCGGCACTCCGTACTCGGCCCAGGCCAGGGTCCGGCCGTCGGCCAATGTCATCGTCAGATCTTCAGACCGCACTCGTCGCTCCCTGGTTTGGCTTCGGTGGCTGCTGCCGCCACGACGAGCACCCAACCGGCACCCGACCCGACTCTACGCTCGTCACTTCGCCCAGTAGTCGCCGACCGTCGTTCAGGCGCCTACAGCCATGGCGCCGCATTCGAGCGGTGTTCGAAGCGTCGCTTTGTCAACTGTTGGTCTGGTCGGCGGCGAGGCGTTGGCTGATCTGGGCTTGGTAGCCGTCCAGGATCCCACTGAGGACGCCGTCTCGGCCCATGGCGGCGACGGCGAGTGCGCCGAGCGGCCCGAGCTTTGTCTCTCCGTCGAATCGTATCGTGATCAGCGTGCCGGTCTCGGTGGGCGTGACCGACCAGGTTCCCGCGACCTTCTTGAACATGGCTCGGAAGCTCGCCGGATAGCTGGCGAGATCGACGGTCATCCGGAATGAGGCGCCCTCGTTCCACATGGTGCAGGTCTCGTTCCATTCCCGGCCTTTGGTGTCGACACAGTGCCGCACCATGCCGTCGCCTTGCCCGAAGATGATCTCGGTGTGTGTCAGGGTGTCGACCACGGTGTGGTAGCCGCCGGCATCCGAGACGACCGACCAGACCACATCGAGGGGAGCGTCGACGACACGTGAGGTCTCGATACTGAACGCGGGCATGGTTCAGGCCACCTTCCCGAGCTTGACGAGTCCGACCGTCTGGGCCACCGCGAGCCACGCCACCACCGCGGTCACGCCGGCGAGGGCCATCTCTCCGGCCGCCGTCATCTCGTCGGTGAAGGCGATCAGGGCCACGGCGCCGATCACCCACATGGCGTCACCGGCGACCGCCAACAGGCCACCGCGTCGCAGCCACTTCGGGGACCGGGCCCAGATCACCAGGGCGACTCCATACGCCACCAGCCCGGCCCCGACACCCGCCAGTACCCACCGGTTCACCCCCAACCAATTGTCGAGCCCGGATGCCCCAACCACCAGGACGAGCCCGGTCACACCGGACACCATTGCGTTCTGCGCGAGCATTCTGCCGAGCAGGGTTCGCTGTGGCGCAGATATGGCCTCAGCCATCGTCGTTGACACTGTCATTCGTTGCTCCTTTGTCGTGTCGTAGCTACTGTCTCTCCCCAGACTGCAGTGAATCAATAACCTGTGAGGTCATAGAACTGGAGCGCCACTCTGGGTACACTGTCCACGTCGGTAAGGAGACGCAATGGCGACCACGATGGGACCGACCGCCGGTGAGATCCTGAATCGATGGCGCACGGCAAGGCGGATGAGCCAACTCGATCTCTCGGTCGCAGCTGGAGTGTCGCAGCGGCACCTGAGCTACCTCGAAACCGGGCGAGCCACACCAAGCCGCGAGATGATCATCCACTTGGCGACCGAGCTCGAAATCCCGCTGCGAGAACGCAACACCTGGCTCAAGGCTGCCGGCTACGCCGACGCATACACCGAGCATGGTCTTGACGAGCAGGTGATGTCACAGGTCCGTCACATCCTCGAAACGCTCCTGGCGGCCCACCAACCCTTCCCCGCCTACATCGTCGACCGAGCCTGGAACCTCGTGATGACCAACCCAGCGGCGACAGCCCTGACCGAAATGCTCATCCCACCCGAGACATCGTCCCTGTTCCAAGGCAACATCCTCCGACTGTTCATGCACCCAGAAGGACTCCGCCCCCACATCGACAACTGGAGCGACGCCGCGACCACGCTCATGCACCGGGTCGAGAGAGAACTCAAGGAACGACCCGGCGACACAGCCCTGCAGGAGCTGTTCGACGAGATCCGTTCCTACCCCAACATCGCTGCGCTCCCCCACCGACCCGGACTACCCAGCGGGTCCGACCTACTCGTCCCCATCCACCTGCAAACGCCTGCGGGCGAAATGCGACTCCTCACCACCATCGCCACCATTGGCGCCCCCCATGACATCACCCTCGAAGAACTCCGCCTCGAAACCCTGCTCCCCGCCGACCACCAAACCGAGACCATCCTCCGCCACCTAGCCGGCTGACCACCGGCCGAAGCCCAATGCCCCCACCACCCCCGAATCGCCCCCCGAGAAGGGGCGCTGACAGCGGTCGTCCGGCAGCCCAAGCAAGAATGGCGTACCGTCGGCATCCGCCCGGACCGTCTGAAACATGACGATGTGGCCATCGAGGCCGACCTCACGACCCTCGATGACCGGCGAGCCGACGAGTACGGGTATCTCGTCCTGACAAGACGTTCGAGTGCTGGCCAACCGGCCACGTGATTGAAGATGTGGTGCACGCCACGAACGTCGGGCTCGCTGCGCCGGTGGCCATCGGTTCTCGTTGCTCGCCGGCCAGTCGCGAATCTTCTGTCCATAGACTCGACAGGAAGTGATCGTATTGGCTTCCTGTTGTCGAGCCACGCAAAGAACGACCCGCAGAACGATTGGCCACTGTCGGTGCTCTGCGCACCGTTCGACACCCGCTCGCGGATGTTCCGCTACGGGCGGTCAGTGACGTTGTCCTCTTGGTGCTCGTTGCTGAAGGAACAGATGATGATCACGGACTGATCAAGGGAGGTGATCGTCGTGTCGAATCCGACCTACGAGTTCACCGAGTTCATCGATGCTCCGGCGCACTCGGTCTTTGAGCATTGCCGAGATCCTCGCAGGATCTACGCCGGGGACCCCATCATGAAGGTCGCCGATGCAACACTGACCCCCGAGGGCGTTGGGACAAGAGCGCATCTCAAAGCCAAGATGCCCCTCTTCACAGAGACTGTCGCCATCGAGTACACCGAGGTTGTTCCCGATCGGCGAATCGTATTCCAGG
This sequence comes from uncultured bacterium, assembly GCA_963785075.1. GTDB lineage: Bacteria > Actinomycetota > Acidimicrobiia > Spongiisociales > ZC4RG35 > JAOUGY01. The sequence goes on from CAWATW010000003.1 coordinate 280,711, forward strand.
GTGACCCAACGATGATCTTCGCAGGCCTGTGACGAGGGTTCTCCGTCCCCATCCACATCTTCACGTGGACGTTCGAACCCGAGAACGGCGGGACGCGATTGAATCTGATCGTCGAGGAGCAGAACCCTCCGAGGTGGTATCGCATCCTCGACCGTCTGTTCGACAAGAGCTTCAAGAAGCAGGTGGACGATCGGTTGGCCCGCATCAAGGCTGGTGCTGAAGAGCAGGCCACCACCCTTAGTGGATAGCCAGCCTGATCAGAGGAGGATGCCGGAATGCGCCGTGTGATCGCCCTTACTCTGACCGTGCCAGGGATGGTCGGTGGCGCGGCCTGGGCATGGGTTCGATATCGTCTGCGAGGAATTCCGAAGCCGGTGACCGGGATCTTCTCCAATGGGATGGCCTACGCCCGTTTTGGTGCAGGTCCCAGGACGGCGTTGTTCATTCGAGGCGGTCCAGGCAATGTTGTTCCGGTGGGCCAGTTGTTCCTGGCGTCTTCGGTACAGATTCTCCGTCCTTTCCTCGACAGCGGTTACACACTTTGGGTTGTCACACGCAAACGGAAAATGCCGGAGGGTTATCGCATAGAGGACATGGCTGAGGACTACGCCGCACTCATCACTGATGAGTTCGGCGGGAACGTGGAGCTGGTTATCGGCGAGGAACCCTACGGAGGCATGATCGGGTTTTGCCTGGCCGCTCGTCACGCTGACCGACTCGAGCACCTCGCAGTGCTTCTCGCAGCGACCGCAATGAGCGAGGAGGGCAAGGAACTCGAACTTGGGTTCGCCAGACTGATGAGCGAACGCCGAACCAGCGAAGCAGGTGCCCTGCTCATCAAGTTCATGGTGCCCGAGCTTCGGTTGCCTGGCATTGACCGACTCCTAGGGGCTGCACTCGTGCGGTTCGCGTTTGGGAAACTTCACCCGCACTTCGCTGGTGATGTCCTCGTTGAAGCAACGGCAGTTGCCGAATTCGAGGGGACACCAGTTCTGCCGCAGATCGTAACTCCGGTTCTACTCATCGGCTGCGATCAAGATGCAGCCTTCTCCAAGGAGACCTACGAAGAGACCGCACGTCTGATCCCGGACTGCACGCTGAGAGTGTACGAAGGCATGACGGCCATCCAGGCAATCACGGATAGCCGCATAGCCACCGACGTGCTCGACTTCGTACGGCAACGACCCGTGGCACGAATGGCATAAACCAATACCTCTCACGCCCATTCACTTGCTCCAGAACCGGCAATCTACGCCAAGCCGGGGTCGAGTGGGCCAAGTCCACGACTTCCGCCGGGCCAACGCCGCCGGACTCGTCCTCGAAGGCATCGACCTCGAGACCGCTCGAACCCGGCTCGGACACACCGACCAGCGGCTCACACTCGGCATCTATGCCCAAGCCAGCACCGGGGCCGACCGCCATGCCGCCGAACGACTCGGCGACCGATTCCTCCCAAGAAGGGACCACGACAGCGGAAGAGGCCTGGCACGAGACTGCAGCCCGCGAGCGGTCGAGCACGGCTCGATCACTCGCCCGCCTCGACCTCACGGAGGAGTCTCGCAACGGCCGGGACGTCTTGTGTCGCCATCGTCCAAAGCTGTGACGGGTCGACCCTGTGGTTGTGATGACTCAGCCGATCACGCACCTTCGCCATATAGACCAAGGAATCTCGGGGTAGCGGTCGGTGACATTCTGCGACATGGCCTTGGATGCCTCGCCGATGATCTCGAGGCACCGTTCAACGGCACGGCGCAACACGACGTCGGCTTCGAACGCGTCGCGTCCCCGCTCGACGGTCGAGGCGATCTCGTCGGCCGCCATGATCATGTCGGCCAAGCGGTACGAGTCGGAGCGACTCACAACGTGACGGCGTCGATTCGGATCTCGTCGTCTCGTTCAAGCAGCGCTCCGAGCGAGATCACGTCGACCTCGACACCCAACAGATCACAGAGCGCCTCCTCGAGATGGATCAGATCCAGAAGCGAACTCCCAGAGTCGAACTCGACGAGGAAATCGATGTCGCTGTCGATCGTTGCCTCCCCGCGTGCAACCGAACCGAACACTGCGATCGAACGGGCGTGGTGTGGCGCCAACAACGCCCAAATCTCGGCCCGATGCGACTCGATCAACGAATTGAGAGCTATCGAACGGCTCGGCATGAACCGAGTGTACGGTCGCCTGCCGTCAGCGGCACCCGTTTTGTCGCGCGCGATGGACGCGCGATGGAACCGGGTACCAAACAGGCGGGCCGCCCCGAAGGGCGGCCATGACCTGGTGTCTCTCTGAGTCGGGACGGTGGGACTTGAACCCACGACCTCAGCGTCCCGAACGCTGCGCGCTACCAAGCTGCGCCACGTCCCGATTGGAAAGGTCAGTCTACCGGAGCCTCGGACCAGCGCCATTCGCCTCAATCGGATTGTGGATCGAGCTCGGCCGACAGCTCGATCCGAAGGCGGTCGATGCGGCGTTTCTCCATCCTCAGCACCGTGAACTTCACGTTGTCGAGGATCACGTGATCGCCGGCCTCGGGGATCTTGCCCGCCTCGGACATGAACAGCCCCCCGATCGAGGTGTACGGGCCATTGGGGAGTTCGACACCCACCTCCTGCTTCACGTCGTCGACGGGAACCCGGCCCTCTACCACCCACATCGTTTCGGCGAGCTTGTACATCGACGGCTCACGCGGGTCGTACTCGTCCTGGATCTCGCCCACGAGTTCCGAGACCAGATCCTTCACGGTGACGATGCCCTCCACGCCGCCGTGCTCGTCGAGGACCACCGCAAAGGAAACCCTGCGGGTGCGCAGCTCCTGGAGGGCCGACAGCACCGAGGTCGATTCCGGAACGAACACCGCTTCGCGGACGAGAGCGTCGATACTGCCGTTGACCGAACGTCTCAGGAGGTCCTTGACGAACAGGATCCCCGTCAGGTCGTCGAGGGTGCCACCTGGTGCCACCACCGGAAAGCACGAGTGTCCGTGAATCCCAACCGCCTGTCGGGCGCTCAGCTCGGTCGATCCCGCCTCGAGCGCAACCACCTCCACTCGAGGCGTCATCACGTCGCGCACGGGTCGGTCGGCAAGCTCGAACAGAGACTCGAGGATCTGTCGCTCCTCGGGGTGGATCTCGCCGGCCGCCTCCGACAGCACGGCGAGCGCCATGATGTCATCTTCGGTGGCGGTCGTGACCAGACCTCCCTTCACTCCGAACAGACCCAACAGGGCCCGCGCCGCGGCGATGAAGACTCGGGCGATGGGAGCAAGCACGCGCGAGAGCCCCCAGATGGCCGGCGCCACGAACAATGCGAACCCTTCGGGGTGACGGGCGGCGAGGGTCTTCGGCGTGATCTCCCCCACGACCAACACCAAGGCGGTCAGAGCCAAGGTCGCTGCCCAGGGTCCGATCGCTTGGCCCGTGCTCTCGTCGGTGAGCGCCGTCAGCAAGTCGACGGTGAGGATGGTGGCGATGGAGGCCGCCAGGATGTTCACGAAGTTGTTGGCGACGAGCAGCGTGCCGAGCGTCCGCTCGGTGTCGTTCACGAGCCCGGCCAGCCGCTTGCCCCGCGTCCCACGCCTCGAAAGCTGCTGGATCCGCTCCCTGGGAAGGGCGACGATGGCGGTCTCCGAACCCGAGAACAGCCCGGACATTGCGACGCAAGCCACCAGGATGGCCAGCAGGACCCCCTGGACAGTGGTCACGTGAATCTCATATGGGGAGGGAGGTCACGCTCCGGCCGGATCGAAGGCCGTGAGAGCGCTTCGGAGTTGCTGGGACGAGAACGGCTTGACGATGAAGCTGTCGGCGCCCGCCCGTTTGGCGAGGAACGTGTCCGCCTGACGATCCAGCAGCAGGACGATCGGTGTGGTGTCGACGTCGCCTGACGCCATGGCGTCTTTGAGCAGGCGGATGATCGCCATCCCGCCCATGCTCCCGACTTGCATGTCCACGATTGCGGCGTCGTAGCGCTGACCGGCCAACATCTCGGCGGCCCGTTCGGGTTCGTCGGTGGTCTCGATGATGGTGCCGGGGTCGGTGACCGCGGCGGCGACGTCGTTCTCGACCCATGTGTCGTCGGCCACGAGGAGCAGGTGTGCCATGAGTCCGAAAGATAGTGCGCCGCGGAGCGCGATCCCAGCCCCGGGTCGCGGAGTCTGAGCGGCGCCGAGCCAGATATACACTCGCACCGTGATTCCCCGACTCCTCAGAGCCCTGTTCGTCGTGCTGGTGGTGGCGGCGCCGGCGCTTCCGTCGTTCGCTCAGACCGCTGACAGGACCATCGAAGTGCTCGACGTGTCCGGTCCGCTGGACGATCGACTCGCAGAGTTCGTGATCGATTCTGTGGAAGCTGCCGCCGATGCCGGAACGGTGGAGCTCTTGATCCTCCAGATCGACTCGCCCGGCGCCGTGGCATCGGAGACTGTGATGCGTCGCCTTGCCGGCGTCGTTGCCGAACCTCCGCTCCCGCTGGTTGCCTGGGTCGGGCCGGCCCCCGGCGTGGTGCAAGGGGGCGTCGCCCAGCTCTTCTCGCTGGCTCCGCTACGTGTTGCTGCCCCGGGCACCGGTATCGGGCTCTGGGAGCCGACGATCGCCGGGTCGAGCCCTGGGTTCTTGATCGCAGAACCGCCTGCGCCCGAATACATCGCAGGGGTCGTCGAGGTGTCCGCCGATGCCCCCGTGCCGGGGCTGATCGACATGGTGTCGGACGAGACCGCATCGGTCCGGCAACTGGCGCAGCTTCTCGATGGCATGGAGGTGGGTGGTCAAGAGATCGGGACCGTGACCCCGTTCGTCGCCGAGGACGGCACAGAAGGAGTGACCCTCCTGACGACGGTCATTCGCCAACCAGGGTTGTGGGATCGGTTCCTCAGGCTCGCCTCGACACCCGAGGCCACGTTCTTCTTCATCGTCGTCGGCCTCACCATCGCGGCGTTCGAGTTCTACGCCATCGGCCCTGGTATCGCCGCCGGTGTTGCGGCGGTGTCGCTGCTGATCGGTGGGTACGGACTGGCCACCTTGCCGTTCCGATGGTGGGCGTTGCTTCTCACCGTGGCAGCGGTCTTGCTGATGGCGGTTTCCTACCAGTTGGGCGGCGTGTTGCTCTTCACCTGGTTGGGTTTGGCGGCGCTCACGCTCGCCGGATTCATGTTGGGCGACATGTCGCCGCAGATCACTCCGGGAGCACCGAGCGTGTTGCTGACCGTGGCAGGTGGAGCTTTCTTCTTCCTGCTCGCCATGCCGACGGTGGCGCGGTCGAGGTTCTCCACACTCACCATCGGACGGGAGGCGCTGATCGGCCGCAAGGGCATCGCGGTGTCGGACCTGGCGCCCGACGGCGAGGTCGAGGTCGAAGGCGCTCGATGGCGGGCAACGTCTCACCGGGAGGCGGGGATCAAGGCAGGCGATCCGGTGGTGGTGGTCGGTGTCGATGGTTGGTATCTCGAGGTTGATTCGGCGTCGCCGGCGGACGGGTGACGCGCCGTTCGACTGCGTGTTTCCGGGGGATGAAATTCTTTCACGGATTTTCCAGATTTTCCCTGGCGGATTCTGGGAGGTCTTTCTAGGGTCCTGACCACCCCATCCGGCTCAAGGAGGAAAATTCGTGACGCTGTCGGACGAATGGCAGACCTCAGCTCTCTGTCGAGGCAACCACTCGCACCTCTTCTTTCCTCCAAGCACATTTGAGCGCAAGGACGATCGGGAGCGGCGGGAAATGAGGGCTAAGGCGATCTGCAACGTTTGCCCCGTGATGAGCGAGTGCCGGAGCTACGCCGTCGCCATCCGCGAACCGTTCGGGATCTGGGGCGGGATGACCGAAACCGATCGCAAGCAGATTGCGGCGGTGGGTGCCGCTCGCTGACCAGGTGAGAACTGAAGCAACCCCCGACTGAGCGGGCCCGGATCCGGGTCCGCTCAGTCGCGTGACGACCGCGCCCCGCCGATGGTGAGATACCGCGAAAGCGCGAACACGAATCCGAGCCGGGCTACCCACGCAACCGGCACACGCTGGGGCGCCGATCGCTCGTGGTGTGGTCGTCGACGAATACGAAACGGGCATGGCCAGTGGACCGATCCGGAGCATTTCGGTCGCCGCGAAGTTGTTGGGCAAACAATGGTCCGGCCGAACAGGTCATGTCGCTCGTTGTGCAGCGTGTTCGTGTCAGGCGCGAACGCTCTCCTCGGTGGCCGTGACGTCCGCGCGCTTCATCGACCAGGTCGTCACCAGAAACCAGACGAGGAGCGCCGTCGCCCCGGTTCGGAAGACCACCGTCTCCGAGATGGTCGTCCACTGACGCTCGGCGAAGGTGATGGCCAGCGCAGCGGCCTGACACGCCGCCGAGAACGCGGCCACAGCCGCGGTCCAGGTCGGTAGTCCTTCACGCCGCGACGCCCATGCGATCAAAGCGGGTACCAGGAACCAGAATGAGGCGACCCACGCCGTCAGGGTGGCGGCATGAAGGCGGAGAAGCAGGTCCACGGCGATGGTGGCCGAGTCGCTGCCGTTCGCCGATTCGAAGGTGTCGCGGAACATCACGAACGTGGTGGTGTCGGTCGCAAGCATGTGGATTGCACCGACGCCCATGCCGATCGCCGCAGCCACCCCGGCCCACCGACCGAGGTAGCGAGCCGCCGGACTGCGTAGCGTCCCGGCCCACGTCCGCAGGACCGGCACGTATGCCGTCAACAGCAACGTCGCCGCAATGTGTATGACGACCCAGAACCCGCCGACGTGATCGAGGAAGGCCTCCCCGTCGGCGTAGACGCTGGTGGTGCCCAGCGGATGCGAGGCCAGGATCGCAGCAAGTGCGATGCTCGTGGCCTATCCAACTCTTCCCGCAAATCGGACCACTGCGGCGTGGTCGGTTTGCAGGTCGGTCATCGTGCGTACTCCTCTCCTCGCTCGAGGGGTGCCTTTCGAGTATCGCAAACGCGCTCGGCCTTGTGCAGGTGGATTCCCCGGGCCGTGCTTTGTGCTTGGAATTGGATGCGAATCCGCCATCATGTGTCGCCATGGCCGTCTTCTTTGGGGAAATGCAAACGAGATCCGACACGAAACGCATGAAGGCGGTCGTGGCGGTCGACCGCGGCAACATTCGACTCTCGTCCGGGTCCACCGAGTTGGGGGAATGGCCTTTGCACTCGGTACGTCTCGAGGAATACACGGATGCCAGCATCCTCATGGCTGTCGAAGACGAGGAGCTGATCCTGTTCCTCGACGAGCAACAGAAGTTCGTCGGTGAGGTCGGCCGGTACATGAAGAAGCCCGGTGACGAGAAACGCCGCCTCAGTCATCCGGCGTTTCGGAACAAGGATGAACCCGAAGGCCCGACCCTCGGCGAGGAGCTCAAGGACGACGTGAGCCGAGAGATGGCTCCCATCATCAATGAGGCAAAGGACTGGCTCGACCGTATTCCGAGGGGGCGTCCCTTGTGGATTGCCGGAATCGTCTTCGTGTTGCTGTTGATCTTCCTGCCCCAACCGATCGCTTTCGTGACCCTCATCGGAGGTGCCGTGGCCTTGCTGATCGGCGGCTTCGCCTACGCCGATGACCGTTTTGCCCTCAGGATTCCGGACGCGATCACCCCGGTGCAGCTGGTGGCGGGTGGTGGCGTGGCCTTGCTCCTTGGCATGGTGGTCCTGGCGATCGCCTGACGGTCGGCCGGCTCGTCCTCCCTCGGCCTCCACCTGTGAGGCGGTGACATCCCGAACCGCCACCACCTCGGACTCGACGCTGTCGAAGGTACCGATCAGCTCGACCGCCAAGTCCTCGAGAGCCGTCTGCCGACACCGGCGATCCAGGACGGCCGTTGCGCCCGACCGACTTCCTGACCTTCGCCCACCCGAGATCGAGGCGCCGGTCGAGCAGTCGTCGCTGGTCAGATCGATCACAGGTTGGTTGACAGCACGGGTTGCAGCCGGCCCAGCCGCACTGGTGCTCGGTCCCCTGATGATCCTTGGAGTGGTGCTCGAGGCGATGATCTCGGCGGGTTCCGGCCTGCTTGCTCCCACCGTGCTGCTCGTCGGACAGTTCCTGATCCTCGTGTGGGACAGGACTGAAGCGAGCGATCGGTTCCGCCGCAGATTCTCAGAGGAGTCGGCGGCCGCCTGAGCGCGGCCTTGCGGGGGACGGCATCTCGCACTCGGGTGAACCGATTCGGTGTCTGCTCCGTATATGTACGGAAGCAGAGAAGGGATTCCCGTGCGCATCAGAGTCACGAGCTTGCTCGCCGCGTTGTTGTTGGTCGTCACGGCGGCGCCGGCGGCTGCCACCGAATCATCATTCCCAGATGTGATCGAACTTCCCGGAGGATTCTTCCCGGAGGGCATAGCCGTCGGTCGCGGCTCCACCGTGTACACCGGATCGTTGATCGACGGTGCGATCTGGCGTGGCGACCTCCGGACGGGCACCGGAGACGTGTTCGTCCAAGGCGTCGAAGGCCGTATCGCAGTCGGTCTCGATTTCGATCACAGGAACGGCAGCCTCTGGGTGTCGGGCGGGCCTGGTGGTGAAGGTCGCGTCTACGACGGGCGAACCGGCGAAGTACTCGAGGTCATCCCTCTGGCGCCCGGATTCATCAACGACGTCGTCGTCACCCGCACGGCCGCCTATTTCACGAACTCGGCGGCACCGGAGATCTACGCAGTCCCCCTCGACCGGCGAGGCAACGTAGCCGGACCGGCGGAGACCATTGCGCTTGGCGGCGCGTTCCAGTTCGAGCAAGGGCAGTTCAATGCCAATGGCATCGAGGCCACCCGGAAAGGCAAGACGCTGATCGTGGTCAACAGCTTCTTCGGTGAGATCTACACCGTGGATCCGGGGACGGGACACGCCGACCTGATCGATCTCGGTGGCGCAGTGGTCAATGGCGACGGCCTGGTGCTCGAAGGACGCACGCTCTACGCCGTCGAGGGCGGCAAGAATCAGATCACCAAGATCCGGCTGTCTCCGAATCTGGGCAGCGGCGTGGTCGTCGATGCCCTCACGAGCCCTGCATTCGATGTGCCGACCACGGCGGCGTTGTTCGGGAAGAGCCTGTACGCGGTGAACGCAAAATTCGGGACTCCGCCGACGCCCGCCACGCCATACGAAATCGTTCGAGTCGACCGCTGACGGCGACCGATCCACGACAGCGCCCGCCCGGACGCACCTCGGCGGGCGCTGCCACGACCACGCGAGCTCGACCTGCGACGTATCGTCGGGAAATGACCGACGGAACACTGCGCATCACAGGTGATGAGGCGGCCGATCGTCTGCTCAACAGCGATGGGACCGCATTGCTGATCGGCATGTTGTTGGATCAGCAGGTGCCCATGGAGTGGGCGTTTCGAGGGCCCGCCACGCTGGCGGAGCGAATGGGCGGATTGGAGGCCGGGCGGATCTCGGCGATGGACAAGGAGGAGTTCGTCTCCATTTGCGCTGCGAAGCCGGCCATCCACCGGTTCCCGGCGTCGATGGGTCGTCGGATACATGACCTCTGTACGGTCCTCGTCGAGGACTACGGCGGAGACGGCGCCAACGTTTGGGCGGATGTCGAGTCCGCCACAGAACTGCGCGGGCGGCTTTCGGGGCTCCCCGGCTTCGGAGTCGAGAAGACGAAGATCTTCATCGCCCTTCTCGCCAAGCGCATGAACCTGTCGCCGGTCGGATGGCAAGAGGCGGCTTCACCGTTCTCCGACGATGAACCCCGTTCGGCGGCCGATGTGCACGACGATGCGTCTCTCACCCGGGTTCGAGAGTGGAAACGAAGCCAGAAGGCGAAAGGCAAGTCCAAGCAGGACTGACCGTTGGGTTCGGGCAGATGTCTGGGCAGGTGTCAAGCGGCCCTATCGGCCGGTGCGGGCGGCGCTCGATGATCGGGGCATGGTTCATCACTCCCGGCTATCTGGGCCCGACCGGTGCCCGACCTCCGAAGGCGAGGTCCGATCGACACGAAGGAGCAGCGGTATGCGCCGACACGTGAAATGGCTCGCCATGGTTCTGCTCGTACTGGTGGTCACGGCATGCGCTGCCGGGTCGAATCCATCGCTCGACGTGGCGTCTGCCGATGGGGACGTTGCCGGATTCTGGCTTGGGCTGTGGCACGGGATCATCGTTCCGTTCACATTCGTCATCTCGCTGTTCTCCGACGGCGTCTCGATCTACGAAGTGCACAACAACGGAGGCTGGTACGACTTCGGCTTCGTGCTGGGTGCCGGGACGTTCCTCGGTGGCAGTGGAGCCGGGGCCAAGGGGGCTCGCCGTTGACGGTCGCCGGACGAACACCGAGTTCACGGGCTGAGCGTCAAGGAGCGCAAAACATCGTTGTAGCTCTTTGAGGGTTGACAATCTCACCAGAACGGGTAGCCTTCCCGCCATGCGGAGAGGGGTACCCGTTCTTTTGGTGCTGGCGCTCGTCGTCGGTTGCTCGTCAAACGGTGCAACCGGGTCCACGACGACGACCACCGATGCACCGCCCACAACGGCGGAGACGACCACCACCACACAGTCGACGACTACCACGGTCGAAGAGACGACCACCACCACCGAACCGCCGTCGACCACCGCCGTCGACGACACGATCCCCTACCCCGACAACACCGGTACGGACTGGTTCAAGATCGTCACAGAACTGGAAGCGTTCGGGGGTTGGCTAGGGGAACACCCCGATCCAAGCCTGATTCGACTGATCGCAGTGGAGTCAAGCCCCATCTACAAAGGGATCGACCAGGTGATCTCCGAGTACGCCACAAGCGGTTGGAGGGATCTCCCTGGCGGGCGCGCCGAGATTCTCGCTGCCGAGTTTGCCGCGGGCGTCGTCGATCTCGGTGAGGTGCAGGTACGTGTGGCGTCTGACTACGACGGGGCGACGACGGTCGACTCCGAAGGCACCGTTGTGCGGACCACACCTGACGAAGACCCGAAGGTCACGACTTGGACCTTGCGAGGAAGCGAGGCTGAAGGTTGGCGGCTCTATTCGGTGACATATGTGGGTCCCTATGAGGGTTCCGATGCTTAGGTTCGTTGTCATTGTCATGATTGTCGTAGTCGTGCCAGCACAAGCCCTTGCCTTCGAGGTTGGAGATCCCGGCAACTCTGTAACGACTACCTCCAACGGTGACAGGATCACCGCCGATATCTTCCGGATCGCATCCGACGGCGAGCAACGGTTCGATCTGGCGGAATATTGCTTCGATGTGTTCGCCGGGCGCGAGAACGCCTACGAGGTCCAGCTGCGGATCCAGGCGAACGACGATGCCGAGGCGGCGGGTGACGAGCTCCCGTATCCCGACGTTCTGGCCGATCTTCCGTACGCAGGTGTGATACCGAACGCCGATGGTGATGTGCGGCCGTGTCTCGGCACGTCGGCCCGCCTGGCCTCGGATCCGCCCGATCCTCCGTGCCAGTTCGGCGAGATCAAGGCGGTGGTCGGGTACTACTACTACGACCTGGCCGCCCGGGACTTCGTGTTCCTGTCGTCCGAGGACTACACGGCCTATCGAGACCGCGGCGGTGACTCGGGGATGTGGGACACGGAATACGTGTGTCTGGCGGTCATCGATGAGGATGATCTGAGCGCGTCGTTCGACGAGCTCCTCGTGGCGCCGGCGTTCTGGAAGTCGCCGCATGTGGTCGGGCTCACCGGGCTGGACACCTGGGTCTGGTACGACTTCGCCGTTCCGGAGTCACACACGCTCAACCGCGACTTCACCGTCGACGCCGACGGGCTTCCGCTGGGCGTCGACGCCACCATCTGGGTCGACTTCGTGCGGTGGGACATGGACGGCGACGGGGAGTGGGACGTGGAGGTCGATCTGCCCGACACGGAGCTCGCTCCCGCTACACACGCCGAATACGTCGACGTCGGCGGCTCCGATTCCGAGACGCGGACCGCGGGGATCTGGCTGTACGAGACAAAGGGCACCTATCCGGTGACTGTCGAGATCGAGTGGCGGGGTCTATACGAGTTCGTGAACTACCCAGGAAACGACGGGTTCTACGACCCGCTGTTCGCTTCGAGCATCAACGACTACCAGGTATGTGAGGTACGTGGCGTGCTCATCGAAGAGGACGGCCCCAACGCCGTCGACTCCTGCATCGCTCCCTGATCGCCTCGTCAGCCACTTCGCGATCTACGACGCCTAGATTGGCCGCCGATGGAGACCATGTACGAGCGCGTCGGCGGCGATGACTTCTTCCACCGATTGGTCGACACCTTCTACCAGGGAGTTGCCGGCGACGAACCGCTGGCGTCGATGTACCCCGAGGCTCCCGATTTCGACGGTGCTCGTCACCGGCTGACGTTGTTCTTGATCCAGTATTGGGGCGGCCCGACCACATACATGGAGGAGCGCGGCCATCCTCGTCTCCGGATGCGCCACTTCCCGTTTCCGATCGGATCTGATGCGGCGGACCGGTGGCTCACCCACATGCGAGCGGCAGTGGACGCCGTGGCCAGACCGCTCGAAGGTGGCGATGCGATCGCCTCCGAGCTGATGGCGTACTTCGAGCCCGCCGCCGACCAGATGAGAAATGAGGGCTTGACCATTCGTCACGGCTGACCGAGCGGTCGGCCCACTGATCCCCTCCGTCATTGCGGGTATCCACGGCCTCCCTGTGGCGTCTTTGTGTGACTGATGCCAACAAGGAGGTATTCGATGCATCAGTTTCAGCAATGGGACATGGCCAACCAGCGTGTCGAAGCGAGACGCAGTGAGGCTGAGGCACGTCGGCAGCGGAAAGCTGCTCGACTCGTTCGAGTCCGTCGTCGCTCTGGCGTGTTCGGCCGGCGCCGGCGGACTCTCGTTCGTCCGGGTACCCACCTTCCGGCCGAGGGTACTACCGCGCTCAGCCCGGTGACGACTGATCCCATCGGCTGGTCGATGCATCACGACACGGCGCCGCTCGAACGCATGGCGGCCTGAGTCGAGCGGACGTATCACGAACACGTCCACGTAGGTCGAGAAGATGCCCGGGTGCTCCGCCGACCCAGAGCCCGGTTCGCCCTTGGGGTGTGGGCGAGGAGAAGGGGACCGAAACGGCAGACCCGGTCCCTTTCTCCATGCCCCGAAGCAGGTGGACGCATCGCGACCACGCCCACGTGATCGCCCCGTCGTCGCCGCCGGGACCGACCTGGCGAGCGTCCCGTGGAAAGCCCCGTGAAGCTTCCCAACAGGTCGGCGAGCTCTCCGACATCTGGGATCCGCAGGGGTGACGCCACCACAGCGGATCCTTCCCGAAACTGAGTGCTCGAAGGTAGGTCGGTGAGAGGCTCAACGGGACGATCGGTCCTGGCGGAGCACCCCTGCCGGCCAGCCCCGATCGTCCCGTCGACCCTTCGGACCCCCTCCTGTGGTCTACCCAGGCCCGAGGCTGTCTCACATTTCGTGCACGACGGCCCGACCGCGCAAGAGGCGAAAGTACATGTCACCTCGACTTGGATCGAAAGGGCTGCACCGGTTGAAGGCGCACCGTCGAGTTTCGTGTCACCGGCTGACGCTACGGTGACGCAACCGATGATTCGGAAAGTGGATGGCGGTCCGGGAAGGGGTCACAGATGGGTGTAGCGGTGCATGTCGCTTCGCATCCCGATGCCCTGGTCGCCACGCTGGCCGAACGTCTGCGGGCCGACCCCCTGGATCCGTTCACTTCGGAGGTCATCGCCGTCCCGACCCGTGGCATCGAACGGTGGCTCACACAGCGGATCGCTCTCGAACTGGCCGATGTCGGTGGCGGGATCGCTGCGAACATCGAGTTCCCTTCCCCTCGAGGGTTCGTGCGGCAGGTGGTCGGGCAGATGCCCGACCTGAGTGCGTCGTTCGAGGCCTGGGAAGGCCCGGCGTTCCACGCCTCGGTGATGGCGGCGATCGACGACGAGCTCCATCAACCGTGGATGGTGGTGCTCCGGCGACACCTTGCGGCCGCGACGTCGTCGAGAATGGCGGCGGCGGCGAAGATCTCACGCCTCTTCGTGTCGTACGCCCGTCGCCGTCCGACGATGATCTCGTCGTGGGCTGCAGGTGGAGAGGTCGGGCCTGCGGGTGACGCCCTCGACGATCACCAGCTCTGGCAGCCGCGGCTGTGGAGAGCACTTCGAGAGCGCATCGGGCTGCCGGCCGTCCCGGAACTCGGCCCTGCTGCACTCGGTCCGCTTCGCGCCGGCGAGGTCGACCTGCCGGAACGCCTTTCGGTGTATGGGCTGACCGCCACGGACCCCTTCGACCTGGCGGTGTTCGAAGCGATCGGAGACACGACCGACGTCCACCTGCACGTGCTGCATCCGTCGCCGGCCCTGTGGGAGGCGGTCGCCGGCCACGACGCCGTCGACCTCGACCGCCGCGCCGACGCCTCGGTTCGAGAAGCGGCCCACCCACTGCTTCGTTCGTGGGGACGTGACAGCCGTGAACTGCAACTCGTGTTGAGGGAGGCCGGACTGACCGGGGCCGGGGAACATGTGCACTTCCAGGAGACACCCTCTCCGGTGTCCATGACGCTGTTGGAGAGGCTCCAGGCCGACATTCGAGGCAACCGGCCCGCTTCGTCTGCTGCGCCGGATCCGATGGACCGCTCGGTGCAGATCCATGTGTGTCACGGCGCACGCCGTCAGGTGGAGGTGTTGCGCGACGCCATTCTCCACATCCTCGCCGACGATCCGACCATCGAACCACGAGACGTCGTGATCATGACTCCCGACCTGGCCGGTTTCGCCCCGCTGCTCGAGGCGGGGTTCCCCCAAGCCGGGTCCGACACGCTGCCGGACCTCCGGGTGCGGATCGCCGATCGATCGCCATCCGCCACCAATCCGCTGGTTCGGTTCGCCGCCGGAATCCTGGATCTGGCCGACAGCCGGCTGGAGGCTGCGGCGATTCGCGAGTTGGTGACACGACCTGTCGTCCAGAACCGGTTCGGATTCGATGCCGAGACCGCTGGATCGATCGTGCAGATCGTCGACGATGCCACCATCGCATGGGGCCTCGACGCAGATCACCGGCGCAAGTGGGGTATCGAGGACATCGCCGAGCGGACATGGCGGCGGGGCCTCGATCGTGCCCTGGCCGGTGTCTTCTACACGGACAGCCCCGTCCGGGTGGTCGGCGATGTCGCCCCGCTGGACGGTGTCGAAGGTCAGGACGCCCGGCCGGTGGGCATCCTCGCCGCCATCATCGACCGTGTCACCGCCATCAGGGCTCGTCTCTCCGAGAGGATGCCGCTGTCGGAGTGGGCGGCGGCCATCGCCGCCTCCACCCGTATGCTCGCCGACCCCGGGTGGGACGACGAGTGGCAGTGGAATCAGCTGGAACGCCTGCTGATCGAGACCTTTCCCCGGACCGGTGACGCCGATCCCCCTGTGACGCTCACCGAGGCCAGACAGGCGATGAAGGGGTGGACCGACGACCGTCCGAGCCCGTTGATGTTCCGGACGGGCGATGTGACCGTGTGCACGCTGGTGCCCATGCGTTCGGTGCCCTATCGCGTGGTGTGTCTGCTCGGAATGGACGACGATCGGTTCCCGCGACGGGGACGCTCCGACGGTGACGACCTTCTGGTCGGGCACGAGCGGGTGGGCGATCACGCCCGGCCGAGTGAGGATCGCCAATTGCTGCTCGACGCGGTGATGGCGGCCGGAGACCATCTCGTCGTCACATACTCCGGGCGGGATGAGATCACCAACGCCGAGTATCCCCCCGCCGTCCCCATCGCCGAGCTCGGCGACGTGCTCTCGGCGATGACGGGCCTCCCGATCGCAGAGCTCGAGACCCGACACCCGCTCCAGTCGTTCAGCGAGGCCGTGTTCACTCCGGAGGCGCTCGGCGTGACGGGGCCGTGGGGGTTCGATCCGATCCAGCTCGCTGGGGCGCACGCCGTGCAGCGGAGGATGCAGCCTTCGCTCGACATGGAGGTGCCATGGCCGCCTCTCGATCCCCCCGAGGTGGTCAGGCTCGGCGACCTTCACCGGTTCCTCACGAACCCGGTCCGGGGCTTCGTGCGTGCGTCGCTCGGATTCGGGATCCCCGACGTTGCGGAGCTGGCGGACGATGCCGTGCCGGTCGAACTCGGTGGCCTGGAGTCATGGGCGCTCAAGGACCGCTTGATCGACGGTCTGGCCCGAGGTCACGAACTCGAGTCACTTCTCGCTCGAGAGCGAGGGGCCGACGCCCTGCCTCCGGCCCGGCTCGCCGAACGCGAGATCGACAAGGCCCGCACCGACGTCGAAGCTCTGTGGACTGCGGCCGTGGGCCGTGGCTATCACCGTGCTCATCATCGGCGATACACCGGATCGTTGAACGTGAACGGACGTCTCGTCGAGGGTTCGGTGACAGCCGACCCCCGCGAGTCACATCTGCCGCTCATCACCCCTTCCCGGATCAAGGCCTCGCACCGGCTTCGGTCGTTCGTCGAGCTGTGCTTCTTGACGGCTCTCGAGCCCGAGCACCCTTGGCATGCGTTGATGCTGACGCGCCAAGCGCGGGGGAGGGGATTCCTCGAGGTCACCATCGGGCCGCTCGGGAACTCGGGGGACGAGCGTCGTTCGAAGGCGATGCAGCTGCTGTGGGGGTTGGTGTCGCTCTACGACGACGGTCATCGAGCGCCGATGCCTCTGCCGTGCGAGACCGGACTGGCTTGGCAACGCAAGGCGGTCGCCAACCGCACCGGTGCGACGTGGGACGCACGGGACAAGTTCGAGCGTGACCGTTTCTCCGCCGAGCGTCGCGACACAGCCCACGAGTTGGTGTACGGCAAGGACGACACCCTGGAGCGGCTGCTGTCGTCGGGGTTCGAGGAGCACTGCCGACGGCTGTGGGAACCGGTGATCCCTCTCATGAAGGACGTCGGCCTGTGAACGCACGATTCGACCCCACCGCCCCGATCGGTCAAGGCCGTACCGTCATCGAGGCGAGCGCCGGCACCGGCAAGACCTTCACCATCGCGGCCATGGTCGCTCGGCTGGTGGCCGCCGAGGGCTTGCCGATCGACCAGATCCTCGTGATCACCTTCACTCGGGCCGCCACCGCAGAGTTGAGGGCTCGTGTGCGCCGGCGGTTGGTGCAGGTGCTGGATGCTGCGGAGTCGGGTGTCGTCGATGCCGACGACCTGCACATGGTGGCGCTGCTCGAGGCCGGCGACCGGGCGGAGATCGCAGAGCGAGTGTTCGATGCCTTGACGAACTTCGATCGTGCGCAGATCTTCACGATCCACGGATTTGCGCATCGACTGCTGGGCGAGCTCGGATTCGGGTCACGATTGGCGGCCGAGCTCGAGCCGGCCGCGGTCGACCGCAAGCTGGTGGGTGAGGCGGCCGGCGATCTGGTCATCGGCCGATATGCCCATGGGGCCGAAGCGGGTGACCGGGTTTGGCCGGGACAAGTCGGGTCGATCGGAGCGGCGGTGACCGGCGTGCCCGACGCCCGAATCGTGCCCTCGCCCGGTCAGGTCGCCGGTGTGGCACGGACGAGAGCCGAGATGGCATTGGCCATGCGTCAGGAGCTCCAGCGGCGACTTCGGTGGGCAAACCAGGTGACGTTCGACGACGGTTTGGCCGAGGTGAGGGACACGCTCGACGACCCGGAGGTCGGCAGCGCCGCACGGGCATTGCTCGCCGAGCGATACGCGATCGGGCTCGTGGACGAGGCGCAAGATACCGACCCCGTGCAATGGCAGGTCATCAACGCCGTCTTCGGCGGCGCCAGGCTGGTCGTGATCGGCGACCCGAAACAGTCGATCTACCGGTTCCGGGGCGCCGACATCAACGCCTACTTGGCGGCGGCCGAGGATGCCCAGCGGAGAACCCTCGGGATCAATTGGCGAAGCGACCGGGCGTTGCTTCAGGCATTCGACGTGTTGTTCCGCGAGGCCACGTTCGGCGACGAGGACATCGGGTACATTCCTGTCGAGGCCCCGCCTGAGCATCACGTGTCCCGCATCTCGGGCGTTGCGGCGGCCATGTCGCTCCGGTGGTTCGGGGGCGACATCCCGATCGATCGCAAGCGGAACGGCGACTTCTATGTCGACGAGGCCCGTCGTGTCGCCGCCGCCGACGCCGCGTCGGAGGTCGTGAGGCTGCTGACGGCCGGTGTCAGCATCACCGACGACGCCGGTCACACGGCTCCGATCGCTCCATCTGATATCGCGGTGCTGTGCCGCACCATGGACCAGGTTGAAATGGTTCGGCGAGGTCTGGGAGCACGTGACGTGCCGTCGGTGGCCGGTCGAAGTGGAGCGGTGTTCTTGTCGGACGCGGCCGAACAGTGGCGGCGTTTCCTGTTCGCAGTCGAGCATCCGGAGCGGATGGATCTGGTCCGGCTCGGCGCAACCTCGGACATCGTCGGTATGACGCTGCATCAGGTGGCGAAGCTCGACGACGAGGCCGAACTCGACCTCCAGGCAGAGATGCGTGGCTATCAGACCCGTCTGCGTACCGCAGGGGTTCCCGCGCTGATGGCCGATGTCGACCGCGTGCACGGACTGACTGCCCGCACCCTCTCCCAGCCCGACGGCGAGCGGATGATGACCGACCTGACGCACGTGGCCGAGGAGCTGCACGGCGCCTGGCGTCCTGGCAGGATCGGCTCTCTGGTGGCGTGGCTGGAGGACGCCCAACGCCAGGCGCGGCAGCGGGCAGAAGCGCGCGAGGACGAACCGGAGTCGCGCCAACGCCGCCTGGAGACCGATGCCGAAGCGGTGCAGGTGCTGACCATCCACGCGGCCAAGGGCCTCGAGTTCCCGGTTGTGATGGTGCCTTTCGCATGGGACGCCCCGGTGTGGCCGCCGGACATCCCGATCTTTCACGACCCGGCTGGCGGGGGCCGGATGATCGACGTCGGCGGCAAAGGCAACTGGCCGGAGTTCGATGCTCACCAACAGCAGCATCTGGCGGAGGAAGCCGCCGAGGAGAGCCGTAGGTTGTACGTGGCGCTGACCCGAGCGAAGCATCACGTCATCGTCTGGTGGGTCAAGGACGCGCCGGGGGCGGATGCCAGCACGTTGGGGCGCCTCATGTCGCGAGCCGGATGGCGGGAAGACGCCCAAGGCGCCGAGTCGGCCGGTCTGATCGACAAACCCGGTCGCACCGACCTGCCGCCCGTCGAGCAGTACCAGACATCCGATCGGGACCCCGCCGGACTCTCGATCGCGGTGTTCGATCGGCCGCTCGATCACGTGTGGACCCGGGCATCGTTCTCGCGGTTGTCGCCCGAGCATCCGCTGGCCGATCAGCCGGGTGAGGCCGAAGAGGTCCGTGCCGACGAGCAGCTTCCCGACGAGGACGTCGAGGTGTCGGAGGGACCGGAGTTGCCCATGGCGGACCTTCCCAGAGGAGCCAGGTTCGGCACACTGGTCCACGAGCTCCTCGAACACATCGACTTCACCGACACCGATCCAGAGGCGTCGCTTCGAGTGCGGCTGGGCGATGCCATGGCCGGAGGCGGGTGGGACTTCGACACCGAGGCGTTCGTGGCCGGAATGATTGCCATGCTCACCACGCCGCTCGGCGCGGCCGACGACGCTCCGTCGCTCACCGGAATCGGGCGAGTGCTGAAGGAGTTGGTGTTCGAACTCCCGGTTCGAACCGACGCCGGGCCGGTGTCGCTGGCCGACATCGGCTCGGTCATGGCAGAGCACCTCGCCCCCGACGATCCGATCCGGGCGTACGCCCGGCATCTCGACACGCTGGGCGCACAGCGGTTCCGTGGCTTCCTGACGGGCGCCATCGACCTCACCGTCCAGATGCCGGATGGCCGGTTCGTGGTGATGGACTACAAGTCGAACGCCCTCTCGGATTACGGAGCGGCAGGCCTCAACACCGCCATGATCGAGGGCAACTATGTTCTCCAGTCGACGCTGTATCAGGTGGCACTCCACCGATATCTCACGTGGCGCCTGCCCGGCTACCAGGCCGAGACCCGGCTCGGTGGGTCCGTCTACATCTTCCTTCGGGGCACGAGCGGTCCCGACACGCCGGTCGCCGATGGCGTCCGACAAGGCATCCACGTGTGGACCCCGCCTCCGGCGATGATCGTGTCTCTGAGCCGGCTGTTCGAACGGGACGACAGATGACCACGACGGACCGCTTCTTCCTCGCTGCCTCCGATCGTCACATCGTCGTCGACGCCGGCGGCATCCTCGCCCAGTTCAACGACGCCGGGGTGCTGGACCCACTCGATGTTTCGGCGGCGATGACGCTGTGCCGGCTGCTCGACGAACCCGATGAGCTGGTGGCATTGGCGGCCGCGCTCGCGGTGCGTGGCACGAGATTCGGGCATGTGTGTGTCCGTCTCGAGACCGTTCGCGACGCAGTCGTCGTCGACGGCGTCGAACCGGATGTCATCGAATCTCTGCCGTGGCCCATTCCCGACGAGTGGCAACGGACCGTGGCTGCGTCCGGGATCGTGGGTGACGGAACCGGTGACGAGCCGTTGGTGGTGGTCGACGACCGGCTCTACCTCGAGCGCTACTTTCGGTACGAGGAGCAGGTGGCCCATCTCATTGCGAGTCGGTGCGAACACCCTCAGAAGACGCTCTCCGCGCCGATGGAGCGAATGCTCACCACACTGCTGGGGGGAGGTCCGAATCGTCAGTTCGATGCCGCCGAAGTGGCCTTGACCCGACGGTTCGCCGTGATCGCCGGCGGGCCGGGTACCGGCAAGACGCACACGGTGGGTGCCCTTCTCGCCGCGCTCGCCGCCGAGGGGCCCGAGCAGTTCCCATCCGTGGCGCTGTGTGCACCCACGGGGAAAGCCGCTGCGCGACTCGGAGAGGCCATTTCGGCAGTGACGCAGCGGGTCCAGGGCGGGGCGATCCAAGAAACTGTCGGCCAGTTGGCGCCGTCGACCATCCACAGACTCCTCGGATGGCGTCCGGGGCGCGGGGTGTTCGTGCATGACGAGAGCTACCGGCTCCCACACGACATGGTGATCGTCGACGAGATGTCGATGGTCTCGCTTCCGTTGGCGGGCAAGCTCCTGTCGGCGGTTCGAGACGACGCCACCGTCGTGTTGGTGGGAGACCCATTCCAACTGGAGTCGATCGAGGCCGGCACGGTGCTGTCCGACATCGCAGAAACCGAGGGGGAGCGCGTCGACGCCCCGATCGCCGAACACATCGTTGTGCTCGAACGGGTACATCGCTACGACGCCGACAGCGCCATGGCCGACTTCGCAGAGGCCGTGCGCCAAGGGGATCCCGACGAAGCGGTGGCGCTGTTGCGTGAAGGACATGATGCTCTGCGCTGGGTCTCCGATCGGGACGAGCCCGAGTTCGGAGACCTTTGGGAGCGGGTGATGGTCACGCGTTCCGAGGTCATCGACCTTGCCCGCAGCCCATCGAACGCCCGATCCGCCCTCGACGCCCTCACGAGAGTGGCCGTCTTGTGTGCACGTCGGCGGGGACAGGGGAGTGTGGCGCAATGGGGCCGGGACATCGAGTCCGGTCTCGACCAGCGATTCACCGGGCTCCGCTACGGCGGCGAATGGTATGCCGGCCGGCCGATCATGATCACGTCGAACGACTACCGACTCGAGTTGTTCAACGGCGACATAGGGGTCACGGTCGAGTCCGACGACGGTCTGCGGGTCGTGTTCGATCGTGGCGGCCTTCGTGACTATCAGCCGTCTCGACTGGGCGAGCACGCAACTGTCCACGCCATGACCATCCACAAGTCCCAGGGCTCACAGTTCGACGAAGTGGTCGTGATCCTCCCCGACGAGGCGTCGCGGCTGCTCACCCGAGAACTGCTCTACACGGCGGTCACCAGAGCGAGCACGCGGGTCTGGCTCCTCGCCGAGGAATCCGTCGTCCGACAGGCAGTCGAGAGGTCCGTCGAACGCGCATCGGGGCTGGCTGAACGCTTGTGGCGCGGAACGCCGTCGTAGTCACAGCCGCGGCGATCCGGCGGCACGGACCGCATACACTCGGCCGAGGAGCCCCCATTCGAAGGAGCAGCCATGCCGCAGGTAGCGACCAACCGCCAGGTGGAGCGTGGTGAGCTCGAAGATTTCGTCCGTCCCCGGCATCAGGGGATCCTCCTGACGAGAAGGCGCGACGGCTGGCCGCAGTCGTCTCTGGTGACGATTGGACTCGATGTCGACGGGCGGATCGTCGTGTCGTCGTACCCGGAACGGGCGAAGGTCCACAACCTGCGGCGTGATCCGGCGGCATCGATGGTGGTGCTCTCCGACGACTTCGGCGGGGAATGGGTGCAGGTCGACGGTCACGCCGAGGTCCTGGATCTCCCCGACGCGCTCGAGCCCCTGGTCGAGTACTTCCGCGTGATCGCAGGCGAACACGACGATTGGGACGAGTACCGCCAGGCGATGACGCGCCAGGGCAAGTGCCTCATACGCCTAACGATCGACCGTTGGGGTCCGATCGCCAAGGGCGGGTTTCCCGCTCGCCTTGTGGAGGGTGCCTCCGACTGAAGATCGACCAGCCGCGCCGGCACGATCGCCGATAGAGTTCAGCCCACGTCCCATGAGCGACAACCGGCGTCGGCTCTCCGGAGCGGGTGATTGCGACGCAGCCGAGCGGCGCCGGCGGTCGGGTTCGTCTCCGATGAGGGCGCCCATCGGCGTGATCGTGGCGTTCGTGCTGACCAGCTGTACGTCGCAGCCGGTCTCCACCACCATGCCCTACCTCGACCCTCCCGTGGTTCCCGATCCGGTGGATGGATTGGAGGCGATCCTGGATCGGGTCGTCGTTCGGGACGACGCCGGTGCCGTGATGATCGCCTTGATCGACGCCACCGGGGCGACATTCGTCGAGAGGGGAGCCGATCCTGCGGGCAGGCACCTCTCTCCTGACACGCCGATGCGAATAGGCGGGGTCGGCGCCATGTTCGCGGAGCTCACCACCCTCGTGCTGGCCGACGAGGGAGAGGTCGATCTCGACGCCGGAGTCAATCGCTATCTCGACGCGACCGGTGTGCCCGATGCCGTTACGGTCGCCGAACTGGTCGAGCACACGAGCGGAATTCCCGACTATGCGATGAGCATCGAGACGACGGAGAGGCTGCTCGACGTGGCGAGCGTGATGTGGACACCGGCGAGTGCCATCCGCGCCATCGCAGGCCGCACCGCCAGATATCAGAACGGGGTCCGAACCGAGTTTCCGGCGGCCGACATCCAGCTCCTGTCCCGACTGATCGAGCATGCGGCCGGAGCGTCGATGGCCGAGGCCATGCGGCAGTACCTTCTCTCCGGCCTGGGTCTGCAGTCGAGCTATCTGGAAGGCTTCGAGGACGGGCCGGCGCCGCTCGGCGGGTACACCTCGATGGGTGCCGACTTCGACTCGGTGGTGCCCACCGACTATCGCCGCATCACGTGGACTCGCGACACGTGGACCGCGGGCGGAATGATCAGCACCGCCGACGACCTCCACACCGCCTTCCAAGCTGTCACCGACGGTGCGCTCGGCGATCGCTCCGCGGCGCTCTGGCAGGGGAGTCCGGGTCGAAGCGCCGGAGTGGTCGGATATGCCGACTCGGTGCCGGGTGCCACCACCGTTGTGGTCCATTCGCCGCGCACGTCGAAGACTGCGGTGCTGATGATCACCTCGGACGCGGCCGCCTACGAGACGATGCTCCCATCGCTCGTCGAGCTCGTCGGCTGACGGTCATCCGTCCAGCGCTCGATGGAGGAACGCCGCCATCTGGGCCCGCGTCACGAGATCGTCCGGGCAGTACCGGTCGTTGACGGGTGGGTTGCAGCCTTTGGTCACGCCGGCGGTTCCGAGCTTGTCGATGTCGGTCTCGAACACGGAGTGGTCGTCGTCGACGAAGAGGTCGCCATCTCCATCGTGGGCGCAGCCGATGGCACGAACCAGGAACCCGGCCATCTGGCCCCGGCTGACCACATCGTCCGGGCAGTACCGGTCGTTGACGGGTGGGTTGCAGCCTTTGGTCACGCCGGCGGTTCCGAGCTTGTCGATGTCGGTCTCGAACACGGAGTGGTCGTCGTCGACGAAGAGGTCACCACCTCCATCGTCTGCGTAGTCCATCGCTCTGACCAGCAACGCCGCCATCTGACCTCGTGTCATGTCGAGGTCGGGGCAGAACATGGTGTTGGCGGGCGGGTTGCACCCGCGAGAGATGCCCTCTGCCGCCAGCCACTCGACGTCGTCGACGAAAGTGTGATCCGAGAGGACGTCGATGAAGCGCTCGGCGCCGGGAGGCCACCCGATCCAGCGGACGTCGATCGCAGCTTCGGCGGGATAGTCCCACGCACTCCCAAGGACGACCCAATGGTTCCCGGCCTTGTAGACGGTCCCGGTGGACACGGCAGCCTGGGTGAGCGATCCCCGGAGGTCGGTCGGTGCGACTTGGCCCCACGTCTCACCGTCGCCGGATGCCCATATGGAAGCCCCTCGCCCGTCTCCGTCTTGATCGTCGCCCACGGCGATCAGGGTGCGGTCGTCGGTCGCCACATCGACCACGTATCCCCAGCCGGAACCGCCTTCGTGTGGGAGCGCCACGGAGTCGGTCCAGGCCTTTCCATCGGCCGAGGTCCACGCACGCGGGCCTTCGAACAGTGTGCCGAGGAGAACGTAGCGGTCGCGATGCCAGATGACCTGGGCGCCGAGCGGACCCTCGCCAAGCACGTCGAACCGTGCGTCGGGCGGTGCCTCGGTCCACCTCTCTCCGTTCGCCGACCACCAGGTGCGGAGTGGGCCGGGGGAGTCTGCATCCGTCGCCGTGTGGCCGATTGCGACGAGAACACGTGCGCCGAAGGAGATCCCCCGGAGGTCGACGGCGTCACTGCCGAACGGTGTACCGGCAACTGCGGCCCACGAGATGCCGTCGGTCGACATCCATGCCGCCCCCGTTCCGGCTGCTTGTCCGATTGCCACGAAGCCACCGTCGGTCGCGGCCACGTCGACCATCCATGACCCCGTATAGGCCGGTCCATCGGCCGTCGCGGGACCGAGGATGGGCGGCACGTCGGACGACGCCGTCCACGTGCGGCCGTCCGGTGAAGTCCAGACGGCTGGTGCGGTCTGCAGTCCACCGAGGTCTCGGCGACCGACTGCCACGTACACGTCGTGCGCGTGGACCACCGACGTGAGGCCGACATCGGCGAGCGTCGCGATCTCGCCCCACTCGAACCCGTCGACGGAGTACCACACTGTGGTGGTCAGCTCAGCATTCTCTTCACCGAAGGGGGTTGTGTCGATCGCGACATGTCCTGCCGGCCCGGGGGCGATGCCTGTGACCGCCAAGCTCGTCTCTGGAAGATCGCCGATCACATCCGGGTGCGACCATTCGAGCTCTGGCGTCAAGGCTTGCACGGGACTCCATGACGTGACCGCCAGCAAGACGAGAAGCGCCGTTGGGCTCGTCAAACTGCGAACGAAGCCTGGTCGACGAGTGGATGTCTGAGAGTGGGCCATGCCGTGCCTCCTTGTCCCGACACGCACGTCGCCCACAGGGCGATCACCGTCCCTCTCTGGTCCACGGTATGGAAGTCGAGCCCGATCGGGAAGTGGCCGAAGACCCCCCGAAGCAGGCGTCACTGCATGCGTCTGCAATTGGGGCCGAATTTGACCACGCCACTTTGTCGTAAATGCTCCAGTTGCGAGCTAGTCGTTTTGTGTGACTCCGGAACCATCACACGCGTTTCGGGTGGGGTGTCCGTCGCTCCGATACGGTCGAATACAGAACCGTTCGCGGTTTGTGATGCGAAGGGACAGGAGGGCTCTCGTGGGACACGTATACAGGTCTCGTACACGCGCGCGCATCGGTGTGCTTTCGATCATTTCATTGGTTGTGACGATGGTCCCAATGGGTGTCCTTCCGGCCGTGGCCTCGGACAACCTCGTCATCACGGTCGATGTCGACGGCCCTGATGATGTCCCCCTCCAGGAGGACGTCACACAGATGGGATTCGACACGTCTCACTTGTTCGAAGCCGATCCCTACTACTCCGTCTTCTTCAGTTTCGATGATGTCGCCATGACCGGTGGGAACTCTGGCGATGGGTGTGCCTTCTTCGATGCCGATGGAGACGGGTTCGCCGACTTTGCGATGTGCGTGCGTCCTTCGAAGGCGAACCGGCTCAACTGGCCTCCGCCACGCTGTACGACTGCAAGGACTCCGAGAACGCCGGCGACCAGGGGGCTCGTTGCCCGTCCACAGGCGGTGGCGGCGACGGCTCGAGTGGTGTGATTGCATCCGACACCGATGGAGACGGCATCTTCGAGACGGATGGCGACAACAACCTTCTCGCAACTCCGCTGAAGACAAACGTGGAGTCCTTCACGATTTCAAGTCCCGATCCGTTTGCAACTGATCCGAACCACCTTCCGGGAGACTGCAGGTTCCCACCGCCCGATGGTGACTGTGTGAACTTCGACACCGGGATCACGTTCCAGATCTTCGTCGATGAGCTCGTGGAACTCTCTGGACCCAAGCCGACAGCCGAGGTGGCGCTCACCAACGTTTGCAGCTTCACGTCGCTCGATCCCGGATCAGAGCGCAAGGACTGCATCGTCAATCCTGGGTCCGGGTTCATAAAGATCATCAAGTCCACGACAGGCGGTGATGCAACATTCGACTTCACCCTCGACGGAGATCCCTTCGCTTCGATCACGACGACCGGCGGGACGGGCTCCACGGGCAACGAGCCGGTGCTCGGTGACGAGACCTATGGCCTCGCGGAGGTCGTGCCGGCAGGTTGGGCACTCGACAGCGCGACTTGTGACACAGGGGACGAACCATCCTCCTTGTACGTGGGTGCAGGACAAGTGGTGACCTGCAGCTTTGTCAACAGCCTTGCATTCGTCGCCCCCGACATAAGCGTTGAGAAGACAGCCGACCCGACACAAGTTGACGAGCCTGGCGGAAACGTCACTTTCACCCTCGTCGTCACAAATGCTGCGACCACCGGGATCGGCGATGCAACGCTCGACTCCCTGGTCGACGACATCCACGGGGATCTGAACGGGCAGGGCGACTGTACGGTGCCGCAGCCGCTCCCAGGCGGCGGCTCGTACACGTGTACGTTCACGACCACCGTCTCGGGCGACGCCGGGTACAGCGAGACCGACACGGTCACAGCGACAGCGAGCGGTCCCGGCGGCACAGACACCGCCACCGACGACGCAGTGGTCATCGTGGCTGACGTTCTGCCCACCGTCGACCTGGTCAAGGATGTCAGCCCTGCCTCGATCGCCGAGCCTGGCGGTGACTTCACCTACACGCTCACCATCACCAACACGTCGGTTGAACCGGTCACGGTCACGGCCCTCACCGACGACAACCCGCTTCCCGCCGAGTGCACCGAGCTGATCGGCGAGGCGATTCCGGCGGGTAGCTCGTTGTCGTGCACGTACACGGTCAGCCAGACCGCGCCGGGCAGCTACGACAACATGGCCTCGGTCACGGTCGAGGACAACGAGGGCAACCCCGTTTCCGATGATGACGATGCGATGGTGACGGTCGACGATGTGGCGTCTTCGATCGAAGTCGTGAAGTCGGCGACGCCGGAAACTGTGGATGAGCCGGGCGGTGACGTCGCCTACACGTTCACGGTGAACAACACCTCTGCGGTGGATTCGGTGACGATCGACACGTTGGATGATTCGATTCACGGCGATTTGAACGGTCAGGGTGATTGTTCGGTGCCGCAGACGATCGTGGCGGGCGGGTCGTATTCGTGCTCGATCACGGTGGCTGTGTCCGGCAACGCCGGGGACACGATCACGAATGTGGCGACGGCTTCCGGTTTCGACGACGACGGCAGCCCCGTTTCCGATGATGACGATGCGGTGGTGACGGTCGACGATGTGGCGTCTTCGATCGAAGTCGTGAAGTCGGCGACGCCGGAAACTGTGGATGAGCCGGGCGGTGACGTCGCCTACACGTTCACGGTGAACAACACCTCTGCGGTGGATTCGGTGACGATCGACACGTTGGATGATTCGATTCACGGCGATTTGAACGGTCAGGGTGATTGTTCGGTGCCGCAGACGATCGTGGCGGGCGGGTCGTATTCGTGCTCGATCACGGTGGCTGTGTCCGGCAACGCCGGGGACACGATCACGAATGTGGCGACGGCTTCCGGTTTCGACGACGACGGCAGCCCCGTTTCCGATGATGACGATGCGGTGGTGACGGTCGACGATGTGGCGTCTTCGATCGAAGTCGTGAAGTCGGCGACGCCGGAAACTGTGGATGAGCCGGGCGGTGACGTCGCCTACACGTTCACGGTGAACAACACCTCTGCGGTGGATTCGGTGACGATCGACACGTTGGATGATTCGATTCACGGCGATTTGAACGGTCAGGGTGATTGTTCGGTGCCGCAGACGATCGTGGCGGGCGGGTCGTATTCGTGCTCGATCACGGTGGCTGTGTCCGGCAACGCCGGGGACACGATCACGAATGTGGCGACGGCTTCCGGTTTCGACGACGACGGCAGCCCCGTTTCCGATGATGACGATGCGGTGGTGACGGTCAACGATGTGGCGTCTTCGATCGAGGTCGTCAAGCTCGCGGGGACCGCTGCAAACGGCGAGATTTACGAGATCCCGGAAAATGGGGGCTTGGTTGGCTTCACGGTGACGATCACCAACACGTCGCCGGTGGACACCGTGACCATCGACTCGCTCCTCGACGATCAGTTCAGCCAGTTGATCGGCGCAGCCGACAGCGACTGTGCGGCGGTGACGCTCGCACCAACCGAGAGCGCGACTTGCACGTTCGACCGAGTGGTGTCCGGCAACGCCGGCGATACTCACGCCAACGTCGTCACCGCCTCCGGGCTCGACGACGACGGAGGACCGGTGTCCGGCTCAGACGATGCAGTGGTGGCCTTCACCGATGTTCCATCGGAGATCGAAGTCGTGAAGTCGGCGACGCCGGAAACTGTGGATGAGCCGGGCGGTGACGTCGCCTACACGTTCACGGTGAACAACACCTCTGCGGTGGATTCGGTGACGATCGACACGTTGGATGATTCGATTCACGGCGATTTGAACGGTCAGGGTGATTGTTCGGTGCCGCAGACGATCGTGGCGGGCGGGTCGTATTCGTGCTCGATCACGGTGGCCGTGTCCGGCAACGCCGACGACGTGATCACCAACCTGCTGACCGTTGCCGGTTCCGACGACGACGGCAATCCGGTGGGTGGCGCGGACGACGCAACGGTGACCATCAGCGACGTTCCGTCGAGCATCCTGACCACCAAGACGGCGAGCCCGACGAGCGTGCCGGAGACCGGCGGAGACATCACCTTCACGATCGCGGTGGAGAACACGTCGGCCGTCGACACGGTCACGATCAACTCGGTCAGCGACGACGTGTTCGGTGACGTGAGCGGTTCGTGCACCCCTGCCTTGCCGGCGATCCTTGCTCCCGACGAGAGCATCGCGTGCACGTTCACGGAGTTCATCTCGGGCGACGCGGACCAGGTTCACACCAACGTGGCAACCGCCACCGGTGTGGATGACGACGGCAACCCGGTCGAAGATGACGATCAGGAGGACGTGCCCTTCGATGACGTCCTCCCCGAGATTTCGATCATCAAGATGGCGAATCCGACGAGCGTGCCGGAGACGGGCGGGAACGTGACGTTCACGTTCGTCGTGGCGAACAACGCGCTGGAGGAGGCGACGCTCGACGCCTTGGTCGATTCCGACTTCGGTGACCTCAATGGTCAGGGCACGTGTGCGACTCCGCAGACGTTGGCTTCCGCCGGTGCCGCCGGCGACAGCTATACCTGCTCGATGACGGTGTTCCTGTCCGGCGACGCTTCTGGCCCCGCCCACAGCAATGTGGTCACTGCCACCGCGTCAGATGACGACGGCAACACGGATGAGGCCACCGATGACGAGACGGTGCCGTTCGATGACGTGCTGCCTGACATCACGGTGACCAAGACCCCGAGTGTGGACTCGGTCCCCGAGACCGGCGGACTGGTCGACTTCGAGATCGTCGTCACCAACAACAGCGCCGAGGAAGCAACCTTGGTGGGTCTGGGGGACACCGTCTACGGTGACCTCAACGGAATCGACGACTGCGCGTACGGTCCGTCCGTCGTGCTTGCTCCCAACGGCGGCACATACACCTGCACCGTGAAGACGTTCCTGTCGGGTGACGCCAGCGGACCCGTCCACAACAACTTGGTCACTGCGACGGCGTCCGACGACGACGACAACACCGATTCCGCTTCTGATGACGCGACCGTGTCCTTCGACGATGTGCTCCCCGACATCTCCATCACCAAGACGGCTGATCCGACGAGCGTCGATGAGCCTGGAGGCAACGTCGCTTTCACCCTGGTGGTGACGAACAACTCGCTGGAGGAGGTGAACATCGACTCGCTGACCGACAGCGAATACGACGAGGACCTCTCCGCCTCGTGCCCTGAGGCGACGGACATCAACCTGCAGTACAACCAGAGCTATACCTGCGTGTTCACTGCGTTCGTCGCCGGCAACGCGGTCGACGGACCGCACGCCAACACGGCAACGGTCGTGGCGTCCGACGACGATGGCAACACCGACGAGGCATCCGACGACGCGACGGTGACGATCAACGACGTCGCGCCGTCGATCGTGGTGACCAAGACGCCGAACCAGGACGAGGTGTTCGCCCCTGGAGAAGAGGTGATCTTCACCATTCGCGTGGAGCACGACTCGGCGTCGAGCGACCCGATCACCATCACGTCGATCGAGGATGACGTGTTCGGCGACGTGTCCGAGGCCTGCGTGCTCCCGCAGACGATCGGAGTCGGCGGAGCCTTCGAATGTGACATCACCTGGTTGGTCACCGAGGACCACACCAACACCGTGACCGTCACGGCCGAGGACGACGAGGGCAACGAGGTGACCGAGTCGGCGTCGGCTTCGGTCGAGTACTCGAACCCGGCGATCAGCGTTGAGAAGTGGACCAACTCCGTCGACGCCGATGCCGCCCCCGGGCCCGAAATCCTTGTGGGCTCTGACGTGTTGTGGCAGATCAGCGTGACCAACACCGGCGACGTCACGATGACGGTGACGGACATCAGCGACGACCAGGGTGTGACGCTGGTATGTCCTCCCACCAATATCCTGAACCCGGGAGACACCATCACCTGTGCCGGTTTCGGCACGTCCGAGGCCGGCCAATACACCAACGTCGGCTCGGCTTCGGCGACGTACACCGACGCCGACGGTGATGTGGCCGAGCGCACGGACACAGATCCGAGCCATTACTTCGGCGCTTCCCCGTCGATCTCGATCGACAAGACGACCGTCTTCAGCGGCAACGAGGGTGACTCCATCGGCGTGCTGCCGGGAGGAGCCGTCGCCTGGAAGTACCACGTGGAGAACACCGGAACCGTGGCGCTCGAGAACGTGTTCGTGACCGATGATCAGGGCGTGACCGTGACGTGTCCGCAGGACGCGCTGGCGGTCGGCGAGTCGATGACCTGCATCGGCATGGGTACGGCTCAGGAGGGCTCCTACAGCAACGTGGGAACGGCATCCGGGGACTATTCGGACGACGTGGGCAATTCGACGACGGTGACCGATTCCGATGGCAGCTCGTACTACGGGTTGCCTGCCGGTGATGTCACCAATTCGTCTCTGTGCGATTTCGGTGATCAGTTCCGACTGATCTTCACGCCGGACTTCGTCAGCGGGAACAACCTGTTCAAGCTGTCCGACAGCAACCCGGGGCAGTTCTTCTACAACGTCTTCTACGACGCAGCGGAGGTGGGCACGACTGTCACCATGGAGATCCCCTATCCGTTCGTGACCCAGGGGGGGAACCCCGTTCACGCTTACGGTGGACTGTTCGTGGATGACACGGGCCCCTGCTACGACCCGGTCGACGAGTTGTACAACAACGCGCTGACGTTCGATCTCGGTGACTACGGAGACAGCAATGGCGACGGCGTGGTCGGATTCGGTGACGTGTACACGGTCGAGGTGACGGGACTGCCAGAGAGCGGATTCGTGTACCTCAACATCCATCTCGACTACGGGCTGGAGAAGACGAACGGCTGGTACAAGAACATCGAGGACGCGCTGAACAACTCCGACATCAACCCCGATCTGGACGGCGTCGACATCCTGAACAACACCGCTCATGAGTTCGGCTCGAACGTGCCTGACAGCTCGGACACGATCTACAACCAGAACGAGTGGAAGCGGATCAGGGGAATCGGTGGGCTCGTCTCGGATGGGTCCGATCCTGTGGAGGGAGAGACCGTCCAGCTTCAAAGCACCGACGGCACTCTGCTCGACACGGCCGTGACCGACGAGGATGGCTGGTACTACTTCCTCGACTTCGTCCACCGCGGAAGGGAGGCGACCTACACCGTTACGGTCGCCGGCCTCACCGACACCGCCACCCTCGGCGGTCGGGTCAAGTGGCAGCAGGTCGACTTCGTGATCGAGTGATCGGCGCAGGACGGCCGTAGCGGAGGGGGTCGGGCGAAATCCCGGCCCCCTCCGTCCGTGTCAGTCGTCGGTGATCCGCTGGCCGTAGGCGTGGACGGGCCGGAGCCAGGCGACCAGTCGGCGGTCGTTCACCATCGCCTGGTCGAACTCGTCCCAATCGGGATGCTCGCCATTGACGTGCCGATACAGCGAACGGAGGGCATGCGTCGCCGGATCACCGGGAGCTGTGGCGATCGGCCCCAGTTCGACCTCTGTGTCCACCGCCACCCACGACCAGAAGTCATTCGACGTCACGTGCAGGGTCGCCCGGGGGTCGCGTCGCATGTTCTTCGTTTTCGCCCGGTCGGCGGTGACCGACACGCCGATCACTCCATCGATGACGCCGTAGACGATGTTGGACAGCTGCGGTCGTCCATTCGTGCGGTGGGTGGCGAGCACTCCATGCTTGTCGGCTTCCAGGAACGGCATGACTGCGCTGATCTCCACGGGGCTCCTTCGTTCGGTGTGGCGTCGACCCTATCCCGGTCCACGGGGTTTGGGCCCCGGATCGGATCCCTTCCGGCCACGGCCAGGCGTCAGCGTCAGGGGTATCGAGCTCGGACGGCGTCGGAACGTGGATCATCGGCTGAATAGGTCGTCCGACCCGTATTCACCCCCGTTCGGTGGACAGGGGTGTACGGCGAGGTTCACTGTCCGTGTCCGGCGCATCGGGCATGAGCGTCGCTCGTCGTCGACGGAAGGGGGTGGGGAGTGCGGGCTGATTGGTACAGGTTCTGGTCGTGGGGTGCATGGCGCGACTGGCTCGATGACCGTCGCCGTGTGCACGACCACAAGGCCACGGTCGCCAGCCTTCGGCGTGAGATCGAAGGCGCTCGAAATCTGGTCGCCTCATCCCTCGACGCCCGGGCCGATGCCATACGGAACGCCCGATGGGTCTCGGATCTGAGACCGAAAGGACTTCCTCTCCTCTTGCCCGAGTCGGAGATCGGCCTGGCATCGGTTCCGGGTGTTCACCTTCTCGAACACCACGACGGATCTTGGGTCGATGCCGATACCGGGGTCGTGTACTTCACCGACCAGCGAATCGTCTTCTCCGGGTCGACGGACCTGACCTTCAGGTTCGGCGAGATCACGGTCGACGAGCAGGTGCCCGAGGGATGGCGGATCGGGGTGTCTTCTCATTCGAAGACGTATGTGCTGGCGGGTCCCGTCGAACAGCTCAAAGCGCTCCGGAGTGGAGTGCTCGACGGCAGGGCCGCCGTTGACCCGATGGACAGATTCCGTCGTGACTGGAGCGAAGCTGAAGCACGGGCCGATGCCGCCCGGGATCGACTTCGGGCCGCCGAGGCGGAGTTGGCATCGTCGAGAAGCCCTCGACGTCCGGTCAGTCCGGCGTGGTCACTGGCGGTGGCGTTGGCGGGCCTCGGCCTGGTGGGGGTTGCCGGGAGTCCCAGCGCAACCGCCCCGGTCGTCATCGAAGCCGCCGCCTCGAGGCCTGCTCCCCAGGTGCTCGGTGTGACGGTCACGACCTTGGCCGGTACGTCGGTCAGGCTGGTGGAAGTCGTCTCGGCCGACGAACTGCTGATCGAGATGGATGGCGACCGTCAGACGATCAGGCTCGCCGGTATCGCCACGGATGACCGCACTGAGCCGTCGACCCGCCAAGCCATCCGTGAGATGGTCCTGGACCGCACCATCACGCTGGCGCCGGAGCCGGCCGATGGCCCGATGAGCTACTACGTGTACGCCGACGGGGATCTCGTGAACGAACGTCTGATCGAAGACGGGCTGGTCACCGCGAATGCGGTGGCGCTCCGACTTGCCGACCTGCTCCAAGAAGCCGAGGATCGGGCGAGAGCCGCCCGAATCGGGGTGTGGGCGCCCGATGAGGCCGAGACGGGCACCTCGAGGGTCGCCACCTTCGCCGACGTGACCGTTGCCGAGTCGGCATGTCATCCGTCGTACGAAGGTCAGTGCGTGCCGGTGGATGTGGAAGATGTCGACTGCGCGGGTGGTGATGGCAACGGACCGTTCTACGTCGGGCGTGTCACCGTGGTCGGTCCCGACGAATACGGACTCGATGGCGATGGAGACGGGATCGGCTGCGCAGCCTGATCCGGGCAGCAGCATGAACTCGTCGGTAACGAGCTTTACGACCGCCGCGCCATGATCGGGCGCAGATATCGGCCCGCCCTGATGGGCTCGGCGGCCACCGCAGCCATCACACCTCCGCCCAGGGCACCTGCGATCCCGGGGGCCATCACGTCGACGCCGGCCAGGTACAGGTGTTTGACCGACGTGCGTGGCGTGAGTGCATCTTCGAAGAACCGTTCGGGTTCGGTCACGAGGCCGTAGATGGACCCCCGCGCCGAACGGGCGAAGTGGGCGGTGCTCAGCGGTGTCGACAGCTCGGCGTGGCGGACCATGGGCGCCAGCCTCGGGTAGAGGGTTCCGTATTGCAAAAGGAGGGCCTCGGTCAACTCCTCTTTGAAGGCCTCGTAGGCGTCCCCGCGACGTTTCCAGCGGGTTCCCGACCACGGCTCGAACACGTCCCAGGACACGAACGTGACCGCTTCGCCGGTGTGGCGGAGCGCAGGTCCCGGGTCGTGGGCGGGGTCCTTGATCGATGGGAACGAGTTGAACAGCACGGGGGCCGCGGTCGAGACCTCGCCGGGGGCGACATCCCAGCGGTCCACTTCCATGTCCCAGGAATCGAAGAACCACTGGCTGTATGTGGTGGCGCCGCCGGCAGCAACGTCGCCTTCGAACCCGAGGTACAGACTGAGATGGGCGGGACCCGGGGCGAACCGTCGAAGCCCTGGCATCGGCCGACCCAGCATTCCGGCAGTCGCCGGGGCTCCCGCCGCGCTGATCACCTTCTTGGCGCTCAGTTCGCTGCCGTCGCTCAGCCTCACACCGACCGCCGCTTCGTTGTTCGTGATGATCTCGTCCACCGAACGGCGGACGGCGGTCCAGCCCCCGGTGGAGGCCACCGTGTCGAGCATCTCCTCGGCGATGCGTCCCGCCCCACCGACCGGGTAGTAGGCGCCGCGAAGGAAATGGGCGACCATGAGAGCGTGCATCCCGAACGACGACTTCGAAGGGGTGCTCCCGTAGTACCCCCATTGGGCGGCGAGCACCGCTCGCAGGTGTGGGTCCTGGGTGAGGCGGCCGAGCACGTCGGCCGTGGTGGCGCCGAGATGCGGGACCGCAGCCCGCTCCGCTTGTCTCGAGGCACGTGCCGCCAGCGGCCAGGGCAAGGATCGAGTCTGTAGATACCCGGCCGACGCCCTGGCCGCCGACCGCACGAGCTGGATGTACTCGTCGATCGCACGGCGCTCGTCGGGAAAGTACTCACCCAGCGTCTCACGGAAGCCGTCGATCGTCGAAGGAAACTGGATCGTGAACCCCTCCGGGAAGTTGAATTCGTCGTACACGTCTCCGAGCGATGCCCAGTCGAGGCGACCGGCGGTGAGTTCGTGGAGGAGACGCCCTGGGAAGCTGCGGGTGGTCATCTCGCCCACCAGGTGCACGCCCACATCCCACCGGTATCCGGGACGTTTGAAGGTCTGTGTGAACCCGCCGGGGATGTTGTGCTGCTCCAGCACCAGGACTCGCCGACCGAGACGGGCCAGGATGGCGGCGGCTGTCATACCGCCCATTCCGGATCCGATGACGACGTAGTCCCACGTGCCGTCGGGAATCTCGTGGCTCCAGGGCCGTGTCTTGGTGTTCACGATGGGCGAGTGTACGGCCGCCGTCTTGACGCCGTCAGTCAACCGCAGCCAATCCGACCGGGGCCACCGGTCGCCCCGCCTCGTCGATCGCATCGAATACCCGATGGGGTCTCATCCGTGCGCTCCTTCCTCAGGCCGGTCATACGCCGGTGATGGCGACGACCGCGGCTGCGACGACCGCCGCCGTCACGGATGCCTCGACCAGGGTTCTCAGCACTCGGGTGCGGGCCAGTCTCACGGCGACCACCAGAGGCATTGCCCCCAGGAACACGATGTTGAACACCTCCCAGTCCCAGAGCGGACTTCGTGGGCATGTGCCCGTTCCCTTCCAGCCGGCACAGTCGCCAAAGGTGAATGCCAGACCCAGGGCGGCGAACGCCATCACGGATGTCACAATGATGCCGAGGACCCGAAGCGCCTGTTTCATGCCGTCAGTATCGGCGCCGGCGGGACCCGACTCGATGGGTGATCACCCCTATGTGTACTCAGCCCGTGGACTCTACGATCGGCAGCAGACGGGAATCTTCCAACGCCGCGGTTCGATGGCCGATCGTCGCCAGATAGTCCTCGTTACGGGCCATCCCCAGGAAGTCGGCGACATCGGGATACGCCACCAGCATCACCCGGTCCCACCGTCGGTCGGTCGGGCCGATGAGGTAGTGCCCTGCATCACCGAGGAAGGCCACACGTGCGCCCACGGCGTTCACGAACGGTGTCGCCTCCCTCAGGTACGTGTCATATGCGGCAGCGCCGGTGATCGGCTCGGCAGGGCTGAGATCAGGAGTGGCCGAGTAGTCGGCCGTCTCCCGGAAGCGCAAGAGGTTCAGCATGGTGACCGGGCCGCTCAAGCCGCGGCCGAAGACGAGGCGGCCGTTCTCGTCGGTTGCATCGACATACACGGGAACGACCGTACGCACGTCAAGGGACCGTCCGCCAGTCGATGCAGGGGGTGCCCGGTCTGTGCCATCGCCGTGGGGTGCAGTTCAGGCACCGATGCACGAGAGGGCGTGAAGCACGATGGACTGTGGTTCCTGGCTCAACGCGTCGCGCAGCGCCGCCGCCGGGTTCCGCCCCGCCGCCAACCCGCGGTGGATCCGGACCATGGCGGTGGTGACCGCCGGCGTATCGGGCAGTGGCCACGACGAGGTCAGGATCGATCGGGTTCCCGCAGCCATGAGGGACGCCGCCGTCTCCAACATCTCACCTCCGGTGCGCTGGACGAACCCGGTTTCTCGCACCGAGAGCACGATGTGGGTCGGGACGGCGGGCTGCGACGCCAGCTCGTGGATGAAGAGATCGCCGTCGGCGAATGCGAGCGAGTTGAAGAGCGGCTGATGGGATCGGAAGCGGCCCGGACCTGCGACATGGACCGTGTCGGCATGTCCGAGGATGTTCGCCGCCTCGGCGACGGTCGGTGCTGCCGCGATGTTCGACACGACGTGCACGAGCCCCACCGTTGTGACCTCGTTGCCGGCGTGCGTCAGGTCCGGGCCGGCGAGGACGGCCACGGTCCCGAGGTCGTCGACACGCTCTTGGGCCCCGAGCCAGAGCGCGGTCGATGGCGACAACGTGACCGGCCCGCCGGCCGGGAGCACCGTGGCCCATGGCACCGCCGCCAGCTCAGGGGTGGGCAACACGATCACCGGGCCGTCGTGGTGGGGCAGGAGCGCGCGCAGCTCATCTCGCAGCTCCGCCCGTCGTCCGTCGAAGTCCTGCCTCCGATCGTCGTCGTGGGCGGCATAGAGGGCTCGTCTCATCGTGGATCCGAGAACCTTGGCGGCGTCGTGCCAGCGCGACCTGTTCCCGAATGGCAGGAGCTCCACCCTCTGGCCACGAGCGACCACCGCCCACAGGTCATCTCCGACGGAGGCAAGCTGGACGAGAGCGGATTCCCCGAGTGTGTCCAACGCTCCGTCCACCAGCCCTGAGCCGGCGACGATTGGACGCCGGTTCGCCCGGGCTCGTGCGATCGTCTTCTCGATCTGCCGCTGTCGTTCGACGAGTTCGGCTTCGTCTGCGGCTTCTGCGTGTTGGATCAACGCCGAGATCGAGCGAAGTTCGGCCATGAGCCCGGCGACGTCGGGCAGTTCGCCGATACGGGGAGCGTGAGGTTCGAGGGCGATGTGCCGCTCGTGTTCGATCCACGCCCAGACCCGTCTCGGATTGCCGCTCTCGATCGCAAGCTCGAGCCCCCGTTTCGCCAGGTTGTGGGCGTGGCGCATCACGCCGGCTCTGGCATCGGTGGCCGACACGGTGCGGTGCCGGTTGGCGAGGCCCCTGAGGCCGGCCGCCGCCACCCGTGCCGCACCGGCTGTGTCGCCATTGGCGATGCGGACTTCCACCTCCGCCGATCGGAGATCCACCTCGAGGTCGAGCGGCGCCCACTCGATGGCGCTTCGTGCAGCTTCGAGGTGCCCGCTCGCCTCGCGCCCCCGTCCCGATCGCGCTGCCACCCTGGCTGCGATCGCCTCGACACGGGCCATCGAGACGCGTTGTCCCGACGCCGCCAGCTCATCGATCGCCGCCTCGAGTTGGTCGGCATCGAGCGATGGTTCTGCCGCCGCCAGCTCCACCACGATCGCCCGCGCCTCCCACGCCGGACGCCCCTGCGCAAAGAACATCGAGCGGCTCTTCGAGGCGAGCTCGAGGGCTTCTGCCCGATGCCCGCCGAGCAAAGCGGCCTCGGAAGCGAGCAGGTATGTCTCTGCTGCCTCCCGATGGCGTTCGGTAGCGGTCAGCTTGCCTGCCACATTGACCGCCTCGCGGCGAGCTTCGTCGAACAGACCGGCCGCCAACAGCGCCTCGGCCCGTCCAGGTTCCGTGTACGCCCCCGTCACGTTCACGATCAACGGTTCGCCCCGGTCGAATCGACGGAGTGCCTCGGCCGGTGACCCGGATGCGAGCTCGGCCAATCCCAGGTTGTGCTCGGTCATTCCGACCTCGTAGGTGTCGCCGAGCCGATCGAACAAGACCCGAGCCCGTTCCAGGTCGCGTCGGGCTTCGTCGGCCCTGGCCAGCGCCAGTTGCACTATTCCCCGGTTCTTGTACATCCGTCCGAGAACTGCAGGATCGGTCTCTTCGTCGAGGTGGGACTCGGCGAGGTCGAGCGCTTCGACGGCGCCTGCGCTGTCGCCGGTGCGGGCGAGGATGAGGCCGCGCTGGAAGTGGAGTCGTCCCGCCAGCGGCGCAGGGTCGCCCACGTCCTCCAACGTTGCGAGGGCCTCGTCGCCTCGTCCAGCCGCCGCCAGGGCGCCGGCGAGTGAGATGGCGGCGGCGACGAAGGGCTCACGATCGTGGAGGTGTTGCGCCACCTCAACCGCCTCTTCGAACGCCGCCAGCGCACGCGTGGTGTCGTTTCGAAACTGCAGTGCCGTGCCGAGGGTGCGCAGCAGCGTCACTCGATCGGTGGGTGAGGGGCCCTGTTCGAGCATCCTCCGAGCGCGTGCCGCAGCCTCGAGGGGGTCGGCTGCTGCCAACGCCATCAGCCCGGACATCGCTGTTGCGGAGCTCACAGCGTATCAATAGCAAATCGGGCGAGGGAGAGGGGGTCTTCTGCAGCGCCGCGTCGGGACTCGAGGGGTTCCGTGGCCATCCCGACACTTGACATGTGAGTAATTACTCACATATGGTATGAGCGTGGATGAGGTGTTCAAGGCGATCAACGACCGCGGTAGACGGCAGTTGCTCGATGCGTTGTTCGAACACGACGGCCAGACACTCGGAGCGTTGTGCGAGGTGCTTCCCACGATGACCCGGTACGGAGTCATGAATCACCTGAGGGTGTTGGAAGGTGCCGGGTTGATCACCACGATCAAGCGCGGTCGCTCCAAGTATCACTACCTGAACCCGGTCCCGATCAGGCTGATCCACGATCGCTGGATCGGCAAGTACGCCGAGGGGAGGGTCGGAGCGATCGCCGACCTGAAATCTCGACTGGAGAAAGGACGGCCGATGGACAAGCCGGCACATGTGTACAAGGCGTACATCCTCGCCTCCGTGGAGGACGTTTGGACCGCGATCGTCGACGGCGACAAGACGGTCCAGTACTTCTACGGCACCAGGGTGAGCTCCGACTGGCAGCCTGGAAGCTCGATGGACTACTACGACGCGAACGGCGGGAAGGTGAGCGAGGGCACCGTCATCGCCATCGATCCACCAAATCGGATCGAGTTCACGTTTCACGCATTGTGGGACCCAGCCGTATCAGCGGAACCACCTGTTCGAGAGGTGTGGTCGATCAGGGAGGTCAACGGCATGGCGGAGTTGACCATCGAGCTCTACGACACGGAACCGGGACGTGCCGCCTACGAGGACTTCGTCAACGGATTCCCGTACATCGTCTCGGGTCTCAAGAGCCTGCTCGAGACCGGGAAGGGGCTTCCCGCGCCCTACTGACCGGTCGAACACGGTCGGCCACCAACACGAAGCCGATCTCCCGTGCCCGGAACGCGGGTCGGTCCGATCCGGGCGCTTCCCGGTTTGGAGGCGTAGCCTCGGATCGGGCGAAAGGAGACGGCGTGGAACTCGGTTCCGTCGCGTTGGTGGCCGGTTTCGTGCTGGCCTACTCCATGGTGTCGAAACGCATCGAGACCACGTGGATCACCGGCCCGATGATCTTCGTGAGTGCCGGCGTCCTCATGGGCCCGGCGGCGACAGACGTGCTCGACATCGGGATGAGCGAGGGCGTGGTGAGAGGGTTCGCCGAAGCGACGCTGGTGCTCGTCCTCTACACCGACGCGATTCGCATCGACCTGCGAAGGCTCCGCAGCCAATTCCAGCTGCCCGCTCGGCTCCTCGGTGTTGGGCTTCCCCTCACGGTGGTGGCCGGCGCACTGGTCGGGTGGTGGCTCCTCCCGGAGTTCGGATTCTGGGAGGCGGCGTTGCTGGCGGCGGTTCTCACGCCGACCGACG
This sequence comes from uncultured bacterium, assembly GCA_963785075.1. Classification (GTDB taxonomy): domain Bacteria; phylum Actinomycetota; class Acidimicrobiia; order Spongiisociales; family ZC4RG35; genus JAOUGY01. Next base: position 321,708 of record CAWATW010000003.1, read on the forward strand.
CCGCCCTGGGGCAGGCCGTCGTCGCCAACCCCAACGTGCCCGGAAGGATCCGCCAGGCCCTCAACGTCGAAAGCGGGCTCAACGATGGGCTGATGCTGCCGCTGATCACGGCGCTCCTGGCCGTGGTGGCAGCCGAGATGGATCTGGAGACTCCCGGGTATTGGATCTCGTTCGTGGCGGCCCAGATCGGATTCGGGGTGCTGGTCGGGGCCGCGTCGGGGTGGGCGGGCGGACGGCTGATCGACCGCTTCGTCCGGACCGGCTGGGTCGACGGTGCGTTTCGACAGCTCGCAACGCTGGCCGTCGGGGTGCTGGGCTTTGCCGCTGCCGAGGTTGCCGGCGGAAACGGGTTCGTGGCCGCGTTCGTGGCGGGCCTGGCCTTCGGAGCGGCGGCTCGCACTCAATGTGAGGGCGCCTACGACTTCGCCGAAGACGAGGGCCAGCTCCTCACGTTGTTGACGTTCCTCTTCTTCGGGGCGGCGATGGCGGGCCCGGCGCTGACCGAGCTGACATGGGCGATCGCCGGATATGCGGTGGCGAGCCTCACGATCGTCCGGATGGTGCCTGTCGGCGTGGCGGTGCTGGGGCTGGGACTTTCATGGCCCACGGTCGGATTCCTCGGTTGGTTCGGGCCGCGGGGGCTCGCTTCCATTCTCTTCGGGCTGTTCGTGCTCGAAGAGGCCGCCATCCCACGATTCGACGAGCTGTTGCTGGTGGTCACCTGGACCGTGTTGTCGAGCATCGTCGTGCACGGAGCTTCGTCCGTCCCGCTGTCCGGGCGCTACGGGCGGTGGGCGGGATCGCCGGATCGAACCGACATGGCGGAGCGCATCGAGGTCGAGATGATGCCGAGTCGCGGTGGTCGACAGCGAGGGTAGGGGCGTTCAAGGGGGCCACGATGGATGCCGCCGTCGAGGCCGGACAAGCCGAAGCGTCGGCGACGGTGGTTGCGGCCGGATCTACTCGAGGAACGACCGTGGGTAGAGCACGTCCAGGAGATCGGACAACCCGGAGAACAGCTCCACCCACGCCTCGATCGGAACGCTGATCACCGCTACCGCACCCGTCTTCATGTCGACGTGCTGGCCAGTGAGGTCGTGGACCATCGCCGACCACGTGGGTTGGTGCCCCACGAGCATCAGGCGTTGGACGTCGGGTGCCGCCGACGCCACGTCGATGACCTCCCGGGATGACGCGCCGTACAACACCGGGTCTAGCGTGATCGTCGCAGGCCACGATCCCGATTCTGAGGCCAGTTCGGCGGTGGTCCGCGCCCGGACCGCGGTCGAGCTGATCACCAGATCGGGAGCGAGATCCTTGGCGGTGAGAACCTCGCCCATCTTCCTGGCGGAGAGGACACCCCGTTGGTTGAGCGGCCGTTCGTGGTCGCTCGAGTAGTCGGAGCCCCAATCCGACTTGGCGTGACGCATGAGCAGCAGTGTTCTCATCAGCGCACCAGCTGGTGCTTGGCCAGCCGGGTGTAGAGGCCGTCGGCGGCGATGAGGGCGTCGTGGGTTCCCTCTTCGACGATGCGCCCTTCCTCCAACACGATCAGACGGTCGGCGGCTCGAACCGTCGAAAGGCGATGTGCGATCACCACCGTGGTTCGACCTCGCATCAGGACTTCGAGCGCCGACTGCACCTGTGATTCCGATTCGGCGTCGAGCGAGCTCGTGGCTTCGTCGAGGATGAGAATGCGGGGGTCGGCGAGCAGTGCTCGGGCGATTGCCACCCGCTGACGCTGTCCGCCGGACAACTTGATGCCGCGCTCGCCGACCACTGTGTCATATCCGTCGGGGAACGCGGTGATGAACTCGTGGGCGTTGGCGCTTCGGCACGCCTCCTCCAACTCGGCATCGGTGGCGTCGTGTTTGGCGATCCGTAGGTTCTCGGAGATGGTGCCGCTGAAGAGCTGGACCTCCTGGGGGACTGCAGCCATTGCGCCCCGGAGGGTGTCGAGGGTCTGGTGCCGCACGTCGACGCCGTCGACGAGGATGTGTCCGGCCGTCGTGTCGTAGAACCGGGGTATGAGTTGGACGAGGGTCGACTTGCCGGCGCCGCTTGGCCCAACCAGCGCCACCACTTCGCCAGGGGCGATGTCGAGGTCGATACCCGACAGCACCTGCATCTCACGGCCCGGGTAGCTGAAGTCGACAGAGACGAACGTGACGGCGCCGGCGATGTGGTCGAGTGACATTGCATGTTCGGGTTCGGCCACCTCCGGCGGCTCGTCCAAGAGTTCGAAGATCCGACGGGAGGCACCGAGTGCCTCCTGGAGCTCGGAGTACAGGCCGGTGAACGAGCCGATGGCGCCCGCCACGATCAGGGTGTAGAGGAGAAAGGTGACGAGCTCTCCGGCGGTGAGGTCGCCGGCGAGCACCTGGCGTCCGCCAACCCACAGCACGAGGGCCAGCGTGCCGAAGGCGATGAAGGTGACGAAGGGAATGAACAGCGCCCTTAGCCGGGTGCGGCGGACGGCGATGGCGTACGAGCTGCGGATGTCCCGGTCGTACTGGGCGGCGGCCGTGCCCTCGGCGGTGAACCACTTGACCACCCGGATAGACGCGATCGACTCGTCTGCGTAGGCGTTGGCGGTGGCCACCTCGTCCTGGAATGCCGTGGAGATGCGACGCAGTCGGCGCCCGAAGAAGGCGCCGCCGATGATCATCAACGGCAGGAAGGTGAGCACGGCGAGCGACAGCAGCGGGCTCAGGAACACGAGCAGCACGATGCCGCCGATCATCGAAATCCCTTGGAACAGGGCTTGAGCAACGGCGGTGGACACGGTGGACTGCACGACGGCGACGTCCGATGTGAGCCGGGAGGTGATCTCGCCGGTCTTGCGTCCGTCGAAGAACGGCACCGGAAGTCGGACGATGCGGGTGAACACCGCCCGTCTGAGATCGGCGACAACCCCTTCGCCCACCAGCCCCAGTGCGTAGATCCGCAGGTAGTTGAACGCACCCTGCACCAGGAACACGAACAGCAGGAGCAATGCGATGTTGTCGAGGGTGGACATGTCGGAGTCGGCCAGTGCAGTGTCGACGAGCGTTCCCATGATGCGTGGAAACACCAGACCCAACAGCGCCGACACGGTGACACCGATGGCGGCGACCAGCAACCACCCCCGATACGACCTCAGAAACCCGAAGAGACGCCGGAACTGCGCCAGCTGTGCCTGGTCGAAGCGCAGGCGCTCCAACTGTTCGCCATCGGATCGCCGTCTTCGAGACCGCATCGTTCGCATCAGACGATGCTACGAGGACTCGCGCCATCTGCCGCGTCACGTCGGCGACAACCCGGAGGAAGGCGTAGCCGGAATCCCCCTACTTCGTACTCATGGCGAGGAACGTTCACCGCCAGGTCGGACCGATCCCGCGGTTGCGCCAACTCCGGCTCGAGCGCAGTGCGTTCGGCTGCGCGACCGGGGGGCGGGACCGTGGCCCGCCCCCCGTGGTCCGCACTCTGGGTGTGTCAGGAACCGGGGATGTTCAGCAGCATGAGCTGACCCGATTCGCGCTTGACGAGAACGCCGCCGTCCATCTCTTCGAAGACGTTGGCGCCGTGGCCCTGCACGTCGAGCAGCCAGCGGCCGCCGCCGAACCACTCCGAGGCGTCGACGATGCCCGACGACTCTCCGAACGGATCGTTGATACTGGCGACAACCCGCCACGTGCCCTGGCGGAACCGGTACTGGAAGATCTGAGCGCCGTCAGTGTCTTCTTGCACCATCAGGCTCTTCTTCGAGGTGTCCACGTTGTCGGGGCTGGTGAAGGGCACATACTTGTCACTACCCACTGCGTCACCATCCGCCAGCACGGTGAGGCTGTCCACGACCGTGGGGTCGTCGGCGTTGAGCACCAGTTGGATCATCCGTCCGTTGTCGGCGAACCCGATGGTGCCCGAGGGACCCCGTACCAGTCGGCCGGTCGCGGCATCCGGGACCACCCGGGTGGCACCGGTGTCGGCTATGTAGACAACCCGTGGGTCGTTCTTGTCGTAGGCGAGGTCTTCGAGCCGGATCGACTGGAACACGTTGTTGTCGTTGGACCACTGCTCCAGGCCATCCTGGGGCCCGTCGGCGATGGCGTCGGGAACCGGGATGAACTCTGCGGTCATCTCGTCGTCCACTCCCAGGTCGAGGTAGTCGTTGGCTCCGTTGAACGGATCGCTTGGATCCACGGGTGTCCCGTTCTTCGACGTCACCCGCATGGCCCACAGCGTGCCCTCGTCGTTGAACACGGCGTCGTCGTCGTCGGCCAGGTACAGATAGAGCTGTGAGGACGGCGCCGAGAAGGTGTCGTCGGTGGTGAGAAGCGCCAGCTGATCCCAGCCACCTGGCACCGCCACTGTGTTCTCGTGGTTGAGCCGTCCCATGCCAACGATCGGTGTCGACTCGCCGGTGTCGGTGTTCAACGCCACCGCGTAGCCACCCTGCCGGGTGTTGTTCACGAAGTCAGGCCCGTAGGGCGCACCCGGCGGCACGGCGACCACGTCGTTGGTCTCTTCACCGGTGAAGAACGTGTAGCTGGAGAAGCCCTCCGCGGGCCCAGCCATGGACGCCGAGCAGAACCGCAGGTAGCCGAGCTCTGGTCCGAGGGCGACCGACGCCGCCAGCACCGAGCCCTGGCGACTCCCGGCTTTGGTGTCGAGTGTCAGCATCGAGATCGAGGAGTCTTGGACGTCACGGGCGTTGCGGAATGGCACCGTGCTCTGCTCGTGTGCGACATAGACGTCGACGGTGTTGTTGGTGGATCCGGGCCGGATACCGATACCGTCCGGGATTCCTTCGAAGGTGAAGTCTCCGAGGACGTCACCGCTGTTGATGATGCCCTTGACGGTGGCTCCGGATGGCAGACCAGGGTCGAGCGTGATGTAGGGGCCCTCGTCGGTCAGGTAGCCCGATTCGGGTGCAGCGGGTGCCGATCCCATCACCCCCATGGTGAGCATGATCGTCAAGACCATGAAGATGGTGACGGTGCCTCTTCGTTGATGTCGGTGCATGGACACTTCCTTTCCCTGTTCTCATCCACCCTTCACTGCCCTCGAACCTACACGACCCCCAGGTCGTCGCGTCGGGCGGAGCCAATCCAACATGTGGTGAAGATGACGAGCTTGGCCCTCACTCCGATCCGTCTTGCTACTTTGAAGGACATCCACACCGATATCGCCGGCATGCCCGAGACCGCCACCCGGATTCGACGCGAGTATTTGGAGGGGGAAGCTCCTTTTCAGATGTATGTCACCCACCGGTCGATGGTTCACGACTTCCTGTCGTCGTTCGCCGAGCTGGTCGACGATTGGGCTGAGCGATCACAGAACAGGCTTGACGGGTGGGCAGACCAGCCCGCGGCTGAGCGCGCGCGGGGCGCTCTCGAGGTTTTCGAACGGCTTCCTTCGCCCGACAAACGGCGATGGTCCGATGACGACCTGGGCGCTTGATCCGTGAGCCTCCCGTATCGAGACGAAGTCCAAGCCATCATCCAAGGCGTGCCGCACGATGGTCGACGCGCCGACGCCGTGGCCTTACTCGAACTGATGGCCGCGGTCACCGGTGAGGAACCCAAGGAGTGGGATGCCGGGACCATCGGGTTCGGGCAATATCACTACCGCTACAAGACGGGTCAGGAGGGTGACTTCTTCACCATCGGTTTCTCGCCGCGAAAGGATCGAATCACGCTCTACGTGATGTCGGGGTTGCGTGGCTTCGAAGACATCCTCGAACGGCTCGGCAGACACTCGACAGGCAAGTCGACTGTTCACCTGAAGCGCCTCGCCGATGTGGACCCCGCCGTGCTCGGAGAGCTGATCACCGCGTGCGTCGACCATGTTGCTGCGGTCGAGCGGTCGATGGGAGCGATACCCCGCATGAGTGAGATCCCTCCCCGAGAGGCGTGAGGCCGCTCCCCGGCTTCGGGTCGGGCGACCGAGGTCGCCCGACCCGAAATCGACTATGGGCAAGTCACCCGGGGGTTCCAATCCTCGAACATCCCCGACGGGTTGTGCTCCCAGATCCAGGCGTGCTGGATGTACCAGTTGAGGACCGGGTTGAGGATGTGCAGGTCCATCCCCAGCACCGTCGGCGCTCCGGTGTTGCCGGCCCCCTCCCAGATCGTCTTCGGAACCACCCACTCGACTGCGACGAGTTTCAGTTGACCGTTTGGGCCAGGTGCGTACACGAGGCCTTCGGGCTTCAACGGATCGATTTCGGGGTCGTCGAAGAGGTCCCAGTTGAAGTAGTGATACCCCATCGCACCATCGGTGGGGTGGGCGATGCACCCTGTGACAACGCCTCGATATCCCAACTGATAGCCGTCGGCGATCGCGTTCTCGATCTGGTGGTACTGCGCCGTGGCCCGACGGATTTCGGCCAGGTCGTCGTTCCCGGCGGTCGCCGCCGACGGGATCATCACCACCGTCGAGAGCACCGCAAGTCCAACGAGCAAGCTCTTTCTCTTCGACCGGGTTGTACTCATGTCTCCCTCTGTTTCTCTCGAGTGTCGATGGACGCGACCGTCCGCCTTCAAATCGGCCAAATGACCCTCCGATCGCCGCTTCCTCAGCGATCGTGCCGGGTGGCTGTCAAGGAATCGTCAAGAGCCAGAGCACGGCGCGACCACAGGACTGTCGTCGACCCTGGGCTTGGTTGCCTGCGCAAGAACGGACGGCGCCCATTAGCCTCGACCTTGGAGAGAGCGAGATCGAGGAAGGTGTGAGAGATGCCCCACGTGACGTTTGTCCATGGAATCTCGAACCTCCCGGTTCCCGATACTGCGATCGGCGCGTGGCGCCGGGCCCTGGCCAAAGACGACGGAATCGACCTCGGCGCCGAGGGAATCGCATCGTCGATGGTGTACTGGGCGGACGTGATGTATGCGGAACCACGGGCGGACGCCGACATCAACGAGAGCGCCGAAGATGCGCTGTCCGACGCCGGCGACGTGGATCTGGGATTCGTGGAGGATGCCGATGGAGCGGAGAAGGCCTGGCTCGAGTCGATCAGCGCCAAGGTTCAACTCGATGCCATGGAGGATGCCCCACCGCCCGTCGGAGAGCCGGATGGCTCCCAATTGGAGAGGATCCCGCTTCCCTGGTTCCTGAAGAAGCGGATCATGGCGATCTTCCTCCGCGACGTGCATCACTACCTCTTCGATGTCGACTACGAGGTCCGGCCCGGGCAGCGCTATCGAGTGCAGCAGGAGATCCGCCGTCGGTTCCAGGAGGCTGCGGCCGCAGCTGCCGCGGCGGAACCACCACACATCGTCGTCGCCCACAGCATGGGAACCGTGATCTCGTACGACAATCTGAAGCGAGTGGCCGATTCGCCGACCGTCGACGGCCTCATCACGGTCGGGAGTCCTTTGGGCCTGGACGAGATTCAGGACAAGATGCATCCCGAGTGGACGAGAGACAACGGGTACCCCGAGAAGGTCGAACGATGGGTCAACGTCTACGACAGGTTCGATCCGGTCGCCGGTCTCGATCCCAGCTTCGCCAATGACTACCGGTTCGAAGGCGCCGATCGCGTGGTCGACATCAACGAACAGAGTTGGGGTCCGTGGCGGCACAGCGTGCTGAAGTACCTGGCGGGTTCCCGCTTTCGGGAGGAGTTCGGATCGATGCTCGGGCTCTAGTGCTCCGCCGTCGGTGCACCGAGTCTGTGCTCAGAAGGGATCGTTCATGGCATGGGCTGACGTAGACAGTGGACTGGATAGGTTGGCGGGTTTCGTCTCGTCGTACGACCGGGCCGCCGCGGGCGAGTGGTGCACCGGTCTGATCCAGCGGTTGGTCGATACCGACGATCCCTTCCCGGCCGAGCAGGCCCCCAAGGTGCTGTCCAAGCTGCGGGCCAACCGGTGGATGGACCTGCTGGAAGCCATGACCGATGCCTTCATCCGGTCGGGTCTCGACCTCCCCACGGTTCGCCGCCAGCATGCGCAGGCGCTGATCGAAGGCGGGCGGCCCGTGGCGGCGGCGGCGGTCCTGCAGACCCTCGTCGACGACCTGACAGACGAGGATCCGGAGATGGCCGAAGCCCGAGGGCTGCTCGGCCGCTGCTACAAGCAGATGTACGTCGAGGCCCTGCATCCGGGGTTCCCACGCAATCAATCACTGCTGCGAAAAGGCATCGAGGAATATGCGGTGGTGTACCGCCGCGCCCCCGACGAACACCTGTGGCATGGGGTGAACCTGGCTGCACTTCTCGCCAGAGCAAAGCGCGACGGAGTCGCCGTCACCGACCAGCCCGCTTCAGAGGAGGTGGCTGCCGACGTCCTCGCCGTGGCCAAGTCCCGGTACGACGCGGGCACAGCTCAGCCGTGGGATCTCGGGACTGCCATGGAGGCGTCACTCGCCCTGGGTGACGACGCCGAGGCGATCGAGTGGTTGGGACGCTACGTGCAGACGGACGCCGGCTCGTTCGAATTCGCCGGTACCTTGCGCCAGCTCGAGGAGGTGTGGCAGCTGCGGCCAGAAGGTGATCGGGGGACCATGCTCACCGTCCTTCGCTCGGCCATCTTGGCGCGCGAAGGCGGAGGGCTGGCACTGGACGCCGCCACACGCGCGGCGGACGTGTCCCTGCAGACGGGGGCAGGGTCGACATTGGAAAGGGTGTTGGGCCACGATGGCGTCCAGAGCCTCAACTGGTACCGCACGGGTCTGGCCCGGTCAGAGGCCGTTGCGAAGATCTGCGATGCGTCCGGCACAGGGGTGGGTACGGGTTTCCTGCTGGCCGGGGCCGCGCTGTCCGACAAGCTGCCCGCCGACGAGATGTTCGTGATCACCAATGCCCACGTCGTGTCCGAGACCGACTCCCGCGCCCTCTATCCGGAGGACGCCACCATAGGTTTCGAGGCGCTCGGCCTGAGCGCCGACTACCGGGTGGCGGAGCTGATCTTCAGCTCACCGCATGACGAACTCGACGTGTCGGTGCTCCGGCTCGACAAGCCGGCGCCGGAGGTCGAACCGATTCCCGTCCACAGGAGACTCCCGAACAACGACGGACTTCAGCGGGTGTATGTGATCGGTCACCCCGCCGCGGGCGGCTTGTCGTTCTCGCTTCAGGACAACCTGCTGTTGGACCTGGAAGACCCCAAGCTGCACTACCGCGCTCCCACCGAGCCGGGCAGCTCGGGAAGTCCAGTCTTCAACTCACAATGGAAGCTGATCGCCCTTCACCATGCGAGCGTCACGACTCCGCTCCGGCGCCCGGGCGCGGAGGCGGCGGGAGGGCAGAGCCCGCCCGCCGCCTACGCCGCCAACGAGGGCCTGTGGATCCAGGCGATCCGCGAGGCGCTCGACCGGCACTTGTCAACTGGCTAGACCCCGCCGGCCTTGGTGGATGCCTTCTCGGTGGAGAGCATCACGGCCGTCAGGCCGTCGACGTTGCCCGTCGCCGGGAGCCCCATGGCCTCCTGGTATTTCTTGACCCACTCGATGGTTTCGCTGCCATATCCACCGTCCGCTCCATGTTCCGGAAGCGCCTTGGGGTTCCACGTGAGGAGATAGTGCTGGATGCGCTCCACAGCAGTTCCCTTGCTTCCGCGTGTGAGCAACGCACCTTCACCCAGGGTGACGGCGGTCTTGGCGGGGGTCGATCCTCCTGTGGCACCGGCTGATGAGCTCGTTGCGGTGGACGTCGACGACTTCGTTCCTGCGCCACCGGGTACGGTCGACCAGTCGATCGCCACGTCCGTCGGGCTCAGGTCGATCTGGAAGTGCATCCGGTCACGCTTGGTCCAGTTGCCACCCCACGCCCATACCGATCGCCCTCGAGTGTTCTTGATGGCGAGCACCGCCTCCACATGCGACGCCTTGATCTTGCCCGAGTAAGGGTCACCGGTGCTGAACGGGTTGGCCGAAGGGTCGATGTCGATTGCGATTCCAAACGAATGCAGCGAGTAGTTGTTGGTTCCGGCGATGTTGCGGCAGTTGTAGGACCACGACGATGACGGCTTGTAACCGGCCGACTCGAGTGCCATCTCCAGCGCTTTGTAGGCGTCGATCGCAGGTGTCGGAACTCCGCCGATGGTCTTTCCGAAAAAGCTCGGGTTGGAGAACGAACCTGGTCCTTTGTGACACAGCCAGTCAGCCCACATCTTGCGGAGATCTCCGGTCGAAGTCTCGAGTTGCAGACCTGGGTCCTGAAGCTCGGCGTCGCCATCGGCCTCTGCGAACTCGGCGGGCATCTCCTCGGCACTGGGAACGAATGTGTCTCCCACTTCGGCCTCCTTTTGTCCCGGCGCCGGCGGCACCATCTTGCCGACACTAGCGACAGGCCTGGGCGCGCGACGGGGCGAGCATCGGGCTCAACGCCCTCTTGGGTTCGTGGGAACATGCGGTCGGAATCCGGTGCGGCATCCGGAGCCTCACGGGTCGATGATGGTGACCTCGCCCCCCGCCTCGCGCACCGCTGCCACCATTTGCTTGGTGCCTCCGGGACCGTCTCCGCCGGCGCCGTCCCACACGAAGATGCCGTGCAGCGGCGGACGCCGGACGGCGTATTCGAGCATGCGCAGGTTGTTCGGACTGTGGGGATCTTCGAGCTCGTCCATCCCCGGTTCGGGGCCGACGACGGTGGTATTGGCGTGATCGATGACCGCCTCGAAGGCGGCGATCCACTGCGGGCCGGCGAAGCGAACCGACTCGTCCAAGAAGCTCTCGGTAGCGCGGGGCAGGAACACCGTGAGCCGGCGCCGGGTGTCGAGCCACGCCTGGCAGAAGAGGAGATCACCGCCGCACGCGGCTCCTGAGAACGCCTCGGCGGAAGCATCGTCGATGGAGCCGATCACGGCCTTGATGGCACGTTCGACTCCGGGTACGTCGTCGGCCGGGAACCTGGGAGGGGACCGGTCGGGACCATCGATCATGTGGCCGGAGAACACGACACTCGTCACTCCCCGGACCCTACCCCGGCCACGGCGACGATTCGGCACGGTCGGGGATGGAGCGGCCGCGCCGCGATATTCGCGTTCTCGGCTGCAGCCCGCCATTCGACGTAACTAGGGTCAAAAGCCAGGTTTCGACATCCAGAAGGGACGGAACCATGACCGACGAATCCGAGTCTGGCGCACGCATCTTCATCTCGTACGCCCATGAGGACGAAGACCTCAAGAACGAGCTCGACAAGCACCTCAAGGTGCTGAAGCGCTCGTCGAAGGTGCAGGTCTGGAGCGACCGGCAGCTCGTGGCCGGCCAGGAGTGGGACGCGTCGATCATGGCCGAGCTCAATGCGGCCAACGTGATCCTGCTTCTCATCAGCGTCGATTTCAACGCCTCCGATTTCATTTGGGACAAAGAACTCGCCGTCGCCATGGAGCGTCACAAGGCGGGCACTGCACGGGTCGTTCCGGTGATCTTGCGCAAGTGTGACTGGGACGAGCTCCCGTACGCGGCACTTCAGGCGCTTCCCCAGAACGCCACACCGGTCACCGAGTATCCCGATCGCGATGTGGCGTTCACCGAGATCGCCAACGGAATCGAACAACTCGTCGATCAGATGAACGAGCAAATGGGAGCTGGGGCCTGACATGAGCGCCCCGATGCAGCCCAAAACCGGTCAATCCGACGTCCTCATCTACTTCCTTGCCTCGCCCAAGGACAAGGATGTCTGCGAGGCGATCAATCGCCATCTCACCCCGATCGTTCGAAATTCCAAGATCCCGATCCGTGTCCTCGACGACTTCGACATCCCCGCCGGCACCGATCGGGATGAACATCGGAATCAGCTGCTGGAGGCTGACATCGTTTTGTCGCTGATCAGCGCCGACTTCATCGACGACGACGACATCTACAGCCGCAACCAGAGCGTGATCGAGCGCTACAACAGGGGCGAAACTCTGATGGTGTCGATCCTGGTGCGGAACTGTCTGTGGAAGGCGTCGCCGCTGGCTCAGTTCCCGCTGCTACCCAAGAACCTGCAGCCGCTCAACAACAAGCAGTTCTGGAACAGCGAAGACGACGCAGTGACGGCAGTCGTCGGCGATCTCTATGACTCGATCAATGGGATTCTCTCGGAGATGGCGACCCTGGACACCGTTACGCCGGTCGAGATGCCGCCACCGGCGGCACCCCCTATGAAGGTCGATCTCACCGATACAGGAAGTGGCGGTGGAGCGGTTCCGCTGGTGGGAGCGGGCTCGGTTCCCGACGCCGGACCGATGGGCGAGGTCGTCCCCCAGGCGGACCGGGAAGGGGACACTCTGTCCCCGGCGGCCAGTCTCGACACCGAGGCCGACACGGACGTCGTCGTAGAGCTACCCGCCACCGAGCCTGATGCACCACCTGCGCCGGCGCCGGAGGTGGCGGCAGCTGAGGTGGCCGCCACAGCGGTGCCAACCACCTTGACGATCTCCAGACCTGCCGTCACGACACCCGTAGACGCCGACTGGAGGAGGAAGTACTACCGGCGGGTGCTGGTGAAGCGCGGAGCCGCGCTCCTCATCGACTATTTGGCGGCCTTCTTCTTGCCCTTGGTCGTCTATTACTCCTTCACAGAGGGGACCGTAGCCGGGGAAGATGCGATCTTCGTCGGGGGTCTCGTGGTCTTCTATCTCTTGGCGCCTGCGCTAGAGGCTTCCCCATGGCGCGCAACGCCTGGCAAGCGAATCCTGAGGCTCGAGATCACCACCAAGGAAGGCGACCGTATCGGGTACTGGCGGGCATTCGTGCGCAACGTCCTGCGGTCGGTGACGTTGTATTCGTATCTGTTCTTCGGAATTGGGCTGATCGCCCAGTACTTCCGGTTCCGCAAGACCAAGAAGCTCTTCCACGACGAGCTTTCATCCACGGTGATCGGCGAGCGCGTGGCGACGGCCCCGGCGTCCGCCCCGTCCTAGAGGGCCTTCCACCGGTCCCGAATCGGCCCTCGAGATCCAGCGCCGCGTCGGTGTCCCCGTCGAGTTCGTGGCTGAGACCTCATATGAGATTTGCTTCACCGATCTGAACGACGTGTGTTTCGTGTGCAGCCTGGCGTACGTGACGTTGGAACGGCAGGGCTTCGAGCCGGCGATACCGGTGGCGGCCCCGGTTCTTCAGGGGCGCCGGTACGGGGGTCGTCCCATCTACTTCTCGGATGTGATCGTGCATCGTGGCAGCGGAATCCGATCCTTCGCTGATCCCCCGATCGGCCCTCAGCATCAGAATCCCCCCTGCTTCGCCATAGGCGAAGCTGTCCCCCCTGCGGGGGGACACGATCAGTGGGAGGCTGATGGGGTGCTCCACTGGTGAACCGTGACGGGTGTCCAGCGGTTGTGTCCCCCAGAAGGGGGGACAGGCTGCCGGAGGCAGCCAGGGGGGATTCGGCAATCGGGTGTTCCACTGGTCAACGGTGACGTGGGTACAGCGAAGGCAGCCGGGGGGATTCGGCAATCGGGTGCTCCACTGGTCAACGGTGACGTGTTTCCAGAGATTGTGTCCAATCGCCGTGTCGCAGCAAGACACGACAAGACACCTACGGTCGGCTGGTCTCTCGCCTGCCGGTCACATTGGTACGGGCAGCATCTCGTAGATGTCGATGGCGAAGTCACCTTTGCCTTCACTGAGATACGGGTGCCCGTCGACAAGAGCAACGGCGCCGGCCATGTCGTCGGCCTGGACCACGGAGTATCCACTGAGTGATGTGGCAGTTCCGGACGACCCGTCGTCCACCACCGATGTGCCACCACCCAGCGGTGTGCCGACGTCGACCAACGCCGATCCGACTATCTCCATCCACGCGCCCCACTTGGCCATCACCGCCGCAGCATCTTCCTCGCTCATTGCGGACGGGTCGGTCGCCTCGCCTTTGTAGACGATCATGTAGTTCGGTATGGTCTCTCCTCGCTCGGAATGCCGACTCCGACCCTACGCCGCTGTGTTCGCGTGTGACGGTCGACCGGGAAGCGACGTCTCTCAGCCCGGGTCGGAGGTGACACCTACCAGCACATCACCTGCAACATGGGAGATCGCCGGGACAGCGGGCGTGGGACAGGCGTGCTCCGCCCGACTTCCCGTGTAGAAGTCGGCAGGGTCTTCCCGTCGTCGGACGAGGGCGAGCAGAGGGAGAGAGACCAACGTGATCGTCCCGCCGATCACATAGCCTGCCGAGAACCCGCGCTCGTCGGCCAGTGCGCCAAGCCCGGACTGACCCACGACGCTTCCACCGCCGGAGACCATCGAGTCGAACGACACGACGGTGGCGCGCCGGTCCGAAGGGACCACCTGATGAACGAACGCCTGGCGAACCGGCGCCTGAACGCCCATCGTCACGCCACCCAGGAACAGGAGCGCCAGGGCCGGGCCAAACGAGTTCACCGCTCCCACCCCCACGAGTGCCAGCGAGAACACGCCGCCGGCACCCAAGAACAGGGTGGTGCGCCGGCCGCACCATCTCGTCACCATTTCGACTACGGCGTTGCCGATCATCATCGAGATCGCGAGCAGGGCGGCCACGACACCGGCCACCCAAACGGCGTCACGCCCGAGTAGCTCCAGGAAGTACGGCTGCCATGCGTACCACCCCCACGCCATGAATCCGCCCTGAAGCGCCGACACGATCATGAGCAGCCGTAGCGACCGGTTGCGCCAGCCGAAGGTCACGCCATCGGCGGCGATCTTGGCCGCCTCCGCAGGTACGTGCCGCAGCCTCACCCGCCGGGGGGTGAAGCCGACGTCGTGCATCCCGGCGAAGGAGAGTGCAAACAGCGCGATCAGGAGTGTCGAGCGAACGACGAAAGGGATAGACAAGTCGATCTGGCCGAGTGCCCCGCCCCCCACTGTGCCGACGAGCATGGCGGCCCCGCTCACGATCTGGCCGCGGCTGAAGATCCGATCCAGCGCTCCTTCGTATCCGTGGTGCCGGATCCCGTCTACCAACCAGGATTCCATCGCTCCCGAGTAGAACGTGAACCCGAGCCCGAGCAACACCGAGACCGCGGCGAAGGCGAGAATGCCGGCATCGATCTGGGCGAGTCCGACGTATCCGAGCGTGGACAATCCGAGCACAGCTGTCGAGAGCAGGAACGACATGCGTCTTCCCACCGTGTCGGCCACCACCCCGGTTGGCACTTCGAACAGCATCGTGCCCGCCGAGAAGGCTGCGTTGGCGATGAAGACCTCGCCGATCGAGAGCCCGGCGTCGAGTAGGAACAGCGTGTTGACGCCCCAGATCACCGATGCGGCCAGCGTGTAGAGACCGCCGTAGGTGTAATAGCGGCGGACGAGCCGGGCGGCCTCTGCGGTCATGCCGTTCGATGGGTCCACTGGCCCGCACCATATTCGCGACGCCGAGTGCGTGCACGCGTGTCGTTCGGGTCGTCCGAGAGCTTCGAGCGGGCGCCCCGCCTCGGACGCGCACGCTCCACCGCTCTGTCGGACTTCCCGACCTTCTTCCCAGGCGGCGAGCTCTGCAGCCATGACGTCCGCCGCTTGCGGGGCATGGCGAGTGGGCTCGGTCGTCGCCGACGGCCCGCATCCTCAACGAGGAACGGACGATGAGGCGCGGGCGTGCTCGAGCAGCCACCCGACCACCGGCGCCGGGTCCGCCTTTGTCGATGTCAGCATTCCCGGTCGGTCGGGTGCCGACGAGGCGACGATCGATTCGACGAAATCGAGGTCCGTGCGACCGTCTGTGATCAAGACGGTTCGGTCGAACATCCCCCGCCGACCGAGCAATGCCAGCTCTTCGGCGGCGCCTCTGCGCTCTCGTGTGAATCCACGCAGGTCGAGGACCACTGCCTCGCTTCTGGCGACGAGGGCATCGACTGTGGCCCTCCAGGTGGTGTCGAAACAGAAGAACTCTTCGAGGCGGAACCGGCCGTCCGGATCGGTCGCCGACCCCGGCTCGGCGATTCGGCTCTCCAGGCCGGTCTGGTCGGCGATGAAGGGGCGGCGGAGGTTGCCGCTCGTGAAGGTCAGGAACTCGTCGGGTTCGACGGTCGAGAGCGCCAGATCGGGACCTGCGATCAGCTGCACCGGGCCCACGAATCGCCATCGGGCGGCGATCCGGTTGAGCAGCTTCGGGCCGTGGCTGCCGGTGTCGAACACCCTCAGCAAGAGGAGACGGGCCGGCTCGGGGCGACCCCCGATCAGCAGGTGGTACGCCAGCAGACTCGCTGCGGCCAGCGAGGCGAAGAGGAGAAGGCCCACCGCCAGTGCCCGTGGATCGGATCCTGCCACCACCGCCACGTAGTCGATGCAGAACACGAAGCACAGCGACCCGAGGAGCAGCATGTGGTCCGAGATCCGATGGTGCGAGTACCAGCGCCCGATCTTCGAAAGCAGCCACCAGCCGACCGCGCCGGCGGCCACGAACCCGAACCCGGCCACGAGGAGGAAGACGGCCAGGGCGTCGTTGATCCCCGCCAGGATGCCGACCTCCACCGCCAACCGGGCGACTGCGTCTGACTCGAGGGTCGAGAGCATCGCCTGGGACCCGACCAATGCCGCCAGCGTCACGCCGAGCACGCAGATCCCGATCGCCCGGAACGACCGGGTGAAGAACACGGCTGCGATCAGCGTGGGTAGCGCGTTGAACCACGCCCAGGCGACCAGACCCGTCAGGGGGCCAGCGGCCCCGAAAGCGGGGAGAGCGAGCACTGCCACGATGTAGAGCGCCACGGCGGTGGAGGTCCAACGCCTGTCGCCGTCGGTGGAGATCCAAACCCCGGGCACCGCCGGCCACGTGAACATCAGTGTCAAGAAGGCGAACTGAAGCCAGTCGAACACCAGTTCGTTCCACACGGAGAACAGCATGGCGTAGGTGAGTCCTATGAACAGGCCGGCCGCCACGGTGATCGCAACGTGAGCCGCCACCCGCCGTGTGACCCGGCGTCGCAGCTGCCCCGGTGGTGGCGTCGATGAGGCCGTTGAGTCTTCGGCTGGGCGTGCCACGACGGTGTGGTCGCCTTCGGCGGACATCAGCCGCACCACCGACTTCCGGTATCGCCTCAACAGCAGACTCGTGATCGGGAGCGCCAGCACGCCGGCCACCACCACGAAGAAGGGGGCCAGCACCGCCAGATAGTCCAGATCGATCATGTTCGCCTCGCCGGCCAACCATACGCCTTCCGCCTGAGGGAACCCGGAGTGCCTCGTTGGATACTCGAGAGGGTCTGGCGGCAGATCGTGCCCGCTCCCGAAGATCAGGCCTGAGAATTCTCCAATCTAACAATGTACGGAAATCCGAACGACGTTAGGATATCGGACATGACGACCGCCAGAGCCCGTCGCCACGACGCCACCCGGCAGGAGATCCTCGACGCCGCCTGGGCGCAGGCCGAGGCCACCGGCGTCGCCGGTATCTCGCTTCGGGCCTTGGCTGCCGCCGTGGGGATGCAGGCACCGTCGCTCTACACCTACTTCGACAGCAAGGACGCCATCTACGACGCGATGTTCGCCGAGGCCTACGAGGCGCTCTCTCGGCTCTCGGAGGAGATCACCGACGAGGTGACCGACCTCGGTCGCGTCGACGCGTTGACGAGGGTGATCGACCGGTTCATCGGCTTCTGTCAGCAATCACCGGCTCGGTACCAGCTGATGTTCACCAGGGCCGTTCCCGGCTGGGAGCCTTCACCCGACGCTTATGCGGTATCGGTGCGCAGCTATGCCCAGATGGCCGAGGGGCTGGCCACGCTCGGGATCGCCGGAGACGAGGCACTCGATCTGTACACGGCTGTGAGCGCCGGCCTGGCAGCACAACAGATGGCGAACGACCCCGCGGGTGACCGCTGGCGTCGGCTCGCCCGCAGCGCGATGGAGATGCTGGTCGAGCATCTCGATCGGTGAGACAGAGGGAGACGACACATGAACGACACGTTCACGACCGTCGACGGCATCCGACGGATCGAGACGGACGAAGCCCGCCGTCTGGCGAGCGCGATGTACGACCGGCTGCTCGTGGAGCTCCATGCGCTGACCCCCGAGGCATGGGAGAAGGTGACGGTGTGCGCACCGTGGACGGTCGCCGACGTCGTCCGCCATCTCGTGGGTGCTGCAGAAGGACATGCGTCGTTCGCGCAGTTCGCCCGACAGGCGATCTACGGAGCGCGCCACAAGTCGGAGTTCGACGGCAACGACATGGACGCCATGAACGCCCTCCAGGTCGCCGACCACGCCGAGCTGTCGAGCACCGAGCTCCTCACCCGGTTGCAGACGATCGCCCCCAAGGCCGTGCACAAGCGGATGAGCCGACCCAAGCTCGTCGGACGCATCCGGGTACCCAACGCGCCTGGCGGGTCGACGGCCGAAGGGATGCCAACCTCGCTGACCCTCGGCCACCTGTTCACGGTCATCCTGACCAGAGACGTCTTCATGCACCGGATCGACATCGCCAGAGCCGTCGGCGGCGACATCGACGTCGACGCCGACCATGAGGGCCGGCTGATCGCCGACGTGGTCGCCGAGTGGGCCGGGCGTCACGGCGAGCCGTTCCGCCTCACGCTCACCGGTTCAGCAGGTGGCCGATACGCCGCAGGCGAGGGCGGTCCCGCGCTCGAACTCGACGCTGTGGAATTGTGCTGGATCCTCTCAGGCCGCGGCCCGGCCGCCCACCCGCTGCTGGAAACCCGCGTCCTGTTCTGACAACCCCGGGCGCAGCCGATGGGAAGGTGCGTGCCCCCCGAGATCTGAACTCGCGGCGACGGGTACCCGCTCTATCCGACATTCCGGGTCACCTCTCGGGCGATAGTGGTGGGGCGCCGATCGAGCCGACGGCCGATCTCGACCCTGCTGCCGCGTTTTGCGACTCTGCAGGCGTAGAGACCGCGCGTTCTACCAGCGTGCACGGTCGTAGGACCCTGGTCCGATCTCGCCCGAGCGTCCATCCTGGGTCGTAGGTCGACACCGCCAACACTCATGCGTCGAATCAGGCCCATCCAAGGAGCGGTCGCTCTGATGCTATCTGGGTGGACGGTGCTCCCAGCCGCTGCCGCCGGAGCTGGCGACTTCGCCTCTGACCTCGAGGATCTCCGCCTGGCCCTGGGGATTCCCGGGATGGCGGCGGCGGTGGTGTCCGACGGTGCTGTGGTGTTCGCCGAGGGCTTCGGATACTCCGACGTCGAGAATCAGGTTCCGGCGACAGCCGACACACCGTTCGGGCTGGCGTCGGTGACCAAGCCGATCGCCGCCACGCTGACGATGCAGTTGGTGGAGGAGGAGGTGGTCGGTCTCGACACACCGATCGCCGACTACGGGGTTCGGATCCCCGACGACCCGGGGATCACCGTCCGGCACCTGCTCACCCACACCTCGGAGGGGACGCCGGGCAAGGTCCACACATACAACGGTGACCGCTATGGATTGTTGGGACGGGTGATCGCAGGCGCCACCGGTCGATCGTTCGCCGATCTGCTGGGCGATCGGATCCTGGTACCGCTCCAGATGAACGACAGCGCCCTCGGGCCATTCGAGTTCCGGGGTGTCGCATCGATCCGTGGGTTCGAGGATCTGGCTCGGTCGCTCGGATGGAGTGCGACGTTCGCCAACTATCCGGATGTCTACCGACGACTGGCCCGGCCGTATCAATTCGGCGAGGACTTCGAGATCGTTCCCGGCATGTATCACCTCCAGCACAGCCCCGCCGCCGGGCTGAATGCCGGCGTCGGCGACCTCGCTGCCTTCGACATCGCTCTCGACCGGGGCGAGTTGCTCGGGGCGAATGCTCGAGCCGAGATGTGGTCGCCGCAGGTGCGCACGGTCTTGGGACGCAGCGACCTCAACTACGGGTTGGGTTGGTACGTCCAGGACTTGGACGGGTTGCGATTGTTGTGGCATACGGGCCGCTGGCCGCCGTCGACCTCGGCGTTGTATCTCAAGGTGCCCGACTACGGCCTGACCTTCATCGTCGCCGCCAACACCGACAACCTGACCGTGCCCTTCTTCGGGATCGGCGACGGCGACATCAGCCGGTCGGCCCCGGCGCTCGTCTTCCTGCGGCACTTCGTGTACTCGGCCGAGCTTGGTGGCGAGCTGCCGACGATCGACTGGTCGATGGATCGCCCCGAGCTGCTGGACGCCGTTGCGGATGTCGACGACACCCGGGCCCGGTTGGTCCTCGAACGTGAGTTGTGGTCGTTCCGGCAGGCGTTCGCCAGTTCGGGGCAGACCGATCAGGCCGAGATTCTGCGCCGGGTGGCGATCACCGCCTTCCCGGGGTCTCCGCTCGCCCGGGACCCCGAGACCACCGCCACGGTCGGAAGGCAGCCGGTGGTGGCGCCGCTGGCATCGACGTCGTCCTTGGTGTGGGTGAGCCGGGCGATGGTCGGATGGATGGTGGTCGTGGTGGCGGCCCTCGGCTGGATGGTCTTGCGTCTACTGCGTTGTGAAGTGGCCCGGGCATGGGACTGGGCCGTGTGGCTGGTGGCGACGGCACTGGTCGGGCCGGTCGGTCCAGTAGTGCATCGGGCCACTGTTCGGAGGGGTTGGGAGGCCGCTCCGGCGGCATTGATGTCGGTCGCCGCCTACGGCGTCGCCTGGATGGTGGCGATGGGACTCCTGATGAGCGTCGGCGGGGAGCCGCACCCGGCGTTGACCCTCGGGGCAACGGTGGCGCTGCCGATCATCGTGGGTCTGGTGGCCGTTCGAGCACCTCTGTTCAACCGATGGGGCGGCGGCTACGCCTTGGGTCTCCGCCGGGGCCTGGTCGCCGAGGTGATCACGTGGGGGATCGGGTTTGCGTTGTTCTTCACGCTCACGTTCGTGATCGATGCTCGGTGGCTGTCGACCATCCCCACCCTCTCGAGTCCCTACTTCGGGGCGATGATGTCGATGCTGGCACTCACCGCCTTGGTCGTGTTCGTGCCCGTCCACCGGCTCTTCGCCCGGAGCGGGTTCGACATCTGGCCGGCGGCCGCCACCGTCCAAGGGGAACCACCGCCCACCTTGCGGTTGCCGACGCTGCGCACCGCCTGGTGGATGCTGGTCGCGGCGGTGCTGGTCATGGCGGCGTCGCTGGCGGCGACCGTTGCCCTGCTCGACTGATCCGGCCGAGCAGTCGGTTGTTGTGGCCTTCGACACTGTCACCTGCTGGCGCGCCGCGTCAGGCTCGAAGCAATTGGAGCTCGGAGGACAGATGTCGCGTCGATCGGCGTCCAGTCGATCGCATGAGGTTGCGCCGTGGTTCGTTCTGGTGGCGCTGCTGGCGCTGGCTTGCGCTCCGCTGGTAGTCCCGGCTTCGGGTGGGAGTCAGTTCTCGGTGGACCGTGCGATGGCGGATGTGGGGGTGCTGGCCACCGAACCCCATCCGATGGGTACCGCCGCCATCGATGAGGTGCGTCGGGCCATCATCGAGCGGCTCAGCGATCTGGGTCTGGAACCGGACTCCCAGCGGATCGACGTGCCCGACTACTTCGGGTCCGGTGCCGGCACCGTGCCGGTGATCAACCTGGCGGCGCGCATCCCCGGGACCGCATCCACCGGGGCGGTAACCGTCGTCGCCCACTACGACACGGTGCCCACAACCCCGGGGGCCAACGACAACTCTGCGTCGGTTGCGGTGATGCTCGAGCTGGCACGGCTCCTGGGCGCCGAATCTGACCTCCGCAACGACGTGATCCTGCTGTTCACCGATGGCGAGGAGCCGGCGCCCCGGTTCGGGTCGACGGCGTTCGTGGCGGACCACCCGTGGGCGAATGAGATCGGTGTGGTCGTGAACCTGGAGGCGCTGGGAGGCGGGGGAGCTTCGACGCTCATCGCAGTCACCGAGCCCTGGCTGGTCGCCGAGTATTCGACCGCCACGCCGCGCCCGGTGGCCTACTCGTTCCTGACGCGGATCGTCGATCTCATCGGAGGATCGAACACCGACATCGCCCCCTTCCGCGAACGCGGGGTTCCCGGCCTGGAAATGGCGTATCTGCGGGGATCGCCCGCCTATCACACGCCCGCCGACAATCCCGAGTCCGTGGGCGTTCGCAGCCTGGACCACCATGGTCGCAACACGCTGGCACTCGTCCGCCATCTCGCCGACCTGGACCTCGCTCGAACACCCGCCGGCGTCGACGAGGTGTTTTTCACCGTCGGTTGGGGAACGGTGCTGGCATACCCGGTTTCATGGAGCGTCTGGGGCCTTGCCGTTGCCGCCGGGCTTCTGGGACTGGCGGTGCGCCGACGATGGCGAGAGGGTGCCGACGCCAGATACCGGGTGTTCGGAGCAGTCGGGGCGACGGTCCTCGACGTCGTGGCCTCGATGGTTGTCGGAGGCGTCGCCTGGCTGGGCATCACCGCCATCGCCACCACCCCCGGGATCGCCGAGAGCTACCTGTACCTGATCGCGCTGGTCGCCCTGGTCTACCTGATCTCGGTCCTGATGGGGCGGCGGACCCGGCGCCGCCGTGGTGCCGCCCTCGACCCGCTCGGTGTCGGCATCGCCTGGTGGCTGCTGGCGGTGTCGACTGCGGTGCTGCCGGGTGTGGGATACCTGTTCGCCTGTCCGGCGCTGGCCCTGGCGGTGTCCCTCGAAATGGGCTGGGTGCCCAGCGCCGTCGAGGGGAAACGGCTTGCAGGTTTCGTCCTCGTCACCGGCACCGTGCTGGTGCTTCTCGTCCCGGCCATCGACATCTTCTATCAGTTCGCCCAACCCCGCCCCGGCAACCTCGACTCGCAGCTGCTGTGGATGATCGTGGTCCCCTTGTGGCTCACGTCGCTGGCAGTGACGTCACTCCGGACGATGTGGCCCGAGGCGGCCGGTCACGGCCGGCAGCCTCCACGCCGGCTCGTGTGAGCCTCACCGGTGCTCGGCGAAATGGTGCGAGGTGACAGTTCCGGCTACTTCTCCGACCGTCTCATGTGGGCATGGACCTTGGGGTTCACCACCACTCCGGCCCTAGAGCTCCAGCTCGGATCCGAACAGGCCCGATGCTCGGTACTCCGCCAACTGGTCGTCGTCGTGTGCGGCAACGATGGTGATGTTCGGCTCCGAGCCGAGGATGCCGTTCAGCCAGCGAAGCTGGTCCATGATCGCCTCGCGGTCCTCGTCGATCCATGGAGCGTTCTTCTGCTTGAGCCCGATGATCCCATCCATGTGCCAGGCGCAGTCGCCGATGAACAGGTACTCGGTGCCCGCCTCGGTCTCGAGGTAGACCATCTGCGAGCCGGGCGTGTGGCCGGCCGCCTTGATCACGACCATGCCGGGTGAGAGCGGCAGGTAGTCCTCGTAGTCGAAGACCCGGTAGCGGGCTGCCGTCTCGGCGGTGATGCCGAGCTGTGGACGCTGCGGTTGCACCACCAGCGCCCAGGCCTGGACCGCGGTGAGGAGCGTCTTGGGTGCGATCTCGTCGAAGAAGTCGGTGCGGACGACGCCGGCGATGTGGTCGCCATGCTCATGGGTCACGAAGTTGAAGACCGACGTCCTCAGAGCCTCTTGGACCCGGGCGTTCTCGTCCTCGAAGTACGGCTCTTCCTTGCCCTTCCCGAACGTGGCATGGATCTCCCGATCCATGCCGGCCTCGAGCATGACATGGCCGTCCGGGTAGACGATCTGGTACGCAGTCCGGGCAAACACGGTGGTGTCGTCGGATCCACCTTCGACCGCGACGCTCTTGGGCCGATGGCTCTCGGCGACCTTCACGGCGTTGACGCGGAGCGGCCGGGGGCCGGGCATCATACGCGCAGCGGCCCGAACTGCATCCAGGTCGGGATTCCAACGCCGTCCACTCGGTCCGGCCATCGCCGCCTCGGCCACGGCGAGGAACGTCACGTCATCCATCTGATTGCTCCTGACTCGCTCCGACCACCGCAAGCGCAGCCGTTGCGATGGCCTGATCCTGTTCCCAATCGCCGCCGCTGACACCGATGCCTCCGACACATTCGTCGCCGGCGAGGATCGGGAATCCGCCTTCCATCGCGGTCCAGCGGTCCGACCCCGCCGCCAACGACAGCCCGATGGCATGGAGGGTGTCGAGGTCCTGGCCTTGCGCCCCTCTGGTCGTGGTCGGGCGCTTGTTCGATGCCGCCGTGACGGCCTTGGTGGTCGACGAGTACACGGTGTGGAACCGGCCCCCGTCCATCCGCTCCAGAACGATCAGATGCCCACCCGCATCGACGATGGCGACGGTGACGGTGATGCCCATGTCTTCGGCCAGGGACACGGCGGCAGCAAGCATCGCCTTGGCGCCTTCGGTCGTGAGGCGGTGGGATCGGGCAAAGGACATGGGGCCTCTATTCGAAGATCGACGGCACGCCGGCCGAGCTGAGGAGTTCAGAGGAGTACTGCCTGCGGGCTTCCTCGTGCATCGGCTTCACCGCGTTGCGGAACGCCTCACGCTCATCGACGGTCAGCGTAACGATCTCGCAGCCTGCGCCTTCGATCGCCTGGCGGGCGTCCACGGCTTCCTGTTCGGACAGCCGGCGTTGACCGGCGATCGCCTCGCGGGTCGCCCGGTAGAGAGCAGACCGCAACGCTTCGGGCCATCGGTCCACGGTTGGCCGGTGGGCGAAGATCGGGCGAGAGACATAGAAGTGGCCGGTCAGCGTGTGGTACCTGTGGAACCTGTGGGCGCCATAGGTGACCGTGTTGGCCAGCGGGTTCTCCTGGGCGTCGACGCTCCCGTCGACGATGGCGGTGATCGCCTCCGACAGATCCATCCTCTTGGGTGTGGCGCCCAGCAACGCAAACGCCCGGGCATGAACGTCGCTCGGCATCACACGAATGGTCATGCCTGCCAGGTCGGTTGGCGTGAGGACGGGGCGCAGCCGATTGGATAGGTGGCGAAACCCGTTCTCGAAGAACCCCAGGATCCGGAAGTTGGTGCGGTCCTCGATCTTCGTCGCCAGCAGTTCGCCGAGTGCGCCATCGATGGCGGAGCGCGCCTGCGCGTCGTTCTCGAACAGGAAGGGCAGATCGACGAACCCGAGCTCGGGCACCCGGTCCGTCAGGTAGCTGCTCGACTGGTATCCGAGTGTGAGTTCGCCGCTTTCGACCAGGGTCAGGATCTCTTCGCCCCGATAGCCCAGGTCCATGATGTTCCACACGTACTCGACGGCTACGTCGTCCCCGAACTCGGATTCGAGCCGGTCGCCGACGAACTTCAGCGACTTGCTGAAAGCGGTGGTCGGCGGGCCGTATCCACCCATTCGTATCGGTATGGGTGTGGTCAACGAATGTCACCTCCCCGTGCCGGCGCCTGGCCGTGGCGATCGCCGGCGTGGCCTGCATGCTACGCCCACACGTCTCGGTCGCAGGGCTCCGCGGTCACCGCCCGCGACAATGGCACCATCCGACGACTGGAGCCTTGCGTGTACTTCCTGTGTTTGCGACATCCGCTGCGACCCCGAGCCGAGTGGACGGTGACCCTCCAAGAGCACCTCGACTGGATGAAGCAACGCCACACCGACGGTTCGGTGCTCATCTCGGGCCCGGCTCGAGACCACTCGGTGAGCCTCTATCTGATCAAGGCCACGTCGACACAAGAGGCCGCGGCGATCGCTGCAGCCGACCCGTTCACCGCCGGTGGTGAGTGCCGCTTCGAGCTGATCGACTGGGACGTCCACCAGATCCTCGGAGTTGGGAGTTTCGTCCCCTCGCACTAGCTCTCGGTCGACCCAGCCTGTGGGCCCTTGACGTGGCTCGATTTCAAGCGTATGTTTCAAGCAAGCGTTTGAAAGACCTTCGATCGGTCAGGGATATGGCACAGGACACCAAAGATCAGATCATCCGGGCCGCCGAGGTGCTCTTCGCCCGGGATGGGTATGCCAACACCTCGCTTCGTCAGATCACCGACATGGCCGGCGCCAACGTCGCCGCCGTCAACTACCACTTCGGGTCCAAAGAGAACCTGATGATCGAGCTCCTCGATCGCCTGATAGCGCCCATCAACGTGCGTCGCCTCGAGCTGCTGGACCTCGCCGACTCAGGAGGCACCTCGGAGGTCGCAGATGTGCTGGCAGCGTTCCTCCGTCCCGACCTGGAGGTGATCGAGGAGCTGCGGGCACGGGATCCGCTGCTGCCGCACTTCGTGTCCCGCATGTATTCGGAGGGGTCCGAGCTGATGGCACGGGTCGTGGGCCGCCAGTTCGCCCAGACTCAGCGTCGGTTCTACGCCGCGTTCCAGCGGGCACTGCCCGACCTCGCCCCCGAGGACATCGCTTGGCGGCTCCACTGTGTGGTGGGGATGGTGGTCTACCTGTTCGCCACCGTGGAAGCGCCGGGGATGCCGCTGATGCTCAGCGGCGATGTCGACGCCGATTTGCGCAGGCTGCTCGACGTGACGGTGCCGTTGATGTCGGCGCCCGCGGGGGAGGTGGTCGGATCGACCGGCTGACACGTCACATCATGCAAAGAGGGGTCCTCCGCCAAGCCTTCCAAAACCCGACGGAGGACCCGCCACCCAAGGCGGTGAGGACACCGCCTCGAGCTGAGGACATTCTCATGACAAGCACCACACACGACAAGACGATCGAACGACCGAGCTGGCTGACGGAGGAGGTCTGGCCCTTCGAGGTCCGATCGGTCGACGTGGACGAACACCGCATCGCCTACACCGATGAGGGCCGGGGTCCGGTCCTGCTGCTGGTCCACGATGGGATGTGGTCGTATGTGTGGGGATCGCTGATCGATCGGCTGAGGGAGGAGTACCGGGTGGTGACCCTCGACTTCCCCGGATCCGGGCTGTCTCCGCAGTCGGATCACCCGACCAGCTTGGAGGCCGACTCGCACCTGCTGGAAGGCTTCGCCGATGCGCTCGGTCTGGCGAAGATCACCCTCGTGCTCCATGACCTCGGCGGCGCCGTCGGCATGGGCCTGGCCGCCCGCCGTCCGGAGCTGATCGACGGATTCGTGCTCGTGAACACGTTCGCGTGGCCGCCACATGTGGCATCGCTGCGCATGATGCTCGCCGTGATGGGCAGCGCTCCGATGCGGGCGTTCGACGTGGCCACCAACCTGGTGCCTAGGCTCACGTCAGGCGCTTTTGGCATCGGTCGCCACCTCGGCGAAGCGGGGCGGAGAGCGTTCCTGGGCGGATTCCGGGCGAAGACACCGCGGCGCCGCTTCCACGACCTGATGGCCGCCGCCAGGGCCGAGACCGACTATCTGGCAGCCGTGGAAGAGGCCCTCGGGTCGACGCTGGCCACCAAGCCCGCGCTCACCATCTACGGCGAACGCAACGACCCGTTCGGCTTCCAAGAGAAGTTCCGGAACCACTTCGCCGACGTCGACGAGATGGTGATCCCGAAGGGGAACCACTTCCCCATGGCAGACGAACCCGACGCCGTCGCGCGCCGGATCGCCGGTTGGCACGAGGCGAAGGTGGAGGCCTGATCGGGGAAGACCCCGTCGAGCAATCTGCGTGCAACGTATCCGATCGTGCGCTGGTCGCGATCGGATACGTCCCACCAGGGACTTGGCCTCTGTCGCCGAACCGGACTCGGCGTGATGATGGGGGAGAGGACATCAGAAGTGTCAACCGCGATCGAGGTGCGCAATCTGCGAAGGACCTATGGCGATGTCACGGCCGTCGATGATGTGTCGTTTGACGTAGCCGAGGGGGAGATATTCGGCCTCGTCGGGCCGAACGGCGCAGGGAAGACGACCACCGTCGAGTGCGTGGAAGGGCTGCGGCGTCCCACGTCGGGTCACGTCGAGGTCATAGGCCTGGATCCGATCGCGGATCGGCTGCGACTGGTCGAACGGATCGGCGTACAGCTGCAAGAGAGTGCCCTACCGCCTCGTCTGCGGGTCGCCGAGGCGCTCGAGTTGTTCGGGTCCTTCTATCGAAGCGGTGTGGACGCCGACCACCTGTTGGAGCTGTTGTCGCTCAACGAGAAACGGAACACCGCGATCGCCAAGCTGTCGGGTGGCCAGAGACAGCGGGTGTTCATCGCGCTGGCGCTGGTCAACCAACCTGAGATCGTGTTCTTCGACGAGTTGACGACCGGCCTCGATCCTCAAGCCCGGCACTCGATGTGGGACCTCGTACGCACCATCCGTGAGCGGGGCGCAACCGTCGTTCTGACCACCCACTACATGGAGGAGGCCGAGCGGCTCTGCGACCGGGTCATGATCATCGACGAAGGACGGATCATCGCCCTGGACTCTCCCGAGACGCTGATCAACGCGCTCGGGATCGACCAGCGGATCGTCTTTGGTGTATCCGAAGGACAGGATCTCGCATGCCTGAACGGTGTGCCGGCCGTCACCCGGGTCGAGCGGGGCAACGAGCGGGCGATCGTGTACGGGGGAGGGCGACACTTCGCCGGATCCGTGGTCTCGGCGCTGGAGGACGCCGATGTGCCCTTCACCGATCTCCGCACTGAGCAGCCAAACCTCGAAGACGTGTTCTTGTCGCTGACGGGCCAGGAGATGCGGGAATGATCGAACGACCGACGACGACCGACCTGGCCTCTGTGGAACGTGGTGGCAGTTCGACCCTGCGGTCTCTCAGGTCACTTGTGATGGTCGATCTCAAGCTCTACATCCGAGAGCCGGTGGCGGCCTTCTTCACCCTGGCCTTCCCGGTGATGCTGATCCTCATCTTCGGGGCGATCTACGGGAACGAGCCGCAAGACATGTTCGACGGATACGGCTCCATGGACATCTCGATGCCCGCCTACACGGCGCTGATCCTGGGGTCGGTGGGCCTGCTGGGTGTGGCGATCACCACCAGCACGTACCGCGAGGCGGGCATTCTCCGCCGCTTCCGGATGACCCCACTCCGACCGCTGGTCTACATCGCCGCCGATGTCATCGCCAACCTCATCATGACCCTGGTGGGGATGGCCGGTGTGGTCGTGGTCGGCTGGCTGATCTACCGGGTTCGGTTCGAGGGCCAGGTCGTCAGCGTGGTGGCTGCTGTCATCCTGTCGGGCACCGCCATGTTCGCCATCGGCTATCTCATCGCCGGGTTGGCGCCCAACGCGCGCGCCGCACAGGTGATCGGAATGGTGGTCCTGTATCCGATGCTGTTCCTGTCCGGTGCCGGGATACCACTGGAGGTCATGCCCGATTCGATCCGGACCATCTCGGATTACCTCCCGCTCAGCTACGTGGTGCGCCTGATGCGCGGTTTGTGGTTCGGTGAGGCGTGGGGATCGCTGGTCCTCGAGACCGGTGTGCTGGTCGGAGTCCTCGTCGTGTCGACTGCCATCGCGGCCCGGCTCTTCCGCTGGGAGTGAACGTCGTCGCTGGGTTCGAGTCAACGGTGACGAGGCTGCCCCTCCGAGCAAAGCGAAGGACCCCTACTCCGACGTCGAGCCGACACCGAGAGCGAAGGCGCGTGAGACGCCACGGATCTACCTGGCGCAGAGTTCATCGGTCACCGTCCGCTCCGGTCCCGTTGTGCGCTGCCTCAGCGGTCGAGCAGAGTCCGGATCTCCTCGGCCAGGGGCGGAAGGTCGCTTTCGACGGTCGCCCACACCAGGTCATGATCGATCCGCCAGTACTCGTGAACGAGGAGGTTGCGCTGCCCACGGACCGACGTCGGTGGGAGCGACTCCAAGAGGGCTCGGGTCTCGGCAGACAGTGCAGCCGACGCCTCGGCGATGACGGTGATGCAGCGTGCCACGGCATCTTGGGTCCTGTCGTCGGATTGATAGGTGCCCCGGCCGCCGGAGGTGTAGCGGCTGATCCTGTCGATCTGGTCGAGGATGTGTTCGAGACGGGTCCGGTCTTGGGCGTTCACAACGTCAACGCCTCGGCGAGAAGGCGCCTGCGCGCCTGATCGTCGAGGTTGGCCTCGGAGACCACATCCACCTCGGCGTCGAGCAGATCCTCCAGATCGGCGCGCAGCCGAGCAAGGTCGAACAGGCTACGTCCTGGTTCGAACGTCGCCACGAAGTCGATGTCGCTGTCGTAGGTCTCTTCGCCTCGGGCGACCGACCCGAACAGTCGGATCGTGGTGGCGCCATTGCGCTCGGCGATGGCGACGATGTCGGCTCGGTGCCGTACAACCTGGAGGAGCAAGTTGCCGGCCCCTTCCGCGCTCGTGAGGTATCGACGCAGGGCCTGCTGCATGACTGCTGCGAGAGTCGGCGCTGCGGGCTGTGCAGCGAGGAATCGGTCGAGTTCGTCCTCGAGGTCGGGTGGGATGGTCACGGACGCTCGTCGCATGAGACTCAGGATAGTGCACCAACTGGTGCAGGTGGTGCATGGGTTTTTGGTGGTCCTACGGCTCGCAGGTGTTGAGGTTGGGCTCGTCGCCCGGTGTGGTGACTGTTTGCGCCCCGCCGTGGCGATAGAAGGCGGCTACACCGAAATCACCCGAGCGGCGATGCGTGCCGCTTCGAGCAGCGATGCGATGTCGGACGGGTCGCTGGTGAGAACGTGGTCGCCGTCGGCGGCCAAGGCCACCAGCGCGGCGTCGATCGGATCGTTGGTGCCCGCCACTCCGCACAGGGCACCGGCGCGGCGACCGAGCCCATCATCGATCGCGATCACCTCGACGGCCTTGAGAGCGGCGGCCAGCTGGGCTTGGCGACCACCTGAATCGCGCCACACCTGTGCCACGATCATGGGGTGCGTGCGAAGCCCGAGGCCGGCGCGGCCTGCGGTGCGAAGCAGTGCGGCAGTCGCTCGGTCGCCCCGGTCGATTGCGATGAGGGCACCGGCGTCGAGCAGGATCACGAGCTCGGTAGACCGAGTTTCGCCCGGGCTTCTTCGAGCTCCTCGGGCTTGAAGGCGCCGTGCTCGTCCTCGTACGCGTCGAGGAAGGCGCTGAGCGCTTCGGCGCGCAGCTTGGATGCGGCCGCATCGGCGATCCAGGCCGACAGGGGTTCTCCGGCCGATGCAGCCGCCGCCCGAACCTGGTCACCCAGCTCCGGATCCATCGAGATACTCATCTTGTCCACCTTCACACAGCCATCATACCGCGGTAGTTCGCACCGTGGTGCGAACACCCACCAATCAAATTCTGGGCTGTGACGAATTCCTCGTGGCCGATCCGTATCAGCTCCATCTGGCCGTCACGTTTGGAACGACTGTCTCGTCAAGAGGTTGCAGAGACGAGAAAGGAGTCTGCGATGCGTGTTCTGGTGACCGGTGGCAAGGGCGGGTTGGGGCGAGACGTGGTCTCGGGGCTGAGAGCGGCCGGCCACGACGTGCTGGTCGGGACCCGCAGTCCGGAGACCGACGACGAGGTGAGGTTCGATCTGTCCGGGGTGGTCCCGGATCTGTCGGGCGTCGACACCCTGGTGCACCTGGCTTCTCAGCCGGCCAACGTCGACAAGGAGGTCAGCGGGTCGAAGGCGCTGTTCGACGAGGCACGCCGGGCGGGTGTCGGACACGTCGTGTTCATGTCGATCGTCGGCATCGACGAGCACCCGTTCCCGTACTACCGGGCCAAGGTGGGGGTGGAGCGAGCGCTGATCGAATCCGCTGTGCCGTGGACCATCTTCCGGTCGACCCAGTTCCACGGGTTCATTCCCCGGATCGTCGACGGAATCGCCAAGGCCGGTGTGGTGGCCCTGCCGGCGGGCATCGGCATCCAGCCGATCGACCGTGACACGGTGACGAGCCGTCTCGTCGATCTGGTCGAAGCCGGCCCGTCGGGCCGGGTGCCCGACCTGGGTGGTCCCGAGGTATTGGATCTGGAGCAGATGGCACGGGCCTACCTGCGGGCGACCGGTCGTCGCACACCGGTGGTGCGGGTGCTGATCCGCGGCAAGGTGGTCGCAGCCTTCCGGAAGGGTCTGCACCACACCCCCAATCGGGATCTGGCGGGCCGGACCTACGCCGAGTACCTGTCGACACTGCCCACGCGCCGCGATCCGGCCGGGCGGTTGCTTCGGCTGACCGGTGCGGGGCTGATGTTCACCGTGGTGACGATGATGATCGCCCCGGGTGTGTTCCATTCCGAGTTCGCCGGGTTCGGGGTGCTCAACACCCACTTCATCCGCGACGCAGCGACCTTCGGCGTGCCGATGGCGGCGGCGCTGTGGATGGCGGCGTCGAGGAGGCCGTGGCGCAAGCCGGTGCTGGCGCTCGGTCTCATCCAGAACGGTCTGCACATCGTCAACCACGTCGTCGATGTCGGCGCTTCGGAGCCCGGCTGGCATGGCCCGATGAACCTGGCTCTGCTGGTGGCGTTCGAATATTTCATGTGGCTGGCCTGGCGGATCGAAGGACGCGTACGCTCCGATGACGTGCGGGTGAAGGTGGCGGCGTGAACGACGGCTGGTTCGAGGCTCAGCGGCCGCGGCTGACGGGCATCGCCTACGGGATGCTCGGCAGCGTGATGGAGGCCGAAGACGTGGTGCAGGACGCCTGGCTGCGATGGCAGGCGTCCGACCACGGCGAGATCCGGGAGCCGGCGGCGTTCCTCACCACCATCACCACCCGGCTGGCGATCGACCGGCTGCGGTCGGCACAGAAACGGCGGGAGACCTACGTGGGACCGTGGCTGCCCGAGCCGATCGTGCGGGAGGTGGGCGAAGACCCCGCCGACATCGTGGCGGAGGCGGAGCGGCTGTCGATGGCGCTCCTCACGGCGATGGAACGTCTCGACCCGGTGGAACGGGCCGTGTTCCTGCTGCGGGAGACGTTCGACTTCGAATACGCCGAGATCGCCGACGTGGTCGACAAGAGCCCGGCGGCATGCCGCCAAATCGCCAAGCGGGCTCGGGATCGGGTGGGCGACCCCGCCCGTTCGCTCCCGGTCGAGAACCCCGAACATGTGCTGGCGCCGTTCATCGCTGCCATCGCCGCCGGTGACGTCGACGCTCTGGTGCGAACCCTGGCCGCCGACGTGATCGCCTGGTCCGACGGCGGCGGCGTCCGCCGGGCGGCCCGCCAGCCGGTCCCCGGAGCGGTGCGTGTCGCCAAGTTCCTGATCGGCATCGCCGAATACGGGGCGAAGCGAGGCGGGTCGGCGCGGGTGGTGGTCGCCAACGGCGCCCCGGCGTTGGTCACCGAACTGGGAGGTGAGCTCTACGGAGTGATGACCATCGATGTCGACGACGGCCTCATCACTGCCATCCGCACCGTCGTGAACCCCGACAAGCTCGCCCATGTCGCCGGGCATTGAGGGTCGCGTCAGAGGCGACCATCTGCCCTGGTCGGAGCGCCGGGACGGGGGGACCATGGGGGAGAGCAGTTCCATGGACCGCGAGAAGACCTCAGGAGGTCGCCATGCTCATCGAGCGCTCGCTCCGTCAACGACTCGACGTGCTCGCCCACGTGGAGAGTCCCGAATCGCCCATCTTGTCCGTGTACCTGGATCTTCGCCCCGGTGTACAGGAGATGCGCACGATCGGTGCGCGGGTGCGGGACCTGTTCCATCCGATCCGCGACGGGGTGGCCGATCTGGACCATTCCGCCGCGGAGAGCCTGAAGCAGACGATGGACGAGGTGCTGTCCGACTCGACCGGGTTCGGGACGCTGGTCGGTCACGGTGTGGCCATCTTCAAGGGTCCGGCGATCGGCCTGGATGAGCAGATCATCACGTCGGGTCGGGTGTGGGACCGGGCCGTGGCCGGCCCCCGCCCGTATGTGCGTCCGCTGTGGGCGGTCGTGGACACCACCCATCCGATCGCCACGGTGGTGGTCGACGCCCGCAACGCGTGGGTGATGGTCACACAGCTGGACGAGGTCGTCTGCTACGAGATGATCCGGGGCGAGGAGATCCGCTGGGGCGCCGTCTCGGGCTGGTACGCCCTGGAGGAGACGAAGTCGCGGCGAGGTGCCGAGAACGCCCGCCATCGGCTGTTCAAGAACGTGGCAGAGCGGTTGGCCAGGATCAGGCGCGAGCTGGGGTTCGAAGCGGTGTTCGTCGGAGGTCGAGCGCGAATCATCGACGAGTTCCTGCGGTTCGTCGGAACCCGCGAGCGCCGGATGGTGGCCGGCACGTTCGCGATCGACATCCACACGATGAGCGACGCCGACCTGCAGGCGAAGGCGCTGGAGCTGTCGAGCGAATGGGATCGGGAGCGTCACATGGCGCTGGGCGAGCGGATCGTCGAGGATGCCGCCGCCGGCAGCCTGGCCGTGACCGGCCTTCCCGCCACCCTCGCCGCGGCCAATCGCCACGCCGTGGCCGAGCTCCTGGTGCAAGGCACCGAAACCCGTGAGGGTTACCGGTGCCGTGGCTGTGGCGGTCTGGCACTGCACGGTCCCGTCTGTGTGGTGTGCGGCGACATCGGAGATCCGCTGCCGGACGTCATCGACGAGCTGGTGG
Source organism: uncultured bacterium (assembly GCA_963785075.1). Lineage (GTDB taxonomy): Bacteria > Actinomycetota > Acidimicrobiia > Spongiisociales > ZC4RG35 > JAOUGY01. The sequence continues at coordinate 355,784 of CAWATW010000003.1, forward strand.
CGGCGGTGAGCGACGACGGGGGAGAGATCGCCTACGCGATGTGCCCGACCGCTGTCGACGGCGACCTGGTGGGCGCCTCGTTGAGGTTCGACATCACCTGAACGGCTCGCCCCTCCGCATTGCAGCGGAGTCCTCGGCATCTCGTCGCTCGAGCAGGTGCCATCACCGGGTGCACTCCGGTGCGGGCCAGTTTGTCCGAGTGGTGATGGTCCGAGGTGGGCCGTGCGGCGCCACCTCGGACCCACCGATGGTCACTTGTCGAGCTGACCCCGGGCCGCACCTGGAGGAGCGACCGCGTTGTGGACGTTCACGTAGTAGTTCTCCGGGTGCTGACGGATGGCCTTGATCAGGTCGGCGTCTGCCTCGACGCATCCATGTCCTCCGGTGACAGCCCACTGGAAGTCCACCACGATCCCACCGTTGACACCGGCAGGCGCCGAATGGATGTGTGCCGCCAGGATGGGAGCACTCTCACCTTCGACGTCGATGTCGAAACACACTTCCCCGAGTCCCTGGTTGAGTGTGATCTGGGCGTGGCCGGTGGTGCCCGGGTCGCCGGGCTGTCCAACCTCGTTCTCCGCAGCCAGGTCGGTCGACAGGGGTCGTCCTCCCGCAAGGGCCGGCAGTGCCAGCGCCAGTGTGGCCAGCACGGCGATCGTCGTCATGATCCGTGTCCGCATGAAACCCTCCCCGGGTTCGTCGGGTACCTTCCGATTTCAGTACGGCGTGACCGCGTGAACCGGTTCTCATGCGACGTCGAGATTTCCTCGCACCGGCCGGTCACACGGACGATGGCTCCGTCGCCATGTCGGCCGGCGCCCCGATCACGGGTGATATGACGGTCGCCCCTATGTGGGGAGTGGCGTCCTCTGCCACAGTGGTCGGTGAGAGGCGCCGCCGGCATGATGTGGTGTGCGGCGGCCGGCAGGCTGGGGCGAGGGGGGTGTTCGGTACGGCGGGAGACGGTCCTTGCTCGGTGGGCCATGGGCAACCGAGGAGGTCGAGATGGTCACCCCCCAAACCACGTCACCGGTGGAGTCGCCAGGTGAGCAGCGAGCAGTTCCCTCAGTGTGGTCACTGCTCGGTCGGGGGTTGATCGGTCTGCTCGTGGTCGGCTATGCCGTGATGATGTTCGTCTTCTCGCAGGGGGACAACTGCGAGTTGAACGGCATCGTCATCGAATGCGTCAGCATCGGAGGCAGCACCCAGGTCACCACCACCTACAACCTGGTGATCGGCGGGTTTGCGGCGATCTTCGGACTGACGGCACTCATCAGCAGTGTCCTGGGCATTGCACGGCTTCGAAGGGGCGGGACCGAGCGGCCGGCGTAGGCGAGCGGAGCCGGCAGATATCAGCCAGGGGATGGGTGGCGTCGCCGTGGAGGATGACCTCGCGGATCCGTCGCCGCATCCCGCAGAGGAGGTGTGTCATGGAAGAAGCCCTGTACTCCGGACTCGTGGTGTTCGCCCTCGTGGTCGTCGTGGGCGTCGTTGCGGTCCTGATGGGCAAGGTACGCCGCGGCAGGAAACTCGATGCCTTCACGGAGTATCTCTCGAGTCGTTTCCCGGGTGTGGGCGAGCAGTTGCTGCTGGCCGGCCGGGTCAGCAAGTCGGGCGCAATGGACATCGGTCTCGCCGTCGATGAACCCAAGAGAGAACTGATACTGGTGTTCGACGACAAGGGCACGATCACTCATGCGTCATACGCATTCGATCGGTTGGTCGCTGTCGATGCGGTGGAGGAAGTGATCTCCCGGGGTATTCCCTCACAGCGGACCTACAGCTTTCAGCGGACGCTGAAGCTGTCGTTCGACGACGGCAAGACGTATCCGTTCATCCTCGAGAACATCAGCAACAAGAAGGGCACCGCCGGGCGTGACGTGGTCATCGAGGCGTTCCGCCCGTGGGAAGACCGGCTGAACGCCATCGTGAAGGAGACGCAGTCGGCATCACTCTGAGCACGGCGCCCTTGCCGTTCCGATGCTTTCGCCGCTCGTGGGCGCGTCCACTGCGCCCACGAGCCGGGCCACCGGGCCGGCTGCTTCGAGTCCCGGCGCGGGTGGCCTCACGATGTCGCGGTGAGCCACCCGGGACCTTGGCCCCGACCACTGCCAGAATGATCGGGTGAGGATCTTCGTTGCCGTTCCGACTGCCATGGGTGCTTCCACGGTCGAGCTGGTCTCGACCGTGCGGAGACCTGGCCACCCGGTGAGTCTGCAGACGCTACTTGCGTCGCGTTTCGGTCCGGAGCCGCGTCCCACCGACACCACCCGGATGGGCATCGGTGGTGAGCATCTGCGGTATGGCAACCAGGACCGTCGGCGGCGGTTCTGGAGGCGGGCCGTGGTCGTGCTCTCGGTGTTGGTGGCCATCACCGCCGGACTGCTCGCCTTCCTGCTCGCCACCCAGGACGAAGAAGCCGATCCGCAGCTGGGCCCCATCGCTGCCGCCGCATCCGAGCTGCGCCGGCGGGCCGTCGACGTGAACGCCGCCTGGGATGATCAGGAGGCGGTCGTCGGCGAGACCGAGCGGCAGGTTCTCTACGACGACACCGAGCTTCAGCTCGAGGCGTTGGTGGCGGACACCCGGGACCTGGCCGTTCAGGTCGAGGAGGCGGTGGCTTCGCTGTCCGGCGCCGACCGGGATGCCCTCGACTCGGCGACCGCCGACATGGTGCGTGGAGCCGAGGAGATGCTCGCTGGGCCTTCGAGTGCCCGGCCGCACCAACAAACAGCAGCGATTGGACGCACTCGACCTGTATGTGTCCGCGGCAGACGCGGTCCTCGAGGTCACGGGTCCGGCATCCTGAACGCGTTGCTCGTGGCGCCGAGGTCGCCCGCCTCCTTCACGGCCTCACCTCGATGACAAACGCACCGACGTGGGCCTTCTCCATGAACGCTTCCTGGGCGGCGGGTAACGCTTCGAGCGGGTAGGTCCCGGCGACGATCGGCTGGATCTCTCCTCGCTCGATGTAGCCCACCAGGTTGGCGAACACCTCGGGTGGCAGCACGGTGGCTCCGTGGAGTGTGAGGTCGTGCAGATACAGCGTGCGGAGGTCGAGCGAAACGATCGGACCGGCGATGGCTCCGGCCGTGGTGTAGTGACCGCCCCGTCTGACGGTCTCCAACAGCGGCGCGAACCAGGCGCCCCCCACCACGTCGGCGAACACGTCGACGCCGCCGGTTGCGGCGACGACCGCACCATCGAGGTCGTCCCGGCCGCGGTCCAGCACCACGTCGGCTCCCACCCGTTTCACGGCTTCGAGCTTGGTGGCGCTGGTGACGGCGACGACCCGGGCGCCGCGGCGTTTGGCGAGCTGGACGAGGGCGCCGCCGACGCCCCCGGACGAGCCGGTCACCAGCACCCACTGGCCGTTGGTGACGTCCGCCCGGTGGAGCATGTGCTCGGCGGTGGCGTAGGAGCACGGGAAGCTGGCCAGCTCGACGTCGGAGAGGTCGCTGTGGACCTCATGGGCATTGGTTGCCGGCACCACGACGTATTCGGCATACCCCCCGTCGACCTCAGACCCGAGATACCGGGCCTTGTCCAGCGACCCGCCCGGGTCGCGGAGCCAGGCGTCGATCAGCACCCGTTGGCCCACGCGTTCCAAGGCGACCCCGGCTCCCACCTCGACGATCCGGCCCACCGGGTCTGCGCCCTGGATGCGGGGAAACGTGAGTCCCCCGCCCCAGGACCCGTCGGCGCCGGCGTCGGCGGTGCCCTCGCCGGTGGCTCCGGTGACGGCCTTCGCGTACCACCCGATCCGGGTGTTGACGTCTGTGTTGTTCATGCCGCAGGCAGCCACCTGGACGAGCACGTCTCCCGGCCCGCGGCCGCGGCACCGGTATGTCGTCTCGGTACTGGAGCTTGTCGAGCCCACCATGACCGGTGAGCACCACGGCACGCATGGTGGACGGAATGCTCATCATTCGACCAGCGTCATTTCGGATGGATACACGTGTGTGACCCTAGGTACGGAGGGTCAATGGTTGCGATGAGCCATGACACTTGGTGGGATCCTGCCGCCCGGCTGATCTCGAAGGCGGGGGCGAGTGATCCCCGAGCAAATCTCATCATCCGAGTCGTGGGCCCCAGCCGTGCAGGTTCACCGGCTCCGTTCGTACACGCCGCGGATGTAGGCGGCCTGCCCGGCGTGTTGGAGGCAGTCGGCGATCACGCTCACCAACCGCACGCCGGCGGTCACCGGAGGGTCCCACGACCGGTCGACGATCCGGTCGAGCGCCGCTGCGTCGAGCGTATGCAGGTACTCCTTGGTGCGGGCGGTGACGGCTGCGAGGTAGGCGACCAGGGTGTCGGGCTGCTGGGGCCTGACCGCGCCGACCTGTTCGGAGGTGTGCCCGTACCCGGTGTCGGTCGGGTTGGCTGTCACCCCGAGCTTCTCCGCCCATCCGTCGGCGACGTACGCCTGGTCGATTCCGGCGAGCTCCGAGACGTGGTCGTCTTCCACCCGGGTGAGATGCCAGACCAGCCATGCGATCGAGTTGGCGTCGGCGTCGGGGCGGAACGCCAGCCCGTCGGCATCCAGGCCATCCATGGTGTGCCGCACGGCCTGTTCGATCCGGTCGAAAGCATCGATGAGAACTTCGTACGTTTCCATGTCTCGAAGGCTACGCCGAGGCGGGCACGGGTGTCCGGTGGGTGGTCGCAACGGCCGACGCCCCAACCACCCACCGAGCAGACTTGGAGCCGACGGCGACTCAGTTGAGTCTGAGGTCCCTTCGAATCCGACGACGCCGATCAGGTCGTCGAAGCTGATCGGTCCGATCACGCCATCCTGATTGACGTGGCGGCCGAGTCATTCCTCGAACGGGGCGTACGCCTCGTCGACCGTGCTGTTCGAGACGAACTTGCCGGTCTTGAGGTTGCCGACGCCGAAGTCGGTCCCGGACAGGACGTAGTCACCGGGCGTGCAATCGTCGATGGAGAACGATTCGGTCACGGGGTCGTAGGTGACGCCGAACTCGCCGGTCCAGACCTTCCAGGCCTCCTCGTAGTGGAGGATGTTTCCGCCTCCTGTGAAGCGACCCGGCATCGGGTAGAGCGCCATGCCGTAGGTCTCGCCGTCGAGTTCGATGGTCCCGAACCACGAGAGTTCGGGGCATCCGTAGAGCCCGAACGCTCCGGTCACCGGATCCTGGTTGAGGACCATGATTTGATCGCCACGCAGCGGCGCCTTGGCGCCGGCCGGCACTGCGGCCCCCAGACCCAGCACCAGCACGATCGCGAGCGACAACACGAGATTGCGCCTCATGTCTACCTCCTTCTGTCCCCACCGTCCTCCGCCCGGTCGGCACACGACACCTGACGGGAGGCGGGGTGACCATCCCCACATCTCCCATCGTGGGTCGCCTACGCAGCTGTCAGAAGAGGCAAAGGCCAGAGCCGCGACTCCGACCTTCTGGACTGATGAGGACGGAGGGAGGTGGCTTCCGGGCACGGCCGCCGGAGGAGAATTCGCGACTCCAACGAGACACTCCAGCTTGGTCCTACATGAGCCGCTGAATCGGTGATCACCCTCCTGTGATCATCTCCCATTGAGTATCAAGCTCGACGCGAAGCAGGGGATAGTCGAGTAGGCGAAGAGCGTCGTCTGCGGCCCACCTTCCTAATGCCCGGTACGCCTCGAGGAGCCGGTCGGAGAAGAATCCCTCGACACCACGATCGTGGGCAACGTGCTCAAGCATGCCGAGAGCGACGACAACCATCACTTCCTCGACCACAGGGCCACGGTCTACGACGCTCTCGCAGCGTTCGACGACTGGGCGGTGCGGGGAAGTACCTCGATGCGTTGCTCATCACAACGAACGGCGACCGCAGTCGGACACCCGACGCCATCCTGACTACGTTCGACATCCCACGGTTGCGAGCGGCGGTCCATCTCCGTTGGTCGCGGTTCTCGAGTGGGGGTACTGGCTCAAGCCCACAGGGTGCTGATGGGTGCGGCCACGATTCGGTCTCCTAGTGAGAAGGTCCGCGGCCCGGTATGGAGCACCACCCCTTCGACGAACTCTTCTCCGAGCTCGTCCCGCAGCCACGCCAGATGGCGTGCGTCATCTGGCTTTGGGGCGCTCGTGGCTTTGATCTCGATGGCAACGACCAGGCCCGCCTGGATCTCCGCAACCAGGTCGATCTCGCGTCGGCCCTGCTCCTGGCGGAGATGGAATAGCCGCGGCCTTGACCGTGCCACCGTTGCCTCTGCGCGGAGCTGGGCGACGACGTGGGTCTCGAGGACGCGTCCGAGGAGGTCCCCGTTGCGCATGACCGCGCCGATGTCGAGCCCGAGGGCACCCACGAGCAAGCCCGGATCGACGAGATATCGCTTCGGTGACCGGATCAATCGCTTCAGCCGGTTCGAACTCCACGCCGGCAGCTCGTCGATGACCAACAGGTTTTTCAACAGAGCGTTGTAGGCCTCCGCCGTCTTCCGATTGATGCCAGCGGCGTCATGCAAGGTCTTGGCATCGACGACGCCAGCTGAGTTGAGAGCGTAGACCTCGAAGTACCTGCCGAGTCGCTCCGGGTCTCGTCCTGCCTCCAAGTCCTGGGCGTCGCGGGTCACGAGCTGCTCGACGTAGCTTTCGAGCCAACGGCGGCGGGCATATCCGGTGAGACCGAGAGCGGCTTCCGGGAACCCACCATGGAGCGCGCCCTCTATGTACGCACGGAGATCATGGCTGTCCGATCCTGGAAGGAGCTCATCCCCATCCACGATCCGGTCGATCAACGGTTTGGTGGACCTGTTGAGCTGTTCAGCCACGGTCAGCGGATACATCGCCACCCGTATCACCCTTCCGGTTCCTGGCCAGGTCTCAGCCTCGATGTCGGCGCGAACGGAACCGGTGACAATGAACCTCCCGGGGCGCCAATCGGAGTCGATGGCTCGTTTCACGGCACCGAGCACTGAAGGCACTGCCTGCCACTCATCGAGCAGCACAGGCTCTGCCAACCCTCGAAGTGCCCCGTCGGGATCAGCCTCGAAGGCTGCAGCTTGAGCGCGTCGATCGAGCTGAACCACCGAGCCAGCGTGTCGGGCGGCCGTCGTTGACTTGCCGGTGGCGCGAGGCCCCACGAGCATCACTGCGGGAAGCTGCCCGAGTAGATCGGTCAGAAGCGGATCGAGAAGACGGTCACGGTACTCGCCCATGTACGGAACATTACCGCTTTCCCACGAGTTGGCATACCGCTTTCCCGCGCCATCTGATGCCGTTTTCCCGCACGACTCTATGCTTGCGTCCCCGGACGGTGCGAATTCAGGTGACGGCGCTCGGGTACGCCTCAAGCATGCCCGAGAGGAGTGCCTGGCTATCAATCCCTTCGGTGAACGGCGTCTTGGAGCACTCGTTGAGCGCCGATGGCCCCAGCCGTCCGGCCCGCTCGAGGTCTCTGCGTGACACCGGCGTGTACGTTCGCCACAGCCATGCGTGGTCGGCGGCCCACTGGACCGCCTCGTGCAGCATCCAGGTGTTCGGGTCGAACACGAGGACATGGGTTTGGTAGGGCTTGGTGCCGGCGCTGGTAACGACAACACCGAACGGCGAGCCGGAGTCAATGCAGGCGACCGCGCCGTGGGCCCAGGTCCGCTGTGAAGTGATCGAGGTTGGCAAGCTCGACGGTCTTGGCGTCAGCCGGGTCGGCGTTCCTGGCAACGGTCCAGCGTGGAAGCACGACGCTCCTCGCGCACGTCGAAGAGCGGTGAAGGGCTCATCGACGACACCCACATGCCGCCACCGCGGACGTGGGTCGTCCCGTTCTCCGAAATCCAGCGGTTCAAGCGTGTCTATGGCAGCCGTACCAACGTCTCTAGAGCGCTGATTGGAGCTGAAGGAACGGACTTCGAGAACGCCTGGCATCTGATCGCCGGATAGGACTGCGCAGCACTCAGCCGCCGTCGTCGCCTCGGATGGCGCTGTCCCGGAGGCCGGGAGCGCCCGCATGACCGAAGCCCTGCCCTCCAGGCAGATACCCACTGAGGAGAAACGCCGTTCAGCCTGCCCGCTGGTATGCCGCCGCGAGCCAGACCTCAACTTCGTCGTCGATCTCGTCGAGGGACGTGAGATCGACTCGGTGGGTGCACATCCCCGTCGTCTCCTGGATCCTGCCACCGGGAGGGGTCTGGTCGAGGTTCAAGCCGAGCTGGATTCGCTTCGACGACGGTGCTTGGACCAGGGCGAACTGTTTGTTTCGGCGGAGGCTCACACCGGTCTTCTGCACGACCACGGTGACGTCGTCGCCGAGTGACCGGGCTTGGTCGACCAGGGCCTCCATGATCGGGCGGAGTGCGGCCTTGGCGCCGGAGTACTGGGCGTCGAGCAACTCGTCGTCGGATGCCGGGCCGCCGGCGAGGTGGGTTCGGACCGCATGGGCCAAGGCGTTGGCGTTGCCGTGCGTGAGCCCGTGCTCGGTCTTGAACAGCGAGACGATGGCACCGTGTTTCTCGAGTCCGGCCGCTTTCACCTCGGTGGCGAACTCGGGGATGGTGCGGCCGGTGGATTCCTGGATGTTCGACAGTTGTCGGGCGGCAACTTCGGTGGGGTCGGGCAAACTCGCTCCTCTCGATCGGCCGCCATCCTCGGGGCCGGAACGCCCTCCGTCTTGAACAGATTTCACATCGCTCAGCGGAGGTCGCCGAGATCCGGGGTGAACCCGGCCGCATCCACACCGGCACCGGAGATCACCGCACGTTGCGTCTCGACATACTGTCGCGGTGTGACTCCCGTGTGGCGCTTGAAGTCCCGGCTGAAATGCGCCTGATCGGACCATCCGTTCTCGAAGGCGACCTCCGCCCACGAGATGTCCTGGCCCGGGTCGAGCGCTGCGAGCAGTCGTCGGAGCAGAAGCAACCTTGCCAAGGCACGAGGCGGCAATCCCACCACCCGCCCGAACTCCCGGTCGAGGTGAGCGTGCGACACCCCGAGCCGGCGGGCAATGTCTGTGATCGGAGTGCGAGGCTCCTCCTCGAGGATGGCGA
>CAWATW010000004.1:0-939859 GCA_963785075.1 uncultured bacterium
CGGTCAGGCACTGGCAACGTCGAGCGCCATGATTCGCATTCGGGAGAGCGGATTGGAGGATGCGGTCCTCCGATTCAGCAGCGCAGCCCAGGCCCTCGCCCACGACTACGACCGCCTCGGCGAAGAAGCCCTGACCCGCATGGCGGGCATGGTGCCCGGCCTGACCGGAGCGAACCCAGGGTTAAGGTCCGCCATAATGACGGACCACGGCCCACAGAACACTCCGGGTAGGATCAGCCCGGAGCCACCTGCTCCTCGAGCTCCTGAAGCTCTGATGCCAGTTTCGTCGCCTCGTCGCGACCGCCTTCGGCGATCTGAGCGCGGTCGGTGATCAAGGTCACCTGGTTGGCCAGAATCTGGAGGAATCCGCCGTGCACACCGATCGTCGTCTTCTCATTGCCGTGCTCGATGATGACCGGGCCCGTGGTCAGCGCCGCCATCACCGGTTCGTGATCGGCGAGGATCCCGATCTCGCCTTCGGTGGTCCGGGCGACGAGAAACTCGGCCTCTCCGGTCCACACCGTGGACTCCGGCGATACCACGTCCACATGAAAGCTCTTGGCCATCGATCAACCTTTCCGGGGCTCAGGCCGCCGAGGACTTCGCCAGATCCGCCGCCTTGCGCTCGACATCTTCGCGACCGCCGACCATGTAGAACGCCTGCTCCGGGTACTGATCCATCTCGCCGTCGATGATCGACTTGAACGAGGCGATCGACTCTTCGCGTGGCGTGTAGACGCCGGCCTGTCCTGTGAACTTCTCGGCCACGAACATGGGCTGTGCGAGGAATCGTTGAATCCTGCGGGCCCGGCCAACGAGCAGGCGGTCTTCTTCCGACAACTCGTCGATGCCCAGAATGGCGATGATGTCCTGGAGGTCCTTGTACCGCTGGAGGATCCGCTGAACCTCCAGAGCGACGTTGTAGTGGTGCTCACCCACGATCTGGGGATCGAGCGCACGGCTCGAGGAGTCGAGGGGATCCACGGCCGGGTAGATGCCGATGGCCGTGAGGGGCCGCGACAACACGGTGGTGGCATCGAGGTGGGCGAACGCCGTGTGTGGCGCCGGGTCGGTGATGTCGTCCGCCGGCACGTAGATGGCCTGCAACGAGGTGATCGACTTGCCCTTCAGCGACGTGATGCGCTCCTGCAGGAATCCCATCTCGTCTGCCAGGTTGGGCTGGTAGCCAACCTCCGACGGCATCCGCCCCAGCAGCGTGGATACCTCGGAACCTGCCTGGGTGAACCGGAAGATGTTGTCGATGAACAACAGCACGTCCTGGTTCTGAACGTCACGGAAGTACTCGGCCATGGTGAGCGCCGACAAGGCGACACGAAGGCGGACGCCGGGTGGCTCGTCCATCTGTCCGAACACCAATGCCGTCTTGTCGATGACCTCGGCTTCCTGCATCTCGAGGAAGAGATCGGTCCCCTCACGGGTCCGCTCGCCGACACCGGCGAACACCGACACACCACCATGCTGACCGGCGACACGGTTGATCATCTCCTGGATGAGCACCGTCTTGCCGACGCCGGCACCGCCGAACAGACCGATCTTGCCGCCCTCGAGGTAGGGGCAGATGAGGTCGAGAACCTTGATACCGGTTTCGAAGACCTTGCGCTGCGGCTCCACATCCTCGAATCGTGGCGGCTGACGGTGAATCGGCCACCGCTCGCCGACGAATTCGAGATCCGGCGCGTCGAGGGAGTCGCCCCAGACGTTGAAAATGTGACCGAGGACCTGGTCGCCGACGGGGACCGAGATCGGTCCGCCTGTGTTCAGCACGGGAGCATTCCTGGTCAAACCGTCGGTTGGAGCGAGGGCGATGGCGCGGATCTTGTTTCCACCGAGATGCTGCGCCACCTCGGCCAGAACACGCTTGCGCTCACCACCGAGCTCGAACTCGATCTCCAGAGCGTGGAGGATCTCGGGCAGCTCACCGGGCGGGAACTCGGCGTCGACCACCGGCCCCGCCACCTTGACGATCCTGCCCTGACTCTTTGCTTCTGACATCGAATGTGCTCCTCTTGATGACTCGTCGGCTAGTCGTTGGCCAGAGCCTCGGCACCGCCGACGATCTCGGTGATCGCGGTGGTGATCTCGGCCTGACGTGCACGGTTGGCCTGAACCGTGAGAATCCTGATCAGTTCCTCGGCGTTGTCGGTTGCGGCCTTCATCGCCCGCCGACGCGACGAATGCTCCGAAGCCGATGCCTCGAGCAGCATGTTGAAGATGGCCGCCTCCACGTAGCGCGGAAGGATCCTCGAAAGGATCTCGGCCGGGGATGGCTCATAGGAGTACGACACGGCCTGACGCTCCCCCGACGCCGATTCCGGCGGGATGAGCGGAAGCAGCTGGTACTCCGAAGGGACCTGCGTCATCGCCGACTGGTAGCGGGTGTAGAACGCGTCGAGCTGATCGACCTCACCGCTGACATACTCCTCCATGACCAGGTTGGAGATCGCACGAGCGTCGCCATAGCCCGGCGTATCGGTGACTCCGAGAAACGCTCGTCGGATGCTGTATCCGCGGTAGCGGAAGTAGGTCTGCGCCTTCTTGCCCACCACGTACAACGTGACGTCTCGTCCCGCCTTGGTGTGAGCGATGATGGCGCGCTCGGCCAACCGGATCACGTTGGTGGCGTATGCACCGGCCAGTCCACGATCCGACGCAACCACCACCACGCCAACCCGACGCACCTCGCGCACGTCGAGGAGCGGGTGCGACACGCCACCGGCGGCGCCGCCGACGTTCTGGATCACCTCGATCAGCTTCTCCGAGTAGGGCTTCGAAGACACCACCCTGGCTTGAGCCTTGGGGATGCGCGCGGCAGCGATGAGTTCCATCGCTCGCGTGATCTTCTTCGTCGCCTCGACACTTCTGATGCGTCTACGGGTGTCGCGGAGGCCGGCTCCTGCCATCTACGCCTCTCAGTCCTCTGACGCCGTGGATTCGAAGGTCGCCTTGTATGCGTCGATGATCTCGATCAGCTTCTCGGGATCAGGCAGCTTGCCGGACTCGCGGATCTGATCGAGCACCGCGGCATACCGGGTGATGCCGTACTCCCGCAGTCCCACTTCGAAGCGACGGATGTCGCCGACCGGGATGTCGTCCATGTGACCTTCGGTCACGGCAAAGATGACGAGCACCTGCTCCTCGACCGGAACCGGCCGATACTGGGGCTGCTTGAGCACCTCGACCACACGACGACCACGCTCGAGCTGGGCGAGTGACGCGGCGTCGAGCTCGGAGCCGAATTCGGCGAATGCCGCCAGCTCGCGGTACTGAGCGAGATTGACTCGCAGCGGACCGGCGATCTTCTTCATAGCCGAGATCTGGGCGGCGCCACCGACTCTCGACACCGACGTGCCGGCGTTCATCGCCGGGCGCACGCCCTGGTAGAAGAGATCGGTCTCGAGGAACACCTGACCATCGGTGATCGAGATCACGTTGGTGGGGATGTACGCCGAGATGTCGTTGGCCTTGGTCTCGATGACGGGCAGTCCGGTCATCGACCCGGCGCCGAGCTCGTCATTGAGCTTGGCACAGCGCTCGAGCAGGCGACTGTGGAGGTAGAACACATCACCGGGGTAGGCCTCACGGCCCGGGGGCCGACGAAGCAGCAGCGAGATCTCGCGATAGGCGACGGCCTGTTTCGAGAGGTCGTCGAACATCACCAGAGCGTGCTTGCCTTCGTACATCCAGTGCTGGCCGATGGCGGAGCCCGAATACGGTGCGTACATCTGCAACGCCGGCGCCGCCGAGGCGGGGGCGTTCACCACGACGGTGTAGTCCATGGCACCGTGCTCCTCGAGCACGGTCACGACCTCGGCGACCGTGGAGGCCTTCTGGCCGATGGCCACGTAGATGCACTTGACCTCTTCAGGCGTTCCCTGATGACGCTTCTGGTTGATGATGGTGTCCACCAGGAGTGCGGTCTTTCCCGTCTGGCGGTCACCGATGATGAGCTGCCGCTGGCCCCGGCCGATCGGCGTCATCGCATCGATCGCCTTGATACCGGTTTGGAGCGGCTCTTCCACGGGCTGGCGCTGCACCACCGAGGGAGCCTGCGTCTCGAGGAGTCGGCGTTCGGTGGACTCGATCGGGCCTTTGCCGTCGATGGGGTTGCCGAGCGGGTCGATGACGCGACCGAGCAACCCGTCGCCGACCGGCACCGAGAGCACGTTGCCGGTCTGCTTGACGGGGTCGCCCTGCTCGATGTGTGATGCTTCACCCATGAGCACGACGCCGAGGTCGTCTTCGTCCACGTTGAGTGTCACGCCCATGAGGCCGCCGGGAAACTCCAGCAACTCGGAGGCCATGACATTCGGGAGGCCTTCCACGCGAGCAACACCGTCGGCGATCGACGCCACGTATCCGACGGTCTCCTTGCTGACCTCGGGCGTCCAGCCGGCCAGATTGTTCTTGAGAGCCGCCGTGATCTCGTCGGCGGTGATGGTCAGATCAGCCATGCGTCTCCTATTTCCTCATCGCCGTTCGAAGTGACTCGAGTCGATTGCGAACCGACCCGTCGATGACCGTGTCTCCGACGCGCGCGACGATTCCACCGAGCACGGCGGGATCCACGACGGTCCGAACCTCGACCTCACGCCCCATGGAGCGGGCCAGCGCGGCGGCCAGCCTCTGCACCGTGGCGTCGTCGAGCGGGATCGCCGAGCGGATCTCCGCAACGTCTGCGCCGCCTGCCTTCGCCTTCTGACGAGCAAGCCTGTCGGAGATGCTCCCCAGGTCGGACACCCGACCCTGCGACACCATGAGGTTCACAAAGCTCGTCGTGAGCCGCGCTGCCTTGCCACCCACGAGGTCGTTGACGATTCCCTGCTTCCGTTCGAGCGAGAGCGACGGGTCCGTCAGGGCCTCGCGAAGCTCCGTCGACGACTCGATCGAGCGGGCGATGGCGTAGAACTCACGTTCGACGCGGGACATCTCGCCTTCGGCCTGCGCCAGCTCGAAGATCGCCGCTGCGTATCCGTCGACACGGTCAGCCACTTACTTCTCCAACTCTGCGATGTATCGCTCCACCAAGCCGAGTTGAGCCTGACGATCCAGATTCTGGCCGACCACACGCTCGGCGAGGTCGATCGACAGGTTTGCCACCTCGCTCCTGGCCTCCGCGAGCGCCCGCCCTTTCTCGGCGGAAGCGTCTTCGCGAGCCTTGGCGACGATGGACTCTGCATCGGCCTGCGCCTTGGCGATGATGCTGTCTCGTTGCTGCTCGCCCTCGGCGCGAGCGGCGGCCACCGCTTCGGCCTCCTTGGCGCGGAGCTCGGCAAGCTGCTTCTTGTAATCGTTGAGGAGGCTCTCGGCCTCTGCCTTCGCCGCCTCGGCCTCGTGGATCTGTCCGCCAATCGCCTTCTGTCGTTCCTCGAGGGTCCGGTTGAGGGCGGGGACCGCCCACTTCCAGATGAAGAAGAAGACGATGGCGAAGGCGATGATTCCAGCAATCAGCTCCGGGGTGGCGGGCAGCAGCAGATCGAGCCCGCTGCTTTCCTCTGCTCCTTCCTCGGCGGCGAGGATCAACGTCTGCGCCAGTGCAAACATCCTGATCAGCCGAGGAAGAAGAGGACGAAGCCGATGAGGGCGAGCGCCTCCGTGAAGGCGATACCCAGGAACATGGTGGTGCGCACCATGCCGGCTGCTTCGGGCTGACGGGCCATTGCCTGCACGGCGTTACCTGCCACCAGACCCACACCGATGCCTGGGCCGATGGCGGCGAGGCCATATCCGACCACATTCAGACTTCCGGTGATTCCGCCCGCTGCTTCCTGGGCGAGGATCTGGGCAGCAGCCAGTACTGCGAGGACTGCGTCCATTGCTCTCGGTTCCTTTCTGTTCCCTCGTGGGTTCTCTCGATGAACTCAGTGTTCGGGGTGTACGGAAGACTGGATGTACACCGCGGACAACAACGTGAAGATATAGGCCTGGATCACGGCCACCAGCATCTCGAAAACGAAGATGCCGAGACCGAAAACGAACCATGGGATCCCGGCCAGACCCTTGAATCCGATCTCGCCGAAGTTGACGATGAGGTTGGAGGTGAAGACCCATCCCGTCACCAGGAGCAGAGAAAGCATCACATGGCCGGCGACCATGTTGGCAAAAAGCCGGACTGCCAGTGAGAACGGTCGTACCAGGAATGTGGAGAAGAACTCGATGATCCCCACGAGCCACCTCATGCCGATCGGCACCGACTTCGGCCAGACGATGTCGAGGAAGTAGCCGATCCCGTTCTTGGCGAACCCGACGATCACGAAGATGAGCCACGTCACGATGGCAAGGAATGCAGGGATGGCCATGCGTGAGGTGAGCGGGAAGTTGATGAGCGGCGTGATCTCGAAGAGATTGCTCACCAGAATGAACATGAAGATGGACAGCAGATATGGGAAGTACTTGACGCCTTCCGGCCCGATGATTCCGACTGCGATGTCGTTGCGCACGAGACTCACGAGACTCTCGATGGCGGCCCCGAACTTGGTCGGCACCGGCTGCGGCTTGCGGAGTCCGAAGTAGAGGAGGGCGATGACGATGGCAGCGGCCAGGAACATCAGGATGACGGTCCGGTTCACCTGCCCGAAGATCGGCTCGAAGATGAAGAGCTCGCCCACATCAGCCGGTGCGCACACCGGCTGGTTGACGAAGTCACAGTTCTCCGCGGCCAGTATCAGCTGGTCCAATCCAGATCCCTTTCTCTCCCTCGTGCCACTGCGATCGACTCCAAGACGAGCAGCACCATATACGTGACGACTGTCGCGACCCCAAACGCCAGGCGATCTATCTCGACGAACTGCACGATCAGCAGCATCGTCGCCATGATCAACCCAAGCCGCAGGAAGAAGCCAAACAGCGCGGCGGCATGATACATGGCGAGCGAAATGCGAACCGCCAGGCTCAACATGGCTCCGGCGAGCATGAAGTTGGCCACGACCACGGCAGCGCCGATGGCCGAGCCGATCAGCCCGTCGACGCCCCGGGTGAGCCAGAACACGAGGATCACGACAGGCGCCACATAGATGGCGCGCTGGACCGTGTGCTTGGCGATCACCGTCTCCACCGGCGTCGCGCTCCCCTCGACACGCGTAGTCATGTGCTCACCGGTCACGCGTCATCTCCTCGAGCTTCTTCGAGTAGTGCCAAACCCGCATGAAACCGGAGTAGGACCCGACCACGATTCCTGTGATCACCAGCCACGGGTCGGTCCCGAGCCATTTGTCGGCGAAGAACCCGAGGAGGGTGCCGGAGAGGATCGAACCGAAGAATGAACCGCCTTCCATCCACCCATCGTTGATGGCGGACGACACTTGGCGGTGGACGTTGTCTGAACGCATACGGGAACAGGCACCTGGGAAGGGTTGCGGGCTTTCGTGAAGTCCGGAACACGAGTCTACGGCTCGGACACGCCCCCACTCAAATCGCGCCCCGAAACCCCCTGAAATTGCGTAGCTCAGTGCCGTATACGGCACTGGCGTACGCAATTTCGGGTTGTGGGGTTGTCAAGGGGTTGTCTCGGTGGCCTTCGACCTGTAGGTCGACGCCATGACAGACAACGCAGAAGGCCGACTCATGACTCGCGCAGCCGCAGGGCACGGCGTCTTCACGTTGCGGGAGTGGACAGAGGCTGGACTATCCCGCTCGACGCTGCAGCGTCGGGTTGGGAACGGCGTGGTGCAACGACTCTTGCCCGGCGTCTATGCGACGGCGGCCGCTCCCGACACATACGAGCGCAATGTGGTCGCCGCCGTGAGTGCATGCCCAGACCTGGCGGCAGCTTCACATGTGACTGCTGCATTCCTATGGAAGATGGTCCAGTTCGGAGGCAGGACGCCGTATGACATCGAGGTCGTCACGCGTCGCTGGCGCCGGGTCCATCGATCGGTGACAGTCCACGAATCCACCGATCTCATCGAGGCCGACGTCACCGAGCATCGGGGAGTCCCCATCACGACCCCTGCGAGGACCATCGTGGATCTCGGAGCCAGCGCCAAGTCGCTGGTGGCTCCCGCCATCGACCACGCAATCCGCCACGGCATGACCGATGTCCGGAGCTTGCTCGACCTGGTGCAGCGGGTTGCTCGGAGAGGGCGGAGCGGAGTCGGGGTGTTGCGACCCCACCTCGCCGAACGTTTCACACTCTCAAAGGAGACCGAGAGCTACCTCGAGACACTCTTCGCCCGCGGTCTCTCGCACCGTGCCCTCCCTCTCCCTCAGGCCCAGGTGCCGGTGTTCCGTCCCGACAGGACGTTCATCTGCCGCCTCGATTTCGCCTACCCGAGCGCGAAACTGGGGATCGCACTCGACGGGTTCGAGTACCACTCCGACCAGGCCCGCTTCAGGATCGATCGAGCCCAACAGAACGACCTCGAGCTGCTGGGATGGATGGTCCTCCGCTATACCTGGTGGGACGTCTCGGGCGGGATGGACAGGACGGCTTCGCAGGTCCGCGACGCCCTGCGGCACCGCTCCCGAACCGAAATTGCGTAGCTCAGTGCCGTATATGGCACTGGCGTACGCAATTTCGAGATTTCGAGCGCTCTGAGCGCGTCAGACGTGGCCGGCGAAATCGGCGGGATACGGGGGGAAATGGGCGGCGAGTTCGGACACCCGCTTGGCCGCCACCGAGATCGCCTCGGGGTCGCCGTGGCTCTTGAGCATCGTGGCGATGAGACCGGCGACCTCGTGGGCCTCCGACTCTTTCAGACCTTGGGTCGTCATGGCGGGCGTTCCGATCCTGAGACCACTGGTGTGCATCGGAGGCCGAGGATCGTTGGGGATCGCATTGAAGTTCAGCGTGATCCCGTTGTCGTCGAGGAGCCGGGCGGCGACCCGCCCGGTGAGTTCTTCGTCCACCGACCGCAGATCGATGAGCATCAGATGGTTGTCGGTGCCACCCGACACGAGGCGAATTCCCTCGGCCTGCAGGGTCTCGGCCATCGCCTTGGCGTTGGCGAGGATCTGCCGGGCGTAGGACTGGAACTCGGGGGTGGCGTTCTCCTTGAAGCACACGGCCTTGCCGGCGATCTGGCTCTCGATCGGCCCGCCCTGACCGCCCGGGAACACGGCCTTGTCGATGGTCCTGGCGTGCTCCTCGGTGGAGAGGATCAGACCGCCCCTCGGCCCTCTGAGAGCCTTGTGGGTGGTGGCCGTGACGATGTCGGCGTGCTCAACCGGATTGGGGAAGGCCTTTCCTGCGACCAGTCCGATGAAGTGGGCGGCATCGACCATGAAGAGGGCTCCGATCTCGTCTGAGATCGAGCGGAACGCCTCGTAGTCGAGATGACGGGAATACGCCGAGTAGCCGGCGAGGACGATCTTCGGTCGGTGTTCGAGCGCCAGGGCCCGCACCTGATCCATGTCGATCAACTCTGTGTCGGGATCGAGTCCGTACGACACGAAGTGGTACTGCTGACCCGAGAAGTTGACCTTCGATCCATGGGTGAGATGTCCACCTTGGTCGAGGCGCATGCCGAGCACGGTGTCGCCGGGATCGAGGACTGCCAGGTACACGCCCATGTTGGCCTGAGCACCCGAATGTGGCTGGACGTTGGCGTGTCCGGCTCCGAACAGCGCCTTGGCGCGTTCGATCGCCAAGGACTCCATCTCGTCGACCACTGCACAGCCCTCGTAGTACCGCCTGCCCGGATATCCCTCTGCGTACTTGTTCGTGAACACCGACCCCGACGCCGCCATCACCGCCGGCGAGGCGAAATTCTCCGAAGCGATGAGGTGGATGTGGCTATTCTGCCGCTCGAGATCTCTGCGGATCAGCTCCGCGATCTCGGAGTCGACAGACTCGATCGTGTCCATGGAGATCATGGACAGGAGGGTAGCGGTCGCTGGAATCGGAGACGTTCACACGACGAAGGACCCCGAGATTGCTCGGGGTCCTTCGTCGGTCGATCTGTGTGTCAACGGATGGCGGTTCCGGCGTCCTTGTCGAAGAAATGAAGACGTCCGGTATCCACGTACAGCTTGGCTGCCTCACCCGAGCGGGGCGAGTGATCCGGATCCACCTGAGCGGTGAACTTGGTGATCGACGGCAACGAATCGACATCGGTGCCTTCGTCTTCCATCAGCTCACGCAACTCGGGCGTCACCACCGGCGGCGAATCCTTCTCGAAGTGCACGTAGGCCGTCGAACCCAACATCTCGATCAGGTCGGCCTTCACCTCCACCACCCGGTCCGTGGTGTCGACATCCGAACTCACCGCAGGCAACACCTCGAACGCCTCGGGACGGATCCCCAACACGATCTCCTTGCCCTTGTAGTTGGCGAGACTGGCGTGAGACGCCAGATGACCCCTGTCGATCATCACCCGAGAACCGGCAAAGCGGGCGTAGACGGCATCGCCCTCGCCCTCGATCGTCCCGTACACGAAGTTCATCGAGGGCGACCCGATGAACCCGGCAACGAACAGATTGTCAGGCTCGTCGTAGAGCCGACGGGGCGAATCGATCTGCTGGAGGTTGGTGATCTCCTTGCCACCGATCGCCCGCAGCACCGCCACCCGATCCCCCATCGTCATCGCCTCGACCTGGTCGTGGGTGACATACAACGTGGTGGTTCCGAGACGGGTGTGCAGCATCCCCAACTCAGACCGCATCTGCACGCGCAATTTGGCGTCCAGGTTCGACAGCGGCTCGTCCATCAGGAAGGCGGCCGGCTCACGAACGATCGCACGACCCATCGCCACCCGCTGCCGCTGCCCACCGGAGAGGGCCTTGGGCTTGCGATCCAGATAGTCGGTGATCTCGAGGACCTTGGCCGCTTCCTGCACCCGGCGGTCGATCTCGTCCTTCGACATCTTCCGCAGCTTCAACCCGAACGCCATGTTGTCGAACACCGTCATGTGCGGGTACAACGCGTAGTTCTGGAACACCATTGCGATGTCCCGATCCTTCGGCGACACGTCGTTGACCACCCGGTCACCGATCATCAACTTGCCTTCGGTCACCTCCTCGAGGCCGGCGACCATCCGCAACAGTGTCGACTTCCCACACCCAGACGGACCCACCAACACCACGAACTCGCCATCACCCACCTCGATGTTCACGTCATAGATGGCACGCGTCCCACCGGGATAGATCTTGCCGATCGAATCGAACCTGATAGACGACACGACACTCCTCCAAAATCGACCAGAACCGATTCGGAACTTACCATGTGTCGCGGCAGGACGTTCAACGATCTGGGAGAGATAGTGACCAGGACAATCGTGATCACCGGCGGGACCGGCGGCCTGGGGACTGCGCTGGTGCGTCGCCTCCTCCGACAGGACGTGCGGCTGGCGGTCACGTATCTTCTCCCCGAGGAAGCGACACATTTCGAGCAAGAGTTCGGTGTCGACGAGGAGCGTGTGATGCTGCGCCGGGTGGATGCCACCAATGCCGAGGCGGTGAGCACGTTCATGAAGACCGTCAACGAGAAGTGCGGCCCTATCAGCGGACTGGCTTGTCTCGTCGGCGGCTGGGCCGGCGGCCGCGACATCGAAGACAGCGACGACGTGCGATTCGATCGCATGATCGATCTCAACCTCCGCAGCTCCTTCTACGCCGTGCGCGCGGCGCTCCCCCACATGAAAGAGGCTGCCTTCGGCCGGATAGTCCTCGTAGGGAGCCGGGCCGGCATCGAGAACCCGCCGGGTCAAGCGGCGTTCAACATGGCCAAGGCCGGTGTGATGGCCCTCGGTCGCAGTGTGGCCGCCGAGGTCGAGCCCACGGGTGTCACGGCGGCCGTGCTCGTCCCATCGGTGATCGACACACCTGCCACGCGGGCGACTCTGCCATACGCCGACTACGTGGACTGGCCGACGCCAGACGAGATCGCGTCGGTGGCGGACTTCCTCCTGTCCGAGGATGCCGGCGTCATGAACGGGGCGCTGGTACCTGTCTACGGGAAAGCCTGAAACCGCCCCCTTCGCACCACCGTCTCAGTCGACCCACTCCTTCTCGGCGGTCGGGTCGTCAGGGTGTTCGACGTGCTGGGCCAGGGCGGCGCCGAGGAAGCGGAACGTCCACTCCTCGGCGAGCTTGCGGGTCTCACAGAAGACGATGGGGACCGACGAGTACCGGATCTGCATCCGGGCGAGAATGTCCGCGAGAACGCCACCCGGCACGTACTCGTGCTTGAAGATGGACGAGTATCGATCATCGACGACCACGGCGGCGCGGTCGTATGTCACGAGATCGGCCATCTGAAAGGCGAGCCCCCCATCCGTGAGGCCTTTTGCGAGGTCGGCCAGGCTCTTTCGCTCGACCAGTGCCACCGGATGCCCATCGACGACGATTCCGTAGTCGCCGACCGGCAGCGCCGCCCGCTCCGTGTCGACTCGTTGACTGGCAAACCGGTACGGATACCGTTCCCTGGTGTCGACTGTGATCACAAAACCGTCGAGCGTGGAAGCCCGCCGTCCTGGAAGTCGCACGCCCGGGCGCGAAGCTCTCGCAGTTCGAGCGGACTGCCAGAAGATGGCCTCTCGGCCACCTTTGAGCTTCGTGAAAACGAACTGGCTGCGGTTCTCGCGCCCCCGGTCGAGCACGAGATCGATCGCCACGCCCCGACGTTCGCACAGCTTGACGGCCACGTCTTCGATGATGTCCGGCTCGTCGGGCCACTCGCCGTCGGCACGATGGCAGTAGACCTTCGCCGTCCGTGGCCACGAATCCCTCGCCTTGAGCGTCAACCCGCGGTCCCCGATCGGCAACCGCAGGAGGTAGGGCAACGACGAGTCGGGATCCGGGTTTCGTGCGACCACGAACCGCGTGGCAGAGCGATGCGTGCCGGATCCTTGGCTCACAAGGACGAGTCTACAGAGCGACTCTCGACCACGTGAATATCACCGCGCCTTGCCGGGTCGACGACGATCGCCATCGACACGACCGAAGCGCGGACGAGAGCAGCCTTGACATATATATCGGCGCGCGATATATCTACCCTCGACACACCGTGGCCAAGGTTGTCGACGGACAGGAGACCGCCCGATGACAGAAACGTCGAAGGACCCGACCGACTTGTTGCCGCTGGCGACGGCCCACATGCACATCCTCATGGCGCTCGCCGATGGCGAGAAGCACGGCTATGCGGTGATGCGCGAGGTCGAGCAGATGACCGACGGCGAGGTCACCATGGGTCCCGGGACGCTGTATGGAGCGGTCAAACGAATGCTGAGCGCCGGTCTCATCGAGGAGACCGAGGAACGACCAGACCCAGAGATCGACGACGAGCGACGGCGCTACTACCGCCTCACAGGCTTCGGGGCTCGCGTGCTGACCGCCGAGACGGCCCGGTTGGAGCGGCTCGTGCACAGGGCGCAGGCCAAACAGACGAGCCGACGCCTGGAACCCGGAACTGTTGGAACGGTGCCATGACCGTCCACGACCGGGTCTATCGCAGATTGCTGATGCTCTACCCGGCGCAGCACCGACGCGAGTACTCCGAGCCCATGGTCCAACTCGTCCGTGACCGGATGAGGGACGAGGGCGGCGGGCTCCGGACCGGACTGCTGTGGGCCCAGATCCTGGTCGACCTGATGAGATCGGCGCTCGCTGAGCGAACGGAGACGACCATGACCAATCTGAAGACCGGATGGTGGCGACTCGCCGCCGCCATGATCGGACCGATCATCGCCTACCTGGGCATCGGAGATCTCATGACCCCTGAGAGCGGGCCACTCTACGGTCGGATCGGAGCGGCCACAGCGGGTGTCGCCGGATGCACTGCGATCTACGCAGGTCTCATCGTCCGTCGCCACAAGAAGGCGATCGGGAGTTATCTCATCGCTGCCGGAACGCTTCCCGGTACGTTCTTGATGGCCTTCTTCTGGTTCCCGCCGGTGGCGCTGATCGGGGTGCTCTCCCTCGCCGTGGTGATCGCGGCTGCGGTCGATGCTCCCAAGCATGGTCCCGACGTCGCCCGCGAGAGCGTTACCTGACGTCGAACCGGCACGTGATGGTGCGTAAACCGCTCTGATCTCAGGATGCGGCGTTCACGAGGCGGCGGGTGAACGGGAACACATACCAGAGCACGATCAGCACGGCGAGCGTGAAGCCGGCAAGGAGAGCGCCGGTGCCATCGCCGTGCACGAATCGAAGCACCACGAACAAGGCCGCGGTCATGCCGACCGCCATCGTGGCCGACCCCGCCAACGAGAGGCGCACGGCGATTCTGATCCGGGCGGGCCGGTCATCATCGCTGATCCGATGGAGAGCGGCCGGCGACAAGAACAGCAAGATCGTCAGCGCCGACGAGATGCGGGCGACCGTGAGGAGAGGTCACGCCCCACGCCATCGAGCTCGGCGAAGCGATTCGATGAGACGGACTCTGTGCGACCAGGGCCAGACCTCGAAGTCGAGACGGCGCTCGATCTCGGCTTCTTCCTCACCGGTGCGCTCTTTGATCGTCCCTACCGACTCGTCCCAGTTGCCTTCGGCAACGTCGAGATCGTCGTCGGTCATGTCCCCCCACGTCTGCTTGACCCTGCCCTCGAGCTGGTCCCAACGACCCTCCCACTTGAGCTTCGTGCTGTGTTCAATACCAGTCCTCCTTCCTGGACGGTTCGTGCGCTCGCTCCGTACCCGACCGACTGCATCTCCACACACGATTTCTCGCCGGCCCGGACGTCGTCGACTCCGCCTCTCTGGGCACTGGCCGGCCGGAGGTATCGAATCGATGGCAACGGGCTCATGTAGTCATGTGGCATGCGACCGAAACCAACCCACCCCCCATCCAAAGGGGCGCCGACTGCCTCATCTGCGATCGCCCCATCGAGTCCAGCCCATTCGACCCGCACCTCGATGGAGCCTTCTGTGTGGAGCATCTCTCGGAAGCAGCCCACCTTCGACTCGACCTCGGCGCGACTGCGTGAGCGCCATACGTTGAACAAGCGGAAGCAGCGGACCAGAGACTTGCCGCCCGGCGCTGCCAACCCTCGTGCCCGAGGTTGCGAACCGCAGTCCTGACCAGCCTCGAACGGGCTACGACGCCGGAGCAGATCTGGTCGCCTCCGGCGCCCCTCCTGCGGCATCGACTCGGCCGACCGCTGTCATGCGCACCACACCTCGTCCGGCGTGACCGGAGTGGGCCAGGCCTCAATCCCATCGTCGGCGACGAGGTATGCAACAGCTCTGTCGTCTGACATCCACAGCTCACGACCCTCTCGTCGATGGCCCGTGTCAAAGGCATCGGATGGCACATCGGCATCGGCCTCGTACGGAGCCACGAACGGCACACCCATGACGCCCCGAGGATCGCTGATGTACTGCCGATCCTCGTAGACCAGATAGGTGACCGACTCCCAACCGCAATGCTCCGCACCGGACAGCGACATGATGATCGATGCCGGCACCCGGTCGCCGTCGGCGTCGGTCCACACACCAACCCGTAGATGCTCAACGGCCGCGGCGTAGTATTCGGCGGGGTCGCACGCGGCGAAGGTCTAGACCTGCCACCCATCCGATCCGAGGGCCACGACCATGGCGACCTTGAAAGCACCCACCTCTCGACGGAGGCGGAGCCGGCGGCGACGGCCAGTCCGACGCCTCGCCACCGTCCGGATGGAATCGGAACATTGCCGACCGCCAGTTCGCGGGCACCTTCGACCGGGCCCTGGCCGGGATTGCCTTCGTCGGTTTCGCGGTTTGCGAGGACCTCGTTTGGAAGTCGACCAGCAGCTGTTCAGATGGTTCACGTTCGAGCGCGTCACCGATCGCACCAAGTTCAGTCGACAGCTCCTCGGAGCAAGCACCCTCGATTTCCGGTGTTTCGTCAGCGAGCGAAACCAGCCGATGTGCAAATCGCACTCCGGGCTCGTCCGGCTTCCGATCGCTGATGGCACTTGACCCGTGGCCGACTTCCGGTCCCGACCACCGTGATAGAGCGCGCGCCGAGGGCACTCCCTGCCGACACCCCTCTGCTTGACGTAGTCGGGCGTTCCAGGCTCGATTCGACGGCGGCGATGTCGGCGGATACGAGGCCATCTTCGATCCGAGCGCGGGGTATGCGAGCGGACCCGACGCCGAAAGGTCATGGTTCGGATACGTCACCGGCATGCAGCACGAGCGAACCTGCGAACCGGTCACCGACACCCAGGTCCGCTGCGTCGAACGGCAGGTCTCCGGCCTCCAGCCAGGTTCGACGAGCAACGAGTTCGTCAGCATTTGGAACGGAGCCGATGGGTACCTGACCTCGATCGAGTATCCCGACGGGCTCCCGACCGAGTTCACCGACCCGACCGACGGCCCGGGTGTACCCGAGTATCGGGCGTGGCTCGAGCGGATCAATCCGGAGGCCTTCGCCGAGCTGTTCGTCGACGGATCGATGAAGCTCGACACCGAGCAAGCGCGGAAGGGGCATCTGGAGTTCGTGCCCTTCTACCTCGCTTCCGTCGGGCCGCGGGCGGATCGTGCCCTTCCGATCGACACTCCGTTGATCGACGTGGTAGCCGCCTTCTCGGAGCGGTGGGAAGCCGGCGACATCGAAGGGTACGAAGCGATCCTTCCTTGCGTGTGGAGCGCATCACTTCCGGTCTCGCGCCCGGAACGGTCAGCGACCCATACACGGTCCTATTCAACGGATCCGATGGATACCTCTGGACCATCGAGTTCCCCGACGGACCTCCCGTCGAGTTCAGCGATCCGAACAGGAGCCCTGGTGTTGCCGAGTACCGCGAGTGGGTCGAGGCCAACGAGCGCCCGTCCTTCGCCGAACTCTTCGTCAACGGAACAACGATGAAGCTCGACACCGCGGAGGCGCGAGCCGCCCATCGCGAGCTCGTGGCCCGGTTCCTGGCAGACACCACCGGCTGACCGTTCCCGCTTCGACCCCCGGGTTCACCCGGGGGTCGAAGTGTGCCGGCAGCGCGGCGACCGCAAGGGATCGGATCGCGGTGGCAGTCAGGGCGTTTCGCGGGCGAAGACGATGTCCTGCCGGTTGTTGGTGTCCACGAACAGTCCTGGCAGTTGTGGGAAGTCCACGGGAAGGCCGAGGTTGTTGGCCACGGTGAACGCCGCCACGAAGTCCGTGCCATCTGTGTCGAGCCCGACGTAGTCACCAGGGAAGTAGCCCCGAGGACCGGTTATGACCATCTGTCGCATATCGAACGAGGACATCGTGAGGCGCCGCTCCTCCTGAAAGACCAGCTCGGCATCGAAGAGTGCCAAATGGACGTCGGTGCTCAACTCCGAGTCACCCGGCACATCGTTGCGGAAGTCGTAATACAGGACTCCGACCGTACCGTCAGCGTTGACAGACACCGCGGGGAGGAATGACTGTACGTCGCCATCCTCTTGACTGACACGGATCGGCGTCGACCAGGTGAAGCCACCGTCTACGGACCGGGACACTGCCACCTCAACCAATCCCTGGGTGTTCGCCTGCTGCCACGTCATGTACAGCGCACCCGTCGCATGGTCGACGGCGATATCGGGAATCTGGCTCGCATCACGCACCGGGATGCCGAGCTCCGGATCGAATGCTCCAGCCGGAGCGAATTCGGCGACGGCGATGTCCATTCGATCCCAGTGTTTGCCGTCGTCAGACGAGCGGAACAGCGCCTGTTCGAAGGAGACGAGCACGTTCTTCTGATCGAACAGGATGCGGTAGAAGGCGTTCACCAGCGTCCCGTCCGGGAGCACGACGATCTGAGAACCCTGGCGGAATACAGCCACCTCGGCCGGATTGACCGACCCGAACGTGGCGATCGGAATCGGTGGACCCCACTTCTCGCCGCCGTCGGTGGAGCGCGAGACGAGCAACGACGTGACCCCGTTGCGGAACAGCGTCCAGGTTGCATACACGAGGTTGGGATCGAAGCGATCGGCGGTGATTGAGTTCTTGTCGTGGAACAGCGATGCGCCGACAGGGTCGCGACCGGGATGCGCCTTGATGACCTGAGGATCGGTCCAGGTGGCACCGCCATCGGTGGAGCGGGCGACCGCCATGCCGTTGCGGTTGGGGGTGTTGTCGGCCACCAGCGCCATGTAGTGGGCCGTCCCATCCGGGCCGAAACTGATCCACGGATCGGAGGCTCGCCCGTAGTCACCGGCCGAGCCCGGTAGTGCTCCCGAGCACCGGGTAAAGGGGATATTGACGAAGGTCCACGTCACACCGCCGTCGTTGGTGTACGCAGCGCCGAGGCCCTGGGCTGCGCCGTTGCTCCACCGATCCTGATGCCAGCCGGCGATCATGTTGTCCGGGTTGGTGGGGTTCACCGCCAGGTACGGTTCGGTTTCGCTGCTGCGATACAGCACCCCGGTCTGGGGTTCACCGTTGCACACGGTCACCGCGGCCGGGTCGTTGGCGTTGCCGCCATCCGGGTATGGACTGAGCCCACTGATCGAAACCGAGCCGGCTGCCCCGGCCGAGGCCGAAGCCGTGATCATTGCGAGAACCGTCAGCACGAGAACTGTCCCAACGCGAGCGCGACGCCCGTTCATGACCAACCTCCCTTACCCGTCCCGCGAAGCGTGTCACGTCGAAGAATCGGTGTCCAGGAAGGATCTGTCAGGTCAGCAGGTCGCGAGTGTGGAGGCTCAAGGACACGTCCACATCGCCGGGGCGCTCAGCCAACTTCCAGGATGGTCGACTTCAGGAACACCAGACCGGTTCGGGCGTGGCAGGTGTGGGCCAGGCCTCGACGTGGTCGTCGGAGACGAGATACGCGACAATGCTGTCGGCGGACAGGTAGAGCCGCGAACCAGCACGTTGATAGCCGGTGTCCTCGGCGTCCGACGGGAGTTGCGTGTCGGCCGAGAACGGTGCTGCGAAGGGGACGTCCATCACTCCTTCGGGGTCTCCGATGTACTGGCGGTCCTCGAACAGGAGGTAGGTGACGCTCTCCCACCCGCAGTGCTCGGCGCCCTGCAAAGACATGATGGTGGACGTCGGGACTCGCTGTCCTTCCCTGTCTGTCCACACGCCGACAGGCCCGTCTCGAGAGGGGTCGTACTCGGCGGGGTCACACGTGGCGAACGTCTCGGCCCGCCATCCATCGGCTTCGTCGGAGATGATCACAGCCACCTTGGGGACCCTCTCAACCGAGTATGTGAACAGTCTGCGTTGGTCGTCACGACCCGCCGGGAGGTACCCGTCGTGTGGAAGCCCGAAGAGACCGGTGCCCAGGAATGCTTCGAGCCCATTCTCCGGGGTGGAGCCTCCCGGCGGCGGGCCGAAGTCGGACGACCACCCACCGTTCCCCAGCGGATAGGTGCATTCGACGAAGGTGGCCGCCGCTCCGGCCCTGTCGGCTGGATCAAGCGCATCGGGGACGGGCTGTACGAAAAGGTTCAACTCGGGAAGCTCGACGTCGGCAGTGGCGCCGCCACACGCCCAGATCGAGATGAGAGCCGCAGCTACGACGACCCGCCACCCGCTCACTGCGGTCGCTCCTGTCTTGGGGCGACGGGGTGCCGCCCGATGCCGTCAGCGTACATCTCGGCTGGAAGGGACGGTGTGCCACTTTCCTTTGCCCGGCTCCGGTGGGAACATGCCCGCCCATGACTCCGGCCGAGCTGTCCCGCGCATTCCTCGACGCCTACAACCGGCGCGACGGTGAGGCCATGAGGGCGATGCTCGCCGACGACTTCACCTACATTCGTCCCGGTCCGGTGACGCTCGACGGCGCCGACCGAGTCATCGCCCGGTACGGCAAGGACTGGGAAGCGGTGGGGGCCACCCTGCGCGTCAGACGCTTGCTCGAGGCAGGCGACGACGTGGTCATGGAGATCACCATCGACCGACCAGATGGCGTCTCGATCGAGGCAGTGGTCCTCCACCGCTGGGAGGAGGGCCGGCTGGTGGATTACCGCTTGTATCGCGATCCTGTCCAGCCCGGCGACGGTGTCGCCGGGTAGGGTCCGGGCGATGAGCGCTGCAGCAGAGTTTCGCCGTCTTCACCAGCCCGGGAACCCGTTTGTGCTCGCCAACGCTTGGGACCGAGGCTCGGCGCGAATGCTGGAGGCGACGGGCGCCCGCGCCATCGGAACGTCGTCTGCAGCCCACGCCTTCACCCTCGGCCTTCCAGACGGAGGTCATGTGAGCCGCGACGACGCCATCGCCCATGCTGTCGATCTCGGACAAGCGGTGGCGATCCCGGTGTCCGCCGACCTCGAGAACGGCTACGGCGCCTCGGGTGGAGACGTGGCCGCCACGGTGAAGATGGCGGCGGACGCCGGACTGGCAGGATGCTGCATGGAGGACACCGCCCTCCCCAAGTTCACGCCCTACCCCCGTCAGGAGGCGGTCCACCGGATCGAGGCGGCGGTCACGGCAGCACGGGCGGCGGACGTCGACTTCTTCCTGGTGGCCCGGGCGGACGGTGTGATGCTCGGCACCTACGACCTCGACGAGGCGATCGCCCGGGTGCGGGCATTCGCGTCCGCCGGGGCGGACGGCGTGTACATCCCGGTTCTCCCCGACCTCGAGGCGGTTCGACGGGTGTGTGAATCGGTCGACGTGCCGGTCAACGTGCTGGCGGTGGGACGCCTCCAGCATCATTCGCTGGCCGAGTTCGGCGATGCCGGCGTCGCCAGAGTGTCGCTCGGTTCGGCGCTGGCGAGAAAGACCCACCAAGCGATCATCGAGGGGGCACGACCGATCTTCGATGAAGGCTCGTTCGCCGGCCTGATGAACGGCGTCGATGACGGCATTGTCGATGCACTGCTGGAGCGCTGAAACATGCCAAAAGGGTTGTCGCAGGCGGCCCGAAAACGGCCGAAACCCCTGTGACCAGAGGTTTCGCGTGGCAGTCCCGACCAGATTCGAACTGGCGTTACCGGCTTGAGAGGCCGGCGTCCTAGACCACTAGACGACGGGACCGAGTTGTTACCGGACAACAGGTGAACCGGCGCTCGGGGGGAAGGAATCGAACCCTCAATTACAGGACCAGAACCTGCCGTGTTGCCTATTACACCACCCCCGAATGCGGACGCGATCCAGTGAACACGTCGCAGGTGGTGTCACATGATATCGCAGGCGCACCCGAGCGTCACATTTGCGCACCGCCGATCGGAGTCGACTGCCGAGCAACCCCTTGTCGGTTCGTCGGTCCCTCGTACACTCTTGGCCGATGTACGGAATGGGGTATCACGCCAGCCAACGAATGGCCGCCCGCATCGCCAAGTTGGGGGTGGATCCCGATGCGGCGAACCGAGCGCTGCGCACCGGCGCCGAGATCGACCAGCTGGGAGCGCGCCTCGAAGAGCTGACGTTGATGGTCGAAGCCATGTGGAACCTGCTCGAACGAGCCGGCCACAGCAGAGAAGAGCTCGAAAACGAGATCCGGGCGCTCGATGCTGCCGATAGGGCGATCGACGGCCGGCAGTCGCCCGCCGGCACCAAGTGCGCCTCCTGCGGGGCCATGGTCGAAGCCGGTCGTGGTGCGTGCACGTTCTGCGGCAACGCGATGCCTTCAGCAGATCCATCGGCCGGGCTGAACCCACCCGGCTAAAACCTCCCTGCTTCACCGGTTGCGGTCCGAGCCTCGATCCGTAATCTGCTCTGTGTGTTGGATTTTCTGATGGGCTATGTCATGGGTGAGCGGGCGGCGAGCCGGGCCGCCACCTTCTCACGCTCGGCGGGCTCCGCACAGGCAGGCAGCACAGCCGGCGAGTTCCACGACATGAACGACCGTGTCGATCGACTGCTCTTGGTCGTCGACGCCATGTGGTCGATCCTGAGGGAGTCCGGCTGGACAGATGAACAGCTCGCCCAACGGATCCAGGAACTCGACGAATCAGATGGTGTCGTAGACGGACGTCGAACACCACAAGCTCGACGTTGCCCGAAGTGCAACGCCATGGTCGAACCGAGTCGACCGGCCTGCGCCTTCTGTGGCACCGCCATGGCTGAGGCTCCCGGCGTCCTCGATGGCATCTGAGTCTGCGTCGTTCCAACTCGTCTCACTGGCCTCCACCGACGCGTCGATCGCCGCAGGAATGGTGGCCATCTGTGGCGAACACATTCACCGGACGACAGGCCTCGACCACTGGTATCCGATTCGACGTCTCGACACGCTGGTGGATCGGCTCGCAGCCTCCGACCTGTGGGGTGTGCGCGACGATGAGTTGCTCGTGGGCGTCTTCGCACTGTCGGAGGAACCCCTCCCCTACTACGGGGACCTCTCGACTTTCCACATCCCGGCCGACCAACCGCATTACTTGTCCGCTCTGGCCGTGCTGCCATCCCACCAGGGGAGCGGCGTGGGCCGCTTCGCAATGGCGGAGGCCGATGGCTTGGTGATCGGCAGGGGCGGTGACGCCATCCGGTTCGATGCCGTCACCACCAACACGCCTGCCGTGGCGTTCTACCGCAAGCTCGGGTACTCCGAAGCCGGGGTGATCCCGGTGGGCACCCTCACCGTCACCTGCTTCGAACGAGGGTTCGGCGGCCGGGAACCCTGACGTCGACCCAAACCATGCGGTGATCCGACGACGGGAACGGGTAGGTGCAGACCTGGTCGCCAGAAGATCGGCCTGCGGCGGCCGGGTGGCTCCCCGAAGTCTGCCGTGTCGAAACGAAGCATGACGAGTCACCCTCGTTGTCGCCACCCTGGGGGAACGCCTCAACACACCCAGTATCTGCGATCCCGATTCGTGGAGACGCCCGGCGCCCGGGGATGTTCAGCCGGAGGCGAGCGCGGTGGCGACCTCATCTGCCGTGAGCGCGTCGACGAAGTCTTCGAGGTGCCCAGCGAGCACCTGATCGAGCTTGTACAAGGTCAGCTCTATTCGATGATCCGTGACCCGGTTCTCCTTGAAGTTGTAGGTCCGGATCTTCTCTGAACGCTCGCCGGTCCCGACCTGGGAACGCCGCGTCGCCGCCAGTTCGGAATGCTGACGCTCCAGCTCGAGCTGGAGCAGACGGGCACGAAGGATTCGGAGGGCTTTCTCCTTGTTCTGGAGTTGGCTCTTCTCGTCCTGGCACGAAACCGTCACCCCGGTGGGCACATGCGTCAGCCTCACGGCGGAGTCGGTGGTGTTGACCGATTGTCCGCCCGGTCCCGACGACCGGTAGACGTCCACCCGGACATCGGCGAGATCCAACTCGACCTCGACGTCGTCGGCTTCCGGCAGTACGGCGACCGTGGCCGTGCTGGTGTGGATTCGACCTTGTGACTCGGTTCTGGGAACCCGCTGCACCCGATGGACCCCGCCCTCGAACTTGAGCTTCGAGTACGCACCTGCGCCCTTCATCGCCACCGTGACCTTGCTGTACCCGCCCGTCTCGGAAGGGGACGTGTCCATCGGCTCCACCCGGAAACCGTGTCGGTCTGCGAACAACTCGTACATGCGGAGCAGGTCGCCTGCCCAGATCGCCGCCTCGTCGCCACCGGTGCCCGCCCGGATCTCGAGGATCACGTCCTTGCCATCGTTTGGATCGCTCGGAACCAGCGCCAAGCGGATGCGTTCTTCCAATGACGCCGCCTCGGCGGCCCGTTCGGCCGCCATCGACCTGAGCTCGTCGGCCATCGACTTGTCGGCCTCGGCCAGTTCGAGCGCTTCTCTCCGATCGGCGTCGGCGTCGCGCCACTGTTCCATGAGGTCGACGATCGCCTTCAGCTCGGCGTGTCTCCTTCCGAGATCAGCGAGCTTCGAAGGCTGGGCTAGCACCTCCGGGTCGCCCAGTTGGGATTCGATCTCGCGGAAGCTGTGCTCGACCTCGTCGAGACGGGACTTCAGCCGATCGTCCACTTCAGACCGCACGGGCGGCCAGTGCCGCCTCCGACATGCCACCTCGCGCCACGACCTCTTCGACCTGGTCGGGCTCGAGGGCCGATACGAGACTCGCCACCGCCACTTCGATCATGGGGCGTTCGGGGACACCTGTGGTGAGCTTCTGGAGCCACAGTCCGGGGGCGGCGAGGATGCGACCGAGCCGTGCACTCTGGCGCATGCCGGCGAACTTGAGCACCTCGTAGGACAAGGCGGCGATGAGAGGAATCCCGATCACACGCGTGAGGATCAACAACGGCCACGCCGGCCGCCCCACGAACGTGAACACGACGATCGACAGAAGGATCACGATCATGAGGAAGTTGGTTCCGCAACGGGGATGCTCGGGGCGATATCGCTCGACGGAGTCGATGGACAGAGGTTCCCCTGCCTCGTACGCATGGATCGACATGTGCTCGGCGCCGTGATACTGGAAGACCCGTCGAATCTCCTCGGAACGACCGATCGCCCACAGGTATCCGATGAAGAGCACCAAGCGCAGGACCGCTTCGATCGCTGCGAAGAGAAGACCGGAATCGCCCGCGAACCAGCTCGCCGCCACCGCCGGCAACACGATGAAGAGGCCGGCGAACAGGACGAAAGCGATCGTCATCGACAACGCGATCTGGCCTTTGCTGAGCTCTTCCTCGTCCTCACCGGCGGCCTTCTGGGCAGACCAGGTCAGAGCGCGGTAGCCGAGTGTGAGAGACTCCCCCAGCACCATCACCCCGCGGGTGAACGGCCAGCGAGCGAGTTTGGACCGTGACGACAGCCGCGGGAGCTCGTGCCGCTGTGCTTCGATTACGCCATCAGGCCTGCGCACCGCGACCGC
Source organism: uncultured bacterium (assembly GCA_963785075.1). GTDB lineage: Bacteria > Actinomycetota > Acidimicrobiia > Spongiisociales > ZC4RG35 > JAOUGY01. The sequence continues at coordinate 24,554 of CAWATW010000004.1, forward strand.
CCACGCTCCGGGAGCGCGCATCATCACACCTTCGAGGACTGCTTGTCCCCCCACCGACATCGGGGGATCGGAATGCTCTGACGACATGGGGTCTTCAGCGACCGACGAGACGAGTACTCACTCGGCTTCTGTCGCCTCGGGCTCGACCACCACGGACTCGGCCTTCTTGCGCTTCTTGGACTTGAGCTCGGCGCCGGCGTAGCGCTTCTGGAAGCGCTCGACGCGTCCACCGGTGTCGACCAGCTTCTGGCGACCAGTGAAGAAGGGATGGCACTCGTTGCACAACTCGACGTGCATGGCACCGGGCTTCGTGGATTTGGTGGCGAACGTGTTGCCGCACGAGCAAGTGACGGTGGTTTCGCCGTATTCGGGATGAATTTCGGTCTTCATAGTGTCTCCTCTGCGTCATCCGCCGGTCTTGGCGACCTCGGTCAGGAACTCGTCGTTCGACTTCGTGCTCTTCAGCCGGTCGATCAGCAGCTCGAGGGCGTTCCCCGACTCGAGCGCCAGCAGCACCCGACGGAGCTTCCAGACCTGTGTCAGCTCTCGACGGTCGAACAACAATTCTTCGCGTCGTGTTCCCGACGCCTCGATGTCGATCGCAGGGTAGATGCGCTTGTCGGCGAGCTTTCGGTCGAGGCGGAGCTCCATGTTGCCGGTGCCCTTGAACTCCTCGAAGATCACCTCGTCCATCTTGGAACCGGTCTCCACGAGAGCCGTACCGAGGATCGTGAGAGATCCACCTTCCTCGATGTTTCGCGCAGCACCGAAGAAGCGCTTGGGCGGATACAGCGCCTGGCTGTCGACGCCACCGGAGAGGATGCGCCCGGATGCGGGTGTCGCCAGGTTGTGCGCCCGGGCGAGTCGAGTGATCGAGTCGAGCAGGATCACAACGTCGGTCCCCATCTCCACCAGACGCTTGGCGCGTTCCAGCGCGAGCTCGGACACCTGGGTGTGCTCCTCGGCAGGGCGATCGAATGTCGAGTAGATGACCTCGCCCTTGACCGACCTCTGCATGTCGGTGACTTCCTCGGGGCGCTCGTCGACCAGGACGACCATCAGGTAGCACTCGGGATTGTTGGCGGCGATCGCAGCGGCGATCTCCTTGAGCACCGTCGTCTTGCCTGCCTTTGGCGGCGACACGATCAGACCTCGCTGACCCTTACCGATCGGAGCGATGAGATCGACGATTCGAGTGAGAACGCCGTCCGGGTTGTTGTCTTCGACTTCGAGACGTAGGCGCTCATTCGGGAAGAGCGGTGTCAGCGACTCGAACTTGGGACGACGTCGCGCCTCTTCGGAGTCCGTGCCGTTCACCGAGTCGATGCGGATGAGTGCCGGGTACTTCTCTTGTGAGCGCGGCGGCCGAATCGGCCCCGCGATCTGATCACCCTTGCGGAGACCGAACTTTCGAACCTGACTGGCCGAGACGTACACGTCTCTGTCGCCCGAGAGGTATCCCGTGCAGCGGAGGAATCCGTAGCCCTCGGGAAGGATGTCCAGCAATCCTTCGCGGATCTCGAGCTCACTCTCGGGGATCTGCTGCTCGTGCTGGCCACCGCCCTGGCCGCCGCGGCGACGACGCTTCCGGCGATTTCGGTTCCCAACATCATCGCCGCGGTCCCCGTCACCACGGTCGCGATCACCGTCGTGTTGCTGACGTGCCTCGCGCTGATCACCCTCGACGGTCTGGAAGCCTTCGGAGGTGGATCCTTCGCCGGCGCTCTGCTCGTCTTCTGAGGACGCATCACCGGACGACCCGCCACCATTGGACCGGGACATGTCCTGACCCGAGTCCGAGGAATCGGAGGAGTCGGACGAGTCGGAGTCCTCCGTCCGCGGTGTTGCGGCCGGGAATTCGATGTCTACATCGGCGGCGTCGGACTCGACGGCTTCGCCGGCTTCGAACAACGCGCTGATGATCTTGGCCTTCTGGAGTCCATCGGATTCGATACCCGCAGCCTTGGCGATCTCACGGAGTTCACCGATCGACTTGCTCTGCAGTTGGGCTCTGGTGGTCATGGTTCCTCTCAGCCCGTCCGGGTGCCAGCTGAGGCGACATCGGAATGATGCGGCGGCGAACGACCCGGTGTGGTCGGTGGAAGGTACGCCGCTGGCCCCCCGAATGGTGGAGCGGCGATCTGGGAATGGATGCTAATCGGTGGTGACGGCTACGCAAGCCGAGACTGTCACATCCCCATTCGTGGGCTACTGCTTGCCGAGGAGCTGTGCCAGCTGGTGCATGGTCGGATCGATCGTTTCGGTCCTCTCGGGACGGTCGAAGAGGTCACCGAGATCGTCGGGAAGCGAGGGCGTCTCGCCCGTGGCCTCCCGTACGGCGTCGGGAAACTTCGCCGGGTGCGCCGTTGCAACCACCACTGTTGGCGCACCGGGCAGCGGGTGCGCATCGGCTGCCGCCCATCCGGTTGCCGTGTGAGGATCGATGAGCAGTCCATGTCGTTCCCGCACCGTGGCGATCGTCTGCTCTATGGCGGCATCGTCGGACCACGACGCAGAGAAGCTGCCGGCCATCAGAGCGTGGCGCATTTCGTCGAGCGTGATGTTGCCCTTCTCGCGGAGATCCTGCATGAATCGGGCCACGGCAGGACCGTCGTGCCCGTACAGCTCGAACAGGTAGCGCTCGAAGTTCGATGACACCTGGATGTCCATGGCCGGGGCCAAGGTCGCCTGTACCTCACCCAATGTGATCCGCCCCGATTCGATCACGTCGGCCATCCCATGATTGGCATTGGTGCCCACCACCAAGCGCTCGATGGGAGCTCCCATCGTTTGTGCCACCCACGCCGCCAACACATTGCCGAAATTCCCGGTGGGGACCGCGGCGACGAGCGGGCCGATGCGGGCGGTGGTCCACACGTAGTAGGCCGCTTGACACATCACACGAGCCCAGTTGATCGAGTTGACGGCTGCGAGCCGGTGACGCGCCCGGAGGCTCTCGTCCGAGAATGCCGCCTTCACCATGTCCTGGCAATCGTCGAAAGTGCCCCGCACTGCCACCGCCTGTACGTTGGCATCCGGCACCGTGGTCATCTGGCGGCGTTGCACTTCGGACACCCTGCCCTCCGGGTACAGGATGACGACCTCGACCGACCCGAGACCCGCCAGCGCTGCGATGGCGGCAGAGCCGGTGTCGCCCGACGTCGCCCCCAGCACGGTGATCGTCGTCCCCCGCTCCGAGAGGACCAGGTCGAACATCGCCCCGACCATCTGGAGCGCATAGTCCTTGAACGACAGCGTCGGCCCCCAGAACAGCTCGAGGAGGTGACGCTGATCGGTGATCGTCCGAAGTGGAGCGACATCCGGATGGCGAAATCCCCCGTAGACCCGGGACGCCATGTCGCCGAGCTGGTCGGCGATCGTTCCATCGCCGACGAATGGGCGGATCACGGCGGCTGCCACGGCGGCGTACCCATCGTCGGCGTCGATGTCGGGATCGAGGGTCGGCCACCGTTCCGGCACATAGAGACCTCCGTCGGCCGCGAGTCCCTGCAGGAGCACATCCTCGAACTCGAGGACCGGTGCCTCACCGCGAGTGGAGACGTACCTCACGAACCGATGACACGGATGGTGGCTGCAACCTGTTTGACGACATCCAGGTCGCCGATCGCCTCGACAGCTGCTCGCTGGTTCGCCTCGACTGCCTCGTGGGTGACCAGGATCAACGTGGCGGCGCCGCCACGCCCTTCCTGCCACACCGAGCGAATCGAAACGTCGTGGTCGCCGAGGACCCCGGCGATTTGGGCAAGGACGCCCGGTGCATCGAACACCTCGAGCCGTACGTACCACTGTGAAATCACGTCGGCGAAGTCGGCGATCCGCCCTTCTCCGAACTGGATGCGTGGCACGACCTGGGTGCCTGCCAGGAGCTCACGAGCAGCATCGATGACGTCTCCCAGGACCGCGGTGGCGGTCGGATCGCCGCCGGCGCCGGGGCCCATGAACAACAGCTCTCCGAGCGCCGGACCCTCTACGAAGACTGCATTGTGGGCGCCGCGAACACTCGCAAGGGGGTGCTCGAGCGGCACCATCGCCGGGTGAACTCGAACCGCAACGCCGTGGTCGGTGTCCTCGGCAACTCCCAGCAGTTTTATGCAGTAGCCCAGGCTCTTCCCGAATGCGATGTCCTCCGATCGAACGGCGGTGATCCCCTCCCGGTAGACCCGGTCGCCGCCGACCCAAACCCCGAAGGCGAGACCGGCGAGGATGGCGGACTTCGCCGCGGCGTCCCCCCCGCCCACATCGGCCGTCGGGTCGGCCTCCGCGTATCCGAGACGCTGCGCCTCGGCGAGAACATCGTCGTAGCCGCGGCCTTGGGACTCCATGGCGCTGAGGATGAAGTTGGTGGTTCCGTTGACGATTCCGAGCACCCGAGTGAGTCGCTCGCCTGCGAGTGACTCCGACAGCGGACGAATCAGTGGGATACCACCGCCGACGGCGGCCTCGAACAACAGGCTCACACCGTGGCCGGCTGCTTCGGAGAACAGCTCGGGCCCGTCTGCGGCCACGAGCTCCTTGTTGGCGGTGACGACAGGCTTGCCGGCTGCGAGCGCCCGCATCACCAGGGAACGGGCAGGCTCCAACCCGCCCATCAACTCCACCACCAGCCGGACATCTGGATGGTCGACCACCGCCTCCAGATCGTCGGTCGCGTACTCGGCGGGAAAGGACCGCGCCTTGTCGAGGTCACGAACGGCCACCTTGATCAGTTCGAGTTCGATACCCGACTTGGCGGCGATGACCTCATGGTCGTCGAGCAGCTTGCGGGCAAGGGTCCCGCCAACGATGCCACCGCCGAGAATTCCTACTCCAACGCGCATGACGCGATGTTAGGAGGCGCAGGCCGGTCACCAGTCGCCGGTTCCGAACCTCGGACCAGAGGCCGGACGAGCCACGGACCCGCCGGACCCCATGAGCGAATCCACTGAAGGCCGGGATTCGACTACGTGGCCGAGCGTTCTGAGGCGGGAACCGAGGCCCGCGCAGCTCGTTTGCTGAAGTAGTAGATCCGCTTGAGGTTGTTCAGGACGTCGGTTTCGAACCGGTATGCCTCCAAACGCTTGGGCTCAGGGGCAACCAGACGTTCGGCCTCGTGGGCTTGAGCCACCCGTTCGAGGCTGTTGATCTCCTCTTTCATGGCGCCGACCCGGGCAGCCTGTTCTTTGTTCCGCTGGGTGACGGCGAGCATCGCCCCGTCGAAAGCACGCTGCACGGCTTCGTGGAATTCTCCGATCATTTCTCGAGTCGCCTGACTGACCTCGACGCCGTCATCGATCCGGGCATATCCCAACGCCACCAGATTCGTCTCGATCAGATCACCCATCGCCTCGAGGTCGTTCGTGACCTCCATCAGCCCGCTCAACTCTTCCGCATCTTGTTGGCGCAACGACTGCTGCCCGATGAGCCCGAGGTAGGTGACGATGTGCCCGTACAACGCGTCCACCTCGTCGTCCATGGCTTCCAGGTCGGTCAGCTGTGCTCTGGTTCCCCCGATGACGACCGGGATCGACACCTCGATCATCCGCCGCACCCGCTCGGCGAGACGTGTCAGCTCGAGACGAGCGTGATCGAGCGCCAGAGGCGGAGTTCTGAGGAGCTCGCGGTCGAGATACCTGGCGCGGATCTTCTGCTCGATCTGGTCCGGACGGTCGGGTACGACACGCTCCACGAGTGAAACCAACGGCGGGAGGAAGCCGACGAACAAGAGCGTCGTCGCCAGGTTGAAGATGGTGTGTGCGTTGGCGATCTGACGGGCGAGGCCGCCGCCGAGGATCTGAACGGCGTCGACGAGGAACCCTATGAGCGGGAGGAACACGATCACGCCACCGACGTTGAACCCGGTGTGGATGGCGGCAGCCCGTTGCGCCTCCCTCGGCTTGCCGATGGCGGCCAGCAGCGCGGTGGCGGACGTTCCGACGTTTGCGCCGAGGATCAAGGCGATCCCGGCCTCCAACGGCACGAGGCCCTGCCCGGCCAACACGATCACAAGAGCGGTGGTCGCCGAAGACGACTGCACGATGGCCGTGAATGCGGCCCCGACGACGATGCCGAGCAACGGTGACTGGAGAGACACCATGGCGTCGGTGAATCCAGGGTGGGTCCGAAGCGGAGCCATGGCGTCGCCCATCACGCCCATCCCGAAGAAGATCAGTCCCAATCCCATCAGGACGGTGCCCCGTGCCTTGGCGTCCTCGCCTTTGGCGAAGAACGAGGTCCCGAACCCCACGGCAACCAGCGCAAGCGCGTACTGCGTGACGTCGAGAGCGATGATCTGGGCCGTGATCGTGGTGCCGATGTTGGCGCCGATGATCACCCCCGCCGCCTGAGTCAGCGTCATCAATCCCGACGTGACAAACCCGACCACGAGGACGGTCGTCACGGACGAAGACTGGATCACGGCCGTCACGCCGGCGCCGGTGAGCACCGCGAGGAACCGATTCGAGGTGAGTCGAGCGAGCACAGCCCTCATTCGGTCGCCGGCGACCGCCTTGAGGGCGTCGGTCATCCGATCCATGCCGTGGAGAAAGAACGCCAGCCCACCGAGGAGCGTCATGAGCAGCACGACGAAGTCGATCTCGGTCGACCCCGAACTCTGCGCTTGCACAGTGGCGATCATTCGTCTCCCGTCGGCCTTCCGACCTTACCGTTGCGTGCCATACAGGTGAACGGGTGCGGAACGTCTTACGTCTACGTATTACGTATTACGTATTACGTATTACGTAGAACGTATTACCCGGCGTGAACCACGTCCGACACATCATCTCGGTGGTCGACCTGCCGGGGCGGAGTCCGGCCGCAAAAGCAGCGCCCAAGCCTGGTCGCCACGGGGGACGAGTGCGGCAGCCCAGGCGGACCGGCGTCTGTTTTGGCCGGCGACTTCCACCGAACGCCGATTGTCCGGGTGGACGCGTAGGGCGGGCCAAAAGTCCGCCTGATAGACCCAGCCGTGCTCCGCAATCCCACGGCAGACGCGTGCGGCAGCCCGGCCGGACTGGCGTCTGTTCCGCTTGGCGCCCTCCAACGTCGCCACATGAGCCGAGATGACGCCACACCCGAGCGGAAGTCCGGCCGCAAAAGCAGCGCCCAAACCTGGTCGCCACGGGGGACGAGTGCGGCAGCCCAGGCGGACCGGCGTCTGTTTTGGCCGGCGACTTCCACCGAACGCCGATTGTCCGGGTGGACGCGTAGGGCGGGCCAAAAGTCCGCCTGATAGACACGGTGCTCCCGGCAGGATTCGAACCTGCGCACCTGGCTCCGGAGGCCAGTGCTCTATCCCCTGAGCTACGGGAGCGGGGTGGGAGCGAGTGTAGCGGTGCCCCCGGTCAGGTCCGATCGGCGGTTCGCCGGGCGGAGCGGTAGAGCCGAAACGTCTCGTCGACATGCCGGGACTCGTCGACGAAGCCGAGAAACTGTCGTGCCATTTCGGTGAAGGCACCGGCGTTGTCGGCGGCAGCGGCTCGGAGGTCGGGCGGTCGCTCGGTCAGGTACCGCCACAGTTGGTGGAATTCTGCCGATTCGCCCTCTCCCCGCCACAGCGGGACGTAGGTACCCAGGTAGTCGTATCCGCCGGGTGCGAGGCGAGCGAATTCTTCTTCGTTCTCCTCGAGCCACTGATTGAACGCCTCTGCGGTTCCCGGCTTCAGGAAGAAGCCCCAGTCGGACACCAACGCCATGCAAAGACCTCCGTCGTTCGTCGGCTTCACCATACGTCGTAGACCTGTGCGGAGGCCCCACAACCGGGTACGCTCGCGAAATGCGATCGATCTGGAAAGGCGCCGTTTCCTTCGGTTTGGTGACCATTCCGGTTGGCCTGTACTCGGCCACCGAGGACCGGTCTCCGAAGTTCAAGATGCTCCGCGAGAGTGACGGAAGCGCCATCAAGTACAAACGGGTCGCCGAGGTCGACGGCGAAGAGGTCACCTGGGACGAGATCGTCAAGGGCTTCGAGGTCGAAAAGGGCACCTACGTGACGTTCACCGACGACGAGCTGGCCGCTGCGTCGTCGAAAGGCGGAGCCAAGCTGGTCGACGTGGTCCAGTTCGTGGCAGAGGAAGAGATCGACCCGATGTACTACAAGTCGTCGTACTTCCTGGCGCCCGAGAAGACCGGGATCAAGGCCTACAGGATCCTCGTCGACGCGTTGGAGAGTGGCGAGAAGGTCGGCATCGCCAAGGTCGCCATCCGCGACAAGGAGCAGCTCGCCACGATCCGTTCGAAGGACGGCGTGCTGGTGCTGGAGACGATGTTCTGGCCGGATGAGCTCCGGAGCCCTGCCTTCGAGGAACTCGAGCTCGACGTCGACGTCCGCAAGGAGGAAGTCGAGATGGCGACGATGCTCATCGAGAACATGACCCGCCCGTTCGACGAATCCGACTTTGCGGACACCACTCGCGAACGCATCGAGGAGCTCGCTCAGAGCAAGCTGGAGGGCAAGGAGATCGTCGTTCCCGAAGCGCCTGAGCCCACCAAGGTCGTCGACCTGTTGGAGGCGCTCAAGGCTTCGGTCGAGGCAACCAGGGCCGGCAAGGAGAAGGCGGCAAGCTGATTCGGGTCAGGGTTCCGGCCCTTCCGAATCCCAGGTGATCAGCTCCACCGGGTCGGTGACGAAACCCTTGAAGACCGGGGCGCGAAGGTGGTGGTCGTGTGTCCATTCGCGGTACTCCACCACGGCAACCAACATCGGTTCCACCCACTTGGCCTGCCGTGGGATCGCGGGGTCCGGGGCGAACGGCGACGTCGATCTCTCCATCTCGTCCAGAGCGCCTCTGATGTGGTGCAAAGAGTGGTCGTCGAAGCCCGATCCTGCAGACCCGACGAACCGCAGCACGCCGTCGTCCCACAGTCCCAGCATCAGCGAAGCGAACGTCATTGAACGACCTCGCTGTCCGGGCAGGTATCCACCGACCACAAAACGGGCCGACGTCCTGTGGACGATCTTCCGCCATTCCTCCGAGCGCACTCCGGGCCGATACCGGGAGCCGACCTTCTTGGCCACCACTCCTTCGAGTCCGCGTTCCACCACGGCTGCGAACACCGCCTCGCCATGTTCTCGCGTTGCAGGCGAGATCACCGAGTTGGACGGCACCACCTCGGCCAGTCGGGCCCACCGATCTTCGATGGGCTCGTCCACGAGCGGTGTGCCGTGGTGGAGCAGATCGAACACCATCAGCGTGAGCGGTACCTGCTCGACGAGTGTTCGCACCTTGGCGCCGCGAACGTTCATTCGCTGTTGCAGAAGGGAGAAGGACGGCACGCCATCATCGCCGAGGGCCACGATCTCGCCATCGACCACGGTCGGGCGGTCGAAAGCGAGCCGTGCGAACTCTGGATAGATGTCGTCCATCCGGAGGCCCCGCCTCGACCTCAGCGAGACGTCGGCACCATCGAAGGTGACGATCACCCGCACCCCGTCCCATTTCACCTCGAACCACCAATCGGGATGGTCGAACTGACGTGGCCAACGTGTAGCCAGCATCGGTTCGTAGCGCGGGATGGTCACCGTTTCTCACCGGTCAGGATTCGAGTACCTGTCGCACCAACCGGTTCACGAGCCCACCGTCGACGTCGTCCTTGCGGGTCTTCATGATCTGTCCGATCACCCGTCCGGCAGCCTTGGGGTCGCCTTCCACGCCGAGTTCTTCGACGGTAGCCCTCACGAGGCGCTCCGTGTCCTCTTCGGTCATCTTGGTGGGCAGCCATCTCGAGAGATATTCGACTTCGTTCCGGTACTTCACGACCATCGGCTCGCCACGTTCACCGAGGGCCGAGTACTCCTCGATCGACTTCTGATCCTTCTTGACCTGCGCTCCGATGACGGCCACGTACAGATCATCGTCGACCTCGCCTTCGAAGCCCGGTGCGGACTTGGCCAATAGGATCTCGGAGTTGACCATGCGGATCGTGTCGAGCCGTGGGCGATCGCCCGCCTTCATCGCTTCCTTCAGCTCGGCCCTCAACTCCTCTTCGATTGTCATGAACGCTCCTGTGTGTCGTGCGACGCCATCACGTCGACCAGATGACCTGGGTCGTCGGTGATGATGGCGTCCACGCCGGCTTCGGCAAACCGTATTGCGTCTTCGGCCTCGTTCACCGTCCAGATTCCGACCCTGATCCCTGCCTCGTGGGAGGCGGCCACGGCTCGGCCGGCACCCCACGAGTCGAGCAGTCGCCACGACGGCGCAATCACTGTGTGCCCTCCCCGGCCGGCGTGGTCGATCACGTCGACGAGCGGCATGTCGAGGTCGACGAGCAACCCCGTCGCCACGCCCCCGCTTCGAGCCCGCGCTGCGATTCGATCGACCGTGGGCCAGTGAAAACTCGTGATCAGATCGCCGGGTCGAGCGTGTTCCAGCACTTCTTCGGACACAAGCCCTTCCTCGTCGAATCCTGGCTCGAATGGCGAGTTCTTGATCTCGAGGTCGAATCGACGATCGTGAAAGGCTGCGAGCGCCTCTGCGAGCATGAGTGGCCGCTGGCCTTCGCCGAGCGACACCTCCCGTAGCTCGTCCCAGGTGGACTCCGATATGGTCAGTCCACCGACGATCGGATCGTGTGACAGCACGAGAGTACCGCAGGTCGTCTTCCGGATGTCGGTCTCGACGGTCTCGACGACGCCAAAGGCGGCGCCGAAGCCGACGGCCGTGTTTTCCGGGTGTTTGGCAGGCCATCCTCGATGACCCCAGATTTCGGGTGAGGGGGACGCCATGGCGGTCATTGTGGCATCGAGCCCGTCGAAACCCTCCGAGACGGGCTTGCATTCACATACGTGCACGCCTCAAGTGGCCAGTTTCTCCACTGTGGGTTTGACCGTTCGGCAGGAACCGGAGACCCCCTCCAGAAAAAACCACGAAGAATCCATTGCACGTCGAACTAGGAGCCGGTACCGTCCAATCGTACACATGACATGACAAGAGCGTAGCCGCGTGCTCGCTCGTGAAATCTGGAACAAGATCCGGACCGCGCTGCCCGCCCCCCGTGGCAGCGCAAACACCGCACCCAAACCCCCAAGGATGACAATGGCTACTGCCAACATCACCAACGACGCCGTACGTTTCGCCACCCAGGGAATCTCCATCGCCACCGAATGGCGCGAGCTCTCCGCCTGTCGCGACTCCGATCCGACGCTGTTCTTCCCGATCGGCTCGACCGGTCCGGCCATCGATCAGATCACCGAGGCAAAAGCCATCTGCGCCGGCTGCATCGTCCAGGAAGACTGCCTCCAGTACGCACTCGAATCCAATCAGGAAGCGGGGGTCTGGGGCGGGTACGCCGAGGACGAGCGTCGCCGTCTCCGCAAGCGCTGGCTGGCCGAGCGGCGTCGTCGCTCCCTCTGACCAGAAGCTGAATCCGAGCAAAGGGGGGCCGGTTCTACCGGCCCCCCTTTCACATGGTGATCAACCGAACCCGACCGTGGTCGGCGAAGCCTCTGTCTCGATCTCGATGAACCCGAAGCGGTCCCTCGGGAAGCCGACCCTGCGGTGTTTGGCGTCCTCGAACCACAGCAACGCTGTGTCGCCGGCGAAGGCGTTCTCCACCGACGCCTCGAAAGCACTGGCATCGTCGACCTCGAACTCGACCACCTTGCTGGTCTCGGCAATGCCGATGCGGACCTTCACGATGTTCTCCTGGAGTTGATGGGATGCCATCGTAGACCCCTTCCGAGCACGCCCTCGATGTCGTAGCCTCTGGGCCATGCGGAGACGGGCAAGAGCGATGATCGCAACCCTGGCGGTGGTGGCCGTTCCGGCTGTCACCATCCGCCTTCTCCACGGGTTGGCCGATCGACGATGGTTCCGAATCGACTACACCGACCTCGGGGGCTGGCTCGAGCGCACCAACCTCCCGGACGCGCTGACGGCGATCGCACGTCTGGCCGCACTCGGCCTCGCCTACTACGTCCTGATCTCGACCGTGCTGTACCTCATCGCGATGGCGTCCGGAAGCAGGAGCCTCCTCAGACTCACCCGACCCTTGGCCATCCCGATCGTCCGGTCGCTCGCAGACCGACTGATTGCGGGGTCCATTGCCATCGGGACACTCGCCACGCCGCTACTGGGCTCGACTCCCCCACCAGACCTACGACCCGACGTCCCAGTATCCGCCGACATCGCCGCCGGCCATCTCCCACCGTCACGCCTGGTGGATGCGGTCGAGTCGGAGCGTCTGGGTGAGATGACCGCTCCCGACGTTGTGTCCTTCACCGGACGTCCGACCACGGTGTCACCCGTCGAAGGCGCGGAAGTCACCGAGCCAACGCCGGTGGTCGGCGTCACCGAAGTCACGGTACGCCCGGGGGACCACCTCTGGGGCTTGTCCGAGGGTCGCCTCTCGCAGGCGATCGGTCGAGCGCCACTCGACCACGAAGTGGCGCCGTACTGGCGCGAAGTGGTCGAGGCGAATCGTGAGCGGATCCGCAGCGGCAACCCTGATCTCATCCAGCCCGGCGAGGTCGTCACCCTGCCGGACCCGTCACCGTTCATCCCCGCAGGAAGCTGAGCCGCACCTGTCGGACCGGGTTGTCGCGGTTCAAGTCGACGAGCGTCACGGATTGCCACGTTCCCAAGGCCGGCGTTCCGGCAACGACAGGGATCGACACGCTCGGCGAGACGATGCCGGGCAATACGTGATCGGCGCCGTGGCCGGGCGATCCATGGCGATGTGCCCACCTGGCGTCTCGCGGAAGGATCTCGTCGAGGGCCTGCACCAGGTCGGCATCCGAGCCTGCTCCGGTTTCGATGATCGCCACGCCGCATGTTGCGTGCGGGACGAACACGTTCACGAGACCGTCGCCTTTGCCCCGACAGAACGCCACGACCTGCGATGTGATGTCGGCCACGTCGGGCCGGTCTCCGGTCCGGATCTCGAAGACTTCGCTGTCCATGGGGGGCAAAGCTAGCGAGCGGCGGGGAGATACTGAGCACTCGGTACCCAGTACTTGGTGCGGCCGGGGCGAAGCCCGGCCTAGACGTTGTCCCCCAGGAAGATCTCGGATACCGAGGAGTCCATGAAGATCGCCTGGAGGGCTTCGGCGACGATCGGAGCGATCGACAGCACCGTGAGCTTGTCGAGTTGAAGGGCATCATCGACCACCGGCAGCGTGTTGGTGACGATGACCTGATCGATCGGAGCATTCTTCAAACGGTCGACGGCGGGCCCCGACAGGATGGCGTGGGTGGCGGCGATCCTCACGCTCAGCGCTCCACGACCCCGGATCATCTCGGCGGCGTTGGCGACCGTTCCGGCCGTGTCGATCATGTCGTCGACGATCACCACATGACGGCCTTCGACCTCACCGACGATGTCGAGTGCCTCCGACACGTTGTGGGCGTCGGGCGACCGTCGCTTGTAGACGAACGCCACACTGCCGTCGAGACGTCTGGCGTACTTCTCGGCACGCTTCACACCTCCCGCGTCCGGCGAGACGATCGCCGTGGGTCCGTCGATCTGGTCCGACAAATAGTCGGTGATCAGCGGGATGGCGGTGAGGTGGTCGAACGGTTTCGGGATGAAGCCCTGCAACTGACCTGTGTGGAGATCGACCGAAACGAGCCGGTCCGCCCCAGCCGTCATGTACAGATCGCCGATCAGCCGAGCCGTGATCGGTTCTCTGGGAAGCACCTTCTTGTCCTGCCGTGAATACCCGTAGAACGGCATGACGGCGGTGATCCGGCGCGCCGAGGCACGTCGCAGGGCATCGATGATGATGAGCTGCTCCATGATGGCGTCGTTCATCGGATGGCAATGACTCTGCATCACGAAACAGTCGGCCCCCCGCACGCTCTCATTGGGGCGGGCGTAGATCTCACCGTTGGCAAAGGTGGAACGCTGGAGTTCGCCCAGCCGCACACCCAGGAGGTCGGCGACGTCTTCGGCGAGATCGATGTTCGTGCCGCCGGAAAAGAGCATGAGGCGATTGCGGCTGACGATGTCCATCAGCGAACCTTCGCGCCCGTCACGTTGCTACTGCTCCTTGTCGCCCTCCGCGCGAGACCTACGGTAGCGCTCGGCCCTCCGGGCCGCATACCCGGCCACATTGCGCTGTTCGGACCTCTCCACCGCGAGATCGCCTGCCGCCACGTCGTCGGTGATGACCGAACCGGCACCGGTGACGGCGCCGTCGCCGATCGTCACGGGGGCAACCAGCATCGTTGAAGAGCCGATGAATGCTCCTTCGCCTATGACGGTCTCGTGCTTCTCGTAGCCGTCGTAGTTGCACGTGATCGTCCCGGCTCCGACGTTGGCGTTGCGACCGACCGTGGCGTCGCCCATGTACGAGAGGTGGGGAACCTTGGCGCCCTCTTCGACGGTGGTCTTCTTGAGCTCGACGAAGGTGCCCGCCTTCGCCGACGAGCGGAGCACGGCTCCCGGTCGAAGCGAGGCGTAGGGGCCGACCTCGCAATCGGGACCGACATCGGCGCCTCGCAGGACTGCGTACCAGACTCTCGAGCCCGTGCCGATGCGGCTGTCCTCGCAGAAGACGTCGGGTCCGACCACCGCGCCCGCTTCCACCTTCGACGTTCCCTGGAGGTGGCTTCCCGGGTAGATCACCGCCCCGGGCTCGACGACAACGCCGGCGTCGATGTACGTGCGCCCCGGGTCGAGGATCGAGACGCCCTCCAGCATCAACGCAGTGAGGATTCGGCCCCTCGCCACGGCTGATGCGGCCGCCAGCTGCTCGTGCGTGTTGATACCGGCGACCAGGGATTCGTCCACCACCATGGCCGCCACCACCTGGCCACGGCCGGCGACCTTGCCGACGACGTCGGTCACGTAGAGCTCGGACTGAGCGTTTTCCGGCTGCAGCGTGTCGAGGTCGGATGCCAACGTGCTCCCATCGAACACATACATCCCGGCGTTGATCTCCCTGATGCTACGGAGGGCGTCGTCGGCGTCACGGTGCTCGACGATTCCGGTGACGCCATCCTCGTCGCGCACGACACGGCCGTATCCGGTGGGATCCTCGACCTCCGCGGTCAGCATCGTCACTCCGGCAGCACGTTCCTGGTGATGGGCGAGCAGGGAGGAGAGCGCCTCGGCGGTGACGAGCGGCGTGTCACCCGGGAGCACCATCACTGCCATGTCGCTCACATCGCCGAGATGCGAGAGCGCAATCTGTGTCGCATGCCCCGTACCGTTGCGCTGTTCCTGAACGCACCAATCGACTCCTTCGGGCAGGATCTCGGTGACCTGTTCTGCCCCGTGACCGACCACCACCATCAGGCGTTCGGGCTTGGTCGCCAACACGGCATCGATCACCCACGACAGCATCGGCCTCCCGGCCACACGATGCATGACCTTCGGCTGCTCCGACTTCATCCTCGTGCCCTGGCCTGCTGCGAGAACGACGGCTACATGGCTCATGTTTCTCCCCTGATCGATGGCTCGCGCAAGCACCCGCACGCAGCGGACGCGTCACCCACACCGGTTGGGTGTCATGGGCTGGGGGGACAGGACTCGAACCCGTACTGACGGGACCAAAACCCGTAGTGCTGCCAGTTACACCACCCCCCAAAGGTGGCCGGAGACAGCTTACCGACCTCGACACGGTGTCCACGAGATTGCATGGTCTGGCCGCGTGCCGACCGACGCGCTCGAGAGGACGTTCTTCCCTCGAAACGCAAGAGTGCCGAGGCCTCCACGCGAGGTCTCACAGATGCCGTTTAAGACTTCCCAATGCCGGCTACTCCAGCAACCACCCGACGACTAGGCCGAAGACGTTCACCACCAACGATGCCGCGGCGACGACGTACCCGATGACGACCGGGACGCGACCATCGGACAGACCCAAGCGCATCGCTCGACGGCCGTACCAAACGGCCGGAATCGTTGGGGCGATCAGGAGCAGCAAGGCGGGGAGGCCGGCCGTCAGCACGGCGCCGATGGGTGCGGTCGCAGTACCGGACTCATATCCCTGAAGACTGAGCAACCACTCGCCAAGCACCATCGCCGCCACCAACGCAACGGGCATCGCGATCACCGAGATCCACGCCACGCGTAGTGCCCGTCTGGCACCTTCGATCGGCTGGCGCCGACTCTCGAGTGAAGAATCGCTCGCAATCGACATTGCAGTCTCCTTTCGGATCCAATATGCGATTCACACGACCGAGCTGCAAGAGACCAACGTCACCGGCCGCCGCCGACGACTCCCCCGGCACTCTCACCTGTTCAAGTCAGGAGGTCATCGAGCGACTCGTGCGACCCCGAGTTCCCTGAGTCCGGCAGCGAAGCTCGCCCTGCTTTCGGGAGGCGCCTCTGCTGCCGCCGATTCGGCTTCTTCCAGAGCGGAGCACGGCTCCCGGTCGAAGCGAGGCGTAGGGGCCGACCTCGCAATCGGGACCGACATCGGCGCCTCGCAGGACTGCGTACCAGACTCTCGAGCCCGTGCCGATGCGGCTGTCCTCGCAGAAGACGTCGGGTCCGACCACCGCGCCCGCTTCCACCTTCGACGTTCCCTGGAGGTGGCTTCCCGGGTAGATCACCGCCCCGGGCTCGACGACAACGCCGGCGTCGATGTACGTGCGCCCCGGGTCGAGGATCGAGACGCCCTCCAGCATCAACGCAGTGAGGATTCGGCCCCTCGCCACGGCTGATGCGGCCGCCAGCTGCTCGTGCGTGTTGATACCGGCGACCAGGGATTCGTCCACCACCATGGCCGCCACCACCTGGCCACGGCCGGCGACCTTGCCGACGACGTCGGTCACGTAGAGCTCGGACTGAGCGTTTTCCGGCTGCAGCGTGTCGAGGTCGGATGCCAACGTGCTCCCATCGAACACATACATCCCGGCGTTGATCTCCCTGATGCTACGGAGGGCGTCGTCGGCGTCACGGTGCTCGACGATTCCGGTGACGCCATCCTCGTCGCGCACGACACGGCCGTATCCGGTGGGATCCTCGACCTCCGCGGTCAGCATCGTCACTCCGGCAGCACGTTCCTGGTGATGGGCGAGCAGGGAGGAGAGCGCCTCGGCGGTGACGAGCGGCGTGTCACCCGGGAGCACCATCACTGCCATGTCGCTCACATCGCCGAGATGCGAGAGCGCAATCTGTGTCGCATGCCCCGTACCGTTGCGCTGGAGTCCGGGGTTCCCTCTGGCCGCTCCTTGCACCGACCTCGAAGCTCCTGCCCGGGTCGGTTCTCAGCACCACGTGCCGGCGCGCTCGGCCGGTGGACGGGGATCGAACCTTTGACATGCAGAGCCAAACGCTCCTTCTCCCCTCCGCCGCCATGAGCGACGATGGATCGGAGAGGAGTCGATATGTTGTTCGATCGCGTATGGATCCGGCTCCCGATCCTCGTGGGGCTCATGGTCGCGGCCTGCAGCTCACCTCCGGCGCCATCAGGCGAAAGCGATGTCCCCGACGAGTGGCTGCTCACTGCGGACGACCTCGACGGCGATTTCAGCGAGCAATACCGCGGCCAGGCAACGGAAGGGGGAGGAGCGGTCTGCCCCGAGTCCAGATTCCGGACCGAGGACCACAGCTCGATCCGGGCCGAGTTCGTGCGCGCCGAAAGCCGTGCCCCCAGGGTCACGGTGACGGAGGCGGTGTGGCGGATTGCCGCCGCCGATCCGGCGGCCTGGTTCGACGAGCTCGCAACCGCCTACGCCGACTGCGACCAGGTGGTGTGGACCGACTACGGGGACACCAAGACCATTCGGCTCGTGTCCGCCGTCACCTCGGTAGCCGATCGGCTGGCGTTCCGCGTGGTCCACGGCGAGCCGCCGTTCGACGGAGCACGGGAGGAGGAGCGGGTCGTCGTGACCCGGGTGGGCGACCTCGTGGTCGAGATCCAGGTCGCAGAGTCCTTCGAGGGGTCGGAGGAGCCACTCATCGACGACCAGCAGCTCCTGACGATCGTCGAGCGCGCGATCGACGAGATCGCGCCCGCCACCGACTGACCGGTCGAAGAGGATCCCACCGCCATGACCGTCGAGCCCACCACGCCGGCCGACCGGTCTCATGGCGCTCGACGGTCGGCGCTGCTGGTGGCTGCCCTGGCGACCGGCGTGGCGGCGTCGGCCGTCTCGATGGCCGTGATCGGCGGCCATGGCATCCTGGCCGCGGTCCAGAGCTGCCTCGCCCTGGGATGGAGCCTCCTGGCCCTCCTGGTGGGGCGCGCCGGCGTGCGGCGCCCAGCCGCGTGGTCGTGGGGAATGCTCCCGGTCACGGTGATGGCGGCGATGACGGCGATCACCATGGTGGGCGCCATCGGTGCGATGACCGAGACCGACCTGTGGAACTCGATATCACTGGAAACGATCCCCCGACTCTTGGTTTCGATCGGGTTCTGGACCGTTTGGGCGGTGCCGCCCGCCATTGGAGTCGGGTTGGCCAGGCGGGCCCGACGCGATGGCGCCCCCAGCACCGTGCCTCCACTGGCCGCCAATGGCGTGATCCTCGTCATGATCCTGTTGCTGGCGGTCTTCGACGTTCTCGAGGCGTGAGGCGCCGAGAGGGTCGACTGGCGCGATGTCAAGCGAGGCGCTCCACCCCGCGGCGCCTGAGCGGAGCGGCGAACCGGGCTCGGCTGTCGGCGGATGCCTCGGCCGCGGCGGACTCGGCCTCGTCGATGTCGGCGAAGTAGGCGAAGACGCTTGGCCCGCTCCCCGACAATGCCACCGGCGTCCCCCATCGCCCGGCGAGGTCCACCATCCAGTCACCGAGCTCCGGACGCAGATCGAGCGCAGCCGCCATGAGGTCGTTGCCGAGCTCGCCGTAGCCTCGGAGCACGGGCGGGAGTGCACGCTGTGGTATCGCCTCGCCCTCGGGGAACCCGAGATCGTCCCAGCGGCGATAGACGTCCCGCGTGGACAGTTCGAAGGGCGGGACCACCACCGCCACCGCGAAGCCCGCCAGGTGCTCGATCGGAGTGATGAGCTCGCCGTAGCCTTCCATCCACGCTGTGCCGCCGGTGAGGAAGAACGTGACGTCGGCACCGACTTCGCGGGCCGACTCGACCACTTTCGAGTCGGGGACCCGGGCGATCTCCTGCCCCAACCTGAGGGCGGCCGCGGCGTCGGAGCTTCCTCCACCCATTCCCGCCGCCACCGGCGTCCGCTTGGTGAGGACCATCCGGAGTGGGCGGCGTGATCCACCGAGCGTCTCGAGCGCCTTCCACACCAGATTCGACTCGTCGTCGGGGAGCTCCGCCCCTTCGATGACCAGCTCGTCGTCGTCGGCTGCATCTGCTGCCAGCGTGTCCCCCCATTCGAGCGTCTGGATGAGCGACCGGAGTGGGTGATAACCGTTCCGCCCCGGTGGGTGGACCCGAAGCGACAGATTCACCTTGGCGGGAGCGAAGTACTCGAGTTCAGCCATGCCACACCTCTGCCAGTCGAAGGTAGTCGTCTGCGGTCAACTCCTCGGCGCGTCGATCGGCACCGATGCCGGCGGCAGATACCATGCTCTCGACATCCGCCACGACCGAGGCCAGCGACCGGCGAAGCATCTTGCGGCGCTGCCCGAATGCTGCCATGGCGAGGCGTATCGCAGCTTCGGATGTCGCAGGCGCAGGAATGCGATCCATGGTCACCACCGCCGAGCCGACGCGGGGCGGGGGCACAAAGACCTGCGGGGGAACGGTGAACGCCAGCGAGGTCCGGGCGTGGATCTGTGCGACCACCGACGGGATGCCGTAGTCCTTGTTGCCCGGCGTCGCCACCAGGCGACGCGCCACCTCGAGCTGGACCATCACGACAAAACGCCGGATCTGGGGAACATGCCGGAGCGCATCCAGCACCAGAGGCGTCCCGACGTTGTACGGGAGGTTGGCCACCATCACCCAGCCGTCACCCTCGAGCTCCGCCGACAGGTCCACCTTGGTCGCGTCGACGAATCGCAAATCGACGTTGTCCCGGCCATCGATCACCTCCCGCAGGAGCGGCTCGAGGTCGCGGTCGATCTCATAGGCGACCACCCTGGCCCCCGTCGCTGCGAGGGCCACGGTCAGCGTTCCGGTGCCGGGTCCGATCTCCACCACCCGCTCGCCGGGGCCGATCCCGGCGACCTTCACGATCTTTGCCGTGAGGTTCGGGTCGGCCAGGAAGTGCTGGCCGAGTGCCTTCCGGGGCGACAGATCATGACGTTCCAGGAGCTTTCGGACATCGGACCGCGATTGAGCGTTCACACCACCCCCGGTGGTCGGCCGAACACCTCGGCTGCCCGTCGAGAGGTGATCTCCATGACTTCCAGTGAGTCGAGACCCCACACCTCGGCGAGAGCTGCCCCGACCAGCGCGACCCATTTCGGCTCGTTCTGCTCGGCACGATGGGGAGGCGGGGCCAGATAGGGAGTGTCGGTCTCGACCATCGTCCGTTGAGGTGGTGCGATCGCCGCACCTCGCCGAACGGTGTCTCCGGTATCGAAGGCCACGGGCCCGGCAAACGAAAACGTGACCCCGAGATCGGCGAAGCGACGGGTCCACTTGGGTCCGCCCGTCCAGCAGTGGAGCACGGTGGAAGGGCCGACACCGAAGCGATCGACGAGATCGTGGACATCGGCGAACGCATCACGGCAGTGAACGATCAGCGGCTTTCCGAGCGCCACCGCAAGCTCTATGTGGCGAGTGAAGGCAGCGCGCTGAACGTCACGCGGTGAGAGATCTCGGTAGTAGTCCAGTCCGGTCTCCCCGATGGCGCAGGCTGCGGCAGAGATCTCGACGATCGTCTCCCACTCCTCATCGAGACGTTCGGAGTCGTGCGGGTGCAGCCCTGCACTCGCAAGGAGCCGGTCCGGATGGGCGGCCGCCAGTTCGGAGGCCGCGACGGAGGAGGCTGCATCGATGCCCGGAACCACCATCCAATCGACGGAGGTCGCGCGTTCCATGAGCTCGACGGGAGAGCGACCGTCGAGCTGGAGATGACAGTGCGTGTCGACCCAGCCCATCGGCGCAATGTAGGCGATGCGCCCGTCATCGCGCGACCCGGGTGGGTATGGTGATCAAAAGGGGATGACCACCTGTCACTTGCACTGCCGATCCCGAGCGCTGAGACGTCGATCGGCGATAGGCGGCGCTGATGGGTCGAGGGCCCTCGTACATCACTCCACAGGCCAGAAGGGTGTTGTCGACCATGGAATCGGGCATTGCACGGAAGATCGACGAC
This sequence comes from uncultured bacterium, assembly GCA_963785075.1. Taxonomy (GTDB): domain Bacteria; phylum Actinomycetota; class Acidimicrobiia; order Spongiisociales; family ZC4RG35; genus JAOUGY01. Next base: position 45,673 of record CAWATW010000004.1, read on the forward strand.
CTCGGAAGGATCGTGATTCCCGCCGAGACCCGCCGGATGTTCAACATTCGCGAAGGTGACCACCTCACGATCGCAATCGAGGGATCGGCGATCGTGCTTCGCAAGGTGGACAGCACCTGCATCTTCTGCGGTACGACCGACCACGTGACGGCCTTCAAGGAAAAGGGCATCTGCGGGACCTGTCGCCACCAGCTGGCGTGAGGCCGAGTCCCCTGGTTGTAGGGTCGACCGATGCCCGGAAAGCTGATCGTCTGTGCCACCCCGCTCGGGAACCTCGGCGATGTCTCCGATCGACTTCGGGATGCTCTCCGTCAGGCAGACGTCGTGTTCGCCGAAGACACGCGTAGATCGCGCACCCTCACCGATGCGATGGGGATCAAGGTCGACATGCGGAGCTACTTCGCAGGGAACGAGCGCACCCGAGACGTCGAACTCGACCAGTTGTTGCACGACGGTTTGACGGTCGCCCTGATGACGGATGCCGGCACGCCCGTGGTCAGCGACCCGGGTGCGGGAGCGGTCGAGGCGGCCCGGCGAGCCGGAGCCGTCGTCACGCTGATCCCGGGTCCGAGTGCCGTGACCGGCGCCGTCGCCGTGTCGGGCATGACGGGCGATCGTTTCGTCTTCGAAGGGTTCCTGCCTCGCAAGGGGTCCGAACGTGCGGCCCGGCTGGAGGAGCTCGTAGGAGAGCAACGCACGATCGTCCTGTTCGTTGCACCTCACCGGCTGCTCGACGACCTCCGGGATCTGTCCGAGACGCTGGGGGCCGACAGACCGGTGTGCATCGTGCGCGAGCTCACCAAGATGCACGAGGAGATCCAATGGACGACGCTCGACGACGCATTGGAGGAGTGGTCGGATCGTGGCCCAAAAGGCGAATACACGATCGTGGTACAGGGCGCCGAACCGATGGTTCATGACGTCGACGAGGCGGTGACGCTGGCACGAAGTCTCCTGGACAAGGGTGTGGCGCCCTCGCAGGCCGCTCGCGAAGCCTCCAGAGAGCTGGGCGTCCATCGTCGGGACGTCTACCGACGGCTGCTCGAGGCCGACGACTGAACGGTGATCGACCCGATCGGCGCGATGGCTGCGGTGGGTGCCAACGTGTCATTCGCCCTGGGCGTCGTGCTCACCGAACATCTCACGCCCACCCAGCGGCGCGTATCGGCGACTGGGTGGCAACTGCTCTCCAGCTCCCTCATCCTCGTGCCCCTGGCACTGTTGATCGAAGGCGCGCCACCGCAGTTCACCGCCACCAACCCGTGGGGCTTCGCCTATCTAAGCCTCGTGACCACCGGACTCGCCTTCGTGATCTGGTTTGCAGGAATCCGCAACCTCCCCACACCGGTCCCGCCACTGCTGGGACTGGCGGCACCGCTCACCGGAGCCGTGCTCGGCTGGCTCTTGTTGGGAGAATCGCTCGCGCCCTCACAGATCGCGGGATTCACCGTCTCGGTCTCGGCTGTGGGATATGGCGCGCCGCGTCGAGCTCCCGGTGTTGCGCCGTCATCGCCTCACGACAAGAGCCGGTTGCGCGCCAGGCCCCCGGAGGTCGCGACCGCCGTCATCCGCCTGCCATCATCGCCCGCCAGTCGGGATTGTCTGGCGCATCCGGCTCCCACGAGCGCATGAACGTCGCAACTGCCTTGATCTGTTCGGTGGTCAGCGGCCCACCGAAATCGAGCGAGTAGGCGCTCATCTGCGACCCCGGCACACCGATCGCCACGAGTTGACGAACCTGTTCGTCCGTGGCCGACTGCAGGAACTGCTGCGAGTTGAGGGCGGGCCCGATTCCACCCTCGCCGTTCAGTCCGTGACAGGCCGAGCAGTTGATCCCGAAGATCGCCTCCCCCTCCTCCTCGAGCGAGGAGAGCTGCAGCTCACGCGCATCGTCTCGGGCCGTGGGTTCGAACCATCGGTACAACGGGAACACCGCCACCATCGCAAGCATCAGAACCACACCCCACAACATGACCTTGTTGGTGGACGCCTCGACCTCTGGGTCGGTGGTGTAACCGTACGGCATCAGTGGCCCTCCCCCGAGGCACACGATGGTCCAGTGGCGGGCTCGTCGATGCTCTCGGCGCCCGGCGGCGGGCCAAGCTCGGTCTCACCGGTGTCGATGTAGATCAACCCGTCGTCGCCGATCTCGATCGGATACTCGTCCATGCCCCGAGGAGCGGGACCGGCCCGATACTCCCCCGCTCGGTTGAACAACGAACCATGGCATGGGCACTCGAACTGACCCGACGATGGACAGAACGGAACTCTGCATCCCAGGTGCGTGCACTTCTGGGCCAAGGCGCGGACCTCGCCGTCGATCCGGACGAGGTAGGAACGGGCGGCAGGCACCTCGAGCACACCCGTGTCCGGGACTGCCTCGGGCGGAACCGCCCGGACCTTGCCCCCGAACCCGGTGGTGGGAAGTGGCTGGATGAGATCCCAGCTCGTCCAGGCGCCGGCGACGCCGAGCAGCGCCACGCCACCCTTCCAGGCATTGGCGAGGAACTCGCGTCGTCTGATGATCTCACTCATAGTTCACCGTGCCATTCGATCCAGGGCCAGACCCACCCCCAGTTCGGGCCGCGGAATGCGAACCCGATCAGCGTGAGGATGATCCAGATGACGAGGAATGTCGTGAAGGTCCCAACCGCCACCTTTCGATGGCGCGGCTTCAGATACTCACTCCGGTCGATGTACGGCAACGCGACGAGCCCCAGCAGGATTGCGGTCGGGACCAACACCCCGGCGATCAGCGGATGGAAATGCGCCAACAGCTCTTGGAGCGCCGCGAAATACCAGGGAGCCTTCTCGGGGTTGGGTGTGATCGTCGGGTTCGCCACCTCGCGAAGCGGGGCGTCGAACAGGACAGAGATCACCAACACGAGCAGAAGTGTGGCGAGAGCCGCGACTCCGTGCCTCACGAGAAGGTGCGGCCACACCATCACGGCATCCTGCGCCTCGAGCTCCTTGCGCTCCCCGGCCACCGGCTTGCCCGGCACCACACCGAGCACCCGCTTGCCATTGGCCATCTCGGGTTTGGCCGTGAGCTCGACGGGCACCTGGTTCGAGTCAGACATCCGGCTCACTCCTCTCCACGTCGAGCATGGCGTCCTTCCTCCATCTCCACAGGTGGACCATCAACACGATCACGATCACGGTCGGCAGCACCGCCACGTGAAGCACATAGAACCGGAGCAGGGTCGCCGAGCTCACCGTCGACCCCCCGAGCAGGATCTGCTGCACCGTCTCACCCATGAATGGAACGTAGGCCGCCATCTCGGTCCCCACCGTGACCGCCCAGTATGCGAGCTGGTCCCAAGGGAGCAGATAGCCGGTGAACGACATGAGCAGGGTGAGCACCAGCAGCACCACACCGATCACCCAGTTGAACTCCTTGGGGTGCTTGTAGGCACCACGGTAGAACACACGGGCCATGTGGGCCGATACCGCCAGCACCATGAGGTGTGCGGACCAGCGGTGCACGTTGCGGATGTATTGGCCGAATGCGACCTCGGTCTGGATGGTCTGGATGTTCGTGTAGGCCTGGTTCGGACTCGGCACGTAGAAGAACATCAGATAGATGCCGGACGCCACCAGCGAGCCGAACAGCACGGTCGAGATGGCGCCGAGGTACCACGAATACCGGATTCCGATCTCGTGGCGCCGCATCTTGACCGGATAGATGTGGAGGAAGAAGTTCGACCAATGCCCGGCCGCCCGGTCTCTCGGTGTCACCCGGTCGGGCGACCTCCAGATCGAACGACCGATGGTGCTCTTGCGCACCCGGTCGATGACGCCGGAACCTCCGACATCGGGGTCGTTACGGTCCATCAGGTCCATGTGGGCACTCCAACTCCAGTCCACATCCCCATCGAAAGGGCGTCGGTCGGGCAACGTTCGATACACAACGCGCAACGAATGCACTTCTCTTCGTCGAGCAGCAGAGCGGTCCCTCCAGCCGGCCCACCGGCCTCCTCAGAGGGCACAAGATCGATCAGGTCGAGCGGGCAGACGTCCGCACACAGCGCACACAGCACGCACTTGTGAACGTCGAGAAGGATGTTGGCGAAGCACCGAAGGCACCGGGCCGCCTCGCAGCGAGCCTGTTGCTCCGTGAAGCCGAGTTCGACCTCGGCGAGACCCATCCGCCGGCCCGTGTCCAGGGTCGGCACGTCCACCCGATTCTCACGGTCGTACACGTCCTCGAGCCGGTGGAATTGCCTCAGCTGCACCATGATCCCGGGGCGATCCTCCACCACCTCGCCACCGAAGCTGCGATGGATGTCGGTCGCCGATCGGCGGCCGTCCGCGATGGCGTCGATCAGCGTCCGGGGGCCCTTGGCCGCATCCCCACCCGACCAGATCCCGGCGACCGACGTCGCTCCCGTCACGTTGTCGATCTGAATGGTCCGACGGGGACTGATCTCTGGCCCCTGATCGCCGAGCGCATCGAGGTCGATCGCCTGCCCAATGGCGAGGATCACGGTGTCGGCTTCGGTCACCGCCACGTCGTCCTGGTCGAACACGGGGGCGAACCGACCCTCGGCATCGAAGACCGACTTGACACCGATCGTCTCGATGCCGACCACCTTGCCGTCCTCGACGAGGATGCGGGCCGGACCGCGTCGGTTTACGAACTCGATGCCCTCCACCTCAGCTTCTTCGATCTCGAAGTCGTGCGCAGGCATCTCTTCACGGGACTCGAGCGAGATCACCGTGATCTGCTTGGCGCCTGCTCGGTGCGCCGTCCTCGCTGCGTCGATCGACAAGGTCTTTGCGGAGGCATCATCGGTCCCGTACGACGACCCTGGGTCGGGCGCCGGCACGGCCACTTCGCCGCCGTTCACACCGCTGGAAGCGGCATACTCGGCGGCGCGAAGCGCGGTTCGGGCAGCGTCCATGGCAACATCTCCGCCACCGATGACCACGACGCGTTCGCCGACGTTGACCTCGAAACCCCGGTTCATGTTGATGAGGAATTCGATGGCTTTGAAAACGCCGTCGGCATCGCCGCCCTCGATGTCGAGCCCTCGCCCGAGGGTGGCGCCGATCCCCAGGAAGATGGCATCGTGGCGGTCCCGCAGCTCGGCGAGGGTGACGTCTTGGCCGAGACGCGTGTTGTATTGGACCTCGACGCCGAGGTCGATGATCGCCTGTACGTCTGCCGCCAGGACCGACCGATCCAGCCGGTATTCGGGGATACCCAGCCACATGGCGCCACCGAGTTTGTCGGTCGCCTCGTACACCGTCACGCCGTATCCGAGGCGCCGGAGGTCATGCGCACACGCCATGCCTGCCGGCCCGCCACCCACGATGCCAATGGTCTGGGGCAGGGTCGTTGGAGGCGGGGCCGCCACCTTCTCCCAGGTCCGACCGTTGTCGGTCTCGGTACCGAATTGCTCGGTGACGAAACGCTTCAGAGCTCGGATGGCGATCGGGCGGTCGATTTCTCCTCTGCGGCAGGCATCCTCACAGGGCGCCGCACACACCCGGCCACAGACCGACGCAAACGGGTTCGGCAATCGGGCCGTGAGATACGCGAGCTCGTCGTCGCCGTCGGCGATCGCCGCCACGTACATCCCGGCATTGGTGTGCACCGGACAAGCCGCCAAGCAAGGAATGTTGATGTCGTAGTACTCCAGCGTCACGACTGCGCTCCCGGGAGGAACGCAGAGCTCAACCACGGGTAGAACGTAGAACGTAGAACGAAGGACGTTTCGTGCCTGGCCGGCAGTGGAACTCCGAAGGTTCTGCCGCTTCCAGGACCGCACGGAGCGCTCTCGTGGAGGCCGAGAGAGTCGTACGTTGTACGTAGGACGTTGTACCCGCAACCCGACGGCGATCTGACCGACGACCCCCTGCTCGTGTCCGGCATCAGATGCGGCCTTCCCGGTGGGTGTACCAGAGAGTCCAGACACCCACGACCAGACCACCGCCCCAGAGGCTGAGGCCGATCACGTCTTGCACCGCTCGCGGCAGGCGAGCGACGATGTCGGTCTGCATGATCATCGAGGGGATCACGGCCAGCGCCAGGACGAAAAACACCACGATGATCGCCACCCGGAGCCAGGCATCCAGCCATGGCATGGTGAGCCGATTCTGAACACCAACGATGCGCGGGCCGAGCACGAAGAGCGCCACCACGGCGGCGAGCGCGAAAGCCGCCACCACCGCCATACCGCTCAGCTCGGGCAGACTGCCGGTCACCACCGGGAGGGCGTCCTCCGTGGCACCGCCACCCGTTGGCACCTGGAACCCGGCCTGGATGTAGGCGACGATCGCATCTACCTGGTCGTCTGGTAGCGAGTCGAAGGCCGGCATCACGCCGTTGTACGTGACTCCGTTGACGACCAACTCGCCTTGCTTGCCGTTCCGAATGGTCTCGACCAGGTACGCGGTGTCTGTCACATTCGGGTTGTCGGCAAGTGGCGGAAAGGTGCCTTCGATCCCGACGCCACCGGCTTGGTGACAGCCCCCACAGGTGCTCGTGTAGGCCTCGAAGCCCGCCGACAACAGCTCGGCCTGGGCCTCGTCGGCCTCGGCCGCGACGGTCGTGGCGGTCTCGGCCTGGGCGCCCGACGGCAATGGAACCGACAGCACGATCGCTGCCAACATCGTCACGGCCGCAACTACGACACCTCGATTCATTGAGCCATAGCTTGGCACGTGCATGCGCGATCCGTCTCCCGCTCGATCGACGAGACTATCTTGGCGTTCGACAACCTGTCGGTAAAAGGGACTTTCGGCCCGCAGATGCGGGACCCCGGTCAGGGGCAGAGGTCGCTCGATTCCGGAACCATGCGTGCGACGGTTCGGATGACGGTCATCGGTGTCGTGCTCGGCACCTCCCCAAGCGCGGAGTTTGCGTCGTCTGTCCCGTGAAGCATCCGACCCGAGACGACGACTGGAGAGGGAGACCGTGACCGTTGGAAGTGACCCGCCCACCGACGCCACCGAGCACTTCAAGCCGACTGGCACGATCTTCGTGTTGACGGTGTTCGTCGCCACCCTGTTCCTGTTGTGGGGATCCGTGTACGTGATCCTCCTCGCCCGTGGGGTGACGGTTCAATGACATCGACTCAGAATCCGCCACCACCGGCCACCGAATCGATGGGAATCGACCCCTACGAGCGGAACTGGATGGTGGTCGGCATCGTCATCCTCGTGCTGTTCATGGCGGGAATCACCGTCGCCGGATTCGCCCTTGGCTACCAGTTGCCCGGGGAGGAAGGGCGGGTCGACCCGGCTACGGTGCTGACAGAAGGGCCATTCGCCACACCCGGAGTACGCCAGATCGGCGACAACCAGTTCGAAGCGTACGTCGTTGCGAGGCAGTTCCTGTACGACCCGAGCACGATCACGCTCCCGGCAGGAGCCACGGTCGACATCTTCGTGACCTCTCCTGACGTGCAACACGGGTTCAAGGTCACCGACACGAACCTCAACATGCAGATCGTGCCCGGTCAGATCTCGAAGCTGAGCTTCACGTTCGAGACCCCGGGTGACTACCCGATCATCTGCCACGAGTACTGCGGGCTCGGCCACGCAGCCATGTTCGGCACCGTGAGGGTGGTCCCTGCGGCCGAGTTCGAAGGAGAGAGCTCATGACCATCTCCGCAGAAAGGGAAACGCGTCAACTGACGGTCGAGGAGAGGAAGTTCGTCGGCTGGCACATGCTGGTGGCGATCGTCGCCCTGATGGTCGGATCGCTGTTCGGACCGCTCCAGGCACTCGAGTTCTCGGGCGTGAACCTGTATCCGTATCTCGAACCGCTCATCAAGAGCTACTACCAGGGCCTCACACTCCACGGCGTTCTCAACGCGCTGGTGTGGACCACGTTCTTCATCGTCGGATTCGCCGTGCTCACCACCGTCAAGGGACTAGGAAGACCGCTCAGCCACCCCAAGCTCAACTGGGCGGGGTTCCTCACGATGGTGGTCGGACTGCTGATGGCGGCCGTGCCGCTGCTCGGCAACGCGGCGACAGTGCTGTACACGTTCTATCCGCCACTCCAGGCGAGCTGGGCGTTCTATCTCGGACTCACCCTGGTGGTGGTGGGGAGTTGGATCGAGGGCTATGGGTTCTATCTGACGCTCCGGGCGTGGCGCAAGGACAACCCGGGGGTTCGGAGCCCGTTCATCGCCTTCGGCGGGATACTCAACATGGCGATGTGGCAGATCGCCACCTTGGGCGTCGCGGTCGAGATCCTCACCATGCTGCTCCCCTGGTCGCTCGGATGGATCGACGCGACCGACCCGCAACTCGCCAGGACCTACTTCTGGTTCACCGGGCACCCGTTGGTGTACTTCTGGCTGCTGCCGGCATACGTCTCGTGGTACGGCATGTTGCCCAAGCAGGCGGGAGGGAAGCTGTTCAGCGACTCGCTCGCCCGGCTGGCGTTCTGGCTGTTCCTGGTGACGTCGGTGCCCGTCGGGTTCCACCACCAGTACGTCGATCCGGGCGTGCCCCAGGCCTGGAAGTGGATCCACGCGGTTCTCACCTACGGCGTGGCCTTCCCGTCGCTGCTCACGGCGTTCACCGTGATCGCCTCACTCGAATACGCAGGACGCAAACGCGGGGGTACCGGGTTGGTCGGCTGGATCCGCGCCCTGCCATGGAAGGACCCATCGGTGGCGGCCCAGCTGCTCGCCGGCATCCTGTTCTTCTTCGGCGGGATCGGCGGCATCACCAACGCCAGCTACAACCTCAACCTCATCATCCACAACACGGCATGGGTGCCGGGCCACTTCCACCTGACGGTGGCGAGTGCCGTGACCATGTCGTTCATGGGCATCACGTTCTGGCTGGTGCCATACGTGACCGGCAAGAAGCTGTACCGGCCGAGGATGGCGTTGGCGCAGATCTGGGTGTGGTTCGTCGGCATGGTGATCTTCTCGAATGCGATGCATGTGCTCGGCTTGCTGGGGGCACCCCGCCGCACACCGCTCGGCGAAGCCCCCTACGTTCCCGAGGCATGGAACGGCCATCTCCTGCGCACGAGCATCGGCGGGACGATCCTGCTGGTCTCCGTGCTCATGTACGGCTGGATCATGCTGAAGACGGCGATCGGTCCGAAGGCCGATCCCGACGAGCTTCCGGAAGTGCCTATCGCCGAGTCGATCCGCCATCCCCAGCTGACCCCTGCATGGCTCGACAACTTCAAGCCGTGGCTCATCGGCGCCGGTGTTCTCGTGGTACTCGCATACGGCCCACAGCTGTTCGACCAGATCTCGACGATCAGCCTCAATGCACCCGGTGTGCCATGACCGGCGCTGATTCGCCCGACTGACGAGAGGGCGGATTCCTTGGAGACACCCCCGGTCGGTGGAGGGGAGGCGGACCGCGAAGTCCGCCTCCCCTCCACCATGGCTCGGTTGGAGCGCGCCACGGCGGTGGCGGAGTCGCCGATCCGGAGGATCGTCGGTTCCGGCCGACTCAATCCCCTCCCCCACGCAGGCACGATCAGCGTCTTTCTCCTGATCGTGGTGACGCTCACCGGTCTGTACCTCACCTTCTTCTTCGAGTTCGGTTTCGCCGAGTCCTACGGGGCCATCGCCCGAATGCAAGCCCACCCCATCCAGCGAACGATCAGGGCGCTCCATCGGTACAGCTCTGCCGCCTTGGTGGTGACCACGCTCGTTCATGCATGGCGCACGTTTGCCTCGAGGCGATTCACGGGGCCTCGGCGCTGGCGTTGGGTCTCAGGATCACTCGCCCTCGGACTGGTCTGGCTGGCAGGAGTGACGGGGTACTGGCTGATCTGGGACACGCGCGCCCAGGCACTCACCGAAGCCTTCGCCTCGATGGTGGGGTCCATCTCGTCGGCTTGGGAAGTGGCGATGCTTCGGACCAACAGCACGGGCTGGGTCCCGCTCCTCACGCTCTGGTTCATCCACTTCGTGCTGACGGCGATCATCGGGTACGCCCTCTGGCGGCACGTCCGCAAAACGCGCCACGCCTGGCTTCCACGACGTCGTTGGATGTTCATGATGGGCGGAGCTCTGGTTCTGATTTCCATCGTCCTGCCCCCGGAGCTGCTGCCGGCCGCCAGCCCCGGAGTCATTCCAGGATCGATGCCGCTCGACCCCTTCGTGATGTTCCTGCTCCCCCCGCTGCTCGGATCGTGGCCTTGGGGCGTTGCGATCATCGCGATCGTGATCGCAACCGTCGGCACCGTCCTGCCGTGGTTGCTACGTCGCAACGACCCTCCGATCGCCCGGGTGGTGGCCGATCTCTGCACCGGATGCGAGCTGTGCGTCATCGACTGCCCGTACCTTGCGCTCACCATGTCCTCGGACGCGGAAGGCGCCATCGCCGTCGTCGACACCGAGAGGTGCGTCGGATGCGGAATCTGTGTGGGCTCCTGTTCGTTCGGGGCCATCGACGGGTTTGGAGTCCTAGCGGTCCCCCCACACCACGCGGGGGCGACGATCCTCGCGTGCAGCCGTCACTTCGCACTCGGCGGTGTGCCCGACGACGCCAACGTCATCGAGGTGCGCTGCACGGGCGTCCTCAATCCACGGACCGTCTCCTCCCTGATCGAGGCCGGCGCCAGTTCGGTCAACGTGATCGGGTGCCCCCCGGGCGACTGCACCTACGGAGTCGGAAACCTCCTCACGTCGGAACGGATCGAGGGGACCCGCCGCCCCCACGTCGCACGCGCCTGGGCAGACCGTGTGACCCAGGACTGGATCGCTCCAGGTTCGCTCGTCGCCACACTCCAGAATCCCAACCAACACACTGCAGCCGGACTCGACGACGCTCCGCCGGGTTGGCGGCGATGGGTACCGGCCGTAGCCATCGTCGCAGTGTCGATCGCACTGATCGGACTGGCCACCGGCATCCCATTCTCGAATGAACCCACGAATGCGGAGATCCGTGTGATCGTGGACCACCGGCCGGGATCGGTGCTCGAGGGGGCGCAGATCGCGACCGGCGGTTTTCCGATGACCGTCGAGGTGCTCCGTGGGGGCGAACCGGTCGGCTCCGCCGTGGTCGCCCGGTCCGGCGAGCGGGTGGAGGCCGTGGTCGAAGTCCCGGTGGAGCCAGGTGAGGGCCCATGGGAGGTGCGGCTCGTGGAGGGTTCGGACTCGACGACTCTCGAGTCCTTCGCCGCGATCGATGCCGGTCGACGGGCCGTGACGACGGCGATCGACGCCCCGCCGCCTCCGGGAGCCGAACTGGGCGAGGCCCTGTTCTCCGGCAACGGCCTCGGCGAGAATCTCGGGTGCGAGGTGTGCCACTCGCTGAATCCCGGCCAACGACTGGTGGGACCTTCGTTGGCGGGCATCGGCACTGCCGCCGCCGACCGGGTTCCCGGTCTCGAGGCAGCGGGGTACATCCGGCAGTCGATCGTCGACCCCGACGCATACACGGTGCCTGGATACCCTGCCGGTCAGATGCTGCAGGACTACGAAGATCGACTCTCTCCCGAAGAGCTCGAAGGGCTGGTGACGTATCTGATGACACTCACGGAGGCGGACGGATGAGGCGTCTCTTGGCCGTGCTCCTGGTGCTCTCGGCCGGCTGCGGCAACCCCGCCATCGGAGGATCGACCGATCTCACCGAAGGAGACGAGTTGTTCGCCGCACCGGTGCTCGGCAACCGGGCCGGCTGCATCACATGTCACTCGCTCGACCCGGACGTCACGTTGGTGGGGCCGTCGATCGCCGGCATCGGCGCCGTTGCGGGCGACCGAGTCGACGGACTCGACACCGAGGCCTATCTTCGACAGTCACTGGTGGAACCGAATGCCTACATCGTGGACGGGTTCGCAGATGACGTCATGCCGGGCGACTACGTGCTCAACCTCACAGACCCCCAGATCGAAGCCCTGGTGAACTACATGGCGGCCCTGAAGTGACATCCGTGGACGCTCTCACGCCTCCGAGCTGCGGGTGCTGCGCACCACGCGGACCAGCCATCCGAGCGCCACTACGTTCATCGTTCTACGTTCTACGTTCTACTGACGAGGGCCGGCGGCAATGACGCCCGTCTCACCCAGAGGGGAAGATCTCTTCGGTTCCCTCGCCGACGACACCGTCGATGGTGCGGGTCCCGACCAGCCGACCGTCGGGCTCGATCGAGTAGGTGGCAGTGCCGGAGCTGTCTCCTCGGGGCGTCTCGATCGAACTCCACCCGACGCGGAGGGTGGTGCCTTCGACGACCCCCTCGCCCTCGAGGATGGCGCCGGTGACCACCCACTCCATGTGGACACTCCCGACACCGGTCTCCTCGATGTTCACGGTGCCCGAGTACTCGTTTCCGAGGGGATCGACCCCGTTCACAACGTAGACGCCGGGCAGCCCGGGAGCGTCGGTGACCTGGCTACCGGGCCACGTACAGGCGGCGAGCACCAGGGCGAGGGCGATGGAAGCGAGACGCATGGCGAGCCGGAGTCTATCTGGCGGCTGTTGCCCCGCTGGGCACGGTGGTCCGGTGTCGGCTTTCTCCTCCTCGCGATAGCGGTACTCGCATTCGCCGTCTTTCAGCCGATCCAGGTGCTACCGCGAATCAGGCTGGCTCCCGGATTCGAGATGATCGACTCCAACGGCTCGACGATCACCAGCGACTCGACCCGCGGTCGTGTGGTGTTGTACGGGTTTGCGTACGGCGAGTGCGGTGCGGAGTGTGATCGGATCCGGGAGACGATGGCGGAGGTCGCCGAGCGGGTCGACGGCGAGGTGGATCTCGGTGGCACGGAGCTGGACCTGGTCACCGTGTCTTTCGATCCGGAGCGGGATTCGGAGCGCCTCAGGGCCCTGGCATCGGAGTGGGGCGTGGACGGCGACACATGGACATGGGCCGTGCCCAGCCCGCCCGAATCCGCGAGAACCGTGCTCGCGCAAGGCTTCGGCCTCTACTACCAGCAGGTCGACGACCGCACGTTCGGTTTCGATCCGAGGTTTGTTCTCGTCGACGGCTGGGGTGTGGTGAGAGGCGAATACCGCTACTCCACGCTCGCCGAGGACGCCGACAAGCTGATCCGACCACATCGGTCTGCTGGGTGACGAACTCCGGAATTCCAACGGGGTGGCGTCGGTCGCCTACGAGGCCGCCCACGTCTTCCTGTGCTACCCCTGAGAGGAAACCTGTGATCGAAGCGACCGAGTCCCCGGCACCTGCTCGTCGCCGTAGGCAGCGGGGACTGTACGCGATCTACGCAGCCGCCCTGCTTGCTGGCGTCCTGGTCGCGTTCATCTTCCTCAAGCCCCATGAGTACGCGGGGGCGGTCATCCAATCACCGTCCCGGGCCCCCTCCCTCGACGACATGTTCCTACATACCGGCGAGCCTGCGGAGTTGTGGCGGTTCGACGGTGACGTCGTCCTCATGTACTTCGGGTACACCCACTGCCCCGACGTCTGTCCCACCACTCTCGCCGCGATCGCCCGGGCGAAGGAACAACTGGGCAACGACGGCGACCGAATCCACGCTCTCATGGTCACGGTGGATCCCGACCGGGACACACCCACGGCGCTCGGTGACTACATGACGCACTTCGACCCCGCCTTCCTGGGGGTGTACGGCGACGAACAAGCGACACGTCAAGCAGCCGTCCTGTACGGGATCCACATCGAACGGCACGAGGGAACCGCGGCCAGCGGATACGTCGTCGACCATACTGCCCATCTGATCGCCATCGACACCGACGGCTTCATCCGCGTGATCTATCCGACCGACGTCGCTCCCGACGCCTTGGCCTCCGACCTGAAGGATCTGCTCGGCTGATCGTCCTCGCCGACCGTGCGAGGGAGGCGCGCCTCTTCATCGCCCTCGAGAGCCCCGGCTGGACCGACAAATGTGGGGCCACACTCTCGCCGGACCGGGGCGGCTGCTCGTCGAACGGCAGCTCGATGATCCACCGTGCGCCACGGATCCACACGATGCAGCCCGGATCCAGCTGCCGCACCTCCACCACCACGCCGTTCGCATCCAATCCCACCGCCCACAACACCTCCCGCATGCCAAATCCGTGAACGGAACTCCCCCGGAAGAGCATCCGCCGGCCGCCCGCCCGAGGCCTGAGTCCCTTCCAACGGCGCAGAAACGAGTCAGCGTGAATCACGTCCTCGAGCACTCCTCGAAGGTATCGCGTTCAATGTCCCGTATCGAGAGTTTCGCGGCGCTCGGCGTCGATCGGTCGGCCGATTCGGATAGCGTCCGCCCATGACGCCACCCGCCACACCATCGAAACGACCAGACATGGCTTCGTGGAATCTCGGACTCCGCTTCTTCCTCGAGCTCGCCGCGCTCACGGGAATCGGAGCCGGCGCCTGGGCCCTGACGTCGGGATGGCTCCGCTGGGTGTCGGTTGTCTTGGCACCGTTGGTGGCGGCGACAGTCTGGGGTGCGTTCCGAGTGACCGGGGACACCAGCAGCTCAGGCAAGGCGCCGGTCGAGGTTGCCGGGCCGGTTCGTCTGGTGCTCGAGTTCGTCGTGTTCGTCGCCGGCTGGTGGGGCGCGATGAAGGCCGGGTGGACCACCTTCGCGCTCGTGTACGCGGTCGCTCTCGTCGTGCACCATGCTGCCGGCCTTCAGCGGGTCAGGTGGCTGGTATCACCCGGCGACAGAGGCACGTGACGCCGCTCGATCGCGCCCGAACGTTCACACCGCGTATGTCGCCGTGAAGTCCTCGCCGCGGTTCGGTATCACGAATCGACCACCGGTTGCTCTCACGGGCTGATCCTCGAAGCTGATGGTCGACGGCGAAGCGCCGTGCACGATGAGATGGAACGACGTGCGACCGAACTCCGCATAGCCGTCACCTTCGGTCGAGCCACTCAGCGTGACCATGCCGTCATCACGCCGCAGCTCGAACACCGTGCGTCGGTATCCGCCAGACCGGAAAGCGAATGTGGCTCCATCGTCCTCCTGCAGCATCGACCGATGGGTGCCGTCGCGGGCCGGTGAGAACACGTGCAGCTCGATGACCTCAGGATGATGGTCGGCGGTGCTCGCAGGAGCTTCGGGCCACATCGGGATCACCGAACCTCCCCGTGCGAACATCGGAATGCGCTCCATCGGCGTCGCAGCGCTCACGAAGCGCCGCCCCTCGATCCGTTCACCGGTGTGCCAATCGTGCCACTCTCCATCCGGGAGATAGACCTGACGAGCGGTCATCCCCGGCTCCACCACCGGGGCGACCAGCAGATCGGGTCCGAGGAGATACTCGTCGTCGATCCCCTGAACCACCGGGTCGCGCTGGTGATCGAACACGAGCGGCCGCTGCACCGGTGCACCGGACTCGTTCGCTCTCACGAAGGCCGAGTAGATGTACGGCAGGAGCCCATATCGGAGGCGGACCGCATCTCGCACGAGGTCCTCGACGAGGGATCCCCAGGCCCAGGCGTAGCGATCCGGGCTGCCGAGCTCGGCGTGATTCCGGAAGAAGGGCGTGAGCGCTCCGTATTGCATCCACCGGAGGAACAGCTCGGCCGTGGGGATGCCTCTGAAGCCTCCCACATCGGAGCCTGCGAACGGTTGACCCGAGACTCCCAGGCCCATGGTCATGGGGATGCTGAGCCACAGGTGGTCCCACCGCGACATGTTGTCCCCGGTCCACGAGGCGGCATACCGCTGGATGCCGGCTGAGCCTGCCCGGGTGAGCACGAAGTGCCGCTCGTTCGGTCGAGCCTCGAGCAGCCCTTCCACCGTCCCCATCGCCATCATCAGCGCATATTGGTTGTGATATCGGGCATGAGAACCTCGTCCCCGATCGAAGCGCATCCGGTCGGGAGGGATGATTCCGGTCGCCGGCTCATTCATGTCGTTCCAGATCCCGGCGACACCGCGCTCGAGGTGCTCGGCGTTGAGCCTGCCCCACCACGTTCGAGTCTCTTCGGTGGCGAAGTCGGGGAATGCCGTCCTCCCGGGCCACACCTGGCCGATGTAGATGTCGCCACCCTCGGTGAGACAGAGCAAGCCCTGCTCGGCCGCATCATCGAAGACCGACCATCCAGGATCGTGCTTGACCCCAGGGTCGACGATGGTGATCACCTTGAAGCCGTCGTCGGCGAGCCGTGCGATCAGACGCTCGGGATCGGGAAACGCCTCTCGGTCCCAGGTGAACACGCGGTACCCGTCCATGTGTTCGATGTCGAGCCAGACGGCGTCACAGGGAATGCCGGCGGAACGATGCCGCTCGGCGACGACCTCCACGCCATCCTGGTCGTATGTGTGCCATCGACACTGGTGATACCCCAACGCCCACAAGGGAGGCATCGCCGGACGACCGGTGAGCCAGGTGTAGGCGTCGACGACATCCGCCATCTCCGGGCCCGCGAAGAGATACTCCACGTAGTGACCGCCCTCGAAATGGACCCGGTATTCGGTCGGATGCGAGAACTCGTACGACGCCCGGTATCCGTTGTCGACGAAGCTTCCCGCGATGGCCCCATCGGGCCGGGTTTGATGATGGAAGAAGGGGATCGACATGTAGTACGGGTCGAATCCCGAGCTGGTCGGATCGGACCGGGGGTCGGCGGAGGGGACCCCCGCCGTGAACTCCGATGTGGCATCGGGATGGAGGATGTCGGTGTTCCAGAGTGTGAAGTCACGGCCCCGACGGTTGTGTGAACCGGTCTTCTCCCCCAGCCCGTACACCGCGTCCGCCGGCCCGCACCTCCGGCGAACCACGAACGAATCGTTCAGGGTGGCGTACGCCCAGCTCTTCCCCTCGTCGTCGACCCAAGTCTCGGCGATGACGCTGCCGTCGGGGCGGTACACGTCAAGGGTGAACGGCTCGAATCCGAGCCTGACGACGAGGGCTCCGGTCGCCACGATCGCCGAGTCCGCCTCCCGAGTGACCGTGATCGCCACCGGCTCGCGGAGAGGGTCCGCCTCCACGGCGAAGGTCGGGTGCTCGTCGAAGACCCCGCCTCTGCTGATGGAAACCCGCACGACGTCGTGGCGGATCACCTCCACCAGCAGCCGCTCGCCATGGAGGGCGGCTTCGACACCACGCGGGGTCTCGACCACGGAATCGACACGTTGGAACCTCAGGTACTCGTTGAGATCTGGTCGGCGCAGCATCGCGCAGACGATAGGCTCGGCCCCGGAGATCCGATCGCAACCGCAAGGACGATGAGATGGGCAAACTGCTGATGCGTCTGTTCACGACGCTTCACGCCACGATCGTGAAGGCGACCGGAAAGCTCGGTGGCGGTGCGGAGGACGGGTCGGTGCTCGTGCTCGAGCACATCGGCGCCAAGTCTGGGAAGCGGCGCACGACCCCGCTCATGTTCATCCACCACGGGGAGGGGTACGCCGTGGTGGCGTCGATGGGCGGCGCGCCAACCAACCCTGGCTGGTATCACAACCTCGTGGCCAATCCGGACGTGACGGTGGTGATCGACCGCAAGAGCATCCCGGTGCATGCGAGGCAACTCGAGGGCTCCGACCGGGATGCTGCATGGGAACGGTTCACGCGGATGGACCCGAGGTGGGAGCGATACGCCGGCGGAACCGATCGGGTGATGCCGATCATGGCGCTCGACCCGCTCGGTCAACCGGCGAGCTGATCGGCGAGCGCCTGGCCGACCACAGGATCGTCGGCCACGACCAGTGTCACCTGGTCAACGACACGTTCGACCGACCCGAAGGCGTCGTCGGTGATCGCCTCCGCGACATAGCCCACGAGGGCGGACTCCAACTCCTCGGCGTCGGCGGTGGAGTCACCCGCGTAGATAAGGGCCATGACCACGTTCTCACCGTCGAAATAGACCCGATATGTGTCGCCACCCCACCCATCGGCGGCGGCGCTGTCGCCGCCGAGCACCTGATTGAACATCAGCTCGAAGCTGAATTCGCCCCACGTCGAAGTGTACGCCACCTCGTATCCGTCGACCTCGACATCGGGGAACTCGATGACGAGCGGTAGGTCCTGGCCATAATCCTCAGGCGAGATGATCTGCTCGGTCGACAGCGGCGGCTCACCGTAGGCGGCGTTGAGGCCCTCCATGCCTTCGAGCTCGTACAGCCGCTCGACGAAGGCCTGGCCCTGAACGTACGGGAAGATCAGCGACTCCTGAAGGAACCGCGGTGCGGCGTCCAGCGCGCTGCTGTCGATGTCGAGGGATTCCTCGATCACCTGCCGTTGCTCATCGATGCCCAGCCCGATCAGATACAGGAGCTCGGTGAGCACGGCGTCGCCCTCGATGAGGGCCTGGAAGGCGGCCGCCTCGTCATACCGCTCCTCGTCCAAGATCTGCTTGTAGGCGTCGCCGAATCCGAAGTGCTGATCTGTGAGAGCGTGCGTCAGCTCGTGAACGATGGTCGATCGCTCCAGCGCACTGAACGTGTCGGAACGCAACGGTACGACCAGCTCGTCGGTGTCCGGGTCATAGAAGCCCGCCACCTGCTCCCCGAGCACGCTCGAGTAGAGATCGATCAGCGATGTGCCCGGCGGCACCAGGCCCAGCAGCTCGTACAGCGCCTCGTCGGCTTCCACATCCTCGGTCGACTCTTCGATGTCCTCCAGCACCAGCCGCTCGAGTTCGACGGGCGACACGACGTTGATCACGGGTGGATCGATGAAGTCGAGCCGGCGGGTCTCCTCGGTCAGGTCGATCAACGCTTCGAGCTCGCTCTGGAGCGCCGCCGGAAGGTCTTCGATCCCCGGCGGCTCTTGCATGACGGTCGTCGTCGTCGACTCGGCGATGGTCGACGCCGTCGTGACTCGAGTGGTCGTCGATTCGGCGCCTGTGGTCGCCGCGCCCCCGTTGGAGGTACAGGCGGCCAGCACCAACAGGAGCGGGAGCAGACGTTTCATGCGTGCAGCACCGTACCCAGATCCCAGGACAACGGAAGCAGACCATCCGGTCGGGGCTTGACGATCGAACGTGTGTTCGATATGATGGTTCCGTCGGTCGGAGTCGCCTCGGTTCGAGTTGATTCGGCGACCGACCGCACTTCCCCACCCGCGAGCCGCCACCCGGCTCGCCGAACAGAGCGTTTCTCGGTGTAGTGGGGCTGATGTGATCTCGAATCCGGTGTTTGACACGGTGACAACCGATGCCATCGAGCAGCGACTGGTCGAACTGGAATCGGTCGTGGCCCGGGCTCGTGGCGTCCAGGTCGAGTTGTTGCGGGAGCTCGATGTCCGGCAGGTGCCGACAGTCGACGGCTGTCGCAATCTGAGCGAGTGGATGGTGTCCCGCCTCGATGTCGCTCCCGAAACCGCCAACGGGATCTCAAAGCTCGTCCACTCCCAGTCCCATGTCATCGACTGGGCGGTCACCGGCGGGAAGATCAGTGTTGATCGGGCGATCGAGCTGACCGGTTTCGACAGTCCCGACCCGGTGGCCGAGACCGAACATCTGTCGATCCCGCGGCTACGACATCACGTGGTGACGCGTCGCCGCCACACCCGCGGTGACGAGCGCCGCCGCCACGCTGAACGGTTCCTGATGATGCAGCCATCGTTGGATCAGACCGGGCTGCGATTGTGGGGTGAGCTGGTGGGGATCGACGCCGCCCGCTTCCAACAGGTGGTGGTCGACGCCGCCGACCAGATGCCGGCGTTGCCATCAGGTAGGCGGGAACCGCGCAAGGCGCGGATGGCCGACGCCCTCGCCAACCTCGTCATCGACACCGCCACCAACGACACCAGGGACAACGGTCCCTCGACGATGGTGTCGGTGCTGGTCGACGCCACCGCAGCGACCGCCACCAACGGCGAAACCGGGAGTATCACCCTCAGCGGCCTCCGCATCGGACCCGACGCCTTGGAGGCGATGCTGTGTGGCGGGATCGTCGAGCTCAACGCCCACATCGACGAAGGCCGCTACGTGGCCGTCGGACACACCACCCACACCATGCCACCCCGGCTTCGACGTCTCATCCACCAGCGCGACGGCGGGATGTGCACTGCCGACGGCTGCGGCAGCCGCTACCGGCTCCAACCCCACCACATCCGCCACCGCCACCACGGCGGTACCGACGACCCCACCAATCTCACCCTGTTGTGCTGGTTCCACCACCACGTTGTCATCCACCGCCACGGCCACCACATCGACCCCACATCCCAACCCGGCCGCATCCGATTCCTCCCCCCAGAACCCGGCGTCGACCCACCCGCCTGACCCCGGCCTCCGCCCACTCCAACACTCCCCCACTGCCACGACGCACCAGGCCGACCAACCGCGGGCCGACGGCGCGCGCGTTTCAGAAGTCGATCCGCATGACCACCCGGCGGGTGGTCGGGTGCGTCACCTCGGTGAATCCGGCGTCTGAGAACATGTTGCGGCTGCCGACGTACAGCTCGCCCCAGGTGATGACTTCCCCCGGCCGAACGATCATCGGATACGCCTCGATCGCGCGCGCACCCCGTTCCACGCGCGAAGTCGACTGTGGCAGCGGCCAGCGCAGTGGCGACACCTCGCCGCCGGTAGCCGATACGAGTCACAAAACAGGTCACCGCCCACACGCTGTCGTCGGATCTGTCCTCGTCACGGTCGGTCCAGGGAACACGCATGTCGTCGAGCCGGGCATGTACGTTGCGTGGCGCCACGGCACACCATCCGACCGGTTCCCCGCCGAGGAAACCGACCAGTCCCGAAGTCTGCTCCGAGCCTGGGTTGCCACAGTCGGTTTGTTCCCTCAGCCGCAACTTGCGTTCCTCGACCGAAACCGAGCGCCAATCACGGTTCCGGACTTTCAGCCACTGACACTGGCACCGCGCCGCGTCACCGCGCTCTCCGAATACCGCCTGCAGGTCTTCCCACGACGCTTGATTCGCAGGGACGATCACCAGATCGACTTCCATGTTCATACATTCTCCCCGACTCCCGGCACGAGAGTCGCCACAACGACTCAGTCTCGACTCCATTGCGGACACCGAATGTCGTCGACCACATGTCGATGGGCACCGCTCATGGGCCTACGGTGTGATCGTCAAGTGCGAAAGTCCAACGGACCATGACACCGAGAGACCTGCTGCTTCCCGCCACCGACGCCGGAGTCGCACTTCAAGTGGCGATCGTGGTCGCCGTCGGGCTGGCTCTCGCATTCGTCTTTCGCCGCAGCTCCGAGTGGCGGCTGCTGGTCCTGGGCGGCACGCTCTTGCTGCTGGCGGGCATCGGAATCCGCGCCCTTCACTGATGCCCTGGCTGCGAGTTCATCGACGCGGAGGATCGGCGCTATCGCTCCTACGATACGCGCAACGCCGTCCGGACACGGAGAAGGCAAGGCGAGGTTCACGAGGGCCGACGATCTGCGAGGAGCGGAGTTCGTCGACGCGGACCTGCGAGGGGCCCGGTTCGTCAGATCCGACCTGTCCGGCGTCGTGATCCGTGGCGTCGAAGTCGAGACTGTGGAGATCGAGGCACCATTGCTCTTCGACGGGCCGAGCACCGCTACGCCGTGCGCGACCTCGACGCGATCGAGGCGGAGCCCGGCTGACCCGATCCAGGCCTCACAGGCATCGGTGAACGAACCGCATCGAGCAACGCCCACGCACGGCGCAACAACCGGTCGAGAGCTCGCGTAGGTTCGGTGGCAAGCTGCTACATAGGAGGCTCTTGTGCGTGGTTTCCTCCGTGGGGGTATCTGGGGGGTTCTCCTCACAGCCTGCCTTGTGGCATGCAGCGGTGACCTCGAGACCGAGCCCGTGTCGACCGAGGAGACACCAGTATCGACGGCGCCGGAAGTCCAAGCCGCTGATGCAGGAGACGAATCCGAGGAAGACGCAGCGGACGACGCCGGACTATTCGATCTCGACGTCTCCAACTTCGAGGACTCGACCACCATCGACAATCGTTACTTTCCGATCGTCCCTGGCACTCAGTTCGTGTACGAGGGAACCGCGATCGACGACGGCGAAGAGGTCGACCGCATGGTGATCTTCACCGTGACCGATCTCACAAAAATGATCAACGGAGTGGAGGCGGCGGTCGTCTGGGATCGGGACTTCAACGATGGGGTGATGATCGAATCCGAAATCGTCTTCTTCGCACAGGATCGGGACGGCACCGTCTGGCACCTCGGCCAGTATCGGGAGACCTACGACGAGGACGAGTTCGTGGGCGGACGGGTCTGGCTCGTAGATCTGCCCGAAGGCGCCAAGGCAGGCATCTTCATGCACGCCGACCCTCAGCCCGGCACCCCCAGCTATTCCCAGGGTTTCGCCCCCGAACCGTTCAATTGGACCGATCGAGCCCGGATCTCCGAGATCGGCATCGAAGACTGCGTCGAGTTGGGCTGTCACGAGGACGTGATCGTCATCGAAGAGATCGATGAGGAGAACCCCGGTCAGCAGCTCAAGTACTACGCGCCTGGAGTAGGGAACACCCGTGTCGGCTGGAGCGGCGACGACCCTGAGCAGGAGGAGATGGAGCTGATCGAGCTGAATCAGCTCACGGCCGAGGAGATGGATGAGGTCAGAGCAGAGGCATTGGCGCTCGAGATGCGGGCATACATGTATGGCCACACCGAGCCGGCCCGGCGAACCGAATAACGAGAACGTCGAGCCTCGTGGAGCGGGGCGATCGGTTGATCACAGGGCTCCGTGGCAGTCTTTGCGCCGTCACGGAGCAAGTCGCGCCGGGGATCGAGTCCGCGCCCCTACACCGATTGCCCGGACGCGAGATCTCGGCGACCCGCTGCTCGAGACCGTTGCTGCGGAGGTCGTCGAGGAACTGTCGACGGATCGAAGAGATCCGGCCCACCAACTCGACCTCCGCCTCGGCTAGCTCCTCGATCGCCGCCACCCCATCTCCAAGAGATGTTCGACATGACCTACCGCCGAGGGTTCTCCAATGGCGACGACTGCCGCGACGTCGTCGATGCTGCCGGCCAGCACGGCACAACGCCAGCGAGTGGCCCGCGGTTCCACGGGCCGGTGGCGCAAGCCTGAACACCGGACATCGCCGATCGGAGGTCGCGGCCAGGGTGCGATTCTCATCCAGGCCCATGCCGTTCGGGCCCGACACAGCAGTGACCTTCCTCAGGAGCCTGGCTGCCCGCCGCCCGAGTGGTCAGCCAGACGTCAGCGCCGATGTGTCACCTTCACTCGATGACGCCACCACGGGCGTCCTGGAATCGGAAGGAGGACGCGATGACACGGCAGAGGATCAGATGGACGCTTGCGTGTGCGGCGCTCGTGGCCGCCGCGGCATTGTCACCGGCCGGCGCAGTCGGCGAACCCGTCGGCCAGAACACCGATGGCCACATGTCTCGGCCCGAGGTGATCGAGATGGGTGACTCGAGGCTCAAGTTCGAGATCAACGCCACCGACGGAGACGGCGGAATCCAGGCGTTCATCGACGCCGACCAGTGGCGCAGCATGTCGATCTACGATCCCGCCGGCAGACGGATCTTCACGTCGACCGCCAGGGGGCGGATGGCAGAACAGGGCGGGACCGAACTGTTTCTGGAGAGCGCCGAACCTCCGTTCACCGAGGTATCGCTCGAAGATCTGTTGACACGCTGGCCCGAAGGCGAGTACCGATTCCGGGGCCGCAGCCTCGATGGCGACCTGTACGTCGGGCAATGGGAGTTGACCCACGACATTCCGGACGGGCCGACGCTCGTGGCCCCGATCGAGGGCGACCCCGCCCAGGATCCCGATGCCACCGTGCTGGAGTGGCAGCCGGTCGAAGATCCGATCGGAAGCCCGATCATCGGATATCAGGTGCTGGTGGTCCAACCCGACACCGGGATCGATGCACTTCCCAAGATCACGCTCGACGTGACGATGCCACCCGACACCACGAGGCTGGCGGTCCCGCCCGGGTTCCTGCAACCCGGCACCGGGTATGAGTGGGAGGTGCTCGCCATCGAATCGAGTGGCAACCAAACGTTGTCCTCCTCGACGTTCACCACGGGCGACTGACGCACGCCCGCCGACTGCTGGAGCCCGAGCTTCCGGGATCGGCTGCAGGGGATATGACCGGAGGCTTGGGACTCCAGAAAACCACCGCGACTCGGCATCGTGGTCTTTCTGCCTCGGCGAGGCCGTCCTCCGTCGAAGCATCCGAGCCGGCCGCCGGTCACACGCGGACGGTGTCCTCCGCCGGCGTGGCACTGAGGAACTCTGCGATGGCTCTCCGCACCACGTCGTCCTGTCCGAGTTGCAGATGACCTCCTTCGTCGAGGGTCACGAGTCGAGCGCGGGGGATGAGTTTGGCTGCCGCTGCGGCGGCGTCGTATGAAGCGAGGGGGTCGTCTGCGGCGTGGATGATCAGCGTCGGCACCACGATGTTGGACAAGGCCACGTCGTTGATCTCGGGATTCGACTGGTAGGCGTCGAAGATGGCTCCGGCCCGGCGTGGGGCGAGAGGGAAGATGCTGTCGATCATGGCGTCGATCTCTCGGGCTTGGGCTTCGGTGTGGGGGAAGCCGGCGGGCACTCCCATCAGACGCCGCATGAACGGCGGCGCCGCCACTCTGAGAGCCCACATGGCCGGCTGCGAGTAGAAGATCTTGGCCCACGAAGGCGGCGCCTCGGCCGTCGGGCTGCCCGGCAGATTGCCCGAGCTGACGATGAGGTGGCCCATACGTTCTGGGTGCCGGAGGGCGAACTGCACGGCGGCGCCGGTGCCGGCGGAGATTCCGATGACGTCGACCCGGTCGAGGCCGAGGTGGTCGAGCAGTTCGGCGAAGGCGTCCGCCTGTTCGGCGCCGGACGGCTTGGCAGGCATCGTGGTTGCCAGGTAGCCAAAGCGAGACGGCACGATCACCCGTCGATGGGCGAACAGGCCTTCGACCGCCTGGAGGCCGCCATCGCAGCCGTGGAAGATGCCATGGCTGACGAGGACTGGCAGCTTGTCGCCGGCGACCGGGCCGACGCGGGCATCCGTGTACTCGCAGGTGCCCCAGGGCATGCGCACGGTGAAGCGTTGCAGTGCGTTCAGCCGCACCTGGGCGGAGGTGATGTCGGCGCGGTAGCGGCGTTCGAGGCTGACGATGCCGCCTGCCGCAACGGCGGAGGCCAGAGTGAGGATGGTTCGTTTCGACATATGCCGAGTGTCCGTCCGAAGGGGGCGGCGGGAAACGGGCCAAACGGCCAGAACCGGCGGTCTGGCCATTGGACGGCTCGGCACGCCGATCACCGCAGCGGGATCAGATGGTCGCGACACTTGGAACCGGCTCTACGTTGCCTGCCCGCTCGAGCCGATCGCGAATGTCGATCAGCCGCCTCGACAGCCGAGGCTCGAGGATCAGGCCGATCAACCAATCCGAACGGACGCAGCACCCCGCTCGTCACCAGTGTTTCCTGCTGGCGGAGCACGGTGTGGGTGTCGCAGGGAGTGAGGGTGTAGACGAGGTCGCCGCGCATGTTGCCGCCCCACAAGCGCAACACCAGCAACCGTCCAGGCTCGATCGCCGTCACCTCGGACCACATTGTCAGCGTGCGCCCCAGGCCCAACCTCACCACTTCGCGCCACCGCGTACCGACCGCGGTCGGTCCTTGCGGGGTCTTCTCCATGACAGCCACCGGAGAACCGGGGACCGTCGCAAAGTCCTGGACATCGGCGAGCAACGCGAACACGTCCTGGGCGCTTCGCTCTATGCGCACAGAGCCGTCGAAGCGCACGGTCAACTCCACGTCGACCGACACCAGGCTCGCGCCGATCGGCGCCGGACGCCAGGACCAGATGGCAGGTATTCCACCACCCGGCGACCATCCTCCCGATGGTCGGAAACGAGAGAGCTGTCTGAGTCTGCGCGCGGACCATCGGATCGGCCTACTCCCTCGCGACCAGGCGGCCATTGGTTGTGACCATCTCCGCTTCCGTCGACGCTCGCGATGGAAGACGATGTCGACGTAGGAGGAATGTGGAGGCATGTATGCGGCGTCTCGTCATTCCCATCGTCGCTGCCATGGCGCTGGCCGGGTGCGGGGGCACTGAGAGCGCGGAGCCGGGGTCGACAACCACGGAGCCGGCGGTCGAAGCGCCCACGACGACCGCGTCAACGGCCAGGGTCACCACCATTGTTTCGACCACGATCCCGAGCACAGCCGAGTCCACCACGACACCCGTGCAACAGGGTCCACCGCGTCTGTTGGTGGCCGATGGCCGCGGTGTCCGGGTGCTCGACGATGGACGGGTGGTTGAGGTGTTCGTCGAAGGGGAGCCGATATCGGTCGCCTTGCCCGATCTGACCGGCGGAGTGGTGTTCCAACGTGCAGCCGAAGACTCACCGATCGAGCGGATCCCCCGATCAGGTGATCAATCGGAGGTGCTGGTTCCGGGCAGAGCATGGCTGGAGGACGTCACCGCCCTTGACGGTCGAACCCAGGTGGTCTACGGCACGGTGGTCGAGGACCCGGCCCTAGGAAGCGCCGAGGAGGCAGCGACGTACCATTTGAACACCTACGACCTCGAAGCCGGAGTCGGGACCGACCTGGGAATCGTGGCGCATTTCGAGAGCTCCTGGACCCACTTCGACCTGGGACAGGAGCGAATGCTGGTGCTGACTGCCACCTACGGCGAACCCGACGCCTGCGGTGCCGTCTGGAATCGCAGCCAGCTGATGGACATTGCCGGCCCCGACGCCATGATCGGGGTAGCCGGGCCGTTCTTCCGCCGTTGCGACTTCGGACCGGGCGCCGAAGGCGCCACGGGCAGCCTTCGGGCGGGCCTCGCCCCCGACGAGTCGACCGTCGCATACATCGAAACCGTGACACGGGAAGGCGGGTCCGCCACCACGTTCGTTGTGATCGACCCGGTGACCCTGAGCGAGCTACGACGGGTGGCACTGGAGCCACCGTTCGACTCCGCTCATCTCGACTGGGATGGCACTTACGCGGTGGTCGGCGACTGGGAAGGCACGGTGCGACTGCTGATCGGTCCCGATGACACCGTCACCGACCTGGCAACGCCGGCGTCGGGCGAGTCGAGCTACTTCCTGTGGAGGCAAGGCACCTGAATGAGGTGAGGACGATGCGTCAAGTGATGATCTGCCTGACCCTCGCCATGGTCGTCGGCTGTGCCGGTGAACCTGGACACGCACCGGATTCCACCGAACGATCAGCCGCCGGCCCGACAACCGCGGTGGAGGCGACCGCGACCACGACTCGACCGACCACGACCACGACCACGACCACGACCCAACCGACAACGACCACCACGACCACGCCGGCGGACGGGGCGACGATCGTGCTCCGTCACGACGGCCTTGGTGTGGTGTCGTTTGGACAGCCGGTCGACGAGGTCATGGAGGTGCTCACCAGCCTGCTCGGCCCACAGGGCTGGGACGAGATCCAGCAGTCGCCCGACGTCGACCGCTCCGTTGCGTGGGGCGACGCCGGAGAGGAAGTCCTCTACGTTCAATTCACCTTCTGGGACCACTTCGCCGCAGGCGGGTCGGCACCCGAGCCGCCCGGACCAATGCCGGAGGGACCGGTCTTCCACTACTACCTGACGAAGTCCGATCAGTTCGCCACCGAGGAAGGCGTCACGATCGACTCCACGATGAGCGATCTGGTGGCCGCCTACCCGGATCTCAGGATCACGGAGAACTGTGCCGGCGACGGTTTCACGGAGTTCGTGGTGGATCCACCTGGGGGCTGGCTCCAACTCCCGATCTTCGGCCTGCTCGACGGCGGGTTGGACGATCAGGCCACCCGAATCGTCTACATCGGAGCCGGATGGGACCGGTCCCCATGCTGAGGATCAACCGTGCATTGCTTGGGCCTTCTTCGCAGAAGCCTCGGGTGGCCCTTTCAAGACGATCGCCTTGAAGAGGTCAAGAACGCGGTTCTGTCCTGGCAGGCTGCCGGCAGCCGCTGACCCTCCTGCACCGCTGTCCTAGCCTGGGCCACGTGCCAGAGTCAGCCGGAATCGTCGCGGCCTCGGTCCTGACCGCATACAACCTGATCCAGAATCTCGTCGTGACCGACGAGGGATACGTCCCGGCCAACCTGGCGGTTGCAGCGGGGCTCGTCGCCCTGGGTCGCCGGTCCGGCCTCTCCTGGGAGGAACTCGGCCTGAGCCGGGACCACGTTCGATCCGGCCTGATCGTAGGTGGGTCGGCGGCCGGCGTGGCGACGGCGGCCACCTTGGTGGCGACGCGCATCCCCGGGTTCCGATCGGTCCTCCGGGACGAACGTGCCAAGGGGCACAGCCGAACAAGGGCGACTTTTCAAACGTTGGTGCGCTTCCCACTCGGCACGGCGCTGTTCGAGGAGATCGCATTTCGAGGCGTTCTCGATGGCTTGTGGCGTCGGCGGCGGGGCGATCGCGCCGCCCGCACCGTCTCGGCGGTGGCCTTCGGCGCCTGGCACCTCGTACCCACCTACCGGCTGTATCCCGGCATGGGTCTGGGATCCGGACGCGATCCCCGAGAGCGGCTCTGGGCAGCGGGTTCCGGTGCGCTGGCGGCAGGAGCCTCCGGGCTTCTCTTCACGACCCTGCGTGAGCGCGCGGGCAGCGTCGTAGGACCCTGGATCGCCCACACCGCCTTCAACGTGACTTCGTATCTCGCCGCCCGGTGGGCGTGGAGCCTCAGCGATCAGACCGAGCCACCCCGAAGCATGCTCGCCGAGCGCCCGGTGTCCTGAGCTCTCCCGAGAACGGCCTATCGCTGACATCCGGCTCTACCGATGAGAGAGTCCGAGGCGTCACATGGAGTTGACGCCTCTGGAGGTGGCGGCTGTGACGGATGTTGCGTCTGCTTCGCACGCGGCACGATCCGGTTTTCGCCGACGTCACGCCTCCATCGACAACCTCAAGGTGGTGCTGGTCACGGGTGTGGTCGTTGGCCACACCACGATGGCCTGGACGGGAGTGGGCGACTGGGTGTTCCGCGAACCTCCGGTCAGGGAGCCGCTGCTCTCGTTCCTCGTTCTCATCGCGGTGATCGGTGCGCTCTTCGCCATCCCGGTCTTCTTCTTCGTCGCCGGCATGTTCACACCGGCCTCGCTGGAGCGAAAGGGCCTCGGACGGTTCCTGGTCGAGCGTCTCGTGCGACTCGGGCTCCCGATGCTCTTCTTCGTGATCTTCCTGAGTCCGGTCGTCGAGTACGTCGATCCGGGCAATGCCGAATGGGATCGTGGGTTCGGGCCGTTCATCCTCCACATCTGGTGGCCGCCCGCCCCTGGACCCACCTGGTTCCTCGGTGTGCTCTTCGTCTTCTCGGCGGCCTACGGCGTGGCTCGGACGATCTGGCCGAGAAGACCGTCCGGGTCCGCAGTCTCGGCGCCGCGCTCGTTGGCCACGATCGTGATCGCGATGGCGGTGACCTCCTACTTCGTGAGGATGCAGGTGCCATTGGGCGTCGAATTCGGCCGGTTGGCGTTGGGACAGACTCCTGGATGGGTCGCGGGCTTCGGCCTCGGGGTGATGGCCGGGGAACGGAATTGGCTCGAACGGCGACCTTGTTCCGTCTCGTCGCTCACCCGGCGGCTGGCGTGGCTCGGGCTCGTTGCCACCGCCGCGTTCATAGGGACCGCGGCCGCCACCGGAGCCGACATTGACACCTACGCCGGGGGCGGAACGTGGCAGTCGTTCTTGATGGCCGCGCTGGAAGGGTCCCTCGTCGTCGGCATGTCGTTCTGGCTCGTCGACGTCTTCGACCGGCGTTTCGCTCACCAGACCGGGCTCGTCCGCGAGCTGAGCCGGTCGTCCTACGCCGCGTTCGTGGTGCATCAGGTGGTTCTCGTCGGTCTCGTGCTCGCCACGCGGCTCACCCCGCTCGCCCCCGAGATCGAATACCTCGCGGTTTGCGTGCTGGGTGTCATGCTCAGCTTCGGGTTGGGTGCGCTGCTCGTGCGGATCCCGAGCGCCGGAAAGGTGATCTGATGACTCTCGGGTCGACCGCGACGTCGTTGGGAGGCGGCTCCTCCGAGGATCGGGCACATTCCCCGCGCCACGCCGATGGTCGAGTGCTTCGGCTCTTCGGTGTCTCCTTCGTCAGACCGGACCCGACTCCGAGTCCAGACCAGGTGATGGGCTGGTTCGATGCGGCGCCCGGGTTGTACCTGCACGTCCCGTTCTGCCGAACCCTTTGTCCGTTCTGTCCGTACAACAAGGTGCCCTTTCGTGACGATCTGGCCGCCCGCTACATGCGCCGGCTGGAGCGTGAGGTCGATGCCTATCGGGCGGCGTCCAGCGGTCCCTTTCCGTCGCTGTACGTCGGAGGTGGTACGCCCACGCTGTGCCTCGACGGACTCGCCGAGATCCTTCCACGCCTCCCGGTGACCGGGGAACGGGCGATCGAAGTCCTCCCGACCCACATGAGCAGGGACTGGGCGAACCGGATCATCGACGCCGGGTTCGATTTTGTCAGCCTCGGCGTGCAGTCATTCGACAACAGGGTGCTTCGGAGGCTCCGGCGTCCCACCTCCCCGAACGCCAATCGCCGGGCGATCGAAGCGGCGATCGGACGGTTCAGCTGCGTGGACGTCGACCTGATATTCGATGCTGCCTACGACAGCCCGGGGATCCTTCTCGACGACTTGCGGACCTGCTTCGAGTACGGCGTCGACCAGGTGTCCACCTACCCCCTGATGCGTTTCGGGTACACGCCATTTGGGAAGGGCCGGCACGATCGGCGCAAGGAGCATGTGCTGCTCCGACAGGCATCCGACCTCGCCCACACCTGGGGCTACGAGCGACGATCCGTGTGGACCTTCAACCGGATCGGGTCGCCTTCGTACACGTCGATCACCCGGCCCTTCTTCCTCGGCCTCGGGGCGGGAGCGGCCAGCTACACGGGATCGACGTTCCTCCTCGATCACTTCGGTCTGGATCAATACGTGCGGGCGATCGACGAAGGGCGTCTCCCGATCGCTCGCCTCGCTCGCCTCCCGAACGTCGCCGCTGCCGCCTATCGGACCTTCTGGCAGGCCTACACGGGCCGGATCCCACTCGAGTCCGGCGATCCTCTGCTCGACGATCCGCTCGCACGGGCCGCCTCAAAGATGGCCCGTGGATGCGGGTGGCTGCGTCGTACCGGTGATGCTCTGGTCCTCACCGGTTCGGGGTACGACAGGTACCACGACCTCGAACGCTGGGTCACTTATCACTTCATCGAGCCGCTGTGGGAAGAGATGATGAGGGAGCACGACTCGGACGCCCGAGCCGTCGACTCCCCGGGGACCGGCTTCGGGCTCGATCACGCAGCCCTGAAGATGAACCCCCAATAGTCGTCGTAGATCTCGCGGCGCACCACCCCGACCCGTCCCTCGACCTCCATCCCGAGCACGGGCTCCTCGATCTCCAACTGCCCCACCACCCGCACCCCCTCGGCGAGCTCGACCACACCCAGGCCCAGTCGCGCCACCGCGTATTGAGCAGGCAGGTTGTGGACGTGGGTGAAGGTGACCAAGGTTCCGGAGGTGGGCAACGGCTCGGGGTCGAACTCGAAGAACTCGAGGTTGCCGCACGACCTGCAACGCATCCGGAACGGATAGTGAAGAGTCCCACATGCCCGGCAACGGTATCCGAGGATCCGACGATGCATGATCAGCCCTCCCTCTTGAACGTGAGGCACACGACGTTGTTGCCGAATCCGCCGAAGTTGCACGTGAACCCGATCGAAGCGTCGACCACCTGGCGGCCACCTGCCTCGTGGCGGAGCTGGGTGACGATCTCATGGGCCTGCGCGATACCGGTGGCTCCGACCGGGTGGCCCCTCCCCTTCAGTCCACCCGACACGTTGATGGGTATCGAGCCGCCGAGGGCCGTGTCGCCCTTCTCGAGCGCCAGGTGGCCTTCGCCCTTGGCGAAGAACCCCACCTCCTCGCTCTGGGCGATCTCGAGGATCGTGAAGGCATCGTGGAGCTCGGCGACGTGCACGTCCGGCGGCGACAATCCTGCCATCTCGAGCGAGCGTCGTGCGGCGATCCGCACCGCGGTGAGCTCGGTCGGATCGGGGCGCTCGGCGACCACGTGGGTGTCGGTGGCCTGTCCGATTCCGGCGAGACGGACCCGGGGCCGGTCGATCCGGTCCATCACCGCCTCGCTCACGAGCAGCAGACACGCTCCCCCATCCGACACCGGGCAGCAGTCGAAGAACCTCAATGGCTCGGCCACATACGGGTTGTTCGTCATCGCCTCCGGCGAATCGAGAACTCCCTCCAACGTGATGGGCTGCTGGAGGTGGGCGAACTGATTGGCCAGCGCCTGGTTCTGGTTCTTCACGGCCACCATGGCGAGATGACGCTCGGTCACCCCGTGCTTCTCCATGTAGAGGCGGGTGAACATCGCGGCGTGAGCGGGCAGGGTGACGCCGTAGATGTACTCGGCGAGCGGGTGGGTCAGTGTTGCGACGAAGTCTGTCGCCTCGAGGTTGTTGACCTCTCGCATGCGCTCCGCCCCGGTGACGAGCACGCTCTCGTACATGCCCGACGCGATCCCGAGGAAACCCTGCTTGATGGCAGACGCCCCGGATGCCGGACCGTTCTCGATCGTCTCGGCACCCGCCGGAGTCAGCGAGAGCGAATCGACGACCGCTGACGCCAGCCCGGTCTGATGGGCGAGCCTGCCGCCGCCCATGTTGGCCACATACACCTGGTCGACCTCGGCGACTCCGGCATCCTTCATCGCCGCCATCGCCGGATAGGCGGCGATCTCGACGAGTGGATATTCGAGCCGTCCGAAGCTCGTGATGCCGATACCGGCAACGTACACCTCACGCATGCTGCGCCTCCCGTTCCATGAGTCGCCGTTGTGCGATCAACGCCGTGCCGGTGCCGTCGTAGTCTGCGCGGGTGGCCGCCAGTAGATCTGCCGGTGGCCGCGGGGGGTCCGACGGTGGCAGAATCCCGGCCATCGCCGTTGCGAGCAGGTCTTCAGGCACCGGGCGACGACCGACGACGAGCTTGTCGCGTGCACGGTCGAAGAGGGCCCTCGTGAGCGCGTACGACGGCACGCCTCCGAGCTCGTGCGGGGTCTCGAACCGTCGGCCCAGCTGATACTCGATCATCCAGCGCCGGAACCCGATCGGCGACTCGGCCACGATGAGCACCTCGTCGTGGCCGAGGATGTCGATGTGGTACTCCATCTTTGCGGCGAAGGAGTGGGCGCCGATGCGGAGTCCCCGCCGGAGGGCGAGGGTGTGCAGCGACATCCCCACACCGGGCCGCACCTGCCGTCCGTTGACGATCGCCGCCAGCTCTCCGTCGATCTGGGCCACGAGGACGTATTCGTCCTGAACCCGATGACGGAAGTAGGCGAGCAACTCGGCGTAGACACGGGCCGCCACGATGTCGTAGAAGTCCCGCTCCACACCAAGCAGGGGCTCGACGTGTTCGAGCAGGGTCGGGACATCGTCGCGGCCGACCTGCCGGATGACCATGGGCTCGCCACTCGCCAGCGTGACCCACTTCGCCGGATAGGGCGGCATCGGCGAGTCCACAGGCCGCAGGACCTGCTCCAGATCGACAGCCATTCGAGACCTCCTTCGGTGTCAGGCGGATTCGATCAACTCCATCGCGACCTTCTCTGCCGTGATGGGCATCGAGGTGATTCGCACTCCCGTGGCATCTGCCACGGCGTTGGCGATCATCGGCGCCGCCGGGATCATGGTGTGCTCCCCCATACCCCGCGCCCCGAACGGACCGTCGGGTTGAGGTACTTCCACGATGATCGGGATCACGAGATCGGGCGTGTCGAGGGCAGTGGGGATCTTGTAGTCGGTGAAGTTGGGATTGAGCAGCCGTCCGGACTCGTCGTACCGCATGTCCTCATAGAGGACCGTTGCGAGACCCTGCAACATCCCGCCGATGATCTGGCCCTCGACCATCGCAGGATTGATGGCCCTGCCGACGTCGACGCCGAGGGCTGCCCGGCGCACCTTCATCTTGCCGGTTTCGACGTCCACCTCCAGCACGACGCCGGCGGCGCCGACGGTGTAGTGGACGTTCGGATGCCCTCCCTGGCTGGTCTCCGGATCGCTCCGGGCGGAGGCGAAATCCGGCATGAACGAGCCCGAGCCAACGATGGGTCCGCCCCGCCAGGTTCCGTCCTCCATCTCGAGACCGGCCACCACGAAGTCGCGGAGTGGCAACTCGAAGTTCCGATCGGTCTCGCACTTGACCTTCTCGTCTTCGAGATAGAGCGTCCCATCCTCGTAGCCGCGGGCGGCGTGCACCACGTCGTAGATCCGTTCGCGCGCCTCGACGGCCGCCGCATGGACCGCATTCCCGCAGCTCCAAGTGATGTGCGAGGCGACCGTCTGCCACTCGTACGGATTCCGATCCGTGTCGGGCGTCTCCACCCGGATCTTCGACGGCGGCACCGAGAGCACCTCACCCGCTATCTGGGCCATGGCGGTCAGAAAACCCTGACCGATCTCCATCCCCGACAC
This sequence comes from uncultured bacterium, assembly GCA_963785075.1. Taxonomy (GTDB): domain Bacteria; phylum Actinomycetota; class Acidimicrobiia; order Spongiisociales; family ZC4RG35; genus JAOUGY01. Next base: position 79,931 of record CAWATW010000004.1, read on the forward strand.
GGTGATGTTGATGCTGCCGTCCTCGTTGAACTTGAGGAACGATGCCGACGAGGCGTTGGGTGGCATCGCCGGAGCCTTCCAGAACAGCGCGAACCCCTTGCCGATCCTCGTGCGTGGGTCCGGAGCCATCTCGGAGACCCCCCAGTCGATCGCGGTCGCAACACGGTCGATCGCCTCACGCAGCCCCGACGGGTTCATGGTTGCGCCGTAAGGAAGCGTGTCTCCCTCGGCGATGGCGTTGATGCGTCGGAACTCGACCGGATCGATCCCCAGTTCCTGGGCCAGCCGGGTCATGTGCGATTCCAGTCCGAAATGGAACTCCGAATACCCGAATCCGCGGTAGGGCCCGCCGGGTGGGAGATTGGTGTAGACACAGATGGAATCGATGCTGACGTTGGGGATCCGGTATGGGCCGGTCGCCGAGAGGCCGGCGGCATTCACCACGTTGGCCCCGTACTCGACATAGGCCCCGGCATCCCAGTGGAGCTCGTGCTCCAGCGCCGTGATGGTCCCGTCTCGCCGTGCGCCCACCTTGATCCTGGCAACCAAACCCTGTCGCTGGTAGGTGTTGTAGAACTCCTGCTCGCGGGTCCAACGCAGCTTCACGGGGTGCCCTCTGACCAACGTGGCGAGGGCGGCCCCGATGATCTCCATCGTCACGCCCGCCTTGCCGCCGAAACCACCGCCCACGTATGGAGTGATGACCCTGATGTCGTGGTGGCTCAGCCCGAGCGGCGCCAGGGTCTGGGCAAAGAGATCGCGCTGGATGTAGGGGGACTGCGAGGCGCTCCACACCGTGAGCCGGCCCGCATGGTCCTGTTTCGCAACCACGACATGGGGTTCGATGGCACAGTGGGCGTACCTGGGAACCCGGTAGTAGTCCTCCAGGACCACATCGGCCTCGCCGAATCCGGCGTCCACGTCGCCTTTGCGCGTCTTTCGCCAATGGGCGACGTTGGTGCCTTCGTGAGGGTAGAACCACGGGACGTGTGGGTAGTCGGCCAGGCCAGGATGGAGGAGCGGGGCGTCGGTCGAAAGCGCCTCGTCGGCATCGAACACCGGCTCCAGCGTCTCGTAGCGCACGTCGATGCTCTGTGCCGCCCGTTTGGCGACGACAGGGTCGCGGGCCACGACGGCCGCCACCTGCTCTCCCACGAATCTGACCCGGTCCTGGGCGAAGACGTACCGATCCTTCATGTAGAGGCCGAAGGTGAACGGGAAGTTGCGTCCGGTGGCGACGGCGACCACTCCCGGCATCGACTCGGCCGCGGTGGTGTCGACGGAAACGATCCTGGCGTGCGCCAGCGGGCTCTCGAGGACGTGCGCATGCAAGAGGTCGGGCCCGAACTCGAGATCGTCGACGAACTCGGCGGCGCCGCTCACCTTGTCGGCGCCATCGATGCGTGGCTCGCGGGAGCCGACGTGCTGCAAGTCGGTCACGATGCGCCTCCTCTCGGACCGGTTGCGGCCACGACCGCCTCGACGATCGGCTCGTAGCCGGTGCACCGGCAGAGGTTTCCCGAGATCGCCTCTCGAACCTGGTGGGCAGTGGGGTCAGGCGTGTGCGACAGCAACTCGGTCACCGCAACGACGATCCCGGGGGCGCAGAAGCCACACTGGAACGAACTGCGCTCGATGAACATCTGCTGAACGGCGGTGAGTCCCTCGTGCTCGATGCCCTCGACCGTCGTGATCTCGTGACCATCCACCTCGACCGCCAGGACCAGACACGCCCTGACAGATCGGCCGTCGAGGAGAACGGTGCACGCTCCGCAGTCCCCCCGCTCACAGCCGATCTTGGGGCTTGTGACGCTGAGACGCGAGCGGAGCACGTCGAGGAGCACCTCGCGGGGCAGGACCTCCAGCGAGCGCTCCTCCCCATTGAGCTTCATCACGATCTCATGCCGCATGGTTCCTCAGATCAGGTGTGTCGGGTAGGGCGGCCCGGTTCCCGAGAGTCGGCCGGCAGCGGCGTGCAACCCGCGCCGGAGCATCACCCGGCACATGTGGGTCCGGTAGGCCGCCGTGGCCCGGATGTCGGTGATCGGGGCGATCTCCTCCGCCACCATCGCCGCCGCCGCCTCGATCGTGGCCTCGTCGAGCGCCGACCCGCTCAACAGCGTCTCGATGCGACGCGCTCGAATCGGTCTCGGAGCGACTGCACCGAAAGCGACGCGGCATTCGCGATCGTCGGAGATGAGCACGGCCAGGTTGGCCTGGGCGAGATCCTCACCTGCGTACCTGCCGAGCTTGAGAAACGCCGCGCCGTGGGCGGTTGCCGGCGGGCGGAGGGAGATGCCCGTCACGACCTCGGCATGGCCGAGGCGCGTGGCCCGCGGACCGAGGAACCATTCCTCGACGGGCACCTGGCGATCGCCCTCCGGACCCGAGACGCGCACGAGCGCGTCGTACACCATGAGTGCAGGCCCGGCGTCGAGGCTCGGGACCGCCGAGCAGAGGTTGCCGACGATCGTGGCGCGGTTCCGAACCCCCACCGAGGCGACCTGGCCGGCCATCTCGATCAGCATGGGAGCGGCCGCGGCGACGCTCGAAGAGTCCATCACCTCGCTGAAGGTGACCAGCGCGCCGATGACCAACTCGCCTCCGCCGAGGCTGATCCCTCCGAGCCCGGGAATCGCCTTGATGTCCACCAGGACGGCAGGTTCGATCAAATCGTCACGGAGCCACGGGATGAGATCGGTTCCCCCGGCGAGAGCCCGTGCGCCGGGCTGGGACAAAGCCAGAATCGCCTCGTCGAGCGTTCGCGATCGGACGTACTCGAAGTCATGGGCAATGGTCATTCGCCCTTCCCATGGCGGCACGGTATGCCACCGCAGTGACGACAGCTAGAGGCGAACGTCTCCGCCAGATTCGCCGGATCCGCCGGATTCGCCGGATTCGCCGGATTCGCCGGGAGGATCGTCCCGGGCCAGCGCGTTCACTGCGTCCACGAAACACCTCAGTGGTGCCTCTACCAGTCCTGCGCCCACCATGCCCACCCCCGCCTCCCGCCCGGCGATCCCGGTGTTGATCTGGGGCACGATGCCCGTTCTCACCACGAGCCTTGCATCGATCCCCGTGGGGGTGCCACGGTCCTCGAGGATCGGAATCCGGTAGGCGGGGTGCTCCGTGAGGGTGATCTCGTACATCTCGAGTGTTCGACCGACCGCCTCGACCGCGGTGCCTCCCACGAACCCGACGATGGCGGGTGCCGCCGCCATCGCGAAACCGCCCAATCCGACCGTCTCCGTGATCGCCGAATCGCCGATGTCGGGGTTGGCGTCGGCGGCGGTGTACGAGCCGAGGTACATGCCGGCGACGGTCGGGGCCGGAGCCGTGAACCACTCGTTCCCGGTTCCCGAGATCCGAATGCCGAATTCGGTTCCGTTGCGAGCCATCGCCGTCACCAGGCTCGACCCCTTCACGCCTGCTGCGGCGTCCACGGCCAGTTTCCCGCTCGCCATGATGAGGTTGAGCATGAAGTGGTCGTTCTCATCGAGGAATCGGAAGACGGAGGAACCCTCCGGGGAGCCGATGAGATCGGCGCCGACCTGACGGATGAAGAGTGAGGTGGCGGCGCGGTTGCGGTTGTGTCCGTCGTCGCCCATCTGAAGCGCCTGGGCGATGATCGCTCGAAGGTCGATCGGGCCATGCTCGCGAATGACCGAACCGAGCACCGGCGCGAGGACCCGCTCCATCCAGCCGAGGCGCTCGATGACCTCGGGGCTGTAGGCGCCGTAGCGGAGCACCTTGCCCAGCCCCTCGTTCAGGGTGGCATAAGCAACCCCCGGCCCGGAGGCGTCCCGAATCACGGCCACCGGCATCGAAGGACTGATGACACCGGCCATGGGCCCGACGGCGGCGTGGTCATGGCACGGTGACAGCCTGATCGACGGGCCCAGCGCGAGGGCATCGTCGGGCGTCGTGGCGAGGCCCTCGTAGAGCATCGCACCGATGATTGCTCCTCGAAGTGGGCCGCTGCACTCGGCCCATTCGATCGGTGGACCTGCATGGAGGAGCGATCCCTCCGGAAGGTCGGGAATCGCGTCCCGTGCGGCGACGACATCGGTCACGACCGGCCTGGCGGCGAGCATCCGCTCGAGCGCGGTGCCATTGGCAGCGTGGGTCCGCCGCCGCCAGGCGAGCGTGACCAGCGCCGACGCCGCTTCGGAGACGGGTGGGCGCCAGTCGGTGCGGGCGATCTTCACGGCCTGTGCCTCGAGCGCTGCAGCGAGGAGGTCGAAACCCACCGTCGCCACCACGGGCTCACGATCGAGGAGCATGTCGAGCTCGCTCATCATCGTCCTCCTGCGACCAGTTCGGCCGCCCGGCGTGCTGCGGAGGCGTTGGAGAGATAGACCTCCGCCCCGGCTCGCAGGAGTGTCGAGGCCTGCGCCTCCCGATTCTGCGGATCGGCCGCCGTGCCGCACAGGGAAACGATCACGCCGACCCCCTGCTCCGATGCCTCGACGACGAACGGCGCGAGGCCGGCAGACGGATCGGGGTGGGCGCCGTGGCCCAGTACGACGTCGAGGAGGATGCATCCGGTGTCCGGGTCGGCGATGGCGGCCACCAGTTCGTGGAGGCGAACCTCCGGATCGATCATCGGGTGGGGGCGACCGCTCGTGTACCGGTCGGCGCCGAAGTCCACGAGCCAGTGGCCGGGCCCTGGCTCCGATGAGATCGGCTCCAGCCTCCCACCGACGATGGTGCGCGCCTCGTGCCGGAGGCTGCCCCCGGCAAAGAGCCCTCGCAGGAACCCGGGTCGATGTCGCTGCTCCTCCGGCAGCCACACCGGCGGCTCGGCCCAGTCGCCTCCCAGTGTTCGGACGGCCTCCCTCGCTGCGCCCTCCAGGGTGACGTCTTCGGTTCCGAGAAAGACGGTCACCACGGGTGTCCGGCACGCGGCGATGGCCGTAGCGACCGTTGCTGCGACACCAGGGTCGGGGGGTTTGGACACGAGGATGATGATCTCGACGGCGGGATCGGCCTCCAGGGCCTCGAGCGCACCGAGGGTTGAGCGAGCCGCCACTTCGGCGGAGAGGTCGCGACCTCCGGTTCCCAGGGCGTGGCGCACCCCGACACCGGCGGCGTCGAGGAGACAGCACACCTGCTGGATCCCGGTGCCCGAGGCGCCTGCGATGCCGACCGGGCCCGGCTGGACCACATTGGCGAATCCGAGGCCGACTCCGTTGACGATGGTCGTTCCACAGTCGGGACCCATCACGAGAAGCCCCCGAGAAGCAGCCTCCTCTTTGAGGGCAACCTCCTGGTCGAGGGGAACGCCGTCGCTGAAAACCATCACATGCATGCCGGCGTCGAGCGCACTCATCGCCTCGACGAAGGCAAAGCGTCCGGGCACGGAAACAAGGGCGATGTCCGCACCGATCCGTCGACCGGCCTTCTCGACGGTTCGAGGCGGGGGCGGTGCGAAGAGAGCGTCTCCTCGATCGGTACGAGGAGACGCAGCCAGGATCCGATCGATTGCCGAACGCGCCGCATCCAATGATCCTCCATCCTCTGCTCGGATCGCGATCATCAGGTCGTCCGGTCCGGCATCTGGGACCGCGGCGCGATCGAAGCCCATGTCTCGGAGCAATTCGAGGTTGAGCTCGGTTGCCATCGCCACGAATGCCGCGTCGACCCCGGGCGTGGTCGAAACCTCCTGGGTCACCTGCATGAGCCTGACGGAGTCGTGATACCGGCCGGTCACGACATCGACGACGGAGATCAAGAGCCCTCCCCACACGCCGCTGTTGCCCCGCAGATCACGCCTTCGACCATCGCCCGACCCGACGTCGACCCGATCTCCAGAGCGGTTGCGACGGCACGATCGAGGCTGCCACGACCCGTGATCGCCCGCAGCAGGTCACCGATCGGCGCCGGCACCTGCCCGGCGAGACCACACCGCAGGAGCGTGGCCGAGAGCCGGTTCGTCGATGAGCGAGCGGCCGTCCCGATACGTGTGCACGTGCGATCCAAGACTCCCACCAGATCGTCCCGCCCGGTCGACGCCGCCACGTGCCTGAATGCCGCCACCGCCCCCAGCGTCCGGTCATCGCCGGCGGGCGTGAGGCCGGCGCCCCTGCCCAAGAGCGCGAGTGCCTCACTGGTGATGTGGTCCGCAGAACCCGATCGGAGCGCCGCTCCCAGCCCCTCCAGTTCGGTGGTGACCAGATCGCTTCCGACCTGGCGAAGGAGACTCCTGACGTCGTCGACCCGACAGCGGCGGGGTCGCACGGTCGGGTCCCACCACCGGGCAACCCGCCACACCTCATCGCCGCTGGTCACCCTCCCGCCTCCGATGAGAAGACTCGAACCGGCGATGGGCCAGGTGACCCCCTGGCCCGAACCGGGAACCACGGTCATCCCGTTGGGAAAGCCAATCCCTCCGATCGAGAACAGGAGCACCTGGTGGTCGATCGAGCACCACGTGGTGTTCGTCGACGATCCGAGGACCTCCGCCGGCCGAGGTGCAGACAGGATCGGCCCGGCGATCGCCAGACTGGCAACTGCCGGCACCGTGAACCCCGTGGTGTCAGCAACCGATGGATCCGGTGGCGCGCCGATCATCGGCCGTCAGCCGAGATCGACGATGGCTGCGACGGTACCTCCACCAGCGGGGCCTTGGTGCAGGGCCCCGACGGACACGAAGACCGCCGGGTCGCCGGTTGCCGCCGCGACCACCCCCCCGACCGCCCCCTTGATCTGGCGGTGGTGATGGACGTCCGAGTCGTTGAGCATCACCTGCCGGCGTCCCCGGAGCCGGCTCGACGGGTCGGCTTCGCACTTGACGAAGACGTTCACGAGACGGCTGCCAAGATCCACGGCCCGGGCCCGCTCGGGGAGATCGAGCCCCGCCGACCGGATGGCCTCGTACACGCCTTCTTCGTCGATCGCATCATCCATCACGCTGTGACCGACGCGGTATCGGCCGCCGACCGGGGCATTGCCCACGACCACGGTCTGGGCCTGATCGAGTTCCACACCCGATGAGCACGACGCCACCGCCGAGTAGAGCGACACGTCACGACAGATCTGGTCGGCCGTCGGCATCTCGATCTCGCCGAGGGCCACCGCGATCCCTAGCGCCGTGGTGCCGTTGGAGATGTCCATCGACTCGAGCGTCTGCTCGGTGATGACGTCCCTCCCTCGAGCTCTGGCCTCTGCGATCGTCTCCATCGTGAGCAGCGGGGTCTTCGTCTGGACGTAGTGGACGTCGTGCGGATCGGCGATCCCGGCATCCTTCATTGCGCGGCGCACTCCCTCGGCGACCTTCTCCACCATCGCTGGTCGCCCGATGTCCTCCGGGAAGATGACATCGCTCATGGCGATCCCCACCGTCAAGCGGGAATCGGAGCCAGGTTCCGATGCCACCCGGGCGAACACGGTGGCATGCGGACACAACACACCGTCGACGCCCCCCGACCACACCATGGGGATCTCGGCGACCTCGGTGAGAGGTCGGGTGCCCTTGTCCATCAGCACTTGCCGGAATGCCTGATCGGCGAGGATCCGGGTGAAGTCGTTCACTCCCCCGTTGCCTTCGGTCTTGCCGATCACGGCGATGACCTCGTCGGCCGTGAACGCCCCCTCGTCGATCAGTGCCTCCAGGCCTGACGCGTCCGACACGTGCTCGAGGACGACTTTGCGGGCTTCGATCGCCATGACCCACATCCTTTGCCGGGTGACGCGTCCATCGTGGGGCTGCAGGAGTCTTCCAGCTAGGGGCCAACGGCACGCGTGATCGTGGGCGCCCGCGGGGCGGCGCAGTACCTCTCCGTGCCGAAGGCGATGGTGGCGGCCAAAGCCACGATGGTGCCGACCGGCTACCTGGTTCGCTGAGCTCGGAATCGTGTCATCAGGCCCAGCCCCATGCGTACCAGATCGTCACGCCGTTGATCAGGAACCCCACCACGATCAGCATGTTGTCGAAGGCAGACGGGTATGGCAGGCCGACGATGTTGAAGAGTACGAGGAACCCGGCTGCCACGATGTTGATCCACCGGATCGCCGGAAGACTCACGGTGAGGCTGAGCACGATCATGGCAATCGGGATCAGCATGACGAGCGCCGCCAACACCCACATCCACTGGCTGGCCTCCCTTCCGTCGATCTCCCCGGCGGTGAAGTCCCCGGCGAAGATGCGGAGGACGTCTCCGAGCAGATACGTGAGCATCAACGCCACCCAGAGCCCGGCCAGGATGATCCTCGTGTCCTGCATTGTTCCTCCTACGTCCCAGTCGGGTGTTCCATAGTCGAGACTCCGAAGTCCGTGACTCCCGACCATCACCAATACCCGCAAGGGGACACAGCGGCCAGGGTCGCACGACCCCTGCCCGACCAGCTTTCGACCGGCGGCGGAGCACACGACCGCTTCTCGATGCTCGGTAATACGCCGCTCAGGGTCTCCGCCGGCACCGTCGTCGTCCTCGAAGCCGAGTGAAAGATCAACTTCTGGAGCCCGATTGGGGACCATAGGCCACGTGCCTGGGCCCCGTCGGGGTGTACGTTCAGGATATCGAGGGCGACACCACGCGAGGGGTGCCTGTCTCTGGGTCTGGAAGCGTCGGATCGAGGAGAGGGTCATGCGTCGCAGCCGGTTGTTGATGGTGTTGGTTGCGTGTCTCAGCTTGGTGATGCCGGGGATTGCGACGGCCGTCCCGGGCCGGGGAACGGCGGCACAGATCGAGGAGGGCCTCCGCCAGGCACTAGACGATCACCACACCACCCGATTCGTGGTGGTGTTCGAAGCCAAGGCTGAGCTCGGTGAGGCCGAGCGAATCGAAGACTTCTCCGAACGCGGGGAGTTCGTGGTCGACAAACTGCAGTCGACTGCGGCGTCGTCGCAGGCGGCAGCGCTCGACCTCGTCGCCGATCGCGGTGGCGTCGCCAGCTCGTTCTGGGTCAGGAACACGATGGTGATCGAGGGCGACGCCGAGCTCGTCGACGCGCTTGCCGCTCTGCCGGGAGTCGCCGAGATTCGTTTCGAGAGGATCCTTCCGCTCATCGATCCGATCAAGCCGGATCAGGAGGGGGAGGGCGCCGTCCCGGAATGGGGGGTCGAGAAGATCGGTGCCCCAGCCGCCTGGGACCAGGGAATCCTCGGGGGTGGGATCGTCGTCGCCAACATCGACACAGGTGTCGACTACACCCACCTGGCGCTGTCGTTCCAGTACCGGGGCAACCTCGGCGACGGAAGCTTCACCCACGACTACAACTGGTTCGATCCCACCGGCCTCTGTGGTGACGAGCCGTGCGACGACGTCGGTCACGGCACTCACACCATGGGAACCATGATCGGCGGGGACGGTCCCGGACCGTTCGAGCCCGACATCGGCGTCGCTCCGGGCGCCGAATGGATCGCCGCCAAGGGGTGCGAGGACTTTGGATGCTCGGAATCGTCGTTGCTGGCATCTGGCCAGTGGGTGCTGGCCCCGACCGACCTTGCCGGCGACGACCCCGACCCGTCGAAGCGCCCTGACATCGTCAACAACTCGTGGGGCGGCTTCCCAGGCGATCCGTTCTACCTCGACCTGGTCGCTGCCTGGCGCGCCGCCGGAATCGTTCCGGTGTTCTCCTCCGGCAACCCTGGGCCGTTCTGCGGTGAGGGCGGCAGCCCTGGCGACTACCTCGACGCCATCAGCGTCGGGGCCACCGACGTCGGCGACGTGGTCGCCGAGTTCTCCGGACGCGGGCCGTCGGTGTACGGCAAGGTCAACCCCAACGTCTCCGCCCCCGGTGTCGACGTGATCTCGAGCGTTCCCGGAGGCGGATACGAGGCGTTCTCCGGAACGTCGATGGCGGCACCGCACGTTGCCGGCGCCATGGCACTGATGATGTCGGCCGAACCGGCGCTGATCGGCGACGTCGCCGCCGTCCAGTCGGCGCTGGAGACCACGGCTCAGGACATCGTGGATCTCACATGTGGTGGCGACGAAGACGGCGACCCGAACAACGTCTACGGCGAGGGGCGGATCGACGCCGCCGCGGCGGTGGCCCTGGTCGCCACCGGGGGCACCCTGGAAGGTACGGTCACCGATTCCTCCGGCGGGTCTCCGCTGGCCGGTGCCAGAGTCACGGCGTCCAACGATCTCCGCCAGTTTTCGACCGTCACCGACGGCGACGGCGGCTTCAAGCTGTTCCTCGCCGAAGGTCCCTACAACGTCTCGGCATCGTTGTTCGGGTACGAGACGGTGTTGGTGTCGGGGGTGGAGATCACCGCCGACTCGACCACGACTCAGAACCTGACGCTGACGGCGCTGCCCCGCTACACGGTCACCGGTCAGGTGGTGTTCGCCGAGAACGGCACCGGCGCCGCCGGCGCCGTGGTCACAGCAGTAGGCACGCCGGCAGATCCGGTGGTCGCCAACCGGTCCGGGCGCTTCCGCATCACACTGCCGTTGGGGACGTACACCCTCGAAGCCCGCCAGGGTGGCTGCACGACACCGGGGCAGGTGGAGGTCGACCTGCTCCGGAACGTCCAGACGCGGATCGAGGTGAGCAGGAAGATCGACGACTTCGGTCACGGCTGTGCGCCGATTCGCACACGGGCCGCCGACGGCCGGAACCAGACGGCGCTGTACGGGGACGACGTCTACGGCCGCCTCAGACTTCCGTTCGAGTTCCCGTTCTACGGGGCCGGGTACGGCGAGGTGTTCGTCACCACCAACGGGTCTCTCACGTTCGAGGATCCGTTCTACGCCGAGTTCTTCAACACAGAGATCCCGTCGGTGTCGATGCCCAACCTGGCGGTCTACCCGTTGTGGACCGATCTGATCGTCGACGGAAATGCCGGGGTGGGCTATTCCTCGGGGGGCCGTTCCCCGAACCGCTGGTTCGTCGTCGACTATCAGGCGGTCCGCCCGCTGGGTGGGAGCCAGGAACTCGACATCACCGTCACCCTGTGGGAGAACGGCGACATCGACATGCACTACGGCGCCTTCTCCGGATCGCCCGGTGACGGCTCCACCGCCACCATCGGCATCGAGGCCGCGGAGGGTTCCGATGGCCTGCAGTTCTCGTATCGGGAGTCGACGCTCCAGCCCAACAGCGGGTACCGCTACACGATCGTCCCGACGGGCGTGGTGGGCGGCACCGTGACGAACGCCAACGACGAGTTGCCCGTCGGCGGCGCCACCATCACTGCCCAACCGGGTGGCAGGTCGGCAATCACCGACGCCGATGGCGTGTACTCGCTCCGGCTGGTGCCCGGCTCGTACATCCTCACTGCCTCGGCGGCCAACCATGTCGATGCGCAATCGACGTTGACGATCGCCGCAGACGAGACGCCGACCGTCGACTTCTCGCTGGCGGCGTCGGTTGGCAGGGTGGAACCGACCGAGATCGGTGCAACGGTTGAACTCGGCGCCACCACCACACGGGCGGTGACGGTCAGCAACGTGGGTTCGGCTCCGCTCGTCTTCGAGGTCAACGAACGCGACCAGGGAGGCACCCCGATCGAGCTTCCGCCGGCTGAAGGGCCTGCCGGGGAGCTGCTGATCCGTCCCAACGAGTGGGAGCGGTACACGGCCCCGGCCGGTTCGTCGATCCCGACGGCGGCGGTGGGGCTCACATACGACGGCCCGCTCGACGTGGTGATCGACGATCCCGACGACGACGCCCTCGGCGCCGTCGAGGTCACCCAGGTGCTCGGAGGTTCCGATGGTGCAGAGGCTTCGGTCCAGATCGAGTTCTCCGATGCGAGCCCCATCGACCAGGCGGTCGGCTACGTGTTCCTCGACACCGACCAGGATGTCACGACCGGAGTTCCCCCAGAAGCGCTGAGCGGGTTGCCTGCGCAGGAACTCGGTGTCGACTTCTTCGTCGACCTGTTCGGCGTTCCCGACATCGGCGTGGCCTACCTGGTCGACACCGACCTGTTCGAGATCGTCGCCGAGATCCCCGTTCTGGTGGAAGGCCAGTCCTACCGCTTCGATCTTCCCCTCGAGGCCATGGGAGGTGACGATGGCGCCATCGACATCGGAGGTGTCATCGGCGATTTCTTCGAACCGACCGACTGGGTCCCCGATCAAGGCAAAGGCACGATCGAGCCGTTCCGGGACGCGCCATGGCTGAGCGCCGACCCGACCTCCGGGGTGGTGCTGCCCGGCGAATCGACCGGCGTCAACGTCACCCTCGGCGGCGCCGGCATCGAACCCGCCGATTACACAGGGCAGCTCATCTTCGTCACAAACGACCCGCGGACGCGCAACCATGTCGTTGACGTGGCGCTGACCGTCACGCTTCCCGAAGGGTTCGGGGCGGTCGCGGGGACGGTCACGAACTCGAGGGCGGGATACCCGACCCCGGCTTCGATCGACGTGGACGCCGAACTCGAAGGTGAGGTGTACCCGATCGTGGCCGCTGCCGACGACGCCGGCTCGTACATGCTGTACGGGCCTGCCGGCACCTGGCCGGCGACCGTGACGTCGGAGGGCTACGCCGACCTCGCCACCGAGGTGACCATCACCGCCGGAAGCGAATCGACTTTCGACGTGGTTCTCGACCCACTGTGGCCGTGGGCGACGTTGGAGGGTGGCCCGATCGAGGTCGAGCTCGTCCCCGGTGCGCAAGCGGATGTGGAGCTGACGCTGGGCAATGTCGATGGATTGGCGCCGCTCAGCTTCTCGGTGGCCGAACTCGCCGACGTCGTCGACCGGTTTGTCGCCGCCGAGGCGACGAACAGCGGCGAGGCACCCGCCGGCTACGCGACGCGCGCCGTTGAGCCAGCGCTCGACGGAGGCCGGGTACTGGTGTTGATGGACGAACTCCCCTGGGGCGTCGAGTCGATGACGCAGGTCCTGGACCTCATGGGGGTCTCGTACGACGTAGCCGGCTCGGGAGAGCTGCCCGGGCTCGATCTGGACGGCTACGAGGCGGTGTTCGTCTCCAACGACCAGCCGCAACGTTTCTATGACGTGCTGACCGACCAGGTCGGCGGCCTCGAGCGCTATGTGAACGGTGGCGGGTATCTCTGGCTCGGGGTGGCCGGCTGGGGCTGGAACGGCGGAGAACCGAACGGCCTGCCGCTGCCGGGCGGTGGCTCGGTGAACGGCCCCGACCTGTGGGAGAGCAACGAGGTCACCGCCCCCGACCACCCGATCGCGGACGGCCTGCCCTCGCCGTTCTTCGGCCAGTTCGCCAGCCACGCCACCATCGCCGGTCAGCCCGATGGGACGGTCATCGCCGTCACCCCGGCCGGTGACACCACCCTCGCCGAGTACGACCTCGGCTCGGGACGTGTGATGGTGCTCGCCCAGCCGGTCGAGTGGGGCTGGGCCTACGGCGAGGACACGGGGATCATCCTGGCGAACGGCGTTCCCGAAGCCGTGGGCTTCGAACCGTTCACCGATGTCGAGTGGGTGACCATCAGCCCCACCGAGGGCGTGGTGCCGATGGGCGAGACCACTTCGCTGATCGCGACCATGGACGCCACGACCCTGGAACCGGGGAGCTACGGCGCCACGATCGTGGTCCTGACCGACGACCCGCTCTCATCGCGGCTGTACGTGCCGGTGACCCTGACGGTGACCGAACCCTGACTCGTGAACGGGTGAGGGATGCCCTCCCCCAGATGCGAGAAACCCCAGGTGTGGGCCTGGGGTTTCTCTGTGGAGGTGAGGGGATTTGAACCCCTGACTTCTTCCGTGCGAGGGAAGCGCTCTGCCGGGCTGAGCTACACCCCCAAAGACCGCATCGACCGGACGGTGATGGGCAGACGTGAATCATAGCGGTTCGTCCTCGGTGGTCATCTCCCGCCGGCAGCGTGACCGACCCCGACATCAACCCTCCGGCATGCCGTCTCGAATCCACCGTGCGACCTCGGCCATCACCTCGACCTCGAGCGCGGCGCACTCAGCGGTGAGGGCTATGCCCTGGTTCTGCACGATCTCCGCCGGGTCGTACGCGAGCGGCGAGCAGGCTCGCTCGTAGTCATCGGCGCGGTTCGCCTGGAGGTAGACGGCGAACGCAGCGTTCGCGGCAGGAAAGTCGAGATCCTCGAACGGCTTCCACGCCAGCGTGCCGTCGATGAAGGTGAACGGTGCCACGCCCTCGGTGTCATCGAGCGCCTCGAAGACCGGGCTGTCCACGGTGACCGCACACCGCACCTCGGCGAGGTTCTCGGTGGCGTAGACCACATCACACCCCTCCACAACGGTCGGATGGCCGGCCTCTGCGAGAACGGCGTTGAACTCCCACATGCGGGTGTCGGCGGTGTTCTCGTCGTATGCGAGGCCGATGACCGTGTCGATGTCACCGCGGTCGACTGCGTCCCAGTGTTGTTCTACGGCCGCCACTGCGCGCTCCTCGATCGGCACGTCGGTATCCGTCACGTCGATCGAAGACCGGTCGCCGAAGAGCCAGACTCCGCCCACCAGGACGACGACGAGCGCGGCGGCAGCTACGAAGTACCACGGCCCGGACCATGGAGCACGGCTCGAAGTCCTCGCCCCGGCCGAAGTCTCGGCGCCCAGATCGGTTGCGTTTCTCATGTTCGGTCCTCCCCTTTCGAGGTCGGGAAGGAGATCGGGCCCGCTCTCGAGAGCCGCCACGTCCAGCACCGGGTTGGCATCGACGAACATCGCAAACACGTCATCCGGCCGGCTCATGATCTCCCTCCTCTCGTGGCATTCTCGGGGGGACGATTGATCTGGTCGTACTCACGGGCCAGACGCTTCTTGGCCCGATGGAATCGCTGGTCGACAGCGGCGATGGAGATTCCGAGGATCTCGGCGATGTCCGCGTGCGAAAGGTCCTCCCAGCCCGCGAGGCGCAGGATCTCACGATCGGTCGGGCTCAGCCGCGCGACTGCCTCCAAGACCTCACGACCCTGTGAACGACGGACCACCACGCCCTCGGGACCGAGCGGCGGCAACTGCCCGAGGTGCGTCACGCGCTCTCGAAGCCGGGCGAGACGTCTCCGACTCCGCCATTGGTGACCGAGGACGCGGTACGCGACACCGAAGAGCCACGTGAGCGCCCGTTCACCGTCGGGGACGACATCGATCTTCCGCCAGGCGATCGCAAATACTTCGGCGGTTGCATCGTGTGCGTCGGCGAGACTGGTCCTGCGACGGCAATAGCCGAGCACCGCAGCATGGTGCGATCGATACAGACGCTCGAACGCATCTGCTGCATCCGTATCGTCGGTTGCACGTCGTCTGGATGAAGAACTCGCTGTCGAATCCATGACCCGTTGGTGCCCGGCTGGGAGACCGACCTGACACCGTTCTACATGATCGCCACTCGAGATGTGTGACGACGTCGGCTGTCAGCCGACGCAGGCAGGTGGGCACTGAAGGGTCGGGCGCCAGACAGGCGCCGCACGATCGGGGGGTCGTGGGAGGATCCGCGGTCGCGGGTCCTCCCAGGGCCGCTCACGCGGCGCGGCTCTCAGTCGATGTGCCGTTCCAGGTCACGGCGCAGCCGTTCCTGGACTGCGGTGGCGGTCAGGTCCGACCGCGACCGCTCCACCAAGGCTCGCGAGACGTCGGTCGTGCGCCTGAGGCCACTGGTCATCCCGTCGGGGTAGTCCAGGTCGGCCAGCAGATCCACCACGGCGTCCATCATCGTGAGGAGCGACTCGGCTTCATCGAGATCGCCGGCTCGCAGTCGGTCGAGCAGACGGCGACGGCACTCGCCGACAGCCTCCCCCAGACCGTGGAGGAACGGTATGGGGTCGATACCGAGGTCCGCAGGCATCGGCAGCGGCTGATCCGTGAACAACGCCAGAGTGAGCTGAGCTTCTGCGAATTCCTTGGCTGCATCCCACACGAACCCGGCGTGGATGATGTTGGGATGATCTTCGAGGGCCTCGAGAGTGTCGACGAGCAGGCGGTTCGCTTCTGCGATCAGCTCGCGAGCCTGGTCGACCTGATCACGGTGCAGGCTGCGGATGGCGTTGGCCGACGACCGGATGACCTTTCGACAGTTGGTCAGTCCGCGCTCACGGGCGGAAAAACGCTCATCGAGGATGGGGCGAACGGCTTCTGCGACGGATTCGAGCTCGGAAGGGTCCAAGATGCTCAGGAGTTGGCGACGATGCGCACGGGCGGCTCGTCGGCGTCGTTGGGGCGCACGACTGCGTGATGCTGAGCCACCCGGACCGCCTTCTGCTGCTTCATCTGGAGCAGGATGCCGACGTACGCAGCCACGAGGGCGTCGACGGCGAGGTGACCCACCAGCCACCACACGGACTTCATCACGAAAGCCATCGTCAATGTGAGAACGGCGACGCCCACCAGTCCGGTCAGCGCCCGGCGCCGACGCACACGTACGGCATCACGTGTCGAAAGACGGCGGGTGTTGTAACTCCGGCTTTGAACGTCCGCCATGATCTGCGTCCAACGGTCGAACTCCTCGGTGGAGTTCAACGGCGCATTCCGGCGGCGACCGAAGAAGGAGGGGAACAAGTAGATGCCCCAGATGGTGAGGATCACAAGTGCAGCGATCAAAAGGGGTGCGTCAGGCACGACTCGGAACCTCCGCCTCGATCTGATGTGGATGTGGGGGTGTGCTCATCCGATACTCAGCTCGTATTGTTTGTCCAGGACCTTCCAGCCGAGCGAGGTGACCAACACCTTGCACACCGGATATCCGGGGGTCGTGCGGCCAGTGCTCCGCTCGACCGGGCGCCAGAGTAACCGATTCGTTCGCCTCGGAGCAATCTTTCGGCAACTTGTGCACCCCGCCTGCACTCATGTGCGTGTCCAGCTTCCACTGCGTCCACCGTGCTTCTCGAGCAGCCGAACCTCTCGCACCCTCACGCCTCGCTCCAGGCCCTTCACCATGTCGTACAGCGCCAACGCAGCGGTCATGACTGCTGTCATGGCCTCCATCTCGACCCCCGTCCGCCCCAGCGTGCGAGTGGTGGCGACGATTCGAGCACCCTCAGGATGGGGGCCCACATCCACGGTCACGCCGGTGAGGGCGATGGGATGACACAGCGGCACCAGATCAGAAGTTCGCTTGGCGCCCATGATTCCGGCGAGGCGCACCGACGCCAAGGCGTCGCCTTTCGGAAGTGCGCCGGCGAAGAGCTTCGTCGCCACCTCCTCGGACATGGCGACGACACACTCGGCGGTGGCGGAGCGTTCGGTCTCTGGCTTTTCTCCCACGTCCACCATGTGGACCTCGCCCGCCTCGTCGAGATGCGGGAACTCAGAGCTCACCCAACACCTCGACGGTGGACCTGGACTCGGGCCAGCGGAACATCTCGAGGGTCACCGGTTCGCCGGCGTCTATCACGTCGGTTCCCTGGGGAACGACCGCGAACGCGGTGGCGTTCGCCGCCGCCGACAGCACGTTCGAATCCTGGCCACCCGCGCTGGCGGCTTCGAACCCGTCGTCGGTCTGGCTGAAGACCACACGAAGGAACACCGTCTTCGCCGGGTCCGTCTCCACCCGATGCGCCATCGTGGCTGGAATTCGCCGCCGAAACGTCAGATGGCTCCCCATCATCGTGAGCAGCGAAGGGCGGGCAAACTGTTCGAAGGCCACCATCACACTCACGGGGTTGCCAGGTAGGCCGAACAGCGGGGTCGAGCCGATGAATCCGAACGCAAACGGTTTGGCCGGCTGCATCGCCACCTTCCACAGGTCGATGTCGCCGAGCTCGGTGAGCACGGCCTTCACGAGGTCGTACTCTCCCATCGACACTCCGCCCGACGTGAATACCGCATCACACTCGTCGGCCGCCCGTTCGAGGGTGGACCGCATCCGCTGAGCATCGTCGGGGATGATCCCGTAGTCGTGAATGTCGACGCCGAGCTCAGACAGAAGGCCGACGAGAAGCGGGCGATTGGCATCTCTGATCCAACCCGGTTCCAGGCGTTGGGTCTCGGGGGGTTGAACCTCATCACCGGTCGACATCACGCCGACTCGTGGACGCCGGTGCACCGTGGGCGCCGGAATCCCAACCGCTGCAAGCACCCCGAGATGGGGTGGTGTCAGCCGGGTACCTGACGAGAAGACCACCTGGCCGGCCGCCACGTCACCGCCGGCGGCCCTCACGGCGGTCCCGACCGGGGGGTTGGCCTTGATGACCACCGTTCCGTTCTCCGATTCGGTGTCCTCGACCTTGACGACGGTGTCGGCGCCGTCGGGAATGGGGGCACCCGTCATGATCTTGATGGCACCGCCCGGCACCACAGATCCCACCGCGACATGTCCGGCCGCAACATCCTCGCTCACAGTGAGCGCCGTCGGCGGACCGGACAGATCTGCGTGGCGGATGGCGAACCCGTCCATGGCCGAATTGGAGAACGGGGGCACGTCGTGGGGAGCGACCACGTCATCGGCGAGCGCCAGCCCTGCACAGTTCCAGATCGGGACCCGCACGGACGGCAGCGGCCGCATGCTGCTGACAACGGTGCGCTGGGCCTCGGGCAGCGGGATCACGAGTCGAGCCGATCCCGCAAGTACGACTCGAAAGCGTACCCGAACTGCTTCAACCCGAGTTCCACGGAGGCCTCCAGCAGCCCGATCGGGTTGCCGACGTCGAGCAGGTCCGCCGAGGCAACCGAACCTCGCAGGCGCCCGCGAAGGCCGAGCTCGTTGATCGCATCGGTGAGTTGGATCTCGCCGCCGTGTCCCGGAGGCTGATTGTCCAAGATGTCGAAGACCTCCGGGGTGAACAGATAGCGCCCGATGAGACCGAGCCGCGAAGGGGCACGTTCCACGCCGGGCTTTTCGACCGCCCCGGACAGCTCGAGCGGTCGATCCTCCTCGGTTCCCGCCGGGATCACAACGCCATATCGGGAAAGGAACTCGTCC
This sequence comes from uncultured bacterium, assembly GCA_963785075.1. Taxonomy (GTDB): domain Bacteria; phylum Actinomycetota; class Acidimicrobiia; order Spongiisociales; family ZC4RG35; genus JAOUGY01. The sequence goes on from CAWATW010000004.1 coordinate 98,708, forward strand.
TCGAGCCGGCGGAGACACATGACGGACGTCTTGCCTCCGTCGGACTCGGCCACCAGCGACGGCAAGACGTCCTGTCCGGGTCGAACGATGTTGTCGGCAAGGAGACAGAAGAACGGCCGGTCACGGACCATTTCACGCGCTTCGTACACGGCGTGGCCGAGCCCGAGCGGCTCTTCCTGGACCACCGGCCGAATACGCACGTGCTCGATGCCGCGCAGTCTGTCCTCGACCAGAAAATGCTGCTGGATCAGGTGGCCGACTTCGAGGTCCACCACCAGAACGGCTTCGGTCGCCCCGGCGCGGGCCGCCTCTTCCACGGCGTATTGAATGGCCGGGCGGTCGACCACGGTGAGCAGGGCCTTGGGAACGACACGCGTGGCAGGGCGCATCCGCGTGCCTCTTCCCGCAGCCGGGATGACTGCAACTTCGATCCGTTCGCTCATGTTGGAACCCTCTGCTCCGATCCTCTGATCATTCGTTTGATGTTGGGGGCATGCCGAATCAAGATCAAGACGACCATCGCGGCCAACCAGCCGAGCGCCGCCCCTCTCGTACCTTGCCAGATCGCCAGGGGAAGCGTGGCTGCGACCGCGGCCAGCGAGGCGATCGACGCCACTTTGAAGACCTTGGCGATCACCACCCACCCGACCGCCAGCACCGCGGCCACGACCGGAAGGGTGAACAGGAGTGCGCCGGCGGCGGTGGCGACACCCTTTCCACCCTTGAAACGGTGAAAGACCGGATAGCAGTGGCCGGCAACCGCCAAGAACCCTGCTGCCAGCGCTATCGGCTCGTTTCCCGGATCGCCGGCGCCTACCGCCAGCCATCCGATGGCGGCTGCGATGACGCCCTTCATCGCATCGCCGAGAAACACCATCGCAGCCGGACCCTTCCCCAAAGTCCGCAAGACATTGGAGGCACCGGGATTTCCGCTCCCGACCTTGTGGATGTCGACACCATGTGCTCGCGCCACCACGACGGCGAAGTCGAGGCTTCCGATGAGATAGGCGCCGACGAGGGCCAGCCATGTGGGCATGAGGTCAGAGGTTAGGGGTCGGAGAGGCGGGGCACCACGTCCATCCGACGTTGTCTCTGGCTCCGGAGGCCACATGCCGGCGATCGCCGGGCATCGGAGGCCGGTGATCGAGCCCCGTCGATGCGGGCAGCCGAGGTGAGGGGAATCACCGGTCCGGTAGAATGGTTGTTTCGTCCTGCCAGATCCATCCGGAGTCCATTGATGCCCACGTACGAGTACGCCTGCAAGAAGTGCGGCGAGAACTTCGAAGTCTTTCGGTCGTTCAGCGCCAAGCCACTCAAGAAGCACCCAGATTGCGGAGGCGAACTGACGAAAGTCTTCCACGCCCGCGGCGTCGTGTTCAAGGGATCGGGGTTCTACGCCACAGACTCTCGCCCCAAGGAGGACACTTCCGGGTCGACATCGAGCCCCAAGCCCAAGGACGGCGCAACCTCTTCATCGTCCAAGACATCCAAAGACAGCTCGACGACATCATCGACCTCGTCGACCTCGTCGGACTCGTCCTCGTCGAGCTAGCCCGGTGACCTCGCTCGTCGTTGCGGGCGACTGGCACGCCGACACCGATCACGCCCTTCGGATCATCGATGCCGCCTCCCGCCGGGGCATCGAACGGATCCTCCAGACCGGGGACTTTGGATACTGGCCGAGGCATCCCGTTGGTATCGAATACCTGCAACGCGTGGCCGCGCGATGTATCGAGCGCGGTGTCTCCATCTGGTTCTGCGACGGCAACCACGAAGATCACTCGCGCCTTCGACACGGCTCCGCCGAGGGACCCGTCGCAGTGGCGCCCTCGCTGTGGTGGGTGCCTCGCGGCACGGTGATCGAGTGGGAAGGCCGGCGAATCCTGTTCATGGGGGGAGCTGTCTCGGTCGACCAACCTCGCAGGACCCCTGGATACGACTGGTTCTCCCAGGAGATCCCAACAGACGAAGACTTCGAGCGTGCGAGCCGCACCGGACCGATCGACGTCGTGATCGCCCACGAAGGTCTGCCCGGAACGTCGCTCCGGTCGACGTACAAGGCATTCATCCCGCCTGAGATCGTGGCACGGGCCGACGACGTCCGAACCAGAATGGGCGACCTGGCCGATCGTCTTCAGCCGCAGTTGTGGTTCCACGGTCACTGGCATCACCGAATGTCGGCGATGCGAAACGGTGTGCGCGTCGAGCTGCTCAACGAGAGTCGCGGGCCTTTCAACGAGACCGCCGTGACCCTTGATCTCGAGACACTGGGGCTGGAGGAACTAGGAGAGCTCTGAGGGAGTGGGCCATCCATTCGGCACGCATGCTCCGGTCGTCTTCGTCTGCTGCATCATCAAGGGAGCAAGATCGCCCGCCCCTGTACAGTCGCGATGACCATGGCCAAGGCCGTGGCCCACCTCGTGGTTGATCATGTAGGTGCGGTACTCGGCGAGCCGGTCGCCGAAGTCGGAGGCTCCGTTCTGCCAACGATCGAAGTTCAGCAGCGCCCGGGAGCCGTCCCAACACGAGAAGATGCCCCCCGTCCTGAGCGGAAGGCAGTAGTCGTCGACGACGCTCGGCGAGGCAAGGGTGACTCGAAGGTCCGGCGCCTCGTCCACACGCTGGACTGCGAAGGTGCCGGCGCCGACCCAGCTCCGATCGTCGCCGAGGGTCAATTCGACGACCCTCGCAAAACAAGCAGGATCGACGGGCAATCCCTCTTCGACCTCCACCGCGTATCGGATCACATCCCCATCGTCACCGGACACCTCGCTCTCACCCTCGACCACCACCAGGTCGCCTCCCGGGCGGAGCGGACGGCGATCGTTGATGCAGGAGGCCCCGAGCTCGATCTGCGGTCCCTTCACGATGAGCTGAGGCAGATAGACCCCCTGTCCGAACGTGTGCCCACCACTGGCCGGGGCCAAGGTGGTGGCAAACAGCAGGGCGAGCATGATCATGGGACGGAGCACGCCGCCACGCTACCGGTCGAATCGGCGGAATCGAACCCCTTCCCTGCAGCAGCGGCGACAGATACCTTCGCCGCATGTTCCTGCTCTCCAAACCACCCGTGCTTCGGTGGGTGACGGCGACGATCCTGGTCGCCATTGCCCTGTGGGCGGACCTACGCCCCTCGGCCACGGTGGAACACCCGGTCGCCATCGGCGAGATCCCGGCTCGGGATGAGGTCACGGTCGGAGACGTACGGATGGTCGATGTACCAGCCGGACTCCTGGAGCCCGTCGAGCTCCCGTTCATCGCCGGCCGCCGGATCGCCCCCGGCGACCCCATCCTCGCAACGGACATGAGCGTCGACGAGGCGACGCCCCCGCAAGGATGGCTGCTGGTGCAATTGGCGGTCCCCGACGGTGCCGGACCGGGGAGCCCTGTCGTTGTGATCGTGAGCGGGATGGATCCGGACCCGGCAACGCGACACGACGGTGTGGTGGTCTCGGTCGGTGTCGACGATGGCTTCGGCGGCGAGCTTGCGGGATGCGCGTTTCCGCCCGACGACGCCGCCATCGTGGCTGTCGCCGCAGCCGAGAACCGGATCAGCGTGCTGATCGGAGGCTGAACGATCGGGGCGCCAGACATCCCATGACCGGCGTCGGATCAACGAAGGACGCGGCGAAGCGGGGCCAACCCACCGGTCATGGCCACCCTGCCGTGGAGGGCGACGATGTACATCCCCGATTCGAGCGGCAGGCTGGTGACTCCCATCTCGGCTGTCGAGAGATCCTTCGCATGGCGCTCATGTTCTTCCGCCAGCGCCATGACGCCCGCCTTGGTGAGCCGACCGCCACCGAGCGTCGCAGTCGCCACCACTATCACCGCCACCAGCGGAACCACAGTCAGGAATCCCCATCGGTCGTCGATCGACACCGCAATGCCCATTGCCACCACAGCCGCCAGCACCGCGGATCCCACAGCCGGGGCCCGTGCGACCAGCCGATCGCGCGGCGGCACCACATACCCTGCGAGGGTCGACGGGACCGACCCCGCCGCCTCCCGGGCCGCCGAGAGAGGAATCGTCGGCTTCCTGCCGTCGGCGGAGATGGTCGAGACCAGGGCGGCCTCGACCGGTGCCAGTTCCACGTGCCGGCTCGGGGCCGCCACCATTGCGAGCACACCTGCTCCAGGGCGGATGTCGACGAGACCGGCCCATACCAGATAGGCGAGAGCGACATCCGCGACACGTGACCTGCCACCTGCGAGGTAGGCGACCTCATAGAACTGCAGACGCCGCAACTCGGGAGGGCGGACGGCGACGAGCCGGCCCTGGAGGATCGCCGATCCGGTGACCCCGAGCGCCATCAACACGAACAGCCCTACCACCACCGCCGTCATCTCTTCACCCCCGAGCCCCCCGGCTCACTGTGCGTAATTGGAAGATGCCCTCATCGTCTCCGCCAGGTGTACGTTCACCAGCGAGGGTTTGCCACTCGCCTCCGCCCGTTTCAACGCCGGCAGCACCTCTGCCGGGTCGGTGACCAGCTCCCCGTGTCCGCCTAGCGCCTCCACCACTGCGTGATAGGGACGCCGGCCGAGATCTGCCGCCACCACCCGATCTGGGAAGAACGCCTTGTGGATCGTCTTGATGTTGGCCCACACGCCGTCGTTCCCGAGCACGCCGATGATGGGGAGACCGAGCCTGACCATCGAGTCGTACTCGAAACCATTGAACCCGAACGCGCCGTCACCGAACACGATGCCCACGCGTTTCTCGGGAAACGCCACCTTGGCGGCTATGGCGAATGGGGCGCCGGTGCCGAGTGTTCCGAACGGTCCCGGATCGAGCACATGACCCGGCTGCGACACCTGAAGCCATCGGGCGGTCGTGGACACGATGTCCCCGCCGTCGACCGCCACGATCGCGTCGGGCCCGAAGAACGCCCCGACGTCACGGCCGAAGCGCTGCGGCATCACGGGGGTCGAGTCGTCGGCTGCCTCGACCTCGAGGACTTGCTGGCGGCTTCGCTCGGCCTCCATGATCTCCGACGACCACGGACGCGGATGGGGCCGGGCGAATGAAGTCGCCGACTCGACCAACTGGTCTGCCGCCACGATCGGATCGGCGACCACCCCTACGGTCACGGACCGGTTCCATCCCACCCTCGTGGGATCGGCATCGACCTGGATGACCACGGCGTCGGCGGGGATCGTGTCGCCGTACTTGGCGCGGAAGTCCCAATCGACGCCCAACGCGAGCACGAGATCGGCGCCCGCAAACGCTGCAGAGCGGGCATGGTTACCCAGCAGTTCGTGCCCGTGGGGAAGCGAGCCGCGAGCTCGACTGTTGAGGAAGGTCGGTGCCTGAAGGGCTTCGGCGAGTTGTCGAATGCGATTGGCCGCACCGCCGCGAGCGCCTGCTCCGGCGAAGATCATGGGCCGTTCGGCGCTCTCGAGGAGCCCAACGATCTCAGCGAGGGTGGCGGAGTCCAGTCCGCTCAACCGGTTGGCTCGCTGGCCGATCGGCCATCGGATGGCGTCCTCGTCGACCTCGTCGAATTGCACGTCCATCGGCACGTCCAGGAACGCGGGTCCCCCACGCCCGGCGAACGCATGCCGCGACGCAGTCGCCACGTAGTCGGCGAGCCGATCCGGCTGAAAGGCAGTGCCCGCCCACGACGTGATGTCCTCGAGCATCGGGGGGTGATCCATCTCCTGGAGGCCACCCTTGAGCTCCTGACGGAGAAGGTGCCGCCCTCCCAGAAGCAACATCGGAGTACCGGCGAAGTGGGCGTTTGCGATGGCGGTCACAGCGTCGGTGACGCCAGGTCCCGCAGTGACGGCGGCCACTCCGAGCTGCCCTGTGAGCCGCCCGTACGCCTCGGCGGCGTGGGCAACCGCCTGTTCGTGCCGAAGATCGACCACCCGTATCCCCTCTGCCACACAGCCGTCCAGGATCGGCAGGATGTGCCCACCCGTGAGGGTGAAGAGGGTGTCGACGCCTTCGTTCCTGAGGGCCCGGGCGATGACGCGCCCGCCGTGGATCTTTGCCATCAGCTCAAGCTAGTGGATCCGACGCTCCTGCCCATCCGGCAGGAGAAGTCGCGTCCAACTCGAGGCTCATCCAAACGCTGTCTTCGACCCCGAATCCATGCCGGAGATACAGCGCACGGGCACGGCGATTGTGTGCCTCGGTCTCGAGGAACACTCGGAGCATGCCTCGCCTTCGGCAATCCTCGATGATGTGCCGGATCAACTCCGATCCGAGTCCTTCGCCGCGTCGGTCGACGTAGATCTCATCGAGCAGCGCGTCCGGTCCCCCGGACTCGACCGACCACCCCCACGTGACCACGGCGTAACCCGCCACACCACGAGCGTGTTCGATGACCCAGACCACGCCGCTGTCGTCGCTCTCGAGCAGGGGCAAGAGACCCGACTTCACTCGACTGTGATCGATCGCGTGCCGGTCGTGGACCGAGTATCGCTCGGCCAGCACCAGCAGGCTGCCGAGATCGTCCACACCACCTCGCCGGATCACGTCAGTGCCCCGTGAGCCGTTCCAGCAGACCACCGAGGACCTTCGACGGTTCGCCGGTCGCGAACTCTCTGCGGTCGGCCCAGGGAGCGAGGCTTCTGCCCATGTTGATGCCTATCCACCGCAGAGGTTCCGGTTCCCAGTCTGGCGACACGTGGCCCACCCACGGCAGATGGGCTCGATCGGTGTCGTGGCCCATGACGAGGTCGGCCAGCGTTCTTCCTGCCAGGTTGGAGGGAGTGACACCGGCGCCGACGTAGCCGCCGGCGCGGCCGACGCGGGTGGCCGGATCGAAGCCAACCGACGCACTCCAGTCACGGGGCATGCCAACGGCGCCGCCCCAGGTGTGAGTCACGGCGGCATCCCCGATCTGGGGGATCAGCCACCGCAAGGTGTCCACGATCGCCCGGTGCGTGCCCGCATCTCGTTCGAACTCCGGACGCATCGCCGATCCGAAGTGATAGGGGGCTCCCCTACCGCCGAATGCGATTCGATCGTCGGCCGTTCGCTGCCCGTAGATGATCAGGTGCCGGCCGTCGTGAAAGGTCTCGCGGTCTGACAGGCCTATCTCTTTCCACACGTGGGCAGGAAGGGGCTCGGTTGCGATCATCAGCGAGTAGACCGGGGCAACGGACCTCGCCCGATCCGGCATCCGGGTCTCGAAGGCTTCCATGCACCGGAGCACGGTGCCCGCGGAAACCACACCGTGATCGGTGTCGACCCGTCTGGGACCGATGGCCGTGGCTCTCGTCCCTTCGTAGATCCGCACCCCACGGCGTTCGACCACCTCCGCCAGCCCCCGAGCCAATCGGGCCGGGTGGATCGCCGCACAATGCGGCGTGAACACACCGCCGAGCGCGCGCTCGGACCGCATCCGACCAAGGGCCTCGGCCCGATCGAGGACGACGAAGTCCTCCTCCGAGAAGCCACGATTCATCGACTCGCCCATCTCATGGTGGAGGCGCGACAGTTGAGCGCCGGAGGTCGCCAGCGTCAGCGAACCACCCTTGTGAAAGTGGCAGTCGATCCCCTCCCGGGCCGCCACCGATCCGATTTCGTCGATGGCATCCCAAATCGCATGGATCTGGGAGAGGTACGCCTCACGTCCGTGTCGGGCGATGACCGACCCGGGTCGGATGGAGAACTCGCCAGACGCCCATCCCCCATTCCTCCCGGACGCCCCGAAACCGGCGATCTCGGCTTCCACGATGGCGACATCCAAATCCGGCTGCAGCTCGGTGAGGTAATAGGCGGCCCACAATCCGGTGTAGCCGGCGCCGACCACCACCACATCGACCTCGAGGTCACCATCGAGGGGCGGCCTGCGCACCGGATCTCCCTCCGGCAACGAGTCGAGCCAGAGGGATGTCGATCGATAGCTGGTCGTCAACTCAGTCGTCCTCGACCCGAGGGAGCGACCCTGCTCTCGCCAGTGTCACGTCGAGCGACTCTTCGAACACCTCGAGCGTCCTGGTCACGTCGTCGTCGGTGTGAGCGGCGCACGTGAACCAGGGCTCTCTGGCATCGGGACACGGGGCGACGCCGCGCTCGATCATCGACATCACCATGCTGTTGTAGACGCGCGAATCATGGTGTGCCAGATCTCGGAACTCCTTGGGTGTGCCTTCGCCGAGGAAGATCGAGAACATGGACGGATGCCCGACCACCACGCCATCCAACCCCCGGTCGTCGAGCACGGTCTGGATGCCTTGCATGATGGCTCCGCCGACCTTCTCGATCTGACGGTACGCGGTGCCGTCCTCCAGCCGTTCGATCGTGGCCTTCACGGCGGCCGCCGCCACCGCATTGCCCGAGTACGTGCCGGCCTGGGCGATCCCACCGAGGGCCCATCCTTCGACCATCTTCTCGGCAAGGGCGATGGCCGCGACAGGGAAACCGTTGCCCATCGCCTTGGCGAACGTTCCGATGTCAGGGGTCACACCGAACGCCCCGACGGCCCCTGCCAGTCCGAGACGGAATCCGGTCTTGACCTCGTCGAAGATCAGGACCACTTCGTGCTCGTCGCACTTACGGCGAATGGTCTCGAGGAAGCCGGGCACAGGCAGGACGCCGAGGAAGTTGCCGGCCATCGGCTCGACGATCACCGCCGCGAGATCGTGCCCATGATCGTCGAAGAACTCCTCCAGCAACTCGACGTCGTTGTACGGAAGCGTCCGCACGTATCGGCGGAGGCCGTCGGGGATGCCGGAAGAAGCCTGAATCGGCAGCGGCCGAAGACGAGACCCGAGGTGTCCGGCGGGAGCACTGGCAGTCGAGAACAGCACGTAGTCGTGAACACCGTGATAGGCGCCCTCGAACTTCAACACCAGATCTCGGGCCGTCCACCCACGGGCAAGCCTGATGGCATGCATCGTTGCCTCGGTGCCGGTGTTGGTGAATCGCATGGACGTGGGCCAGCCCAGCGCTCCGATGACCTTCTCGGCCGCTTCGATCTCGATCCGCTGGGTCATGGCGAACACGGTGCCTGCCGCGGCTGCATCGGCGACCGCACTCGCCACCGCCGGATCCCCGTGTCCCAGGATGACCGGGCCGAAGCCGAGCTGGTAGTCGATGTAATCCTTGCCATCCATGTCGAACACGTGCCCGCCCGAGCCGTGATCGATGACGAGGGTGTCGTCGTCACCCCAGTAGCGGAACCCGCTCGATACGCCGTTGACGAGTGCGCTGCGAGATCTACGGAACCACTCCGCTGTCTTCGGGCCTTGGATGCTCATGTGTTTGCTCCTCCTGAAACGACCTGGTCAATGCTCTCGATCGAGCCGTCGTTCCGGAGGGTTCCAATGACGGAAGGCCAGCGTATTGCGCTCTTCGTAAGCGGTTCTGGCGCGACAACGGATCCCCAATCGTCGCGTCATTTCGGCCGTAGGACGGCAGAGTCTGCCGTGAGTGTGCAGTCCGAAGCTGCCGGGTGAACGCATCTCTCTCACACCGGCGTCCATGGTACCCGCAAGCGCGGAGCGCATCGAGATTCGCGTCCGGCCGAGTCTCGATTCAGGACATGGGCGAAGACACCGATAACCTCCTCAGACATGCCCCGCTCCCGCCTCGTCGCCCTGGTCGCGCTCGGCCTCGCCCTCGTCTCGTGTTCGCGTTCGTCTGGAGACACCGAGATCCTCGATGCGACGGTGCCGAGTGTCCCTACCACCGTGACCACCACCGCAGCGCCGGCGACTACGACGACCACTGCAGCCACCACGACCACCACCGTCGCACCCACCACCACCACCACGCTCGTAGCCGCCGAGGCTCCGCCCTCGGCGCCGACCAACGTGCTCGACTCCTTCGAGTGGCAGTTCGCCACCTCGATCGGCGCCGTCGACACGAACCTACTGTCGCTGTCGAGCACCGGCGTGTTCGTCGACGGTGACCTCAGCTGCCGGATCACCACCGGGTTCGGTGGCTTCGACTTCGAGACGGGCGTGATCGTCGTCGGGGATCAAACATTCCTCGACTCGGGCACTGGCGAGGGCTATCAGACCGTGTCCTCGAACGACCCTGCGTTTCGAGAGAGCCTCGGCCTATGCGCCGGATCCGATCGGTTCTGGGCCGACATCACCGGCGGTGAGGAACTTCCCGCCGGTGGCGAGACGGAAGAGCGAAACGGAATCGCGACGCGACGTCTCGATCTCGGCGGCCTGATAGACCAGGCGGGTGCGCTCGGCCTCGTGGCGCCCGGCGTCGAAGGTGTCGAGTTCGACGAGCTCACGTTCTGGGTCGCCGAAGACGGGGAGTGGATCTCCTCGCTCAGCATGCGGGCCACACTCGAGCCCGAAACGCTTCAAGACATCACTGGTTCCACGATCTCCGACACCGGCGAGATCGCTGTCAGCCTCGACGTGACGATGCCGAACGACTCCGGCCTATCGGTTTCGCTGCCGTGACTTCCGCTCGGCCTTCTCGAGCTTCTCGACGGCCAGAAGCGTGACTGCCATACCGAAGAAGCCGCCGAAGAACACCCCGATGAGCATGCCCGGGAGGACGGACGTCTCGAGAGACTGCTGGAAGTTCCGATCGGTCATAGTCGTCAGGGCGAGTACCAGCCCGATGTAGGCGATCGGGAGCGCCACGAGCATTCCCTTCACCACCGCCTTGCCGAGGCGGGCACCCAATTGGAAGGTGCCTTCCATGTCCGAATGGGTCTCGGTGTCGTGCTCGGCGGTCATCGCGATGCGGCTCCTCTTGTTTCGCCGAAGTGTAGAGGCCGTCCCGACCGCCGAGCGCCTCCCCTGTCTGCACACCCGCATGCGGTAGCGTTCCACCCACATGGACCACCCCCAGTCGCATCACACCCCGTACGAACGACGCGCCACCGAGGTCCCGTTCGCATCGGCCGAATACATCTCGTTCGCGTCCCGCCAGTCGTTCTTGGGAGTACCCGCCGTGCGGTTCGATGAGCTACCGGCGGTGGAAGGCCAGGTCGCGATCGTGGGAGCGCCGTTCGATTGGGGCACGACCTATCGGCCCGGTGCTCGATTCGGACCTCAGGCCATTCGTGAGGCCGACTACGGGGCGATGGACGGGTATCGCCCGCACCTGCCCACGGGGATCGACCCGCTCGGGGCGCTCGGCGTGGTCGATGTGGGCGACATCTATGTCGTCCCGGGGTACATGGAGGAGTCGATCGCACGGATCGCCGATGCCGTCGAGACCGTGGCCGCAGCCGGGAAGGTACCGATCGTCCTGGGCGGAGATCACACCATCACCTACCCCAATGCCACGGGTGTGGCACGTGTACATGGGTTCGGCGAGATCGCTCTCATCCATTTCGACGCCCACGCCGACACCGGCGCCCTGCAAAACGGCCATCTCTACGGCCACGGAACGCCGATGAGGCGACTGGTCGAATCTGGCGCAGTTCCCGGGCATCGTTTCGTGCAGATCGGGCTCCGGGGATATTGGCCCGAGCCCGAAGTGGTGTCGTGGATGCGGGAGCAGAACATGCGATCGTTCTTCATGAACGAAATCGTCGAGCGTGGCCTCGAGGCGGTCGTCGATGAAGCGGTGGCGCACGCGGTCGCAGGCGGCGCCAAGGGTGTCTTCATCTCGGTCGACGTGGACGTCGTCGACCCGGCTTTTGCCCCCGGCACGGGGACACCCGAGCCAGGCGGGCTCACGTCACGCGAGCTCCTGGACACCGTACGACGCCTCGCACGAGAGCTCGAGCTCGTCGGGGCCGACGTGGTCGAGGTGGCCCCGGCATACGACAGTTCCGAGATCACCGCCTACTTGGGCAACCGGGTGGTCCTCGAGTTGCTCAATGGGATGGCCGAGCGGGCATTCGGCGCCTGACCGGCCAGCCCGGCACGCAGAGACCGCACACGACTGACGGCCCACCCCACCCCCCGGCTCCCGGAGAAACCCGCCTGCGGGTGGGGCAGTGGGCCGCGGGCTGTCTCGGACCTGCAGCAGCGCCCCCGTGGGGTACCAGGGGCGCTGCTGCACGAGACGGCTCTACGTCGCTGGGCGACGGGTCATGAACCGTCTCGAATCGCTGCCTGGGCCGCCGCCAATCGGGCGACGGGCACCCTCGGTGGTGAACAGCTCACATAGTCGAGCCCGAGCTTGCGGCAGAGAGCGATCGACTCGGGGTCTCCACCGTGCTCACCGCAGATACCGGTGTTGAGGTCGGGTCGCGCCTGCTTCCCCTTCTCCACTGCGATCCGCATCAGCTCGCCGACACCCTTGACATCGATCGTCGCGAACGGGTTGCGTTCGAGGATCCCTTCCTCGAGGTACTGAACGAGGAACGCCTTCTCGGCGTCATCCCGACTGATCCCGAAGGTCATCTGGGTGAGGTCGTTGGTGCCGAACGACACGAACTCGGCGTACTCGGCGATCTCGTCCGCCGTCAACGCCGCACGTGGGATTTCGATCATCGTGCCGAAGGCGTAGTCGACCTCGATCCCCTGCTCGGCCATGACGGTCTTCGCTTCGTCCTCGAGCTCGGATCGCTGCCTGGACAGCTCGTTCACATGCGACGTCAGCGGGATCATGATCTTCGGGTGCACGTCGACGCCGTCCTTGGCGACCTCGCAGGCCGCCTCGAAGATCGCGCGCACCTGCATCCGGGTCAGCCCGGGAAGCATGATTCCGAGCCGGACGCCGCGGAGCCCCAGCATCGGATTCGCCTCGCGGAGGCTCTCAACCCGCTCGAGCATGTGCTCCTGCTCTTCTATCTTCGCCAGGAGCTCGTTGATCTCCTTGAGGGAAGATGCGGACTGGATGCGGAGCTTGAGGTCCGTGAGATCGAACGTCAGCTCCTCGAAGCTCGGCAGGAACTCGTGAAGGGGCGGATCGATGAGCCGGATGGTCACCGGGAGCCCGTCCATCGCCTGGAAGAGGCCGATGAAGTCCTGCCGCTGGAACGGAAGCAGCTGATCGAGGGCAGCGGCGCGATCGGCGGGGATCGTTGCGGTGATCATGTGTTGAACGATCGGCAGCCGTTCCTGGTCGAAGAACATGTGCTCGGTGCGGGTGAGCCCAATCCCCTCCGCCCCGTAGGCGCGGGCCAGACGGGCGTCATCGGGATAGTCGGCGTTGGTCCACACCCCGATGTCTCGCTCTTCGTCGGCCCAACCCAGCAGCTCCTTCAGCCACTGGTTCTCGAGATCGGGGGTCTGCGTGTCGATCTCACCGAGGAGCACCTCGCCCGTGGTGCCGTCGATCGAGAGCCAGTCGCCCTCGTGAACCACGATCTCCCCGACCCGAAGAACACGCTCGTTGAGGTCGATCTGGATCTGCTCGGCGCCCACCACGGCGGGCTTTCCGAACTGTCGAGCCACCAGGGCCGCATGGCTCGTGCGGCCGCCACGGCTGGTGAGGATGCCGTTGGAGGCGAGCATCCCGTGTACGTCATCTGGCTTGGTCTCGGGCCGAACCATGATGACCTCGCGAGACTCTTCCACGGCCCACCGCTCGGCGAGGTCGGCGTCGAACGCGACCACGCCGACCGCTGCTCCGGGCGACACGTTGAGGCCGGTTGCGAGAAGTCGCCCTTCGTCGATCGCCACCCGCTTGGTCTGGGCGACGAACGAAGGATGGAGGAAGAAATCGACCTGGGTGGGGGTCACGCGCATGATTGCTTCCTGCTTCGTGATCAGGCCCTCGCCGGCCATGTCGACGGCGATCCGGACCGCGGCCTGCGCCGTGCGCTTCCCATCTCGGGTTTGAAGCAACCAGAGCTTCCCGCGCTCGATCGTGAACTCCATGTCCTGCATGTCGCGGTAGTGGTGTTCGAGCTTCGAGGCGATCTCGGCGAACTGCCGGTAGAGGTCCGGCATCTCGTCGGCGAGCTCGTCCATTCGTTTGGTGACGCGGATGCCGGCGACGACGTCCTCGCCCTGCGCGTTGGTCAGGTAGTCGCCTTCGATCTTGGCCTCGCCGGTGGTGGCGTTGCGCGACATGGCGACGCCGGTCGCCGAATCGTCGCCCATGTTGCCGAAAACCATGGTCTGGATGTTGACCCCTGTCCCGAGGTCGTTCGGAATCCCCGCCGCCTTTCGATAGTCGTTTGCTCTCTTGCCGTTCCATGAGCGGAACACGGCTTCGATGGCGAGCTGCAACTGGTCTCTCGGCCGGTCGGGGAACGGGCGGCCGGCGTATCGCTCGACGATTCCCTTGAACTCGACCGTGATCGCCTTGAAGTCCTCTGCGGACAGATCCGAGTCGTTGACGACCCCCCGTTCGGTGCGGAAGCGTTCGAGCACCAACTCGAAGGGCTCGTCACGAACGCCGAGCACCACCGATCCGAACATCTGGACCAATCGGCGGTACGAGTCGTATACGAAGTGCTCATCGCCGGTCAGCTTGATCAACCCCTCGACGACGTCGTCGTTGAGGCCGATGTTCAAGACCGTGTCCATCATCCCCGGCATCGAGAACTTCGCACCGGACCGACACGACACGAGCAGCGGGTTGGAGGTGTCACCGAAGAACTTCCCGGTGACCTGCTCCACTCGTGCGAGTGTCTCCTCGACCTGCTCGAGCATGCCTTCGGGGAACTGCTCACCTGAGGCCAGATAGGCATTGCACGCTTCCGTGGTGATGGTGAAGCCTGGCGGGACAGGGACACCGATCCTCGTCATCTCACCGAGGTTGGCGCCCTTGCCACCGAGCAACGCACGAACGGCGTCCCACCCTCCACCGACCGCCTTCTCGGCCAGCTGCACTTCATCGAACGCGAATACCCATTTGCTCGTCATCGGTTCCTCACTTCACAGGGATCTCGGTCATTGTGACAATTCGCACGAGTGGTCCTAGGGCAGTGGGTCACATCGACCCTGGATGCTCGGCCCTAGTGCCCGGCTCACGGCCTTTCGATCAATTCCACCGCCCGACCGTCGGGATCGGACACCACTGCGCGCCGGCCCCAGCTCAGGGTTTCCGGCTCGCGCAGGATCCTCCGTCCCATGCCTCGGAGCCGCTCAACGGAGTCCTCGAGGGATTCGATCTCGAACCCCGGCATGGTGGTGCCACCAACCCCCGGGCCGGCTGCGTCTCCCGACGTCGCCGCCACGATGGCCATTCGGCACGCACCGGCGTCACCCACGGATCGGCCGCCGGGTTGTTCGTCGAAGTCGACTCCGAGCGCACGGTAGAACCCGGTCGTGGCTTCCACGTTGATGGCGTACAACATGAGCGACGTGACCTTCATGCTGTCCACGACCCTACCGCGACGTCCCCGTCCATTGGGAATGACCACGGCGGTCGAGGCGGCCTCCGGTGCCGTCAGGGCCCGATGCGAACCGGTTCACGAAGCCCGGCGCTCCCGACGTCCCTGAAGGACGAGGAACAGCGCCGTGATCACGACCATGCCGGCGAAGATCATCGTCCCCAGCACGTTCACCTGAGGGGGCACACCGCGTCGAGAGGCTCCGTAGACGTACACGGGGAAGGTCAGTGTCGATCCGGAAGTGAAGTTCGAGATCACGAAGTCGTCGAAGCTGAGTGCGAACGCCAGCATGAATGCGGCGACGACCCCAGGGAGGATCATGGGCAAGGTCACCCGCCGGAACGTCTGCCACTCGTTTGCGTACAGATCCATCGCCGCTTCCTCGTAGTGGCGGTCCAGTCCGACGATGCGCGCCCGGACAGTCACCACCGCAAAGCTGATGTTGAACAGGATGTGCCCCATCAGGATCGTCCAGAACCCCCTCTGGATCTGCCCGACGATGAACAACGCCAACAGGGATGAGCCCATCACCACTTCCGGGGTGGCCATCGGAAGGAAGAGCAAGAGATTGGTCGACGACCTCCCACGAAACCGATAGCGGACCAGGGCCAGCGCGATCAGCGTGCCGAGCATCGTCGCCACCGCTGCCGACAAGAAGGCTATCGACAGGGAATTCAGAACTGCCTGGCTGAGTCCGGGTTCCGAGAAGGGCTCCAACCAGTGGCGGAAGGTGAAGCCTTCCCATGAGACGTTACGCCGTCCCTGGAAGTCGTTGAAGGAGTAGGCGACCACGATGAAGACGGGCACGAACAGATACAGCAGCCCGAGCCCGAGCAGGATCCGATAGATCACACGGGACTTCATTGCAGAAGCTCCTCTGTCCCGATGCGCCTGACGTAGGCGACCACCATCGTCACGACGATGGCCATGAGCGTGAGCGAGATGGCCGCCGCCCCCGGGTAGTCGACGATCACGAGGAACTTCGACTGGATGACATTGCCCATCATCGTCCAGTTCCGATTGCCGAGCAGGTCGACGTTGACATAGTCACCGGCAGCCGGGATGAACGTGAGGAGCGTTCCCGAGATCACACCTGGCATCGAGAGCGGCAACGTGACCTTGCGGAATGCGGTCAAGGGGCTGGAGTACAGATCGTTCGCCGCCTCGAGCAGGCTGTGATCGATCTTGTCGAGAGCGACGTAGATCGGGAGGGTCATGAAGGCCAGGTAGTTGTACACGAGGCCGGCGAGCACGGCCCATCCTGTCGACAGGAGGCGGCCGTTGACGTCGGGAAGGATTCCGACCGCTTTCATCACCGATACGACCGCGCCCTGGTCGGCGAGGATCACCCGCCACGCCAACGTCCTGAGGAGGAACGGAACCAGCAGCGGCACCAGGAGCAGTGCCAGGAACAGTCCTTTCCACCGGCCGGTGTGAAAGGCGATGGCATAGGCCAGTGGGTAGGCGACGATCAGGCCGATGACGGTCGCCCCGAGCGCGAACAGCAACGAGTTCCGCAGCTGTGGGAGATAGGTGGTGAACGTCGCCGTCCAACTGTCGAGGTTGCCGGTCAACTGGTAGCCGCGCTCCAACGTCCCCTCCTGAAGGGACGTCGTGGCGAGCTGGAACATCGGAACGACGTAGAAGACGATGAGCCATGCCATGCCTGGAAGCAGCAGCAGGTAGGGCGTACGTCGGCGGCGCTTGTCGGCCTGTTCGGCCGCTGCGGTTCGAGCCGGGCGCTCCGCGGTGGCTGTCACGCGCTCACCACAAACGTGTGTTCCGGGTCCCAGCTCACCGTGACACTGCTCCCGGCGGCGTGCCGCCTCGCCCCGATGTTCTGAACCACCACGACGAGCTCCCCCGCCACCGGGGTCCTGACCAGGTAGTGGGTGCTCACCCCGATGAAGGAGGCGTCCGTCACCACACCGTCCAGATGATTCGGATGATTCGATGTCGACCCGACCTCGTCGAGATGGATCTTCTCCGGCCTCACGCCGACGCTGACCCTGCCGCCCGACGGGAGAGTGCCCGGCACGACCTTGACCCGCTCGCCGCCCTCGAGGACCACCGTGTCGCCATCGACGTTGCCCTCCATGAGGTTCGACGCACCGAGAAAGCTGGCCACGAAAGGCGTCCGCGGGTCTTCGTAGATCACCTCGGGTGCGCCCATGCGTTCGATGCGGCCCTTGTTCATGACGGCGATCGTGTCGGCCATCGTCATGGCCTCTTCTTGGTCGTGGGTCACGTGGACGAACGTGATGCCCACCTCCTGTTGGATGCGCTTCAGTTCGATCTGCATCTCCTTGCGGAGCTTCAGGTCGAGTGCGCCGAGCGGCTCGTCCAAGAGCAACACCCTGGGGTGGTTCACGAGTGCCCGTGCCAGCGCCACCCGTTGCTGCTGACCTCCCGACAGTTGCCGGGGACGGCGGCGAGCGGCATGTCCGAGCTGAACCAATTCGAGAATATCGCCGACACGGGTGTTCACCTCGGCATCACTCACCTTCTGCCGGCGCAGCCCGAACGCCACGTTCTCGAAGATGTTCAGGTGCGGGAACAGGGCGTAGCTCTGGAAGACCGTGTTCACCGGTCGTTGATAGGGTTTGGTCCCTGTGACATCGTCACCGTGAAGCCTGATGGTGCCGGCCGACGGCTCCTCGAATCCGCCGATCATCCGAAGCGTCGTCGTCTTGCCGCAACCCGACGGACCGATGACGGCGAAGAACCTGTTCTCTTCGATGTCGAGCGCCAGCGAGTCGACTGCGAGTATTTCGCCGAATTGCTTCGTCACGTCGACGAGCTCGACCGCCGGAACATCACCATCCGACGGTCGGGCATCGTCCTCGTTCATACGCCGGTCGCCTCGGCCACGCGCTCGTTGAGCGTCGTTTCCTCGTCTTCGTCGAGGGCTCGGTAGATGTAGGCGTTGGCCAGGGTTTCGTCATCGGGGAAGATGAGCGGCTGATCCACAAACTCGGGATCGATGTCCGCCATCGCCTCCTGCGCACCTTCCACCGGAGACACGTACCAGACCCAATAGGCGAGCTCGGCGGCCACGGCCGGACGGTAGTAGAAGTCCATCCATGCTTCGGCGTTCGCCTTGTTGGCCGCGCCCTTGGGAATGATCATGTTGTCGGTCCAGATCATCACGCCCTCCGAGGGGAACGAGAACCTGAGCTGTGGGCTGTCCTCCTGGTTGGCGAAGATGTCACCAGACCAACCTGCCGTCACGGCGAGATCACCGTTGATGAGCGCGTCGATGTACTCATTGCCGTAGACCTGTCGCAACTGACCGTCGGACACGAGCTTCTCGAGCTCGTCGGCGGCAGCCATCATGTCGTCGAGCGTGGCGGTGGATGGGTCCTTGCCCTGCATCAGCAGCAGGACGCCGATCGAATCGGGGTACCCGCCGATGAGCCCGACCTTGCCCTTGAACTTCGGATCGTTGATCGCCTCCCACGAGTCGAGCTCGCCGCCGGTCTGGTCGACGTCGTAGGCCAAACCCGTGAACCCCGACTGCCACGGCAGGGTGAAGTCGCGATTCGGGTCGAAGCTCGGCGACTTCAAGGCCTCCACCAGTTTGGCGGCATTCGGCACGTTGTCGTGGTTGATCTGCTCGGCATACCCCAGCCGGAGCATGCGCGCTGCCATGTAGTCGGTGAGCACCACCACGTCGAAGCCGGTCGCCTGACCGGCCCCGAGCTGGGCCTGGTACTTGCCGAACCACTCTTCGTTGGAGTTCACACCCTCCGTGTAGGTGACATCGATCCCCGTCTCCGCTTCGAACTCGTCGATCGTCGAGGTGCCGTCGGGTGAGTCTTCGGTCGTGTCGATGTACAGGATCCAGTTGTCGACGAAGAGCTCGGTGGTGGCGACGGGCGCCGCGGTGGAACCACTCGATCCGGCGGCCGTGGTCGCCGATGTCTCGGCCGTCCCCTCGATGCCGCACGCCGCGAGCAGCGTGGGTCCGCCCAACATCAATGCGCCGGCACCTCCGGCGCGGCGCAAGAAATCGCGGCGACTGATGCCTTGTCGAGCTGCGTTTCTGGCTGCCAGCTCCACGAGCGCATCCCGCGATCCGGTACGGCGTCCGTATCCATGCTTGGGGGTCATTGTTCCGCATCCTCCTCTCCAGGCCCACTCAGGGCAGCGACGATTGTATGGCTCGTCGATGTCTCGACGTCGTCACGGGTGGTAGTCGTCGTTCCTCCACACGATCAGCGCCGACCAATTGTCCGTGGCTTCGTCGGCGAGATAATTCTCGAGCGCACCTTCGATCGTGAACCCGTTGTCCATCTGGAACGTCAACGTGGCGTCATAGATCTCCCGTCTGGCGACTGCCGCAACGTAGTCGTGAGCCGACATCTCATGCTTGCGTTCGACGAAGTTGTGCATGTGGCCGCCGGCGATGATTCCCCGTTTGTTGTGACGTCGAACGAGGTCCTGACGGAGATCGTAGAGACGGCTGCCGATGCCACGCCGCCGGTAGTCGGGGTGGACCACCATGTCGGTACCGTAATACCAGGCGCCATCGGGGTCGTGGTTCCCGCATTGGTGTTCACCGGTGATCTCCGCGATCGAGTGCTGCGGGTGGTCGAAGTCGAAATCGAGGAATATCCCGCCGGCCTGGCCCACGACGCGGTCTCCATCGAGGCAGACGAAGAATCCTTCTGGGAAGGTGCGAGCGTATGCGTGGAGGTCTTCTTCGGAGAGCAGCTCATCTGGATCGGCGTGCGGAAAGGCGATCAGCTCCAGCTCGGCACAGGACGCAGCCAGCTCGTCGGTGAGGTTGCCGTACGTCAAGGTGCCCATGCCACTCCCGTGGTGAAGTGCTCGTACTCGTTCTCCGAGGGGACACCCCAACACGCCCAGAGGTCGCCGGTTCTGGGTCGCATGACGGCAGCGCCGCACGATTCGTAGTCGTACGGCGGCTCGGGATGACGACAGATCGAACGTTCGTCCCGAGTGAGGTCGATCAGCCGATCGAGCGTGATGTCTCCGTCCCTGAGGAGAGCATCTGCCTGCACGAGCCGGTCGACCGATGACACCTGGAGTTGGTCCGGACGGGCACCCTCGACCGCCCTGGTTGCATCGACAAGGCAGTGATTCGTGTGCACGAGTGGTTCGGTCTCCATCCACGTCACGTGGTACGCCGTAGGCATCGCCTCGATCGTGCAACCACGACCGTCGGCGTCGATCAGGAGGAAACTGTGTCCCCCGGCCAACGGAGCCGACGTGACGGCTGCCACGGCGGCGTCCAGTGAGGTCTGGCCGAGAGCTTTCCTGACGACGAAAGGCCAGGTCACCCCGACCGAACCGTCGTCGGCCGTCAGGTTGTTGATCCCGACTGCGATCCCGGCCTGGTTCATCCCGATCTGACCGAGGGTGCCCACGGTGGTGAACACCAGGGCGCCCGGGCCCGAAACGGGTTCCAGGCGCAACATGACCACGTGCGGAGTCGCCGAGGCGTGCATGTCCCAGGTCTGGGCGAGGAACCCCGCTCCCTCGGCGCGACCATCGGGAATCAGCACCGCAGTGCAGTTGTCCTCGATCGGGCCGGTGCCCGCCGAGGCGCGCACGGTGTCGATGAAGTCGGTGTAGCCGCCGACGATCAACGCCTCCGCCGGGGTGATGCCCGCAGCCTCGGCCATCGCAACCATCTCGTCATAGAGGTCTGCGTCGTACTCCCGGTGCGCAGGCAGCATCGAATCGGCAAGTTCGAGGATGCTCGCCCGGTCCAGGTCGGTCCCCTCTGCGGATCGCTCCACGCGGTCGTTCGTGTATGCACGAATCTCCTCTGCCGCCAGCGAGCCGTGCTGCGTGCCCATGTCACGCGAGGTCCCTGCCAGGTCGAACACCCGGATGGGCCTGCCGTTCACGAGAGCCCCCCGATGTATCGGGTCTTTGCCTCGACGTACTCATGGAGACCTTCGACCCCCGACTCCCGTCCGAGACCGGATTGCTTCATCCCACCGAAGGGGGCCTCCGGTGTGACCGGGTACCAGTCGTTCACGCCCACCATGCCGAAATCCAGGGCATCTGACACCGTGAAAGCGGTTCCCAGATCCGTCGTCCAGACGAACGAAGCCAGCCCGTACTCCACCGAGTTGGCCATGGCGACGGCCTCCTCGGTCGTGTCGAATGGGATGATGGGCATGACCGGACCGAACACCTCCTCGGAGGCCAGCGGCGACGATTCGCCGACGCCGCTCACAACCGTGGGCGTGTAGAAGTAGCCGGGCCGGTCGATCACCGAGCCTCCCGTGACGACGTTGGCCCCGGCATTCACCGAGTCCTCGACGATGCGCGCCACGCGATCGCGCTGGGCGGCATTGATCAGGGGGCCGACCGTGGTCGTATCGTCGAGGCCGCTGCCCACCACTTCACGATCGGAGGCGGCGGCGGCCGCCTTCGTGAATTCGTCGGCGATCGATGAATGAACGAAGAACCGTTGAGGCGCGATGCATACCTGCCCACAGTTCCGATATTTGGCGGTGACGCCCGAGGCGGCCACCGCCTCCAGATCCGCCACGTCGGGAAACACGATCACCGGCGCATTCCCACCGAGTTCAAGCGACAGCTTCGTCACCGTCTGCGAAGCCCGGTCCATGAGCAGCTTCCCAACCCGGACCGAACCGGTGAACTGGATCTTCCGGAGCCGCGGGTCTTCGAGCATCGCCTGGCCCATGGCCTCAGGATCGCCATTGATCACGTTCACCACCCCCGGCGGTACCCCGGCATCCTCGAGGGCGGCGCCGTAGAGCATCGCCGAACGGGGCGTGTATTCCGACGGTCTGATGACGATCGTGCATCCTGCGGCGAGGGCCGAACTCGCGGCACGGTTGACGTTGTACACGGGGAAGTTCCACGCGGTGATGATCCCGACCACGCCCAACGGACGATAGGTCACGTCGATCCGCCGCCCCGACACCCTGGCGGGGATGATGCGCCCTCCGAGCCTCTTGCCTTCTTCGGCTGCAAACACCAGGTAGTTCGGCGCCGACAGCCATTCCGCCTTGGACTGCGCCAGGGGCTTGCCGGATTCTTCGGTGGTCAGTCGGGCGTATTCGTCGGCACGTTCGATTATCAACTCGGCGGCGCGGGTGAGCACGGCGGCTCGTTCGAACGGGGTCTTTGCTGCCCATTCGGGGAACGCCGCCGAGGCGGCATCGATGGCGGCCTGGGCGTCGCCGGCCCCGCCGTAAGGAATCCTCTCGACGATCTCCTCGGTTGCCGGATCCACCAGATCCCAGGTGCCACCGTCTCGTGCCTCCACCCACTGGCCGCCGATCAGCTGCAGGTGTGGTCGCATCACCGCACCGCCTTGGCGACCTCGTCGACCGAGTCGGCCAGCACCGCCATTCCCTCGTCGATCTGGTCATCGGAGATCACGAGCGGCGGGAGCAGTCGGACGCAGTTGGAGTAGAGACCGGCGCGGATCGTGATGACCCCACGCTTCCAGGTGGCGGCAGTGATCTCAGCGGTCGCCTCCATCCAGGGAGTCTTCGACACAGGATCCTTCACGATCTCCATCGCCAGCATCGATCCGACCCCTCGCACGTCGCCGACCATCTCGGGATGGGCTTGCTTGATTCGATCGAGGTGGGACCGGAGGCGAACCCCCACTTCCACCGATCGTTCCAGGAATCCTGGATCGGTGATCGTGTCCATCGCCTCGATGGCGGCCACGCATGCGAGGGGGTTGGCGGAGTAGGTCCCACCAAGCCCGCCAGGGTGTGGGGCGTCCATCACTTCCGATCGCCCTACGACGGCGGAGATCGGCATTCCCGCTCCGAGCGACTTGGCCGTGGTGATCATGTCCGGGATGACGCCCGTGTGCTCGATGGCCCAGAGCTTGCCGGTACGCCCCATGCCCGATTGGATCTCGTCTGCGATCAGCAGGATCCCGTGCTCGTCAGCCAACTCTCGCAGCCGGCGGAGCCATTTCCCCGGCGCGGGAATGAAGCCGCCCTCGCCCTGGACCGGTTCCACCACGATCGCGGCCACATGCGATGGGTCGACGATGGCCGTGAAGCAGTGATCGAGATTGTCGACGTGCCACTCGACATATGCGTCCTCATCCATTCCGGGGGGACGGCGGTAGACATTCGGGAACGGGAATCGGTAGATCTCGGGGGCGAACGGCCCGAAGCCCTTCTTGAACAGGTTGAACTTCGACGTCATCGCCATCGTCAGGTTCGTGCGCCCGTGGTAGGCGCCATCGAAGACAACGATGCCCTGGCGCTTCGTGTACGAGCGAGCGATGTGCACGGCCGTCTCCACTGCCTCGGCCCCGGTGTTCATGAACACCGTCTTCTTGGCGAAGTCTCCGGGCGCCAATCGGTTGAGCCGCTCGGCTGCCTCGACCATGGGCTCGAATGTGGAAACGATCGCCGACATGTGGACCAGCTTCTCGGCCTGGGACTTCATGGCTGCCACCAACCGATCGGGGGTGTGGCCCACGGCCAGCATTCCGATGCCGCCGGCAAAGTCGATCAGGGTGTTGCCGTCGACGTCGGTGACCAACGCCCCGTGGGCGTGATCGATCGAAATCGGCGTCAGCTTGGCGGCGCCATTCGGCGTCGCCGCCTCGCGTCGTGCGACGATGGCTCGGCTCTTGGGACCGGGCAACTCGGTCGCCAGGTGTATGGAGGTGGACTTGGCATCGACGGTCACATCGCGCTCCTCGGGACCCACTAGCTCACCACTGGACGCAGATCGGCGGCCAGCTCGATCGATTCGATCGTTGACGGGCGGAAACCTGTACGAAACACTCGACGTTTGCCCATCAGAAGGGAGTATCGCTTGCGGATTGGCCCGTCGCAAGTGATACTCGCCTCATGAAGCCGTTCAACGGCGACGAACGGGCTCCTGCGCTCGACGAGATCGACAAAGGAATCATCCGTCACCTGCAAGAGGATGGCCGGATGTCGTATGCCGACCTGGGACCGCTGGTCGGACTCTCGCCGGCAGCCGCCCGGCAACGAGTCATCCATCTCATCGAGTCGGGGATCATGCAGATCGTGGCGGTCACCGACCCGATCAAGCTGGGATTCGACAGTCAGGCGATGGTCGGCCTACGTGTCGTCGGGGACCTCAAGACGGTGGCCGACCGCCTGGCTTCCATCCCCGAGATCGACTACCTGGTGATCACCACCGGTCGCTTCGACCTGCTCGCCGAAGTCGTCGCCACCACGTCCGATCACTTCCTGGAAACGGTCAACACCATCCGTTCGACCAAAGGGGTCCAGGCCAGCGAGGTCTTCGGGTATCTCCGGCTCGAGAAACAGAGCTACGACTGGGGAACTCGATAGATCGAGGACGGCGCACACCGGACTCCTACCCACCGGCGAGGGGCGAGGAGCGAGGAGCCGATCCTCGCTCGAGGATCGCGCCGAGACGAAATCAACCGTTCGAACACCAGTCGACGCTTCACGGGAGGCGATGATCGGGCCCCTCGCCTCTCGCCTCTCGCTCCTCGCTTTCGATTCATTGGGAACCTCTTCCGACCGACAATACGTCCAAGGGTCGAAGCCTCGATGGGAGACGACACGATGAAAAGCACTCGATGGGCAGCCGGATTGCTGGCCCTGACGTTGATCTT
This sequence comes from uncultured bacterium, assembly GCA_963785075.1. Classification (GTDB taxonomy): domain Bacteria; phylum Actinomycetota; class Acidimicrobiia; order Spongiisociales; family ZC4RG35; genus JAOUGY01. Next base: position 123,488 of record CAWATW010000004.1, read on the forward strand.
GTCCGCCTGCGGTGGTGACGACAGCGGAGAGGTGAGCGGCGAGTTCGAATCGATCGCCGACGAGGCGGCGGCCGACGGGCTCGGTGGCGCTCAACCCGCGTCCGACGAGGGAGCCGCCGACGGCGACGTCACCGCCCAGCTCACCGACGCCGCCGTGACCGACCGCAAGGTGATCCGGACCGGCCAGATGACGGTCCAGGCCGACGACACCCGGGCCCTCATGGAGGACATCACCGCCCTCGTCGACTCCTCTGGAGGATACGTGTCCTCGACCCAGGTCAGCCCCACCGGTGAGGATCGGCAACCGGCGATCGACATCACCATCCGGGTGCCGGCAGGCGAGCTCGACACGGCGCTCGCCTCGATCCGTGCGATGGCTGCCGAGGTGATCTCCGAGAGCATCCAGAGTCAGGACGTCACCGAGGAATACGTCGACATCGAGTCCCGCCTGCGCAACCTGACAGCTCTCGAAACGGAACTGGTTGCACTGCTGCGCGAAGTGCGCGAACAGCCCGACGCCGATCCCCAGAAGCTGCTCAGCGTGTTCAACGAGGTGAGCCGGGTGCGCGGGGAGATCGAAGTGCTCGAAGGACGGCGCAGGTTGCTCGACAACCAGGCGAGCCTTTCCACGATCACCATCGCGATCACCCCGACCCCTTCGGCCGAGCCGATCGTCGAAGAGGGATGGCAGCCGCTCGTCACCGCCCGCCAGGCGTTGCGCGACCTCGTCGACTCGCTCCAATCCCTGGGCGACGCCGCGATCTGGTTCGTCGTCTTTGCGTTGCCTGTGCTGCTGATCCTCGCCACGCCGGTGGTGCTGTTCGTGTGGTTCCTCCGTCGTCTCTCGAGGCGACGGGCCGCCAGGACCGTGGCCTCCCAGCCGACTTCGGCACCGAGCCCTGAGCCCGTACCAGCGGCGGTGCCGGAAGCGCCGGCCGACCAGTCGGACTGACTTCGACCGACACTCCGGATCGAGGGGCGCACCGTGCGCCCCTCGATCGCGCTATAACCACCCGATGAACGAGCAGGCAGACACGGTCTTCGTCAACGGCGCCGTGTTCACTGCCGACCCGGCCCGCAGTTGGGCTCGAGCCGTTGCCATCGCAGGCGATCGAATCTCCTCTGTCGGTGACGACGAACAGGTGCTCGCCGAGGCCGGGCCCGAAACCGAGATCGTCGACCTCGGAGGCCGCCTCCTCTCCCCCGGGTTTCAAGACGCCCACGTTCACCCGGCCACCGGGGGCGAGATCAGCCTGTCGTGCAACCTCGCCGACGCCTCGGGCGCCGACCAGGCAGCGGCACTGATCGCCGGATACGTCCGCTCACACCCCAACGACGAGTGGGTTCGGGGAGGCGGATGGCACTATGCGTGGTACCCGCGCGGTTGCCCGACACGCGCCCAGCTGGACCGACTCGTCCCCGATCGCCCGGCCTACCTCAGGGTGGCGGACGGTCATTCGGGGTGGGCGAACTCCATCGCGCTGCAACTCGCCGGTGTGACCGCAGAGACAGCGGACCCGCCCGACGGCCGCATCGAGCGGGAGCCCGATGGCCGCCCCCAAGGAACTCTGCACGAAGGGGCGATGCACCTGGTCGAGCGGGTGATGCCGCCGGCAGCTCCCGAACGACTCGAACAAGCCCTGCTCGCGGGCCAGGATCACCTCTTCTCGCTGGGGATAACCGCTTGGCAGGATGCTTGGGTCGGCCCGGAGCTCCATGATGCCTACGCGAGGCTTGCCGCCGACGGGCGCCTCCGAGGAACGGCTCGAGCGTCCTTGTGGTGGGACCGCGAACGAGGTCTCGAACAGATCGAGGAGTTCGAGGACAGGCGACGGGCCGCCTCCGAGCGTTACCACCCACGCACGATCAAGCTCATGCTCGACGGGGTGTGCGAGAACTGCACAGCGTCGGTTCTCGAACCGTATCTCGACGCCGACGGGGCTCGGACCGAGAACCGAGGGATCGACATGATCGACCCCGACGAGCTCCCCACCATCGTCTCCGAGCTCGACCGGCGCGGGTTCCAATGCCACTTCCACGCCATCGGCGATCGCGCCGTGCGCAACGCCCTCGACGCGGTCGAAACCGCACTCGGACGGAACGGTTGGCGGTCGAATCGGCACCACATCGCTCACATCCAGATCGTCGATCCCGCCGACGTCCCCCGCTTCAGGCGCCTCGGCGTTGCTGCCAACGCCCAGGCGTTGTGGGCGTGCAACGAATCGTCCCAGGTAGACCTGACCATTCCCTTCATCGGCGCTTCCCGGTCAGAGCTCCAATACCCGTTCGCCTCGTTGTTGGCGGCCGGCGCAGTGCTTGCTATGGGGAGTGACTGGTCGGTTTCGACCGCCGACGTCATGGCCCAGATCTCGGTGGCGGTCGCCCGCACGATACCGGCCGATCGACCGAGTGAGCCTTTCGTTCCGACCGAGCGCATTCGTCTCGTCGACGCGCTTTCGGCATTCACCGCCGGTTCGGCCTGGGTCAATCATCTCGAAGGCGACCGCGGCACCATTCGCACTGGAGGTGTGGCCGACGTGGCGGTACTGGGGGAGAATCCGTTCGACACCGATCGTCCGCTCCATGACATCCGCGTCGACCTGACGATGGTTGGCGGCGAGGTCGTACACCGCCGGTGAGCACCCGGCATCTACGCTCGCGAGTACCGTTGCCGTCAGCGACCAGGAGCAAAGCGTGACCGTACCTCCACCTCAACCCGACCCGAGCCAGTATCCCGAGACCAGCCAGGCGGTCACGGCACTCGTCCTCGGGATTCTCGGAATCGTCACCTGCCCGGTGCTGGGACCGTTCGCGTGGCAGATCGGTCAGAAGGAACTGGATGCGATAGACGACGGCAGACGCCCGGCTCAGAATCGCGGGACCGCCAACGCCGGAAAGATCCTCGGCATCGTGGGCACGGTCCTCCTCGGGCTCTCGCTTCTGGTCCTCGTGTTCTTCCTCGTCATCGGCGGCATCGCCATCGTCGGATCCTCGTGATACCGGCGTCGCAACTCCCGCCTTGGTAGGTTCTACGCAGTCGACGAGGGAGCGCGAATGACAGCCATACCACCGACCGCAGCGGCCTACCCGGAGAAGAGCCAGGCGACGACAGCGCTCGTGCTCTCGATCCTCGGAGTCCTGTGTTGTGGAATCCTTGGAATCGTGGGCCTGGTGATGGCGAACACCGAGAAGCAGGCCATCACCGCCGGACGCCGAGACCCGGCCAACCAGGGGATGGCTCAGGCCGCATTCATCATCGGCATCGTGGGGGTGGCGCTGTGGGCACTGGGGCTCATTGCCCAGATCACGATCCTTCCGTCGATCCTCGACAACGCGAACTTCTGATGCGATCCCTCGTCGCCATCGCCAGAAACCGGTGGATGCCGTTGCTGGCCCCACCGGCACTCCTGGCGTTCCTGGCGGTCAAACCTACGGGCGCGGGACCAACGGTGTGCCCGTTTGCGATCGCCACGGGCCACGCGTGCCCGTTGTGTGGCGGAACGAGGGCAGCGTCCGCCCTCGTTCAGGGAGACCTGACTGCGGCGTGGGCGCTCCACCCCATGATCTTTGCGATCGCGCCGCTCGCCCTGTTCGGATGGGTCGCATGGCTAGGCGTCTCCCGTGGGTGGTGGAACGCTCCGTCGAGCAAGCTGACCAACCGGTTCGCACTCGTCGTCGGAATCGGCACCTTCTCCCTTTGGATCGCCCGGGCGATCTCCGGGACGCTGCCGCCCGTCTGAACGTCAGCGGATGACGAGGTCTGGGTGTGTGCGCACCCGTGGCTTGCGTTCCGCAACCGCGTCGGCGAGTTGATCGAAGGCTGCTGCCGCCTCGCTCCCGGGAGCGGCGAGGGCGACCGGCACTCCCTCGTCTGCACCGGCTCGCATGGCGGGGAGCAAGGGGATCCGGGCCATCATGGGAACGCCTACCTCCTCGGCGAGTGTGGCGCCGCCGCCCTCGCCGAACAGCGCGTATTGCTTTCCGTCGTCACCGGTGAACCATGACATGTTCTCTACGACTCCCATGACTTCCTGGTTCACCTTCTCGGCCATGAGCGCCGCCCGCCTCGCCACCCGCTGGGCGGTGGGCTGCGGCGTCGTGACCAACAGCACCTGCGCCCGCGGGAGGAACTGCGACATCGAGATCGAGACGTCGCCTGTTCCGGGAGGCATGTCGACCAGCAGGAAGTCGGGCTCATCCCACCAGACGTCCTTGAGGAACTGCTCGATCGCCTTGTGGAGCATGGGCCCACGCCAGATCACGGCCTGGTCGTCACCCACGAAATAGTCCATCGACATCGCCTTCACGCCGTGCGCCACCGGAGGAACGATCGACTGTTCGATGACCACCGGTGGGTAGTCGATGCCCAGCATCCGCGGGATGGAGAATCCCCAGATATCCGCATCGATGACCCCGACAGAACGCCCACTCCGGACCAGGGCCACTGCGAGATTGGTCGTGACCGACGACTTGCCGACCCCTCCCTTCCCGGAAGACACGGCGATGACGCGGGTGCGGGAACCGGTCTCACCCACTCCGGGTCCGGTCTTCGACTTGAGCGACTCCATCATCGCCGCCCGCCGATCGTCGTCCATGGGTGTGAGCTCGATGTCGAAGTCCGCTCCGGCCGCCTCACGGATACGGGCTTCGAGATCGGCGGCCAGCGGATAGTTCGGGACGGGCACCAACACCTGGACCCGGTTCGATCCGAATCGCTTCTCGGAGATCGTCCCCACCATACCGAGTTCGCCAAGGGGGCGCTCGAGCAGGGGATCGACCACGGCTGCGAGTGCGGACTCGAGTGGCTGGCTCATCGACATTTCCTTCTGAGATCGGGAATCGGGGTCTGGTCGTGGTGCCGCCCGCACGCCGACCATTTCTCCTACGGAGATCGTGTTTAGAACACGTCGCAACTATAGTTTGAGGGTGTCGAAGCCAATCTCGGCCGAATCGAGCCAGCTCGACCGCTCGATCGGCGACCTGACCGCCGCCCTCGGCGACCCGACGCGGCGCGCCATCTACATCGCCGTGCGCGAGGCGCGCGAACCGGTCACCAGCGCCTCGGTCGCCGGTCTCTTCGAGATCCACCCCAACGTCGCACGCCACCATCTCGACAAACTGGCATCCGACGGATACCTCCAGGTCAGCCATCGGCGCCCCTCCGGACGCAGTGGCCCCGGGGCAGGTCGCCCCGCCAAGTGCTACGAGCCCACCCACAAGCCGATCGACGTCCATTTCCCGGCCCGTCGTCCCCACCTCCTGGTCGAGCTGCTGGTGAGGTTGGTCGATCGGATCGCTCCGGAGGACATCGCGAGGATCGCCGAGGAGGTGGGTCGGGAGTACGGCCGCGAGCTGGCAACCGAGGTCGGCACCCCCGAGCAGGATGGCTATCACAACGCCGTCAAGGCGGTGGCCCAGACGATGTCCGGACTCGGCTTTGGCATCGACACCGACGCGACCGGCGACGTCGAGCGACTGCTCACCTCCCACTGCCCCTTCGGGTCCGCGGCCATCGGACACGCCGACGTGGTTTGCTCGCTCGACCGAGGCATCATCTCCGGGCTGTTCGAGCACATGAGCGAGAGCTGCGAACCGGTCCTCCATCCCCACACCGACCCGGTCGAGGCGTGCGTCACCGAGGTGACCCTGACCATCGGTCGAGGCTGAGCGGAGACCGTTTTGCCGTTTGCGGCCGCCTGTCAAGGGGACCTGTGCTGACGCTGACGGCCGGTGAGATCCACGTTGCGGTCGTCCCCGAAATGGGTGGGAGCCTGCAGCGACTCAGCGTCGGCCCGGCCGACATTCTCCGCCGGGGTCGACCCGATCTGGGAAGCGCCTTGCACATGGCGAGCTTCCCCATGGTGCCCTGGTGCAACCGCATCGCCGACGGGACATTCACATGGGAAGACCGGCTCGTCGATGTCGGTCCCTCTCCCGAGTTGGGTGAGCGACACGGGCTTCACGGCCACGGTTGGCGTTGGCGATGGGACGTCCTCGAGTCCGACGAAGGGTCGGCAGTGCTCGGTTTCCTGCACCCGGCAGGACGCTGGCCGTGGCGGTACCAGGCCGAACAGGCGATCGTCGTTGAGAGCGCCCGGGTGACGATCACCCTCCGCGTCGAGAACCTGTCCGACAGCCCCATGCCTGTGGCCCTTGGGTTCCATCCATGGTTCGAACGCCCTGCGCGTTTCACCGCGAACGTGGACGGACAGTGGGTCGGCGACGATGTGATCCCGGACCGATGGGCCGAAGCCGATGCCTTTCGTGGGTTCGACGTCGACCACCGTGAATACGACAACACCTTCACAGGATGGGATGGGCGGGCGATGATCGATCTGACCGGCATGCGGGTGCAACTCACGTCGGATCTCGACAAGCTCCACGTGTTCACGCCGAAGGGGCGAGGCCACTTTGCCCTCGAGCCCACAGGTGGTTCGCCGGCGGCACTCAACCACCCAGATCGCGAGCCGCTGGCACTCCTCGGACCGGGAGCCACGACGCAGCGGTTCATGCGTATCTCCATCGCGTGACATCGGCGCCGGAACGGCCCGACCCCGAGCCACACCTTGGGCCTCGGTACACTCCGTGCCATGGCCTCTGATACTCCCCTCTCCACGCCGCTCGGCGAACGCCGGATCGCACGCCTCTCCGATGCCGGCGCCGTCGACCACCTCCCGTACTCGATCAAGGTCCTCCTCGAGTCTGCGATCAGGAACGAAGACGGAACCTCGGTGACCCCGGCGCACATATCGACCATCGCCGCCTACGACGCCCACGGTGTCGGCGAGACCGAGATTCCCTTCATCCCAGGGCGCGTGGTCCTCCAGGACTTCACCGGTGTGCCCGCCGTGGTCGACCTCGCCGCCATGCGAGCTGCGATCGTCCGCATGACCGGAGATCCAGAGAGCGCCGACAAGGTGAACCCGGGTGTCCCCTGCGATCTCGTGGTCGACCATTCGGTCCAGGTCGACGCGTTCAACCGGCCGGACGCCCTCCTCATCAACAGCCGCAGGGAGTTCGAACGCAACGAGGAGCGGTACGAGTTCCTCAAGTGGGGCCAGTCGGCATTCCACAACTTCCGTGTGGTCCCTCCGGCGACCGGGATCGTGCACCAGGTTAACCTCGAGTATCTCGCCCGAGTGGCCTGGGATGACGGCACCTGGCTCTATCCCGACTCCTTGGTCGGAACCGACAGCCACACGACGATGATCAACGGCCTTGGCGTCGTCGGCTGGGGCGTTGGAGGTATCGAAGCGGAAGCCGCCATGCTCGGCCAGCCCATCTCGATGCTGCTCCCCGAGGTCGTGGGCTTTCGGCTGACGGGCAAGCTCACCGAGGGCGCCACCGCCACCGATCTGGTGCTCCTCGTCACCCAGATGCTGCGAGAGCATGGAGTCGTCGGGAAGTTCGTGGAGTTCCACGGCCCGGGCCTCCAGGACATGCCACTCGCCAACCGCGCCACGATCGCCAACATGGCGCCCGAGTACGGAGCGACGATCGGGTTCTTCCCTGTGGACGACCGGACACTCGACTACCTCCGGCTCACGGGCCGACCCGATGCGCTGATCGAAGCCATCGAGTGGTACTACCGCGAACAGGGCCTGTGGCGCGACGACAACCGGTCGATCGAGTACACCACCGAGCTGCAGCTCGACATGGGGACGGTCCAGCCGGCGTTGGCCGGGCCGAAACGGCCGCAGGATCGAATCGATCTGTCCGCGATGCAGGAGACCTGGTCCACGGCGCTGAAGACGACCTTCGGAAGGCAGGGCGACCCGATCACCACCGATCCCATCTCGTATGACGAGAAGGAATTCACGCTTCGTGACGGTGACGTCGTGATCGCCGCCATCACCTCGTGCACCAACACATCGAACCCCGATGTGATGGTTGCCGCCGGTCTCGTGGCACAGAAGGCCAAGGAGCTGGGGATCACTCGAAAGCCGTGGGTCAAGACGTCTCTCGCACCCGGATCCAAGGTGGTCACGGAATACTTGGAGTCGGCAGGGCTGCTCGACGATCTGGAGGCGGCGGGGTTCTACCTGGTGGGCTACGGCTGCACGACCTGCATCGGAAACTCCGGGCCGCTGCCCGAACAGATCTCGCATGCCATCAACCTGAGTGGCATGGTGGCCACGTCGGTGCTGTCCGGAAACCGGAACTTCGAGGGTCGGATCTCCCCCGACGTGCAGGCGAACTACCTGGCATCGCCCCCGCTGGTCGTGGCGTACGCCCTTGCCGGGACGGTGAACTGGGATCCCAACAACGACCCCTTCCCCGGGACGGACGTCTATCTCCGTGATGTCTGGCCGACCCAGGCCGAGATCGATGCGGTGGTGGCCGAGCACGTGACGCGAAGGCAGTTCGTCGAGAAGTACGCCGACGTCTTCTCCGGTGCCGAGGAGTGGCAGTCCATCGCCACCTCCGGTGGCTCATTGTACGACTGGAACCCGGACTCCACCTACGTCCAAGAGCCACCGTTCTTCGTGGGGCTGTCGAGCGAGGTCACACCGATCCGTCCCATAACGGGAGCCCGGGCGCTCGCCAAGCTCGGCGACTCCGTCACCACCGACCACATCTCCCCCGCCGGCTCCATCAAGGTCGACTCCCCGGCCGGGCAGTACCTGGTGGCCAACGGCGTGCAGCCGGCAATGTTCAACTCGTACGGGTCACGTCGCGGCAACGATCGGGTGATGACGCGCGGAACGTTCGCCAACATCCGGGTCAGGAATCTGCTTGCGCCGGGAACCGAAGGCGGTTTCACCACCGACTTCCTCGACGGCAACGTCAAGACCATCTACGAAGCCGCGATGCACTACCAGGAACAGGGCGTTCCGCTCGTCGTCCTGGCGGGCAAGGACTACGGAATGGGTTCGAGCCGCGACTGGGCGGCGAAGGGCACCTTCCTCCTCGGCGTAAAGGCGGTGCTCGCCGAGAGCTTCGAGCGAATCCACCGTTCGAACCTCGTGATGATGGGTGTCCTGCCCCTCGAGTATCGCGAAGGCGCCACCGCCGACAGCCTCGGGCTCGACGGCTCCGAAACCTACGAGATCGACGTCGACGACATGCTGGTCCCACGCCAACCCGTGTTGGTCCGAGCCATCAAGTCCACCGGCGGCATCATCGAGATCAAGGCCGTAGCCCGGGTGGACACTCCGGTCGAGGTGGAGTACCTCCGCCACGGGGGCATCCTCCATTACGTTCTCCGCCAGATGGCCGACTGACGCACGCTCCAGAGACGGGTTTTGGTGCACAAAAGGGGCGTTATTCACGCCCTTTGTGCACCAAAACCCGTGTTTCGAGGGCGCGGCGGAAGTCGCGCACTCGCTCGACCACCAGCCAAGGGCGCTGGAACACATCCGTGTCCCACACTTCGATCATGGAGAGGCCCGCTTCGTCCAGCATCCTGAGACGCTCGGCATCGGCTGCCCGATCGACCACCGATGTATGGAATCGTTCGCTCTGCACTTCGACGCCGCCTGGTAGGTCATCCCACACGAAGTCCACGCGTCCGACCCAGTACTCACCACCGAGGTCGACCTGCCGACGCATCGGTGGGATCCCGGGCACGTTCTCGATGATGCGGTTGAAACGTGCCTCGAGGTTCGACGCCGGAGGCACGTAGCCTGGTCCTCGCGTCTCCATCAGCTGGCGAATCGTGCCGACTCCGTTGCGGCCACTTGCCGCGATCCGCTCGAGCAATCGGTTCATCGCCGGGCCGGTCAAGAGCCCGTTCGACCACGCCCTGTCGAGCGCCCGCTCAACGCGCTCCGGGTGAAGCAGAGCTGCGAGATGGAACATGGTCAGCGGCGGCGAGGTGACCGGCATGCCGTGGAGTTGCGCGACATGATCCACCGGGAGACCCTGTTGATAGTGGACCGTGGCCATCCGCGGACGGCCCGGCTTGCCACGCCTTGGCACCACGACGTGGAGATCTCTGTCGAGGCTGAATCCGGGTATGCCCCAAAGTGCGGCTGCGGCGGTGTGTGACAACACCGATCCGTCCGGACCGTCGAGCACGGCAAGCATCGGGTGGGTCAGTTCGGCGCTCGGGGTGCCGGCGATCTTGAGCACCTGACGCGTGACCCGAATCAGCCATCCCGACTCCATGTGGTTGCGGACCGTGTGGTGAGACACCCCCTCTGCGCGGAGCTGGCGGGTGGAGACCAGCCCGTGCTGCCGAGCGGCGATGCTGCGGATCGTGTCGATTGCTCGCATCTCTCGCATAGGGCCAGACCGACGAGCCGACGTCTAGAGGGTCGTCCCCCAGACCCGTTTTCGCGCACAAAAGGTGCGCTATTCACGCACTTTGTGCGCGAAAACCCGGTCTCAGTCGCCCCAGTAGCGCTGTTCCAGGAACGGGTCGCCGTACATGTGGTAACCGTTGCGTTCCCAGAAGCCGGGCTCGTCGTGGTCCAGCAGCCGGATCCCTCGGACCCACTTCACGCTCTTCCAGAAGTACAGGTGCGGCACCACCAGCCGGAGCGGCCAACCGTGGTCCCGCTCGAGGGGTTGCCCGTCGTACTCCCAGGCGAAGAGGTTCTCTGGTCGCAGGAAGTCCTCGAGCGGAAGGTTCGCCGTGAAGCCGTGCTCCGCCATCACGAGGACGTGGGTCGCCGAAGGGCCGGTGGTCACGTGCCTCATGAGCTCCTCGACAGGGATGCCTCGCCAGGTGGTGTCGAGCTTCGACCACTTCGTCACGCAGTGGATGTCGAAGGTCTTCTCCACCGACGGGAGCGCGGTGAACTCATCGAAGGTGAACACCTGCTCCTGGTTCACGAGGCCCTCGATGCGGAAGTCCCACGCCTCGAGGTCGACCTTCGGCGTGACCCCTGCGTGGAGCACGGGGAATCGGTCGGTCAGGTACTGACCGGGGGGGACCCGGGCCGGGTCGATCCCTTGCGCTGCGTACTCGTCACGCTTCTTCGAGAAAAAGCTCATGGATGCATACCCTATCGGTGGTGGAAGATGTACAACCGTTGAGGTCTCGAACCGGTCGACTGACCCTCCTATTCCTGCTGTTCGTGGCGATCGCGGTCGCCATCGGCACGGTCTTCGCGTCCGAACGGTCGACGGAGGCGTCGATCGGCGGACCGATGGAAGGTCAGATCGCCCCCGAGATCGTCGCCACGGCCTTCGACGGCGAGACCTGGAGGCTGAGCGAGCACTTGGCCGACGATGGGCGTCCGGTGCTGCTCAACCTCTGGGCATCGTGGTGCGAGCCCTGTCGTGAAGAGATACCCGAGCTTTCGGCCTTCGCCGAAGCACACCCCGAGATCATGGTGGTTGGAGTGGCGGTCCGAGATGTCGCGGCCGATGCCGAGTCCGTTGCCGCCGAGTTGAGCCCGTCGTACCTCATGGGATTGGACGACACCGAGCGACTGCGGGACTCGTACGTGGGCTTCGGAATGCCCTCGACCTTCCTGATCGACCGTCAGGGCAGGATCGAGATCCAGATGGAGGGTGCGGTCACCGTCGATCTGCTCGAGGATCTCATTCCCGGCTGAGCACCTTCGAGATCCACCCCGATCGCGCTCACGTCGACGCCACGTACTCGAAGTTCGGGCCGTCGGTCAGCTCGGCGAAGACCACGAGCCGCTCGCGCGCCGAGAACTTGGGATGGCACGTGGTGAGGGTGAGCCACCCGCCATCGCGGGCGTCGGTCACCCACACGTCGAAAGGCGTGACGATCTGGCTCTCTCGTACCGTGTACGTGCTCACGCCAACCGCGCTCTCCACCTCGATCACGTCCCCCGCCTTCAGCAGGTCGAGGTCGAAGAACGGACGCCCGTATGTGGTTCGATGACCACTCAATACCGCATTGCCGGGCTGGCCAGGGAGAGCCGTGCCCGGGATGTGACCCGGCCCCAGTTGAAGCGTCCCCCGATCCACACCCTCGTACACGACCTGGTCGACCTCGATCGAGGGGATGCGGATGGCGGCAAAGGCCTCCCCAAGGTCCACCGGAGGCTCGGCGATCAAAGTCGGTTCCGGCTCCTCGACACTGGTGTCCGGCAAAGTGGCGGGTGGCTGTTCGACAGCCTGCGCCCGTTGCTCGAGGAGGTCGGGGAGCTCGGCTCGAGCTTCGTTCTGAACCTGCTCGTTGATGACGTCGGTGCCATAGAGCTGAAACGCCACGTATCCGAGGATGATGGACCCGGACCAGATCATCGACCAGGCAGTGATTCGTACGAATCGGCGCATGACGCTGCAGGGTATCGGGGATCAGCGACCAGACCAGGCGGGCGCTCGCTTCTCCAGGAAAGCTCGGATGCCTTCCTTCGAATCCTCGGTGGCGGCGACCGCGGTGAGCCCACCCTGCAGACGATCGAGCGCTGCGTCGAATCCGAGGTCGGCGACGGCGTAGAAGGCGTCACGGCCGAGTTGAATCGTCGACGGGCTCTTCGCGATCATCGCATCGACGACCTCGCCCACCGCATCGTCGAGGTCGGTCGGCGCAACGACGTGTGAGACGGCACCGATTCGCGATGCCTCTTCGGGAGTGATGATTCTCCCGGTCATCATCAGCTCCAGCGCAGCCTTCTTGGACACGCCGGCGTCGATCACAGCCGTGATCATCATGGGCCACAGCCCGACGGCGACCTCGGTCACCCCGAGCTTGGCCCCGGTCACGCAGATCGTGATGTCACAGGAGACAGCGAGCCCGAAGCCCCCGGCCAGTGCATGACCGTTCACACGCGCCACGGTGGGCTTCCCGCCCCGGCGGAGGATCCTGAACAAGTCGGCGAGCCCGCCACGCGCTCGGTGGAGTCCGATGGGGTCGTCCACGAAACCGGCTGCAAGGTCACCTCCGGCCGAGAAGGCACGGTCTCCGGCACCCGTGAAGACGAGCACCCGAACGTCTGGGTCGTCGATCGCATCACGCGCGGCCGACCTCAAACCCTCCATCGTCTCGACCGACATCGGGTTCCGCCTCTCCGGGTCGTCGATCGTGATCGTTGCCCGCCCGTCGTTGGTCTCGTAACGAATCATGATGCACCTCGATCGCGCTATTCCATGGCTGTGATAGCTTGGACGCCCAATGCTATGGCTTGCCGTCGTCTTGTTCGTCGCGTTGACGGTGGCCGTCCTCAGGGGGGGCCGTCTGTCGAACCTCGCCGACATCCGCCTCAAACTCTGGTGGCTGCTGCCGTTGTCGTTCGCACTGCAACTCGGGACGCGATTCCTGCCCGACGAACCGTGGGCCGAGACCGTCGGCGTTGCGATGGTGCTGGTGTCCTACGGGCCTCTCATCGGTTTGGTTCTCGCCAATCGAGATCGAAAGGGCATGTGGCTCGCCGGGATCGGGGTGCTGCTCAATTTCACGGTGATCGTGCTGAACGGCGGCATGCCCGTGCTCTCCGAGGCGGCCCATGTGGCGTCCGGCTTCTCTCCCACCCCCCAGATCACCGACAGCTACAAGCACATCGTGCTCGATGCTTCCTCCCGACTGCCTTTCCTCGCCGACGTCATCCCGATGCGGTTCGCCGGCCAGGGAACGGTCCTGTCGTTGGGTGACGTGTTCCTCGCCGTTGGCTTGGCCAGGTTCCTGGAGGCTGAGCTGCGCCGACCCGTCCGATGGTTCAAACCGGGCGTCAAGCTCTCGGGAGGTTCGGCAACCCGGCACCAATGAGGCCGTCAGTGCCCGGTCAGCTCCTCCCGAACTTCGAGGATCGCCCGCACCGCGCTCACGATCTCGGGGTCGTAGTCGTAGACCGAGCCGCGATGGAGCTGTTCGAGAGCTTCGAGCGGTGAATGCGAGCCGTCGCTCACCAGATCGTCGTACGCCGACGCCACTTTGACGATCCGCGAGGCGACCGGGAGATCCGGATCCGCCTGCTGGCCCGGACGCCGATGGGGCTCGTGTTGCAGGCGAATGATCTCGGCGACGTCGTGGAGCGTCGCCTCCTCGACGATCACCGCCCCCCACTCGGCGATGTCGGTCTCGGTGTACCCGATCCTCGCGACGCCGGGATCGTTCAAGCTGATCCGCCCGATGTCGTGGAGATAGGCCGCCCACAGCACTTCTTCGACCGCAGTCGGAGCGAGCCCGAGGTAGCGGGCGACCGCAGTGGCCATGCGGGCTGCACGAATGGCATGGCCCGGTGCCACGTGCCCGGCCGCCTCGGGGATCTGAGCGAGAGCGCGCACGGTCTGGAAATATGTGCGCCGGGTCTGGGCCAAGCGTCGGAACGAGCCGAGGGCGAGCATGAAGGGAACCCCAGCCACCATCAGTGCGAACCATCCGATGACCGCAAAGGTGAGCCCGAACAAGGCCCCGGTGGCCACCAATGTCAGGTAGATGTCGAAGTCCCGCAGCTCCAGGGGGCTGCGCGATCCGAGGGATCGGCTGAGGGCGGATCGGGTGATCGTGGCCGCAGTACCTTCCAGAACGAAGGCCACCGGGGTGATCAGAGCGATGGTCACGACCTGCCACCAGTCGGTGAGCCACACACCGGTGTCGAGATCGGCGGTGGCGAGCCCGCGGAAGCCGACGAACTCGAACATGGTCACATAGGCGATGCCGGCCACCAGCATCCGCACGGCATGTGTTGTCGCAGACCGGGGCGCAGATCCGCGGCTGGACGCCGCCATCCAAGCCAACGCCGATCCCAGCACCACCACGCCGAGCTGCGTCGAAAGCTCGAGACGCTCGCCGGTGGCCGTGAACCGGAGAAGCGGAAGCGCCGCCACCACCGAGAGCGCAGGTGTGAGTCGCACGGATGAGCGGGTGGGGATCGTGACGACCGACAGCGCCGCCATGACCAACCCGCCCATCAACACGTCGTCCAGTAGATGCACGCCACCGAGCGCCACGCCACCCACCGCTGCTGCCGTTGCCAGCGCCAGACCGAGCGTGCGCACCCAGCCCGATACGAGGTGCTCATCCATTGATCGAGCCTCCGGGTTGCTGTGTGGACATCTGGATCATCTGCGGTGGTCCGTAGATCCCGCTCTTCCGATCGAGCGCCCGCCGAAGTGCGGAAACCACTGCCGAGTCGAAGAGCGGATCTTTGGAGCTGGAGAGGCGGTCGAGTGCCACCGTCTGGGGCATCGCCATCCGATATGACCGAGTGGAGGTCATCGCGTCGAAAGCGTCGGCCACGGCGAGGACGCTCTGCTCGACGCTCGGTATCCGGGCGTGCACATGACGCTGCTGACCGAAGTCTTCGCCGTCCCACTTCGGGTGGCATCCTGAGCAAATCGTCACCATCGGGTCCAGGAACTCGACCTCGCTCAACAGGTCGTCGACCTTGTGGGACGCCACCCGCATCTGGTGGTACTCCTCGGGTGTCAATTCGCCTTGTTTGCGCATGATCTCCATGGGCACTGCGAGCTTCCCGACGTCGTGGATCAGCGCTGCGAGCCGAATTCTCGCGAGCTGCCTACCTGCGAACCCCAATTCTTCACCGATCGCCAGACAGAACTCGACGACTCGCTCCGTGTGGCCTCTGGTGTAGAGGTCGCGCGTCTCCAAGATCTTGACGAAACCCTTGAGCATCGACTCGTGTGTCTTGCGGAGGGTGGCATGCGACGTGAACACCAATTGTCCGATGACGAACACCGTGAGCATGAGCGCCACGAGGGAGATGGAAGGCGCCGAGGCCAGGAGGGCTCCGAGGACGCTGCCGGTGAACCCCTGGACCATCTCGGCACGCACGACGGTCACGGACTGCGACCAGGGAATGGTGGCCTGTCGGCCATAGATGCCCAGGACCCCCAGACGGACCGCCATGTAGTTGACCAGTGCATAGGCGATCGATCCGGCGATACCGGCGACCGACGCAACCAACAACCCGGCGAGCACGTCACCGGACCGGTCGCCGCTGACGCTGGACAACGCCGCAACAACGCTCGAGGACGCTCCAACGGCCAGCACGCTGTCGACCACGAGGGCTGCAAAGAAACCCGACACGGCGAGTTGCCCGAAGTTGCTCAGCGCTCGCGAGAAGTTGCCCCGTGAAAAGTCACCGGGGGAATAGAAGACTGCCGCTGCCAGCAATGTCACGGGGAGCAGCACCGAACTGCTTCCGAGGTCTCCTTGCGGCAGGGAGGAAAGCGTCATCGCTGCGGCCATGATCACCATCAGCGCGGATGATGCGAAGACCCGATCGTCGACTTCCGCCGAGCGAAGGGAAAACAGGAGAGTGACCGCAGCGAAGCCCGACCATATCCACCAATACACGGCGTCGTCGGGAACCACGTCGGTCAGCCGCCACGCGACGAATACAGCGATGGCGCCCGCCGCGGCATAGACGATGCCGACCAGCAGGCGCCGCATACTCATCCTCGATTCCCTGGCGGAGAACTGTGAGTCACTCGAGATGTTTCGAACGGACCGAGCTCGCAATCAACCGATTTTCAGGCTGCCGGCCGCGATCACGGAAAGCGAGGTCGAGGCTGGACAGGTCGAGGGCATCCGGACGTCTGCTCTCATGGTCTCTCACCTCGGTGTTGAAATGGATTGAGCCGCAGGCCTTTGGCTGCGGTCCTGAGGATCCGCTCCGCTCGTGGGGTGTAGAGAATCGGATGGTTGACAACCAACCCGGTCCGTTCGTCATCCGCCCCTCTCGGGACGGAAGTCTCGAATGTCAAGTTGCATGGGCTGGCACCCACACGGCGGCCCAACACTCGCCGAACGGAGGGAATAGAGAGGACCGCGGTTCGCTCGAGCTCCCTTTCGCACTGCGAAAACTAGCTCATCTCCCCGTCGGCAGCAAGGTCAGGCGGCATTTTCGCGAGGATCGACGCCGGGTGAGGCACCGCGAACTACGCTCCAGAGCAATGGATGCTTCCACCATGGAACACGCATTGAAGAGGATCCCCGGCGTCGAAGCGGTGCGTGTGGTGATGAACGGTTCCTCACCGGCGGAGGTCCACGTGATCACGATCCCGGGCAAACCCCCGAAGCAGATCGTCCGCGACGTGCAATCGGTGGCGTTGGCCAGCCTGGGCACGCAGGTCGACCGCCGCATCGTTTCCGTGGTCCAGGTCGACCAGGATGACATCGGCGGAAGCGACCGACCAGTGGTCGACGACGTCGCAGAGGAGATCGACGGGTCGCACATGACCATCTCCGTCACGCTCACGTGGCACGACGACCACCTGGTCGGCCGCGCCACCGGTCCGGCGGCGAGCACGACCCGCCTGCGACTCGTCGCCGAGGCCACGATCTCGGCGCTGGAGCTCGCGCTCCAGGAGGACGCCGCGTTCGCCGTTTCGTCGGTCGACACGCCGCAGGTGGGAGGACACACGGTGGCAGTCGCAGTGATCGTCATCGTCGCCGGGGGCCGAGAGCGCCTCGTATCGGGATCCGCCGTCGTCGGACCCGACCCGTCGAAGGCCATGGTCCGAGCCGTCCTCGATGGAATGAACCGCCAGGTCCCCAACCTCAAGCGAACATGATGACGCGCAACGTTCGTGGGTTCGGCGACGTCGTGGTGTCGCCGCATGATCTGGCGACGTCGGCCGGCTTGGAAGTGTTGGCAGCGGGTGGTTCGGCAGTGGATGCGGCTATCGCGGTCAACGCCGTACAGGGAGTGGTGGCGCCGGAGACCTGCGGCGTCGGCGGCGACCTGTTCGCACTGGTGTGGGAGCCTGACACGGACACGCCGGCGACGTTGAACGCCTCCGGGTGGGCAGGCTCCGCGGCGGATCCGGACGAGCTCTCCCCCGGATCGACCATCCCTCCCGACCACCCGCTCTCGGTGACGATTCCGGGCGCGGTCGCAGGGTGGGGTGCACTCCACGACCGCTTCGGTCGGGTCTCGATGGGTACGATTCTCGGCCCCGCCATCCATCTCGCCGAGCAGGGCTTCCCCGCTTCGTTCGAAATGTCGCAGGCGCTCTCTCGACGACGCGACCAGCTCATGGCGCAGACATCGGCGGTCGACCTCTATCCCGGCGGCGAACCTCCCCCCGTCGGGGCCCTGGTGCGCCGTCCACTCCTCGCAACCACGCTCTCGGACATCGTCACCGACGGCACCCACGGCTTCTACAGGGGTTCGGCAGCGGCCGACATCAGCGCCGCGGTAGGGGGCCGGATCACCCGGGCCGACCTCGCCGAGTTCCAACCGGACTGGATCCAGCCCGCCCACCTCGACGTCTTCGGGCACACCGCGTGGACGATCCCGCCCAACTCCCAGGGATACCTCACGCTCGCCGCGCTCTGGATCTTCGAGCAGCTCGGCGATGCGGCCATCGACGACCCCCTGTGGCAACACCGACTTGTCGAGGCGTACCGATCCGTTGCGTGGGAACGCGACGACGTCGTAGCCGACCAGAGGTCTGCGCCGTCGACCTGGGAGGAGCTGCTCGACCCGGAGAGGCTCGCTGCTCGCTCCGCGTCCATCGGAGACCGGCCCGGTGTGTGGTCACGCCCCGGGCGGGTCCCCGGTGGCACGGCGTACATGTGCGCGATCGGCGCCGACGGACAGGCCGTCTCACTCATGCAGTCCAACTTCATGGGCATCGGATCCGGCATCGGTGCGGGCAACTCCGGCTTCTTCCTCCACAACCGCGGAGGCGGGTTCAACCTGATCGATGGTCATCCGAACCGGCTTGCTCCGGGACGTCGTCCCCTTCACACGCTGTCTCCCACACTCTGGACCAGGGGGAATCGCCTCAGTGCAGTATTGGGAACCCGGGGTGGACATCAACAGCCGCAGCTCTTGATTCAAGTGGCCGCAGCGATGTTCGGTGCCGGCCTGGACCCTGCCGAGGCCCAGAACCGACCACGGTGGACGATGGATGAGTTCGGCCAAGGGACCGGCTCGGCGCTGTTGATCGAAGCCGGCGATGATGCCGTGGCCGACAGCCTTCGCTCCATGGGCCACGAGGTCCAGGTGGTTCCCGCCCTTCAGGGAGGTTGGGGACCGATTTCGATGGTGTCGGTGAGAGACGATGGGCTTCGTACCGCCGCCGCCGACCCTCGCGTCGCGACCGCCTCCGCCGCCGTGCGCTGATGCTGGCCATCGTCCGGCACGGACAGGCCGACGGCAACACGTCTCACCGGTTCATCGGGTGGTCCGATATGCCGCTCGACGAGAAGGGTGTGGCACAGGCCGAAGCCGTCGCCCCTCGACTCGCCGCCGCCGGTGTCTCGCGAATCGTCTCGTCCGACATCCGCCGTGCCATCCAGACTGCCGAGCCGCTCGCCCGCCTGCTCGGCGTGGAGATCGAGGTCGACCCGCGCTTCCGCGAGATCGGCAACGGTGAGTGGACCGGGTTGCTGCCGGAAGACATCGCCAATCGATGGCCCGAGATGTGGGCGAGCTACATAGGGGGATCCGACGTCAGCCGGCCGGGGGGCGAAAGATGGGCAGACGTCCGATCACGGGTGAGAGCGGGCTTGGTGGAGCTGGCGTCGGACGAGAGCACGACCGCCGTCTTCACCCATGGGGGCCCGGTGATGCTCTCTGCGGAGTGGGCGCTCGGCCTGGAGCTACCCGGCAACATATTCCGCGGCGTGCTGGCTGTGCCTGCGAACACGTCGGTCACGACCATCGATCGGGGCAAGCTCGTGAGCTATGCCGACGCCGGGCATCTCGGTGCCATCTCGAGGCTCGATGTGCCATACGAGCCGGTCGAGAAGTGAGGCCACGGCTCGGGGCGCGCCCGACCAGCTCGGAGCACCCTTCCCGGGTTCACGCGTGTGCGGCGGCGTGTCATCGCCTCACTTGGTGGCAGCGATCATCGCTGCGAGCTCCTCGTCGCCGAGCGTCGGCGCTCCGTCGAGCGCGTAGAAGCCGACCCGCTGCAGACGGTGCCCGTAGCGAGCCTTGATCTTGGGACCGATCTCCTCGGGCGCCCCGACCACCGCAACGGCCTCCACGACCTCGTCTGGGATGACTGCCGCCATGGCATCCCATTCCCCTCGTCTGCTCATGGCCGACAAGGTCGGACCAAACTCCCATCCGTGCGTCTCGAGAACCGCCCGATAGCTCGGAGTCGACGCGTAGAAGGCCATCTGCTGCTTGGCCGCTTCGGTTGCTCGCTGCATCTCGGCCTCGTCACGGCCCGTGATCACGAACACCGTGGCCATGCGGTCGACGTCGTCGAGTTTCCTGCCGGTGGCCCTGGCCCCGTCAGCCATGTTGGGGAGGACGACCCGGTCGAGATAGTCCACGGTGTGGAACGGATGGACGTGGAAGCCATCGCACAACTCGCCCGCGAGCCTGCTCATGAACGGGCCAACACCCGCGATGGCCACGGGGATCTGAGAGTGATCCATCGGTTCCGGAGCGAAGAACGGCGTGAGAAGCGAGAACGAATAGTGCTCGCTCTCGTACCGCAATGGCTCGCCGGTCTGGAACGAGCGCCAGATCGCCCGCAAGGCGCCCACGTAGTCCCGCATCCGCGGTCCAGGTGCCGTCCACGCAGTGGAGAATCGCCTGGTGATGTGTGCCTTGACCTGCGTGCCGAGCCCGAGGATGAATCGTCCGTGCGAGAGCTGGGCGAGGTCCCACGAGATCTGCGCCGTGATCATCGGCGACCGCGGGAAGGCCACCGCGATCGCAGTTCCGATGTCCAGCTCGGGTGCGCTCTGGGCGGCGAATGCCAGCGGCACGAATGGGTCGTGCGACGTCTCGGCGCTGAAGAACCCGTCGAACCCGAGTCGAGCCGAGCGACCGGCGGCTTCGGCCGCGGCCGCGGGAGGTGCTGGGGGGAAGTACGCGTCGACCTTCATGAACCGAGGCTAACGATCGCGTTCAGGATGGGCCGGACGCGCCGTCCTGCCAGGTGGTTACCATCTGTCCCATGAAGCGAATGGCGCGTTTGTTGGGCGTTCTGGGAGGGGTCGCAGCGGTGGTGTGGGCCATGCGCGAGCGATTCGTCTCGATCGCCGCCCCGAGAGAGCCCGAACCTCCCAGCTTCCGGGTGGTGACTCCCGCCGGTGAGCCACCCCGTCCGGCACAACCCGACGACTTGACCGAAGTCAACGGGATCGGCCCGGTGTTCGCACGTCGGCTCATGGAAGGTGGCGTCTCCACCTTCTCACTGCTCGCCGAGGCATCGGCGAGTCGGGTGGCAGAGCTCACGGGAGTCCCGGAGTCCCGGGCATCCGATTGGATCGAGCAGGCGTCCGAGCGCGTTTGAGCGGTCGAAGCAGGCCCTCGCGTCATGCGATCGACGCCGCCGTAGCATGTGGTCGTGCTCTATCTCGTAGATCCGGATCGCCTCGACACGGTTCTTCCTGACCAACCACGGTTTCGCGCCCGCCAACTCCACGAGTGGCTGTACGAACACCCGGTGCTGTCGACCGATCAGATGACCAACCTGCCCTCGGAGGTTCGTGACAGCCTGTCGGACCGGCTGTGGCCCTTCGAGGTCGAGACCACACAGCGTTCCGACTCCGGCACCACCCGAAAGTGGCTGTTCAGAGCCCCCGACGGAGTCGCCTACGAGGCCGTCCTGATGGGGTACCCGAACAGGGTCACGTTGTGCCTTTCGAGTCAGGCCGGCTGCGCCCTCGGATGCACCTTCTGCGCGACCGGGCAATTCGGGTTCGACCGGCACCTGGAAGCCGGCGAGATCATCGCCCAACTCGCCTACGCCAAGGCCGACCTCGCCTCCGAGCCGATGGCGGGAAGCCCTCCACGAGTCTCGAACGTGGTGTTCATGGGAATGGGCGAGCCACTCGCCAACTACGACCGTGTCCGGGAGGCGCTCCGTCGAATGATCGAAGTGGTCGGTCTGTCCGCTCGGTCGACGACGGTGTCCACCGTGGGCGTGGTGCCCGGCATACGGCGACTGGCCGACGAACCGTGGCAGGTGAATCTCGCGGTCAGCCTGCACGCCGCAGACGACGATCTCCGGAGCCGGTTGCTCCCGATCAACCGCCGGTATCCGTTGTCCGAGGTGGAAGCGGCGGCACGAACGTATTTCGAGAAGAAGGGGCGTCGAGTGTCCCTCGAGTGGACGATGATCGACGGCGTCAACGACACCGACGACCAGGCCATGAAACTGGCACCGATCGCTCGACGGCTGCGGGCGCACGTCAACCTGATTGCCATGAACCCGACACCGCTGACCGACTCGCATCCCTCCTCGCGATCCAGGATCGAGCGCTTTGCCGAGGTGCTGAGCGACGCCGGTGTCAACGTGACCGTCCGTGACACGCGCGGACGCGACATAGACGCCGCCTGCGGCCAACTCCGCGCCCGGATCGATGGTCCGCAGCGCGTCGAGATCACCTGAGGCTTCTCAACTCCGCGAAAAACGAGTATCGTGCCGGGGCGGAGTTTCAGGGGCCCTCCCCCGGGATCGCGAGATCCCACAATGAGGAGGTGTCCGGATGTTCGGCATTCGCCGAATCAGTAGATCGGTCTCAGAGGTACCCCGGGAACGGCGTACCCGCGCCCTTGCTGTGGGCGCGACAATCGGATTCGTGGTGTTGGCAGCCTCTGCCGGGTACACCGTCCGTTCGGGCGACACGCTCGGTGAGATCGCAAAAGACCATGGCACATCGGTGGCCGCGCTCGTCGCCGCCAACGAGATCTCGAACGCCGACCTCATTCGCATCGGTCAGGTGCTCACGATCCCGGGATCATCCGGTACTTCATCCAAACGACACACGGTTGGTCGCGGAGAGACCCTGGGCGAGATCGCGGCTCGATACGGCGTGAGCGTCGCCGCCCTGGTGAAGGCCAACGACCTGGCCAGCGCGAACCTGATCAGGATCGGGCAACGGCTGACGATCCCCGCCAAGGGCGGAACCGAGCAGGGCGGCGGAGGATCCGCCCCCGTCACACATGTCGTGAAATCGGGTGAGACGCTGTCGCAGATCGCCGCCCGCTACGGCACCACCGTGGCGGCCCTCGTGAAGCAGAACGACATCGCCAGGCCGTCGCTCATCATGGTCGGCACCAAGCTCACCATTTCCGGCTCTGGGGGCTCGTCCAATGGAGGCGGTGGATCGAGCGAGACCCAGGCCACCCACACGGTCGTCTCCGGGGAGACGCTCGGCGAGATCGCGGCGCGGTATGGCGTGAGCGCAAACGCCATCGCCTCGCTCAACAAGCTCTCCAACCCGAACCGGATTCGCATCGGACAGAGGCTCCGTATCCCTGCCCGCACTGCCGGTGCCACCACAAGCACAGGCTTCGTGTGCCCGGTGCCGTCTTCGAGGTTCGTCAACGACTACGGCTACATCAAGCCAAACGGCCGATTCCATCAGGGCATCGACATGTTCGCCCCGATGGGAGCGCCGGTGTACGCACCCGTGTCCGGTCGAGTCGATGCGATCAACGGCGCGCTCGGCGGCCTGCAGTTCTGGCTCTACGGTGATGACGGGAACGTCTACATCGGCACTCACATGCGCGGGTTCGGCCAGGTGGGACGCGTCCCGCAGGGGGCAGTCATCGGTTCCGTAGGTGACACCGGCAACGCCATCGGATCGTCTCCCCACCTCCACTTCGAGATCCTGGTCGACGGCGAGGCCGTCAACCCGTATCCGAAGCTCCGTTCGGCCTGCGGGTGACCGGTCGGATCAGGTAGGACGCTGCATCTCGAAGCGGTCTCGGGTCCGTACGTACCCGACACCGCTGGTGCGCCCGATCGGAAGCAGCTGATCCAGATCGACCCGACCGTCGACCACGACCCCTGCCCGGACGTGGAACCGCACCACCTCACCGAACACGACGAGGCTGGGACGCGGGTCGGCCCCGACGGCCACCACGTGCGTGGTTCGACACTCGAGAGACGCGGGCGCCTCCGCCACCATCGGGGCATCCACGAGGTCCCCGCGCACAGCCGTGATCCCGGCGAGTTCGAACTCGTCGACGTCCTGGGGGACGTTCGCCGCCGTCACGTTCATCGCCGTCGCCAGTTCCTCGGACACGATGTTCACCGTGAAGGCACCGGTGGCACGGGCGTTCGATGGCGAGTCCTTCGGGTTCCCGGAGCGGGAGCCTCCTGAGAACAGGACCGTGGGTGGCCAGCCCGAGACCATGTTGAAGAACGAATACGGGGCGACATTGGGCCGCCCGTAGACGTCATTGGTTCCGATCCATCCGATGGGCCGCGGCACCACCAGTCCCGACGCCAGCCGATAACAGGCTTCCGGCCCCAGCTCGGCGGGGTCGAGCGAAGTCCGGTTGTCCAAAGTCGTCACTCCCAACCATCCATGACCAGGGTCCGCAACCGGTCGAGGCGCAACTCGCCGTGCCCGAGCACACGGCCGTGGAACTCCTTGAGGCTGAAGTCAGGGCCCAGCCGACGCTGGAGATCTGCTCGCAATGTGAGAATCTCACGCTCGCCGACCTTGTAGGAGATCGCTTGGCCCGGCCATCCCAGGTACCGCTTGACCTCGCTCTCGGCATAAGGCCGCGGTTGGAGCCCGACCTCTGTCATGAAGTCGACGGCCCGCTCGAACGTCCACGGCTCACCCGCAAACAGCGGCGACCCGGCCGGAATGTCGAGCCCGAGATGACAACCGATGTCGACCACCACGCGTGCGGTACGGAACAGGTGGCTGGCGAGCATGCCGAAGACGTAGTCGGGCTTCTCGAAGAACCCGAGCTCGTGCATCAGTCGCTCGGTGTACAGCGCCCACCCCTCCCCGAATCCCGAGTACCACAGCAGTGCCCGGTGGAACCTGCTCAGTCGATCTGACATCGCCATGACGGTCCCGACCTGGAGATGGTGCCCAGGAAACCCTTCGTGATACGCCGTCGACACCTCCTGGTACAGCGGCACCGGACCGTCCTCCGCGGGAAGCGAATACCACACTCCACCTGGTCGACTGATCAGATCCTCGCTGGGCTGGAGGTAGTAGGCGCCGAGCGGTCCACCGGGGGGTGCGATGTTGACGCTCACGGTCTTGATGGGATCGGGGACATCGAACTGGGTCTCGTCGAGCGCAGCGAGCGCCCGATGCTGCAGCTGCGAAACGAAGTCGATGAACTCGGCATGGGTGGGGGCGCATCTGTCCGGGTCCGTTTCCAAGAGAGTCGCCACCTCCCGGATCGATGAGCCCGGTGCGATCTGCTCACCGACGGCGACCATCTCCATCCGAATCCGGTGGAGCTCCTCCCAGCCCCACGCGTACACCTCGGCGGGGTCGATCTCGAGACCGAGGAATCCATCCGCTGCACGCCGGTACCGTTCTTCCCCGACTCCGTCGGCCTCGGGAGCGGCCGGGAGGTAACTCACCTCGAGGAAGTCGGCGAACGCGTCATTGGCGCGTCGGGCCGCGTCCACCGCAACTTCGATCCGCTCCCCCACCAATCCACTGTCCTGGCCCAGGCGCACCAGTCGCATCAGTGCCGAATGCCCACCCCCGAGCTCGCTCGCCTGAGCGATCACCGACTCGACCTGCCGGGCCGCTGCGACCTTGCCGGTTTCCACCCCTTGCTCGAGCTTGGCGCGGTACCCGGAGAACATGTCGTCCATGGTTTCGAGGCGGGTGCAGATGGCTTCCCATGCCTCCGGTGAGTCCTTCCTCATCACGTCGAAGACCTGCCGGATCGCGTCGAACGAACTGCCCACGTGGGCGACGTCGAAATAGTGATCGCCGGCATCGTGACGCCGTCCCGCCTCGAGCAGGAAGTCGTGGGCAACCGTCGCCGCCAAACGCTGCCACGGATCCGGATGGTCGAGATGGGGCTCGAATGCACCGAGGTATCGGACGTTCATCTGTCGGGTCGCTTCGATCCCGTTCGCACCGAAGTCGGGCCACAAATGGTCACGACCCGGGAGGCCGAGATCGGTGGCGGTGAGGGGGTTGAGCTCGGCGAGCTCGTCCACGAACGCTTCTGAGAGGTCGAAAGGCGTAGTCATTGCGAGGGCAGGCTACCGGCTCTACTAGCGTCCTCACATGGCCGACATGATCGTACCGGAGGTGATCGACGTCCGACCGGACGAGCGGTTCGACGAGGCGACCCTCGTCGACTGGATCGACGGGCGGCTCCCGGGCTCCGACCTGCCGCTCGAGGTGCATCAGTTCGGGAGAGGCAAGGCGAACCTCACCTATCTCCTACGGTTCGGCGACTCACACGAGTACGTCTTGAGGCGGCCGCCGCTCGGCCCGGTCGCACCATCGGCTCATGACATGGGGCGCGAGTACCGCGTGCTCTCGACGCTCTGGCAGGCGTTTCCGAAGGCGGCCCGGGCGTTCCTGTTCAGCGACGACGAGTCGATCATCGGAGCACCATTCTTCATCATGGAGCGACGGCACGGTGTGGTGGTGCAAAACGTCATCCCGCCGGTGTTCGGAGGTGGCGACGACGCCGTGGCGAACCACAAGCTCAGCCAAGTGGTCGTCGACACCCTCGCGGAGTTCCACGCGGTCGACCCGACGGACGCCGGTCTGTCCGATCTGGGTCGACCCGAGGGGTTCGTGGAGCGCCAGCTCAGCGGCTGGATAGGACGATGGGAGGCGGCCAAGCACGAAGACAATCCTCTGGCCGAGGATGTCGCCGGCTGGCTCTCGAAGACCATGCCGCCGTCGTCCGACGTCACGCTGCTCCACAACGACTGGCGCCTCGACAACATGGCGGTGGCGGAGGACGATCCCGGTCGCTGTGTCGCCGTGTACGACTGGGACATGTGCACGCGTGGCGAGCCCCTCGCCGACCTCGGGACGGTCATGGCGGTGTGGCACGACCCCGACGAAGACGTACCCGGCCTCCAGCCGATGCCCACCTCGGCCCCCGGGTTCATGCGACGCAGTGATGCAATCGCTCGCTACGGGGAACGATCGGGTCGCGATCTGTCGCACGCCGGGTGGT
This sequence comes from uncultured bacterium, assembly GCA_963785075.1. Lineage (GTDB taxonomy): Bacteria > Actinomycetota > Acidimicrobiia > Spongiisociales > ZC4RG35 > JAOUGY01. Next base: position 150,220 of record CAWATW010000004.1, read on the forward strand.
ACGTGGTGTTTGGCACCTTCAAGATGGCGACCATCATTCAGCAGATCTACATCCGCTGGCTGCGTGGACAGACCAAGGACGAGCGCTTCGAACCGATGGGTGAGGGCGCCCGCAGGCTCATCGAGCTGGCCGCGAGCCGCCGTCCGTGACGCCGGGTCCCTCCTGTGACGAACGAAGACAGCGTCACGCCGGTGGCCGACCGGGCGTGTTCAGCAGCTGATCGACTGGTGCGTACTCGTCGGTGAGGATGACGCTCTCTCCCACGTAGGCCTCGAGTGCCGCGCCCGAGAGCCCTTCGATTTCCAGCCCCAGATCGGCGGCCGACGCGATCACCGCTTCGAGGTCGATCGTCTCGTCGGAGGCCACGAGAATCACGTTCCCGCCATCGAAGTGACCATCCGGGGCAACGGCCACCACGTGCTGAAACACCTCGGACAGAGTGGCGATCTGCGATCTCGCAAACGCCATGGAGCCGTTGTCGATCAGGTTCATCGTGTAGATGCCCGCCGGCCCGAGAACCGATTGGATCTGGGTGGCCACCTCGACGGTCGTCAGGTGCCACGGCACTGCGACTCCGCCGAAGGCATCGCCCACCACGACATCGGCCGATCGCGGTTCCAGGTCGTCGAGGGCGGTACGGGCGTCACCGGTTCTGATGACGATGTCGGGATCGTCCACGTAACCGAGATCGGTGCGGGCGAGATCGATGAGACCGGGGTCGAGCTCCAACACGAGGCCCGTGGACCCCGGCCGGGTTGCGTCGATCCAGCGGGGCATCGTGAGGCCTCCCCCACCGATGTGGACGGCGTGTATCGGACCACTGGTCTCGGCGTTCACCGCCGCCGCGAGCATCCTCGTCGAGCGGAAGGCGAGGTGGGTGGGGTCGTCGAGATCCACGTACGAGTGCCGGACGGTGTCGAGCCACAGGGTGCGCCCCGACGGGTTGTCCGGGTCGACCTCGACCCTCGCACAGAAGTAGGCCGTCTCGATGTCACACCTGCCTGCGACAGCCGGGACCGCGAGACCGGCGACGAGTGCGAGCACAATGGGGCCTGCGATCCCGCTCGATCCACGCAGGCGATACCACACCCATCCACCCCACAGCACGGTGGAGACGCCAACGGTGAGAACGATCACGGAAGTCCGCAGGTTGGCGATCAGCACGAAGCCCGTCACGAACGTGCCGACGATGGCTCCGGCGGTTCCGATGGCCGACATGCGCCCCACCACCTGTCCCGTCGTCCCGAGATCGGCCAGGAGGAGCTTCACGACCATGGGCGTGACGCTGCTCAGGACTGCTGCCGCCGGCAGAGCCGCGATCGCCACGAGCAACACCAGCCCCAGGACGTCACCGCCGAGAGCGGGCCCAAGCACGCGAATGAGCGGAACCGTCGCCATCCCCAACGCACCGCCGACGATGAGCGTCACCGGGAGCATGCGCTTCGAGTCGGCCTGATCGGCAAGACGCCCGCCGATGAACGCTCCGAGCGAGATCCCGGCGAGAATGGTCCCGATGATCGCCGTGAAGGTCTCGAGGGTGACTCCCGCATAGGGTGCGAGGAGTCGTCCGGCCAGAATCTCGAGCACGAGCACCTCAGCCGATGTGAAGAACACGAGTACGGCACCGAGTCGAGCAGACATGGAACCCCGAGTCATGGGCGCCAGTATCCCAGCGCACTGCGGTCGACCGGAGATCGCATCGGAACGACCGAGCCCGCTGAGCCCGGCTGCGATCTCGGAGTTGGAGGCGGCTCGCAACGCGGCCTTTCGGAGTCCGTCAACCGATCTCCGAAACGGACACGGCGCAGCGGTTGCGTGCAGCGGAGGTCGCAGCCGCCATCACCCGCTGCGTCTGGTACGCGTCCTCGAAATCGGCCAAAGGTGCCTCGATCGGCTCCCCCGCCAGCGAACCGAGAATGTCGGCGGCTGTGTTGACGAAGGTGTGCTCGTAGCCGAGCCAGTGGCCGTCGGGCCACCAGTTCGCCATCCACGGATGGTCCTCGTCGGTCGTCACGATCGTCTTCCAACCGCGCAGGCGCCTTGGCTCTGTCGCATCGAAGACATCCAGTTCGTTCATCCGATGGAAGTCGAAGGCGATGGCGCCGTTCTCGCCGTGTATCGCGATTCGATTCGAGTTCTTGACGCCGGTGGCGAGACGGGTCGCCTCGAAGGTGGCGAGTGCGCCCCCTGCCATCCGCGCGATGAACGCGACGGCGTCGTCCACCGTCGCTTCCACCGACAGCGCCGGGTCGCCGGGCGAGGGTCGGTCGTCGATGAACCGGTGCTCGGCGGCCCCGTCGATCTCGACGATCTCGTCATCGGTGATGAACCGGGCCATGTCGATGATGTGGGCGCCGAGATCCCCCATCGCCCCCGACCCGGCCTGCGCGGCGTCGAACCGCCACGTTCCGGATGCCTCGGGTCCGCCCCAGCCCTGGAGGTATGCCGCCCTGACGTGATAGATGCGTCCGAGACGGCCCTCTGCGACCAGTTGACGGGCCAGCGCGACCGCCGGAACCCGGCGGTACGTGAACCACGTGAAGGTCTGGAGCCGTGTCCGGGCCGCCGCGTCGCGCATCAGCCGGGCATCTTCCAGCGTGCCGGCCAGCGGCTTCTCGCAGGCCACCGCCTTGCCGGCGCCCAGGGCGGCAACGGCCTGAACTGCGTGCAGGTGATTGGGAGTCCCGATGTCGACGAGGTCGATGTCGGGATCCTCGATTGCGTCCTCCCATCGCGTCGTCCATCGATCCCAACCGAACCGTGCCGCCATCGAGGCGAGATTGACCGCGTCCCGGCCGGCGATCAGCGAGAGGACCGGGCGAGTCGAGGTGGCGAAGAACTCGGGAACGGCCCTCCACGCATGAGAGTGGGCCTTGCCCATGAACCGGGAGCCGAACAGGGCGATACGTGTGGTGTGCGTCACCCCATCGACACTACGCACGTCGAACCCCATGGTCATCCGAGGAGCCCGGCGGCGACGAGTTGCGGTTCCCTCCACACCCGCCGTATGTCACATCTTCGGCGTATCTTGGTCGTGAGAGACATCCGAACAGATGGGGGCCCGTCAATGGCTACGAAGAAGCAGTCTCGATCGTCCGATTCGGGGTCTGGCCGACGCCGTGTACTCGTCACGTTCAAGCCCAAAGATCGGCGCAACACCCAGGATGCCGACAAGACCGAGCTCTTCATGTCGGCGGTCGACAGCTCATTCGAGGTGGTCCCTGCCACGGCCATGGGTGCACTTCCGCCGAGCGCTCCGGTGGTCTACGACGTCAACGAGTACCGCGCCCCGATTCTGGTCGTCGACCTCACGTCCGATCAGGTGCAGGCCCTGGAGGCGGCCGACGACGTCGCACTGGTCGAAGAAGACGGGCCCGTGTACGCCTTTGGGCATCAGCTGGCGGTGGAAGGTGAACCGTCACTCGACGAGGAAACCATTCCTTCGGGTGTGAATCTCATCAAGGGCCCTCCCGCATGGCCATGCTCGGAAGGCAAGGCGATCAAGGTGGCCGTGCTCGACACCGGTATCGACTACACACACCCCGATCTGGCCATCAACTACCGCGGCGGTGAGAGTTTCGTCGATGGCGAGACCGACCCGATGGACTACAACGGTCACGGCACGCACTGCGCGGGAACCATCGCAGCTGCCTTCACGGGCAGCGGCGTGGTGGGGGTGGCACCCGGCGCATACCTGTACGCGGTGAAGGTGTTGAGCCGGTCCGGGTCCGGCGCCTGGTCGAATCTGATTGCGGGAATCGACCACGCCGTCAATGTGCGGCAAGCCCACATCCTCTCGATGAGCCTGGGAGCCCAGTCTGCTCCAAGTGCAGTCCAGGCGATGTGCGACATGGCGTGGGAGAAGGGTGCGCTGCTGGTGGCCGCGGCAGGCAATGCGGGCGGCCCGGTCGGCGCCCCCGCCCTGTTCGACTCCGTGCTCGCCGTGTCCGCCATCGACGACTCCGGGGCGTTGGCGTCGTTCTCGAATCGCGGACCCGAGGTCGAATTGTGCGCACCCGGGGTGCAGGTGCTCTCGACCGCTCCCGGGGGCGGCTATCGGAGGCTCAACGGCACCTCGATGGCCTGTCCCCACGTTGCGGGTGCGGCAGCCGTCGCCTGGGGAGCCCATCGGTGGGGTACGAACGCCGAGATCCGAGCGCTCCTTGCGTGGCGGGCCGACCTCATGGGTCGCACCGGCCGGACCGACGAATTCGGATGGGGTCGGGTCGACGCCGAAGCCGCCGCCTGCGAACTGGAGCGACCGCCGCTCGCATAGCACGCCACATGTCACGACCCGTGCAACAGATGCCCCCTGACGTCGATGCCGAGCTCGAGCGGCGCGGGCTGCGAGCGTCCTACGCCGACCGGCCCTTCTACCAGCGCAACGACTATCTGGCGTGGATCGGTCGCGCCGTCCGGCCCGAAACACGCCAGAAGCGTATCGATCAGATGCTCGAGGAACTGGACATCGGTGGCGCCTACATGGGTATGGACCACCCGCCCAGCAGGAAGCCCTGACCGGCGCTCACAACCATCGGGCCTGAGTCACTGGAGAGCCCGCACCTCGCCGTCGGCTTCGATACGGAGGACGCACGCGTCTGCGATGAGCCGATCGAGGTCTGATCGATCCACACGAAGGGCTGCGGCCGAAATCGACGCCAGGTTGAACACCACGTCGAACCCCTCGAGATCGTCGAGCGTGCGCTCGTGGTCGAAGGTCACGATCACCCTGACGCGACCGCCGCCGGCGACGGCGGCCTCCACAGTCGGATCAACTCGATCGATCATCGATCGAAACCTACACCGCGCCAGGAGATCCGTCAGCCAGGGGACGATGGCCATAGCGGTCCCAATGGGTCAGGGGCTCTATCGGCTTTCTCCGCGCCACACCGAAGGTGCCGGCAGGCTTCCCCATCGGCACGAGCGCCACGATCTCGAATCGGTCCGGAACGCCGAGCAAGTCCTTCAATTGGGATTGCCGGCTCCACCACACGGTGGTCAACACCGTGCCGATTCCCTTCGAGCGTGCCGCCAGCATGAAGTTCTGGACCGCCGGGTAGACACTTGCATACAGCGGTCCTATGTCGATGGGACCATCGTCATCGTGTGGTGTGATCGAAACCCGAGGCATGAGGAACAGGACGATCGCGGCTGCATCACCGATCGTTTCGGCCAGTCTCCGTGATGCTCTCACACCTCGGTCGTACTCGTCGCGAACCGCCGGTGGCCAGTCTGGTGGAAGCGACGCTAGTTGCGCCCGTTCCCATCGCTCGTAGGCAGCCAGGTACAGCGCTGCGATGTCGGCTCTCACCATCGAATCCGTGACAACGAGGTACTGCCACGGCTGACTGTTGCCGCCGGACGGCGCCTGTTGAGCGGCGCGGAGACATGCGACGATCTCCTCGTCGCCGATCGGGTCGTCGGTGTAGCGCCGAATCGCCCGGGTGGTGAGGATGCCCTCGTAGAGCTCGATCATCGACCCTCGAACCGGGGTGTCCGCCTGGCCACGGCCGCCGCCACCGCTTCCGCATGGTCGTCGCTTGCCATCGTGGACATCTCGTAGGCGAGGGCGACGTCGAATGCCGAGGAGAAGGCCTGCTTCATCGCCGTGTTCACGGCGAGCTTGGTGTAGCGGATTGCAAGCGGTGGGCCGTCGGCCAGGCGCTGTGCAAACTCGAGGGCGGCTTCTTCCAGCCGATCGGGAGCCACTACATGCGATACGAGTCCGAGGCGGTGCGCCTCCTGTGCCTCGATCATGTCGCCTGTCATCAAATACCGTTTGGCCAGCATCGGACCCACCAGAGCCGGCCAGATCGCCGTGCCTCCGTCGCCCGCCACCAATCCCACCCGAACGTGGGGGTCTCCGATGACGGCGTCGGACGCCATGAACACAGCGTCACACAGCAACGCCAGCGTGGCACCGAGGCCGGCCGCCGGACCACCGACTGCCGCCACCACGGGAATCTGAAGGTCGAGGACGTTCCAGACGATTCGTCGGCCCGCTCTTCGGACTTCTTCTCTGACCAGCGGATCCCTCAACGCAGGGAACCAGGCGAAGTCCCCTCCCGCCGAGAATGCTCCGGGTCGCCCGGTGATCACGATTGCCCGGGCCGTCGACTCGGTTTGCAGCTCGGCAAAGAGACGATCGAGGTCGTCGTGCATGGCGGCATCGATCGCATTCACCCGCGACCCTGGATGATCCAGTCGGATCGTGAGAATCGAGCCGTTTCGCTCCAGCCGCACGGTTTGGTAGCTCATTGGTCCACCGTTCCCGCAGCGGCATCGACCATTGTCGGTGTCGCTCCTCGGTAGCGCTCCGGGGATGGCCAAGGTTGCGAACTGCTCACAGCTGACCGTGCTCGCCGATTCCGAGGAGCGCGCGCCCGGCGACCTCCCAGGTGGGTTGTGCGACCATCATGTGCTGGGCCGCGGTGTTGACGTCGCGCAACCGTTGCTCGAGCCGACCCGTCTTGTAGACCGCCGTTCCGCCGGCAGCCCTGAACATCCGAGTGACGACATCGACCGAGGCCTCGGCGGCGTGGCTCGCCGCCATCCTCAGCCGAGCTCTCACATCGGCATCGATCTCGCCGCCACCCAGGGCGTGGTCCCAGGCCGCCTCGGTCTCGCCTCGCAGATACGCCCTCGCAGCGCCCACCTGGGCCTCGGAACGAGCAACCGCCTCCTGGATCATCGGACGATCTGCGAGCTTGCGACGACTCCCGGTGGGAGTCTTCTCCCTCGCGAGTTCGACGAGGTCGTCGATCGCTCCCCGGGCCACGCCAACCATCACTGCGGCAACGCCGACGGCCAGGAGGCCATAGATCGGAAATCGAAAGAGGGGCTCGTCGGTCCACGGTTGATCGTCGAGGGACCACGTCCGTTCCGCGGGCACGAAGACGTTGCCCAAGATGATGTCGTTGCTCCCCGTGGCATCGAGCCCGAGGACGCTCCACGTATCCATGATCTGGACCTGGCTCGCCGGGAAGAACCCGGATCGGAGCTCATCGCTCCCCTCGACCCTGAACCCCACCGTGATCCAGTCGGCATGGAGAGACCCCGAACAGAACGTCCACCGTCCGCTGACCCGATACCCGCCATCTGCCGGGACCCCGACGCCACTGGGAGCGAGCACACCGACATTCAGACTGTGTGCGCCCTCCGCGAACACTTCGGCCGCAACATCACGGCGCAGGAAAGCGGCGTTCAACGACGTGGTGGAGGCTATCAACACGATCCAGGCGGAAGCAGCATCACTCGAGGCGATGCGCTCCAGCACCTCGGTAGTGGCCACAGGAGGGGATGCGAAGCCGCCGAGGGCGTCCGGCAAAGCCATGCCGGTCAACCCGGACGATCGAATCGCCCCCACCACATCTGCGCTCAAGCTACCACTTGGACCGGCCGCAGGTCCAGCCTTGGCGGCGATCTCACAGAGGTGAGACGTCTGCAGTCCGAGTTCGAGGGCAGGGGGGATCGCCATAGATCGAATTTGATTCTATCACCCATTTTTTGAGATCTCGTCCAGATATGTGCGTCCAAGATCGAGCTCGGATACGACGACGAGAGCCGTCGCTTTCGACCATCATCAGAACCGAACATGACCGCTCCGCTGCCGCCACCACCGACCACCCGCAAGGCGCGGGCCACCTACGAGGCCATCATCGGCGCCACCCGCGCCATCGTGAGGGCACGGGGAATCGTTTCTCCGGAGCTGATCGCCGATCACGCCCGCGTGTCACCGGCGACGTTCTATACGTACTTCTCGTCGAAGGATGAGGCGCTGGCTGCTGCGTTCGACGCCGCTCTCACCGACATGGCCTCGGACCTCGATCGATCGCTGTCGATCGAAACCCTCCTCGAAAGCGGGCTGGAGGCCACCATGCACAACGTGGTGCGATCGGTGGTTGGCGGCTTCACCCACAACGCCAGGATCTTTCGACTTGCGATCAGCCGACTGCCGGAGTCCGATCTCGTCCGGCAGATCTACCGGCACCACGAACAGGCCATCCTGAGCAGGCTCGAACGTTTCATTCGACTTGGCGCCGCCGCCAACCTCATCCGTTCCGAGGCCCCCGAAACCCTGGCGGCGACACTGCTCGTGTCGATTCAGGGTTACCAGAATCCGCTGCTGCTCCGCCAGGGCTCGAACGCAGTGACCGAAGCCCTCGCGACGATGCTCGCCGCACTCCTCAGGCCCGAACCCAGGGTTTAGGCCCGCCACCCTGCCCGACAATCGACGGTGGCAGGTGTCACTTCTCGGCCAGCTTCCGATACACCCTGATCATGGTCCGGACTTCATCGTCGTCCAGCTGCGGGAAGAGGTCGTACGAGCTCTCCATCTTCTCGAGGACCGCCGCCCGCACCTCATGACCTCTGTCTGTCAGCGCCAGCTGTTTCACCCGCCGATCGTCGGCGTGCGACCGACGTTCAGCCAGCCCCAGCGCTTCGAGACGATCGGCCAGACCGGTCACGTAGGACGCGTCGCACGAGAGACGGGAGGCCACGTCCCGCATGGGACACGGCTCGTCGAGCGCCTGCAGCGCAGCGAAGAGCGGTGGCGTCAGGTCGTGCTCGCCGACCACGTGGAGAAAGCGACGACGCATGCGCTCACCAAATGCCCGCATGAGGTGCGCCAACTCGGCGCGATCCCCGAGCGTCGAACCGGAGTCGTCTGTCGTATCAACCATTTAGTGACCAAATAGTATCACAATAAGAAATTGACAGACCCAAGTAACTGCGCGATGCTCGCAGACTCACTCGAATTCAGGAGACAGCCATGTCCGACCCCATTGTGTCGGTGGAGGGCGTCGACAAGACCTTCAATCACACGATCCGCGCCTTGATCGACGTCACTCTCGACTTCGAACCCGGAATCATCTACGGCCTTCTCGGCCCGAACGGTGCCGGCAAGACGACCCTCATCAGGGTCCTGACCACTCTGCTCAAGCCCGATGCCGGAAAGGCGACGGTCGCCGGCATCGACGTGCTCCACGACCCTGTGACCGCCCGTACGAGACTCGGACTCGCGGGCCAATTCGCCGCCGTCGACGACTACCTGACCGGGCGCGAGAACGTCGAGATGGTAGGCCGGCTGTACAACCTCAGCCCTTCGGACGCCCGGCGCAGGGCCGGCGAGGTCCTCGAGCGTATACATCTCACCGACGCTGCAGACCGAGCCGTCCGCACGTACTCGGGCGGCATGCGCCGCCGACTCGACCTTGCGGCATCCATGGTGGGACGACCCCAGGTGCTGTTCCTGGACGAGCCGACCACCGGCATCGATCCTCGCAGCCGGATGGACGTGTGGGATCTGATCGAGGATCTCATCGACGACGGCACCACGATCCTGCTCACCACTCAATACCTCGAGGAGGCCGACCAGCTCGCAGCCAGGATCGGGGTCATCGACCACGGCCGCCTGATCACCGAGGGCACCCCGGAGGAGTTGAAGGACAAGATGGGCACGTCGGTGGTCGAGCTGACGGTGGCGGACGATCTCCGAACGCCCACCATCGAGGCGCTTCGTCGAATCCACGGCGACGACCCGAACTACGACGCAGGTTCCAAGAAGATCTCGATCCCGGCGCCGGAAGGCCCCGGAACGCTGACCCAAGCGGTCCGCAATCTCGACCAAGAGGGCATTCGCCCCGACGACATCACGCTCCGCCGCCCCACGCTCGACGACGTGTTCCTCGCTCTCACAGGAGAGACGCCCGAGGACCTGTTGTCGCAGGAGCCGGCCAACAAACGGAGCCGCCGCCAGAACAGGAGATCGGCATGACCGCCGCTGCAACACCCCATGTCCGGATGTCGTTGGGCCACACGATCAAGGACACGTGGGTGATCACAAAACGGAACCTGCTCCGCAACATCAGGCTTCCGCAACTTCTGTTGTTCGCAACCATCCAGCCGGTGATGTTCCTGCTGTTGTTCAACTATGTGTTCGGCGGAGCCCTGGGCGGGACTCTCCCACCGGCCGCCGGCGGCAAGTACATCAACTGGATCGTTCCGGGGCTCTTGGTCCAGGTGGCCGCGTTCGGGGCGGGCCAGACCGCCCTCGGCCTCACCGAAGACCTCTCGAAAGGTGTGATCGACCGGTTCCGATCCCTCCCGATGGCGAGATCTGCCGTGCTCGCCGGACGTACCGTCGCCGACGCGATCCGCAACATGTTCGTGATCGGATTGATGCTGCTCGTCGGAGGTCTCATCGGATTCCGCTGGCAGACCAGCATTTTCGGCATGCTCGGAGGCCTGGCTGTTGCGGCCCTCTTCGCGTACTCGCTGTCGTGGGTCATGGCGTCCATCGGACTGGCGGTCAAGAACCCCGAGGCCGCTCAGTCCGCGGTGTTTCTTCCCGTGTTCCCGCTGGTGTTCGCATCCTCTGTGTTCGTTCCGACGGTGACGATGCCGGACTGGCTGCGGACGTTCGCCGACAACCAGCCAATCACGGTCACGGCCAACGCACTGCGTGGCTTGATCCTCGGGCAGGATGCGCTTCAGGCGGGTCAGACGGTCGCCGGTCAGGTGATCGCAGCCCTGGCCTGGGCACTCGGTGTACTCGTGATCTTCGCTCCCCTGGCGGTCCGTCAGTACCGCAAGATGACAACTTGACCATCAGCGTCGGGTCTCACCCCACGGAAGGCCGCGGTCGGCGTCGACCTCGCGGGGCAACCCCAGGATCATCTCACCGATGATGTTGCGGAGCACCTGCGAGGTCCCGCCACCGATGGTCAGCGCCCTCGAGTAGAGGAAGCCCCAGTCCCACTCGTCCGAACCGACTGTGCGGGGGCGATCTGCCATGGCCTCTGCGCCGCGGAGATCCTTGGCGAGGTCCATGACATCTTGGCCATGCCGGTCTGCCATGAACTTCTTCACCGCCGCTTCCGGGCCCGGTCCTCGACCGGCCATGAGCTGGGACAGGACGCGGTACCCGAGCATGCGCATGACTTCCGACTCGATGTGCAACCTGGTGGCGCGATCCCGTACCAAAGGGTCGTCCGAGCCTTGGACGAGATCGATGAGATCCGCAGTCTGAGGCCCCTGACCCCACAACACACCTCCTGCAGACAACGACACTCGCTCGTTTCCGAGCGTCAGCTTTGCAAGCGTCCATCCGGCGTTCTCGGGTCCTATGAGATTCTCGGCCGGAATCCGGGCGTCGGTGAAGAACACCTCGCAGAATCCCCGATCACCGGTCATCTGTTTGATCGTCCTCACCTCGATACCCGCCACGTCCATCGGGCATATGAAGTACGAGATTCCGTGGTGTTTTGGAAGGGATGTGTCGGTGCGGGCCAGAAGGATCCCGAAGTCGGATCGCTCGGCATACGTGTTCCACACCTTCTGACCGTTGACGACGTACTCGTCACCGTCGCGAGTGGCTGTGGTGGACATGGAGGCGAGGTCGGAACCAGAGCCAGGTTCGGAGAAGAGCTGACACCAGAATTCCCTTCCGTCGAGCAGCGGCCACAGGTACCTGGACCTCTGGCTGTCCGATCCGGCTGCGAGGATCGTCGGGCCTGCCCATCCGATGCCGATTGGGTTGTGGCCATGGGCATCGACACCGACGCGATCGAGCTCCTGGGAGATGACGAGTTGATGCTCTGGATCAGCCTCCAGGCCCCACGGCGCCGGCCAGCCCGGAGCAACGTATCCGGCCTTCGCCAATTCGACCGGAGTCGGGTGCGGGTGATGGTCGAGCCAGCCACGGACCTGGAGCCTGCGCGGATCGTCCTCAGGAGGTAACGCGAAGTCCATTGCGCCACGATAGAAGGCCTTCACGACGGCAGCCGCCGTGAAGCATCTTCACTCGCCGGACTGCCCAACCAGCCGGCTCCCCCATTGTCTGTCACCGTCCGAAACGAATCAGTTGATCCGGTTTCGCACCTCGGTCGTGATCACCCCGAACGAGGCAGCGGCAAACGCCACAACCGGCGCAACCAGCGACCAGTCGACAGCGGCGAGCAGTTGCTTCATTCCGCGAGCATGGCGGATTCACGTACGCAATGCAATAGGGGATGTCCCCGAGATGGCATTGGCCCTTGCCCGCCGCGATCACCCGAAACGGCAAAACGGGTACGGTGGAGCAATCCACGGAGGTCCGCATGTGTTTCGACCATGACGCCGAGCCGCCCATCGATCCGTCGGGCGGGCCCATCACCGCCAACCGTCTCCAGCTCCAGGCGTCGGACGGGAATCGGTTCGATGCCTACGATGCCGTGCCCGATGATCCCGGCAAAACCGCCGTGATCGTCCTCCCCGACGTGCGCGGGCTGTTCGGCTTCTACGAACAGCTGGCGGTGCGGCTCGCCCAGCGCGGACACCGGTCCCTGGCGATCGACTACTTCGGCAGGACCGCAGGGACCGGCACGCGAACCGAGGACTTCGAATTCATGCCTCACGTCGAACAGACGACCTACGGGGGGTTGGTGGCCGACGTGACCGCTGCCGTCGCCCACCTCGGCGACTCCCATGAGCGCATCTACGCGATCGGCTTCTGCTTCGGCGGCTCCAACGCCTGGCACCTGGCGACCGAAGACCTCGGACTCGCCGGCGTGATCGGCTTCTACGGGCATCCGGACCGGGACAAGCCAACAGGCTCCGGCACCGTGATCGAAAAGGTCGAGCGCATCACATGCCCGGTGCTGGCACTGATGGCCGGCGACGACCACATGATCACGGCCGACATGGTGGCCCGGTTCGAGACGTCGCTCGCCGCCGCCGGCGTTCCGCACGAGGTGGTCACCTACCCGGGTGCGCCACACTCGTTCTTCGACCGCAAATTCGACGAATACGCCGCCGAGTCTGCCGATGCCTGGGAACGGGTCCTCGCCTTCGTTCGCTGACCCGGGTTGTCCACCGGCCGGGGTGAGCGGTGATGCGACACGCTCCATCACCCCCAACGGTGTTCGGACAGACGGGACGGGTCCCGTGTCTGCGGAGCAGTCGTCACCGATCGCCGACGTGGTGTGTGGCAGCCTCGCTCCGAGGTTCGAAGGTCGAACGCGTCATGGATGCTGCAAGACCTGCTCGAAGTGCTCGACGAAGGCTCCGTCCCGATATGGGGCGATACGCGTGCGCCAGGTGTCGAACAGCTCGCTCTGGCGGAAGTCGACCATGTGGGCGTCGACGGATTCCCACTGCACGAGGAGGACGTAGCGACCGGGACTCTCGATCGACCGCTGCACCGAATGCGCGATGTAGCCGGGTGTGGCCGAGATCACAGGCACCAGTTCGGCCATCGCCGCCTCGAAGTCATCCATGTTCTCCGCGCCCGGCCGCAGGTCCGCTATCTCCAGGATCATCAGTTCCTCCCGATGCAACTCAGCGCACCCCAGGCATCGAGGCGACGCACGTCGCCCTGCATCATGGTCGCTCCCCGGCCGGGGCGCGACCAACCACCCCTCTCCAATTCGACGCTGCTGCCGATCGTCTCAGTGCAGGCTCGGATCTCGCTCTTGTTCTTCGGCGAGATACTCCGCATACTTCCGCTCCGTGAACCGGCGTCCGCCGTACATGAATGAAGCGGCGTGGAGCGCGAGCCCGACACCCCACGGAATCGTCGTCCAGTACGCATAGTCGAGGCCACCACCGGCCGCGAAGTCCTGGATCCACAGGAAGGCATTCACGATCACGAACACCCCGATGTGCCACAGCAGGTCGGTGAGGTCCTTGACCCTCGTGCGCGCCCTCGCCTCGGGTCTCGTCGTCGTGGAGCTGGTCATGTGACCTCCTTTCCTCCGCTTCCACCATCGGTCGCACGCGACTCGAGGAACAAGGGCAGATTGGCCCACGCCAAACACCTCCCGAACCAGGCTGCTTCGACGCATCCTCGGGGCCAGGCCGTCGTCCACCGGCCGAGGGTGTTCGGCGATGTCCCGAGAACATGGGCTGGGAGACCTCTCCTTCGTCGACTCGCTCGACGAGAGGTCGTCGACGGGGCCGCAGACGCGGGGCGTCGGACCATCGCCGTCATCCGGCGACTGTTTCGTCGAGCGGAACCCGATTCGGCGTTGCCGCTCTGCCGATGGCATAGTGATCGGCGATGCGACGGCTGCTGTTGGACTTTGGTGGCGTGGTGATCCGCACCCCGTTCGAGATGTTGCACCGAGTGGGCCATCCGGAGTGGACAGGCCCCTTCGACCCGTCGGCCGACCGGCTCTGGCTGGACATGCAGGCCGGCGACCTCACCGAACGTGAATACTGGCATCGGCGCGCCGATGAGGTGCTTCCCAACGCCAGCGATCCGGTGTCCGCCATGATGAACGTGCTTTTTGCCCCTCCCGCCGACGACGTCGTCCGCCAGGAGGTCTTGGTCCTGCTCGGAGAAGTCGACCGTCCCGCCGTCCTCACCAATGACCTCGCCCGTTTCCATCCCACGGAGTGGCTCGAGGAGATGGGGCTCGCAAAGACCTTCGACCCGCTCATCGACCTTTCGTTCTCCGGTCGCCTGAAACCCCATCCGTCTGCGTACGCCCACGCCATGGAGCGGCTCGGTGTCCCTGCCGACCAGGTCGTCTTCGCCGACGATCAGCCCCAAAACGTGGAAGGGGCCAGCACGTTCGGGATGCGGGCCGTGTGGTTCGACGTCACCGACCCCGAGGGATCGGTCTCACGCATCCGGGCCGAGCTCGCATGAGCGCCATCCTCTTCGATCTCGACCGGACGCTCGTGGATGTTCAGTCCTACACGGACTATCCGGCGGCCCTCGCCGACGTCGAAGCCATGATCGGCGCATGGGAGGATCCTCCGACACCACCCACCGGATGGGACGGCTCCACCCGGCGCTGTATGGGAATCCTCGTCGCCCTCAGCGGTGACGAGCGCTGGCAGGCCGTGTCGGACGTGATAGAACATCACGAGCTCGATGCCGTGGGCCGATCGCAGGCCATGCCAGGTCTCACCGAAGCGCTCGCAACGACCGAGCGGCTCCCCTGCGCCGTCGTGACGCTGCTCCCGCCTCGCGCGGCACGTGCGGCGCTCGACCGTCACGGGATCGCGATCGAGCACGTGGTTGGACGACGCCCCGACCTACGCCCGAAGCCCGCCCCCGATCAGCTCCTGGAAGGCTGCCGCCTGCTGGGCGTACATCGCGCCGACGCCATCATGATCGGTGACTCGACCTGGGACCAGAGAGCGGCAGAAGCGGCCGGATGCGGTTTCACGGGCGTCACCAACGGCCGTGCGTCGGAGTTCCCGGCCGACGTGGAGACGATCAGCGACCTGCGCGAGCTGGCGCGCAGGCTCGAATAGGTGCCGGCCGATCGAGTTCGAACAACTCGTCCTGCCGGCGATGACCCGTCGAGCGGCGACCAGTTTCCCTGCATCACGAGAGTCCGATGGTGGCCGAGCTGACCGACTCCGTCTTGGGTCTGTCTACGCCTTGTATGTTGTATGCACCCGGGAGGAAGCTCTCTCCAGAGATCTGCACACGCTCGTCATGTGATTCCGCGTAGCCCCCCCGCATCGAGGTGCAGCACGCTCCCGTGCATGATGGCCGCTTCGGGAGCGAGGAGCATCTCGACCGACCACGCGACCTCGTCGATGGTCGGCAGCCTTCCGAGCGAGTTCTGCGCCTCGTACTCCGCCCACACCGCGTCGAAGGTCCGGCCTTGCTCGTCGGCGACCGCCTGAACGATGCGGCGAAGACGCGGCGTGTCGGCCGGACCAGGAACGATGGTGTGCACCCTCACGCCTCTCGGGCCATACAGCATCGAGATCTGCTTCATCAGATTGATGAGCGCCGCGTTGATGGCCCCGGGCCCGGCTTCGTGGGCACGAGGTTCGAGACCAAGCGTTCCTGCGAAGGCAGCGAAGATCGACCCTGGGCCCAGATGATCGCGCACGGCGTGGAGCACGCGGGTCGTGCCACCGAGCTTCACGTTGGCCCCGACGGCCAGCATGTCAGGATCGAGCGTGTCTACAGATCCGCGAACGGGAAGCCCGACCGCCACCACAACGAGCGCGACAGGACCGTCCAGCACCTCAGAGATCGCCTCGATCGAGTCGTTGACCGTGATGTCGGCTGCAATAGGCCGGATCAGCTCCGATGTGGACGCCAGCTCGCCCAGGGAGCTCTCGGTCCTCGCCACGGCCACGACCCGCACGCCGCGTCGCACGAGACGGCCGCACAGCGCCGAACCCACCGAACCCGTGGCTCCGACCACCACGGCGACATCGCTCATTGGTCCACCACTCCTGTGGCGGCACGGGTACCAGTCGGTACTGGAGTCATGCCCACAGCCTCTCGCTCGCGATACGTGCCCCGTCGGCCAGCGACCGGAACTTCTCCCACACCACCGACGGGTGGACCTCCGGCGCAAACGACGCCCGCGACGAGAAACCACAGTCGGCCCCGGCGATCACACGCTCTCGGCCGACCAGGTTTGCGTAGTTGCAGATGCCGTCTGCGATGAGCTCCGGATGCTCGACGTAGTTGTTGGCGTGTCCGATGAATCCAGGGATGAGGATCTTGTCGTCGGGGAGTGCGATGTCCCGCCAGATCTTCCACTCGTGATAGTGCCTCGGGTTGGCGACCTCGAAGGAGTAGGCGCCGGCGTTCATACGCAACATGAAGGGGACGATGTCCGCCAGCATCAGATCATGAGTGCGCGGTCCGGCGTTGAGGCCGTAGCAGGTGTGGAGCCTCACCCGATGGGCCGGGATGCCTCGCAGCGCATGATTAACGATGTCGATGTGCTCGTTCGCCTCACGAACACACTCATCGGGATTGGAACCCGGCCCGCCGGTGAGGATCTCAATGAGCCAAGGATCGTCGATCTGAAGGACGAACCCGGCTTCGACTATGGCCAGGTACTCCTCACGAAGGGCCTCGGCGACCGCTTCGAGATACTCACGCTCCGAGGCGTAGTGGGCGTTGCGACCGAAACCTCGAGGGCTCGTGGATGGAATGAACGCCTCCTCGACATCGACCGCTTTCAGGGCGCTCCGGAGATTGGCGATGTCGGCGGCGATGGCGTCGCCTCCCCGATACTCGACGGGCCCGGTGCACGTGACCACCCGCAGCGGCACGACAGTCTCGGTGTACTTGCCGAAATAGCTGTCGTAGTAGTCGGGGTAGGCCTCGATCTCGCGCTTCCACGACGGCGGGAGAACCGGCTCGGATTCGTCGGCGGAGAAGCCCTTAAGGCGCTCGACCACGTAGGTGAAGAAGCTGGCCTTTCCCTGTTCACCGTCGTTGACCACGTCGAGCCCGACGTCGGCCTGTCGGCGGATCGAGAGGGCGACCGCCTCGGTCACCTGGCGTTCGAACAGCTTCTGGTCGTACGGACGGCCATGCTCCTTCTCCTGCATGGTCTCGAGAAGCGGGCGCGGCCGCGCGAGGCTCCCACAATGAGTGGACAAGATCCTCTCCGAGCTGCCCTTCACGGAGCACTCCGATCGATGGGGGGCTCCAGGGCATACCCTCGGGCGGCGTAGTCGAATCCGCCCAGCTCGAGCCGGTCGAGCTCCGCGTCCTGAGGAGAGGCGTAATACGCCCGGATCTCACCGATGAGTCCGGAATCACGATCGAACCGATACCACTCGTCGCCCCGCAGGACGGTGCCGGTGCCGGTCTTGAAGTGGGTCCATTCGATCACAGCCACGCCGGCGTATGGATCACCGACGAAACTGTCCACCGCCCAGACCGATCCCAGGTTGGCGACGGCCTCCGACCATCTCCGGCCGATCGCATCGGCGCCCCGGAACGGACCCTCGTACATGCCCGGCGGGAAGTAGTGGACGGCATCGGGTGTGAAGAAGGCGGCGACCGCGTCGGGATCACCCGAGTTGCAGGCATCGAAGTACCCCCTGATCGTCGCCTCCATCTTCGATGCGGTGAACGTCTCGAGTGCCAGGGTCCCGGCACCGGCTTCCGCAACCCGCTGGTCCTCGTCGGCCGTTGCTCCCGAAACTCCGACGGCGCCGATCATCTCGCCGTCGTGATCGAGTGGTACTCCCCCGGGCACGGGCATCAAGCGATTGTTGTTCGACAGTGCGGCCAGCGAAGGATCGGCTGCCATCGCCTCGGCCCACCAAGTCGTCGGCCGGCCAAACGCCGCCACCGACCATGCCTTGTCGGCGGCGATACCGATCGAGAGCATCGGTGCGCCGTCCATGCGGGTGAACGCCACCTGCTCGCCGGCCGGATCGACCACGGTGACGACCACGGCCACTCCGATGTTCCTCGCTTCGGTGATGCACCCGTCGATCACCTCGATGGCGGCTTCCATCGTGATGACTCGCCGATCCTTGGCCTTCATGTCAATCCCATCCTCTCTGCCAGCTCCGCCAGTGAACGCTCGGGGTCGATGATGTCGAACAATTGCGATTGCATGCCGATGGCTTCGGCACCACGACAATTGACCGGCATGTCGTCGACGAAAATGCACGTCTCCGGCGAGCGGTCGATGGCGCGACACACCGCGTGATAAGCCCCTGGGGCCGGCTTCCGCTCTCCGAGCATGGCGACATCGACGATGGCGGCGAACAGTTGCGACGGTTCCCACGACTCCCACCATCGCTCCCCCTTCCACCGCGAGGCATCGTTGGTGAGGATCGCCTGCGTCACACCGGCATCGTGTGCCCGCTCGATGAAACGCCACGTCTCCAAGCGTTCGTGACGGGACCAATCGATGTCCGCCCTGGGGTCGATCGGGATACCTTCTCTCCTGAGCCCGGCCACGAGCCGCGCCAGGTAGTCGGGCTCATCGAGACGTCCCTCCGTCATGTCGACATAATCCGGATCGGGGATGCAGCCGGTAGGCCCGAGGGCAAGCCGGTCCATGGGCCATCCCTCAGCCCGGCCGATGTCGGCCAGCACCTGGGTGAAGTACACGTTGAAGACGCCACCCATGTCCCAGACGACGGCGTGAGGCGCGGCCTTCATTCCCGGCTCCATTCTCTGGCGTGCTTGAGCATCATCTCGCGCATCGACAGGGTCGGCTCACGGTCGGGGAGCTCGACGAAGACCTCACCGTCGACGACTTCCACCGGGTACGACAGCAGCGAACCGCGACCTCCGAGATGCCGCCCTGTGGCAGCCTCGTACCTCCAGAAGTGCAGCGGACAGATCAGCCTGCCGCGCTCGATCCGCCCTCCTTCGAGCTTCGAGTCCTGGTGGAGGCACCGGTTCTCGAAGGCAACGACCTCGTCGCCGACGCGGATGACGATCGCTCTCCCATCGTCGACCGCAACGCAGCTATCGGTCGGGACCGCACTCAACGCGCCAATGGCGAACCTCAAACAACCGCCTCCGATCCGTGTAGTGCCGAAGACTCCCTGCTCAACCGAACTTCATCACGACGCCCTTGGATTCGGTGAAGAACTCATAGGAGTATTCGCCACCTTCGCGGCCCAGTCCCGAGGCCTTGTAGCCGCCAAATGGCAGCCGGAGGTCCCGGACGAAGAAGCAGTTGACCCACACGTTGCCGGTTTGCATTCGGCGCGCCGCATGGTGGGCGGTGTCGAGATTCTTGGTCCACACCATTCCCGCCAGACCGTACGGAGAGTCGTTGGCGATGTCGATCGCCTCGTCGGTCTCCTCGAAAGGGATGACGACTGCCACCGGTCCGAAGATCTCCTCACGGCAGACACGCATCGAGTTGTCGACATCGGCGTAGATCGTCGGCTCGACGTAGTTCCCCTTTGCGAGGTCCCCGTCGATGAGGCGTCCACCGCCCACCAGCCGCTTACCACCCTCGGAGTCGGCGATCTCCAGGTAGGAAAGCACCTTGTCCATGTGCTCCTTCGATACGAGCGGACCCACCTTGGTGCTCCGATCGAAGGGGTCGCCAACCTTCCAGTCGGCGAGGCCGTCGACCATCCGGGCACAGAACTCGTCGTAGATCGACCGGTGGACGATGAGCCGTGAACCGGCGAGACACACCTCGCCCTGGTTGTAGAACACACCGCGCAGGCCACCGGCCACGGCGGCGTCGAGATCGGCGTCCGGGAACACGATGCTCGGCGACTTGCCACCGAGCTCGAACGAGAGCTTCTTCAGACCGCCCGACGCGGCCGCCATGATCGCCCGGCCCGTGGCCGACTCTCCGGTGAATGTGACGGCCGCAACATCGGGGTGGCGGGTCAAAGCCTCGCCTGCGGCGTCGGGACCGAAGCCCTGCACGACGTTGAACACGCCATCGGGCACGCCCGCCTCGGCACAGACCTCGGCGAGGATCGACGCGGTGACCGGTGACTGCTCGGCGGGCTTCGCCACCACCGTGCATCCAAAGGCCAACGCCGGTGCGACCTTCCACGTCAGGAGCATGAGGGGGAAGTTCCATGGCGAGATGGCAGCGGCCACACCTACCGGCTCACGCAACTCGAACCCGAACGTGTTGTCCCACGGCTTGTCGAACGCATTGGTGCCCGCCAGCTCCTGGTAGTCGGCGAAGAAACGGAAGTTGTGGGCAGCGCGCGGCACGTCCCGCTCGCGTGCGTCTGCGATCGGCTTGCCCATGTCGCGGGTTTCCCACTCGGCGAGCTCGTCGGCCCGGGCGTCGATCCCGTCGGCGACCCGCATGAGCACCGCCTTGCGGGCTGTCGGACTCATCGTGGACCAGGCTTCGAACGCTTCGGCGGCCGCGTGCACAGCCCGGTCGGCGTCCTGTGCCGAGCCTTCAGCCACCTCGGCGATCGGCTCGTTGTCGATGGGGCTGACGGACTCGAATGTCGCACCATCGAGCGAGTCGACGAACTCCCCGTTGATGAAGTGCCTGACCGCCCTCATGATCCCGCCTCATCCATGGCCCGGGCGGCCGATCGCTCTGAGCGCACGACATTCATGGGCTTGCCTCCCACCCCGTATTGGTGGTCCTGCATCTCATTGACCATGATCCGTACGGTGTTGATGTCGGTGTCGAGCGAGTCGGCGATGGCGTGCGACACCGATGAGATCATCTCCTCGATCTGCTCCTTGGGTCGACCTTCCATGATGTTGATGTAGACCAATGGCATGGTTTCCTCCTCGTCAGGCTGCTTTCACTGTGATGGAACCGATCCGGTCGAAGTCCGCCGTCACGACAGACCCGACGACGAGATCGACGGGGCTCGTGAGCCCACCCGAAATGATCAGATGACCGGCTTCGAGACGACGACCGGTATGGTTGTTGTTCGCCATCCATGCGACTGCGGCGGCAGGGTGATCGAGGGCTGCCGCCCCCGTCGCGGTTCCGTGGAGCACTCCCCCGCTCTCGACCACCACGCCCAGCACCGCCAGGTCGAGACCGGCGGGAGACGATGGCGACCCGAGCAGGACCATGCCGGCAGAGCTGTTGTCGGCGATGTTGTCGAGCGGACCAAAGCGAAAGTCCAGATATCGCGAATCCACGATCTCCAAACACGGCAACACGGCGGCGGTGGCCGACAACACATCGGTCACCGAGACCGGTGGCCGCAGGTCTTCACCGAGCAGGAACGCGATCTCTGGCTCTACCTTTGGGTGGATGAGGGAATCCAGGGGTGCGATCCCGTCGTGGATGAGCATGGCATCGGTGAGCCATCCGTAGTTCGGATGATGAACGTTCATCGCCCGCTGCATCGCTCTCGATGTGAAACCCAGCTTGCCTCCGATGACCCGTTCCCCGTCGAGCAGTCGCAGCTGGAGTCCGCGTTCCTGTACCGCGTAGGCATCGGCCGGCGTCAGGTCGGCGTGGCGCGAGCTGATCGGCGGCACCTCATGGCGATGCCTCATCGCCATGTGCAATTCGCGAGCCATGTCGCCGACGTTCACGAACGGTGCCCGGGGTTCAACCTCATCTGACCGCCAGTTCGAGCATGCCGATCCGGTCGATCTCCACGGTGTACGAGTCGCCCGGTACGGCGGCGAAGGCGGCGGTGAGGGCGCCGGCGAGCACCACCGTTCCTGCCGGGAGGGCACGGCCGCGCTCTGAGAGCTTGCGAATGAACCACGCCACCGCCTCTGCGGGATGCCCAAAGATGGCGGCTCCTGCGGCGGTGGCCACCATCTCACCGTTCTTCGAGAACACACAGCCGACTGTGCGGAGGTCGATGCCTTCGGGCGACACGGGGTCCCCGACGATGAATCGGCCGGCCGACGAATTGTCGGCGATCACGTCCGGCAACGTGAACGAGTATCCGGCATATCGGGAGTCGAGGACGTCGATGGCCGGCATCACGGCAGCGGTGGACATCAGCACCTGCGCTGCGGTGACCGCGGGGCCGGACAGCTCTGCCGAAGTGACGAAAGCGATCTCTGGCTCCACCCGGGGCTGGATCAGCTCTCCGGCGAGCAGCGGCTCCCCTCGCATGATCTCGGTGCCGCCGACCATCCACCCGTAGAGCGGCTCCGAAACGTCCATCTGGACCTGCTTCGCTCGCGAGGTCAATCCCAGTTTCGCCGCCACCACGTCGGGACCGAGGGCTCGAATCACCTCTTCCTGGATGTCATAGGCCGAGCCCTCGTCCAAGTCGCTGCCCTGGGGATCGAGCGCGGTCCGGGTGCGGACCGCTGCGACGAGTCGATCGGCGAGCTCACTCATGTGGCGGCGACCTGTGCCGATGCCGCCCGACGCTGAAGTTCCATGGCGACGTCGATGATCATGTCCTCTTGTCCTCCGACGACCTTGCGGTGTCCGAGCTCGAGGAGGATCTCCTTGGTGTCGACGCCGTACCGCTCGGCCGCCCGTTTCGCATGCAGCAGGAACGAGCCGTAGACACCCGCATAGCCCAGCAACAGCCCGTCTCGGTCGATGACACCCTGCTCGGGACGGATCGGCCGCACCGCGTCCTCGGCGGCATCCATGATCTGAAGCGGGTCCACGCCGCTCGAGATCCCGGATTTCTCGCAAGCCGCCACGAGGATCTCGGTGGGGCAGTTCCCTGCACCGGCACCGAGACCGGTCGTGCAGCCGTCCACCTGATCGACGCCCTCCTCGATCGCCGCGAGCGAGTTGGCGACGGCGAGCGACAGGTTGTTGTGGGCATGGATGCCGACCTGGCATTCGACTGCGGACTTCACGGCCGCCACCCTTCGGCGTGCGTCGTCGATGGTCATTGCGCCGGCGGAATCGACGACGTACACGGCGTCAGCCCCGTACGACTCCATCAGCTTGGCTTGAACCACGAGGTCATCGGGCGAGATCATGCTGGCCATCATCAGGAACCCCACCGCTTCCATCCCCAATTCGTGAGCGAGTGCGATGTGCTGTTGGGAGATGTCGGCTTCCGTGCAATGGGTGGCGATCCGGGCCACGGTGGCGCCCGCATCGGCCGCCGTCCTCAGGTCTTCCTTGGTGCCGATGCCGGGGACCATCAGCACCGCGATCTTGGCATGTGCCGCCTCCTCGACGGCTGCCTTGACCAGCGTCATCTCGTCGGTGTGGCTGAACCCGTAGTTGAACGATGAGCCGCCGACACCGTCGCCGTGGGAGACCTCGATCACGGGGACGCCGGCCCGATCGAGCGAGGACACAACCCTGCGCACCTGGTCTTCGGTGAACTGATGCGCAACGGCGTGCGAACCGTCGCGGAGCGTCGAGTCGGTGAGCCGGAATCGAGCCATCAGCCTTCCCCTCTCTGAATCGACTGCGCCATTGCCTCTCCCACCTTGACCGCCGAGGCGGTCATGATGTCGAGGTTCCCTGCATAAGGGGGGAAGTAGTCGCCGGCACCCTCGACTTCCAGCAGAACGACGACTCTCGCCTTGACGTCGCCGCCGGGAGTGCGGAACAGGTCCTCGTCGAAGACCGGATCGGACTTCAGTCGGTAGCCAGGCACGTAGTTCGAAACCTCGTCGACCATCGACAGGATCGAGTCGGCGACCGCCTGGCGGTCGTAGTCCTCACCGAGGGCGCAGAACACTGTGTTGCGCATCAGGATGGGGGGTTCGGCCGGATTGAGGACCATGATCGCCTTGCCGTGTGCCGCCCCGCCCACTGCCGACAGCGCGGCGGAGGTCGTGGTCGTGAACTCGTCGATGTTCTGACGCGTTCCTGGACCAGCCGACACCGAACTGACCGTCGAAACGATCTCGGCGTAAGGGACGTCGCACACCCGGGCGACGGCATGGACGATCGGCGTTGTCGCCTGTCCACCACAGGTGATGAGATTGACGTTGACGGCCTCGAGATTGGCGTCGAGATTCACGGGCGGGACGACCAACGGACCGAGCCTCGCCGGCGTCAGGTCGATGGCCCTGAGCCCGGCTTCCTCGTACCGGGGTGCGTTCTGGCGATGCACCCAGGCCGAGGTCGCCTCGAACACGACGCTGAACTCGTCGGCCCTGGCGAGCAGGGCGTCGACACCTTCGTGCGTGGCGTCGAATCCAACCTGACGCGCCTTGGCAAGACCGTCGCTGTCCGGATCGACTCCCACGACCAGTCCGAGCTCGAGGTCAGGGGATCGCTGCAGCTTGTACATCAGGTCGGTGCCGATGTTCCCCGATCCGACGATTGCGCAGGGTGTCTTGCTCACCCACCACTCCCTTCCCGGACCAGCGCCCGGACTCGTTTTCGCGCACAAACTGCGTGAATAGCGCACCTTTTGTGCGCGAAAACCCGTTTGGTCATGCGAACCTCGCCCGGACCGATCCCAGGCGGTCGAAGTCCGCCCGTATGACGTCGCCGGCGGCGACATCGAATGCCGCATGCAACGATCCCGTCATGACGAACATGCCCGCTTCGAGCGTCACGTCGTAGGGCGCCAGCGTGTTGGCCAGCCAGGCGACGGTCGCCACGGGGTTGCCGAGCGCGGCGGCACCGGCGCCGGTGGCGGCGATCTCACCGTTGCGCCACATGACCATGCCGGTGAGCCTGAGGTCGAAGTCCACGGGTACGACCCGCGAGCCGAGGATCGTTGACCCGGCGGAGGCCAGGTCAGCGATCGTGTCGGGCAGCCTGATCTTCCAGTCCTGGATCCGAGAGTCGACCAGCTCGATTGCAGCAACCGCACCCGCGACCGCCTGGGCGGCGTCGAGCAGGCTGACTCCAGGTCCCCGCAGCGACCGGCCGAGCACGACGGCGATCTCGGCTTCGACCTTCGGCTGGATGTAATCCGAGACCGGAATCGTGGCACCGTCGTCGATCACCTGAGACGTGAACTGCGGGGCGTAGTCGGGATCGCCGATGCCGAGCATGTCCTGCATCGGTTTGGAGGTGAGGCCCAGCTTCCAACCCACGATCGAATCTCCGTCCGCCAACAGCATCTCGACGAACTCCTGTTGGGTCAGGTATCCGTCGACGGCGGTCAACTCCGGCTCACTCTCCGAAAGAGGTGGAATCGGGGTTCGTGTCCGGAGCGCTCGGTGAAGCGCCTCGGCGCGCTCTCGCGGGGTGGCCATGCGTGGGACTGTATCGAGGGCG
Source organism: uncultured bacterium (assembly GCA_963785075.1). Lineage (GTDB taxonomy): Bacteria > Actinomycetota > Acidimicrobiia > Spongiisociales > ZC4RG35 > JAOUGY01. Next base: position 175,542 of record CAWATW010000004.1, read on the forward strand.
TCCCGGCATGCGGTAAGCCGTTCCCACATGCGGGACGGCGGCGGGGGGCTCGCAAGTCGGCACGTGGTTGCGTGACCCAGAGCAACGAAACACCGATTCTACGGTGGATCAGCGCCTCCAGCCGAGTCGCTTTGAGGCCAGGGCTGCCATCTCGAGGACCGCCAGGGTGATCTTGTCGAGCATCGGCTCCATGCGTTGTTGAGGACCGGCGACGCTGATGGCGGCGCGCACACCGCCGGAGACATCTCGGATCGGTCCCGACACGCTCAAGACCCCCACTTCCGACTCACCGAGATTGTGGGCGTACCCCTGGGCTCGGATGTGCTTCAGGGCAGCACGCAGATCGGCGTGATCGGTGATAGTGAAGGGAGTGACGGCTTCGAGCTCCCACCCGTCGAGCAGTGCCTCGAGCTCGATCGCGGGCTGGAAGGCGAGCAGGATCTTTCCCGTGCCGGTGCAATGCGCCCAGTTGCGGCGACCGACTTCGAGAAAGAGTCTGAGGGTGTTGGGGCTGTCGAGACGCTCGATGTAGACAACCTGTCGACCGTCGAGGACCGCCACCTGAACGGTCTCGCCGGTGGCTGCCCGGAGCTGTTCCATCGACGGCATGATCGCCTCGTGGAGGTCGAGCCCGGTGGCCACGGCGGCCCCGAGGTCATAGATCGCCAGCCCCAGCCGGTATTTGCCGGTGAACTCGTCCTGTTCGACGAGATTCTGCTCTGCGAGCGTCACGAGCAGTCGGTGCACCGTCGACTTCCCAAGACCGAGCCGTCGGGCCAGCTCGGACACACCGAACTCTCGATCGCGCGCCGAGAACTGCTTGAGCAGCCGGGCGGCATTGGTGACCGAACTGAGGACCTGTCGGTCTTCACTCATGGACCATCGACCCGCAGCGCCGCGAGGAGGGCACGCCGCACCTCGGCGGGATCGGTCGACCGGTTCACGATCTCTTCCAAGTCGGTGTTCCACGGTGCGATCTGGCGCGCCAACAGCGCATGTGCGGTCACCAGTCCCGCCACCGCCGCACCTTCCATCTCATCGACGAGCTGCTCTCGGCCACTTGCATGGGCGCGGATCGCGTCAAAGTCTCGGGCCTCGGCGACGTGGGAGTTGGCGAGGCCGGCTCCGGCGTGCCCGGCATGATGACCCGTGAGCTGGGCGCCCGGCTGGACGATCAGGTGATAGAGGTAGGTCGTGACTCCCAGTGCCCGTCTGACGAGCTCCCCGGCCGGGCCGTTTCTCTCGTCGATCATCCCCAGCGCCGGAAGAACGACGGGGTCGTAGAAGCGCAGCTTCCATCGGAGATCGCCGAGCTCGTCTTCTATCTCGACCTCCTGACCGGTCGGGGGTGGAAGAGGCTGCCTGGTGGCGAGCACATGCAGGTTCTGCACCCCGACCGCGAGCACGGTGAAGTCACCGTCGAACAGGGCCATGCGTCCGCGCACAGCAGGAGGGTGTCCGACCGCAGCCGACAGGTACGCCTGGTGCACGGTTCGGACGTAGTCGGCCATCGCCTGGCGCATGTCCTCGGGGCGAGACTCACTCATGTCAGAAGCATAGGATCCTGTTCCGCCATGAGGGACGGCGTTCCGTTGGTGGGAACGCTGTCCTGTGGTCAGAGCTGGGCGTCGACCTCGGCGATGGTGGGCATCCCGGCTTCGCGCCCCTTGGCAGCGAGGGCGGCTCCGGCGGCCACCGCCCAGCGGACGACCCGGACCGCGTCCCAGTTCTGGGTGATCCCCCGCACGCATCCGGCGGTCAAGACATCCCCGGCGCCGGTGGCGTCCACCACCTCGACCTGCGGCGGGCGCACCCGCCACTCGGTACCCGGCCCGACGGCCAAGACTTCCGAGCCGCCACAAGTGAGGATCGTCACGGTCGCCGATGACTCCCTGGCCTCCTCCGGAGTGTGTTCGTGAGATGACCACACGACCCAGTCGGCGAGCTCGGTGTGCGGAGTCGGGCAATCGAGCCAGACGACACGGATCGACCTCGAGCGGGCCGAACATGCGACACTGACGGCGGCGTCACCCCCGAATCCGTCGAGCAGCACCACTTCGACGCCATCCCACTCGGTCACCGCCGACCAGCGGGCACCTTCGTATCCGGTGCAGACGATGGTCCGGTCGCCACCCGGCTCGACCAGGACGACGCAGTGCCGGGTGTGCTCGTCCACGGACCGTTCCAGCGTCGACAGATCGAGGAAGGGGCGATCGAGTTCCGAAAAGAGGGCGTCGCCAAGCGGATCGAAGCCCGAAACCAGTCCCGTCAGCCGCACGTCGACGCCCCACGTGGCGAGAGCCACGGCGGCGTTGGCGGCCTTCCCACCCCACGTGATCGACCAGCGCCAGGACCGGAGGTCGTCGCCCGGCACCGGAAGCCGATCGACAAGGTGCACGAGATCGGGGTTGGCGGCGCCGTACACGAGGATTGTCACGAGGCGACGGTACAGAGAACAGCCCGGGCGTTCCACGGGGCGGGACGGTTTCCCACATATGGGAACCGCAGCGATACCGTCTCCGCATGGGAATTCTGCGCCTGAGCCATGTCGACATCAAGGTTCCAGACCTCGATCTCGCCGCCGCCTATTACACCGAGGTCATGGGTCTGGGGATCACCGAGCAGACCGAAGATCGTATCTTCATGAAATGCTGGGACGAAGAGGATCATCATTCGCTTTCGGTCCGATACGACCCGCGCACCGGCCTCGACCGGTTCTCTTTCAAGGTGGAGAACGAAGACGATCTCGACGATCTCGAACGAAGGGTCGAGAACTACGGCTTTGCCGTGCATCGAGTGTCGCGAGGCGAAGAGATCGGACAGGGCGAGTCGATCCGGTTCGAGACACCTTCGGGCCACGAGATGGAGCTGGTCTTCGACGTGGAGAGAGTGGGCAACGCCCTCGGAAAGGTCAACCCGAGGCTCGAGCCTCGGGGTTACAAAGGCATCGCCCCACCGAGGATGGACCATCTCCTCATCAACGCAGAAGAGGTCGGTGAGGCGACCAAGTTCTACATGGACGTCCTCGGCTTTCGGCTCACCGAGCAGATCATCGACGCCGAAGGCCATCAGATCGGGACGTGGATGGAGCGCAGCCACTCGCCCCATGACCTCGCGGTGGTCTCCGGGCCCAACGGCGCTCTCCACCACTTCGCATTCTGGCTCGACGACTGGGACCACGTCCGCCAGGCCGCCGACATCCTCGCCTACAACGCCATCCAGGTCGACGTGGGCCCGACCCGCCACGGCGTCACCCGCGGCAACACCATCTACTTCTTCGACCCGATGGGCACCCGCAACGAGGTGTTCACCGGCGGATACCGTCCCGACCCGGACTTTCCCACCATCACATGGACCGAGGACAACATCGGCAAGGCCGTCTTCTACTACGAGGGCGAAGTCAACGAACGGTTCGTGACGGTGCACACGTGAGCGGGCGGTTTCGCCGCCCGCACACCGCGCCATCTCACGTTCTGACATACGGGACGGCTTCCCCGCATGCGGAACGCCGGTCCTAGATTCCCAGGCATGGGAATTCTTCGCCTCAGCCATGTCGATCTCCGGGTTCCCGACCTCGAGCTCGCCGCCGCCTATTACTCCGAGGTCGTCGGCCTCCTCGAGTCGGCTCGTGAAACCGACAGGGTATGGCTCAAATGCTGGGACGAGCTGCAGCATCACTCGGTCATCCTCTCGGCCGCCCCGACGTACGGCGTCAACGTCATCGCCTTCAAGGTCCAGGATCGTGAAGACCTCGACGAGCTCGAGGCTCGGATCAAGGCCGTCGGTGTCGCCTGCAAGCGCATGAATGCGGGGGAACTCGGCCCCGGCAGCGGCGACACCCTACGGTTCGACTCTCCGTCGGGTCACACGATCGATCTGGTGTACGGGATGGAGCAGGTGGGCAACATGCTCCCGCTCAACAATCCCCCGCCGGAGCCGCTCGGGCTGGTCGGCATCCACCCCCCGCGGATCGACCACGTGTTCCTGATGTGTGAAGACGTCGACGGGATCACAGCGTTCTTCCAGGACGTGCTCGACTTCCGCCTCACCGAACAGATCGTCGCAGATGACGGCCACCAGCTGGCAACCTTCCTGGAACGAACCCACTCGAGCCATGACATCGCGTTCATCGTGGGTCCGCAGTCGGCGTTCCACCACGTCGGGTTCTGGGTCGACAACTGGAACGACCTCCGTCAGGCGGCCGACATCTGCGCGTATCACGGAGTTCGGATCGACGCCGGACCGACCCGCCATGGCGCAACACGAGGGTGGGGTCTCTACTTCTTCGACCCTGCAGGCAACCGCAACGAGGTGTACACGGGCGGCTACTGGGCCGACCCCGATCGCGAACCGATCACCTGGACCGAGGCAGAGATGGGCCGCGCCATCTTCTATTACGAAGGCGTCGTCGACCAGAAGTTTCTGACCGTTCATTCTTGAGCGCCGTCGGCGACTCGTGAACGTTCCGGTTCCCGAGTCTCCCGTTCCCAGCCGCACCCCGCACCGCCGTCCCCATTCAGGACCTGAGATCCGGCGACGTTCCGAGGGTCCGAACGGTTGAAAGCGTTTCGAAAGGCCGACGCGCGATGCTCCGTCCAGCGGAGCGAGATGGGGAATTGAAGGGGCTGGTCCGGATTGGGGTGCCGGACCGAGTCGGAACGGGTCGTCGCCAGGGGCAAGGTGACGACCCGTTTCTCGTTCTGACATGCGGGACAGCATCCCACCATGGGGAACACCGTCGGTACCGTCGCCAACGTGAGCGATCGTCCATCAACTCCACGACCTTCGTTTCCTCGTACCGAGCGCGACGAAGCGCCGATGTACCTGGCCCGCTATCTGGAGAAACAGGCGCGTCACGGCACCGAGGATGAGAGGGACGACGACACCCCGCTGTATCTACGCCGGTTCCGCCAACGCCGAGAAGCCGAGACGATCACCGAGACCGCACCGCTGTACGAGCGAGTCGGACACGGCATGCAGCAGGCGATGTCCGAGGACAATCGGACGAAAGAGATCTCGGCTCCTCCCAACGCCCGCAAGAAGCTCCTCGCAGATGTCTTCCTCATTCGACACGGGGAGACCCAGGGATACTCCACCGAGTCCGGTCTCACGCCGCTCGGCTCGTGGCAGGCCCACACATACGGGCACACGATCGGCAAACGCGTTTCTCCCGGCGAAACCGTGGTCCTCCGGAACGCCGCGACCAATCGTGCCGGTCAGACCGCCGAGAGCATCCACAGGGGGCTCTTGGACGGCATCGCCATGTTCGAGAAAGACGTGAAGGTGTTCGAACCCGAGCCCATGGCCGAGTTCCTCAACTTCAGAGTCGCCACCCCCGATGGCCTGCGCGACATCACCGGCGCCTTTCGCAAGTATTACGCCACCCTCGAGGAGTTCGAGCGGACTGCTCTCGGCGACCGCCCGATGTGGCTCGTCGAAGTCGACCGGTTCTGGCGAACTCAGCAGGGCGGTGGCGACCCGATCCAGCACTGGCTCCAGATCCCGATGTTCCACTTCGAGCCGCCGGCGATGGTCGTGCGTCGGTTCTGGATGGGCATCCACCGCCTCGCCGAGGAGTTCCCGGGCGCCCGGATACTGGTCGCCACCCACTCCGGACCCATCAGGGCGTTCGCCATCACCGCGCTCGGATACGACCCCGGCGAGCCCTACAACACCGAGCACGTTCGGGTGAAGCTCTTCGAGGGTGGGAAGGAAGCCCTCGTGACCTACCGGAACCGCGCTCAAGAGATCCACGTCCCGCAGATCGAACGACTGCCCACCTGGCAGCTCGACGAGCAGTGGGTCCCCGCGGACTAGGAGTCGGAAGTGAGTTCTCTCGGGAGGAGGACGAGTGTGCAAGAGCTGCCCAACGGTGTCGCACGATGCCTGGCATACGGAATCGACCGCCACGCCGAAACGATCGGAGCCGCCCGTGACTGACTTCGTCCTCTGGTACGAGCACTATGAGGACGAACACCTCCCGCTGGTGGGCGGAAAGAACGCCAGTCTTGGCACGATGATCAAGGCCGGACTCCCGGTGCCACCCGGCTTCGCCGTCACCACCGACGCCTATCAGACCCTCCGTGAGCACAAGGAGATGCGCGCAGAGGTCAACAAGCTCCTGAGCCAGGTGGTGTTCGCCGATCCGGCGGGCTTGCGGCAGATCTCCGATCACATCCGAAAGCTGATCGAAGAGACGCCGATCGACCCGCGGATCGAAGAGGCCGTGCGGATCTCGTACGAAGCATTGTCGCATCGCTGCGGACTCGAGGACGTCCCGGTGGCCGTGAGATCGTCGGCTACCGCAGAAGACCTACCCGACGCCAGCTTCGCCGGCCAGCAAGACACCTTCCTGTGGGTCACCGGTGCCGATGCGGTCGTCGAAAACGTCCGTCGTTGCTGGTCGTCGGTCTTCACCGATCGAGCGATCGCCTACCGCCACGAGATGGATCACGACCATGAGGTGATCTCGATGTCGGTCGGTGTCCAGAAGATGGTGGATCCGAAGGCAGCCGGTGTTGCATTCACCTTGAATCCGATGAACGGCGACAGAAGCCAAGTGGCGATCGACGCATCGTGGGGTCTCGGCGAGGCCGTCGTCTCCGGAGAGGTGACACCCGACAACTTCCTCGTCGACAAGGTGATCCAGGAGATCGTCGGTCGAATCATCTCTCCGAAGGCAATCGAATACCGGCTCAACGGGGACCGCCAAGTCGAAAAGCTCGAAGTCGAACCGGAGCGCCGCGACGTCCCGTGCCTGTCGGACGACGAGGTCCGCGCAGTCGCCGCCATGGCTCGTCGTGCCGAGCGCCACTACGGGACACCTCAGGACGTCGAGTGGGCCATCGACCGTCATCTGCCTGACGGGGAAAACGTCATCTTGCTTCAGGCACGTCCCGAAACCGTATGGTCTCGCAAAGAGGTCAAGCCCGTGTCGACCGACGGCTACGACCCCATGCGGTCGATCGTTTCGACGCTGCTCTCCCCCATTCACACCAAGGAGGGATGACCCGCAGAACCATCCCCTGACGACGCGACCCCACCCGACCGTTCGCATCCCACACGAAGGAGCATCAATGGCAGAGAGTCGATTCCCCAGCCCGTTCGAACTGGAGACCCCGCCCGGAGCAGAGGGCTGGGAGGAGCTGTACACATACTCGTCGCTGTTCAGCGAAGGACGCCGCGAGTACGAGGACGGCCGATTCTGGTTCTGGGACTCGATGCACTGGGGATGGGCCATGTCGCCATGGGACGCGACCCACCTCGAGCAGGCGATCGCTTCGCTGAGCCAGTACAACACGAGGCACTACCTCATTCCGCCCGCCAACGGCATCGACTTCAGGATCCTCCTCGGAGTCCCATACTTCTCGCCGGTCACGATCGAAGATGGCGCCACCATCGAGGCGCGTGTCCCCCAGTTCATGGAACGTGCCGGGCACTATTTCATGAACTGGAACGACCTGTACGCGGCCTGGCTCGTGAAGGTCAAGCAGAACATCGCCGATCTCGAGGCGATCGACTTCTCCCCGCTCCCCGAGGTCGAACCGCTCGACGTCGTGACCAGCGGACGCGGCGAAGGTCACGGCTGGGACATCCAGGAGCAGTACCACAAGTTCAAGGATCTGAGCCTGCGGATCTGGCAGTACCACTTCGAGTTCCTCAATCTCGGGTACGCCGCCTATCTGGACTTCTTCGGGTTCTGCAAGCAGGCGTTCCCCGGCATCCCCGATCTCGGAATCGCCAAGATGGTGGCGGGCATCGAGGTCGATCTCTTCCGTCCCAACGAGGAGTTGAAGCGACTCGCCAAGCTGGCCATCGACCTCGGCGTCGCCGAGGCATTCGCCCACGACAATGCAAGTGACGTGGAGGCCGCGCTGGATTCGGACGCCGGCCGACAGTGGCGGGCGTCGTGGGACGAGACCGAGAACCCATGGTTCAACTTCAGCTCTGGCACGGGCTTCTACTACTACGACAAGACCTGGATCCAGGACAAGTCGGTGCCCTACGGCTTCATCAACGACTACATCACGAAGCTGAACGCGGGCGAAGACATCACGCGGCCGATGGATGCAATCGTGGCCGAGCGTGACCGAATCGTCAGTGAGTACGCAGAGTTGCTGCAGACCGACGAGGACCGCGAGGCGTTCAACGGCAAGCTGGGGCTGGCACGGACCGTGTTCCCGTACGTCGAGAACCACAACTTCTACATCGAGCATTGGTCGATGTCTGTGTTCTGGAAGAAGTCTCGCGAGCTCGGGGAGATGCTCGTCAAGGAGGGATTCTTCACCGATCCGACCGACCTCTACTACGTGAAGCGTGACGAAGTCGACGAGCTGCTCTGGGACCTCTACCACGGATGGGCGGTGGGCGCTCCCGCAGCAGGGCCGACGCATTGGCCCCCGATCATTCGGAAGCGGCGCGCCATCGTCGACGCCCTCAAGCAGGTCAAGCCGCCCAAGGCCCTTGGAGAGCCGCCGGCCGTCGTCACCGAGCCGTTCACGATCATGCTGTGGGGTGTGACGAGCGACTCCGTCCAGACCTGGCTGGGATCCGCCGAAGGCGCCGACGAGTTGACGGGGATGGCGGCATCCCCTGGCTCGGCCGAAGGACCGGCCAGAGTCGTTTTCAGCGCCGACGACATCGGTGATGTCGAGGCTGGAGAAATCCTCGTGGCTCCGATCACGGCGCCCTCGTGGGCTCCGGTGTTCTCCAAGATCAAAGCCACCGTCACCGACATCGGTGGCGTCATGAGCCACGCCGCCATCGTGTGTCGCGAATACGGGATCCCGGCTGTGACCGGTACCGCCTATGCCACCCGCGAGATCAAGACGGGTGACATGATTCGTGTGGACGGGAGCAGCGGCAAGGTCACGAAGATCTGAGCGACGTCGACAGCGGGGAGCCCGTCATCCGTGACCACGGACGGCGGGCTCCATGAAGCCGACGACGCAATCACAGGGAGCCGGAAATGCTGAGCAAGGAACAGAATGATCAACTGACGCAGGTCGGACCCGGTACGCCCATGGGCGACTTGCTACGGCGGTACTGGTACCCGGTCGCATTCCAGAAAGAACTCGACAATTGGCCGATCAAGAAGGTCCGATTGCTCGGCGAGGACTTCGCCCTGTGGAAGACGCCAGAAGGTGGCTACGGGATCATGCAAGAGCGATGCCCGCATCGCCACGCCTCGATGGTCTATGGCGTCGTCGAAGAAGGTGGGCTGCGCTGTGGGTACCACGGATGGAAGTTCGACTGTGAGGGCGCATGCATCGACCAGCCGGCAGAACCTGACAAGAGCTCCTTCAAGGACAACATCACGGCGTTCGCCGGCAAAGCCGATGCGCTCGGCGGGATGGTCTGGGTGTACATCGGACCCGACCCCGCACCAGAGCTTCCGCGATTCGATGTGTTCGTCGACGATGGCTTCAAGGACGTCGGCCATTCGGTGCTTCCGTGCAATTGGCTTCAGATCATGGAGAACTCCGTTGACCCCCATCACGTCGAATGGCTCCACGGCAACTACTTCAGGTTCATCGGTGATCAGCGCGGATTCGTTGCGCCGACCGGTTTCCAGAAGAAGCATGTGAAGGTCGGGTTCGATGCCATGGAGTGGGGCATCCTGAAACGGAGGGTGCTGGAGGGAAACACCGAAGAGATGGACGATTGGGCGATAGGGCATCCGCTCGTGTTCCCGTATTGCATGAGAGTGGGTGGTGCCGGCATCGAGCAGATGCAAATCCGCGTTCCCATCGACGACACGCACACCTGGGCGCTCTTCTACTCGAACCATCAGCCCGTGGGCCTCACCGAGTTCCCAGACCAGATCTACCCCGAGAGCTATGAGTACCGGTGGCTCGACGACCAGGGCGAGCACATCGTCGACTACATCGAGGGCCAGGACGTCATGGCATGGGTCACTCAGGGAGACATCACCGACCGTACTGCAGAACACATCGGCAAATCCGACATCGGCGTCGTCATGCTCCGCCGGATGTTCCGAGAGCAGATGGCGTTGGTCGAAGAGGGCAAGGATCCGACCGTGGCGTTCACTCGCGAGAAGCACGATCGGATCCCGCTCCCTTGCGAGAAGGACAAGTTCGGTGTGAACTTCCTCGAGTTCGCACTCGCCTGGCTGGAGATGGGCTCGTCCCGATACTCACCGGCCCTGGACACCATCAAGAAGCTGCACATCGATGCCGCCTCCATCAGGGGAGACATGCCCGGCCAGCAGATGGAGGTTCCCGGCCAGTGAAGCCGGTGGTCCGTTCGATCGACAACTACCCGAACCACGTCGAGCCGCCGAGCCCTATTCGGGACCGGCGGCTCACAGGCCCGCATTGGTGGGATCCGGATAGGCTCCGCCACGTCGACGACCTGCCCCGTCACTGCCCGTCGTGTGGCATCGGTGTCGTGGAGGGCGGGGGCATCGCCATCGAATACTGGGAAGGCGACGAGCGGGTGTATCACGTGTGGTGCCACGGTTGTCGGTGGACCGGAAACATCATCCGGGTTCGTCGAATGATCGGTCACGAGGCGGACCACTAGAACCGCCACACCCTCCAGCGTCCGGAGCCGACGGCGGCCGGCGTGCCGCCGGGGACCTCGACTCCGGAAGCGGGGCGACCATCGTCTCGCCGGACGGATCGGATCCGGCGGAGTCGGAACGCGTCGTGGTGCGCGGCTTTGGCACAAGCAGGCCATGCTCATAGCCTCTGGTCGTGAAGGTCCTCATTCTCACGGTCGGATCCCGGGGTGACGTCCAGCCGTACACAGCACTTGGCGTGGGGCTGCGCGAAGCGGGTCACGACGTGACGCTCGCCACCCACGTGCCCTTCCGGGAGTTCGTGGCCACGCACGGTCTCGACTTCGCACCCCTTCCGGGCGATCCCCGTGAAGTCCTCCAGACCGACGAGGCCCAGGAGTTGCTCGCCTCCGGGAGGTCGGTCGTCCGATTCGCGGGCCGCTTCCTCGCCGTTTTGAAACCCTGGTTCCGGGAGCTGGTCGCATCCACGTCATCGCTCGTCCCGGAGTCGGACCTCGTGCTGTACTCACCCTTGGCCTTCACCGCCTGGCATCAGGCTCAGGTGACGGGCACACCTGCGCTGCTCGCCACCCTCCAGCCCTTCGCCCGCACGAGGGCTTTCAGCACCGTGTCGAACGGAGGAGCGGACCTCGGCGGTCCACTCAACCTCATCTCGCACCGGATGACCGAACAGCTCTTCTGGCAGCCGCTTCGGGAAGAGGTCAACGCGTGGCGCGTCGAAGACCTCGGGCTCGATCCGATACCCTTCCTCGGGCCGTACAAGCGCCTCTCGCTGGAAGGCCGGATACAGCTGGCGGGGTTGTCTCCGACCCTCGTTCCGCCACCCGACGACTGGCCGGGCACCATCAGAGTGACCGGCGCGTGGCACTTGGATCAACCGGAGCCCCACGACGCGGCGCTCGAGGCCTTCCTCGACGCAGGAGAGCCTCCCGTCTACGTCGGATTCGGCTCGATGGTCGCACGGAACCCCGAGATGATCTCCGAGCTCGTGGTTACCGCCGCCAGGCTTGGAGGCCGCCGATTGGTGCTGGGTTCGGGCTGGACCGGTCTCGGCGCCGATCTCGGTGACGACGTTCACGTGGTCGGTGACACACCACACCAACACTTGTTCCCGCGCATGGCCGCTGTCGTCCACCACGGGGGAGCCGGGACCACCCACACCGCCGCCCGGGCCGGCATACCCCAGGTGGTGATCCCCTTCTTCGCTGATCAGCCCTTCTGGGCCCGTCGGGTGAACGCGGTCGGGATAGGACCGGCACCGCTCCCACGAAGCCGTCTTGCGGTCGGAAGCCTGGCGGAGCGCATCGGGTCTGCCGTGGCACCCGGCCATTCGGCGAGGGCCAGGGCGCTGAGCCGGATCCTCGCAGACGAACACGGCGTCGAGGCGGCGGTAGCCGTGATCGAGACGCACGTGGGATGACGAGGCGCCGAAGCGGCGTAGAGTGATCGAGATCATGACCTGGACACCGAACGGCTGGCAGAGCAAGCCTGCCCTGCAGCAGCCTGAATACCCGGACGCAGAGAGACTCGACGAGGTGCTCGGCCAGTTGGCGGCGTTGCCCCCGATCGTCGTGTCCTGGGAGGTCGATCAGCTCAGACATCGACTTGCCGCCGCCCAGCGCGGCGAGGCGTTCGTGATCCAAGGCGGCAACTGTGCCGAGACCTTCGCCGAATGCGAGTCGGACTTCATCGCAAGTCAACTGAAGATCCTCCTGCAGATGAGCCTCGTGCTCCTTCATGGACTCAAGCAACCGATCGTACGGATCGGCCGCATGGCCGGTCAGTACGCCAAGCCCCGCTCGTCGGACTACGAGACCAGAGATGGAGTCACGCTTCCGAGCTTCCGGGGCGACAATGTCAATCGCGCCGAGTTCACGGAGGAGGCCCGGACCCCGAATCCCGAGCTGCTGCTCCGTGGTCACGAGCGTGCCGCCCTCACCCTGAACTTCGTGCGCGCACTCGTCGACGGCGGATTCGCCGACCTCCACCATCCCGAGTACTGGGACCTCCGCTGGGTCGATCACTCGCCCTTGAAGGCGGAGTTTCACCGGATCGCCGCTTCGATCGCCGACGCTCTCGACTTCTTCGAAGGCATGAGCGGCCGTCGGGTCCACGAGGCAACGCACGTCGACTTCTTTGCTAGCCACGAGGGCCTGCATCTGCGCGCCGAGCAGGCACAGACCAGATTCCTCCCTCACCAGGACAGCTGGTACAACCTCTCGACGCACATGCCCTGGATCGGAGTCCGGACCGCCGACCTCGATGGAGCACATGTCGAGTACTTCCGCGGGATCGCCAACCCGATCGGGGTCAAGATCGGACCGAACATGGACGCCGATTGGATCGCCGGTCTGGTGGAGAAGCTGAACCCTGACGACATCCCCGGTCGCCTCACCTTCATCCATCGCTTCGGGGCGGACAAGGTGGAGGAGGCCCTCCCAACCGCAATCGAGGGCGTGAAGAACACAGGGAAGTCGGTCTTGTGGCTGACCGATCCAATGCACGGAAACACCGAGACGAGCGCCGGTGGTTTCAAGACGCGGAAGTTCGACAACATCCTCTCGGAGGTCGAGCAGTCGTTCCGCATCCATTCGGAGATGGGGTCGCACCTCGGAGGCGTGCACATCGAAGTGACCGGTGAGGACGTGACGGAGTGCACCGGCGGCGCCCGCGGCCTCACCGACGTGGATCTCCAACGGGCCTACCGGTCGACAGTCGACCCAAGGCTCAACTACGAGCAAGCGCTCGAGCTTGCGCTTCTCGTGGCGGACAGCGCCCGGAGGACCTGACCGACCGGGACACCGGTTTCGGATCTGAAGCGCCAGGGTGGCCCCGCAGGCATCGCGAGCGGCGACGGAGTGCAGCCGGCCTCGCATGCGCCTCGGATCGATACCTCTCCCGATGAGCGTGTTCGACGCCCATGTGCGGACGCCGAACACGTCTACCCGGATCGACCAGAGATCAATCCCCGGCAGCGGCGATGGCCTCGTCCTTCAAGACACGACGGAGGATCTTGCCGGACGCCGACTTCGGTATGGCTTCGACCTTCGTCACCTTGCCAAGTCGCTTGTAGTGGGCGACGTCCCCTGCGACGAAGTCGGCGATCTCCTGCTCGGTGGCGTCGTGCCCTGCCTTCATCACCACATACCCCACGGGGATCTCCCCGGCCTCTTCGTCGGGGATGCCGATCACGGCCGCGTCCGCCACTGCCGGGTGGGTGAGCAGCAGCGCTTCCAACTCGGCCGGCGCCACCTGGAAACCCTTGTATTTGATGAGCTCCTTCAACCGGTCGACGATGTAGAGGTGGCCGTCTGAGTCGACGTGCCCGATGTCGCCGGTGTGCAACCATCCCTCGCCGTCGATCGTTTGAGCGGTGGCGGCTGCGTTGTTGAGATAGCCCTTCATCACCTGAGGGCCCCGCACCCACACTTCACCGTCTTCGTCGAGCCCCATCGGCTCGCCGGTCACGGTGTCGACGATCATCGTCTCGGTGTTGGGGGCGGTGACGCCGACCGAACCCGGCTTGAACTGGCCATGCGGTGTGAGGTGCGACACGGGAGACAGCTCGGTCATGCCGTAGCCCTGAACCACCTCGCATTTCAGACGTGCGGCCGTTTCCGCCGCCAGCTCGGCAGACAGAGGGGCAGCCCCGGAGAAGATCTGCTCGAGCTTGGACATGTCGTACTCGTCGACGATCGGATGCTTCGCCAGCGCCACGACGATCGGGGGAGCCACGAATGAGCGAGTGACGCCGTAGTCCTGATGGATCCTGAGGAATTCTTCGAGATCGAATCTCGGCATCGTGACGACGGTTGCGCCGGCGGCCAGTCCGCAGTTCATCAGCACCTGCATGCCATAGATGTGGAAGAAGGGAAGCACCGCGATCGCCGTCTCGTCCTCGCGCATCTCCGCCGGCGCGAGGGTCTGATCGATGTTGGCCACCAGATTGCGATGGGTGAGCATGACCCCCTTCGCCAGACCGGTCGTACCGGAGGAGTACGGCAACACCACCACGTCATCGAGGTCGATTGGGGTCTGTACGGTCTGCGGGGGGCCGAAGAGTGATGTGACCGGCTCGACTCCCTCGGCCTCGCCGAACACATAGATGTCGGTGACGGCCGTGCCCTCGGCAGCGGAGCGAGCAACGTCGAGAAACATCGGGATCGTGACCATGATCGTCGCTCCCGAATCGACCAGCTGGTGATGGACCTCCCGGTCGGTATAGGTCGGATTGATCGTTGTGACCGCCCCTCCGGCCCGGGCCACGCCATGGAAGACGACCGCATACTCGGGGATGTTCGGCGACATCAGCCCAAGCACATCTCCCGGCCCGAAACCACGTGCGGCCAATCCGCCGGCCAGGGCCGCGATCCCCCCCGCAAGCTGCCCGTACGTCATCGTTCGACCGCTCGAGCCGTCTATCAGGGCCGGCTTGTCCGCCAATCGTGAGGCGTGCCGAAGCACGTGGTCGGTCAGGGGAACGTCGGGAATGTTCAGGCTCGGGAGCGGGCTCGAATGGATCACAGGTCTCCTCTGAGAGATGGTCCCCCATTGTGACGGCTCGTCGAACCGTCTGCCGCCACGCCGGACCGACAATATGGACGATCATTCGATTCGTCGGCGGGCTCCCCAGTCGAGACGGGTCACGTCCTCATGCCCGGGGAAGCCGTCGCTTCCGCACATCCGCAGCAGAAGACGGATCACACCTCCATGACTCACGAGCAGATGCCGCCCCGCCGGAAGACGGGACAAGAAGTCGACGACCCGCGCTTGGAGATCCATCATCGACTCACCACCGGGAGCTGCGAACCCGTCGAACTCTCGGAGGGCGGTCTGGGTGGCGTCGTCGAGCTGATCCCATCTCGACCCTTCCAACCGCCCGAAGTCCAGCTCGCGCAATCGGGCGTCGCAACCCGGCTCACGCCCGCCGACGATGGTGGCCGTTTCCACCGCCCGACGCAGGTCCGAGCTCCAGATCGAATCGAACTCGATGCCATCGAGCAGGCCGGCGAGCACCACGGCCTGAGCTCGCCCTCGATCGTTCAGCTCGACGTCGGTCCAACCCTGAAAGCGAAAGGCGGAGTTCCAGTTGGTCTCGCCATGGCGAACCAACCACAGCTCGATGTCACCGCCCTCGACCGTCACTCCGTCACTGGCCAACAGACGGCCCTGCTCATCGAAGGCCCCACTCCTCGAACGTGGCCACGTCGACGACTCCCGCCGCCGCCATTCGTAGCAGCGGCACTGCCGCGAGCGCTCCCGCGGCCTCACCCACCCGGATGCCGAGGTCGAGGAGTGCCCGAAGCCCCAGCCGGTCGAGAAGGCGGGCGTGACCCGGTTCCGGGGACACGTGTGACGGAAGACAGTGTGCGAGCGCCCCCGGCCTCGAGAACTCCAGTGGCGCCACCGACGCCGCGACCACAAAACCGTCGAGCAGCGTTGGGATGGAACGGGCCCTCGCCTCGATGCATGCGCCCGCCAGTACTGCCATCTCGCTTCCTCCGAGTTGGCGCAGCACCTCGATCGGTCCCTGTCCCGAGACGCGTCGACGCGCCTGCTCGACCGTCGCCAGCTTTCGTTCGAAACCATCGTCGTCGACCCCGGAGCCGCGTCCGACCCAGTTCGCGACGGGTCCACCACACAACGCCGCAGCGACGGAAGCTGCCGCCGTGGTGTTCCCGCTCCCGGTCTCTCCCAGAACCAGGAGATCGGTTTCGAGGTCTGCCACCGTGTCGCGGCCCAATTCGATCAGTTCGTTGAGTCGAGACTCGTCGAGAGCCGCCTCGACGGTGATGTCACCGGTTGGTGCCCCGACGCCGGCGTCGACCAACCGGAGCGCAACACCGGCCGACCTCGCGAGCACACTCGATGTCGCAACGCCGGCTCGAATGGCGTCCACCACGGCCCGGGTCACATGGGGCGGAGAAGCACTGACGCCGCGCCGCGTGACTCCGTGGTCGGCTGCGGCCAGGACCAGCACCGGGCTGATCACCGTCGGGCAATCGGTACGTTGCCATTCGGCCAGCCAGGCGGCGACGTCGTCGAGTCGGCCCAGACCGCCGGTAGGGCGCAACGCTCTCGCCGCCCGGTCGGCCACCGCCTGACGAGCCAGGAGGTCGGGACCGGGGAGATCGGTCAGGTCAACCAGATCAGACATCACACCTCGGCGATCGGGGCACGCGGACTCAGAAGTCGAGCCCGCGTCGGGCCATCACACCACGATCGTAGGCGTGCTTGACCTTCACCATCTCGGTCACGGTATCTGCGATCTCGATCAGCGGGATCGGCGCATCACGACCGGTGACGATCACATTGACGTGTTCCGGCCTCGTGCGAATGGTCTCGACGACCTCGCCGGTGTCGACCCAATCCCAATTCATCGGATAGGTGAGCTCGTCCAGGATCACAAGGTCGTACTGGCCACCGGCGATGACGCCTGCCGCAAACTGCCACGCCTCCTTGGCGATGGCCTCGGACTCGGACATGTCACTCGAGTCCCAAGTGAACCCGTCGCCGATGGCCCACCAATCGACACCGAGGTCGCGGCCGACCTTCTCCTCACCCACCTTCCAATCGCCGGACTTGAGGAACTGGATCACACATACACGCCATCCTCTGGCCACGGCGCGGACCATGGTGCCGAAGGCCGCCGTCGACTTTCCCTTGCCGTCGCCGGTGTTGACCAGCACCAAGGACGGAGCCCGGATCGACCCGGGGTCCGGTCGTTCGACTGGCGGTTCCGACGGTGACACATCATTCATGAGCGCTCGGCCATGCTGGCAGCTTCGCCGAGCGGGTGTGAATCGCGTATCGGAATCACGACGATGCCGCCCCGCCCGTCGTCGAGCACCCGCACCGAAGCCCCGTAGTGGGTCCTGATGATCGGTTCCGTCAGCACCGTTGCAGGAACGCCTTCCGCAACGACGGCGCCCTCGGCAACCATGATCAACCGATCGCAGAACTGGGCCGCCAACGTGAGGTCGTGGAGAGCCGCTACCACCGTGAGCCCGCAGCTACGGCGGATTCGGTCGACCAGATCCAGCACTTGCTGTGCATGACCCACATCGAGAGCGGCCGTTGGCTCGTCGAGAAGCAGGATCGGGGACGCCTGCGCCAGGGAACGCGCAAGTACGGCACGCTGCTGTTCTCCGCCGGAGAGGGCTCCGAGTGGGCGGTGGGCCAGGTCTTCCAGATCGAGTGATTCGATGGCGTCCCGCACCGCCTCGAGGTCGGAGGCTCCCTCCATGTTGAAATACCCGAGGTGTGGGGCGCGGCCCAGCATGACGTAGTCGATGACCCGCATGTCAGGGGGCAGTTCAGGCCTCTGCGGGACCATCGACACACTGCGCGCCCATGCCGACCTCGAGAGTCGGGACGCTGGTTCGTCACCGATGGAGATGTCGCCGGATACGGCGACGGAGCCGGCGATCGCCCGCAGCACGGTGGTCTTCCCCGCGCCGTTGGGACCAACGAGTCCCACGAACTCACCCGAGCCTGCGAAGAGATCGACCTCGGACACCAGTGCGTGCCCATCGATGCTCACCGTCACCGACCGCAGCGCGAAGGAGGTCATGCCATCCCCCGGGTCGTTCGGAGCACCAGGATGAAGAACGGTCCTCCCAGGAACGCAGTCACCACGCCGATCGGCAGCTCGGCCGGGTTCAATGCGGTGCGCGCCACCAGATCGGCCCCGACCATGAATGCCCCGCCGAGGATGCCGGCCAATGGAAGGACCACCCGGTAACTCGAGCCTCCCACCAGACGTATGGCGTGCGGAACGATGATTCCGACGAATGCGATCAACCCGGCAACCGAAACTGCGGCGGCGGTTCCGAGGGTGGCCGCCAGGACGACGGAGAGTCGGACCCGGTTGACCGGTACCCCCAACCCGGCGGCCTCCTCGTCCCCGAGCGCGAGCGTGTCGAGCAGTCGTCGGTGCACGAGGATCACGATCGCCGCCACCACGACGTATGGAACGATGAGACCCACCTCATCCCAGCCATTGGTGGACAGTCGGCCCAGGATCCACGAGAACACCTCGCGTATGGTTTCGGCGTTGCGCTGCTGGACATAGGTCTGCACCGCCGTGAGAAACGACGCCACCGCCACCCCGGCCAGTATCAGGCTGGTCGCCGATCGGCTGCGCACCGTTCGACCGAGGCCGTAGGTCATGGCCACCCCGGTCAATGCCCCGATGAACGCTGCGGCAGGGAGCGCAACGGCCACACCGGAGACGATCACGATGGTCGCGCCGAGACCGGCACCCGCTGCCACGCCGAGCAGATACGGATCGGCGAGCGGGTTGCGGAAGACACCCTGATACGCCGCTCCCGACATGGCGAGCATTGCGCCGACCAATGCGCCGAGAACCACGCGCGGGAAGCGCACCAACCACAGGATGTCGAGCTGGCGCTCGGTCAATCCCGTGTCGATGGCGACGAAGGGCAGGCGATCGAACACGGCCTCGAGCGCCGACATCGGAGATATCGACGCAGGACCGACGGCGGCAGCCAGACCCATGGTCACCAGCAGGACGACGACCGCCGCCGCCAACCAGGATCCACGCAGCCTGGCAGGCGCCGCCATCGCCGTCTGCGCGCTCACGTCGGATTCCTCTCCGCGATCGCCCGCCCGATCCCCCGTACGAATTCCACCACACGAGGTCCCCACCGTGACGACACGTCGTCGTCGAACACCACGACAGAACCGCTTCGCACCGCGGTGAGCTGATCCCAGCCCGCACGCTCCCCCACGCTCCGAGCGGTGTCCTCGCAGCAGTCGGTCAGGAAGATGAAGTCGGGGTCTGCCTCCAGGATGAACTCTGCCGAGAGCTGTGGATAGCCGAAGCTGGACCCATCGGCGTCGGCAGGATCGGCGATGTTCTGGAGGCCGAACAGCTCGTAGAGGTGTCCGATGAACGTCGACGACGTCACCGTGTAGTGGGACGAGTCGAGCTCGTGGTAGTACGTGAGAGGCGTGTCCGACGTGGGCGTGGACTCGACCGCACGCTTCACCTCTGCCTTCATCTCCGAAACCACCTCGGCGGCTTCCTGTGGATGGCCGGTGGCCGCTCCTATCACCTGAATCTGCGCATACACGTCGTCCAGGGTCAGCACGTCGAGACCGGAGAGTTGGAGCACCTCGATACCGAGTCCGCCGAGCGAGCTGGCCACCCCGTCGATGTCGTCGGAGATCACGACCAGATCCGGGTCGTACTCGGCGATCGCTTCGATGTTGGGGGTGAAGCCGGACAAGTCGGTGACAGGTGCCTCGGCCGGAAAGTAGGAGTACTCGTCCACCGCCACCACCTGGTCCCCCGCCCCGACCTCGAACAACATCTCGGTGCCGGTGGGCGACAGCGACACGATGGCTTCGGGACGCTCTTCGATGGTCACCTCGCCGTTGGTGCCGCCGACCGTCACCGGGAACGACGCCTCGGCCGGGAAGGTCGTGGCGGAGGTCGGTGCCGTCGTGGCCGATGCTGCATCGGTCGCCGAAGTGGCGCTGCCAGAGCACGCAGCAAGGAACACGGCGAGGAACGCCGCAGTCGTCGATCTCATCACATCCTCCGTTTCCGGGAGGATGAAGGGGTCTGCCGGCAATCCCTGTGCCGACGAACGGAACCTTCACCTCGAGGCTTGTTCGTCATCCACCACTGGGAGGCGACCTGGCTCATCCGCTCGACGAGCGGCTTGACAGTTGCGGGACAGCACCGGACTCACACCGGATTTCGCTCCCATCGTGGGCCGCGGAACACCGCGGTGATCGGAGCATAGCGGGACCGACTCGCCCCGCACCCCGTCGGAGGTATCGTCGGCCGGTGACCACATCACCAGCCTTCAGCCTCGCCGACGAATTCCTCGAATTTCGACTTCGTGAGGAGTTCGAGAACTCGCTGTGGTCAGGTGAGTTGACCCACATCGACGCCTGGCCGGACATCACCACCGATGGAGAGCGAGTACGGATCCAATCGCTCGAGTCCTTCGCCGAGCGGGCCGAGTCACTGCCGATCGAGTCACCGAGCGACCGACTCCTCGCCGAGACGATCGCGTTCACCGGGCGTTCTCAGGGAATCCAGGTGCAATGGTCTCCAGAGTTGCGATGGCTCGATCCGTCGATGGGGATGCTGGGGCTGGTCTTCACGTTTCTTCCCCGTCAACCGTTGGTCGACGACGACCACGGTGAGCGGTACCTCACCAAGATCCGCTCGTTCCCCGAGTTCGCCCGAGTGTGGGGCGGACGCCTGGAAGCAGCCGTTGAGGCGGGGATCGTGCCCAGCATCACACAGCTACGCTCGCAGCTGTCGCAGCTGGATCGATGGCTTTCGCAGCCGCTGTCGACGGGACCGCTGGGAGCCCA
Organism: uncultured bacterium; assembly: GCA_963785075.1. Lineage (GTDB taxonomy): Bacteria > Actinomycetota > Acidimicrobiia > Spongiisociales > ZC4RG35 > JAOUGY01. The sequence continues at coordinate 196,444 of CAWATW010000004.1, forward strand.
GCATGCGCCACGATCGTTCGACGAACGGCATGCCGCGATCTGGCGAGCCGCATTGCACGACTCCCTCGACCGCTACATGACGCCCGCCCTCCGCGAACTCGCCGTCGTGTTCGGGGACACGCTGGTCCCCGCAGCACGGCCCGACGAGGAACCCGGCCTGCTGCACCTCGGTGGCGGGCCTGAGTTGTACGAGCATCTCGTCTGGGCCCACACCAGCCTCGACGTCTCGGCACGAGAGGTCCACGAGATCGGCCTCGCCCAGGTCGAACGCCTCGACGACGAGTATCGGACGATCGCCGGTCCTCTGCTCGACACCACCGATCTCGCTGAGATCTACGAGCGACTGCGAGGGGATCCAGACCTCCACTACTCGGACGCCACCACGCTGGTGGACGACGCGACCAGGATTCTCCGAAAGGCGGAAGCAGCTCTCGACGGTTGGTTCGGAACGACCCCGAAGGCGCCCTGCACCGCGACCGCCATCGATCACGGAGCGCTGGCCTTCTACTCGCGGCCCGCCCGAGACGGTTCCAAGGCCGGACAGTTCTTCTTCAACACCTCCGATCCCGGCATGTGGGGCACGTTCCAGTTGGAGGCGGTCACGTACCACGAGGGGATCCCCGGGCATCATCTTCAGCTGGCGATAGCCCAGGAGATGCCAGGCCTGCATCGTTTCCTCGCCGATTACTACGTGGCGGCCTACAACGAAGGATGGGGCCTCTACACGGAACGATTGGCCGATGAGATGGGTCTCTATTCGACACAGCTGGATCGGGTGGGGATGTTGTCGGCCGACTCGATGCGCGCCTGCCGGCTCGTGGTCGACACCGGCATCCATGCGCTCGGTTGGAGCCGACAACAGGCGATCGACTACATGGCGGACAACTCGCCGATGACCCGGCTTCAGGTCCAAGGCGAGATAGACCGCTACATCGGAAACCCAGGACAGGCGCTCGGCTACATGATGGGACGAATCGCAATCGACGGAATCCGATCGAAGGCCGAATCGGCTCTCGGGGACCGATTCGACATCGCCTCGTTCCACGACGCCGTCCTGTCGACAGGATCGGTGCCGCTCGCCAGCCTCTCGAGGGTGATCGACGATTGGGTCGACGGCCGGAGCTGAGGTCGGTGGCGGCGTCGGGGTGTCCCGCAGTCGGCGGTGCACGGCCGACTTTCGCCGTGGCCGCTCCTCGATCCGTCGGCTCCCACCGGCTCGACGGTGATGCCGATCATCGACCGCGGACACATCCGGCGCTACACCAGTTCGGAGAGCCTGCGCTGGAGATGCCGCAACTCGACCGGGTTGACTGCCGTCGCCTGGGCCCGGCGATAGGCCTCGGCGGCCGCGGTCGTCCGACCCAGCTCAACGAGAAACCGGCCTCGAGCTGCGTGATAGAGATGATCGTCCTCCAGGCCGACGATCCGATCGAGCAACGCCAATCCGGCCGCCGCCCCCCTCCACAATCCGACGGCGACGGCGTGATTCATGGCCACGACTGGTGTGGGAAGGTGCCGTCCGAGCTCGCCATAGAGGGCTGAGATCTGCTTCCAATCAGTCCCTTCGAAGGTCACGGCATCGGCGTGCACGGCGGCGATCGCCGCTTGGATCTGGTACGGACCAGGGCGACCCATCCGCAGGGCCCGCTCCACGAGCTCGGCTGCGGCGTCGATCTCGGGACGATTCCACCTCGATCGGTCTTGGTCCTCCAACAGCACGAGATCGCCGCGTCCGTCGATCCGGGTTTCGGCTCGCGCGTTGTGGAGCCGCATGAGTGCCTCCAGACCGAGCGCCTCCGGTTCATCCGGCATGAGCGCCGACACCAACGATCCGAGCCGCAGCGCCTCGGTCGCCAAGTCGGCTCGGACCAACGTTGCAGCCTGGTGCGACGAGTATCCCTCGGTGAAGATCAGATAGATGACGGCGAGAACGGCTGCCATTCGGTCCGGGAGCTCCGACGCTCCCGGCACCTCATAGGGGACCATCTCATCTCTGATCCGTCGCTTGGCGCGGACCAGACGCTGGTACATGGTGGACTCCGAGATCATGAACACGGATGCGATCTCGTCCACTTCGAGACCACCGATCGTCTTCAGCGTCAGCGCCACCTGGGCCTCCAACGCAAGCACAGGATGACAGCACGTGAACATCAGGCGGAGTCGTTCGTCGGGGATCGAGCCGTCGTGACCCGGTTGCTCGAGCTCGGATTCGAGGCGCAACAGCACGGCCAGCTCCGATGTCTTGCGCTCGAGCGTCCTTCCGCGTCGGATCCGGTCGATCGCCTTGCGGCGCGCGGTTGTCGTCAACCAGGCGGCGGGATTGTCGGGCACACCTCGCCGCGGCCACGCCGCCAGCGCAGTTGCCATGGCTTCGGAGAGAGCGTCTTCGGCGAGATCGATGTCGCGCAAGGACTTGATCAGACCCGACAACACCAGGCCGTATTCCGCCCTGAAGACCTGCTCGATCGCGGCAGTCGTCTCACTCATCGCACATCAATGCTTCACCGTGGTTCGCCATCGTCCACCATACGACGAACGACGGGGCGGCTTTTCGACCGGCTCCCGCGTTGGTAGGAATCGTGGCGGGATCGGCGAGTACGGGACGTCTGCCGCTCAGGTCACTCGGAGGCGCCGAGCGTGGCGCCGAGTTCGAGTGTCTCTCCGTCGCGAATCACTTCGAGAACCACCGTCTCGCCGGCTTCGTAGCTCCGCACCTGGGCGGCAAGGTCTTCGATGCCGGCCACAGGTTCGCCATTGATGGAAACCACCACATCGTTCACTTCCAGCCCGGCATCGGCGGCGGCCGATCCACTCACTACTTCGGTGATGACGGCACCCGGTGTCTCGTTGACCTCGGCGGCTTGGCCCATCACTCCCAGCCTGCCCGGCACGAACTGGCCCCCACTGGTGAGGGCGGTCGCGACTCGGTAGGCCCGGTCGATCGGGACGGCGAACCCGACTCCATCGTTCGCTCCACTGCTGGAGTAGATCGAGACGTTGATCCCGATGACCTTGCCCTGCCGGTCGACGAGTGCTCCGCCGGAGTTTCCCGGGTTGATCGAGGCATCCGTCTGGATCATGTTGACGAAGAACGGTCCGACCTGAGAGGCCAGCGGGCGATTGACGGCGCTCACGATCCCCGCCGTCACCGTCGAGTCGAGGCCCCAGGGACTTCCCACCGCGATCGCAAGCTGGCCGGCTCTGAGCTCCTCACCGAGCGCCAAAGCAGCAGCCGGAAGATTGGTGCGGTCGACCGCCACCACCGCGATGTCGTTCGCTGCATCGGCTCCCACCACCTCGGCTTCGAGCTCGGTGCCGTCGTTGAGTCTCACTTGCACACCGAACGCATCGTCGACCACGTGGGCAGCAGTGAGGATGTGGCCGTTCGGGTCATAGATCACGCCGCTTCCGACGCCGGACTGCAATCCGGTCTGGTCCAGGACTTTGATTTGAACCATCGCCGGGAGCACGGCCTGAGCGATGTCGGCGATCGGTTCCTCCCCAGGAACGATCAACGGTGCGGTGACGACCGGCGGCGACGGCGTCTCGGCCCTCTCGATCGAGGCAGGCGCGGTGGAAGTGGAGGTGGCAACGACACCCTGAGCGATGGGCTCGACGGTCGCGGCCGGCTCGGAAGAAACGAGCCATCCGATCCCCAGCCCGGATGCGAACAACAGAGCCGCACCGAGGATGCCGCTGAGAATGCGGGTCGAACGTCGCGGCCTCTCGATGTTGGACGTGGTCACGTCGGTTGGGGTGTCGTACATGGCTCCTCTTCGAACGTCGAATGCGGCAGGGGTGTTCCCGTGCTGACAGAAGTATCGGTCCTACGCTAAAAGACCGGTAAAGCAGACATGTCGGGCCGATCGGAGCCGGTACCGGCACCCAGTGGGATCCACAGGGCCACCACCGCTCCGCCGCCGGATCGAGCGGCGGCGTCGACGCTTCCTCCATGATGGCGGGCGATCTCACGAACGATGGCCAGACCAAGGCGTCCTGCCACCTCCTTCTCTCCACGAACCACGGCCGGGTCCAGGCCCGGGCCGCGATCGGCGATAGCCACGTAGCCCCAGTCGTCGACACATCCAGACGCAACGATGATGGCCGTCTCCGGTTGCGCAACGTCGACTGCGTTGTCGATCAGGTTGCCGACGGCCCGGCCGAGGGCAAGCCGGTCGGCGAGTACGAGAGCGGGACGACCCCGCACGCTCAGCTCCAGCCCGGCTTCCACCGCCCTGGCGTTCATCTCGGCCGCCACCTGCTGGATCACTCCGGCCAGGTCGACGTTCACCAACGTCGGTGCCCCCGCCTCCATGCGGGCTGCAGCCAGGAGGTCGTCGATCATCCGTGACATTCGCTCGCTGGCTCGCAGCGCGATCGCGCCGGTCTCGCGCCACTCGTCGACCGTGACGGCCGGATCGCTCATCGTCACGTCGAGATTCGAACGGATGATCGCCAGCGGGGTTCGCAGGTCGTGCGATGTGCGGGCGAGGAAGTCCTTCTGGGAGGTGAACGCCCGATCGAGGCGGTCGAGCATCGAATCGAACGTCCTGCTCATTCGGGTGAGTTCATCGTCTGGCCCGTCGAGCGCAATCCGCCGACTCAGGTCGGTCGCTTCGATCTCCCTCGCAACCTGGGTGATACGGCCCACGGGCTCGAGTGCCCGGCCGGCTACGAACCAACCGACGACGACAGCGGCAGCGAAGAGGACGGCCAGCACGATGACGATGGCCCAGGCGGTTTGATTGAGGACCGCCTCCCGCAGGAAGCTCTCCATCGTTCTGTATTCACGCTCCCCCAGCTGAATGAACAGATCCCCCACCTGGGCGCCGATGATCTGGCGCTGGGTGATGCTGCGGATCTGGGTCAAGAGCACCAGATAGACGACGGCGAGGGCGAGACCAGCGATCCCGAACACCACCGCCATCGTCATGCCGGTGAGGCGGAATCGGAGCGACTTGGTCAGCGGCGGAAGCTGCATGGCACACTCAGGCTACGGGCCGTTCGATAAGCATGACGTCAAGAGGATTCCGGCCGAATGACGTAGCCTCGCCCGGCCACCGTCTCGATCAACGGAGGGTCTCCGAGCTTCTTGCGGAGATTCGAAATCGTGACCCGCACCGTGTTCGTGAAAGGGTCGGTCATCTCGTCCCAGACGTGCTCGAGCAGCGTCTCCTGACTCAGAACCTCACCCGCGTGCCGTAGGAAGTACTCCAACAGCGCGAACTCCTTGACCGTGAGCGACATCGCCTCCCCATCCCGGGAAGCAGCAAAGCGCACGGGGTCGAGCTCCACCCCGCGGACCGAGATGACGGGTGAAGAGTCGTCGTCTCGTCGTAGCAGGGCTCGGACCCGGGCTTCGAGCTCGGCGAAGGCGAACGGCTTCACGAGGTAGTCGTCGGCACCCGCGTCCAGACCCGACACGCGATCTTCGATCGAGTCTCGCGCTGTCAGCATCAGGACCCGCGGCTTCTGATCGGACAGCAGTTGGACCTCACCGGAAGCAACCCTGGCGCAGAGATCCATCCCGGAGCCATCCGGGAGGTTCCAATCCAACACCAGCAGGTCGTATTCACCGGCGAACAAGCGAATCTCCGCCTCGGCCACCGACCCGACGACGTCGATCGCATGCCCGCGGCGTCTCAGACCACGAGCAATCGCGTCGGCCAGATCGGTCTCGTCTTCCACCACCAGCAGTCGCATGTCCCGAACAGGGTATCTGGACCCCACTGCTTGAATCACTCCTACAGGAGTTCCGCAATGCGGCCGACTGGATGAACATGATCGAAACCATCATCGTCCGAGAGCCAAACGGCTTTCGAACCTACGCCGGGTGGGTTCTCAACCGCACCGATGAGGTTGTGGTCCTTGCGGCGATCTCCGATGTCTCTCACGAGCCGAGCGCGGTGGTGATCCCCGTCGACCGCATCGTCGCGGACATGGCGACGGCCGCCTGACGACCACGCGTTCGGGGCGCGAGGACGCACGATCCGCCTAGCCTCTACTTCCGATGATCCACCCAGCCGATTGTCCCGGAGTGGCCCGATGATCGGCCGAGCGAGAACCGACCTTCCTGCCGACCTCTACCCGCATGATCCGTGGGTGCTCGCCGAGGAGGCATACGCCCCTCGCTTCACCTACTTGGCGGAAACCATCTTCGCCCTGTCGAACGGGAACCTCGGCATCAGGGGCACCCTGCACGAGGGTGAACCGGCCCACGCCCCGGGCACCTTCGTCAACGGTCTCCACGAGACCTGGGAGATCACACACGCCGAGCACGCGTACGGGCTCGCACACACCGGCCAGACGATCGTGAACGTACCCGATGCGACGGTCATCGAGGTGGCGGTGGACGGCCACCTGCTGAAGCCCGCCCTCTCGCGGCGTTTTCGTCGGTGGCTCGACTTTCGGACCGGAGTCCTCGAGCGAGTCTCGAGTTGGACCACACCCTCGGGTGTCGAGGTCGACGTCTGGTGTCGGCGACTCGTATCGCTTGCCTATCCGGAGGTCGCTTCGTTCTGGGTTCGGGTGGAAGTGAACCGGGAATGCCACGTCGAGGTCAAGTCGCGGATCGTCAACCGGCAGGACACCGCTGCGTCCGGTCTCGCAGCCGACGATCCGCGTCGCGCCGCCAGTCTGCCGCACCGCGTGTTCGAACCGCGCGCGGCGACCGTCGAGGGAACCAGACTCATCCAGTCATGGGTGACCGCGCAATCCCGCCGGGGGCTCGTGATGGGAATCGATCACCGGTGCAGCCTGTCGGAGGGCACGCTCACCTACGTTCGCAACGTCGATGACTTCGGATTCATCTTCGAGTTCGACGCCATGCCGGCCCGACCGATCGACATCACCAAACACGCCGTCTACCTCCACTCGTCGACGGAGCCGGACGTCGACGATCGAGCCGAGGCAGAGGACAAGTTGCAGCTCGCGCTCGGGCTCGGCTTCGACGGGCTGGCCGCCGCCCAGAGGGTCGACCTCGAGCGATTCTGGGGACAGGCCGACATCGAAGTGGGCGCCGGCGCCGAGGTGCAACGGGCGGTCCGATGGACCTTGTTCCAACTCCACCAGGCCTCCGCCAACCTCAACGGGTTGTCCATCCCCGCCAAGGGTCTGACCGGCCAGGCCTACGACGGCCACTACTTCTGGGACACCGAGATCTACGTGCTGCCGTTTCTGGCGTACACCCGACCCGACCTCGCAGCCCAGATCCTGCGATTCAGGTATTCGTTGCTTCCGGCTGCCCGCCGGCGGGCCGAGGAGCTTGCGATGCGGGGTGCGCTGTTCCCATGGCGGACCATCACCGGCGAGGAGGCGTCCGCCTATTTTCTCGCGGGCACGGCACAGTTCCACATCGACGCCGACATCGTCTACGCCCTCCGCAAGTATGTCGAGGTGACCGGCGACGAATCTCTCCTGTGGGAGATCGGCGTGGAGCTCGCGGTCGAAACGGCGCGCATGTGGTACGACCTCGGGTTCTACCGGGGAAACCGCTTTCACATTCACGGTGTCACGGGACCCGACGAATACACGGCACTCGTGGACGACAACGCATACACGAATGCCATGGCGAGGATGAACCTCAGATTCGCAGCCGATGCGATCGATCGCATGAGGCACGAACAGACCGAGCGATACGCAGAGCTCGTCGAGAGCCTCGACATCGATCCGGAGGAGCCCGCCCAATGGCGCATTGCCGGGGACGCCATGTACATCCCATACGACCTCGACTTGGGCATGACTCCCCAGGACCACGACTTCCTGTCCAAGGAGCCCTGGGACTTCGCAGGTACACCACCATCCAAGTACCCGCTTCTGCTCCACTTCCATCCGCTGGTGATCTACCGGTACCAGGTGTTGAAGCAGGCCGACGTGGTGCTCGCGGACTTCCTTCTCGGCGACGAGTTCTCACCAGAGCTGAAGCGCGCCAACTTCGAGTACTACGACCCGATCACCACCGGAGACTCGTCGCTCTCGGCATGCGTGCAGTCGATCATGGCCGCGGAGATCGGGTTCGACGAGACGTCGATCGCCCATTTCCAACATGCGCTGTTCATGGACCTCGCCGACCTCGCCGGGAACACCACCGACGGTGTCCACATGGCATCGGCGGGCGGAGTGTGGATGGCTCTCGTGTTCGGATTCGGCGGTTTGCGAGATCATCGCGGCACACTCCGAATCGACCCGCGCCTTCCCCACGTGTGGGATCACCTCCGCTTTCGTCTTCGATTCAGGGGGCGGCTGTTGTCGATCGACATCACCCATGACCGGGTCGCCGTCGATCTGTTCGGCGAGCCGCTGGCTCTCGAGATCAAGGGCGTCCGTCACGAGCTCCAGGACGGCGAGAAGGCGGTCGTGGACTCCGACCGAGTCCCCACCGAGCCCCACCAGTCGAAGGATCTCAGGTCGCCATGACCGGGGCGTCAGGGCGTCGCCGTCTCCGCAGTGTCGTCGGTGGCCTCGTCCGATGCGGCGGCCGATGCCAGCTCGATGGTCATCGAGATCAGACCCCGGCCTCCTTCGTACTGCAGCCGGTAGCGAGCACCGTCGCGGACCACGCTCCCATCCAGATCCAAGGTCGGGTTCTCGACATCGAGACCGAGCTCGGCCAGAACCGTGCGGAGGTCGGATCCGCTCAGTTCGGGTTCGGCCACGTTGATCGCAACACCCAACGCCTGAAGGCCAAGCGCATCGTCGGTGGCGTCGCCTCGAGGGTCGAGCACCAAGCGGTACCAGGCCAGGGTGCCATCGTCGTCGAATGACCATTCCAGACCGAGGAATTCGGTGAATCCGAGACCGGACGTGTCCGCCGGGATATCGCGTCCGATCAGGATCTGAGAACTCACGCGCCCCGCAATCGAATCCCACCTTTCCACGAAGTCCGCCGAACCGAGGTCGAGGACCGGTGCGGCGACGAACGAGGGATCTTCGCCGCCTGGGGACCCCTGCTCGTCGACGGTGGTCGTGGTGACGGACCCTTCCCCGCCCGTGGTGGGCACGGTCGTGGATTCCGGCAGCGTCGTCGCAGTCGGCTGAGCCTGTTCTTCGCTGACTTGATCGGCGAGGTAGCGAATGATGGCAGGGGTGCTCAATGCGATGCCTGCGATCACGAACACGATCACGAAGCCGATGGTCAGCTTCTTCACGAGCGCCGGCGTGAAGCGCCTGACGTGCGCCCCGCTTCGTAGCTGCTCCTGGCTCGCCATGATCTGGTCGGCAACCGACATCCCATTGTCGTCGGAATCGCCGTCCCCGCCGTCGGAGCCCATTCCGCCGTCACCGCCGGACGCCGCTCGTTCACGCATGGCACCCGCAACGGAGGCGAAACGCTCGGTCGCCGTCTTGGAGAACATGCCGGACACGCTCCGTCGAGCGGAGGCAGACTCGACGTCTGGCTCCTCGGCCTCGACCGGTTCGGCATATCCGACGCCCGACACGGCTCCGTCGAGATCGAATGAGGCGGCAGGGCGTAATTCGTCCGCCACCTGCTCCTCGTCCCCATGATCTCGGTACGCCGGTGCCTCGGCCTCATACCGGACGTACTCGACCTCCGCCTCCGAAGCTGCCGGTTCGGGGTCGACCCTCGGTGCATCGGCGGTCGGACGGCTCGAAAGGTCGAAACCGATGGCGTCCGCCAACGCGTCCGGTTCGACCTCCGACGCCACGTCGAGGTCCGGCTCTTCTGCGTGATAGATCGCATCCTCGGATGCGAGGGCCTCCTGGGCTCCTTGGTGGGCGGGGGCATCGAGCAGCGCATCCACATCATCGAAGTCGTGGGGATGCACGGTCTCGCCGGGGGCCGGTGCGGACGCAACGTATTCGGCCTCCGCGTGCTCGGCACCGCCTGATGCGCCGAGAAGCCGATCGATGTTCTCGATGTCGAATCCAGGTTCGACCTCTTCGGCGTCGTCCTCTTCCGGCAGGTCGGCCGCAGCCTGCGGCTCCCACTCCGGGACCTCGGTGCTCCCATGTGACCACCCCGACGCGTCGATTGCTGCCCGCTCGTCTACAGCTGCGTCCGCCGGGTGTTCGGCATCGGTACTCGCGTGCAGCCAGTCATCGGAGGACTCTGGGGCCACGTCGGGGCCCGCGGCCGTGGTGTCGAATACGGAGACCCAGCTGTCCGGCTCTGCAACTTCGTCGCCCTCCGGCGCTTCCTGGTCCGAGGTCGACGCGACCCGGTCTCGATCGACCGGATCGGAATCGGCCTGCGCCGCCTCCGAGGGCTGATCGGCATAGTCCTCCACGTCGGTGTCGAATTCCGGATATGCCGTGGCGAAGAGCGCCTCGAGCGTCACAGCGATGTCGTCTGCGGACTCGTCGGGGACGATCGATGTGTAATCCTCACCACCGCCGAGTACCTGGTCGAGAGCGGCCTCGAGATCGAAAACCGACGACGACCTCGCCCCGGCCGCCTCTGGAGCGGCCGGCGGGGTCTCCGTCGACGCCATCCCGCCGGCGACGGCGGCAAAGGCGTCGGGATGATCGGGTCGGAACGACACGCCCTCCCCGTCGAGCGTCAGGCGGTAACCGCCCTGCGCAGGTGTGATCGCACAAGCCTCGATGGGCCATGATCCGATCTCGGACACCCCGGTGGTCAACCGCAGGCGTCCACCTGCGATCTCGAGGTCGACATCGACCTCTTCACCCTCGGCTAGGGCCAACTTCCCCGGGAAGGTCCCGATCATCTTTTCGTATCCACCCTCGAGCTTGGTTCCACTCCACCCATCGGCCAATCAGCGGTCGGTCTTGAAGACGACATCCAAAAGACCCTCCACCCGTCATCATGCCTGCCCCCTCGGCATCACGATGGCCCGACTCACCAACACCGGCCGGACGCAGACCAGTGGGACCATCCTCCGCCCTCGTACACCAGCCACGCCGCAACTGCAACGTTAGCGACAGGATCGAATATATCGCTTTGATACCAGCCAGCTCCATAGGCCCTCCGGTCCCATTCCGAAGCGAGATGCTGGAACAGTCCGCTGGCGCTGCTGGACGGATTCTTGGCGTTCGGGTCGCCGCCGGACTCGCATGCGATGACATCCAACGCCCGCTCCACGTCTCCGACCGCGAAGAAGCGCTCGACCAACGGTCGCCAGTCCTGCGGCGATGAAACGGATTCGGGGACCAGGAGATAGGGGTCGAGCTCGATCGGGTTCGTCTCCCGATACGAGATTCTGTTGCAGGTGGCCGCCGACAGCGGGACCTGACACCCGTGCAACGTCCGCTCTGGCACGGCTACCGGCATGTCGACGATCGAGCGAACCTCGTTCAGTGCCGGGAACGGCGCGGCGTTGGGTGGAATACGGTACGGGACATGGTCACTCGACGGGATCCAGGCGCCACCTGAGAAGGCGATCATCGCGATCATGGCCATCCCGGCGAGCGATGACGCGATGGCGCGCATCGAAGCCTCCAGACATGAGAAAACCCGGCGTCACCGGGTGGGGAGCCTGGAACCCTACCGGTTCCTCCGGAGAAGGCGAATCCGGATCAGCCTGCCTGCGAGATGCCAAACGCAAGCAGATCGGCGTCGATCCCCTCGAGATCGATGAACAGGAGCCAGTAGCGGACCCCGTTCTCGATGACCTCGCCGTCGACGTTGTCCAACGACAGCTCGCTCGGGAACCCTGGCAGCCCGAGCTGTCGGATGATTCGAGTGCGATCGCCATCGGAGAGACTCGGGTCCGCCACCTCCATCGCCAGACCGATCGTCGCCAGTGCGAATGCCGTCTCGTCAGGGGAGGTCGTGGGTCGTATCGAGATCTTGATGGTCGCAACGGTACCGTCCCCATCGACTCCCCCGGTGAGAAGCACTTGATCGGACAGCGCTGCTTCGAACCTGCCCGTGCCGAAGCGACCACCGATGACCATCTGGGCAGATCGGTCGACGACCGTCTGATTCCAGCGCTGGCGGAACCCATCCGGTGTGAGTGTGAAGAGCGTGTCGGCAACAAAGGCCTGAATGGTCGTGTTCGGGCGCGCCACGACGGGTTCGTCGTTCCCGGAACGTCCTCCCACCGCCCATCCCCCGATCGCCACGAGTGCTGCCGCCGTGAGGACGACACCTGTCACCGCCCAGGGGACCCGACGCTCGGATACCGCCGCGACCGCGGTCGGCACCTCCACCTCTTCGATGGGCGGCGGCTCGGCGTTCGGCTCGATCGGCATCGTTCGCACGACATTGATTCGATCCGCAATGCTGGAACCATGGAAACGGTCGGCCGCCACCTTCCCGAATTCGTGTTCGTTCACGGGAAGAAAGAGCGTGCGCTCACCATCGATGCTGAGTTCGAACTCGGCGGCACTCCGCCTCGACACCCGGCAGTACTTCAATGGCCACGTCCCGACCTCCGCTCCTTCGGCGGACACCGTCAGTGTGTCGTCGGCGATGGTCAGGACGGCGTCCACAACGGTGCCGTCGTGCAGTCTGAGCTTGCCGGAGAAGGAGTCGAGCACGAACCAAGACGGTACCCTCGATACCGCCTAGCCGCCAGAACTTCGCGGTCTCGCCGACCGCGGATCGCGGTGTGTGACGCGAGCCTTCCTCAGGCAATACCCTTCTCAACATGTCGCTTCCAGTCGAGGCATCGCTGCCCGAGCTCATCGAGCTGTTGAGCCGTTGCGGCTCCGGCGTTCTCGTGGCACCACCGGGTTCTGGCAAGACGACTGTGGTGCCGCTTCGGCTCATGGAACATGTCGGAGGTCGGATCGTCGTGCTCGAACCCAGACGGTTGGCTACGCGTGCTGCGGCTCGGCGTATGGCGCATCTGCTCGGCGAGGAGGTCGGCGAGACGGTCGGGTACGTCACCCGCGACGATCGGAGAGTCGGACCGCGCACCCGGGTCGAAGTGGTGACGGAAGGCGTGCTCACGCGCCGAATCCAGCGGGATCCCGAGCTCGGCGGCATCGGCATGGTGATCTTCGACGAGTTTCACGAGCGGAACCTCCAAACGGATCTCGGTCTCGCCCTCACCCTCGACGTTCGCAACGAGATACGAGCCGATCTCCAGGTCTTGGTCATGTCGGCCACACTCGACGCCGATCGCGTCGCAACGCTGTTGGGCACAGATGTCGTGAGGTCGGACGCAAGGTCCCATCCTGTCGAGATTCGCTGGACACCCCCCAAACGCAACGCTCGCATCGAGGACCACACAGCGGCGGTCATCATGCGGGCGCTGGATACGGAGATCGGTGATGTGCTCGTCTTCCTCCCTGGAATCCGCGAGATCGACCGGGTGGCGGCCCAACTCGAGGAAAGACGAGCGCCCTGCGAGATCCACCGGCTTCACGGCTCATTGGCCGCGGCCGAGCAGGACGCGGCGATCACGCCGTCGTCGAGGAGGAAAGTGGTCCTGTCGACCGACATCGCCGAGACGAGCTTGACGGTGGAGGGGGTGCGAATCGTGGTCGATTCCGGTATGGCCCGGGCGCCACGATTCGACGCCCACACCGGAATGACGAGGTTGCGGACGATCGCGGTCTCGCGAGCATCGTCCGATCAACGAGCGGGGCGCGCAGGCCGGGCCGAGCCCGGCGTCGCCTATCGGCTCTGGTCGAAGATCGAGCATGCCGCGCGGCGCCCTCACATCGACCCTGAGATCACGCAGGTCGATCTCGCCGGCTTGGTCCTCGAGACGAAGGCTTGGGGCGCTCCCTCGCCGTTCGACCTCGAGTTCCTCGACCCTCCTTCCGCGGGCGCGGTCGACGAGGCATTGCGCCTGCTCGAAGATCTGGGGGCGGTGGACAAAAGCGGGGCGCTGACCCGAATCGGCCGCGACATGTCCCATCTGCCACTTCATCCCCGCTTGTCACACATGGTGCTGGCCGCAGGCGTCGATGCCGGTCTCGCATGTGTGCTCGCTGCGATCGTCGAGGAACGGGACCCCTTTGCACATCGGAGGGATCAGGCATCGGTCGACATCGCCCTCCGTGTGGCTGCGGTCACCGGCGTCGGTTCGGACGCGGGGGCCGACCGTCGCACGGTCGCTCGCATCCGACGAACGGCGGAGGATCTTGCGAGGAGGGCCGGCGTCGGAGGGCTCGATGCCGACGTCGATCGGTGCGGCTCCACCCTGGCGCTCGCCTATCCGGATCGGATAGCCATCCGACGCGGAAGTGCCGGTCGTTTTCAGCTGCGGACGGGCACCACGGTGTGGGTCCCCTCGAACGACCCCCTCGCCACCGAAGGCTGCTTGGTGGCGGCGGATCTCGACGGCAAGCGCAAGGACAGTCGGATTCGGCTGGCGGCGGCACTCGATGTCGACGACCTGACGGTGCTGTTCGAGGATCAAATCGAGGTAGATGAACGGCTCGAATGGGCGGGTGAACGATTGGTCGTGCGGCGTTCCACGCGGCTCGGCGGGCTCGTACTGGCGGAACACGAGACCAGGGCCGACCCGAGTCCGGACACGGTCAGCGCCATCCTGGAGCGCATTCGGCGCAAACCGAGGTTGTTGACGTGGCCACCTGCGGCGATCGAACTCCGCCAACGAGTCGAGTTCGTGCGCTCGCGACAGCCCGACGCCGGGTGGCCGGACTGGAGCGACGACCACCTCATCGAGACACTCGACGAGTGGTTGGGACCGGAGATCTTTCTCGTCACGAGCCTCGACGAGCTGTCACTCGTCGACCTGAGTCGCGTGCTCGCCGGGAGACTCGACCATCACCAGCGCAGACGATTGGACGTCGAAGCGCCATCACGTCTCGAGCTACCTTCCGGTCGTCGCCTACCGATCGACTATTCCACCGAGGAGCCGGCGATCTCATCTCGGGTCCAGGACTTCTTCGGCATGCACTCCACCCCCGAGGTCGCCGGCCAACCGCTCGTCATCACACTCCTGTCCCCTGCGGATCGTCCCGTGCAGGTGACTCGCGATCTCGCCGGCTTCTGGGCTGGGAGCTGGCAAGACGTCCGCAAGGAGATGGCAGGCCGGTACCCCAAGCATGCCTGGCCGGAGAACCCGGGCTGAGCTCGTGATGCGCGGGAAGCTCTTCCGGCGAGGTCGCATGCGGACTCCTACGCTTGGTCCATGGCAGATGGACATCAGGGCGTCGAATCGGAGAATCGCACCACACGGTTCTTCGACACGCGCGCTGCGTACACGATGTTCGTCACCGCCACCGACGAGAAGCCGCGGGTGGCAGAGCGGATCGGCGAACAAGCCGATCATCTGACTGTGAGCCCACCCGGCCTTCGAGTGCTCGATGCCGGAATGGGTGATGCCACCGTGCTGTCTCACCTCATGCGCCGCCTTCATCGGTCGCTGCCGCACATTCCCCTTCAGGTCGTTGCGAAGGAGATCTCGATCGAGGACGTCCGGCAGGCGCTCTCCAAGCTCCCGGACCGGCTGCTCGAACACCCTGAGACGGTGTTCGTCGTGACCAACATGCGGTTCTCCGAGACCCCGACGCTCACGCCGCATGCCGGATCGAGGCCGCCCGTTTGGCGCGAGGTGGCTCTGGAAGGAACCACCAGCCTCGACTTCACCGATCAGATCAGGCACCTCGTCCCAACCTTGGCCGACGATTGGCGGGTGATGACCAGCCCGAAGACCGGCAACCCCGTCTACGTGCAACCCGTCGTGCTCGTGATCTATCGGCGCGATCGTGAGTTTCTCCTCCGGCCGCTCATTCCACGGCCCGGCGAGGTGGTCGGTGAGTACGACCTGGTCATCGCCGCCCAGAGCTACCGAGCCAGCACCTCGATCGACCGCAAGGTGTCCAACGTGCTCAAACCTCTCGCTCAGGCCCTGGCCGCGGGCGGCCGTCTCGTCGGTGTCCATTCGTACGGCAACGACCCAGGCATCGAGATCATCCGGGGCATCTGGCCAGAGGAATCCCCCTTTCCGCATGGCAGGGCGGCCGTGATCGCCGAGGCACGCCGGCAGCTCGGGAACGACGCGTCTCTGCGGTTCCCCAATCTGAGTGACGAGGAGTCACTGTTCAGCTATCGACTTCACACCATGCCATCCGACGAATCGGAACACATCGGAACGTCGACGTTGGTCGCCGGCTTCACGGCGGCCGCCTATGTGGCGCAGATCGACGAGCCACGACTCTCCGATGCAGTGGCGACCGGCCGCTACCTCGAACCCACCAGGACCGTGATCGACCGGTACGGGGGCATATGGTTCAACGACGAGATGTACCTGATCGAGAGGCGGGCCTGACTACCCAGTCCCCAGTCCCCAGTCCCGAGTGCCCGGTCTCCAGTCCCCAGTCCCCAGTCCCCTGCACCTAGTGCTGCCGCGCAGAAGTGACGCGCGCATGGGTCAGGTGGTTTTGAGTGGGGTTCCGGCGTAGGTCCATGCGAACGGTTTGGCATGCTGGTTGTGGGCTCGGATGAAGTCCATGACCCGGTTGACGAGTTCGTCACGGGATCCGAACTCGCCTCGTTTGAGCAGCCGGCGGGTGAGGATCGAGAAGAACAACTCGACCTGGTTCAGCCAGGAGGCGTGTTTGGGGGTGTAGTGAGCAGCGAAGCGGGGATGCTCCGAAAGCCATGCTCGGGTGGTCTTGGCGACACGACTCGACCCGTTGTCCATGATCAGGTGAACCTCGAGGTTCGGGTCGATGGTGCGGTCGAGGTCTTCGAGGAAGGCAATGAAGTTGGCGGCGGTGTTGCGGTCCACGTCGCCTGCCAGTACCTCACCTGTGACCACGTCGAGGGCGGCGATGAAACTGGCGGTGCCATGCCGCCGGTACTCGAACTCGCGTCGAGCCGGCTGCCCAGGGACAGCGGGTTTGGTCGGATACCTCGGCGAGCGGGCCGGCACCGCCGTCTTCTCATCCACGCTCAACACCAGCGCGTTCTGCGGAGGCGACAGATACAGGCCGCACACGTCGGCGGCACGTTCCCAGAACTCGGGATCGTCTCGACGGTTGAGCCACGACCGCATCTTGTGCGGTTTCACATCCATCTCAGAAAGGATCCGACCGATCTGAGACCCAGAGATCCCCACCTCGTCGGCCAGGGCCTCGGCCAGCAACCGGTGGGACCAATGCGACTCGGTCTCAGGCGTCTCCGACGTGGCCGTGGCCACGATCTTGACCCGATCGTCATGCCCGTACAGGCGGGGACGACCCGGACGAGGACGATCCTCCAACCCCGCCAGCCGTTCGGTCTCGAACCGGCGACGCCACACCCCGACCTGATGCTGATCCATGCCGACCTCCCCGGCGATCCGCCGCAACGGCACACCCTCGGCGCACAACAACACCACCCGAGCCCGCTTTGCCATCCGCTGCGACGACGTATGCGCACGCACCCGCCGTTCCAACTCGACACGCTCCTCATCGGTCAACTCGACCGCCGGCACCATCCACACCACACGCCACCTCCAGCAACGACTCACACCAGCATACTTACACGCGTGTAATTAATGCGGAGATGCACTAGTACTCGGTACGTTGTACTCAGTACCTGATTCTCACCAGCTCTCGTCGAGGGGCTTGCCCTCCGAGTAGCCGCTGGTGGATTGGATGCCGATGACTGCCCGCTCGTAGAACTCTTCCACGGTCCGTGCGCCGGCGTAGGTGAACGCCGAGCGGACACCCATGACGATCTGATCGATGATGTCTTCGACACCCGGGCTCGACGGGGAGAGGTACATCCTGGAGGCTGAGATGCCCTCTTCGAAGAGCTCCTTGCGGGCGCGCTGGATTCCGGACTCAGCGCGGGTACGAATCGTCACTGCCCGCTTGGATGCCATCCCATAGTTCTCCTTGTAGAGCCTTCCAGCGGGATCGCGAAGCGTGTCGGCGGCCGACTCGTACGTCCCGGCGAACCACGATCCGATCATCACCGATGCCGCACCGGCGGCGAGCGCCAATGCCACATCCCGCGGATGGCGCACCCCTCCGTCCGCCCACACGTGACGACCGAGTGCACGTGCCGCCTCCGAGCACTCGTGGACCGCGGAGAACTGCGGGCGACCGACACCGGTCATCATCCGGGTCGTGCACATGGCCCCCGGCCCGACGCCCACCTTGATGATGTCTGCACCGGCGTCGATGAGGTCGCGGACGCCGGATGCGGTCACTACGTTGCCCGCCACGAGAGGCCGATCGTCCACGATCTTCCTGACCGCGGCCAGCACCTCGAGCATCTTCGTCTGGTGGCCATGTGCGGTATCGACCACGATCACGTCGACGTCGGCGTCCATCAGCTCTCGGGTGGCCGCTACGACGTCGCCGTTGACGCCGATCGCCGCTCCAACGAGAAGGCGCTCTTCGTCGTCCACCGCCGGCCGGTAGACGGTTGCCCGCAAGGCACCCCTCTCGGTGATGAACCCCACCAGACGACCGTCTGCGCCGATCACCGGAGCCATGTGGATACGCCGTTCGGACAACGCATCGAACATCGCGTCGATCGACATTCCGGCGTCGAGCGTGATCGGATCTCGTCGCATCACTTCGTGCAGGGGGGTGAACCGATCGAACCCCACCCCATCGGGCTCGGTGAAGATGCCAACAGGGCGACGGTCCTCGTCGATGACGACCACTGCGCCGTGGGATCGCTTGTTGATCAGATCGATTGCGTTGTTGATCGTGTCGGCGGGCTGCAGTGTGATGGGAGTGTCGAGCACCCGGTCGCACTGCTTGACGAAGGCCGTCATGTCTGCGATGGCGCCCACGGGCGTGTCCTGGGGAAAGACGGCGATGCCGCCGCGCCGCGCCACCGTCTCCGCCATCCTCCGGCCTGAGACGGCCGTCATGTTGGCAACGGCGATGGGAATCGTGGTGCCGATGCCGTCGGGCGTGGCGAGGTCGACGTCCATGCGAGATCCGACCGCGCTGATGGCGGGCACGATGAACACATCGGAGTAGGTGAGGTCGTGCCTAGGGGCCAGGTCGTTGAGGTAGCGCATCGCGTTGTCAGCGTATCCACCGCTGGACGCCGACGCCGGATCGCGCGTCCTCGACAGGCATGGCCACCGGGTAACTTGTGCACCAATGACGTCACTCCCAACCAGCGATACTTCACGCCGCGCCTTCCCGAGACACTTCCTGTATGGCCTGCTGATGGGCGCAGCAGACTCGGTCCCCGGGGTCAGCGGCGGGACGGTCGCCTTCATCGTTGGCATCTACGACCGCCTCATTGCTTCGATCGGTGAAGCCTTCCACGCGATCCTCGCGATCATGCGACTCGATGGACGAACCGCCCGCGGTCGGCTCCGGAACATCGAGTGGTCGCTCGTGCTCCCGTTGGGGGCCGGCATCGCCACGGCACTCGTGATTGCGGCCGGAGTGGTCCTCACGCTCCTCGAGCGCTTTCCTGAGGGAGCGCGAGCCTTGTTCCTCGGCATGGTCGCCGCCTCCGTTGCGGTCCCATGGAAGAGGATCCTCGAGCACACCCGCGCAACATGGTTCATCGCCGCGCTCGGGGTGATCGCCGCGTTCGTGTTCACGGGCTTCCCGCCAGGGACGATCGCGGACCCATCCCCGGTTCAGATCCTGGGGGCTGCCATGGTGGCGATATGCGCCATGATCCTCCCCGGGGTCAGCGGTGCGTTCCTGCTCCTGGTACTCGGCATGTACGAGCCGACTCTCGACGCAGTCCACAACAGGGATCTGGGCTATGTCGCGGTTTTCGGGGCCGGGGCGGTCATCGGTCTGGGCAGCTTCTCACTGGTTCTGGGCGCGGCCCTTCGCCGGTATCACGATGAGACAATGGCCCTCCTCGTCGGGCTCATGATCGGGTCGCTCAGGGCGTTGTGGCCCTGGCAGACGGACGACCGGGGGCTTCTGGCTCCATTGGGCGCCGGATCCGCCGTTGCGGTGATCGCAATCGCCATCGCCGGTTTCACGGCGGTCTTCGTCCTCGAACGCTGGGGCGTCGAGCACCCGGCCCCATCCGCCGTCGACCGCTAAAGCACCCCCGGGGCGCGCCGACTGGCAAGCCGGGTGGACTCGTGATCTGAGCACCGGAACCCCGACGTGGCAGGAGTGGCGGAATGACAGTGCAGGCCCTTTTCATCGATGACGACCCGCGGGTCCTTGCGGAGTTCCAGCACCTCGTCTCGAAGGGCACCACGGGGATCGATGCCACCATTGCCTCCTCACCGGAGGAGGGTCTGACCGCCCTCCGGGCTGGCAGCTACGAGGTGATCGTGGCCGGCGCCACCGCCCCCACGGACCGCACCGTCGGCGTGTTGCGGGAGGCGGCATCGAACCATCCCGGCGTCGCCCGCCTGCTCGTGACGTCCGATCGGAACGCATCGAAGAGCGGGCTTGCAGAGCAGTATCTGTGGAGGCCCTTCGACGCAGAGAAGCTGCGGATCGCAGTGCTCGCAGCCACCCACCTCCGTGGGCGTGTGACACCCGAACGCCTCGCGGCGCTGGTCAACGGCTCGACCAAGCTCCCGACCCTCCCCAACGTCTACATCTCGATCCAGGAGGAGCTCCGGTCCGAGGATCCATCTCTGGCCCGAGTGGGCGAGCTCATCAAGCACGATCCCGCCACGTCCGTGAAGGTGCTGCAGGTCGTCAATTCCGCCATGTTCGGACTCCGCAACGAGGTTGGTGACGTCTCTCAGGCCACCGCCCTCCTCGGTATGAACACCATCACGTCGCTCGTTCTGGCCGTGGGCGTGTTCCAGCAGGCTCAAGGCCTCGACAGCAAGCTGGTCGAGCGCCTGTGGCAGGAGTCGATGCGAGTATCTGCAATCGCCCGCAGGGTCGCCCTCGCCGAGCGCCTCGCCCGCCCGGCGGTCGAGGCCAGCCAGCTCGCCGGCCTCCTGCACGACATCGGTGACCTCGTCCTATTCCAGAATTGGAGGGACGACTACCTGGCGATCGACCCCGACGATCGGATCACCGACGAGCGCCGGAGATTCGGAGCCACGCATGCCGATCTCGGCGGGTACCTCTGCGCGCTCTGGGACCTTCCGAGCGAGGTCATCCGGGCGGTCGCCAATCACCATCTTCCATCGGCAACCGGAGCCGATCATGTGACGCCGACGACGGTCGTGCACGTTTCCCGGGCACTCGTCGATGCGGGTTTTGATCCTGCTGGGGCCGCATTCGATCTCGAGCACCTCGACGCGGTTGGAGCAACGTCTCACATCGACGACTGGGTCCTTGCAGCCGAAGAGGCCTGACGTAGGCGCGACGTCGAGTCCAGTGCGATGGCAGTCGGTGGAGACGTCACCGTGGTGTCCACCATGTGATACTCGCGTCACGCCAGCCGTGAGGAAACGTGAAACTCGGATTGATGACGGGATATTGGGGCGCCGGGCCGCCCGCCGGCGTCGAAGAAGCCATACGGACCGCAGAGGACCTCGGGTTCGATTCGGTGTGGACCGCCGAGGCGTACGGCTCAGACGCGCTCACTCCGCTGGCATGGTGGGGTTCGAAGACCTCACGGATCAAGCTGGGAACGGCGATCGTTCAGATGTCGGCACGGGCGCCGGCCGCCACTGCGATGGCGGCCATGACGATGGACCATTTGACCGGAGGGCGATTCGTACTGGGCATTGGGGCCTCGGGGCCGCAGGTGGTCGAAGGCTGGTACGGCCAACCGTACCCGAGGCCTCTCGCACGCACTCGGGAGTACGTCGAGATCCTTCGCCGGGTGATCGCCCGTGAGGATCCTGTGGCGTTCGACGGCGCCCACTACTCGCTCCCCTTCGCCGGTGGCACCGGTCTCGGCAAACCGCTGAAGTCGACCATCCACCCCCGGAGAACCGACCTGCCGATCTACCTGGCGGCCGAGGGCCCGAAGAACGTTGCCTTGTCGGCCGAGATCTGTGACGGATGGCTCCCGTTCTGGTTCTCGCCGAAGTCGGATGGGTTCTATCGAACCGCCCTTGCCGAAGGGTTCGCCCGACCCGGGTCCAGACACACACTGGGCACCTTCGAGGTGGCATGCCCGGTGCCCGTGGTCATCGATGACGACCCCGAGATGGCGGCCGATGTCATCCGACCCACGCTCGCTCTCTATGTCGGCGGGATGGGTGCCAAAGGAGCGAACTTCCACTACGACGTGATCGCGCGCATGGGATACGAGGACGAAGCGGCGAGGATCCAGGAACTCTACCTGTCCGGAAGGAAGGACCAGGCGATCGCCTCGATACCGCTCGGAATGGTGGAGGACGTTGCGCTGGTGGGGCCGATCGGCAAGATCAGGGAGGAACTCCCAAAGTGGGAGGACACCGTCATCACCACCCTGCTCGTCTCAGGTCCTCCGCCGCTGCTTCGGGCGATGGCCGACCTCGTGGGTTGACCTCGCGCGGTCGTTCGGTGACGGTCGCGAACTCGCCGCCGAGGGCTAGCCTGCATCGGTGCAGTCGACGCAGGCATCCGCTGGTCCGCCGCCCGGGGTGGACTACGAGAAGAAGTGGCTGGTCATGTCGGCCGTCGGTACGGGCGTCATTCTCGCCACGATCGACGGCTCGATCGTCAACGTTGCCCTGCCCACCATTCGCGTCCAGCTTTCGACGACCCTTCCCGTGGTGCAGTGGGTGTCCGTGGCCTACCTCCTCACCCTCGCCTCGCTCACACTCGGGGTGGGTCGATGGGGAGACATTGCGGGGAAGAAGAGGATCTACACGACGGGATTCACGGTCTTCACGGTTGCCTCCGTGTTGTGTGGCCTCGCCCCGAGCATCGGTCTGCTGATCGGCTTCAGGGTCATCCAGGCGCTGGGCGCGGTCATGATCCTGTCTTTGGGAGCCGCCATCCTCACGGAAGCCTTTCCCCCTCAGGAACGAGGAAAGGCACTCGGGCTGATCGGTACGTTCGTGTCGATCGGGATCATCACCGGGCCGGTGGTCGGAGGCCTGCTCATCTCGATGTTCGACTGGCGTGCGATCTTCTTCGTGAACATCCCGGTCGGGATCGTTGGCACGATTCTCGCGATGAGATTCGTGCCGTCGACCCCGCCGCCGGGTGCACGCACGTTCGATGTCCTCGGCGCCGTGACCATGAGCGCGGCGCTGCTTTGTATCGCCCTCGGGGTCACGTCGGGCCAAGAGCTCGGATACGGGTCGCCCGTGGTCTTGGGCCTGGTGGGGGGCGGGCTCGGATTGGGCATCGTGTTCGTGACCATCGAGCGCCGAGTGTCGGTCCCGATGGTCGATCTGGGACTCCTCCGCAATCCGCTCCTCACCGTGAGCATCATCAGCGGATACCTCGTGTTCATCTCGGTCTCGGCAACGTTCT
This sequence comes from uncultured bacterium, assembly GCA_963785075.1. GTDB lineage: Bacteria > Actinomycetota > Acidimicrobiia > Spongiisociales > ZC4RG35 > JAOUGY01. The sequence goes on from CAWATW010000004.1 coordinate 219,613, forward strand.
TCCTGGTGCCCTTCTACCTCGAAGGTGTCCTCGGCTACGACACCCGGCGGACGGGCCTTGCGCTGGGTATCGCACCGCTGGTCCTCGGGATGGTCTCACCGTTGGCCGGATCGTGGTCGGACCGAGTCGGCGTCCGGCGGATCACGCTCACCGGCCTCGTCGTGCTCATGTCGTCGTTCCTCGCCTTCCTCACCCTGAACGAGAACTCCACTCTGGCCCACTTCGCTCTGGTAGCGATCCCGATGGGGTTGGGGATCGGCATGTTCCAGTCACCCAACAACTCGGCGATCATGGGCTCGGTCCCTCGTGAATACGGGGGTGTCGCAGGAGGCGTGCTCACCTTGACGAGGCTGCTCGGTCAGGTCAGCGGGATCGCATTGCTCGGGTCGCTGTGGGCGGCGCGAGTCACAGCGAGGGCGGCCGCTGCCGGCGCCGCCCCACGTGATGCCGCGTCGGCCGATGGGGTACTTCAAGTTGCCGGACTCCACGACGCGGCTCTGGCAATGGTGACTCTCACCGCCACCGCCATCGTGATCGGCTGGTGGGGCATGCGTCGCGAGCGAGACCTGTCGGTTCCCGCCGATTGACGCCTAGGCCAACACGTTCTTGGCGTCCACCCCGATGGGAGTGCGATCGATGTCGAACAGGGACACCGGGACCCGCGTGTCGAAAGCAAGTGTCGGTCCCCCCAGCGCCTGGGCCAGCATGGAACCGATGGACGGCGCCAGCTTGAAGCCGTGACCGCTGAAGCCGTTGGCGAGCCAGAATCCATCCACCCCGCTCGGCCCCACTACGGGGTGCACATCCTGTCGATTGATCGTGTACAGGCCGGCGATGCCCGGAACGGTCCCGCGCGGGAGGAGTCCAGGCAAACGATGCTGAATTCGGGTCAACACATCGTCGCGGAACGAGACGTGCGGCGTCCGGGAAAACGAGTCGGGGTCTTCGACGGTCTCGCGCTCGTCCTCTTCCCGAACCGACCCCACCCAAACCGTTCCGGTCCGGGAATCAGGGCGGGCGTACACCCCTGCGGCCATGTCGATCACGATCGGGATTGGTGCCACGTCGTGGGGCCATGGGTGGTGGATCGTCTGGATCCGCGTGGGCGTGAACGTCCAACGGTGATCGACACCCGCCATCGCGTTGATCTGGTTGCACCAGGGCCCGGCGGCGTTGACGACTACATCCGCACCGATCCGGGAGCCGTCGGTCAGCTGTACTCCCACGACGCGGCCGGCCGATCTGACGACGTCACAGACTGCAGCCCCAAAACGAATCTCGGCACCCAGCGCAGCCGATCGGTCGAGAAGGTCGCGCAGAGCCTGGGTCGGATCGACATGCCCGCCCCGATCCTCGAACAGGAAGACGTCAGCCGGCCTGCACTCGTGCTCGACGCCGAAATCGACCGGTGCCACGCAGCGATCGACACCAGGGTGACGGCGCTCGAGGTCCTCCGCTCCGAGAGCGAAGGCAGACGCGCCGGCGGCCCGCAGACGGCTCACCTCTCGTTCGATGCCGGCTCGTTCGCGATCTGCGATCCAGAGCACGCCCGTCTCTTCGAACCGAGCGTACGGATGCTCTACTTCGAGATACGCAGCCCAGTTCCGGTACGCCGCCATCCCGTCAACGGCCACCTGGACCACCTCGGGGTGCGAATAGCGAGTTCGGCAGATCGAGGACGATGCACCCGTCGACCCCTCACCGGGACCGGCTCCCTTGTCGACCACCACCACACGACCGAGACCGTGCCGGGCACACTCGTGGGCGATTGCCGCTCCGATGATGCCGCCGCCTACGACCACCACGGCGGCACCCGGGGTCATGGGATCGAGACGACGTAGTCGTTGGCCTCGTCGTTCCACTCGAGCTCGACGAGACCGCGGGTCTGAGCGGCCTTCACGAACTGCAGGAATCCACCGTACCCGAACCGCTTCTCCGAGAAATCCGGCTGCTTCTTGCGGACCTGGTTCTTCAGACCGGAGAGGTAGGGGCCTCCGTTCGGTCCTTTCAGCCCCTTCACCACGTCGGCGAGCTGAGCGAATGCCTGGTTCTCCTCGGGGTTCGAGGCGAGCTCGACCACCGGGTCGCCCTTCGCCGGGCCCTCGGCGAGCGCCAGCACGTTCCTCGACTCGAGGTGACGAAGCAGCTCTCCAAACGCCCGAAACCCGTACTCGGCCTCGGTGAAGGTCGGGTCTTTTCTGATCAGCGCCCGCTTGAGCGACGATGCAAGAACGGCGTCACCGCCTGAGCGCTGAAGCCCCGTGACGGTGGTCGTGATCAATCGCTCGAGCTCCTCGACACCCTGATCGCTACCCGCCTCGTCCTGCACCTGGTCGCCACCGTTGGGACGTTCCACGCCTTCGAGGCTGTCGTAGAACAGGAACTCGTCACATGCCGGCGGGAGCAGCGCCGACGTCGACGCCCTCACCCCGACTCCGATCACCCGCTTGTTCAGCTCGCGCAGCTTGTGCACGAGCGGGGTGAAGTCCGAGTCACCGGTCCCGATGACAAAGGTCGTGATGTAGTCTCGTTCCAAGGCCAGTTCGATCGCATCGACGGCCAACTTGATGTCGGCGGCGTTCTTGCGGACGGCTCCCATTCGCTGCGGGATCTCGATCAACTCCACGTGATTGCGCGTGAGCATGCGCCGGTCCTCGTCGAACATCCCCCAGTCGGCGTACGCCTTTCGCGAGACCACCCGGCCGCGTTCGGCGAGCGCGTCGGCAATGGGTTTGAGGTCGAAGGCCGCCCCTTTCAGGGCGTCACGGGCACCGATCGCCAGGTTCTCGTAGTCGAGGTACAGAGCGATTCGTTCGTCGTCAGGAGTACTCACCCGACCGAGGCTACACACCTGCGCCGATGTATTCGCGATCCCACCGAGGCGTCTCTCGAATGAGCAGAAGGGGCTTGGGGCCCATTGAGCAGAGGGCGAAGAGAGCCGATCCATGTTGGAGATGCGAACGAGTGGGAGAATGTTGATGGCGGCGCTTCCGGGCGCGGCCGTGTACGCCACGCACCGGTACCGCCAGACGGTGCGAGAGCTCGACGCGCTCCCCGTTCGTCCTCCGCCACTGCCAGGCGTCGTCCGATCGCTGAGCACCCACTGGGGCCGAATCAGCTATCGCCTTATCGAGCGCCCGGAGTCCCCGCACCCTCCGATGGTGCTGGTACACGGGTGGGGCAGGACCGCCGACTCGGCCTGGTGGCCCGTCATGCTCGAAGGCGAACGCACCATCCTGGCCATCGACCTCCCCGGCCACGGCCGCTCGATCCTCGATCGCCCGTTCACGTTCTCACTGGCGGCAGAGTCGATCGAGGCGGCAATCGCCGACGCCGGTCTCGATCGCCCCCTGCTTGCCGGGCACTCGATGGGAGGACCGGTTTGCCTGACCGCCATTCTGTGGGCCGGGGCCGACGCATTCACAGGTTTCGTGGCGTTCGCCACATCGGCGTTCTGGGTGAGACCGCGCCAGAGCGTCATGGTGGCATCGGCGCCCTACGTGTTGGGTGCCCGCTCCCCCGTCACGATTCGAAATCACACAACCGACATCAAGCGTGACCCGGACAGCTCGGCACGAATCACGTGGGAGTATGCGGTGCGGCCCAGCCGGACCGTTCTCATAGAGTCTGCGTTGGAACTCCGCCGGTTCGACGCGAGACGTTGGCGGCACCTGGAACGCCCTCCGACCACGTGGGTGATCACCTCCGAAGACGGAATCATCGATCGAGGCGCTCAGCAGGCGTCGGCGCGCCTCTTCGCCGATCATTGGGTCGAGTTGTCATCGGAGCATTCGGTGGTCATCGAACGACCACTTCAGGTTCGCCGCATTCTCGAGGCGGTCGCCGCACGACCCGACCGTCCCGCGCTGGTCGCCGTGTAGCCGCAGATGGGCACGGGAATCGACGCTCCCAGGCCAAGATCCTCTGATCCGGCACCGCCGGCCTCAACTGGCCAAGGCGTCGACCTGCTGGAACTCGGGGGAAGGATCGAGGCCGACCATTGGCGAATCACAGTCTCGGAGGTCGAGGACCAGGGCCGGGGAGACCTGTTGCATCGTCACCTCGAGGGCATGTGACGAACAGAAGTGGGCGCCGCGGATGATCACCATCGACGGTCGCATGCATCGTCCGCATTCGAAAGTCACACCCATGTGATTCATACCTCAGGTATCGGCTTCACCGCGATCCCATTGAGTGGTTTTTCGCGAGCCTCTCGATGGGCGACCGAGGGTCCGACCAGCGTCGATCCCGGGAGCGGCCCCGATCCGGTGGTTGGCCATCGGGGCCTTCGGCCCCACCGTCTCGACGTCATCTTCCATATGCTTGCGACGATGCTGCCGGGCCGCGGAGGCTTGGCCAAACGGACGTAACCGAGGAGACAACGCCATGAGGGATCTCTCGATGCACGGGATCAACCCGACCAGGACCGTCTACTGGGATTCGACGACTCCCGAGCTCTATGAGATGACCTTGAACCGCGGCGACGCAGAACTCGCCCACAAGGGCCCGCTCGTGGTTGAGACGGTGCCGTACACCGGACGGAGCCCGAAGGACAAATACGTCGTGCGAGAGCCCGATACCGAAGGCGAGATCTGGTGGGGCGACGTGAACCACCCGATGGAGCCCACGGTGTATCGGGCGTTGTACGACCGGGTGGCCGCCTACCTCTCGACCCGGGAGCTCTGGGTCCAGGATGTCTTCGCAGGAGCCGACCCCAACAACCGGCTTTCGGTTCGCGCCATCACCGAGAGCCCGTGGCATGCGTTGTTCTGCCGCAACATGTTCATCCTCCCGAGGACCCTCGATCTGGGCGACGAGATCACCCCGTTCGTCCCCGACTTCACCATCGTCCATGCCCCCGACTTCAAGGCCGATCCCGCGGTCGACGGCACACGGAGCGAGGTCTTCGTCTGCATCAGCTTCGACCACAAGGTGCTGCTGATCGGTGGATCGACCTACGCAGGCGAAATGAAGAAGTCTGTGTTCTCGGTCATGAACTACCTGTTGCCCAAGCGCAACGTCTTGTCGATGCACGCCTCGGCCAGTGTCGGGCGCGACCGCGGAGACAGTGCGGTCATCTTCGGTCTGTCGGGAACCGGCAAGACCACGCTCGCCTCTGACCCCGCTCGACTCATGATCGGCGACGACGAGATCGGATGGGGCGTCGACGGAGTGTTCAACATCGAGGGAGGGTCGTACGCCAAGACCATCGACCTCTCCGCCGAGGACGAGCCATTGATATTCGAGGCCGCCAACCAGTTCGAGACGATTCTCGAGAACGTGGTGCTGAACCCGGCGCGCCAGCCGGTGTGGACCGACGGCTCGAAGACCGAGAACACCAGGTGCTCGTACCCCCTGGCCCATCTCCCGAACCTCGAGCCCTCGATGACAGGGCCACACCCCGAGAACATCGTATTCCTGTCGGCCGATTCGTTCGGGGTGCTCCCGCCGATCTCGCGTCTCACCAGAGAACAGGCCAAGTTCTACTTCGTCAGTGGGTACACGGCGAAGCTCGCAGGTACCGAACGCGGAGTCACGGACCCGGCCGCCACGTTCTCGGCCTGCTTCGGGGCGCCGTTTCTGCCGCTCCCGCCTTCGTACTACGCCGACGTCCTGGCGGGCAAGATCGACGAGCACGGCTGTCGGGTGTGGATGATCAACACCGGGTGGACCGGTGGGCCGCACGGGGTGGGCACCCGCATCCGCATCCCTCACACCCGGGCGATGCTCAACGCCGCTCTGGAAGGCGCCCTCGACGGTGTGGAATACGCCGAGGACCCGATCTTTGGACTGATGGTTCCACGAGAAGTGCCAGGGGTACCGAGCCGGCTTCTCGACCCCCGGTCGACGTGGGAGGACCCAGAGGCTTTCGAGGTGCAGGCCCGGCGTCTGGCTTCCATGTTCGTCGAGAACTTCGCCCAGTTCGCCGACAGCGTCGATCCATCGGTTGTGGCCGCAGGTCCTCGCGCCTGACCTGACGCCAACCCACAGGGAGGGGCGGTCGACGTTTCGGCCGCCCCTCGCCTTTGTCAGTGGTGCTCGCGATATTCCCGTGAAAGGGAACCGACCACTACGGCCAAACCCGCCGCGACCATGCCCAACGGCACCACGTAGCGGAGATCCGCGAGACTCATCGTCCATTGGCCGAGAGCCTCGAAGACGAAGACGACCCCGATGATCAGGTAGACGAGGCCGGCCACCAGCGTCCCGGTGTGAATCCTCATCTGGTCACCTCCAGCTCACCGACTCCTACATCCGCCACGATGGTGATTCGGGCCGGCGACTCGTCGAAGTCGCTGGTCTCGAACGTGTGGTTCAGACCCAGCCCGCTGAACCTCTCGTCGGGCATGCGCAGCTCACCGATCCCCACCGTTCCTTCAACCTGCACGGGTACTCCCTGCGGCAAGTCGACGACCAGGCGTCCAGCGCCAACCTCAGCCGAGAGCTCCATGGAGCGCTCTATCCGCAGGTCGGAGAGGTCGAGATAGAGATCGCCGATTCCCACGTCGTAGTTCGGCTGGACTTCGGCCACCGAAGAGACGACGAAACTCCTCTCTCCGATCACTCCGTCGACGGGACCGCTTGGCGCCACGGCTGCGAGAACCACCGCGCCCGTGATGAAGAGGCCCACGACCACCAGACCGGTATGGGGACCATCACGCGAGCCGATGATCAGTGCCAGACCAACCGATGCCAGCGCTGCCGGCAGAATCACCAGCAACCGAACATCGACCAGCCCGACGGCGTCCACGAACCACAACAGCCCGGTCACCACCAGAACCACACCCAACACCACACTTCCGTAGTTGGAGCTCGGTGGCAGTGGGGGTGGTGTCTCAGGCGTGACCCGTTCCTGTTCGAGCATCGTCATCGCACCCTCCCTCCGATCACCAGGCCGGCGCCGATGGCCACCAGCAGCACAGGCATGGTGATTTTGTCGAACCACGGGAACACGGAGTCGAAGAACAGAATGACCCCGAGCCCCACGAGGATCAGCCCGGCGATCGCCGACCGGTTTCCGGTCGGTGCGGCCCCGGTTGTCGCTTCATCTCCGCCCTCCTCAGGGATGACGATCCAGCAGACCACATACACCAGAGCCCCGGATCCGCCTCCGAGGAGCAGCACTACGAACGCGAGCCTGAACCAGATCGGGTCCACACCGAAGTACCGACCCAACCCCCCACATACTCCGGCAACCATCCGATCGTCCTTGCTGCGACGCAGCGAGGTGGGGCGGCTGGGGGGTGCCACTGTCGGAGGCATCGGCGTCGGACCACTATCGAGTTGCGTCACGGCAACCTCCCTTTCGTGTCCAGCATGTCCACACGGCCGCGGGCTGCCAAGTGTCGAAGGTCACCGACCGCTGGACCATCGGCGGGCTCCGTCAGCTCCCCGCTTGTGCGGCCTCGATCGTCGGAGTGCGGTGGGTGCCCGGCAGACTCGACGACCATCAGTCCATGTGCGGGGCCGACAGTTCCACGAACCACTCGAATGCGGGGGCGGCGCGGCCCCGGCGAGCCGTCCCCGAATGGGACAGACTGCTCTGCCGGCGTTCGACCATTGGCGGGACGATCAGGCCATGGCTACGCGACCGACAGGGCGCGACACCGTGATGTTCGTCACCGGCCTGGTGATGGTGCTCGGGGCCGCCATCGCGATGCTTCTGGGTAACGAGGAGGGCAGCTCTTTCGCCACGCTGGGCGTCGCCGGCATCGTGTTCATCGCCGTGTCCCGGCGACCGCACAGCCGTACCTGAAGCGGAAGGTGTTCCGGCAGTCGTCACCGGAACCTCGATCTCCTGGCGACTGCCTGGTGGAATCGCCCGAGTCATCGGCTCACACCATCTCGATTTCCCAGTCGACCGGGACGTGGGTGGCTCCTCCAGCGGTGATCTTCTGGAACTGATGGCCGACGACCACGTTGAGGCGGTCGGACCCACGGCATGTCTCACGCACCTGACAGCGCCATCGGCTTCGGTTCGGGGGGATGCGGTCGGATAGACCTCGAGGAAATCGCCGCCGCTATCGAGCCATCCGAGGGCGACACGGACGGTCGCCGAGGTCACCGCGTCGAGCCGCACTCGTCCTGTCGGCGAACCGTCGGCACCCGACAACACCACCGTCACGCGACGCCGGCTGGGATCTCGACCGCGGCGTGCGCGTAGCGCACCGTCGTGATCACCGCGGTCGTGAACGCCACGCCGAAGGAGTCGTCGCCAACCTCGACGACGTGTGCCGATGGGGACGGCTCGATGACGAGGCCCGGGGCCATGATCCCGATGAGATGACGGAACCGGTCGCCGCCTCGTGAAGGACTGCTGATGGAAACAACCGGCGAGGCGCCGGTCAGATCGACGCGGACGTCTTCGAATTCGACATTGCTGACGTCATCCCCGTCTCTCAGCATGAACGCGATGAAGGATCCAAGGTCCAGCCGCTCAAGACCCGCCAGAATGCGCGCCCCTGCTCGCTGGAGCACGACCATACACGCGGGGGTCTTCTGCGGTACCTGGAACCGGCTTTGGTCTAGGCGGCTGGAACCTCGCCCGTTGGCAACCGCCTAGTTTGAGGGCGACATGACCGACATTCCTTCTTCGTGCTACACGCCGGTTCCGGGTTCGGGCCCCCATGGAGGACAGCTGTTCGATTCGACACGCCTGTCTGCTGCCGAGTGGTACCCGGATGGCCAACACGGCGGTGTGGTTTCTGCACTCATCACGAGGGCGGTCGAACAGTCCGATTCGTTGGCCCCGATAGAGGTGGCACGCGTCACGGTGGAGCTGTTCCGTGTCGTTCCCGTCACACGGCTCGAGGTCGTGACCGAGCTGGTGCGAGAGGGAAAGCGCATTCAGACGACCGAGGTTCGGGTGTACGGCGGTGATGTCGAGCTGGCGCGGGGCCTCGTGCAACGCTTGCGGGTCACAGAGCTGGGCCTCCCACCGGACTTCCACGATCCGGTCCGCCGGCCCCCGGGACCTCGGGGGCTCGACAGCTACTCGTTCAGGGAAGTGGCGCCGTTCCCCGACCATGGAGCCGTCACCTTCGGACGGTATGCCGTTGAGATCGCCGAGGCAAGCGGGACCTTCCGTGAGCCCGGTCCGGCAACGGTCTGGTTCAGGTTCTCCACTCGACTGGTCGAGGGCGAAGATATGACTCCGGCGCAGCGGGCCGTCCTGGCGTCGGACTTCTCGAACGGCCTGTCGCGGTTCGCAGACGGCAACCAGTGGCTCTTCATGAACTCCGACCTCTCGGTCCATCTCGCCCGGCTTCCTGCTGGGGAGTGGGTGGCGCTCGATGGGGAATCGATCTGGAGCCGCAACGGCCGCGGAGTGGCTACGTCTCATCTGTTCGACGAGGTGGGTCCGGTGGGACGCGCCACCCAGACCTTGTTCATCGATCGAGGGCCCGACGCACCGGCCTGATCCCCGCAAAGGCAGCGATGCTCAACAGGCGCGCTCAGACGGCGCCGATCGGCGAACTCGGGTCTATGAGTTGAACGAGGTCGACCGAGAAGGTCAGGTAGGGCACCGACTCGCCGTCGCCTCGGGCTCCCAGCTGGATGATTCGAGAAAAGCCACCGATCGCGCAATACCGACGTTGCCGAGTCCGTCCTTACTCCCGACTTCACCGTCGGCGAACAAGGAGACACATCATGCCGATGACGGGACTGAGGACATACGCCGTTGGCGATCGCGTCGAGGACTTCACGCTCCCCGACGTAGACGGCCACGACCACCGGTTCAGCGACCTCACGGGCGAATGGACCCTTCTGTACTTCATCACCACCTGGTGCCCGTACTGCGTGGCGGAGGCGCCGTACCTCGAATCCGAGCTTGCCGCACGCTTCGCAGATCGGGGGCTGCGGCTCGTGGTGGTGGATGTGAAGGAGCCGGCTGCGATCGCTCGTTCACTACCGGAGCGGTTTGGCTGGAAGTCGCCGTTCTTGGTCGATGAGACCGGCTTGGTGTCCGAGCGCTTCGCTCCAAAGAAGGAGGGCCTTGCGCCTGAGGTGGCGATCATCAATGCTCACATCGTTCTCGATCAGACTCGCACGATTCGTTTCGCCGAGTACCTGAACATGGAGCGGTTCGACATTCATGCCGTCGCCGTGGGGAACGCCATCGAGGAACTGATGGCGGCCGACGATGCATGAACTCCGCTCGATCACGATCTATGCAGCCTCCGAGAGGCACGGTGACGACGTGACGGTTCGTCTCGTCGTCGAGCTTCCCGAGGGCTCCCACATCGAACCGCACGAGCCCAGCGACCCGTTCCTCATACCGACCGTGCTTCACACAGAGGATGTCCTGGACCCCTCGTGGACGTATCCGACTCCCGTGGTCAAGGACCTGGGTTTCGCCGGGATGGCGCTCAGCGTGCTCGAGGGAACGCTCGAGTTTGTGGTCACCGGGCGCCTCGTCGGGCACGTCGACGTCGTCACCGGGTCGTTCGCTTTCCAGCCGTGCATTGGCGGAGCGTGTCTGCCACCGCGCACGATCGAGTGGCAGGCACCGGTCGACGGTGCCGCCGGCTACTCCGTGCTCGGCGCGCTGGCGGCCTGAGGCATCCATGGGCGCGGGAACGAACGATGTCGTCACGGCCATGCCTCGGATCGCGCACCTCACGGCGATCGTCATCGGCGGGGGACCGGCCGGGCTCGCCACCAGCCGCCGGCTGGCGGAGCGCTCGGTCGACCATGTGGTGCTGGAACGGGGGCGGCCGGCCGAACGATGGCGCAGCGAGCGATGGGATTCACTCCGTCTGCTCACTCCCAACTGGCAGACGCGTCTCCCAGGCTGGCGCTATCGAGGCGCCGACCCGGACGGGTACATGACAATGCCGGAGATCGTCGAGTATCTCGATGACTACGCCGAATCGTTCGACGCTCCGATCCTCGCTCACACCGAGGTCAAATCACTCCGCCCGAGCTTCGATGGGTTCTTCGTCGAGACCGAGCAAGGGTGGTATTCGGCGGACGCCGTGGTGATTGCGACCGGCCTGACCCCCTCGATCCCGTCCCTGCAACGAGGTTTCGCGCCGTCGGTCTCACAGATCCACTCGTCGCGCTACAAGTCTCCAGCCGCATTGCCCGGAGGTGGTGTGCTCGTTGTCGGTGCGTCGGCATCGGGGCTCCAGATCGCACACGAACTGCGGAGCGCCGGACGCGACGTCGTCCTCTCGGTCGGTGAGCACGTCCGACTCCCACGGACGTACCGCAACCGTGACATCCATTGGTGGCTCGACCTGGCAGGAACGCTCGACTCGACCATCTCGCAGGTGCCCGACCTCGAGCGAGCACGCCGTAGTCCCTCCTTACAGCTGGTCGGGACGCCGGACCACCGGACGCTGGATCTCGACACGCTCGTCGCCACCGGTGTCGACCTCGCCGGACGCACGAGGTTCGCAAAGGGATGGACGGTCGGATTCCACGACGATCTGCCGGTGACGACAGCGCGAGCGGATCGCCGTATGGCCCGCCTGCTCGACCTGTTCGACCACGTGGCGACCGCCGCTGCACTGGATGATCGAGTGGGCCCTCCTCACCGGCCCGCGCCCATGATCGCCTCGCCCGGGCCCGACTCGATCGACCTCGACGCCTCGGGGATCTCAACCGTGCTGTGGGCGACCGGCTTTCGACCGCACCATCCGTGGCTGGACCTTCCCGTCTTCGACGATCGCGGGGAGATCGCCCACCACGGCGGCGTGACGGCATGGCCCGGCCTATACACCATGGGCCTCCCGTTCATGCGCCGCCGCAAATCGACCTTTCTCGACGGATTCGGCGCCGACGCCGAGGACATCGTGGATCACCTCATGGAACATCTCGACACGCGCACACGCGCCCGGAGGTGGCTCCTGACCCGATGACCACGTCGCAAACAGATCAACAGATAGACAGAAAGCGGGGGATGCCCGCAACACGACAAGGAGAGACACAACGATGACAACCATCAATGAGACAAGCGAAATAGTCCGCAACGGCGTGCCCGTGACCAAGCTGTTCGGCACCATCGGCAAGCTGCGCAACAACCCCGAGCTTGCGGCATTCCGGTTCACCGCCAGCAACCGCTGGATCCATGGCACGGCCAGCGCCTCGACCATCCACGAGTGGTACGGCGTGGGAACCGATCACACGCACGTCGAAGAGTTCGAGTTCGCCGCCGACCATCCCACGCTCGGGCTCGGCTACGGCCCCACGCCACAGGAGTATGTTCTGCATGCGCTGGCTGCGTGCCTCACTCTGGGTATTGCGACCACTGCTTCTGCCCGCAAGATCGAGCTCGAGAGCGTGGCTGCGTCCGTTTCCGGAGACATCGATGTCCGCGGCGTCCTCGGCATCGACCCGGACGTGCGGAATGGATTCTCCGAGATCCGCGTCGAATTCGAGGTCTCTGGTGACGCGTCGCCGGAGGAACTCGCCGACCTCGTGGAGGCATCGAAGAACCGGTCTGCGGTCTACGACATGCTGACGGCCGCGACACCCATCACCGTGGGCGTGGTCTGAGCACATCAGAGACTCATGGGATCGAGAGGGGCTTCTCCGTTCGGAGAGCCCCCTCGATCGTGGCTACAAGACCTCTGTTCCAGAGGATGCGCTCCGAGCGATCGGTGTAGATTCCCTCGTGTCTGCAGGCGAGTGCACATGACGGCGGAGACGATCGGCTTTGGCACGCTGGCCAGGGAACAACTGCCCTGGCTGTACTCCTTGGCGCGTCGTCTCGCATCCGACCACGCCGAGGATGTCGTCCAGGAGTGCTTGCTCAAGGCATACAAGGCGTATCCAAAGCTACGGGACCATCAGGCCGCTCCGGCGTGGTTCCGGCAGATACTCATCAACTGTGCCAACGACCACCACCGCAAGCGGATGAGCGGGATCGATGAGACACCGCTCGAAGAGGACGATTCATACACCTTGTTCCGAAGAATCATGGACGAGGATCCGCTCCCCTATTCGAACTCCGTCCACCTCGACTTCCTCCATTCTTTCCACGACGAGCACATATGGGAGGTGCTCGACCGACTCGACCCGAAGTACCGAGTGCCGCTCGTTCTCGTGCACATGGAGGGCATCCCGACGGCCGACGTCAGCCGCATGTTGGGTGTGGCGCAGAACACGATCCTCTCATGGCTTCACCGAGGTCGAAAGCTCTTCGAGAAGGAGATGTGGAAGTACGCCGAGGAGCGAGAGCTCTTGCGGGAGATGGAAGGAGTACACCCATGATCGATTGCAGCACTGCGGTCAGACAGCTATGGGTCTTCATCGAGCAAGAGATCACATCGGAGGACAAAGCGAAGATGGAGGAGCATCTCGCGTTTTGCAAGCGCTGTTGCGGGGAGGTGGAGTTCGCCGAGGAGATGCGCGATGTGTTGAAAGGTGCGGCCAAACCGGGTGTGCCCGATGACGCCGCCGCGCGTCTCTCGCACTTCATCGACGGCATCGAGGAGGGCGAGTTGTGAGCAAGGACCTCATGTACACGGACCAGATCGAGGAGATCGTCCGTGACGCTTACGCCGCGATCGATTCGCCACGCGGTTCTGCCATGTGGCTGTATGAAGACGACCAGCTGGCTGCCCTGCCCGAAGGGGCCAAACAGTGGGCTCTCGGTGTCGGAAATCCGGTGCCTCATGCCGGGCTCCAGCCTGGCGAAACCATCCTCGATCTCGGGTGCGGAGCCGGGATCGACGTCCTGCTCGCCGCACGCGAGGTGGGCGCCGGGGGCCGGGTCATCGGTCTCGACAGTCTCGAGCAAATGGTCGAGCGAGGCCGGGCCCTCGCAATCGAGGCGGACGCCGGCAACGTGGAGTTCGTGCTCGGCTCGTTCGACCGGATTCCGCTGCCGGATGATTGCGTCGACGTCATCATCTCCAATGGCGCGATCAACCTGGCGGCTCGGAAGAGCCGCGTGATGGCCGAGGCGGCGCGGGTGCTGAAGCCCGGCGGGCGCCTCGCCGTTGCCGATCTCACGATCGTGGAGGATGACATCCCACCGGAGATTCTGACCCACCCGTCGGCCTGGGCCGGTTGAGTGTCTGGAGCCCTGACGGAGCGTGTCTTCGTCACCAAACTCGAGAACGTGGGCTTCGAGGCGATCGAGTTCACCGATCGCTTCCCGTTTCCCTTGGCCCGCGTCTGCCGACTATCCGCTGTTCACGCCCGATCTCGTCGAGCTGATGTCTCGCCTGATCCCCAGGGAGAAGCAAGGGCAGGTGGCGGTCAGCGTGATCGTCAAGGCGCAAAGACCCGGCTGAACCCGGGGAGGCCGCTGCGGGGAGGGCGCTCGTGACGTCGCGTCGCCCCCCGGGGCGGGCTCGATCGGCCGCCAAACGACACGAGGGTGCAGCCTCGTCGACATCAGGAGCTTCATGAGCCGAGTGCTCCTTCCGGGACCGCGCAATATCTGAGCCCCTGGTTTCGTCCTTCTTTGCATGCACAGAACGACGAGCCAGACCAGGACGACATCGACGATGCCAAGTCTCAACAGTCCGCCAGTGCTCCTGGTGGATCCCGAGGCGCTACGTGCCGAGGTCCGCAGCAAGTACCGAGCAGTCGCAGAGATGGCGGGCCACACCTTTCACTTTCACACCGGACTCCCGCTCGCGGAGCGGCTCGGATATCCGTCTGACGTCATCGAAGCCATCCCGCCCGACTCGCTGGCGAGCTTCGCCGGTGTCGCCAACCCGATCATGGCCGGCCCGATCGCCCCGGGAGCCCGAATCGTCGACGTCGGCTCAGGTGCGGGCTTTGACAGCTTTGCGGCCGGCCAGCTGACAGGTTCGACCGGATCGGTGGTAGGGATCGACATGACTCCCGAGATGCTGGATCGGTCCCGTCGCGCGGCTGCCGGCGCCGGGATCGACAATGTCGAGTTCCGAGAGGGCATCGCCGAAGCCCTGCCGGTCGCCGACGGCTGGGCAGACCTGGTCATCAGCAACGGTGTGTTGAACCTGGTTGCGGACAAGGCTCTGGCCCTCGCCGAGATCAACCGGGTGCTTCGGCCAGGTGGCGTGCTCCAGTTCGGAGACATCGCCAACGGCAAGCCGGTTCCCGAGGAGGCCATGAAGAACATCGACCTATGGGCCGCCTGAATCGCTGGTGGGCTGTCCCGTGACGGATGGCACGCATTGATCGAATCGGCGGGCTTCACCGAGGTCGAGATCGTCGGTCCGGTCGACGTCTTCGAGGGGGCAGCGGGCGAAGACAACGCTCGGGCATTCGAGACCTACGGGTATACGTTCCGCGCCGTGAAGGTGAGAGACGTGGAGGCGCAACTGGCGGTGCCAGCCTGCGACGTCCGATGACATGAGAGCTCAGGACTTGTTGCACTCTGGCGGCGCAGGGGCCGAGGCGATCCTCCTGGCACGGATCGAACAGCAGCATTGCGGACCTCAGCGGCCTTGGCACGGGCCCATCGGCTCCACAGGCTCGAGCTCGATCAGTTGGGACACGACGTCCTCGGAGAAAATCAGTTCCGGATCGGTCAACCAACGCTGGAGGCGAAGCGCAAGCATCCGGTCGTTGATCTCGGCCGCGCTCGGGTCGGGGCTGCCTTCGGCGACGAGCAGGCGTCGTGATATCGCCCACAGGGAGTCGCCGCGACCGATGGCCGGGAGCACCTCGACCTCCACCCAGGCGGGAGATGCGAGATCACCTTCGTCGGTTGCCACGACGCATGCTCCGAACGCCCCGGGTCCCAGCACGTCGGAGTCGAAGAGCAGCCATCGGTTCCCTGCGACCTCGAACGTGCCCTTGGCGCCTTCGATCGCCATCGACGTCAGGTCGTCGTCGATCCTGGCTCCGAGGTCCTCCCTTTGTGGCCCACTCCCTTCGGTGGTGACGATCGATCTCCCGGTCAGGCTTGGCGGCTGGTTGACGTGGAGCTCGATAACGTCCTCTGCGCGCCCGTCTCCGGAGGCACCCGTGACTCGAACCGTCAACGATGGAGGTGCGTCGAGTGGGATCGGAACCGTCGCAGCAGGTGCGCCCTCGTCGTAGGCAGTCGTCCATGTCCGGCCATCAGAGGTCTCCCAGCTCACGACGACCAGATCCAGCACGGCATCGCCCGAGGCCCATGTCAGCTCCAAGTCTGATCCGGCGTTGACCGGGTTCGGCGGGTCGTCGACCTCGATACGTAGCGCAGCTGTCGTGGTCGTCTCGGCGGTGGAGCTCGAAGTAGCGGGCACCGTCGTCGAAGGGGGGATATCACCGTCCCCGATTGCGGCGACCGCGGCGGCGGCCGTCAACGCCGATGTGACCACGGCGACCGCAACCACTCGCTCCGCGCCGGCTGCCGCGAGCCCGCGCAGCGATTGCCGGATGGGATCGGCCTCGGCTCGGAGGACACCGGTCTTGGCGAGTCGGGAGATGTCGCGCCGTGCTCTCAGTCGGGACCCCAGCCCGATGGTGGACGTTTCACCTCTGAGCCGGGCCGAGACCTCACCGAGAAGCCGCGATTTGATGCCTTCGATGCGATGCTTGACATCGGAGGTGACCTGATCGGTCGCAGATCGGACGAGATCGTCGGCGGCCTCTCTCACGTCGCGGATCGGCTTGGTGAGGCCTTCGGCGATCTGGTCGACGGCGGCGTCGACCTCACCCCTGATGTGCTGTTCAACCCGGGCCTTCTGCCTACCCGTCTCGACTCGAACCTCGTCTTCCACCCGGCCGATCAACTCTTGGACGCGAACCCACACGGGACCAGCCTCCGGACACTCGAGCGCCAGTGTCGAGCCGTCGGGAAGGGCCCGGAGGTCACGACCGGGCGAAAGCGGCTCCGTGCCGAAGACAAGTCGATAGTCCAAGGGTCGTCGACGGAACGTATGCGTCGGAAGTCGCTCCTCGACGATGAAAGCCTCGAGGAAGTCGGCAGCTGTCTCGGCATCTCCCAGAGGGCGCGTCAAACGCTGGTTCCGGACTCGGTCCTCGATTTGGACGCTCGTTGCCACCCTGCGCCAGCCTGCTCGACCAATTCGACCCTAAACGCTGGGATCGCGCAGCGACGCCTCCCCGGTGGCTACCCCGAGAACGGTTCCGTGGCCGGGCTCGAGTCACACCCGCAGGCCGGAGCGGGAATCAGGCTCGTTTCATGTTCCCGTAGACCATGATCGAAGCTGCCGCCACGCCGACCTGAATCAGCAGCTTGATCCAGTCGATGCCACGGGTGTCACCCACACCCAGCGCTTGCGCGACAAAACCTCCGACGATCGCCCCTACCGCGCCGACGACGATGGTGACGCCCATCGAGAGGTTCTGCTTTCCGGGAAGGACGAGCCGGGCCAGGGGCCCGATGATGATTCCGGCCAATAGACCGCCGATGACGGTTGCGAGCGCTGCGCCCATGTGTTGTTCCCTCGTCGAGTCGGGCGAATGCTAGGTGATCCGCCGCCAGCCCTTTGAAGGCCGGCCATCGTCGTCGGGCGTACCCCGTCTAGGGTGCAGGTCGTAGCTGTTGCCGGCTGAATCCAACGAATACCGGAGCGATCCATGACATCAGACGATCAGAGCGAAATCTCCCTCCCGCCGGGTGTGGACCCCGACATCCTTCACCGAGTGGTAACCGTCGAGGCGACGACGGAGCACCTGCACGACATGCGCCACCAGGCCCAGGTGCGACAGTTCACGTTCATCAGCGACGAGCCTCCGGGCATGGCCGGCTCCGACGAGGATCCCGCGCCGCTCGACTATTTGGCGGGCGCAATCGGCTTGTGAATGCTGACCCAGATCGTCCGGTACGGACGAATGGCCAAAGCCAACTTCTCGTCCATCCGCTGCCGAGTGCGGGCGCATTGGACCAGCGAAGGCTCAGTGTTCGCCGGGACCATCTCGTCGAAGTGCCACTCCGTCGAAATCCACACCGAGGTGGAATCCGACGACGACCCGGCCCTCATCGCCGCAGTGATCCAAAACGCCCAGGGGGGCTGCTACGCCGACGCCGCCCTGACCGAGCCGGTGCCTGTGCACAGGCAGGTCGTACTGAATGGCACTGCGCTCGACATCGAGCAGTACCCGCGCCAGATACGTCGCCGAAAGAACTGATCGAACGCACGCCAGGACCTCGAGACGCACGGCTGCACCAGCCGGGGTTCGATTCCCATCGTGTCGACCGCTCCGGGTAGCGCGGTGACCCCCGGATTCGCCTGCCATCAATAGGATCGGGCACATGACAGACCGCGCGCCGAGAACCCCGATATGGGTGCGCCCGGCCACCCGAGCGGACGTGCCCGAGATGGTTGCGGTCCTGGCAGACGCGTTCATGGACTCGGCGGTCTTTCGATGGCTCCAGCCCGACGACGGCGTCCGGCAACGATTGCTGCCGGTGATGTTCACCGGATTGCTCCGCGGCGTTCATCCGGTCGAACGGGGTGCCCAACTGGCGATCGGCGCCGACCGGGTGGTCGGCGCCGCGGTGTGGGCACCACCGGGCAAGTGGAAGGCGCCCTGGTGGAGGCAGATCCTGACGTTCCCGGCGTTGCTGCGGGTTCTCGACCGGGAGAGCCTGAAAACGTTCTCGTCCCGGGGCAACGCCGTGGACCACGCCGCGCATGCAGTGCACCCGGATGAGCCCCACTGGTACCTGGCTGGGCTCGGGGTCTCCCCCACCGTTCAGGGGACCGGTGTGGGATCGGGGCTGGTCCGATCTGGGCTCGACCGGTGTCATGGTCAGGGCGTGCCCGCCTACCTCGAATGCGAGACCCACCTCGTGCCGTACTACGAGCGGCTCGGTTTTCGCTCGATTCACGACATCGAGATGCCGGACGAGGCACCGGACCAGGTCGGGATGTGGCACGACCCTCGAAGCTGAGCACGGGATTTTCTCGCTGCCCGTCGAGATCGGGGTCGTGACCTGCCGGGGGCGCCCATGCGACACCCCTGGCCATCACACTCAAAGGCCGTATCCTCATCGGGTATCGGCTGCGCAGGCGCAACCTCCGGGTGGATGCAGGCTGACAAGGGATGTTTGGGGAGCGCTTCAGGTCACCGACCTGGTGCTGGGAATGGAGGCAGTCATGGCCGAGAACGAAACAGTCGTGCTGAACGGCAACGATCTGACGGTTCAGGACATCGTGTTCATCGGGGTCGGCGACAAGTCGATCGAGATCGATCCCGAAGCACTCGAGCGCTGCAGGGCGAGCCGGGCTTTTCTCGAAGAACAGGTTGCCGCCGGCCGGATCATCTACGGGGTGAACACATCGTTCGGGCCGATGTGCAACAAGATCATCAGCAACGACGAGATCGAGACGCTCCAGGTCAATCTCATCCGCAGCCATGCGGCCGGTCTCGGCGATCCGCTGAAGGATTACGTCGCAATCTCCACGATGGTGATTCGACTCAACACCCTGCTGAAGGGGTACAGCGGAGTCCGCGTCGAATTGTTGGAGCACATGGCCGAGATGGTCAATCGCCGTGTGGCGCCGTACATCCCGGAGAGCGGCAGCGTCGGCGCCTCGGGCGACCTGGTCCATCTGGCTCATCTCGCGCTCGGGATCATCGGGGAGGGGCGGCTGTTCTACGAGGGTCGCGCCCGTCCGGCCGGGGAGGTGTACGCGGAGATCGGGATGGAGCCGATGCGTCTGCAATTCAAAGAGGGCATCGCGCTGATGAACGGGACCGCGCCCATGACGGCGCTGGCGGCGTTCGCCCTCATGGGCGCCAAGAAGCTGATGCGGCTCGCATGTGTGAACGGGGCGTTCGGCATCGAGATCTTCGGTGGCATCGATGACGCCTTCGATGTCGACCTCCACAAGCTGAAGCCCCACCCGGGCCAGCTCCACGTCGCCGAGACCATCCGCAACCTGTACGCAGGCTCGGGCAACATCACGCTCCGCAGCGACATGCACGAGCTGATCCGTGGGGAGAAGGCGGACGGACCGGTCTACGAGACGACCATCAACGTCCAGGACGTGTACTCGATTCGTTGTACCCCACAGGTGCTCGCCCCGGTTCACGAGGCCATCGAGCTCGCCACCTCGACGGTCGAGATCGAGGCCAACTCGACCAACGACAACCCCGTGATCGTGCCGGAGCAGAAGAAGATCATCCATGGCGGCAACTTCCACGGTCAAAGCATCGGCTTCGTCCTGGACATGTTGTGCATCGCCATCGCCACGATGTGCAACATCTCGGAGAGGCGGATCAACAAGTATCTCGATCCCAAGATCAACGAGAAGCTGCCCGAGTTCCTCATCCCCGGAACCGTCGGGCTCACCATGGGCTTCATGGGTGCGCAGTACATCGCCACCTCGAGCACCGCAGAGACCCGCCAGCTGGCGGGCCCGGTCAGCACGCACTCGATCTCCACCAACGCCTCGAACCAGGACGTCGTTTCGATGGGGACCATCGCAGCACGCAAGGCCTACCGGGCCGTCAGCAATGCCAAACACGTTCTCACGCTCGAGGTGCTGGCCGTCCTCCAGGCGCTCTCGTTCCGCAACGCCGACACGCTGGGCCGAGGGACGCGGCGCATCTACGAGGTGCTCAAGGAGGAGTTCGAGGTGTACGACAACGAACGGCCGTTCCACGACGATCTCGTTCGATTTCGAAAGCTGTTGTTCTCCAGTCCGCTCTTCGACGACCTCGAGCAGTACTGGGCCGATTAGATCCAGGTCCCGTTCGCAGGTTGCGATACCCGGCGATCCGAAACGGGCCCCACCGCTCGTCGCCCACATGCGAGATGATGCATCGCACAGTTCTCTTCGAGCCGATTCAAGGGCACTGGCCATGGCGCGGATCGCAGATACAATCTCGATCGGGCGGCCGCGTAGGGAGGTAATCGATGAGTGGCGTGAGCCACGCGTCACCGATCAGCCGGTGGAACGCCACGGCACGGTCGTATCGGGACGGGGACAAGACACTCGACACACTGGTACGCGCAATGGTTGGCGAGGCCGGCGATTCCAACGCCATCGTGGACCTGGCGTCCGGCGGGCGGCGATGGTCGTATCGCGAGTTCGACGCGTTGGTCGGCTCGATCTCGGGAACCCTCCACTCCATGGGCGTCCGGAGCGGCGATGCCGTTGGTGTCCTCGCCAATCGATCGGTCAACCTCGTTGCCGCGGTTCACGCCGTGGTCCGCGCCGGCGCCGCCTACGTTCCGCTCGACCCCGAATATCCGCCGGACCGGCTCGCCTACATGACATCCGAGACCGGCATGAAGGTGATCCTCGCCGATCCCGATCTCATGCCGATGGATGCTGCTCTCACTGCCATCCCCCTCGATGACGGGATCTCGAGCCACTCCCCGTTCCACGCCGAGGTCGATCCTGCAGATCCGGCATATGTCATCTACACGTCGGGCTCGACGGGTCGTCCCAAGGGAGTGCAGAACGGGCATCGAGGGGTGGTCAACCGTCTCCTGTGGATGCAGGAGACCTATCCCATCGGCCCGGGAAACGTGGTGCTCCAAAAGACGCCATACAGCTTCGACGTGTCTGTCTGGGAGTTGTTCTGGCCGTTCATGACCGGGGCTGCACTCGTGATCGCTGCGCCGGGAGCACATCGTGACCCGTCGGCCCTCATCGAAGCGATCGTCGAGCAGAACGTCGACACGATTCACTTCGTACCTTCGATGCTCCGCCTCTTCCTCGATCACCCGATTGCCTCGTCGTGTCGAAGCCTGGAGCGCGTGATCTGTTCGGGGGAGGCGCTCACCCGCGATCTCACCGCCAGGTTCTTCGAAGTGCTCCCGACGGCAGAGCTCCACAATCTGTACGGGCCGACCGAAGCGGCGATCGACGTGACCTTCTATCAGTGCATGCCCGACGACGACGACCCCGTGGTTCCGATCGGGCGACCCGTGGCGAACACGACCATCCACATCCTCGACGACGCCGAGACGGAGTGCGCGGTGGGCGAGGTCGGC
Source organism: uncultured bacterium (assembly GCA_963785075.1). Lineage (GTDB taxonomy): Bacteria > Actinomycetota > Acidimicrobiia > Spongiisociales > ZC4RG35 > JAOUGY01. The sequence goes on from CAWATW010000004.1 coordinate 241,469, forward strand.
GAGCTCCACATCGGTGGCGTCCAGGTGGCACACGGCTACCGGGGGCGGCCGGACTTGACGGCAGAGCGCTTCGTCGCCCATCCCGAACACGGCCGGCTCTACAAGACAGGTGATCTCGCCAGATGGCTCCCCTCAGGAACGATCGAGTTCCTGGGCCGAATCGACCATCAGATCAAGCTCCGGGGCCAGCGCATCGAGTTGGGCGAGATCGAGGCCACCCTCGGCGAACACCCCGATGTGCTCGAAGCGGTGATCACACCCATCGGGGAGGGCGAGAGCGTTCGGCTCTGGGCTCACGTCATGCCGAGGACTGCGGTCACGCTCGACACATCGGAGTTGCGTTCGTACGCAGCAGATCGGCTGCCGGCGATGATGGTGCCGGATCGGTGGGTGTTCCACGAGACACTTCCGCTCACCACCAGCGGCAAGGCCGATCGAGGCGCGCTGTCGTCGGGCGTGACCACCGGCCACGGTGTTACCGATTCCGCCGGAGAAGACGGAACGCTCGAGATGCATCTCCTGCTCCTGTGGCGCCGCATCCTCGGCCGTGCAGACCTCGGTCTCGACGATCACGTCTTCGACGCAGGCGCCAATTCGCTCGACGCAGCACGCTTCGTCAACGATCTCCAGCGCCAGTTGGAGGAGTTCATCTACGTGGTGACCGTTTTCGTCCATCCCAAGGTCGAGGCGTATGCAGCCTTTCTCCGGCGCGAGTACCCCGACGCCGTCAGGCGGGTGTTCGGGGCAAGCGAGATCCCACATGCCGTCGAGGCCGGTGACCCTCTCGACGGCGCCTCGCTGGCGGCGGTGTCGAACGCAATCCCGCGATACGGCGGCCGAGAACACTGGGAGGCCGATCCACCCAATCGGCCGGCGGCTTTCATCCTCGCCCCTCCTCGGTCCGGCACCACCCTTCTCCGCGTCATGCTGGCCGGTCATCCACGGCTGTTGGCAGCCTCCGAGCTCCAACTCCTCGGTTTTGGCACGCTCCGCAGTCGCCGCCAGGCGTTCTCCGGCGCGGACGCGGTGTGGCTCGAGGGTGTGTTGCGCATGCTGATGGAGATCCATGGATGTGACGCCGCCGAGGCAGCGGCGATGATGGACCACTACGAAGCTCAGGACATGTCGTGCAAGGACTTCTACTCGGTGGTGCAAAGTGACATCGGCGACCGGCTTCTGATCGACAAGTCGCCTGCCTACGCCTCCGACATCGAGGTGCTGCGCAACGCCGAACGAGGCTTCCACGGAGCGCGATACATCCATCTGGTTCGGGACCCCCACGCCGTGAGCCGGTCGTTCGAGAGTTACCACATGGATCAGATCCTGCACCTCGACCGCTCCCGGGCGTTGCCGGCCGGACGCAGGCTGGGCGAGGCCGTGTGGACGATCAGCCACCGGAACATCCTCGATTTCTCCAGCGAGGTCGATTCGGAGCGGATCATGAGGATCCAGTTCGAGGATCTCGTGACCGATCCGACCGGCGTCATGCAGTCCGCAGCCGCCTTCCTGGGTGTGGATTTCGTGGACGCCATGGCCGACCCGTACACCGACCTGCATTCGCGCATGGTCGATGGCCTTCATTCCGAGTCCACACCGATGGGAGACACCCGGTTGCTCGAACGCGACCATGTCGACTCTTCCGTTGCAACACGCTGGGAGGACGACGCTCCGTCCCTCGGTCCGGACACGCTGGAGGTGCAGCAGAGACTGGCGCGCGCCGATCGACCCGATCGCAGGGCGATGGCCGACGCCGCTCGCATGCGGCGCCGAGAACGAGGTGGCGGAGACCGATGACAGGCCCGGATCGCGAAGAGGTCGTCATCGTCGGAATGGCCGGCAGGTTCCCGGGCGCCGGCGACGTCGGCGCGCTGTGGGCCAACGTGCGAGACGGCGTGGAATCGATCCGCCCGCTCACGGTTCGGGAGTTGATCGACGCCGGCGTCGAACCCGAAGTCTTCGAGTCCGATGGATACGTCGCGGCCGGAGCTCCGCTCGACGGTGCCGAGTGCTTCGACTCGCCGTTCTTCTCGATCGGCAGGCGCGAGGCGGACATGATGGACCCTCAACATCGCGTTTTCCTGGAGTGCGCCTGGGCCGCCCTCGAGGACGCCGGTCACGATCCAGCCACGTTCAAGGGGCACATCGGGATCTTTGGGGGGGTGGCTCCGAACACCTACCGCACGCAGGTGCTCGACACACGCCCTGATCTCACAGGATCTGCCGGGCGGTATCCGATGCTTCTGGCATCCGAACGTGAGTACGCGGTGACGAGGGCGGCGTTCAAGCTCGGTCTCACCGGACCGGCGATCAGCGTGAACACCGCCTGCTCGACCTCGGGCGTCGCACTCCATATCGGGTACCAGAGTGTGCTCTCGGGCGAATGCGACCTGGCCATCGTGGGCGGTGCCCGGGTCGCCGTGCCGCAGACCGCCGGATACGTGTACGAGGAGGACGGGATTCTCTCGCCCGACGGCCACTGCCGAGCATTCGATGGACAGGCTCGTGGCACTGTGATCGGGTCGGGTGTGGCGATGGTGGTGATCAAACGGCTCAGCGATGCGGTTGCCGATCGGAACACGATCCGGGCGGTCATCAAGTCGACCGCCATCAACAACGATGGGTCCGACAAGCTCGGATACACGGCGCCCGGCGTCGCCGGTCAGAGGCGGGTGGTCCGGGAAGCACTGGATCTGGCCGAAGTCGACGCTTCCACGATCTCCTACGTCGAGGCGCACGGGACCGGCACCTTCATCGGGGATCCGATCGAGGTGACGGCTCTCACCGAGGCGTTCCGGGTGGACACCGACCATCGGGGATTCTGCAGGATCGGTTCGATCAAGACCAACATCGGCCATCTCGATGCCGGGGCGGGCGTTGCGGGCATCATCAAGACGGTGCTGGCCCTCGAGAACGAGGCCATTCCACCGACGCTTCACTTCAACGAACCGAACCCACAGATCCCGTTCGAGACCAGCCCGTTCGTGGTGGCCGACACGCTCGTGCCATGGCCGAGGCAGGACGGTGCCCCGCGTCGGGCAGGCGTCTCGTCGTTCGGCTTGGGCGGAACCAACTTTCACTGCGTGCTCGAGGAGGCGCCTGCGGAGCCGACGGCGCCCACCAACCACTCGATCCACCTCATGCAGGTGTCGGGCCGAACCGAATCCGCTGCCGAAGCCAACGCCGCCCGGCTCGCCGATCACCTGCGGCACGCGCCCGTCGACCTGGCCGATGCCGCGCACACACTCGCCGTCGGCCGGCGGACCTTCGACCACCGTCGAGTCATGGTCGCATCGGACCGGGACGGCCGGCGTGTCGTCACGCCGGTGTTCGGCTCGGAGGCCGCCGACCGTCCCGTCGTGTTCATGTTCCCTGGTGGCGGCGCCCAACACGTGGGCATGGCGCGGAGTTTGATGGCGTCCGATCGCCGCTTCCGGTCGGTCGTCGACGAGGTGCTCGATATTGCATCAGAGCGAGTGGGGGTGGACCTCCGAAACGTCATGTTCGACGGCCCGGAGGAGGAACTCGAGCGACCGAGCCGGGCGCTCCCGACGTTGTTCGCCGTGGAGATGGCGCTCGCACGCGGACTCGTGGATGCCGGCGTGCAGCCGGACCTGCTGATCGGGCACAGCCTGGGCGAGTACACCGCCGCCTGTCTGTCAGGTGTCATGTCGCTCGAGGATGCAACCAACCTCGTGACGTTGAGAGGGGAGCTGTTCGAAACGCTGCCGCCCGGCGCGATGACAAGCATCCCCCTCTCGGATTCCGGAATCACTCCGTACCTGGACGAATACCTGTCGGTTGCGGTGATCAACCGTCCCGACACGGTGATCGTCGCCGGAACCGAAGCTCGAATCGAGCGGCTCGAAGAGCGGCTGGCGAGCGACGACATAGAGACGCGCCGTCTTCGCATCTCGGTTGCCGCCCATTCACACCTCGTCGAGCCGATCCTCGATCCGTTCCGAACCTTCGTGTCGGGCATGGATCTCGCCAGTCCCACGATCCCGATCGTCTCGAATCTCACCGGCGGCCACGGAGCGCACGTCACCGATCCGGAATACTGGGTCTCGCACCTCCGCAACACCGTTCGGTTCGTCGACGGCTTGTCGACGGCCATCGGCGACGACGCCAAGTTGATGATCGAAGTGGGTCCGGGCAACACCCTCAGTGGCCTGGCCCGCCAGCACCCAGACCGCAACCCTGGTCAGGTCGTGGTCCCGATGCTGCCGCATCCCAAAGACGCCGCGCCGGACGACGTCCACCATCTGACGTCGCTCGGCAGGCTGTGGGCCGCGGGTGCCCCGATCGATCTGAAGGCGCGCTACCGGGGAGAGCGCAGGCGCCTCGTTCCCCTCCCGACCTATGCCTTCGACCGGATACGGCACTGGATCGAACCGGGCCGCAAGGCGATGGAAGACGGACCCGTGCTCGTCCCGGACCACGAGCGATCTGCCGTTGCAGAACACGCCGTTCCGGGTACTCGACTGGACCGGATCCGAGCCCTCGTCACTGAGGCGCTCGCGGACCTCTCGGGGTTGACTCCCGACGAGCTCCGACCTGACGTTGGCTTTCTCGAGCTGGGTTTCGACTCCCTCTTCATGACCCAGGCCGCGGCGGCCATCGGTCGTGCGACGGGTGTCCGGATATCGTTCCGGCAACTGTTCGAGGACACTCCAACGATCGAGGCGCTGACGCGCGTCCTCGACGAGCGGATGGCTCCGGGCGATCTCGACACCGATGACGACGAGGCCAAGGTCGACGCTCCGCCCACCGCTGCTGAGGAGGAGCCCGCCGGTTCCCCCATCACGGGAGAAGGCTCAGGACCGTGGAAGCCACCCCAGCGCGGGTCAGACTCGCTGTCGGAGGAGCAGCGTCGCCACATCGACGAGTTGACTCGAAGGCTGGTTGCGCGATCTCCCAGTTCCAAAGAACGGACGGAGGCGAATCGTTCGCAGCTCGCCGATCCGCGTACGGTCGCGGGGTTCCGACGTTCCTGGAAGGAGATGGTGTACCCGCTCGTAGTCGACCGATCAGCCGGTTCCCAGGTGTGGGACGTAGACGGCAACCCGTACATCGACATCGCCATGGGCTTCGGTGTCAACCTCTTCGGTCATTCGCCCTCGTTCATCCTCGAGGCCGTCCGCAGCCAGCTCGATCGTGGCATCGAGATCGGACCGCAGACGCCTCTCGCCCATGAGACGGCGGCGCTCCTGACCGAGATGACCGGCCACGAGCGTGTCGCGTTCGCCAACACTGGCTCCGAGGCGGTGTTGGCAGCGATGCGCCTGTCACGGACGGTCACCGGTCGGCCCAAGATCGCCACCTTCGTCAACGACTATCACGGTCTGTTCGACGAGGTGCTGGCCCGATCGATTCGCCGTGGGGATGCTCGCCGTTCGATCCCGCTGGCTCCGGGCATCCCGGCGCACGCCAGCCAGGATCTGGTGCTGCTCGACTACGACGATCCGGAGTCGCTCCGGTACATCGAGGAGCACGCAGACGAACTCGCAGCCGTGTTGGTGGAACCGGTGCAGAGCAGGCATCCCGACCTCCAGCCGGCACGGTTCCTTCGGTCGCTACGACAACTGACCGCCGCCACCGGGGTGGCGCTCGTCTTCGACGAGATGATCACTGGCTTCCGGGCACATCCTGGTGGCGTGCAGGCGATGTTCGACGTTCGCGCCGACATCGCGACCTACGGGAAGGTCATCGGTGGAGGCTTCCCGATCGGGGTGGTGGCCGGCAGCAGCCATTTCATGGATGCCCTCGATGGCGGCACATGGCGTTTTGGAGACGACTCGATCCCGGAGGCCGACGTCACCTGGTTCGCCGGCACGTTCGTCAGACATCCGGTGGCGTTGGCGGCTTCAAAGGCCGCACTCGAACACATGAAGGCCCAGGGCCCATCGTTGCAGGAGTCATTGAACGAGCGCACGATCGGCATGGTGACGCGGCTCAACGACTTCATGCGCGAACGCCGGCTTCCGATCCACATCGAAAACTTCAGCTCGATGTTCCTCACGACGTTCCAGGCGGGCCAGGAGTTCTCGAGCCTGTTCTACTTCCACCTCCGCGACTGCGGCATCCACGTGACGGAGGGCCGCTCGGCCTTCCTCTCCACCGCCCACTCCGACTCCGACATCGACCGGATCGAGGAGGCGTACCGGACCGCCGCCACCGAGATGTCGGCAGGCGGTTTCATGCCGCAGGCGGCTCTCGCACCGTCCGGCCTGCCCCTCACAGGTGGGCAGCGTGAGGTGTGGTTCGCCTCGCAACTCTCACCAGGCGCCAACGCCGCGTTCAACCTGTCCAACACGCTCGACATCGTGGGTGGCGTCGATCCCATCGTGTTCCAGCGAGCAGTCGATCGGCTGGTCGAACGACATGGTGCGCTCCGAACCCGATTCGTGGGCGATCGCCAGGTCATCGCCTCCACACAGGCGACTGAGGTCGCGTTCGTCGACCTGTCCGACGTCCAAGATCGATCAGGCGAGCTCGATCGTCTTCGAGCCGAGGACGTCGCAACCCCATTCGATCTCGATGGAGGGGTGCTTCATCGGTTCACGTTGATCAGGCTCGGCCCCGATCGCCACCTCGCCTTCGTCACCGTCCATCACTCGATCTGTGACGGCTGGTCGAGCGCCACCCTGCTCCGTGAATTGACGGCCTTGTACGCTATCGAGTCGGGCGGCGATGGCGACCTGATCGATACTCCGATGCAGTTCGAGGAGTACATCCGTGATGAACGGGCCGACCGAGCCACACCCGAATGGGACGAACACCACCGCTACTGGTCGGATGTGGTGGATCGGTTTCCCGTCTCCGATCTCCCGTTGGATCGACCTCGCAGCCCTTCGCGATCGTTCGCCGCGGACCGCGTCGAGACGGTGATTCCGCCGGGCCTATCGGCTGCGATCCGCGAGGTCGCGACCAAGGCGGGCACCACGCCTTTCGTGGTCATGCTGGCCTCGTTCGAGTGTCTGCTGGCCCGACTCACCGGCCAGGACGAAGTGGGTCTCGCCATCTCCGTCGCAGGTCACACCCGGTATCCCAACCGGGGTCTCGTCGGTCATTGTGTGAATGCGCTGCCGTTCCGGAGAGCTGTCGACGAGTCGGCGACGTTCCTCGACCACCTCCGCACCGCCAAGTCGGCGTTCCTCGACGCCTTCGACCACCAACTGGTGTCGATCGGCGACATCATCGCCCACAACGCAGTCCCGCGGCAGCCCGGCAGAAACCCGCTGGCCTCGGTCGCCTTCAACATGGATTCACCGTCGGTGGAGCTCGCGTGGCCGAACGGTCGCGCAAGGCCAGGTTCGAACCCGCGAGCAAACGAATTCTCCGACGTCTTCATCAACATCGTCCCGTTCGAGGACCAGCTCGGTGTCGAGTGCACCTTCGGAACCGAACTGTTCGATCGCGAGACGATGGAGCTCCGACTGGAGGAGTGGATGGTGCTGTTGGGGGACGCAACCAGCGATCCCGGCCTTGCAATTGGTGAGTTGCGCTGCACGACCACAGCCGAAGCCGAGTTGATCGAGCGGTGGAACGACACCGACCGCTCATACCCGGCGCACACCCTCGCCTCGTTGTTCCGCGAACAGGTCGAGAAACGACCGGATGCGCCGGCTGTGGTCGATGGCGACGAGCACTGGGATTACGCCACGTTGGGTGCACATTCCGAGAGGATTGCCCAACTGGTCGCGCACCGGGTGTCTCCAGGAGCGGTGGTAGGGGTCATGTTGCGTCGTTCAGCGGCCTCTCGCCGCCGCGATCCAGGGCGTGTTCGCCTCGGGCGCCGTCTACCTGCCACTCGACCCCGAGCTCCCGCTCGAACGCATTCGGACCCTCACCGACGACGCACAGCCCGCGCTGTTGCTCGTCGATGACGCCACGGCCCGGAGCGCCACCCAACTGGGGATCCCGATGGTGGACGTCGGCGAGTGCTCGGGTGGCAGTCCGCCGAGCCCGACGACCAGTCGGGTTCGCCCGGACGACCCAGCCGTGTTGATGTACACGTCCGGTTCCACCGGTCGACCGAAGGGCGTCGTCAGCACACATGCGAACCTCGTGAACCACATGATGTGGTTCATCGAACGGTTCGGCATGGGGCCCGGTCGACGCTCTTGCGTCGCCATCTCCATCGGATTCGACGCGTCATTGCTCCAACTCGTGGCCCCCGTGTGCGCCGGGGCATCGATCGTGATCATCGAGCCGGGGATGGAGCGCGACGTCGATCACCTCGTGCAGACGATTCGCCGCCACCAACTCACCGATTTCAACGCCGTCCCTTCGCTGCTGCGCCTGATGGCCGAGCACCGGGACTTCGGTTCCTGCACCTCACTGGTCCAGGTGCAGTCCGGTGGCGAGTCCCTCCGCCAGGACCTGGTGGACCTGGTGATGGACGGGTTGCCTGGAGTGGCGTTCTCGAACGTCTATGGGCCCACCGAGGCCGCGATCGGCGTCACCGAGCAGAAGTGTGCCCCTGGCAGCACCATGGGATACGTGCCGATCGGACGTCCTGTCGCCAACACGCGAATCCACATCCTCGACGCTCGCCGGCGTGCGGTTCCACGTGGTGCGGTGGGCGAGCTGTGCATCGGTGGTGCCCAAGTCGCGGCGAGGTACCACGCCGCGCCGGAGCTGACCGCGGAACGTTTTGTTCCGGAGCCCGGCACGGGTACACCCATGTATCGCACCGGCGATGCGGCCCGCTGGCGATCCGACGGGTCGATCGAGTTCATCGGCCGGCTCGACGATCAGGTGAAGATCCGGGGCAACCGGGTCGAGCTCGGCGAGGTCGAACAGGTGCTGGGTGAGCATCCGATGGTGTCGGAGGCTGCGGTCGCAGTTGGCGACGCCGAGGGATCGAGCCTGGTCGCCGCCGTCGTCGGAAGATCCGTCTCTCGTCTCCGACGAGCTCAAGCGGTTCCTCAGGACGCGCTTTCCGGCATACATGGTGCCCTCTTCCATCGACTTGGTCGACGAGCTTCCCCTCTTGCCGAACGGGAAGCTAGATCGGGGGGCCGTCGCCGCGATGGTCACGTCGACCGGATCCGATCCCGGAAGGCCGCTGGAGGACGAGATCCAGCACGAGATCGCTGCCATGTGGTCGGACGTCGTGGGCGTGTCCGATCTGTGGGCTGATTCGGACTTCTTCGACATCGGGGGCAACTCGCTTCATCTCATGCGTGTGCACACCCGATTCGTCGAACGGTTCGGGGTCGCGGTTCGGATCGGCGATCTCTTCGCCGATCCGACCGTGGCCGGCATGTCCGACACGGTCATGGCGGCGATCGTCGAGGCCGAATACGGTGGCGACCTAGACGAACTGCTCGGCGACCTGGACGACGCTCCTCCGACATGAACGAGATCAAGAAGACCTTGGCGGATCTGACGCCGGAGCAACGGGCGAAGCTCGCAGGCCGGCTGGCGAGCCGTGAGATCCGTGCTGCCGACTCCATTCCGGCTCGCCCGCACGGTGCCCCACCAGTTCTGTCGCCTGGCCAGGAGCGTCTGTGGCGCATGACCACGGCGGGCGCCACCAGCGCCACCTATGCCATGAGCTCCGTCTGGCACCTTTCGGGCCCGCTCGACCTCGACGCGCTCACAGTGGCCGTCGACTCGCTGCTCGAACGGCATGCCCAGCTTCGGACGACGATCGATGGCCGCGGGATCCCTCACGAACGGCCATCGGAGCGCGGCCTCCTCGAGACCGCCGAGGCCGAGTCGGTAGCCGCCACCCTCGACGCGATTCCGGCTCTCGCTGCCTCCCTCGACCCTGAGCACTCGGTGTTTCGCGCCCGGCTGTGGAGAGTTGCAGAACACGACCACGTACTCGCCCTGATCGCGCACCATCTCGTGTGCGACGGGGTCTCTCTCGAAGTCATCGAGTCAGACCTCTCGGAGTCGTACACGGCGGCAGTGGCAGGCACGCCGATCCACGTTCCGGCGCCCGCCGTGTCGTATGCCGCCTACGCCCACTGGAAGCGGAGCCGGCCGATCGCAGAAGAGACCCTCGAGTTCTGGCGGAGGCAAGTCGTCGGTGCCGAAACGCTCCGCCTCCCGGTCGGTGAGGTGGCCGATGCCCCACCGGCCTCCCCGCTTCGATTCGAGCTCGGCGGCGGGTTGACCGCATCCGTCGAGGCCACCGCCAAGGAGCTCAGAGTCAGCCCCTTCGCAGTGCTGGCGAGCGTGTTCGCCATCATGTTCCACCGCCACACCGGCCAGGAAGATGTGCTCATCTGTACTCCGGAGGCTGGCCGAGGTCATCGCGATTTGGAACGGGTCGTGGGATATTTCAACGACGTCGCCGTGCTCCGCCTCGACCTGTCCGGAGATCCGTCGGTCTCCGAGGTGATCTCGCGTCTGCAGTCCGGCGTGGCGGCCGCTCTCGAACACCGGGACATCCCCTTCCAGCACGTGGCGTCGCTCGCCAAGAACGTCAGAATGACGAACGCGGTGTTCGGACTCACCGAACGTGGCGGACGGCCGTTGGAACTCGCAGGGTTGGACGTCGCACGTCTGTCGCCCGATCTGGAGGGTTCCGACTTCCGGATCGGGTGGTTCATGGATCGCGGCGGTTCCGAGGGCTACCGAGGGACGGTCACCTTCGACAGTGTCGCCGAAGACGACATCCAACGCCTCATCGAGGCGTATCGGTTGGTGCTCGGCAAAAGCACTCGCTGACCTCGGCGCCTCCCTCTCATCTCTGCCGGCTTTCGAGGGGCCTCCAATCTCTGCCCCGACCGCTCCGACTGGAGGTGACCGCGCTCCCACGTCGCGGCTCGAAGCCGAGATGCAGAGGATCTGGTCGTTGGCCTTCGAGCGGCACGTCGGGCTCGACGACTCCTTCTTCGACCTCGGTGGCCACTCACTGCTCGCAGCAGAGCTGATGGACACGGTCGAGCGCGAGCTGGTGGGACATCGCATCCCACTCGCCTCGTTGTTCTCCGCCCCCACGGCGGCAGGGCTGGCGGAAGCGATCCGCAGCGACGGTGTGGACGCGTCCTGGTCATGCGTTGTTCCCGTCGAGCCCGGAGGCACGAAGAGGCCGTTCTTCTTCGTCCACGCCCACGGCGGCAACGTGATCGGCTATCGAGACCTGGCCCGCCATACGGACCCCGATCGCCCTTTCTACGCAATCCAGGCACCAGACATGCACGAAGACCTCGCAGCACCACTGCGAATCGACGAGATGGCTTCCCGGTATGTGGAAGAAGTGCGGACCGTGCAGCCGGACGGGCCCTACCTCCTGGGCGGCTTCTGTCTCGGCGGGGCGATTGCCCTCGAGATGGGACGCATGCTCCGAGCCGACGGTGCGGAGGTCGCCACGGTGATCATGGTCGACAACCCCCGACCCGAATCCCTTGCGGCTGGATCGGGTGATCCCGCCGGCTCGAGGGGTCGACTTCGACAACGCATCCGCCTCGAGTGGTCGAACCTGATCGAGAAGCGCCCCGGTCGACGGTTCCGGCACCTTCGAAGACGGGTCGGAGACACCGCCTTGCGTCTGGCGTTGGAGATCGAGAGACGCGCGACCCGTCCGGACGGCCGGCTGCCGCTCGGGGTCGGTCACTCCGATCGGTACCGCGAGGAGGTGTTGGCGGCCCGGCACAACAAGGCGTACGAGACCTTCACACCCGCTCCGTATGACGGACGAGTGGCCATCGTTCGAGCCGAGATGGAGGCCCACAGTCGAGGCGACCCGACGCTCGGTTGGGGCCGCCTGCTCACCGGCCAGATCGACCTCTACGTGGCGCCGGGGCATCGAACAGGGCTCCTCGCCCGGCCGCGAGTCGCCGATCTCGCCACCATCGTCGACCAGGCGCTCGCCCTCGCCGAGGGGTTCGACGAATGATGACCGCAGAGGTCGACTGCATTGCCTTCATCGACCTCGACCGGGCCGACGTCGAGTGGGATCTTCTCAGTCCCGATGAGCAGACCCGGGCCTTGCGATTCCACCGGACCATCGATCGCCATCGGTACTCCGCCGGCCGGACGGCGCTCCGGCGCATCCTCGGAGATCGGATGGGCGCCGACCCGCGGTCGCTACCCATTGCGTATGGACTGCACGGCCGCCCGTATCTGCACGACGGACCGTCGTTCAACGTTTCGCACACTGCGGGTTGGTGCGCGATCGCCGTCGACGACAGGCGTCTGGTGGGAATCGACATGGAAGACACGACCCGTGAGGTCGAGATCGAAGCTGTGGCGAGCCGGGTGTTCTCCTCGTATGAGTTGGACTCGTTCGGTGTGCTGGCTCGCGGTGAGCAGCGAAGCCGTTTCTTCGAACTGTGGACGGCGAAAGAGGCCGTGCTCAAGGCACTGGGAACCGGCTTCTCGGTCGAGCCGTCCACGTTCTCGATCGCCACCGGTCCTCAGCTCAGAGTGGTGACCACACCCGACCGTTCCGATCCGGCAGACTGGCAGCTCGCTTCCGTTTCTGGACCAGAGGGAACGACCGTGACGATGGCAATCCGCATCGGCGGACACGGATTCGAAAGGCCGGTGCCCACGCCGCGGTGAGCCAAGCGGTCGAAGGAGAACGCCGCAAAGCCAGCATCTGTGAGGTTCCGGACCCTGCCGCCCTGGTCGGTGGAGCGAGATGGACCGGCATTCCCGCAGACGTGATCGTAGAGATCGAGCAGAGGATGGAGCCGGACGGACGGCTCGTCTGGTCGTCGGGCTGAAGGGATTGGTGCTGTGACGCCGATGTGTGGTGATCAGTCGCCAGTGAGCCAGTCGATGGCGTTCGCCATGAAACGCGTGTTGTCGGCGGTGCCTCTTGTGAGGACCTTCCACGATCCGCACGCGACCACCCTCCCATCACCGTGGTGCCATGCCGCCACCACCGCCGGGGTCTCGACTCCCGTGGCAAGGTAGTCCTTGATCTGGAGGATGTAGCCCTCGCGAGTCTTGGGTCCCGTGACCTCCACCACCGAGGCTGGGCTCGATGTCAGGATCAAATCGGTGTCGCTCTGGATGTTCCGCAACGAGCAAGCGGACACGAGGGCCAGTTCCTCGACGCCCCCGATGAGTTGGTGAGCGGTGCGCTGGGGAACCGCCACCGGTACGACGTAATCCGGACGATCGTGGAACGCCTGGTCCTGGTAGTCGCTCCGAGTGTGTTCGGAAGGAGGCATCAGGAGATCCGGTCCAAACTCGAACCCGAGTAGGAACGCGAGTTCGTTGGGGTCGGTCCCATGGTGTATGGCCGCCAGGTAGTATCCGAGGTAGAGCAGGCCTCCGCCTGCGCCAACCCACCGAGCGATCGCGTCGACAGTCTGCCGTTCCATCTCGGTATGAAACGGCAGGGCCAGGATGAGACACGAACCGCGAGGTTCGGCCATCGAGGACAGGGTGCTGGCCACGTCCATCCTGAGTGAACGACCGGTCGATCCTGCCAGCCGTTCTGCGGCCCGTACGAAGGCTCCCGAAGGTCTCCCCCATTCCTCCTGGCGGTGGCTCGCGTCGACCATGACGATGCCACGATCGGGCGACCGTTCCGACGGCCGTGTGGAGACAGAGGGATCTTCGTCTTGCCCGGGCACTCCTGCGCCTCGCCTTGCCTCGGTGGCAAGTCGGCGGGCAGTGTCTCGGAGCGCTTCGTCGTCGCAGGCCGTGGCTCCATGGAGTCTCCGAAGGCCATAGGGCACCTCGATCCCCTGAGCGAGGTAGATCGGGACGACCCGGTGACTCTCGCGGCGGGCAAGGTCGATCGCGGCATTGACCTCCTCCCTCTGATACCACGCTTGATCGATGTTCTGCGAGATCAGGACGATGGTGGTGCGAGAGGCGGCTTGAGCCCTGGGCAGCTCGGTGTCCCAGTTGTCGCCGAGCCTGAGGTCGACGGAGTCGAGGAACACGGCGAACCCTGCTTCATCGAGGAGGTCACGGAGGATCCGGGCCTGGGCCAGGTCGGAGCCGGCGTGAGCAATGAAGAAGTCGTAGATCATCGCCCCCGACATCGTTGCCGCCTTTCACTCGTTTCGCCAGACCCATCATCATCGAACTCGACGGAGCCGACACAATCCCGATGGAGGTTGACGGCGCCCGACCTGCAGTTCACTGTTCGTCTCGACCAGACCGTCGAGGATCGGCTCACCGCAGGTGTCGCCCTTCCCGGATCACACCCAGCCCATCGCAGCTCTCCGAACGGCCGATCTCCGGCCATCATCGCCTACCCCGACCACGGTCCACGGCTCGATGGTCTGAGCCGCGCTCTCAACCCATCCCGCCCGGGTCGGGACGTTTGGGAACTGTCCCGGGCCAGACGGGGCGTTGTGTTCCTCGGAGCGTTCCACTTCCACTGGAACGCGCTCTTCAGAACCTCGGAACGCGGTCGACCAGCTCTTCCACAACAGTCGACTGGGCCGACTGGTCGGCGTCGACATCCAGAGGTTCACCACTCTCCACGCTTGGCGGACGTCAAGATCCAAATGCACGCCCCGACAACCTCGAGGAAGGCCAGTTCGTCAGCCCGACACTTCTGCCCATGGCCCAAAGCACGGAGCCGAAGGCATCGGACAGAACTGGCCCAAGACAGAATCGCCGGCCTGCGCCGCTGCTCGGCCCGCTGCAGCCGTTTTCCAAAGGAACCCATGATCCAGCCTCCCCGTAGGTGGCTCGCGGTGCCAGACCCAACGGTTTCTCGATCTCATCCATACGAGTCGCAAGCTCACATTCCAATTCGTCCTGCCGTTGAACTGGCGGCCCATCTCGAGGACTCTCACGGCCGCCTGGTCTCGCCGCCTGCGGCTGGTCGATCTGCAGCCTTCTCGTCCGCTCGCCTGACGCCGAACCGCTGCGGCGACCCGCTTCGTTCACCGGTACGACGCACTAGCTGCGGTCGTAACCGTTCAACGCGTGTATGGCGTGCGCCGCCAGGCCGATGCCCCAACAAAGGATCAACCAGTAGGGCCAGTCGAGTCCGAGTACTGCGCTGGCACCGGCTCCAGAACGGACATCGACGATCACCAACAGTGTGTTCGCGAAGACAAAGACGACCGCGTACAGAGCACGTTGCGGTGGCATCGAGGCGGCGCCGTATCGCATCATACGTCGGCCGTGTTCCGAGCATGTCTTCTCCTAGGTCGGTTGGTTTCGGATTGACCCACGCGGCCCTCACCACCAGAGGACAACTACATCGCAGCTCGTGGTCTGCTTCCACATTCGGCAGAAGGGCGCCCACTTCTGCCGGCCCCGGCCCCACAATGGATTCTTTCCAGCTGAAGAAACCCTCATCCGTACGCGTCTCAGAGACCGGGCCGGTGGTAGCTTCGGCTCACTGGTCACACCGCACCAACCGTCCTGGAGCGCATCCGCCTCGGCAGGTACCGGTTGTGGACAATCGAGGAGGGGTCATGCCCAAGGCGAAGTTCGGATCGACGGTCGCGACGCAACGTCAGGTGATCGATCACCTGATCACCCTGGGTGAGGCGGTGAGCAAACCCTGGCGCCGAGACGACGATCCGACAGGGGCCCGCGTGCCGGGAACGGCCTCCGTCCACGCCGACTCCACGATCAGCGCCAACATCAAAGGCATCGGTCCGAAGTGGGAGCAGGTTCTCTGGGACAACGGGGTCCGGACCGTGGGCGAGTTGGCCTTCATGACTGACGATCAGCAAGAAAGCGTCAAGGCGGAGCCGGGATTCTGGGACGCGCGCCTCACCGATTGGATCTTGCAGGCGCAGGTCGCACTGCGAGAAAACCCACACGAGGACTACCGGCAGATGGTCGCCGACAATCAGGGGCGCTACATGGATCGGAACGGTGAGGTCAAGTACATCGCCCCGAAATCCGACGGGAAGGCCCATCCCGAGTCGGCTCGACTCCTCGATGCACCCGCTGGACCAGCGACGTCACTGAGAGATGCCGTGCAAGGAATCATCGAGGCGGGTGATCTCAAACCCAACGAGCGGATGCTGCTTCCGACAATCGACGACGATCATCTCTCCGCGCTGCGCCGTGCGCAAGAGACCCTCGAAGGGGGTCATCCGCTCGACACCGCTGCACTCGCCGAACTCGACGAGACACTCGACGACGCCTGGGAACCGCGTCCGTCCGGGCGCACCCGCAGCGGCTTCGACCCTTCCGGATCCGCTCGAAACCAGAGCCAATACGGGCGGGTCGACGTGCAACCCAAAGCGGCCGCCACGTATTTCGATCAAGCGCCGACGTCGACCACCATATACGGTGAAGTCTTCCTGAAAGATCCCAATTACTCGACGGCTGCCGACGCACGACGGGCTGCCCCGGGCGCTCGCATCGCCGGCGCCCCGCAACAGACCGTGACCGAGCACGATCCACTGGCAACGGCCGACGAAGACGACGAAGACACCCAGCTGATGCGACCGGGATCATCATCGCCGGCAAGCGAGGGCGGCGGGGAGACGAGTACCGAGGGCGAAGCGAACGGCGCCGCCACCGAGGAGGAATCCGCGGCTGAAACCGAAGAGCTGCCGGAGGCCGAGGAAGCAGCATCCGAGGAGGAGGCGTGATGACCGTTCCACGATTCGTGCGGCGCGCAAAGATGGCCGGCTCTGCCAATGGTCGACAGTTCATCGTCGAATGGGGCGAGCAGTCTCGGGTGCGCTCGCTTCGTGCATGGCGTGCCGAGGTCCGACGCAATTCGATCGACGCTGCCCAGGCTCAACAACCGTCCTTCAGAATGCCGACCGACCTCGAGTCGTACTTTGCTGCGATTGGGGCCTTCCAGGTCGTGTTCGAGGCCGAAGACGGATCGCTGCTCGAATCCCCGGTGGTCGGCCCTGCACCATTCGATGGCCAGGGTCGTGCGAAGCGGCACGATTTCGAGATCTCGATCGACGAGGGACAGATCGTCAACGGTCTCGTGGCGTACGTCGCCGTCGGCCGCGTGTGTGGCCTGGCGCTTGTCACCCAGACAGAAGAACTCAGGACGATCGGCACACCGGTCGGATATCGACGCGAATGGGTACTCGGCCAGTACATCGGGTTCCCCAACGGGCTCATCGCAGGGATGTTCGGCTACTTCGACGAGACCGGGATCACAGGCATAGGACTGCGCTGCGTCATCGACGGTGTGGGTCCGGCGCCGATGCCCTGTGGACCTGACGGTCGAATCGTCCGCACCATCGACGCTGGACGACCCCCCCGCCACGCCGAGCCACCGAAGGCGCCCAGCGAGCTCACCACCCGGATCGATCACCTCGGGCCACCGACGCCCGATGTACTCTTGCCGAACGCCCGACATCAGCGGGTCGACGTGCAACGCGTCGACCTGTGGGATGACACGCTCCACGTCCACCGCCTCGACGGGTCGACACAGACCTACGACTTCGACCGCCGCATGGTCGACCTCGATGCGCGGCGATTGCGCGACGTCTACACGGATTCGGACGGCGAAACCCTCACGGTCCATCTCGTGTCGGGGGATGCGTGGATCGAGTTCCCGGACCACTCGACGTACCGCCAACCGCCATTACCCGCTCCGGCCGCCTCGGACGGACCGACTTGGGACAACGTATTCAGCATCGACCACCGGGTCGATTACCTCTCATTCGCGTTCCGTGGCCTCGACGTGTCGAGGATGGCACCGTTCGACTTCCAGGCGGCCACCGGGGTGTTGCAGCAGGAGATCTTCAAGGGACCGGCCCCCGGCAGTCGCGACTTCCACATTGGAACCAACGGCAAGGCAACGGTCGTACCCAACGGCTGGTGGTTTGCCGGCGACGTCTCCGGTGGCACGAACGCCCGCACCACCTCGGCTTTCTCCGAGGAGGAGTCGCGACAAACCTGGGCGACGTCGTTGGGTGTGTCAGCCGACGCCGAGGTCGCCGGCGCCAAGGTTGCCTACACCAACAACTCTGCCGCACACGGCGCACTGTCCAACGCCTCGACGGGCAAGGTCGTGTCGACCATCAAAGAGGTGATGGAGGTCGACCACACGATCATCGTCGACCTCGCCACCGTTCAACTGTCGGACGCGTTCCGGGCCTCAGCCGCACAGACGGCCGCTGACCCCACCGACGACGCTGTCCGAGAGTTCATCGAACGCTTCGGGATGCACTTTGCGTACGCGATCACCTTCGGTTCGAAGTCCTGGGAGCAGCGTCACGAAACCGAAGAGAGCGTCGCGGACTCGATGACACAGGGCTCGAGTCAGAGCCAATCCGTGGAGGCCGGGTATCACTCGGCGGCGGGCGGTGCGTCCGCCTCCGTGTCGTGGGGGTCGGAGGGCGAGTCGTCGGAATCGACGAAGCGTGGCACCGGGTCCGACGTGAGCTCGGCCGGCTCGGTGGGGAGCGCCGCGGAACCGGTACCGATCCTGCTCGACATCGAAGAGATCACCCACCTCCTGAGTCCGGTCTTCTTCGACGACCCCCAGATCTATGTCGGCCTCAGGGCCCGAGTCGATTTCCTGCTGAACCAGTTCCCCGACGGGTTCGACGACTCCAAAGCAGCACTCGACTTCGACATCGCCCCGGTGGAGATCAACGGGCGTTTCAACGGTGGTATCTACAACTTCGGAGGTACGGCAACGGAATTCGCCTACAACGGAGTGCGGTACCCGGAGCCGACGGTGGCATCGACATCTAGGGTTGCACCGTCGGTGGCCGAACGGTACCTCCGCAGCGAGAGCCCTCTCGGACCCGAAGGCGCCCGGTTCACGTCCGGTGGCGCCGATTGGTGGGTGCGAGGCGGTCATCGCCATCGAATCACGGACAGCTCGTTGAAGGATCTTCTGCCACCGGCCTCGGACCGCCCAGGATTCGACCCTGTCCAGGCGATGCGCACCTTCCCCGACAGCGGTGTCCCGGCGTCGGCGGAGGGAAAACTGCTGTGCGTCACCGGCTCTTCTCGAGAAGTGTGGTGGATCAATGGTGGCAAGCGCCACCTCGTCCCCAGCGACGTGGTGGCCGAGGTGCTCGGTGGCTGGCCGATGGTCGGCCACGTGAGCCAAGACCGACTCGAGGACTTCCCGATGACCACGACACCCACCTCGGTCGAGGGCAAGATGATTCGACTTGCGTCCACTGCAGACGTGTGGGTCGTTCACGAGCGCAAGCGGTTCCGGGTCCGAGCCGTCACCGGAATCAAGAAGCGTGGCGGATGGGAACAGGTGGCCGTCGTCGGACAGGCCGTGATGGACATGTTCCCCGACAGCGGTTCTGACGCGCTGTGACACGCCCAGCGGGCGGAGCCGCCTGGGCTGTGTGAGCGCAACCGCCACACGTGTCCCACTCCGGCGCCGGCTCGCGTTGCGGCGTGCGCCGACGCAGGTCGAGGAGCGACTGCCCCGGTGGCGTGCGAACACAGCAGCGTCGCGCCAACGGCCGGCGAGCTCGTCTGGTCAGTTACGCCCACGACCGGGCCTTCCGCGGGGTCCACCTCTACCGACTCTTCAAAGCCGGACACATCGGACTCGTCGGTCTCCACCGCAAAGACGGCAAGACCCCCGACCGCTACCACGGCATCGAAATCCATCATCCCAAGGTTGGACCGTCGGTCGACGTCGAGATTCACCCTGGTCGGCGGTGCACCCCACATCAGAGGTTTTGATGTGGACGGCAACATGATTCTGAGACCGCTCAGACGCAGCCGGATCATCACCCGCTTCAACAAGAAGGACGGATCTGTCCGCCTCTCCGCCGAATACGACGTGGTCATCGACCGTGTCACCGGCGAGACCGACGAATAGGTTCGGATCCGAGTCGACCGAACCGCCCAGGATCTCACGGCCTCCCGACGACTGATCCCGGGCTGTCATCGCCTACCCTTGTCGGACACGGCTGACGACTCGAGGGTTTTCAACCGCGTTTCCAACCCATCCCGCCCGAGTGGGGTTGGTTGGACACTCTCCCGGGTGGACGAGACTTGATGTTCCTTGAAGCGGTCCACTTCCACCGGAAAGCGCATTGCGGAATCGTGGAACGGGGATGGCCGAGTCGGCCCCTGGATCGACCGCCACTGGCCGTTGTTGAATCCTCGTGTGGGAATCGGCATACGCGGCACCCTCCGAGGCTGGACCGTGCCGCGGACCTCCCTCTATCGGGATTGGCGCGGCGTTCAAGACGTCTCGACGAGCCGCTCGTGCGGTTGTCCCGTGATCTCGGCGATCAGTTCGAAATCACGGTCGGCGTGGAGGATGGTCAACTGGGCGAGTTCGGCGGTCGCAGCGATGAGCAGGTCGGGTATCGACACTGCCCGATGGTGGCCTCAGTCGGAGAGCGCCATCTGGATCGCGATGGCTCGGTCTTCTATGGCGGGAGTGAGATACTCGACCGGCATGTTGGCAATGGGCGGCTGCCCAAATGCCGCGTGAAACTCCTTGCCTGACCGGGTCGAGAACCCTGCTTCGAGGAGCGTCAGGGTCGAGATGCGCACGAGCCCTCGATCTATGCGGTCGGACCAATCGGGAGCGTCAGGGCTGTGAGCGAGACGGATGAGCGCAGACTTGTCGACGAGCCACGTGGTCACGACCAGGCGTCATGCATCACGTCGGGGTCCGCGAGGTCGCCGAGACGTTCAGCCAGCACGGCAAGGTCCTGAACAGTGGTTTGACAGTGAGCGGTATCACGTTCACGGGCGAGGGGCCCGGCGGATGTACTCCACGCGTGATAGGCCCGCCCGCCGAGCCTTGGCATCGATCGCGGCAATCAGGTCATCAGGGATGTCGCGGATCAGAATGTCGGCCATACAACTCCTTGGTGGTATCACATCCACGAACCCCCGGCCAGGAAGCTATAGCCGGGCACAGCCGGCAGACTTCGTCTCGTCGCCTGACGGCCGTCGGCGGCAACGTTCGCCCAAACCGAAGCCGTATTCGCACCTGATCGATTCCGCGTCTTCGACGCAGATCCACCGCTCGAACGGACCGGATAGCGCCTCCCCCGCCTCGAGCCCGGCTCCCGACGCCGATCGACCGCGCCGCCGCCGATCCCACTGCCTCCCAACGCATACTTCTCAGCCGATCACAGCCCCGAATCGCCTACCCTTGTCGGACACGGCTGACGACTCGAGGGTTTTCAACCGCGTTTCCAACCCATCCCGCCCGAGTAGCTCAGGGGATAGAGCAACTGCCTCCTAAGCAGTAGGTCACAGGTTCGATTCCTGTCTCGGGCGCAACATGGTCCCGCAACTCGTCAGGCGTCATCCCGTCATCGGGACCATCGCAGTGGTCTCGATCGTGGGGTGGATCGCCTTCGGGTTCGCCCGCGGTGCGTCGAGCGTCCCGTTCTACACGATCTGGATGACGATCACCGCGACGATCGTGGTCTTCCTCGACCGGCGGCATCCGTTCTCGGGTCTCGTGCTCGGAGGACTCACTTTCTGGGGGTTCATGCACCTCGCCGGTGGACTACTCCCGGTCGGCGACCAGATTCTTCACCAAACAATGGCTGCTACCGGTGCTGCGCTACGACCAACTCATCCACGCCATCGGGTTCCGCTTCGCCGGGCTGGCAGCAGCCGAGCGGTTCGAACCGTGGATCCCGCGCCGGAGGCCCGCAGCAGCAGCCACCATCGTGTTGCTGGGAGGACTCTCGGCGGGGGCCGTGAACGAAATGCTCGAGTTCCTGCTCACCCGCATCACTCCCGACACCAACGTGGGCGGCTTCGACAACACCGGGTGGGATCTCGTGGCGAACACCGTGGGAAGTGCGGCGGCCGCTGTGTGGGCAGCGCGCCGAGCACAGCCCTAACCTTGGGACCGCGATGCCCGTGCCCTTCTACGAACCGCTGACATACCTCGACTCATCGTTCCTGGCGCTCGAAACCCGAACCACCCACATGCACGTGGCCGGGGTCGGCATCTACGAGGCGAACAACCTCAAGACACCGGACGGCGGTATCGAGATCGAGCGCATCCGCGCTCACATCGAGTCCAAGCTCCAATACATCCCCAGGTACCGCCAGCGACTCGGATACGTCCCGTACAACCGAGCGCCGGTCTGGATCGACGACGACAGCTTCAACATCAACTACCACGTCCGGCACACGAGCCTCCCCCGGCCCGGCACCGACGTGCAACTGAAACAACTCGCGGGGCGGATCGTCGGTCAGCAACTCGACCGCAACAAGCCGCTGTGGGAGTTCTGGGTGGTCGAAGGCCTCGACGGCGACCGTTTCGCCCTCATCAGCAAGATCCACCACTGCATGATCGACGGCGTGTCGGGAGTCGACCTCACCACCATCCTTCTCGGTCTTGCACCCGATTCGGAGATCGCCGAATCCCCACCATGGACGGCCCGCCCGGCGCCAAACGGGACGCAGCTGGTGGTCTCGGAACTGGCACGAACGACCCGGCGGACCATCGACGCGCTCACCTCGACATCGGACCTCTTGAAATCCAGCAAGGACGTGATCGACCAGACCAAGCACCGACTCAACGCGGCGGCCAACTCGCTTCGGTCCGGCTGGCTGACACCCGCCGACAAGACGCCGCTGAACCCCGAGATCGGTCCCAACCGTCGATTCGATTGGACCGAGACGCCGCTGGACGACGTAAAGAAGGTCAAGAACGCATTCGGCGGCACGGTCAACGACGTGGTGCTGGCGGTGGTGGCCGGCGCAGTACGTCACTTCCTCGAAGTCGACCGGGACTTCGCCGTCGACGGCATCGAGTTCCGCGTGATGGCACCCGTCAGCGTGCGCAAACCCTCGCAACGAGGAGCGCTCGGCAACCAGGTCGCCATGTGGCTCGTCGAGTTGCCGGTCAGCGAACCCGACCCGATCGAACGGCTCCGCCGGATCCAAGCGGCGACCCGACATCTGAAGGAGACGAATCAGGCGCTCGGGGCAGCCACGCTGATCGACCTCAGCAGAGGCACGCCGGTCCCCCTGCTGTCTCTGGCAGCCCGGCTGGCGGTGAACGCCGTCCGCCCGTTCAACATGACGGTCACCAACGTCCCCGGCCCGCAGTTCCCGATGTACCTGCTAGAGGCGAGGATGCTCGCCAACTATCCGATCGTGCCGCTGTGGTCCCAGCACGGGATGGGCATCGCCCTCTTCTCCTATGACGGCAAGCTCCAATGGGGCATCCACGCCGACTACGACGCCCTCGCCGACAGCGACGAGTTCATCCACTCGATCCACCACTCGATGGCACTCCTCAAGAATGCGGTGGACGCCGCAACCGTCGGCGACTGAACCAGCCCACTCCCGTGATCGACTCTCTCCCCCTCCAACCTGCCGCGCCATCACCTCGACTGGTCGCCTTCTTTGGTGCGACCATCATCTCCTTCTCGGCCATCCTCTACCGGCTGTCCGACGCCGACGCCGTGACCGGAGGCTTCTTCCGGATGGCCTATGCCGCTCCCGTTCTCGGTTTGATCGCGTGGATCCAGCGACGCCGAGACCAGCGCCCGGCCCGCGACCGATGGATCGCGTTCGCGGCAGGGCTCATTCTCGGGTTCGACGTCCTCGCCTGGCAGGTCGCAATCGATCAGATCGGCGCGGGTCTGGCCACCCTCGTCGCCAACAGCCAGGTCGTGTTGGTGCCGCTCGTCACATGGGCGGTGTTCCGGGAGCATCCGGGCAGGCGGACCTTCGTTGCGATGCCAATGGTCATCGTCGGGCTGGCTGCGGTGACGGGATTGGGATCGGCGGATGCGTTCGGAGCACGACCGGTGTTCGGAGTGGTCATGGGGGCGGCGGCGGCTCTGTTCTACACGACGTTCCTCGTCGGATACCGCCGTGCGGGTCGGGCTTTGTCCCCGGCGGCCGGTCCCCTTCTCGACGCCACGCTCGGCGCCGGCCTGACCGTCGGAATCGTGGGCATCGTCACCGGAGACCTGGCACTCGCCCCATCGTGGCCTGGGCACGGATGGCTTCTGCTGTTGGCGTGGGGCGCGCAGGTGACCGGCTGGCTGGCGATCAGCCATGCGCTCCCGCGACTTCCGGCGGCGGTCACCTCCTTCGTCATCCTGCTCCAGCCCACGCTCACCCTGTTGTGGGGGCGTCTGATCTTCGACGAACGCCCGGGCCTGATCCAGCTGATCGGGGTGGCGTTGGTGATCTCCGGGATCACATGGGTTGCGACCGAACGGAACCGATCTGCGCCGCCTACATCGACGCCGTCACCGAAACCAGACCCTTCCCGGCGATCAGAGCCGGGCCGATGACCGCCGGCAGTGCTTCGAGCACATGAGCGGTGTTGAACCCATGTCCGCTGCCGATTTCGAGCCAGGTGTTCATGCGGTGGATCGCATCGGTCCGCTCCAGCGGCGGCATGGCGTGAGCGTGACGGAGGTGAGGCGCCTCGCGCTCGAGCTCCGCAGAAGTCAGCGCAAAGTTGCCCAAGGCCCCGGGTAGCCAACCCGCACGGTCCGGGCCGATGCCCATGAACAGCAATGACATCGGCGGGAAACGATCGATGTGAGCGAACAGAGCCTGGACGTTGTCGGGCGCCGGCTCACGGCCGATGTCCCACGTAGCGTCGTCGATGTCGTCCCGCGAACATGCGAAGAAGGCGTTCTCGCCCGGAGTCGCGGCAAGGAACGCTCCGAGGAACAGCCGGTTGAGACGGTCCAGCGTCCGATCGGGCCGAAAACCGTGGACCTGCGCCGGCCAGGCCTTCCACGCAGCCATCACCTCCTGGATGCCTCGATCTTTGGCGACCCGTTCGACGAACGTGTCGATCGGCTTGCGAAGCTCGACGATCTCCTCATCGGAGACCTGTCTCACATACCAGAACCCGGTCACGGCCACGACGTCACAACTCCTCGGCCATGACGCTCGCCTTCTCCGCTCCCCACGCCAGGTGTGCCTGCCACACGGTCTCTCCGAGCAGCGACGACGAAGCCGGTGCAAGGTCGTACACATCTCCGGGGATCGCCCGCTCGGCCACGGCGTTGCGGTGCACAGGGTCGACGCCGCGCCGGCGCAGTTCCTCGGTCGGGAAACGCATGGCCTCCTGGAACAGCTCCAGAGGGCCGCGCGACTGCTGCGGGTGAGGCGTGGTGAACAAGGCGGTCAACTCGTCCGCAAGCCAGGTGCGCCCGATCGACAGCGCATTCGCAAGGGCCTCGTCGGGTTCGATCGACATGGCAACCAGACGACGTCGGACATGCGGGACGTACACCGACACCAGGACGTCGCGGAGCTCGGTCGACGCCGCACTCATCTCCATGAGCAGCCCCAAACAGGCACAGGCACACGCCTCATGGCGGACAATGATGGCACGACAGACCGTCGAGTCCGGTCTTGTGGACCGCGGGAGGCACGCTGACCAGGCGACATCGACCGATCGGGCGTCAGTCGACGAGAGCTATGCGCATCCGTTTGTTGGCCTTGCCCTTGGACTCGGTCTTGACCACGGTTATCCGACCGACCTCCAAAGTCGATCGCACATGGGTGCCACCGTCGGCCTGACGATCGAGACCGACGATGTCGACGACCCGGATCTCCTCGACCCACTCGGGGATCAGGTTCACCTTGGTTCGGATGAGGTCGGGGTCGGTGAGCGCCTCGCCTCGCGGCAGGTAGAGGATCTCGGTCGGATAGCCCTTCGTCAGCTCGGCGTTGAGACGCTCTTCGACCTCTCGACCGAACTCGACGGAAATCGAGTCGAGCTCGAAGTCCATGCGAGCCTCGCCGGGCTCCATGTTGCCGCCGGTGACCTTCGCTCCGAAGTCACGGAACACCACCCCCGAGAGTGCGTGGAGCGCCGTGTGGGTCCGCATGAGTCGATATCGGCGATCCCAGTCGATCATGGCCTCCACGGCAGTCCCCGGGTCGGGGAGGTCTGCCGCCTCGACCACGTGCACCACCGCTCCCTGGCGGCGGACGGTGTCGATCACCGCAACCGCGCCACCGTCCCACCGAAGGACTCCGATGTCGCCGGGCTGGCCACCGCCGCGGGCGTAGAACGGTGTGCGATCCAGCACCAGTCCACCGTCGACGAGGTCCAGCACATTGCCTTCGGCCACCGCACGGTACGAGTCCTTCGACGCCAGCTCTTCGATGACGTCGACCATCAGGGCGTCGGCGGGGCGTCGGGAGGGACCGTGACCGGTTCCGGTTCGGTGGCTTCCATTTCCATCGTGTCGAACAGTCGCGCCTGCGGGGCGCTGCGACGGCGCGCCGGCACTCGGAGCCGGTCGGAAGGCTCGGTGGTCTCCATCATCTTCTCCGTCGCCTCGGCCCACGACTCACCGAGGATCCGGGTGCGCCACAGGTGCCCGGCGCCGATGCGGAGGACGGTGACCATGGGGACCGCCACCACCACCCCGAGCAGGCCGGCCAGGGAGCCTCCTGCCAGCAGGGCGAGGACGATGATGAGAGGCGAGAGCCGGACGCGGGCACGTTGGATCATCGGCGTGATGATGTGGTTGTCGAGCTGTTGGATGAGGGTGAACGCCACCACGATCCCGGCGGCCACACCGGGTCGGCCCTCGACCAGGGCGACCGCAGCGGCGAGCGTGGCGCCGAAGAATGGCCCGACGAACGGTATGAGATTGAGCAGACCCGTGGCGATACCGATGATGAGCCAGAACGGCAGGTCGAAGAACCACAGGGTCACCGCTGACATCGTCCCCACCACCAGCGCAACCAGCAGCTGGCCGCGGACGAAGGCGCTCAGAGCCGTTCCGATTTGACTCGACACATATTCCACCTCATCTCGAAACCGGGGTGGCGTCAGGTCGAGCACCATCGCCTTCGACCTCGGCAGGTCCAGCAACAGGTAGAAGGCGAGGATCGGTGCGAGCCCGACGACGGCCACCACCTCGGTGATACCGCGGATGAGACGACCGGCTCCCGACCCGAAACCGCCGATCAGGTCCTGAAGGGCGCTTTGGTTGGCGGGATCCGAGACCCAGGCCTTGATCGTCTCGGACGTCCACACCGGGCCAAGGTCGATACCGATCAGGTCGCCGGTGCTGCGCAGCCAATCGACGGCTCCGTCGTACAACCCGGGGAGGGCGACGCCGAAGTCGGCGGCTTGCGACCGCACCGCGGGTACGAGCAGGAAACCCACGGCAGCGAGTACCGCTCCCACCACGAAGAAGCCAAAGATCACTCCGACCAGCCTCGGAATTGCGATTCGCTCCAGGGCGCGAACCACCGGATCGAGGATCACCACCAGACCGGCGGCGAAGATCAGCGGGAGCCAGATGATCCGGACCTGGGACGCGAGCCACAACACCGCTGCTCCCAGGAACAGAGCTCCGATGATGGCCCAGATCATCAGGGCAGCCCGCCGCAGGCGTTCGGTGACGTGCAGGTCGACCACGGTCGGAGTGTAGTGAGGGCGTGTGACGAATCCCGGGACGTTCAGCGGTACCAGATCTCGACGTGTGAACCCCCCTCGGCCACCACCAGCCACCCCTCGCCGTCGACGGGCGACCGCGCTCCGCCACCGTCGATCAGAATCCAGTCGTCCGGAACCACGCCCTCACCCTGGAGCCGAATCGGAGTACCTTCGGCAACCACGACCCGATGTGTCCCGACCAGATCGATCACCGACGCCGCGGACACCGGCCCGATCGCTATCTCGGATGCATCGGATCGGAGGGTCGCCGTCGTCACGTCGACACCCGTCAGGTCGACCGACAGCTCGGGTGCGGCGACGTCGATCGTCCACCGGAGGCCGGATCCGAGTGAGACCGTCCATCCCCGGAACACATACATCCCGGGGTCGTCACGCGGCACCACGACAACCCGCAGCTCGGCACCGTCGGACTGCTCGAACACCGACGGCGCTCCGACCACACCGCCGGCTCTGATCGGGCTCACGCGGTACGAACCGATAGCCCCGCCTTCGAGGTCGACGCGACCTGCCTCCAGCTCGATCTCCAGGTGTCCCGACACGGCATCATCGGCGTCTGGTCCCTCGACGGCGGTGACGCCGACGGGCAGCAGTTCCGAGCCCGAGACGTGGAGGGCGAATCCGACCGCCAACCACGTGAAGACCGAGAGCCCGGCGATGGCGAGATGACGCGGTTGCCGGTCCCCGATCAGCCATACGATCGGGGCGGCCACCAGGCCGATGGCGCCGATCGGCCACAACGCGATCACATCCAGCCAGACGGAGGGCGAGATGATGTCCGCGAGCACACCGACCTCGATGCCGATCGCCAGCAAGACGACGAGAAGGGCGGCGACGACTGTCCACGGGCTCGCCAGCCGACGCCAGGAGGTCACTCGTCCTCGAAAGAGCTACCCAGCAGCACGATGATGTCGACGTCGTCCGGCACATCGGGGCTCATACCCACCTGCGCGTCCGGGAACAGCGCAGCCAACTCGAAGGCCTCTGGCCCGTATCCGTCGCGGAAGAGAATCTGCGACCGATCGAGCAGTGGCTCGTAGTCGTCTGGCTCCACGGTCCGATAGCCCTCCGAACGCAGGGTGGCGGTGACTTCGGCCGCGAGCCCGGTGGTTCCGACGCTGTTGAGAACCTGCACCGTGATCTCACCGGGAGCCCGGACGGTGATCGTCGGCGTGGTGGTGTCTGCGGGCGGCACGCTCGTGGCGGTGCTCGAAGGTGCCGACGACGTGGTCGGGGTTTGCAGATCGGTCGTCGTCTCGGTCGGCACGGAGGCGGCCGAAGTGCTTGCCGAAGACGCCCCGTCGTCGCCGAAGAACAACGAGAACACCCACAGCCCGCCGAACACGAGCACGGCCACCACAACGATCCCGACCAGCGTGATGATCAGGTCCCGAGGGAATGTCCCCTGGTCGGATGCGTGGCGTCCGCGGCTCACGCCGCACCCACCATCCTGCGAAGGCGACGAATCGTCAACGGGTCATAGGAGAGTGCGGCTTGAGTGGTCATGAGGTCGCGCAGACGGTCGTAGTACTCGGCCGGGGTGAGGCCGAGCACATCGGTGATCGACCTGTCTTTGGGCTCCGGATGCAGAAACCATCCCCGTTCGAAGTCGAGAATACGGCGGTCGGCGGGAGACAATATCATCGCGGCCGCAGGGTATTTCACCTGGCAGCCGGAGTCGGGGATTTCGCGTGACCCGCTCCTCCCAACGATGTGGAGCAGCAGCATGAAACAGTGTTCCCCCGGCCATCGGAGACCGGGGGAACACAGAACCCCGATATCGCCTCAGGCGGCAGAGCGGGAGCTCGGTCGTTCAGTTGCTGTCGAAGCCGAACCCTTCTCCCAGGTCGTCCATGTCGACGAACTCATCGGGAGGCGTGATGTCGACCGGCTGGTTGATGTCGAACACGTCGTAGGTGAGGACCATGCGCTCGAAGGAGTCGCCGGAGTCGTCGATCACCTGTGATCCGTCGATCTCCATGACCATGCGCACCAGGAACCCATCGTCGGTGATCCACAGATCCATCGGGAAGTCGGAGAGGGGAATCGGTCCGTCGGCCTCGAGTTCCGCTCGCTCCTCCGCCGTCAGGCTCTCGAGCCACAGCTCCGTATCGACGATCACCTGATAGTGGGTTGCGTCGACGCCGTTCACGGACTCCACACCGAGCTCCTCGACCTGCGCGTCGGCCTTGCGATAGTCGTCGAGCATCTCGTTGGGATCGGTCTGGACGCCCATGTCGGATGAGAAGTCACCGGCATCTTCGGCCGGCATCGACACCCACTCGGCATCGGTTCCGAGCATCGCCGTCAGGAACGGCATCTTGATGTAGGCGCGGTCTCCGATCTGGCGCATCTCGATCTCCCCGAGGAATGCCGTTGCCATCGCGGCGTCCTCCCCGGTGAGGTCGGCCGAGCCGGCGATACCGCTCATGTCCATTCGCAGCGCCATGTCGCCTGTCAGGGTGTCGAAGGTGGTGCTGAACGGCAGGACGACGTCGGAGACGCCTTCCTCCGTGCTCAGCCCATACATCTCCATGGTTCCCTCGATGCGAGCCGAGTTCATCTCTCCGGCCTGATCCATCTTGGAGATCAACGCCTCGAGCCCGTCCGAGCCCACGATGGCCGCCGTCGTCGCGGTCTCGGATTCAGTTGTGGTCGTCTCGGCTGCAGTGGTCGTGGTCTCGGCCGCCATCGACGATGTGGTTTCGACCGCTGTCGATGAGTCGGTTGAACCGGCATCGACGGTCGTGCCGGCGCCTTCGTCGGCACCGCCTCCACAGGCGGCCAAAACCAGGCACAGTGCAGCAGAGATCATGGTCTTCTTCATGAGTCACCCCCAGGTGTGTATCGGATTACCCAAACCCATTATCGGTCACCTTGCAAGATCGGTTGAGGAATGCGGGGCTCCGCCCTTTCCGCTCCTCACGAACAACCGCCGCACAGGTTTTGAAAGCGCGTAGGCTCGGGGTATCAGAGTCGGCACGTCACGACCATCAAGGGGGATGGTGCAATGATCGAACTCGGAGCTCCTCCGCCGCCCACACGGGATCGGGATACGATCGGATCTTCCATCGAGTTCTGTCCGGAAACGGGTGCGATGACCATCCGATTCTTTGGGCCGAGGATCACAGGGCTACCGGCCTGGTCACTCGAACTGCTGGCCCTCGCAGCCGGGGCCACGAGCGTTCACATCGACCTGAGCGAAGTCGAACTCGCCGATCCCGTCCGGGCCGAAGAGATCTTCCGGTCGGTCCTCGAATCCGACCACGGCCTCACCGACATCACGTTCGAACACCGGCGCAGTCCGGTGCCAACAGGTGTGGCCGATCACCGACACGCTTCCTGACTCAGGCGTTCTCGGCTGGAACGGGAGCCCGCCACGCCGTGGGCCGGACCTCACGGTTCAGCCAACAGTGCAGGTGCAATGGCGTCGACTCCCATGCCGGCTTGGGATGCCCACACGCGATGCAGATTCTGGTCGGTTCCGATTGAGGGGCTGTCTGGCTCATCGTGATTGATCCTGTCGGCATCGAAGGCGGCGAGATCAATCGAAATCCGTTTCGGTTACCGGCCCGCAGAGGATCCCCAGTCGGACTCAACATGGGTGATGCCTGCGCTCTTGGATCGATGGGTCGGCCAACTCGCTGTGCCCGGGATGCCGTCAAGGCGATCGGCTCCGCGGGAACGGATTCCCGCGGAGCCGATCCTTCAGTTGGAGGGGAGCTGGGTGAGTCGGAAGCTGTTTCCAGAGGGATCGCGGAACCCTGCATCGATGCCGTACGGCCGCTCCTCCGGCGGCTCGACGAACTCGACGCCACGGTCTCGCAGGTGCTCGTAGGTGGCCTGGCAGTTGTCTGTGGTCAGGAACACTGTGCCCGCGAAACCCTTCGACATCAGGTCGCGTACCTGTCCGGCGGTCGTCTCGTCCATCATCGGGGGCCCGGCAATGGGCATCAGCACGATCTCCATCTCGGGCTGACCCACCGGTCCGACGGTGAGCCACCGGAAGTCACCCATCTCTGCGACGGTGACATCGCTGCGTACCTCCATGCCCAGCTTGTCCGTGTAGAACTCGAGGGCCTCGTCCTGATCGTGGACCCACATCTGGGTGGTCGAGATCCGATACATTTCCTCGCTCCTTGGTCTCGGGATCGAGGTCAACGTAAGTGATCGCTCGACGTCTCGTCTTCTCGAAACATGCGGTGTTCAGGGCGGCTGTAGGCACGGACGACGCAGGCCGGTATGCGGGCAAGGTTCGATGCGGGTGGGAACGAAGAGCGATACACGGTTGGCGTCTGACCGAAGATGCGCTTGAAGCTCGTCGTGAAGGACCCGACAGAGCTGAGGCCCACCATGAAGCAGATCTCGGCCACCGATCGATCGGTGCTTCGCAACAGGGCGGCCGCACGTTCGAGCCGCCGTGTCATCAGATATCGGTGAGGCGGTTCCCCGAACACCCGGCTGAACTCTCGACTGAAATGTGCAGGCGAGAGACAGGCGACCGCGGCCATGTCGCCGACGCCGATCGGTTCGGCATAGCGCGCATCGACGAAGTCCTTCGCCCGCTGCAGGTGGCGCGCCAACGGAAGCTCTGCCATGCCGCGAAGTATCCCACCACGAGACCGGCTCGGCGTCGCAACACGGTTCGGGAGGTGATCCGATCCGTTAGCGTCCCTCTGGCCAATCATGACCCGGAGGATCGCAGTGAGTGCGGAGTTTGGAGGTCCGTTCTACGGGCCGGATGAGTTCGACCAGGTCAACGGGTTTCCCCGCTACCCGGCCCGTGAGATGCAACGTCGACGGGCTTTCGCGGGCGCTCTCCTCGAGGACCACGAACTGGACCTGCTCATCGTGGGTGGAGCGACCGGACCCCTGGAGACGGCCGTGCAGTATTTCTCGAACTGGCCGAGCCAGGTGCAGTCCTATGTCGTGTTCTCCCGCACCGAGGAACCCTTCCTCATGGTGAGGCTCTGGAATCACCTGCCGGACGCGCTCAGGATCTCGATGATCCCCGACGTGCGGTACGGGGGAGACACCCCCGCCGAGCAGGCGTCGAAACTCAGGCATTTCCTCGACACCGCCGACGCTCGTCGAGTCGGGCTGATCGGTGTGGTTCCCCACGCCGACCTCATCGAGCTTCAATCGGGAAACCGCACCCTCATCGACCTGAACCCTGCGTATCAGGCCTTCCGCCTCATCAAATCCGAGGACGAGATGACTTTCGTGCGGATTGCCTCGCGTATGAACGACGCTGCGGTGGAGGCACTCGCCACGACCCTTCGACCGGGGATGAACGAGTACCAGGTGGCGCACACCATCGAAGACGTGTATCTGGGACACCGAGGCTGGAATCTCATCCACTTCTCTCTATCGACACCGATGGAGAAGCCCGACATCGTGGTGCCACACCAGTATCACCCGGACCGCGTCATCCAGGCGGGGGACGTCTTCGTCACGGAGATCTCGACCACGTTCTGGGGATACGCAGGGCAGATCCTGCGCACCTTCACCATCGGGGGCGGCCCGAACGAGCGCTTTGCACGGCTCCACGACGTCGCGCAACGAGCCTATGCGGAGATCACGGCGACCCTTCGGGCGGGAACGACCGTGGGCGCAGTGCTGGACGCCGCCGAGTTGATCACGACGGAGGGGTTCGACATCTGGGACGACCTCGTGCACGGTTTTGGTGGCGCCTATCTCCCGCCAATCGTCAGAACCAGAGCGTCGAGAGGGGCCACGCACACCGACTCGTTCGCCTACCCCGATGGCACGCTCCTGGTGGTCCAGCCGAATGTGATCGACGGAGAGGGGGGGGTTCAGATCGGCAACTCCATGTGGTTGACACCCACAGGGGTCGAGATCACCCAGCTGTACCCGACCGAGTTGATCGTCTGCGGATGAGCGACTGTCGGGCTCAGGCGGTCCGAGCGCGAATCGGTGCGCGTCCACAACGTCGTGGAGGCACTACCGATCCGGGTTTCGCGCTCGGGACACTCGAGTCAACCGAAGTCCAAAATCCATGACCCAAACCGTTGACAGAGCCACGGCGACTGCAGACAGTCCGACTCCGAGGCAAAGCCCGGCGGCATTGAGAACGGCCAGGGGCAGCCATGGTGCTCTCTCCATGATCTCTCGGTTGGCTTCGAGGGGCGACCCCTTCAGCACTGGCACCAGGTAGGCGAGCGAGCCGACGAGTACCTGTCCGACACCCGTCAGCACAACGGCTCCTGTCCATCCGCTGAAAGGGCGCACGGTTCCACCCGACACAACTACGACCCCGTCGACGAGAGCCCAGCCGATGAGCCACAACGACCCCACGGTGATCTGGAGAAACGCGAGTCTCCGGGCTCCCTTCTTCCACAACCGCCGAAGAATCTCTCCGAGAATCAGGGCGGCGGCGAACGCAACAGCGATCGTGCCGAGTCCGACCAACTCTGGAACCCTCAGCCCCGCCGCGATGAGCACGACTGCTGCCGTGGACACCCACCACGCCACCAGTGCCTCGCGGCCGCTGACGGCGGGGCTGTAGGCCGTCGTCGGGAGCAGCGTGGGGATGGTGCCGACGATCGTGAGACCGACGAGACCGACGAGGTTGAGGTGGGCGTGGACCAGCCGGACCGTCGCGTCGGAACTGGTGCCGGGGTCGGCGCCCATGATGGTT
The DNA here is from genome assembly GCA_963785075.1 of uncultured bacterium. Lineage (GTDB taxonomy): Bacteria > Actinomycetota > Acidimicrobiia > Spongiisociales > ZC4RG35 > JAOUGY01. The sequence goes on from CAWATW010000004.1 coordinate 275,380, forward strand.
CCCAGCGTGACGCCGACCGCTCCCGCAGCCAGGGCGGTCAGATAGAAGCGGGCAGAGAGGTCGAAACGGCCGAGCAGACTCTTGCGCACCGCGGAATAGAGGATCCAGCCAAGGAGAATGAGCCCGATCGCAGCAGCGAGCCCTCCTGCCAAGACCAGGCTCGGAATCCTGGTTGTGACCCCGACGAGAACGGCGCCCACCCCGGCGATGAGGAGCCACCTCTGGGTTGACACTTTGGCGCGGTTGGGCGGAACGGTGGACGACCAGGTGATGGTGAACATCTGGCTGGCGCCTGAGATGCTCAAGAGCACGGTGCCGGCCGCAAAGGAATGCAACGGCCCCCACCACGAACCCCCGGCGATCAAGACGTAGACACTCCACCCGATGGCGATCACAGCGAAGAGGAGTGCCGAGACCAATGCCGAACGGGCGATGTCATGGGACTCGGCAACACGTCCTCTGCGAGGGGTTTCCGGTCTCATCCGACCAGCGTCACTGCCAGCAGCACGACCATCCAGGCGTCTGTCTACCTTCTTTTCCGGACGTTCTTCTCCAGACGTTCTTCTCCAGACGTTCTTCTCGAGACGTTTGCCCGTGACCGCAAGTGGACGCAACGTGCCCGAGATCGGCTCGCCGCGCAGGCTGCGTGCGTCGAAGCCATCACTCCTGGTGGCGCCAGCCGAACTCTATCGACGGGAGCGGGGCATATGGAGATCGAGGAAGCCAATGATGTCGTCGACATGGCGTTCGAAGTGTTGCATGTCACTGTGACCACCGTCGGGTACCACCAGTATCTCGGCGTTGGGCTGGGCTGCCGCCAACTCATCGAGGCTGTCGATGGGGACCACGGTGTCTGCAGATCCATGAACGAGCATGATCGGCGCCGTGACCAGTCCGATCCGAGTCCGCGGAGCGAATGAGTCGAAGTCATGTCCGATCTGCCGCTGTACCCCGCCGAGGACGAGGTCGAGCATCGGCCGCGGGAGAGCGGCCATCTGTTTGCGCATCATTTCCCCGGGGTGCGCGGGCGCCGACACGGAGACGATGGCGTCGAGCATGTCGCTCCGGGAGCCGCTGAGTATGGCGGCACCGGCGCCGACGGAGTGGCCGATGACACCGACTGCAGTCACGCCCGGATGGTCCCGAAGCCAGCCGACCGCCACTTCGAGGTCCTCGGCGAACCTCGGCATCGACGTGAAGCGGTCGTGCTCGGAGAGACCATGGTTGCGGGCATCGAGGAACAGGGCGTGGAACCCGGCCGCGTGGAGAGGGGGAGCGAGGGGGAGCATGAGGGCGGCATTGCCGCCCCAGCCGTGGAGGACGACTACCGCCGGTGACGGGCTCTCGGCGGGGATGAACCAACCGTGAAGCCGGCTCCCCGTGAGGCTCTTCAGCCACACTTGCTCCTCCGGCAGACCGAGGTCTCTCGGGGTCTGTTCCGTGTCGCGCTGCGGAGGCGCAAACGCGTGTCTCAGGATCCGTGGCGTCGCGTAGTACGCCACGACGACGAACGCGAGGGGTAGCCAGGACCACCGAGCGACGACGCGCACATGCGGTTTCATGTGGGGCGGCTCACCTGCCCGAGCCCCGTTTCCATCAGGTCGAAGCAGTAGGCAATGTGATCGGGGAGCCGCGAGTTTCCGTAGTCGTTGAGCCATCGACCCAGGGAAGCTCGCATTGCGGCCAGGGCAGCGCCGGCAATGAGGCGGGGCCGAAGATCGCTGCCCGGGTCGACGTCGAGCCAGCCGGCGACGGCGTCGGTGACTGCGTCTTCCCAGGTGGTCTGCATCTGGAGGTTGCGAGCGGCGACCGAGGGTGTCGCCTGGATGATTCGGAAGCGCCGCAGCAACTGCTCTCGTTCGGTCTCGTAGTCGGCTGCGACGCTCGAGAATGCGGCGCGGAGCGCCGACCACGGTGCTTCATCGGATCGGCTGGCGGTGAGAGCCGCCACGATCCCATCCAGGCGAGTCGAGTAGTCGGTGAGGACCACGTCTTCCTTCGATGGGAAGTAGTGGAAGAACGTCCTGGGAGCGATGTCGGCGGCGATGGCGATCTGGTCGATCGTGGTTCCGTCGAAACCGTTCTCTTCGAACAACTCGAGCGCCACACGTTCGATCGTGCGCCGGGTTCGCTGCTTCTTGCGGTCTCGATGACCAGGTGACGAAGACACGGCAGTGAGTATGCCAGAATCGTGCCGATGGTGCAATATTGCATGATCTGTATTTTTGCGTACACTGCACTCCAAGTCGCCTCGATTCAACACTGCAAGGAGAACTCGTGCTCGCCCGACTCGGCCACTTCGCTACCTCTCACCCATGGCGCTACCTGGCCGTCTGGCTCGCGGTCCTGGCGATCCTGGCGGGAGCCGTGATCCGCATCGGCCCCGCCTTCACCTCCAGTATCACCGCCCCGGCTTCTGAGAGCAGCGCCGGCCTCGACATCCTCTCTGCCGATTTCCCGGGCGCCGGTGGCGACTCGGGAACCATCGTCTTCAAGGCGGAGCAGGGGGTGGCGGACCCGGCGGTCGAGGCGGCGATGACAGAGCTGTTCGATGCCACGAAGGGGATGGACGGAGTCGTCAACGTGATCAGTCCCTACTCCCCCATCGGAGCAAACCAGATCTCCGAAAACGGAGGCAGCACCGGGAAGGTGGCCTTTGCCCAGCTCGTCCTCGACGCGGACACCACAACCGATGACGGCGCACGGATCGCAGAAGAGATCGGGGCGCTCTCGCCGGACACCGCAGGCCTCGAGATCGCTCTCGGAGGAGACATGTTCCGACACCGGGAACCGCCCAACTCGGAGATGCTCGGTCTCGCCTTCGCCATCTTCGTTTTGATTCTCTCGTTCGGCTCGGTTCTGGCCATGGGTCTCCCGATCGCGACAGCACTCGCCGGCGTCGGCACCGGCGTGCTCGCCACCGTCCTTCTGAGCAACCTGATCGAGATGCCCGACTTCGCCGCCACCATCGGAGTGATGATTGGACTCGGTGTGGGCATCGACTACGCCCTGTTCATCGTGACCAGGTACCAGGAGCACCTCAGGAGGGGGGATCCGGTGAACACAGCCGTTGCGACCTCCCTCGACACGGCCGGACGCGCCGTCCTGTTCGCGGGCATCACCGTCGTTGTGTCACTGCTCGGCATGCTGCTCATGGGCGTCACTTTCATCACGGGGCTGGCGGTCGCGGCCGCCACGACGGTGCTGCTGACAATGGTCGCGTCGGTGACGCTGCTCCCTGCCCTCATCGGTCTCGCCGGCCAGCGCATCCAGACCACCCGCTGGAGTGGTCTCATCAGCTCGCTCCTGGTCGCGATCGCTCTCGTCGGTGTCGCCCTCGACAGTCCGGCGCTGCGGGTTGCGGCCGTGCTTGCCGTCGTCGTGGTCATCGCCGGTCGTTTCAACGGCCCGCTGAACAAGACCATCGAGCTGACGAGCAGCAAGCCAACCGAGGAGACATCCTCGTTCCGGTGGAGTCGACTCGTCCAGCGACGAGCGGTGATCATCACCATCTCCGCCACCTTGGGTCTCATGATCGTTGCCTTGCCGGTCTTCTCCATGCAGCTCGGCTTCGCCGACGCCGGAAACGACCCGGAAGGGACAACCACTAGACGGGCGTACGACTTGCTGGAGGAGGGTTTCGGTCCCGGTGCCAACGGACCACTCATCCTCGTGGCCGAACTTCCCTCAGGCGCCAACCTCATGGGGGTGCAGGCAGTCACCGACACCCTCAGCCGAGTCGAAGGTGTCAGCCAGGTCTCACCGGGCATTCCCAATGATCCCGCACAGCCCACGGCTGTCGTGTGGCAGGTGACCCCGGCGACCTCACCCCAAGATCAGGAGACCGCCGACCTCCTTCGCACGCTGCGCAGCGATGTCGTTCCACAGATCACCGACACGACGGGATTGAACATCCTCGTGACTGGTCCGGTGGCTGCGAACGTGGACTTCTCCGACTACCTGTCACAGCGGATCTGGTACTTCTACGGCGCGGTCCTGGTGATTTCGTTCCTCTTCCTGATGGCGGTCTTCCGCTCGGTGTTGGTGCCACTCAAGGCGGTCATCATGAACCTGCTGGCCATCGGTGCGGCGTATGGGATCGTCGTCGCGGTGTTCCAGTGGGGATGGGGCGGGTTCCTGCTCGGCATCGAGCCTGGTCCCATCGAGCCATTCATCCCGATGATGCTGTTCGCCATCGTGTTCGGATTATCGATGGACTACGAGGTGTTCTTGATGACCCGGATTCGTGAGGAGTACGACCACACCGCCGACAACAGCCGAGCGGTGGCGGATGGATTGACGGCCACGGCAAGGGTCATCACAGCAGCCGCCCTCATCATGGTGTTCGTGTTCGCCAGCTTCTTGCTCGAGGACATCAGGACGGTCAAGATCCTCGGACTGGGCTTGGCAGCCGCCGTCGCCATCGACGCAACGGTGGTGCGGATGCTTCTCGTACCGGCGACCATGGAGCTGCTCGGCGACAGGAACTGGTGGATCCCCCGCCTGCTCGACCGCATTCTCCCCAACCTCGTCGTCGAGCCGAGCCGCTCGACCGAAGTCGCGGAAGAACCAGCCGTGATCGAACTAGCCCGATGAGCCCGGCCGCCCAGCACCAGCTCACCGCCGAAGACCCGGACCCCGAGAGTGGAAGCGAGGACCACGTTTCTGGAGGGCAGTTTCGATGTAGCTCACGCCAACCGGGGTCGATTCACCCAGAAGTGTGCTCGACCGAACTGATCGTCTGCAGACGCGACGGTCCCAATGACTCAGGGGAGCTCGCTCCGAAGCTTGGTGTATTTGTCGAGCGCCGCCCGGTGGCCCTTCGATCCTGATCGGACGAGCCCGCCGGTACGCACCTCGCGCACCGTGTCCTCGAGTCGTTCGAGCAGGCCATGCACATCGTCGAGAGGACGGGCCTCGCTGACGCGCTGCACGGCCTCGAGCACTCGCCCATACTGCTCCCGGAACTGTTCGAACTCCTTGTCGACCGCGGCCCGCCTTGTCGATTTGACGATCTCACCTTCAACTCCGTTTCGACGAGGGGACGATTGGCGAAACCCAACCCATCGTCGTCGTTGCTCGCCATGATCACGTCGGCGCCAAGCTCGGTGAGCAGGGAGCATCCGGCCGTCGTGACATGGGTCGATAGCGACCGAGATGCCAGAAGGATGGGGACGGTGGATGCGGGCTGCGTCGAGATGGTGGCTGCAACGACGGTCTCGGATGCGCAACCATCGTGGCGGACGACTCGGGCTTGCCGCCGTCGTGGCGGTGGTTGCGGAGCCCGACGGCGAGAAGACGCCAGATGGCGTAAGCGACTCGTGTCGGACCACAACTCACGAGAATACGCGCCAAAGGCCTCCTGACGCCCGACCGTTCCGGTCCGTTGGCCACCGTCATCGCCGGACTCGCCTGACAGTCCGACAATCGGTTGACGCAGCTATTCGCTCATGTAGTTCGGGTTGAGGGCGGAACAGGTCACGTCCAGCTGGTCCTCGGTGGGGACGTTGCCCCGGCGAATCTCCTCCTCGGTGAAGAAGTCAAACCTGACGATCCCGGCATCCTTGAAGAAGACACCGCTGCCGGCGAGACGGCTCGTCTCCAGATTGCCTGTGACTTTGACCGATGCCACGTCGTAGTCACCGATCTCTTCGTTGAAGTACAACTCCCATGTGATGTTGCGGTGTGCCTGGTTGTAGACCGTCGCGTACTCCGACCACAGCGTCTCGGTGAAGACGAACCGAAGCGTCTCGCGGACCGGTGCCCCTTCTTTGTCGAAGAAGACACGGCCCGCGATGGAGTAGTCCGCCTCTCGGACCACATCGACCTCGCACTCCTCCGAGAAGAACGGGTCGTGCTCAGGCCCCTCGCTGATCCGGTCCTCCCATGACTCCGGCGGAACTGCGCCCGCGGTCGCCGGGACCATCAAGAATACGACGGCTGTGGCAAGCAGCAGAGCGAGCTTTCGCATCTGCTTCCCCTTTCATGGACAACGGGCCGGGCACCAGTGCATGTCCCATCCCTGCCAGTTCTCCGGCCCAAGTCCAGCATCGCCAGGCTCGAGCGGCTCGGGAAGTGCCGATCGACCCAACTACCTCTCCGGTCCAATGAGAGTGCGAGAGTCCCAGTCAGTCAGGGTTTCGAGCTGGCCGCGCAGCAATGGGTGTCACGCTTGACGTGACGTCGGCCGGGGCCGGGTCCGTGCTCTGCTGCGCCGTCACACCAGACCACCAACCACCCGCGGTGTGGCCAACTCCCGCCGAGTGCGTCCGATATCGGCGCTCATGTCAGGTCGGAGGTGGTTTCCGCTGGTCGTCCTTCGTCTTCGACTTCTGAACCAGACGAACACGATGAGAAATGCGGGTAGCCCGATCTTGACAGCACCGGCGAACTGATTCGACATGAAGGTCCTTCCGGCCCACAAGATACCTTCGCCATGGTCTGCGCTAGTCCCGACAGTCAGATTCGATCCGCGCGCATGACTGGCTCTCCGCATTTCGGCGAGGCGTGAGGGGTGGCGAGGAGATCCCAGTTGGGCTTGCCGGCATAGAGTTTCGAGCCGACCGGTGGTTGCGGACGCTGGTGATCCCGAACGCCTCTTGCTCTAGCGTGCCAAGAAGGTGACACACGACTTCTCAAGTCCATTGCGAGTAGCGAGGTTGTGCCTCACGGGCAGGCTGCTCGGGATTCGGGGAGATGTGAGGGGCATCCCCGATGGTTGAGCAAGGCGATGCGACGACAATCTGCATATGCACCGATCAACGGTTCGACATGGCCGCCTTCGCTTGGCGATTGCCCTGGTAGCCGCTGCCCTTTCCGTGGCGGGCTGCCGGCCGAACTCGGCCACGCCGACCGAGACACCGACGTCGGCGACGCCGGCTGCCGATGCCCCCGGCTCGAGCCCGGTACCCGCCGGCACGTCGAATGCCGGCGTGGGCCGACCTTCACGTCGGCCGGAGCTCGGCTTCGTGGCCTTCCCCTACGACGCGACCATCGGGGCGATCAAGACGACCGTCGAGATGGCCGCCGACAACTCCGATCTCCACGCGGTGCACCTCGACTTGATCGGCTGCGTCCCGTGGGAGCAGGCCATGTCCGGAGAGCCGTTCCCGTCATGGATCACCGACGAGTTCAGCCGGGCGCGAGCGCGATTCGGTTCATCGCACACGATGTATGTCTCGGTGACACCAACCGATCAATCTCGGGTCGAAATGGTCCCGCAGTGCGGCCTGGACGAGGGCACGACAGCGCCATGGCCCGGCTCGATCGATGGTCGCCCCTACGACGACCCCGCAGTGCAAGGGGCCTTCGCGGCATGGACGCAGCGCGTCGTCGACGAACTCGAGCCTGCCTACCTGGTCGTCGGCATCGAGATCAGCGAACTGGTCGTCAACGCTCGCGACCGCTGGGACGAGTTCGCGAGCCTCTACGACCACGTCCGCCGCGAGCTGCGCGGGTCGCATCCCGACCTGCTCGTTGGACCCGAGATGGTGCTCCAATCGCTCATGGACGATCGTGTCGGGACGACCGTGTCGCCGCTAGTCGAGTCCAGCGACTTCCTCGGCATCTCCTTCTACCCGTATGGGAGCGAGACCGGCGAGCGCGTCGGCGTACCGCCGCTCCCGCCCCCACCTGATCAGTGGCGGGTGCCACTCGAGTGGCTGAAGACCTACACCGACCGTCCGATCGCAATCGCAGAGACCGGGTACACCACCGAGACGGTGCATCTCGAGTCGGTCGACATGAGCTTCGCCGGCGACGCGGCACTCCAGCAGCATTTTCTCACCGACCTGCTGGACACAGCGACCCGAGACAAGTACCTCTTCGTCGTCTGGTTTGTGCCGATCGACTACACACCGCTGGTCGAGAAGATCGGGAACGCGCAACGAGGCCATGCGGATCTGGGAATACGCGGGCCTATGGACGAGCGACCTGGAGCCCAAGCCCGCCCTGGACGTGCGGCAAGCCGCCCTCGGTGCTCGGTGACGCTCTGAGCCGATCTTTGCTGGGTGCTGAGCGGGTATGGCTGTGCGATCACTCGAATATGCAAGGGCCGCAAGAGGAGACGTCATCGGACCGGTCAGCGACTCCGATCCCCGGTGGTGTGCGCGAAAGCGACGCCGTCGGTTCCGGTCGGCTCGCCGAGCTGCGTTGGGCGAACGAGATCCTGCGGAGGGCGTCGGGTCTCAGGTGAACGCTCAGACGACCCACGGCACGAACGTACAACTCATGTTGCCTACATCGGAGTAGCCTGTTCCGTGGTAGGAGCCACCGACAGCTTCGGTGGCGCCCCAACCCGCACCGTCACTCCACGCCGCTTGTAGCCCTGGCATAGGCAGGCGCCGCACTGCAGGTGGCGCCGGTGTTCTGAGAGATTTCAGCGCTCGAGCCCGAGCTGGCGGCGCATCGCAGCTATGTCCCATCGGGATGCATCCGGCGAAGAGTCCTCGCCGGAGTGCAACCGCTCGTTCATGCGCTCGAACTCGTCGAGGAGCCGTTCCACCTGCTCCCGGCGCGTCGGATCGGCGGCGGCCTGTCGGGGGGTGAGCCCATCGAGGGCCGGGACCGACTCGTCCAGCCAGGCGGTCTGGGTCTGCCGGGCGATCTCGGCTCCCAACGCCGCCATCACCGTGGCCTCATCGGCGTCGTCGCCGAAGTCGGACAGCATCTCCTCGATGGCGGATCGATCGATCATCGAGTCGATCAGGCCGGGGGTGTGCACGATCCGGGGCGGCTGGTGAAGCCGACCTACCCATGCGCACAATGCCGCGCCGTCTCCCTCGGTGCACAGGTTGAGCACGGCCGTCTCATGGCCGGTGCGCACCGCGAACACGCCTCCGACGATCTGATGGGTCGCCCCGTCGGGAACCAGCCGGGCGCAATAGCGCTCGCCGACGGCGACCTGATGGCTGGCGCTGCGCTCGCGCACCTCCACCACGTCGCCAGTGGCGAGATCTCGTAGGGTGATCGCGGCCCCCGGCTCGACTGCCATCACCTCGTGGACGCTCCGATCGACGGTCAACCACGACGAGGCCAACAACTGCTCGTCGCCGGGCAACAACGCCCCCCGCTCGCGAAGGAACAGGTTGAACAGGCCTTCCTCGTGGAGTGCGGCGTCGATCACGATGGGGTCTTCGAACGCCTCCACGACCAGGTCGGCGAGCCCTTCGTCGAGCGACGCCATACGAAATCCGTCGGAATCGGGATCGGGGTCACCGGTCGCCCGGGCGGTCGCCAGCTCCACGACCAGGGCGCGGACATCGTTTGCGGTGTGCTCCAGCCAAAGTGTCGCCTTTCGGGCGAGCCACCCCACCCGGTCCGGCAGGGCCGGCAGGTCGGTGGCGTTCTGATGGCATTGCTTGAACTTCCGACCCGACCCACACCAGCAGGGATCGTTCCGGCCGAGCCTGCGGTCTGCATGCGATTCGAGGAACGGCTCGATGGTGGCTGCCGACGGGTGAGGATCTGAGAGCTGGCCCCACCACCGCATCGCTCCCCGGGCGTCGCCCCGATCGAAGCGGTACCAGCCCATTCGCTCGACGACCGGACCCAATCGGGGCGCCGCCTGCGCCGACCGGGTGAGATGCCGTTCGGCGATCTCGGGGGCGCTGCACCGTTCGTGGAGCACACACGCCAGGTACTCGGCAGTGGCGATTTCTCGGGGTCGCCTTGCCATGGCGATCGCCCGATGGACCAGCTCGAACAGTCGGCCGGGGGCGTCGGCGCCACCCAGCTCGAACTCGTCGGCGAGGTCGAGATAGTGCGGGAATAGCACGTCTGCCAGCACATCGATGGTCTCGGGCTCGGCGCACTCGTCCAGCGCCGCCCGCACCTGCTCGACGGTGGCGCCCGGATCGTCGAGGACTCCGAGGGCTCCGCCCACCACCTCCTGCCAGTGACGCTCTGGAAGCAAATGGAGAACCTGGTGATACCGGCGAGCGAACAAGTCCCTCCGCCAGATCTCCTCGTCGTGGGCGACCTGCCCGCCACGTAGTTCCAGCCCGGCGGCGGTGGACAACTCGGCGAGTGGAGGACGAGGAATAGAGACCAGATCGGCGCGGTGGTGGCACAGCCACAGGGCCAGGTCCTCGCCGTTCACCGGGAGGCCGGGCTCGGCCACAATTGCGTCGTAGGCGTCCCGAACGGCGGCCACGACTTCGTCGGCGAGTGGGGGCTCGGGGTCGGCGCGTTCGATGACCACCGTTGCCTCGACCGCCTCGACGGCGGCTCCGTGCGGCGCCAACACCTGGGCCGTGATCGACAGCAAGTCTCCCGGTTCGTAACCGGCCAGCCATCCGTCCGGACCGACCCAGGCGAGGTGGTCGCGTTCCACCGAGAACTGCTCGATCTCGGTGCCGTCGGCGAGGCGCACCGTATCGAACCTGGTGAACGCCCCCAGGTCGAACCCGACCGTCAGCACCCCCAACTCGGCCTCCGCCTCGTTGTGACGGTGGGTGAACGTGCGCCCATCGACCAGATCCGGCACATACACGGTGAGGTCACCAGGCAACCAATGCAGGGGGCCGGACAACAGCTGTTCCACGACTCGATCGGCCAGCTGCTCGACGATGGCGCTGTGGCGTCGTGACAGTGACCTTGTGATCCGATCGACGTGTTCCCCTACCTCGATGCCCGGATGGGCCCGAACCACATCGACGGCGACACGGGCGACCTCCGCCTCGGTGGGCAACGGCAACTCGTCGAGCGCTGCAGCGAACGACTCCGAGTCGAACGACTCACGCGAAGAAATCATCGCTTTGAGGTTCTCGCCGATCACCAGCGTCAGCTGCGACAGGATCTCGTCGCGGTGGAGACCGGCATCACGTAGCCGTTTCACGGTACGCCACGTCTCCGGCGGCCGGTCGGCGAGAATCTGGGTCACCACCACGGTGCGGGCCGCCATCCGGACGTCACGCGCGGGCACGCGAGGCGGCAGCGGAAGGAACTCCTCGACCAGATCGATCCGGTCGTCCTCGTCATCGAGATCGTACTCGTCGATGACGTCCAACACCTCGGGCCCGAACACCCACCTCAACCGCTCGCGACCGACGTCGTCGAATTGCTCCACGTCGCGGAAGGGTATTCGAGCGGACCGCACAACGGCGACCAGCATGCTCAAATGCCGCCCCGGCACTCAGCCGGGCGATCCGTACGAGGCCGATTCGGTCCCTGTCATGGCTCCTACGGCGCTGACCGGGGATCGGGCCATCCGTTGGCGTCGAGGAGCTTCTTGAGGTTGCGTTTGGCGCGATGCTCGATGCGGGACGAGACGAACCGCCCCGACCGATCTCGAGAGGAGCGCCAGCAAAGATCCCAGCGATCCTCCTCGCCAAGCTCGCACTCGACAGATCGCATCAGGGTTCTGGGCTCGGTTCGGAACTCCTCGTCACAGCACTCACCACCATCATGGACGCAGCCAAACAGGCCGGTGGCCGGCTCGTCTTGGTCGACGCCATGAACGACGCGGCTCACCGCTTCTACCAACACCACAACTTCACACCGCTACCCGGTCACGACCACAGGCTGGTCATGAAACTCAGCACCGCCGCCAAAGCACTCGGCATCGACTGGCCGTAGCACACCCGTGCAGGTCGAGTATCACGACCGGGCGACCGTCGCCGGTCACGCTGCGGCGGGCTCGCCTCTGGCCAGTCGTGCCACCCGCGTTACCTTGATCCGATGGACCAACGCAGTCGATACCCGCCCGGAGACACGTGTGGCCCGGTCTCGCGGCAGTCGCTCTTGGGCTCGTTGCCGGCGTTTCCAAGGTCCGACCTCACTACTGACCGGTCGGGTCAGTCGACCTGAACCGCCACATTCCAAAGTGACAGATGCCCCGACTCTTCCTTGCATGGGCATCCAAGGATTCCTCGGCAGGAGCCGGAATATCACGATGAACCACGCTTCTCAGTTCCTTGTGATGGAAATATCCTGACGGCCCCACCGGTTCTCCCTCGTACCGTGTTCAGAAGTCCACGATGATCCGACCGGCAGACGTAGCGTGCTGATCAGGACGGGGACTGATGCGCCGTGTGTTCAAGTGGAGTGTCCGGCAGCCGAGCTGTCGGCTGCGCTCATCAGGCGCCGCCAGAGTCGCCGGTGGAGTACGGCCGGGTCGCCTCGACCGGAGTGACCGATCCGTCGACGCAACGGGCCACCCGGCGGGATATCGAAGAACCCGCCACGCAATAGGGTCGCGGATCCGAGGTAACGGAGCCCGGCAGAGAAGACTCTGAGCGGGACATCTGGGTCTTCGTCCAACATGGACACCCGAGAGATTCGACCATCACCTGGCCGGTTCAATGGATGTGTTTGAGCTGGCGCGGGGACTCGAACCCCGGACCTGCTGATTACAAACAATCCACGCCTGAGCGCTGTGCTAACCCACAAAACCCCACGTCGGCGACGAGCGCAAGAGGCCAAGTAATCTGCTGTCGGCGCCTGACCGCGGACTTCGGCGGCCACGACACCGGCAAACGAGCCGCGGCGAGTCAAATGGCCCTCTACGGTGCGGGAACGATGTGCGCCACGAAGATGACATCTTCGCCGTCTCCCGGCTTCCATAGGATCAGCCACTCGTCGTTGCCGCACACCACCGGTATCGCCCACAGATCGAGCCGTTGGAATCTCCGCCGCCGGTTCACCGCTGCCCCGGGATCGGCTTCGAGCTTGTCGAGTGCGGTGTTGAGCCGTCCAGCACAATGAACAGTCCGGGGGTCCGACTCGAGTTCGGTGAGCAAGTCGTCGGCTTCCGGCGAGAACTTGAGAGTCGCCACCGACTACTCGGCTCGGGGTGATCTCGATCGGTCTCGAGTCCTCAGGCGAGAGGGATCTGCCTCATTCGCCGCCAACACTGTCATCACGTCGGGATCAGCCAGCAGCCGGGCTTCCGTAACCGACATCACCGCGGCCGGCTCCCAGATCAGGGTGCCGTCCGGCTCGCGGTGGACCAGGTATCGGTCGTGGTCCGCCAACCTGCCGAGGTTCACGCGGCCGCGTTCCTGAATGGTCACGAGGACTGGGTCTGTCATGGAAGATACTCTAGCCCGTCATGCCCGCTTCGGGCAAGCGGGCTCCCGGGACCGATCCGACGCCCGAGTGCGGTGGCCCGCAGTACTCGCAACAATTCGACGCAGGGTCATTCCCTGGTTCACATGGCCCGTAGCGGGCCCACTCCCGGGACGATCAATGCCCGTGGTGAGTGACATCGCCGCGAGGCAGGCAAGGCGTCCGAGGTGATTTCGTGATCGGTGGGGGGGTTGCCGGATGTGAGACGGGTGCCGGACTGGCATGGTGCTGACATCTCGCACCCAACAGGAGGAGACCGAGATGAGCAACGAGTCCATCAAACAGACCGCCCGCACCATGTTCGAGTATGTCGACCGCGAGGACTTCGACTCCTGGCGTTCACTGGTCGTGCCGGACCTCGCGGCGAGTGCCAACGGCGGCGACACCATGAGCCGTGACGAGTTCGAGGGCATGGTCCGTGGGATCGGATCGGCATTCTCCAACGGACGGCACACCATCGACACGCAGGTCGTCGAGGGTGACGTCGTGGCCACAAACCTGACCTGGACCGCGGTGCACACCGGCGAGTTCGAGGGCGTCGCCGCGAGCAACCGCCCGGTGCGCATCTGTGGCAGCAGCTTCGACCGGATCGTCGACGGCAAGGTCGTCGAGCACCACGCCCAGTTCGACGCCATGGGCCTCATGGTGCAGATCGGTGCGATCCCGGTGCCGGCCTGAGCCCTTCGGCAAGGTGCACGCGGGGCCGACAGGGCCCCGCGTGTGCCGGCACGAGACGGGGCGTGCCACCGATCCATCGAGGTCCAGCATGCAGGCCGTGGACTTGACCAGCGAGGTGGGAGCCACTCCGATGCGACGAGCCTCTGAGTAGAGTCACGGGATGAACGGGTCGAGTGTCCGTCTGGCCGACGTGCTGGCGTCGCTGGCGCTGGCCATCGACCTCGGACTCGGCGTGCCGTTCCAGACCATCCACCGGACGACGCTGGTCGGAGTCCGCCTCGCACGTGCTGCGGGCATGGGCCACGCGGACGTCGCGGCCACCTACTGGACCGCGATGCTGCGCTACGTCGGCTGCACGACGACGTCGCACGCGACCTCGCAGATGGTCGACGAGATGGCGCTGGGTGATCTCCTCGTCGTCGCCGACGACGAGGTCCTTCCGTACCTCGAGCGGATGTTCGCACGGACACTGGCCGCCGACGAGGCTCGGGCAGCAGCCCGGACGATCGCGTCGGCCTTCGCCGCCCCGGAAATGGGACCGCACCACCGCAACCACTGTGAGGCCGCCGAGCTCATCGCAAAGCGGCTCGAACTCGGTCCCCGGGTCTCCGATGCGTTGACGCACGCCTACGAGCGCTGGGACGGTCTGAGCACGCAGCGACTGGCCGAGGGAGAGGGGATCAGCCTGCCGATGCGCGTCGTGCAGGTCGCATGGCAGGTCGGTCAGGACAGCGTGACCCGCGAACCCGCGGACATCGCCCGGCGCGTCGTGGCCCGTGCCGGACGCTCGTTGGACCCATCACTCGCGGCGCTCGTCGCTGCCGATCCCGCCCACTTTGTCGAGGGGTTCGACGAGCCCGATCTGACCCAACAGGTCCTGGGTGCCGAGCCGGGCGGTCCGATCTGTGTGTCTGGCGACCGGATCGACCGGGCCCTCAGTTGCATCGCCGACTTCGGGGATCTCAAGTCGCCGCACATGATCGGGCACTCGAGACGGGTGGCCGGAGTCGTGCGACAGGCTGCCAGCGCTGCGAGCATGCCCACACCCGAGGTCGATCTGGTCGCGCGTGCAGCGCTCGTGCACGACGTCGGTCGGGTCGGGCTCCAGTCCAGCCTGCTGAGCAAGTCCGGTCCTCTGTCCCGGGCGGAACACGAGCGGATCAGGCTCCACAGCTACTTCACGGAACGAATCTTCGCGGACAACCATGTCCTCGCACCGGTCGGCACGCTGGGCGCCGCGCACCACGAGCGCCTCGACGGGTCCGGTTACCACCGGGGGCTGCAGGCCTCCGGCCTGTCATCCCTCGCCCGGCTGCTGACGGCCGCCAACACCTGGTGCGCGATGACCGAGGCGCGTCCTCATCGACGGCAGTTCAGCGGGTCCGAGGCGGCGAACGCACTCGCGACCCAGGCACGTGAGGGGCTGCTCGACCGCAACGCCGTCGACGCCGTCCTGACCGCCACAGGGCAGAAGGGCTCCCAGACACGACGAGCATCGTCCCTCGACCTCACCCAGCGCGAGGCAGAGGTGCTGCGGCTCGTCGCCCGCGAGATGACCAACCCGGCGATCGGTGACGCCCTGGGCATCTCACCCAAGACCGTCGAGCGACACGTCACCCACATCTACCAGAAGATCGGTGTTTCATCCCGTGCCGGCGCCGCGATCCACGCCCTGGAGAATGGGCTGATCTAGCGTCGGTCGTGCGGGTGGTCGACAGCAGTTGAGTGGCCGAGGATGACGTTGCCGCGATCGGAATCACTGCTTCGCGCGGGGCAACACACACTCTCACCGGACCCTTGAACCTTCCGGTTCGGACGGTGTGTCAACGTAGGCGGAGTTCGCCTGAGACCATGCGATGGTGCGGATCTCGCCGAGCTCGGGACGGCGCTCGTCGAGCAGAGCGCGAACTCGAACCGGATGGTGTCCTCGAACCAATACTCGTCGGACGCGAGACAGACCTGTCCTGGGACACCGGTGACCACGAGCAGGCCATGCTCGCCGTCATGGTGGACCATATAGTCGTAGTCGACCGTGCGGCTGACCCACTGCCCCTCATCACGCGTGTGGCGTGTCATCGCCAGCCTCCTGGAGTTCGTCGCCCCGTAGGGTGCGCTCGATCTTCTCGGGTGTCAGCCGCGTTCCTGATCGGGTTCATACGCCGACACGATCACGGTGCGTCGTCCAGTTCGTCATCGGCCACCACGACGATCAGCGCGCGACGCCCGATCCGACCAAGCAGAACGCTACACACCGCCAGGCACCGACACCGAGCCCAGCACGACGGGCCATCTCGGCTCGCAAAACCCCTGATCGACGTGTATGTGGAGCTGGCGGCGGGACTCGAACCCGCGACCTGCTGATTACAAATCAGCTGCTCTAGCCAACTGAGCTACGCCAGCGCTCGGCCCAGGATACCGGAGTGCGGTCGGACCCCAGACTGCTTCGTCGGTGCGTGGACGGGCGAAGTGTCGCCCACTCTCAGACGAAGACCGGCGTCGCCATGGCGGCCGGCTTCGGCACGATCAGGAGGCTCTTCCCCAATGTGTCCAATCGCTCTGCTGTGTTTCCGATCGCCAGCCCGATGACTCCGGTTCGACCGGCCGAACCGACCACGACATCGTGGACGTACGAGGCCCGGGCGACACGCGAAAGCGCCTGATCGACGCTGCCCTCCTCCATCGTGATCTGCCAGCGAACTCCATCGAGTCGACAGGATCGGAGAAGGTTGTTCAGACGCCGCCGAGCACACCAGACGGCCTCGTCCTTGAGATCGGCGATCTCTTGACGCGAGAGGGCGAGCCGGGAGGACCGCATGAAACTCTCGCCCGCCAGCGCCCAGGCGTGGACGATGTGAAGCCGACCGCTTCGCCTGCGCGCCAGCTCAGCACCCGTCTCGACGACCAGTCCGTGGAGCGCATCGGACGCCGTCGCCTGATCGGGGAACGGACCAACCGCCACGGCAACGTCCGAGCCGAGCGGCCTCACCGACGGCACGACCCAGATCGGAGCGGAGACCTGCCGAACGAGGCGCCGTCGAGCGGCTCGTCGACCGAAGTGGCCATCGCCGACCACCACCAGGTCACAGCGTTCGTCTTGGACGATGTCCCCCAAGTCGCGATCGGGCCATTTGGAGGCAGACCGGACCTCGATGTCGAGACCGGCGGTGTCGAGTTCTTCGAGAGCCCGGAGGTCTGGATCGGACGCCAACACAGTGACGGTGACCGGCCTTCCAGCGGCTGCAAGCAGGGCCGCATCCATGAGCGCACGCGACGACCGCGGGTCGTCGTCGGGGACGACGATCACATTTCGTACGGCGTCCATCGAAATCCTCCCAACGTGTCGGGCCCGATGGAGCAACTGTCGCGAGTCGATGTGACGACCCGTTGACGGTCGTGCGCGACTCTCTTGACTTCCCGTGACGAGCCGTGCTCAGTCGAGCCGATCCTCGATCCAGCGGAGGATGTCGGCCTGCACCTCGTCGCGGTTGGTCTCGTTGAGGATCTCGTGTCTCGCATCGGGGTAGAACCTGGACGTCAAGTCCTCCAGGCCCTGCGCCTCGTACCGGTCGATGAGCACCTGGGTCGTCTCGGCGAACCCACCCGCCGGGTCTTTGTCACCAGATGCGATCAGGACCGGGAGAGACTTGGGAATCTGGTCCTCGTCGTCCCAGGTGTCGGACATGGCCTGGAAGAAGTCCTTGACGAATCCGTTGCTGAATGCGAACGAACCCGACCACGGATCGTCGACGTACTTCTGCACCTCGGCCTGGTCCCGGGAGAGCCACTCGAACCCCGTATCGCCGCCGAAGGGCTCGTTGAAGGATCCGAACATCTGGGCCAGCATCATCGATGGCGCTTCCCGGCCCTCGGCCGTGATGGCTCCGTCCACGGCGGCGAGCAGTGCGGTCGGGTCGCCCAGGGTGCCCCACGACCCGGTGAGGATCGCTCCCGCGATGCGGCCGCCGTGCTCTTCGATGTACTGCTGGACGACGATCGAGCCCATCGAATGACCGAGCACGAAGACCGGCACACCGGGGTGGTCGCCCTCGATGATGTCGGTGAGGTGGGCGAAGTCGCGGACGATCCCATTCCAACCATCGCTGCCGGCAAGGCCGGCGCGTTCCAGGGTGCCGGCCGTCTCACCATGTCCACGGTGGTCGGGCGCATAGACGGCGATCTCATGGTCGTTCAGATACTCGGCGAATCGCTGATACCGCAATGAATGCTCGACCGCACCGTGGGCGACCTGCAGGACGGCCCGAACACCACCGAGCGGCTCCCACCGGCGCACGAAGATCTCGAACCCGTCCGAGTCGGTGAACGTGAAGGTGGTGGCGGAACTCGACATCTCGTGCCCTTTCTCGACGACTCGAGCGGTCCTGGCACGGCCGCTCTCAGGTCGAACGCTACCGAGTCGGGACGTACTGGGTCAGCCGGAGCGCACCCGCATGACCTCGAAAGCCGCCAGGGCGGACGCCACCGACGCATTCAGGCTTTCGACGCCCGGGGCCATCGGGATCGTGGCCACCAGGTCGACCCGCTCGCGTACCAGTCGATGCAATCCTGTCTCGCCACCGACGACCAACGCCACCGGCTCCGCCAGCAGGTCGAGACCGAAGATACTGCGATCGCCGTCAGCATCGAGACCCACGGTCCACACTTCCAGACGCTTGCAGCGATGCACGGCGTCGGCGATCGAGGACACCTCTGCGACGCGGCACCGCTCCAGCGCTCCTGCAGCCGCTTTGAAAGCCGCTGCGCCCAGCGGGGCAGACCGTCGGGTCGGAACCACCACGCGCGGGATCCCGGCGGCAACGGCGCTCCGAACGATCGCCCCCACATTGTGGGGATCCTCGACATGGTCGACCAGCAGCAGGGAGGCGGGTGTCGCCTCCGCCACCAGATCTTGGATCGACACAAACGGAATCGGTTCACACCGGGCCACCACCCCTTGAGGAGCAGTGGTGCGGGCCATCGGTCGGACATCGTCGACGTGTTCCACCTCGACGCCATGGTTGCGAGCGGCATCAGTGAAGCGGTCGCCCCTCCCCCGTTCGATCAGGAGCTTACGTACGCGTCCGGCCTCCAACGCCGCCTGCACGGCGTGGATGCCTTCGACGCTATCGCCGAACCCAGCGAGTGCCATCCGCCCCATCCTCGATCGAGACACCGATCTCACCGAGACGGTCACGGATGAGATCGCTGGTGGCGAAATCGCGGTCGGCCCGCGCCTGGGCGCGGTGAGCGACCAGTGCATCGAGCGTGGAATCGACGGACCCGTCGGCGGCGACCCCCAGCTCACCGGCGAGAGCGGACACCGCTCCATCGATGTCGCTCAACTCCCGAGCGACCGGCCGGAGACCGAGCACATCGACCATCTCGTGAACGGCTGCCATCAGGGCGGCCGCGCCCTGCCCGGAGTCGAGCGCACGGTTGGCGTCGCGAATGGCGTCGAACACGACGCCGAGTGCATCCGGTGTCCCGAAGTCCTCGTCCATCGCTTGCCGAAACCGATCGAGCACCGACTCGTCCGGTTCGACAGCGTCGGATCGTGGGGATCGATCCAATGTCCGCTCGATGCGCTGAAGGGCGGTCTGTGCCTCCCGGACCAGCTCCTCGCTGAACTCCAGCGGCGACCGGTAGTGCGCACGAAGGTAGAGCAGACGAACGGCCAGGCCCCCGTAGGCGTCGATCGCCTCGCGCAGGTCGATCACATGGCCTGTCGACTTCGACATCTTCTCGCCGCCGAGATTCACCATGCCGTTGTGCAGCCAATATCGGGCGAAGGTCTCGCCGCTGAGACCCTCGGACTGTGCGATTTCGTTCTCGTGATGAGGGAAGATCAGGTCAGACCCGCCGCCATGGATGTCGAAGGTCACGCCCAGATGCTTTTTCGACATTGCGGAGCACTCGATGTGCCACCCTGGCCGTCCGGCACCCCACGGCGACTCCCAAGCCGGCTCGCCTGGTTTGGCCGCCTTCCACAATGCAAAGTCGAGCGGGTCGTGCTTGGACTCCGACACTTCGATACGGGCTCCCGCCCGCATGTCATCAGGGTTTCGGCCCGACAGCTTTCCGTAGCCTTCCAAGGTCCGGACCGAGAAGTAGACATCGCCGTTGTCCGCCGGATAGGCGAGACCGCGATCGATCAGCCCCTGGATCATGTCGAGCATCTCGGGGATGTGCTCCGTGGCGCGAGGCTCGACGTCGGGGTGCAGCACTCCGAGGTCGTCGAACACACCTCGGAAGATCGCCACCATCCGCTCGGCGCGCCCCGCCATCGTCTCACCCGCCTCCTTGGCCGCAGCGATGATCTTGTCCTCGACGTCGGTGATGTTCTGGACGTAGACGACATCGAATCCGCGCCACTCGAGGTAGCGCCGGATCATGTCGAAGACCACTGCAAATCGTCCGTGCCCCAGATGCGGTTCCGACTGCACAGTGGGGCCGCACACATACATGCCGACTCTGTCGGGTGTCTGCGGTTCGAAGGGCTCGAGAACGCGGCCGAGGGTGTTGTAGACCTGAATCGTCATGAGCCCTCGATGATAAGGGAGCGTCGAGGTCACTCCGCCTCGTCACATGCCGCGGTTACAACGGCCATCGCCGCGATCCCCTCGGCGCGCCCGACCAGGCCCAGACCGTCAGTGGTCGTGGCCTTCACCGACACGTTGGACGCAGCGATGCCGAGCACCCCGGCGAGACCTGCCGCAATCTGCTCACGGAAGGGCGAAACGCGGACGTGCTCGGCCACAACCGTCACATCGACGAAGGTGGCGCGAACGCCGGCGTGTGCCGCCATGTCGACGACTCGGAGCAACAGGTCGAGAGACGGGGCGTCCGCCCACGCGGGGTCCGAGGAAGGGAAGTGCTGACCGAGGTCGCCGAGACTGGCAGCGCCGAGCACTGCATCACAAACAGCATGGGCCGCCACGTCGCCGTCAGAAGTGGCGTGAACGCCCACCGTGGAATCGACGACCACTCCGCCCAGAACCACCGGGGGCTGGTCGCTCAACGGGTGAACATCGAAGCCCCAGCCGACACGCACACTCATGAGGCGTCAGCCGTGTGGCCGGCTATTCGACCGGTTCGAAGGTCGGCAGCGCTCGATCGAGCTTCTTCACGGCCTCTTCGTCATCGATGTCCAGGGCGAACTGGAGCTCGGACGTCAGTGTGAGGCGAGCTTTCGAGAGCATCCTCTTGAGGGCGGGCGAGATGCCTTTCGTCTGCTGGGCGAAGTTGAGGTCGCGCACCACTTCGGCGACCTGGAAGATGTCGCCGGACGTCATCTTCTCGTTCAGCACCTTGTACCAGCGTGACCAGTTGGAACCAGCCTCTTGGGGCTCGTCTTTGAGCACGGAGAGCACGTTTCGGGCCTGCGTCTTGGAGATGATCGGACGGATCACCTCTTCGATCCGGTCGACGGGCACCATCACGGTGAGCTGCTCGGTGGCGATGTCGAGGACGAAGTAGTCCTTCCTTTCGCCTGCGAACTCCTGCTTCACCTTCTTTGCGATTGTCGCAGCTCCATGCTGGGGGTGGACGACTTTGTCACCCACCCCATACTTGGAGCTCTTCGAGCTCTTGGAGGCGCGGCTGGACGAGGATTCTGATTTCTTGGCAGTCATACAGAGCAACTCATTCTACCAGCGACCGGCACCTAGCCGGTCAGTGGTCACGGAGACCACGTCTCGGCGCTGGCCAACAGCCGGTCGAAGTAGTAGCGAAGCTGCCGCGCTCGCACCTCCCCCACCCCTTCCACGCGTTCGAGCTCTTCGACGCTGGCGGAGATGAGACTCTCGAAATCCTTGAAGTGGTGGACGGTCGACTCCCTCACATGCTCGGGGATTCGTCCGGCCTTCGACATCAGACGCAGTCCCTGGGGTGCGGTGAGCACGTCGAGGTCCTCGTAGGACACCGCCTTCGCCACCCTGGTGGGGTCGACGAGGTCGGTATCGGGCAGCGACTCCAGGGCTTGGACGGCGCGTTCAACCGCCCTGCGCCCGCGGCCTGTCCGGTAGTCCTCGAGAGTCAGATCGCGCATATGTTCCACACCTCTGAGCAGATCTGCGATCTGCACGGTGGCGAGGCGTCCCTCGTCGCCGAGTGCGACGGCGTTTCGTTCGATCGTCTCGCCCACCCGACGAACCAGCTCCGAACGTTGAAGCAACGTCACCACTGCCCGGTACGTGGCCATCCCGGACACCTCGAGAGTGGTGAGCAGCGATTCGGCCTCGTCGCGTTGACGGCGAAGCCTGTCGAGGTTCTGGAGATCCTGATTCACCCTGGCAGCGACGGCGGCGGGACTCGGGAGTTCGATCTTCTCCCCATCGATGTAAAGCGTCGCCACTCGGCGGCCCTCAGACACAGCCACCACCGGCACCGATGTCTGTCGTGCGACCCGTTCGGCGGTGCGATGGCGCGAGCCGGTCTCGTCCGTGGCTATGGACGAATCGGGAACGAGGTGCACGTTGGCGCTGATGATGTGCACTGCGTGGTTGTCCAGCACGATGCCGCCGTCCATCTTCGCCAACTCGGCGAGCCGCGCCGACGTGAAAGATGCTTTCTGGAGTTTGAATCCACCGCTCGAGATCTCGTCGATCTCGGGACCGGAACCAAGAACGATCAATGCGCCCTTGCCCGCCTGCAAGATCCGTTCGATGCCGGTTCTGAGCGCCGTCCCCGGCGCCAGCCGTTCGAGAGTTTCGAGGGTGGTAGAGGTGTTCCCTGCCACGGCTGGCAGGCTATCACTTC
This sequence comes from uncultured bacterium, assembly GCA_963785075.1. GTDB lineage: Bacteria > Actinomycetota > Acidimicrobiia > Spongiisociales > ZC4RG35 > JAOUGY01. Next base: position 297,880 of record CAWATW010000004.1, read on the forward strand.
GTTGCTTCGAGCGCCGTTCTCACGGCGTCCGTGAGGCGCATACCCGAGCCCGTCTCCGGGGCGATCACGCGCTCTACGCCGACCCTGCCGGATTCTTCTTTCCGGCGGAGCTCGAACGGGACCGCACGGACCTCGCCGGCCAGTCCGACCTCGCCCCAGGCAGCAGTCGGGCCAAGCGGGATGTCGAGCACAGATGAAGCAACCGCCAGAGCAACTGCCAGGTCGCAGGCAGGCTCGTCGAGCCTCCATCCTCCTACGACGTTGACGTAGACCTCGTGATCGGACACCTTGATTCGACAGTGACGCTCGAGCACGGCGAGGAGTTGGTGGACTCTGGCGGCGTCGACTCCACGTACCGAACGTCTCGGTTGGGCCTGCGTGGTCGGAGAGACCAGCGCCTGGATCTCCACCATCACCGAGCGCCGCCCCTCGACGGCCGGAAACACGATGGTGCCGGGCACGTTCGACTGCCATTCGGCGAGGAAGGCGGCGGAAGGATCGGCCACCTCCATCAGGCCATCACCGTGCATGTCGAAGAGCGCCACGACGTGGGTGGCCCCAAAGCGATTCTTGTAACTTCTCAACGCCCGGAGGCCGCGGTCGGGGTCGCCCTCCAGCGAGAGAACAACGTCGACCATGTGCTCGAGTAGCTTCGGCCCGGCGAGTCCGCCCTCCTTGTTGACATGGCCGACGATCACAGTGGCCATCCCGTTGACCTTGGCGTGACGAATCAGACGGGCAGCGCTCTCACGTACCTGGCTCACCCCGCCAGGAGCGGAACTCACCTCGGGGACGCCCACGGTCTGGATCGAGTCGACGATCAAGACCTCGGGCTTGGACTGGTCGGCGCTCGCCAGAATGCGGTCGACGTCGTCATCGGCGAGCAGCAACACGTCGTCGCCGCCGATCTCCAGGCGCGCCGCCCGCATGCCGACCTGCTCGGCCGACTCCTCGGCGGTCGCAATGAGCGTGCGCGCCCCCTGCGCCGCCAATGACCCCGCCATTTGGAGCAGCAACGTCGACTTGCCCACGCCGGGCTCGCCTCCGACGAGGATCACCGACCCGGCCACCAACCCTCCGCCCAAGACCCGATCGAGCTCGCCGACGCCGGTGTTCATGCGCTGGAAGGACTCCGAGCCCACCTTGGCGAGCGGAAGCGCGGTGGGCGCCTGAACCTTGCGCTTCGATGCGCGCGGCGCCTCCTCGATCAGCGGCTCGGGACGCTTGCACTGTGGGCAGAACCCCATCCACTTCGAGCCCGAATACCCACACGACTCGCAGACATAGACCATGGTCGGCATCGTAGAGGCGTCGGGTGACAGAATCGCGCGGGCCCAAGCGGACGGGCAGCGGTCTCCTGTCTCCAGTCTCGAGTCTCCGGTCTCGAGTCTCCGACCACGAGAAACGAGCGACGAGCAACGAGGTGTCCGGATGCCGCCGGGGACTGGCGGCCGGAGACTGCGACTGCCCGGGCCTGGCCCGGGCTCCTAGTCGGCGGAGCGCTTGGCGACGGTCCAGATCAACCATGCCACGAGGGTGGCCAACACTATTCCGGCCAGAACAGAACCTGGTCCCCAGCCTTCGGTTGGTCGGATCGTCGCCCAGATGTGCACAGCCGTGGCACAATAGCTCGCCCCCTAGAAAGACGACATGGCCGGACACATCTGTGACAACTGCGGTGCTGCTGTCGCCGACGAGCAGTTCTGCCCCACCTGCGGCGCTTGGGTCGATCCCCTCCAGGGCGAGAATGGCGAGGAGGGGGAGTTCGAGCAGTTCTCCCTCGGTGCCGGTCCCGGGGACGAGCCGATCCAGCCGACCCGTCTCCCCCGCCAGGAAGTCCAATGCCCTTCCTGTGGTTCACCGAATCCCGTGACCAACCGTCATTGCGAAGAGTGCGGGGCGCGTCTCTCCCAGGGCGCCATGCCGGTGGCGCCGCGACCCGCAGTCCAGACCACGGCCGGCGTCAGGGCGGCGATGGGCATCAGCGCCGTATTGGTGGTTGTGATCCTCGCCGTGATCCTCGTCAACCTCTTCGGGGGCGACGAGGGTGGAACGGAGACCACCGTCGTGGCCGAGGGTGCCTCGACGACTGTCACCGTACGATCCGAGCCGGTGCCTCTGTCTGTGCTCGCCGTGGAATGCTCCGTGGACGGCATCTCTGGCTTCGACTGCTCCAATCTCACCGATGGGGTCACCGACCGCACGGGTGAGTACCAGTTCAACTGGGTGCAACTCGAGGCAGGCACCAACCCGACGATCACGCTCAAGTTCGCCGAACAGGTGCTGATCCGGTCGATCCTGTGGACCAACATCGAAGACGCCGATAGGTTCCAGCAGAACTGGAAGGTTCAACGGATCGCTATCTCCGACGACAGCGAGATACCGCTGCCGACCGAACTCAACAACGAAGCGGGAGCACAAGTGATCCCGTACGTGTCGCTCCCGACATTCGAGTTGACGATCGAGCTGACAGAGGCGTACTCGGCGGTGGCGGTCGGGGAGAACGTTTTCGAAGAACTCGGCATCGCCGAGATCCAGGTGCTCGGCAATCCTGCCGAGGGCGCCGCCACGCCGGCACCCTCGACGGGATCGACGACCACGGAGACCACCGAGGGCGGCTGAGCCCGGACTCCGGACCTCCGGCCCTCGACGCCACGCGCCTGAGCCCGGGATCCAAGCCGGCGACTACTGCTTGATGTAGGGCTGGCCATCCGCCGCCGGCGGGCGGGCCCGGCCGACCAGCCCCGCCACCACCACGATGGTGGTCAGGTACGGCGCCATCAGGAGGAACTCCGACGGGATGCCCGTGTTGAGGATGGCGAGCTTCACCTGGAGTGAGTCGGCGAAGCCGAAGACCAAGGCCGCGGCAAGAGCACCGGCCGGGTGCCACCGTCCGAAGATCATGGCCGCCAGACCGATGAACCCACGGCCGGCGGTCATGTTCTCGTTGAACGAGCCCACCGACCCCAGGGTGAAGAACGCACCCCCGAGACCAGCGATCATGCCTCCCAGCATCACATTGATGTATCGGCGTCGGAAGACATTGACGCCAAGGGTGTCTGCCGCCTTGGGGTGTTCACCAACCGCACGGGATCGAAGGCCCCACCTTGTGCGGAAGAGCGCATAGGTGAACACCGCGGTGATGACGAAGAGCGCGTAGATGAAGATGTTGTGCTGGAACAACATCGGTCCGATCAACGGGATATCCGAAAGGAGGGGTACATTCCAAGCCCGGAAGATCGACGGGGTGTTCAGGGCGGTGTTCTCCACCAGGATCTGAGCGGTCAGGAACGATGTCAGACCGAGGGCAAAGATGTTGATCACGACGCCGGCGATGATCTGATCAACCCGGTACCGGATGGCGAGCACGGCCAGGCCGAGCGCCAGCACGCCTCCCGTGAGCATCGCAGCCACGATTCCCAGCCAGCCTCCGACGGTCGATCCCGCCACCGCACCCACGAATGCGCCGGACAACAGCATGCCTTCGATTCCGATGTTGATCACGGCCACTCGCTCACACATCACACCCGACAGGGCGCCGAATGCGATCGGGGCGGCGTTGACCACTGCGGTCTTCATCATTCCGGACAGGCTGAATGATTGACCGGCCGATGCCCACGCCAGGAATGCGACGACGAACAGTCCAAGCGCCAACGCAAGGATCACGTTGGTCCACTTGCCAAACCCGCGGATGAGCTGTGCGGCGCCGAGGAATGCGAACACGGCGGCCGTGAAATAGCCGAACCCACCGGCTGGGACCGTGATGTCGAGGTCACCCGGCTGCTGCCCGAGCCGAAACACGGAGTCGCCCTCCGTGCCGCGAGCGAAGAACCACACCACCGCGACGGCCAGGACCATGTACACCACTCCCAGCACTCTCGCCCGCTTGACCGCAGCTGGCGTGAGTTCGGCGGCCGGTGTGGCGATCGAAGTCATGCCGACCACCCGCTCGTCACCTGCTCCATCTTCTCTCCTGTCCTCACACGGAATATCGCCCTCACGAGTTCGGGGGCGGCAATGAACACGATCACCAGTGCTTGAACGATGACGATCAAGTCGATCCCGATCCCACTCTGAGCCTGCATCGTGCGGCCACCGGCACGGAGCGCACCGAAGAGAATGCCGGCGAGCACCACACCCAGAGGATGCGACCGGCCCAACAACGCCAGGGCGATGGAGTCGAAACCGGCACCGCCGACATACCCGGGCGAGGCCCGGCCCAGTTCGCCGAGCGTCAGGCTTGCCCCGCCCAATCCGGCTAGAGCACCGGCGAAGGCCATCACCAAGATCGTGATCCGGGTCACGCTCATGCCCCCGTACTCCGCGGCATGGGGGTTCAAACCGACGGCGCGAAACTCGAACCCGATGGTCGAACGGAACAGAATCCACCACACGAGCCAGGCGGCAAGCAACGCGATCACGAAGCCAAGGTGCACCCTCAGCCGTGGGTCAACCCATCCCAGAAGCTGCGGAAGGCGGGCCGACCCCAGCACGTCTTTCGAGATCGGATCGGCACGTCCCGCCCGCTGCACCCAGGGGAGGCGCAACAGATAGTTGAGGAAGTTGATCGCGATCCAATTGAACATGATCGTGGTGATGACCTCATGGGCGCCGGTTCGTGCCCGCAGGAAGCCGGGAATCCCCCCCCACACCGCCCCGGCGGCGATGGCAGCCAGCAGCGCCAGCGGGAGGTGGACGATCATCGGAAGCCCCGAGAACGAGAAGCCGACCATCACGGCCGCCACCCCACCCATGATCATCTGACCCTCGGCACCGATGTTGAACAGACCCGCTCTGAAGCCGAGGGCCACCGCCAGTCCGGCGAAGATCACCGGAGCCGAGATCACCAGCGTCTCGGAAAGGGCCGACACGCTGCCAAAGGACCCGGCGGCCAGGGCCCGGTAGGCCGGGAGAATCCGATCGAAACCATCCGTGAGGCCGATCAAGACGGCACCGACCAGGAGGGCCGCCACCACCGAAAGGATGGGGAGCAGCAGCACCGATCGCCAGTCGATGTCGGCAGGAGCGATCCGTGCGAGAAGGCCGGAACGCGGCTCGGCTTCCTTCCGATCGGCAGTCTTAGATTGATCGTCGTTCACCGCGTCACTCCTGCCATGTAGAGCCCGAGCTGACTTGCGCTTGACTCCTCAGGTGTCGTCTCCGCCACGATCTTGCCGCGGAACATGACGAGGATCCGGTCCGAGAGGGCGAGGATCTCATCGAGCTCGGTAGACACCATGAGGATGCCGGAACCGTGATCCCGCTCCGACACGATCCTCTCGTGGATGTACTCGATGGAGCCCACGTCGAGTCCTCGCGTCGGCTGCGAGGCAACGACGAGCTTCACATCCCTGGCGAATTCCCTCGCCACGATGACTTTCTGCTGATTGCCACCCGAGAGACTCCCGACCGTGGTGTCGATGGAGGGAGTCCGGACGTCATACTCCTCGACCAGACGCTCGGCCCACTCCCGAGCACTGGCCCAGTTCATCTTGATCCGACCCGAATAGACATCCGAGTAGTAGCTGTCGAGTATCAGGTTCTCGGTCACCGTGAAGCCGAGCACCAGCCCGGACCGTTGACGGTCCTCGGGGACGTGGGCGACCGACAGCTTGTGGATCTCACGCGGCGAAGCGGCGCTTATGTCATGTCCCAGCAGATCGATCCCACCGGACGTGGCGTGCTTGAGACCCGTGAGAGCTTCTACCAGCTCGGTCTGGCCGTTGCCCTGCACGCCGGCGATTCCGACGATCTCCCCCGACCGCACCACGAAATCCACGCCGTCGACGGCTCGATGATTCCTCTCGTCGAGCACCACCAGATCGCTCACGGTGAGAACGGGGTCCTTGGGCGTTGCGGGAGCCTTGTCGACGACCAGATCGACCGGACGCCCCACCATCATCTCGGCCAGGCTGCCTTCGTCGACGGTTCCAGGCAACGCCTCTCCCACAACCCTCCCGCGACGCAGAACGGCGATCCGGTCGGCGATCTCCAGCACCTCCTTGAGCTTGTGGGTGATGAAGATGATCCCCTTGCCGGAGTCACGGAGCGACCGAACGATGCCGAAGAACTCCTCGACCTCTTGAGGCGTCAGAACCGCAGTCGGCTCGTCGAAGACGACAACCTCGGCCTCACGGAACAGCACCTTGATGATCTCGACTCGCTGCTGGATCCCCACCGGGAGGTCCTCGGTCATGGCATCCGCATCGACCTCGAGACCGTACTTGCGGGAGATCTCCTCGACCTCCTTCTTGGCCTCGCCCATGTCAATCTGACCGAAGGGGCCCTTGGCGGGCTCGACCCCAAGGACCACGTTCTCCGCCACCGTGAACACCGGAACGAGCATGAAGTGCTGATGGACCATGCCGATCCCGGCGGCGATGGCATCTCCAGGGCCGTCGAAGTGCGCCGGCTTCCCGTCGATCAGCACCTCGCCCTCGTCGGCCGAGTAGAGGCCATAGAGGATGTTCATCAGCGTTGTCTTCCCGGCACCGTTCTCACCGAGCAGACACAGGATTTCGCCCGAATCGACGCTCAGATCGACGGAGTCGTTGGCGATGACGCCCGGGAACCGCTTGGTGATGCCTTTCAACTCGAGATGCAAGGCTGCCTCCGCTCTGATCCTGGGACGAGCCTAACCACTGAGACCTCCGCCACGGGGCCCGAGGAGGGGGTCTTAGGTCACACTTCGCGCGCGAGCTCGAGACGGGCTGGATCTGGCGTCGATCGTCGCTCCTCGGGCGACGATGCGCACGACGCTCTTGCGCACGGCATTGACAACTCGGTGCTCAAATGAAAGCCCCTCCGGCCGAAGCCGGAGGGGCTTGTCAATCCAGGGCGTCCGAAACTATCAGCCGCCGGCGACGATGCTTCCGTCGATGAGACCCTGCTTCACCGCCTCGACTTCGGCTACGAGAGCTGAGTCGACGGTCTCGTTGACCGGACCGAGTCCCACGCCGTTCTCGGCGATTTCGAAGGTCCGCGTGATGCCACCTTCGAAGGTGTCGGTGGCGACCTCCTCGATGGCGGTGTACACGGCGACGTCGAGTCCCTTCAGCACCGAGGTGAGAACGATGTCCGAGTACTGGGGCAGTGTCTCGAACCAGTCGGCATCGACACCGATCACCCAGACATTGCCGAGCTCCTGGGCGAGGGCGGCCGATCCTTCACCCACGGGGCCAGCCACCGGCAGGATGACGTCGGCACCTTCATCGATGAACGACTGCGTGACGTTCCGCCCGTTGGCTTGGTTCTCGAAGTCACCGGTGAACACACCGGTCTGAGCGTCCGGATCCCAGCCGAGCACCGTGACGTCGGTACCCTTCTGCTGGTTGTAGTAGTCAACACCCCAGGCAAAGCCGTCCATGAACGGTGTCACCGTTGGGATCTGGATGCCGCCGTAGGTGGCGACAACGCCCGTTTGGCTGACGCCGGCGGCCAGGTAGCCGGCGAGGAACGACGCCTGGTCGGTCCTGAACAGCGTTCCGAGGACGTTGGTGGTGACTTCCCCACCGCAGGTGTCGTCGAACGTCCCGAGCTCGCCGTCTTCACCGGGCTGGGCTTCGCCGGTGCAGAACGGTGGCGCGTCGCCCACGGGGAAGTCGATGATCTCGAACTTCTGATCGGGATTGGCGGCCGCGGCGGTCCCGGTGGCACCACCCAAGAGGAAGCCGACGGTGATGACGAGATCGCATCCCTTGTCGATCATCGACTGGATGTTCGGTGCATAGTCGGCTTCGACCTGGGACTCGACGAAGTCGGAGTCCTCGGTGGCGAGACCGTCGGCCTGGGCGTCGGTCACGCCCTTCCATGCGGTCTGGTTGAACGACTTGTCGTCGATACCGCCGGTGTCGGTCACCTGACAGGCCGTGATGGCCTCGGCGTCGACCATGGCTTCGGTCGTCTCGGTGGTCGCTTCGGTGGTGTCCACCATGGCTTCGGTGGTCTCCACCGCCGCCTCTGTGGTGGTGGTCTCAGCTGCTGCAGTCCCCTCGGTGGTATCCGCCGTATCACCGTCGCCGCAAGCGGCGATGACGAGGGCGAGTACCGCGAGGAGCGCGAGCAGACGTATGTGTCGCGTCACGTGTGTTCCTCCCAATACGGTTGGTCGGCGAAATCGTGGTTTCGCCATGTCACAAGACTAGCCGTTTCGACCATCTCCCTCGCCAGTCGGAGTACCCGAATCCGCCGACCAGAGGTCACATCAATCGTGACCCCCACCCGACCCCGACGAGAGACTCAGGCCGAGGATGCCTCGAGATCTTGATCGAACGGAGCGGGGCGCACCCAGTAGATGGCGGGCATCGAAACGATCGAAACAAGACCCTTGAACACGACATTGACCCAGAAGATCTCCCAGATCACCTCGGACGGGAGGACACCGATGAAGGCCACGGTGACGAACACCGCCGAATCGACGGGAACGGAAACGGCATTGGACGCCAGCACCCGACCCCACTGCAGCCGTGCGCCGAAGCGATCCACCCATCGCTGGTATGCCTCGGTGTCGATGAGCTCCGACAGGACCTCGGCCGCGATCGACGCAAAAACGATTCGCCACACCGGAGCCAACACCGCCCCGAATTCGAGTTGAGCGCCTGTGGCGAGGTCGGCGGGAAGCTCGGCCACCACCCAGAAGACGACGGCCATGAAGAGGTTGATGACGGCGGCCGCCACGATCACGGTGCGAGCCGCGGACTTCCCCGCCACTTTGTGGATGAGATCTCGGATGGTGAATGTGAATGGATATATCAGCGTGCCGGCATCCACCGCCCAACCGAACACCTCGACGATCCGCAGCGAGGCGATGTCCGACATCATCTGGGCCGCGACATAGGCGGCCACGACGATCATCAGGTTTCTGAGCGCCGGCCTCATACGTCCGACCACTGGGCCGTGAGCCGACTCACCAGCAACTCCGCGAACCGCGGACCGTCGACGTCGGTTGCGACGCGGGCGTTGTGTGGTCTTCCAGTGACTCCGAGCAGGTCGACCACGGTCCGGCCCCGCGTGAGGTCGGACTCGAGCTCGACTTCCACATTGACCGACCGGGTGGTGATCAGACCAGGATCGATCAGGTGTGCGACCGTCGCCGCATCGTGGATGGGAGCGATCGGTTCGCCGAACACAGCCTCGTAGCGGCCCCGGAAGAAGCGGAGCAGGTCGGACACGAACGCACCGACGCGACCGGCTTCACCGAGCACCGCCTGATCCGACTCCGACAGCAGGGTCTGATGCGTGACCTCGAGCCCGATCATGGTCACGTCGAGCGGCGAAGAGAACACCGCGGCCGCGGCTTCGGGATCGACCCAGACGTTGAATTCGGCGGCTGGAGTGATGTTGCCGAGGCCCACTGCACCTCCCATCAGGACGACTCGTTCGATACGACCCGACAGCGATGGATAGGCATCGAGCAACTGCGCGATGTTGGTGAGTGGACCGGTCGGGACCAACGTGACCGGCCGCTCGGACTCGGTGATCCAACCCGCAATGGCGTCCACGGCCGGCTCGGCGATCGGTCTGGTCACTGCTTCGGGCAAGGTCGGGCCGTCCATCCCCGTTGCCCCGTGGACATGCTCGGCAACGTCCAACGGACGTTTTAGAGGGCGGCCGGCGCCCTTGGCCACCGGGACATCGGTACGGCCCACGAGCTCCAGCACGCGAAGGGCATTGGCGGTCGTCTTCTCCACCGTTGTGTTTCCGGCCACGGTCGAAACCCCGAGCAGGGTGAGTTCGGGAGATGCCAACGCCAACAAGATGGCGATGGCGTCATCGTGCCCGGGGTCGCAGTCCAGGATGATGGGAATCGACATGTGCGCCCGATGATCGCAGATGCGGTGGCCGGTCGAAGATGTGTGAAGGTTTCGTCGGGCAGCCGGATTTTTCGATCCGACGCGGGTTGTATCGTTTGATGCGAGAGTCAAAGGAAGGAGTGGGGATGGTGACGCCATCTCCATCGCCGCGCCGACAGGGAGCGCGTTCACACCGGTTGACGGTGTTGGTACTCCTAATTGGCATGGTGATGACCATGTTCGGCGCCGGGGCCGCATCGGCAGAGCCCGGCCGCACGAGCGACACGAAGGCCCGCAACCAGGTGGAGTTCTGGTTGACGATCCTTCACAACAACGACGGTGAGTCACAGTTGATCGACCTCGGGCCCGAGTTCCTCGAGGACTTCGGCGGGGCCGCACGGTTCAAGTCGGTGGTCGACGACCTGAAGAGCGATGCCGTCACCGGCAAGCCCTGGAGCAGAGGCTCCAAGCGCGGCGTGCTCGTGGTTTCGTCGGGGGACAACTTCCTCGCCGGACCCGAGTTCAATGCCGGTGTCGAAAACGGTGTGCCCTTCTATGACACGGTTGCCCTCGATCTGATCGGATACGACGCGATCGCGCTCGGGAACCACGACTTCGACTTCGGTCCGGACGTCCTGGCCGAGTTCCTCAGCGGGTATTCGCTCACCCAACCCCCGTACCTGAGCGCAAACCTCGACTTCACCGGCGAGCCTGCGCTCCAGGCATATGTCGATCAGGGGCGGATCGCTGCAAGCACGGTGATCAAGGAGCGCGGTGAACGGATCGGGATCATCGGAGCAACGACCGCGGCGTTGAGGACCATCTCGAGCCCGCGGGACGTGATCGTGAACGATGTTGCACCCGCCGTGCAGGCGGAGGTCCGCAGTCTCACCCGTCACGGTGTGGACAAGATCATCCTGATCAGCCACCTCCAGAGCATCGAAGAAGACATAGCGCTCGCCGCCGAGCTCCGGGGCATCGACGTGATGATCGCCGGCGGTGGGGACGAGCTGCTGGCCGACGACGACGACCTACTCATCCCGACCGATGACACCGGCACGCGACCTGAGCCCTATGCGTCTTATCCGATCATTGCGGAAGACGCTCGCGGTGCCGACGTTCCGATCGTGACGACTCAAGGAAACTACAGCTACGTCGGCAATCTGGTCGTGGGCTTCGACAGACGAGGCCGTGTTCTCACCGTCGATGAGGAGAGGAGCCGCCCGGTACGGGTCGTGACCGACGACTGTGGTGGGACGCTGCCATGCGACGACGCCGTCGAACCCGACGCAACGATGCAGTCGCTGGTGATCGATCCGCTCGTCGAGGATCTCGAAGTGCTGGCCACCAACGTCATCGCCACCTCGGAGGTGGATCTCGACGGCGTCCGGGCAAACGTCCGCTCCATGGAGACCAACGAGGGCAACCTGATCGCTGATTCTCTGTTGTGGCAGGCCCAGCAGGCCGCGGCCGACTTCGGCGTCGACAGCCCTGTGGTCGCTCTCCAAAACGGCGGTGGGATCCGAAACGACTCCGTGATCCCAGCCGGCGATCTGACGGAGTTGGACACCTTCTCGATGGTTCCGTTCCCGAACTTCGTCGCAGTGATCGAAGACGTCCCTGCGTCCCAGTTCAAGGAGGTTCTCGAGAACGCCTACTCCCGCGTCGAGTTCGGCGACGGGCGATTCGCCCAGGTCGCCGGCTTCTCGGTGACCTACGACGCCGCCGGCACGCCTCAGATCATCGACGTCGACACGGGTGAGATCACGCAAGCCGGAAACCGGGTGGTGGACGTGACCCTCGACGACGGTACGGTCGTCGTCGACGACGGTGTCGCAAGCGCGGGGTTGACGATCGACATCGCCACCATCGACTTCCTGGCTCGGGGTGGAGATCAGTATCCGTTCGGCGACCTGAGCTTCAGGGCAGTCGGCTTCAGCTACCAGCAGGCCCTGGCCAACTATCTGGTCGAGGAGCTGGGTGGCGTGGTCACGGCCGGTGACTATCCCGAGGGTGGCGAAGGACGGATCACTCGGCTCGACTGAGACCGACGCACCACGAATGACGATGGGCTTCCTTCAATCGGGAGGCCCATCGTTGCGTCCGAGACCTGTCACCCGTCGTCCGCCGAGGGACTAGTGCATGAGCGTGCACAAATGATGGTCCTCTCCCCGGAGTGCGCTCTCAGCCGATGCCCATCGTGTACGACCACGGACGGCAGGAGCACACCATGATCAGCGGAACACCGGCCCCCAGAGGCTTGAGCTGGGACGGGGAAGGTAGCAAGAAGAAGTCGATCCTCGCCCTCGTCGCCGCGTTCACCGTGATCGTGAGCCTCGTCGGTTCGTCGCCCATGCCAACCGAGAGCGACTCGATGATCGACATCATCGTGCGTGAGACGAACCCAGCGACCAACGTCGCCGAGTCTCTGGTATCGACGCTGGGTGGCACCGTACGCCAGAACATCGAACTGATCGGCGGGTTCACGGCCACGGTGCCGGCCTCCCGGATCTCGAGCCTCGTGGCACACCCCTCGGTGGAGGCGGCAACGCCGGACTCGACCGTTCAACTCCTGGCCAACTCCTTCGGTGAGAACACCGAGGCAGCCGCCTACGACGGATCGATGCCGCATGTGCTGCGTGCCATCGGTGCGGAGTCATTCTGGGCCGCGGGGTACACCGGTGTCGGGGTGGACGTGGCCCTGATCGACTCCGGTGTGGTCAACGTGGAAGGGCTCAGTTCAGTCACCACGAGCAAGTCGCAAGTCGTCAACGGGGTCGATCTGTCGTTCGAATCCCAGTCGGCGACCTTCCGATACCTCGACACGTACGGTCACGGCACCCACATGGCCGGAATCATCGCGGGCCGTGACTCGACGGCACCCCAGACGCCGAAGACCGTGGACGATCGCTACTTCATGGGGGTCGCCCCGAACGCCCGCATCCTCAACGTGAAGGTGGGCTCCTACGACGGAGCGGTCGACGTGTCGCAGGTCATCGCTGCCATCGACTGGGTCGTGCAGCACAGGAATGACAACGGCATGAACGTGCGTGTGCTCAACCTGTCGTTCGGGACCGACTCGACCCAGCCCTACCTTCTCGATCCGTTGGCCTTCGCAGCCGAACAGGCGTGGAAGAAGGGGATTGTGGTGGTGGTGGCCGCCGGAAACGACGGAAACTACACGCCCCTCCGCAATCCGGCCCTCGATCCCTATGTGATCGCGGTCGGCGCCTCCAACACCCAAGGGACGACCACGCTCAGCGACGACACCGTTGCCTCGTTCTCGAACTGCGACACGAGAGGGCGAACCGTCGACGTCCTCGCCCCCGGCGTGTCGATCCTGGGGCTCCGGAACCCCGGCTCATACGCCGACGTCACCTACCCGGCGGCTCAGGTCGGGTCCCGCTTCTTCAAAGGCAGCGGAACAAGCCAGTCGGCCGCCGTCGTCTCGGGCGCCGCAGCCCTCATCATATCGAAGTACCCGAACGCCACCCCCGACCAGGTGAAGGGTCTCCTGCGATCCACGGCTCTCCTACCATCGGTCAAGGGGAGGGCCGCCTCCTGCTACGGAGCGGGGCACCTCGACCTCGCTGCAGCGGCCACCACCAACCTGCCCTCGGCCAACAAGTCGGCCCAGACGTGGGGTTGGTCGAACGGCACCGGGACGCTGGAAGGCTCCCGCGGAAGCGATCACCTCGAGCAGAACGGAGTGTCGCTGACCGGGGAGAAGGACATCTTTGGCATGCCCTTCGTCTCGACGGCGTGGGCACCTCTGTCCGCTCAGGGCGTGTCGTGGTCCGGTGGCAACTGGAACGGGTCCGCCTGGTCGGGCGTCAGCTGGTCGGGCGTGAGCTGGTCGGGCGTGAGCTGGTCCGGCGTGAGCTGGTCCGGCGTCAGCTGGTCCGGCACCACCTGGTCTGGAACCACCTGGTCGAACCGCTACTGGAACGGCGTCTCATGGTCAGGTACGACCTGGTCAGGCACCACCTGGTCCGGGGTCTCATGGTCGGGAACCTCATGGTCCGGTGGCGGCTGGCTCGGACAGACCTGGGGTTGAGTCGCCGCTGAACCCCGCTACCGAAACGCCGGGCCGCGACATGGGTCGGTGCCCGGCGTTTCCATGCGTATGGGAACGCATTCCGAGCGGAGCCCTGCCCTGAAGGGTGACCGGTCGGTCTCGAGCACCGAGAGGACCAGTCCCAGGCCCGAAACCCAGCATCTGCAGCCACAAACCCTTGCCCGTGAGGACTAGCCCTCCCGGATCGATCCATGATGACTCTCCATGCGGAACCGTTCCCCTGCCGATGTCATTGGCGAACCCGTCAGGAAGACGAGATGACCACTATCAGACGACTTGCTCACCTCCGCAAGGCCGAGAGCCCACTGCGACGCATTCTCACCCTCATGGCCGTCCTGGCCGTGGCAGCCGCACTGGTACCTCCCGCGGCGCCGGCTTCGGACAACTCGGTCGCGATCATCGTGAGAGAGAGCCACCCGGCGACCAGCCGTGCCCAAAAGTTCGTCGAAGCCCTCGGCGGGGAGGTGCTCGTCGATCTCGAGGTCATCGATGGGTTCTCGGCATCGATACCCGCCCACGCGTTCGATGCTCTCACCTCTCACCCCTCGGTTGCATCCGTGACGCCCGACGGCACCGTGACGCTGACCAGTGCCGGCTGGGACGACAGTTCCATCCTCTCGACCGTCGACTTCCGAGATTACCCAGGGTCTCTGTACGCCATCACCCGGGCGACCAACGCCACCTCAGGCTGGCTCAACGGGGCATGGGGTCAGGGGATCGACATCGCCATGATCGACACTGGAGTCGCACCAGTCCGCGGGCTCCCCGCTTGGAAGGTGGTCAACGGCCCCGACCTGTCGTTCGACTCACAGGAGGATGATCTCGAGTACCTCGACGGGTTTGGCCATGGCACGCACATGGCCGGCATCATGACAGGTCTGGATCTGACGGTCTCCTCCAATCTGACCGCCTCCTCGAAGGACTCCTTCGTCGGCATGGCTCCAGCGAGCCGCGTCGTGAACGTGAAGGTAGGAGCGAGCAATGGTGCGGTCGACGTCTCCCAGGTCATCGCCGCGATCGACTGGATCGTCGAACACAAGTCCGACAACGGCATGAACATCAGGGTGCTCAACCTGTCGTTCGGTACCGAGTCGACGCAACCATATGTCCTCGATCCGCTTGCATACGCCGCCGAGCAGGCCTGGAAGAGCGGCATCGTGGTCGTGGCTGCGGCCGGGAACGATGGCAACTCCAGCCGTCTACGCGACCCGGCATATGACCCTTACGTACTGGCCGTCGGGTCAGCCCAGGCCGGCGACCTCAACACTTCGGCTCCCTCGCACACCGTCTCCTATGACCGCGTGTCGCCCTTCTCGAACTGCGGAACGTCCGCACGGCACGTCGACGTGGTTGCGCCGGGCAAGTCGATCACCAGCCTGCGAGTGCCCGGCTCGTACGTCGACGAGACGTACCCATACGCCCGGGTGGGCGAGCGCTTCTTCCTGGGGTCGGGGACCAGCCAGGCAGCCGCCGTGGTGTCCGGGGCGGTGGCTCAGATCCTGAGCGCAGACCCGACGCTCACCCCAGACGAAGTGAAGCATCTCATCACGACCAATGCCCAGGCGATCGGCGACAGTGACTGCCTTGGCGCTGGGCTCCTCGACCTAGGCTTCCTCGCCAAGAAACTCCCACGTCTTCGAGGTGTCGATCAGGATCACCCGTCGGCAGATGGATCGGGTCTCCTGGAAGCTGCTCGCGGTGGAGACCATCTGGTGCTGGATGGGGTCGAGCTCGAAGGCGAAAGCGACGTCATGGGAAACCGATGGATCGGCTTCAACAAGGAAAACGAAGCCTGCAGGACCGAGGGCAAGGGCAAGAAGGCGAGCACGGTGTGTGGGACAGAGCTGGTCCCGGTCTCGACGCTCTGGAACGGCGGCACATGGAACGGCGGCACATGGTCTGGCACGACGTGGTCCGGGGTGTCGTGGAGCGGTGTGTCCTGGTCGGGTGTCACCTGGTCCGGTGTCTCGTGGTCGGGTGTGTCGTGGTCAGACGTGAGCTGGTCAGACCACTACTGGAATGGCGTGTCCTGGTCGGGCACCACCTGGTCGGGCACCACGTGGTCGGGTGTGAGCTGGTCCGGGAACTCGTGGACGAGCGGCAGTTGGCTCGGTCGGACGTGGGGATGAACGTGCCAGGCCGGCTCGCCTGAGACCAGCGATGCGGCCTCCGGGTGATCGGCCCTCGAGCATGTACCGTCCTGGCATGCCAGCATCGCCCATTCCCGAAGACACCTTCCCAGGACTGCTCGGCCTCGACATGGTGGAGGCAGGTCCCGAGCGGGTGATTGCGACACTCGAAGCGTCGACCCGACACCACCAGCCGTATGGCGTCGTTCACGGTGGGGTCTACTGCTCGATCGTCGAGACCCTGGCATCCTGGGGGGGCGCCCTGTGGGCGATGGAGCAGGGCATGGCGGGTGTGGTCGGGGTGTCGAACAGCACCGACTTCCTCCGCCCCCACAAGCTGGGCCGGCTCACGGGCATCGCCAACCCCCTCCATCGGGGCCGCACCCAACAGGTGTGGACGGTCGAGATCAGCAACGACGAAGGCAAGCTCGTCGCCCACGGACAACTGCGAGTCCACAACCTGACAGAGCTCCCCTAGCAGCGGCAGACGGCAGACGGCAGACGGCAGACGGCAGACGGCAGACGGCGAAAGCGTACGGTCGATGCCGATCGACGCCACGGCGGCTGTTGGCTGTTGGCTGCGTGGCCCGGTCGCGCGTGATCGGGGTCACGCACCCAGAACGCGGAAGAGCGGCCCTTCCGGGCCGCTCTTCTCTCAGTCGTTCTCCGCCATCTCGACCGGTGGCACCTCTGGCGCTTCGATCGACTCGAAGGTGAGCTCGTCGTTCTCCTCGTCGAGTCCGACCAGAATGGTGACTCCGGCCTTGAACTCGCCGAGCAGGAAGCGCTCCGACAGCGGATCTTCCAGCATCCGCTGAATCGAACGACGCAACGGGCGTGCTCCGAGTTCGGGGTCGTAACCCTTGGTTCCGAGGAAGCCCTTGGCATCGTCGGTCAGCACCAGGTCGAGACCCTGGGTCGCCAGCTGAGCACGCACTCGCACGAGCATCAGATCGACGATGGCTTTCACCTCGTCGAGCGACAGTTCGTGGAACACGATGATCTCGTCGATCCGGTTGAGGAACTCTGGCCGGAAGTGGCGTTTCAGCTCCTCATGGACCTTCGCGACCATCTTGTCGTAGGTGTCCTGGTCATCGTCGGCACTGAACCCGATCGACTTCTTGCGGATGTCACGGGTACCGAGGTTGGAGGTCATGATGATCACGGTGTTCTTGAAGTCCACCGTCCGACCTTGTGCATCGGTGAGACGACCATCCTCGAGGATCTGCAGGAGCGTGTTGAACACGTCGGGGTGCGCCTTCTCGATCTCGTCGAACAGCACCACCGAGAACGGCTTGCGCCGCACGGCTTCGGTGAGTTGTCCACCCTCGTCGTATCCGACGTAGCCAGGGGGCGAACCGATGAGCCGGCTCACCGTGTGCTTCTCCATGTACTCGGACATGTCGAGCTGGATCAACGCGTCCTCGTCACCAAACAAGAACTCGGCCAGCGACTTGGCGGTCTCCGTCTTTCCGACACCTGATGGGCCCAGGAAGATGAACGAACCGGAAGGACGCTTGGGGTCCTTGAGCCCGGCACGGGTCCGGCGGATCGCCCGCGAGACGGCGACGATCGCATCGTGCTGGCCGATGATCCGCTCGTGGAGTTCGTCCTCCATCTTGACCAGACGGGCCGTCTCTTCTTCCGTGAGGCGATGCACCGGGATGCCGGTCCACTGGGCCAGCACTTCAGCGATCTCCTCTTCGTCGATCACCCAGCCCATGTCCGCGCCTTCTTCGGTCAGGCGCTTCTCGACGACACCGCGATCCGACAGCAAAGCCTTCTCCTGATCACGCAGTTGAGCGGCTCGCTCGTACTGCTGCGCCTGAACGGAGTCTTGCTTCTGCTGGCGAACGTCCGACAGTCGCTGGTCGATCTCCTCGAACTCCGGATTCGAACCACTCCGGCTGATCCGCATACGGGAGCCGGCCTCGTCGATCAAGTCGATGGCCTTGTCGGGGAGGAACCGGTCGGACAGATACCGGTCGGCGAGATTGGCCGCGCTGACGATGGCCTGCTCGGTGAAACGCACCGAGTGATGGGCTTCATAGCGGTCCTTCAAGCCGAACAGGATCTGAACCGTGTCGGAAACCGACGGCTCTTCGACCTGTACCGGCTGGAAGCGGCGTTCGAGCGCCGAATCCTTCTCGAGGTACTTGCGGTACTCCTCGAGTGTGGTGGCGCCGATCGTCTGGAGCTCCCCGCGGGCGAGCATCGGCTTCAAGATCGAGGCGGCGTCGATGGCACCCTCGGCTGCACCGGCACCAACGAGCGTGTGGATCTCGTCGATGAAGATGATGATGTCGCCCCGGGTCTTGATCTCCTTCAAGACTTTCTTGAGTCGCTCCTCGAAGTCACCGCGGTAGCGCGAACCGGCGACCAACGCGCCCAGGTCGAGCGTGTACAGCTTCTTGTTGGACAGCGTCTCGGGCACTTCGGCGGCGATGATCTTCTGCGCCAGACCCTCGACGATGGCCGTCTTGCCGACGCCGGGCTCCCCGATCAGCACCGGATTGTTCTTCGTGCGCCGGGACAAGATCTGCATCACTCGCTCGATCTCCCGGGACCGCCCGATCACAGGATCGAGCTTCCGGTCACGAGCCGCCTGGGTGAGGTTGCGCCCGAACTGATCGAGCACCGTCGACCCGCTCGACGAGGACTCCGACCGCGACGATCCGGCGGTCGCGCCTGCGGTCGAAGGTTGTTCCTCGCTGCCTTGGGGGCCGGAGAGGAGCTGGATGACCGTCTGGCGGACCTTTTGGAGCTCGGCTCCGAGCTTCTGGAGGACCTGGGCGGCCACCCCTTCGCCCTCACGAATCAATCCGAGAAGGATGTGCTCGGTTCCGATGTAGTTGTGACCCAGCTGTAGGGCCTCGCGCAGGCTGAGCTCGAGCACCTTCTTGGCGCGGGGCGTGAACGGGATGTGACCAGTGGGCGCCTGCTGCCCCTGACCAATGATCTCGACGACCTGCTCGCGCACTGCGGAGAGATTGATCCCGAGACTCTCGAGTGCTTTGGCCGCGATGCCTTCGCCCTCGTTGAGCAGTCCGAGCAAAATGTGCTCGGTTCCGATGTAATTGTGATTCAGGAGCCGGGCCTCTTCCTGAGCCAGGACAACGACCCTTCGGGCCCGGTCGGTGAAACGCTCGAACAAGGCTGGTGCCTCCTCACAAAAGATTCCCCGGCTGGCGGAGCCAAGTATACCGCTCCGCCTCGCCAAGCCACCCGAGTGGACTCAAAGGGGTGTTCGGCCAGTCACAGTGCGGCCTGAAGCGAAATCGGCGGCCGCCCGCGAAGGTGAAACGGTGCCGTGTCGAGTCGAGTGGTTCGGGGTCGCGGAGCTGCGTGATCCCGATGGTGCGTGCGGGCCGTCTTGATCCTCCGGCGGATCCGCCGACCGCCGGCGACTACCAGTCCACGACCCCCAGCGGTACCATCGCTTCTCACATGTCCGAGTTGCTCGCCCTTGTCGACCTGCCCCACATCTGGGAACGAATGGAACGTGTCGAGTCGCGGTTGTTCGAGGCGACGGTGTCAGATGACCGGTATCTCACCGACATCGCTCAGCATCTCCTGGAGGCGGGTGGCAAACGGTATCGACCGCTTCTCGCCCTGTTGTGTTCCGAGTTCGGCCCGGATTCGGACCGCCGGCCGGTCGAGGCCGGGGTCTCCGTCGAATTGATCCACGTAGGCAGCCTCTATCACGATGACGTGATCGACGAGGCCGACACCCGCCGGGGCGCACAGTCCGTGAATGCGAACTGGAGCAATACGGTTGCGATCCTCGCCGGCGACTTCCTCATGGCTCGGGCTTCGGAGACGGCGGCGACCTATTTGGACCAGGAGTCGGTTCGCTTGCTCGCCGCCACCTACGCCGAGCTCGTGGAGGGGCAGACGCGGGAGCTCCAGCTCGACTTCGACACCGAGCACTCCATCGCCGACTACGAGCGCGTGATCTATCTGAAGACCGCCAGTTTGATTCGGACGTCTGCCCGGCTCGGAGCAATGGCGGGTGGAGCCTCACCGGCGGCGGTCGAGGCCGTAAGCGACTGGGCATCCGAAGTGGGGATGGTCTTCCAGATCGCCGATGATGTGCTCGACCTCGTTGCCACATCAGAGGTTCTCGGCAAGCCGGCAGGATCGGACATCCGAGAAGGCAAGTTCACCATGCCGGTCCTCGATGCGCTCGCCGGCCCGGACGGAGACCGGGTCAGGAAGCTCTTGAATCAGCCACGGCCTTACGGCGACGACGCCGTCGAGGAGATCATCGACATCGTTCGCGACGCCGGATTGGCGGCTGCCGCCCTCGACTCGGCCCGGACACGTCTCGACAGGGCCGAGCGAGCCCTCGCCACGCTTCCCGACGTCCCGGCTCGCACCGTGCTGTCACGACTCGGTGCCTACCTGGTCGATCGCGTCGCAGCCATCGACGTCGGCTAGATCGACCGGCACCTGTCGGATCCATCTGCCACGCTTGGACCGCGCCCGCGGCCCGTGCAGGCGACCCGGGACTGCGTCGGTTGGGTTTCGGCAGCCCCGGTCCGGACCCGACCGAACAAATGGCTTCACATATGTTCCCGGGCGGCCGAATACATCAGCGGAATGGACCAACTCGACGACTTCTTCAGAGAGGCAGTCGGAGACCTCGTGAGCCAACTCACCGATGCCACCACCACCTGGCGGGACACCGGTGACGACTCCGAGCTTCGCCGCATTTGTCACTCCATCAAAGGCTCCGGGGGCAGCTTCGGCTTCCCGCTGGTGAGCGTGCTCGCATCCGCCGCCGAGCGAGCTCCCGACGACGAGCTCGACGAGGCCGTTGCGATGCTCAAAGCAGAGCTGTCGACCATCGCAACGTCGACGGACCGCCGGAGAATCCTCGTCATCGACGACGACGCCCTCATCGGGCATCTCCTCGAGAGACGGCTCGACGGTCCGGATCGAGTCATCGAGACTGCTTCGAGCCTCGAACAAGCTCGCGACGCCTTGTCCAAGCGTCGGTTCGACCTGGTCATCCTCGACCTCGTGCTCCCGGATGGCGACGGGCGTCACCTCCTCGCCGAGCTCGGCGGCCATGTGACATCTGCTTCCGTTCCCGTGATCGTGCTCAGCGCCAGCGATGCTCCAGGTCTGCGAAGCGAATGTGTCCACCTCGGGGCCGAGGCATTCGTCACCAAGCCGTTCGATCCCGACGCCCTCACCATGATGGTGGGCACCTTCCTCTCATCGGAGCCGAACCACATCTCGGAACGCGCTGAATTCGTGCGCTCGGTCGACGACGGCAATGACGCCGAGTCGGCGATGACCGTCGCTTCCATCCTCACCGAAACCCATGGACCTGGTGGGCGCCCCTCAGATCGACCCGACCCGGTCGTGATCGAAGAGGTCGAACGAACGCTCCGGACGATGCTCGGACTCGGAGCGGTCGTCTCTCGCTGGTCGGACGCCGAACTGGCGATCGCCACGGAGCAGGGACCGACCGAGACAGCCGAGATCCTCGACAAGGCCAGGCTCCGCCTTCGCACACAAGTACATCCTTCGATCGAAGGCGCCATCGTCAGCCTGTCGGCCGGCGTCGTGCACGACCAACGGGACGCCGGGATCGCTTCTCTCATGTCTCGAGCCCGCCAACTTGCGACCACCGCCCACCAGCGAGGAGGTGACCGGGTGGTCACCGAATGGGCCTCGCCGCCGAATCGGCGCATCCTGCTGGCCGAAGACGACGCTCTCACCGCCGCTCTCGTGATACACCGGCTCGAGCGCGAAGGGTTTCTGGTCGATCACTACGGCAATGGCACAGACGCCGCCGCGGCCGTCGAGGGTGACCTGTTCGACCTGGTGGTGCTCGACGTTCAGATGCCCGGGCTCAACGGGTTCGAAGTCCTCAATCAGATCCGAACACGCAGCCAATCGCGGGTGCCCGTCGTGATGCTCACGGCAGTTGGCAGCGAGCGCGACGTGGTGAAGGGATTCGAGCTCGGCGCCGACGACTACATACTCAAGCCCTTCTCCCCCGCCGAGCTGACCGTGCGTTTGAAGCGGTTCATCAGGGAGAATTGACATGACCCCCCGCCCGCCACACACTGCGCCACGATGAAACTGGTTGTTTGCGACGACGATCCTGTGATCCGATACCTGCTCGAGGTCGTGCTGGCGAAGCGTGGCGGACACGACGTCAGGGCCATCGAACACGCCGCCGATGTGGCAGGCGCAGTTGCCAGTGATCTGCCGGATCTCGTCCTGCTCGATTACATGATGCCCGGCCTCAGCGGCCTTGACGTTGCGTCCGAGCTGGCAGCCGACCCGGCCACGTCCTCTGTGCCCGTGGTGTTTCTCACCGGCCGCGCCGACATCGCCGACGAGGAGTTCGAAGATCTCAACGTCGTAGGCGTGATCGAGAAGCCGTTCGACACCTCCACTCTGGCCACGCGCCTCCAAGAGATGATCGCCTGACCGGTCGCCGCCTTCGGTCACACCGGGTGCCGAGCGCGAGAGTCGCGGCAGAGGCAGCCGGCACACAGCCACCGGCAGGCACCGGTCCGCCGCACACCCTCGCTTTCTTAGCAGCGATCATCGCGAGACCCACGCCATGGAGGAAGCAGTCGGCCGTCGGCGGTTGGCCGTCTGCCCTCGGCCGCAGACGCCGTGCCAGGCTTCGTTCGCACGTGGCATTCGACGCCGACGCGACACCAAAAGCTCTCCGGTCCCACTTAGCCCGACAGACGCTTGGCCGACAGGTTCGTGGATGGCCGGACCAACACTCAGTCAGGGCGAGATCGATCGACTCCTGTCGTCGATGAAACAGAAGCAGGGTGTCTCGCAGGAGGCCGATGTCAGAGCGTTCGACTTTCGGACACCGACGAAGTTCCCAACCTCGTTCGCCCGTGAATTCACCGAACTCCACAAGGCGTTCACCCGGATGCTCTCGGACAGTCTCACCCGGGAGCTGAGGGCACCTGTGACGGTCGAACCCGTCGGATGGGAGCAACTCTCGTACGACTCGTATGTGAGGTCGATGCCCAACCCCAGCATTCTCTCGATCATCGAGCTGACTCCGCTGCCGGGGCGAGTCGTCATCGAGATGAGCACCCAGTTGGGGCTGATCCTGGTGGACCGCATGCTGGGCGGGCCCGGACGCCCTGTTGCTCCCCGTCAGCCCACGCAACTCGAACAGACCCTTCTGGGCGCAACGCTCGAGCACCCGCTCGCCGCGCTCAAAGCGACCTTCAACGGGGTCACCGATGTGGATCCCACGTTCGTGACATCCGAGCTGAACCCGGCCTTTGCCCACGCCACCAACCCCACGGAAATGGTGCTGGTTCTGTCGTTCTCGGCAGTGATCGAGACCGCCGGCCCCACGACACGCGGGTTGATAAGTCTCTGCTATCCGCTCACGGTCCTCAACCCCATCAAAGAGGCCATGCGGCAAGCCCGGTGGTCTGGAGGTGTGAAGGACGAGCCAGACAGCTTCGACCTCATGGCCCATCTCATCCAGAAAGCTCCCGTCGAGCTCGTCGTCCACACCAACATCACTCAGGTCACGGCGGCAGACCTCGCCGGACTCCAGCCCGGAGATGTCGTGATGCTGGATCACGCCGTCGACGAACCCGTGATCGGATCCATCGAGTCCAACCACTTCATGCGTCTTCGCCTGGGCCGACAGGGACCAGAAGTGGCCGCCCGCCTGGAGACCTGGACATGAACAACGACGCTCTTCTTACGATCGCCGATCGCGCCATCGTCAGTGGTGCGAAGAACCTCACCAACCTCCTGGGGGTGGAGGTGGCGTTCGGCTCGCCCTCCACGGTGTCGGCGGACCCCGACCTCGATCCATCCGCCGCCATGCTCGTTCAGGCCGAGGTCTCGTTCACGGAGGGCATCGGGGGAGACACAAAGCTGGCCTTCACTTCCGACGGGGCTGCGCACATGGTCGAACTGATGCTCGCCGGTGTGGAGCACGAGGAATCCGACATCTTCGGTGAGCTGGGTCGCTCGGCGCTGGTCGAGGCCATGGCCCAGTTCGTCGCCGGAATCGGTCAGGTCCTCTCTGAGCACAAGGGCTGCGCGGTCGACACCAGCACACCCGAGGTCTCCATCGCCGACACCAAAGCCCAGAACCTCTCCGATGCAGACACCGATTTGCTACTCGAGTGGGATGGCATGATCGGGCCAACATCCGCACGGCTCTTCTGGACGATGACACCCGACGTCGTGGAGGCGTTGGCATCGCCCGGCACCGAGCCGGCGGCCCACGCCCCATCCGGCGTGGATGGGCCGACGATTCCCACCCCGGCAGGCCGGCCGAGTATGCGCGACCAGGGTCATTCCGAGCTGGGACGCCTGGCAGACGTCAAGCTGGACGTCTCGGTCGAGCTCGGACGGAGTCGGATCCCGATTCAGGAGCTTCTCGCTCTCGACGAGGGCGGCGTGATCCGTCTCGGCCGGAGAGTTGGGGAACCAGTCGACCTGATGGTCAACGGATTGGCCACGGCCCGCGGCGAAATCGTCGTGGTCGATGGCCGGCTCGGCCTCCGAGTCACAGAACTGATCGCATGAGCGAGGATGTGAGCTTCGTCGTCTTCACGTTGAGTCGATGGCAGTACGCCGTCCCGGTCCATCGGGTCGAGAGCATCATCGCCAGCACCGTTCCCACCCGGGTCCCCGGCACGTACGAGGTCCGAGGTCGGATCGTCCCGATTCTGAACCTCAGGAGCCGCCTCGGTTTGGAGGGGCGGCCGCACGATGGAGCACCCGGACGAGTGTTGGTGGTGAGCGCAGGCGGTGGCATGGTTGGCATCGAAGTCGACCAGGTCTCCGAGGTCTTGTCGGTTGATCAAGCCGACATCCACGCGGCATCGCAACAGCCCGACGACCCGTTGGACGTCGCTGGAATCCTCCACCTCGAGGGCCGCCGGGTGATCGTCGCCGACATCGATGCTCTCGCACGCGCACAGGCCGCCTGACCGATAGAGCCCCCGCACCCACTCGAGTTCCCGTTGCCTCACCCGGCCATTCGGCCGATTTCATTCAACCACCTGGTTGACAAGAGATCCGATCTCAAATATGTTGCTGTTCAACCGATCGGTTGAATAAGGTAGGAGAAAGGTGACCGCTGACGCTCTCTCGAGGGTGTTCTCTGCATTGGCAGACCCGACGCGTCGTGACATCGTGGCCCGTCTCGCCGACGGGGATGCCACCGTGAACGAGCTCGCTGCACCGTACGACGTGACCGTTCAGGCGGTCTCCAAGCATCTCAAGGTGCTCGAGGACGCCGGACTGGTGAGCCGATCTCGTGACGCGCAGCGAAGGCCGGTTCACCTCGAAGCCGAGGTGTTCGACCTCATGGCGAAGTGGATCGAGCGATATTCCATCAGAGCGGAGGAGCGGTACCGGCGGCTCGACGACGTCCTCCGAGATCTCGACGAGCACGCACCCGCAGACCATGAACGAGGAGAACCGACATGACCGTTCACACGCACGAGACAGAGATCACCGTCCACGAGGACGTGCCGATGGTGACGATCACCCGCGAGTTCGCCGCACCCGTGCACCTGGTCTTCCAGGCCCACACCGACGCCGACATCTTCAGCCGGTGGAACGGGCCGAGGGGATATGAGATGATCGTCGACCACTTCGATTGCACGACGGGCGGGGCGTACCGCTACTCCATAGGCAACGCCGAGTTCCAGGCCGGCTTTCACGGGTCGTTTCACGAAGTCCGCCCCGACCAGCTGATCGTCCAGACTTTCACGTACGACGGTGAACCCGACGGTGTTGCGCTCGAAAAGGTTCGCTTCGAAGATCTCGGCGATGGGCGGACGAGGCTCACCGCCACCTCTCTGGTCGACTCCTTTGTGGACCGTGATGCCTTCGTTGCGAGCGGGATGGAAACAGGAGTGCGCGAGGGCTACGAGCGCCTCGACGAAATCCTGGCCGGCTGACCGCTGTCGAACCGCGACGCGAGCCTCGACGTCCTCAGCCGCCTGAAATGACACGTCGACCGAAAGGCCGTCTTCGCCGACGACATGTGCTGTTGCCCTCTAGCCGCTGACGAACACGGCGATCGCGGCCTCGACCAGGTCGGGGTCGAGCGACGCCCCTGCCTCCTCCCGAAGCCGCTGCTCGATGGCGCTCGCGCCGATCCCCGCCACGGCGAGCTCGTCGTACATGTGGGCCACCGCCAGCACCCGCGCTCCGATCGGGATTCCTGCACCTGACAAACCGTCGGGGGAACCGGCGCCGTCCCAGCGCTCGTGATGACCGCGCACGATCGCACCGACCACCGGACCGGCGGTGGGACGGATCATCTGTGCGCCACGCTCTGAATGTTGAGCCCGAGCTTCCTCATGACCGGCGGCGGTTGGGTCAAAGGCTCCGGGACCCCAATGCGCCTTGCCGATGTCGTGGAGTCTCCCCGCCAGACCGATCGCGCCCACCTCTGCCGGCTCGAGCTGAAGCTCGCGCGCCAGCTCGGATGCATACGCCGACACCCGCCTGCTGTGGTCACCCCGGGGATCGAACTCATCGACGAGATCGGCGATTTCGATGTTTGCGGACAGCTCGACGGAGGCCGCTGCGTGCTCGCTCAGCTCTTCGGCATCGACCACACGTCGTTCTCTGGTGGTCGCCACCTGGAGCGCTCGTTCAGCGAGCAATCGCAACGAATCGGAATCGGCAGCAGATTCGGGCCCAGCCCAGCCCACCGCCAACGCCAGGGGGTCACCATTGGGCACAAACGTCGCCCCGATATGGACGATGGCATCGCCGAGAGCTTCGGCGGCCTCCACCGAGAGCCCGGGTGCCAGGATCGCAAAGGTGTTGCCGAGGTCGAACATGTCGCCGCCTGCGGCCCGAACCGCGCTCTCGATACAAACGCCCAAGCGACGCTTCAGCACGGCCTCACCCCCAGCACCCAGAGTCCTTCCGAAGGATTCGAAACCAATATCGACAAGACCAAGCCGAGGAACGACGCCGTCGTTCCCGAGCTCTGTAAGTCGAAGCTCAAACCCGGAGATCGACGCCAGGCCGGTGATCGCATCGACGCTCGATGAGCCATCCGTCCAGTTGGGCTCCAGATCGCTGATGTACGCGTCGAGGAGATGATCTGCCTCCGTTCCGTCGAGCAGGCGGATAGCCGACACCTCGCTTCCTTCCGCCACGATCATCACGGCCCCATGCGAGATCATCTCGGCAGCGACACGTTCGCCACCCGGATGACAGACGACGACCACGGGAGCGGTCTCGGCCATGGTGCGCAGCGAGGGACGTCGGGCGGCCGGCCCCCTGGTGGATGCGAGGATCAGCGAGGGCCGATCCGTGATGTCTTCGACGATATCGAGGTCGGCGTCGATGAGTCGCCGCCGGGCGGGGCTCGGAAGCCACAGCGCAAGCACCGTGCCGCCAGAGGGCATCACCGACGGTGCCGGCGGCTCAGGCGGTGATTCTGGCTCGACCGGTGCCTCTTCGGTCGGCGCGTCTTCGATCGTTGCGTTCTCGGCCATCGCTCTTCCGGTCGGCCCAACACGCCCGTGGGAAAGCTAAATGTGGGCCTCAGACGCCAACGACGACGTCCAACAGGGTGCTTCACCCGATCTCGACGCCGTCCCCTGCGGGGTCTTCATCGCCGCTCGATCCTCGAAGAGGCGCGTTCGCCCGTCACTGCGTTCCTATCGAGTCCGGATCGCCGGACCCCGGCCGGCGACTCGCTTCCAACGTCCGCACCCTTGATGAACGGCGTGGAACCGTATCGACATTGGACGCTGGTGGTCTCGAAGCCGCCCGCATGGGCCGGCTCCGACGTGGACGTGATCAGCCCCGGGGGCAGATCAGGCTCACATCGCCTCCGGAATGTCCCACGACGTTGCTTGCGGAGCCAGAGCCCGGAGATTGGGGACGAATCGGGCGGGGACGATCACGATCGTCCGATCCTTCTTCTCGGCGAGGTCACCACCGAGGATCGACGCGGCTCGCCGGGCCTTTGCGATGTGAATGGTGGGCTCCGGTCGCGTAGCCCCTTCCAGCTCGATCACGACCATGGCGCCATCGATAGAGCCTCTGATGGTGACCACATGCTCGCCGGCACCGAGCGCGTGGCCCAGCAGCGCCCTCACAAGTGCTTCGACGAGCGGGGTCGGCCCAGTGATCGAGGGCAGGACACCCGAAACGACGACACGCCCGCGCGGGACGCCACCTTCGACGACTTCGGCGATGACGTCGCCCAGTGGAACCACGTCGTTCGGAAGCTCGGCGTAGACATTGAGACGAACCAGTTCGCGCAGTTCGACGAGTTCACGCCGCAGGATCGCTTGAGGCGCCGAGCTCCCGAGTGCGCGGTCGAGGGCTGCAAGCACCTCGGCCATGTCGGCTCGGGAGTCACCGAGCGCACGATCGAGCACCTCGCGCTCCATCTCGAGGGCGTCGAGGGTCACCTCTCGGAGCTGTTCACGAGCGGCGGCGTCCTGAAGCGCCTCAACACCCATCGACATGCGACGTTCGATGGCGCGGAGTGGCCGGCGGAGGGCCCCCAGCGAGATCGGAACCCGGTCGATCCAGTCGGAGCCTTCCGAGCGCGTGATGTTCGCTGCGAACCACGCCAGCTGAATTCGCTGAGTCATGACGGCTCCGACGGCGCCCAACACCAACCCGGCGATGACCGAGACGGGCACGCCGGCGAGAACGCCGACGACACCGATGACGACACCACACAACACCCACACGGCAATCCGGGTCGCGTTGCTCATGCCTGAGCTCCAAGAGAACATCCGATCATGCCCCTGCCGGTCGGCATTCGAACCTCCGGCTTTAGACCGCGGCGGAGACAACCGATGCTCTCCACAGAGACGCCGGGGCGGCAAAGGGAACGGACCCGGAAAAAACAGCTTTCCCACGACCGGTCCGAGCCGACAGGCACCCCCGTACCGGGTGACACGGACGTCGCCGAACCAGATGCGCAGACCACAAGGAGGTTCAGGACAATGTCTCTGCGAATCAACAACAACGTTGCAGCACTCAACTCGTACCGCAATCTCTCCGCCACGAACGTCCAATTGGGCAAGAGCCTCGAAAAGCTCTCGTCCGGATTCCGGATCAACCGTGCGGCCGATGACGCCGCCGGACTCGTCAAGTCGGAGGCGCTGCGCGCCGAGATCAACGGCAACAAAGCTGCGATCAAGAACGCTCAAGACGGCATCAGCTTCGTACAGACCGCAGAAGGAGCCCTCAACGAGGTCCACTCCATCCTGCAGCGCATGCGCGAGCTCGCCGTCGACGCCGCCAACACCGCCACCACCGACGGCGTTGCCCAGCAGGAAGAGATCAGCGAACTCGTCGCAGAGCTCGAATCCATTGGGACACGCACGAAGTTCGCGGGCAATTCGGTGTTCCAGGACTACTCCGCTACCGGAAGCGCCCTGGTGTTCCAGATCGGTGCCCAAGCCGGAGACACGCTGACCTTCACGACAGACCTCGCCTTGGCGTCGAACGACCTCTTCGGCTCGGACCTGTCGGGAGTGGATGTCTCGACCGCGGCCAGTGCGGCGATCGGAACGATCGATGCTGCAATCGGTGCTGTGTCCACGGTGCGCTCGGAGCTCGGTGCCAAGCAGAACCGTATGGAGCACACCATCAACAACCTGAGCGTCGCAGTCGAGAACCTCACCGCATCCGAGTCCCGGATCCGTGACACCGACATGGCAATGGAAATGGCGAACTTCACACGTCACCAGATCCTGACCCAGGCCGGCACCTCGATGCTCGCCCAGGCCAACCAGACCCCGCAGAACGTCCTCTCGCTCCTGCAGCGATAGACCTCTCGGCTGAAGGTCGGAGAAGCCCCGCCAATGGTGGGGCTTCTCCGCGCTGGGAGCAACACGCAACGAGCCCCAAGCCGAGCAGCGCCGCTCTCCTGCCCGGGTCCGGGGTCCGGGTCACCTGCCTGCGGTCCCAACAGCCTGCCCGCCGCCTCTGCATCGGGTCCGGGGTCCGAGGTCGACCGCCCACCGATGAGAGACACCCGGACTCGGACCTCGGACTTCGGACTTGGACCCGCTTATCCCTGCACGTTCCCAGCCGACAGGCGCAAGTGACAAGAGGCGACAAGGACGTCGCATCACACCGCAGGAAACAAGGAGGTTTCACACATGTCTCTGCGGATCAACAGCAACATTGCGGCGCTCAACAGCTACCGCAACCTCTCGGCCACCAACGTCCAACTCGGAAAGAGCCTCGAAAAGCTCTCCTCCGGATTCCGGATCAACCGTGCAGCCGACGACGCAGCCGGACTCGTCAAGTCCGAATCACTCCGAGCCGAGATCAGCGGCACCAAAGGCGCCATCAAAAACGCCCAAGACGGAGTGTCATTCGTGCAGACCGCAGAAGGAGCCCTCAACGAGGTCCACTCCATCCTGCAGCGCATGCGCGAGCTCGCCGTCGACGCCGCCAACACCGCCACCACCGACGGCGCAGCCCAGCAAGCCGAAGTCACCGAACTCCTCGCAGAGCTGGGCTCGATCGGCACCCGCACCAAGTTCGCCGGCCAGGACGTGTTCTCGAACACGACCCGCACGTTCCAGATCGGAGCGAACGCAGGCGACACGCTCGACATGACCCGCGATCTTCGCATCACGACGAGCGGTGCAAACGGCGTGTTCAACTACGACGTGGATGCCGACGGCACCGCCGATGCGGTCAACATCGCGGGCGTGAACCTGCAGACCGGTGCGTCGGCCGCCATCACGGTGCTCGACAATGCGATCGCCGCAGTGTCCGACGTTCGGTCGGAGCTGGGTGCCAAGCAGAACCGCTTGGAGCACACCGTCAACAACCTGGCCGTCGCAGTCGAGAACCTCACCGCATCCGAGTCCCGGATCCGTGACACCGACATGGCAATGGAAATGGCGAACTTCACACGTCACCAGATCCTCAGCCAGGCCGGCACCTCGATGCTCGCCCAGGCCAACCAGACCCCCCAGAACGTCCTCTCGCTCCTGCGATAAGGCCGCCTAGGGAACCGAACCAAGCCGAAGCCCCCTCACCGGAGGGGGCTTCGACGCGTTTCGAGCCATGAGCCGGACAGGTCCGGAGTCCGGGTCACCCGCCTGCGGTCCCAACAGCCTGCCCGCCGCCTCTACATCGGGTCCGGGGTCCGAGGGCGACCGCCCACCGATGAGAGTCACCCGACTTCGGACTTCGGACCTCGGACTTCCAAGCACCAGCCCGACCGTCCGACGTCCGAGTCGACGCTTAACGGCAGGGGCTCTCGGCCGACCGGGTGCTACATGAATACAGACGCGGGCCGCCCACCATCGCAGCTCCTCGGTCCGGAGCACGACACGCCGACCCCCGTACCGATCGACCTGACGTACGTCATCTGCACGAGTCCACGAAGCGGAAGCAACCTGCTCTGCGATCGTCTGACCTCGACCGGCGTATTGGGAACACCGACCGAATACCTCGAGCTCAATGTGGCGGGCACGTATCTCGCCAGGCGATGGGGAGCATCGAATCTCGCCGAATACGTCGATGCGATCCGCCGCCACCGAGTGGGCAGCAACGGTGTTCTCGCCAACAAGATCCACTGGCGCCAGCTCGGCTTGCTCGCCAAGCGCATCGGGGCGCAGCCGAAGGACGGCCAGCTCACGATCGAACACCACATCGCCACGATGAACCTGATCTTCCCCGACGCCAACCTCGTCTATCTCCGTCGCGGTGATTTCGCATCGCAGTCGGTGTCGCTCTTCAAGGCATTCGCGACCGGCCAGTGGAGCTCCTACATGGAAGCGCGAGGCACCGTCCCCGACTACGACTTCGATCAGCTGCTCGGTCACTACCGCGCACTCGTCTGGGAAGAAGCGTCTTGGAACCGGTTCTTCGTCACGGCGGGCGTCGAACCACTCAGACTCGAATACACCGACGTCACGAACGATCCGCAGGACGTCGTGGAGTCCGTGGCGCGCCACGTCGGTGTCGACGAGCAGGTGCCCGGACTGGGCACACCGGAGATCCGACGCCAGCGGTCCGATTGGAACACCATGACCAAGGAACGCTTCGTCGACGATCTCTCCAGGCGGGGAGCCTCGGCAACGGACCCGGAGTCCGTACTCCTGCTGGCGAGCTGACCCTGCACCCACCGGCTCAGGCGAGCATGAGCGGCCAGGAGGCCCTCCAAGACCCGAGTTCCGTGATCGAGCCGCGGCACACCGCACGTTCGCTCGCTGGACTCGATGGAATAGGGTTGCCGAAACCGAAGCTCACCGCCCGGTTACGGGTGTCCCGGTGGCGGCTGTCAGAGTGACACGGCGGCGAGCATCCCCGTCCGCACATCATCGGCGATCGATGGATGGCCACGGCGCTCCGCGATGCCAGCGACGCCTGCCGCATCGATCGACTCCAACTGCGCCACGTGCGGCGTCAAGACGTCGACGACGTCCTGCATCTGCTTGAGAATGGCCGCAGTGAGACCCACCTTGATCAGCTCGCGCTCTCTCGATCCCGCAGCGACTGCCGCAGCACACAACTGAGCGGTGAGACCCGGGACGACAGCCGCCGCAATCGCACCGACGATGACGCCATGCGGATCCAGCGCAAGAGCGGGAACGATCGATGCCGGGTCCCCGCCCGCCTGGAGCCACGTCGTCACGATCCGCACGGCGATCTCTACAGCCGAATCAGCATCCTGCGACATGGCTTGCTCGAGCAGCGCAAGGCTCTCTTCGGGAGCGCCGGTCTCGATCAACGCCAGCGCAACGAGTGCTCGATAGCGCGCAACGTTCGACTCTGCCACGAACATCGGAGCGCCGGGCGGCCTGGTGCTCAGTTCTCGGTGACGCCGCACGAGCTCTTCGAATCGCTGCTGCGACACGAGAATCTGGCCGACCGTAGCAAGCGCCACGTCCTCGTTCACAGTGATAGCGAGCGCCTCGTCGGCCAGGATCAACGCCTGTTCGAAATCACCGTCGTCGACGGCGTAGCGGGAGAGCATCGCGGCGACATAGGACGCCACGATCCGGGGGGCGTTCACCGGGATCTCGGAGTACACCTCGTGAAAGAGCCGCTTTGCCTGCATGTCACGTTCGTCGGCCATCAGCAGGCTTCTGGCGTAGTCGATCTTGGTCTTGAAGCTCGGACCGGTTTCGAAGGCAACGCGGGAGATCTCGATGTTTCGCGAAGCCTTGTTGCGCCGGTTGACAACCTCCGGGGTATATCCGAGGTGATGGATTCCCACGCCTACGTGGTTCATGATGGCCGCATCCGAGTTCTCGAAGTGGAAAGTCTCGTGAAGGGCTCCCCGGAAAGTGGCGGTGGGAGCAGCCGCGATCCTCATCGCCGAATGCCTCGACGCCGTGACATCTGGTCCTCTGTCGTTGACCAGGGTGAGCCTCACACCGTCGATCTCGTCTCTCCAGGTGTGCAGCCAACGACGAAAGACGTCGGGCTCTTCGCATCGAAACCGTTCGTCGGCGTCGAGTTGCAGAACGAAGTCGGCATCTCTGCAGGTCTCGAGCGCCTGATTGCGAGCCCAGCCGAAGTCGTCGCGCCACTCGATGGAACGTACGCTGGCCCCCATCGAGCGTGCGATCTCGATCGTCCGATCCGATGAGCCCGTGTCACAGATCTCGACGCGGTCGACGACGCCGACGAGCGACTCGAGGGCGCCTTCGATCATGTCCTCCTCGTCCTTCACGATCATCGACGCCACCAAGATGGTGTGCTCGCCCGGATCGGCCAGCCGCCGATTGCACGAGAGATCGTGAGCGGCCACAGCGCGGGTGACTTCGATGCGGATGGTGTCTCGGATCAGTGTCGCTCCGGGAATGACGAGCGACCCGCCCAACTCCGCCAGCAGTCCGGCCGATGTCGCAAATACCGAGAAACGCGCCGAGGAGATCCGACGCCCGTCCTCCAGCGAACCGCAATAGCCGTTCAACGAATTGCCGGCGTCGGATGCAGCGGGCAAAGGCCCGATGAATTGATCCGTGTCCCGCTCATTCGAGAACGGGACTGCTACATCGGCGGTTCCACGGAGAGCCGACTCGAGGCTCCGGATCCCACGGCTTGTGACCGCAGCGTCGTCATGGATGACAAGGACGGGCGCATCGCTGCCCAGTGATCTGGCCACCGATCGAACAGCCCGGGAACCCACGTCCTCGGACACCGACGCACCCGCGATCGCAGGGTTCTTGCCCAAAGCACCGTCGAACGCCGGTACGACGTCGATGGCGCGGGCACAACCGGACTGCCGGATTCGCGCAACGGACGAACGCGTGACCCGAACAGGGCCGTGCGCCACGATGATGACATGCATGATGCTCTTGTCGGCGACGTGTCCGGACCCTTTAGGCGGGGCAGTGCCATCACATGGACAGCGGGCAGGCGAGAGCACCCGCGCAAACCGCGGACCGTGAGCAGGACCGCCGACCCGCGTGCGCGGCCGACAGCCCACGGCCGACGGCCGACCGACCGAACGGCAGCGAGCAGCGAGGAACCAGGAAGAGCGGACAGGTCCGGGTCACCTGCCTGCGGTCCCAACAGCCTGCCCGCCGCCTCTGCATCGGGTCCGGGGTCCGAGGTCGACCGCCCACCGATGAGAGACACCCGGACTCGGACCTCGGACTTCGGACTTGGACCCGCTTATCCCTGCACGTTCCCAGCCGACAGGCGCAGAGACAAAGGCGACAAGGACGTCGCATCACACCGCAGGAAACAAGGAGGTTTCACACATGTCTCTGCGGATCAACAGCAACATTGCGGCGCTCAACAGCTACCGCAACCTCTCGGCCACCAACGTCCAACTCGGAAAGAGCCTCGAAAAGCTCTCCTCCGGATTCAGGATCAACCGTGCAGCCGACGACGCGGCCGGACTCGTCAAGTCCGAATCACTCCGAGCCGAGATCAGCGGCACCAAAGGCGCCATCAAAAACGCCCAAGACGGAGTGTCATTCGTGCAGACCGCAGAAGGAGCCCTCAACGAGGTCCACTCCATCCTGCAGCGCATGCGCGAGCTCGCCGTCGACGCCGCCAACACCGCCACCACCGACGGCGCAGCCCAGCAGGAAGAGATCACCGAACTCATCGCAGAGCTGACCTCGATCGGCTCGCGCACCAAGTTCGCCGGAAACGCCGTGTTCGCAAACCACGCGGCCACGTCGCTGGACTTCCAGATCGGAGCCAACGCAGGCGACACCCTGTCGATCAGCAACGATCTCCGCATCGACACAACTGGTGCAAGCGGTGTCTTCGGAGTCACCTACGACCACGACGGTTCGAGCGGAACCGCGGCGGTCGCACTGAACCTGGGCGCGCTCAGCGTCACTTCGGGCGCCGACCAGGCGATCCGCGCATTCGATGCGGCCATCGCAGCCGTCTCGGATGTTCGGTCGGAGCTGGGTGCCAAGCAGAACCGCTTGGAGCACACCGTCAACAACCTGAGCGTCGCAGTCGAGAACCTCACCGCATCCGAGTCCCGGATCCGTGACACCGACATGGCAATGGAAATGGCGAACTTCACACGTCACCAGATCCTCAGCCAGGCCGGCACCTCGATGCTCGCCCAAGCCAACCAGACCCCCCAGAACGTCCTCTCGCTCCTGCGGTAAGACCACCTGGCATAGCGCGAAGAGCCCCCATCCTCAGGATGGGGGCTCTCTCGCGTTCGGAGTCCAGGAAACCGGCGGTCGAAGGCACGCCGGCCTACCCGCATACGAGGCCGACAGCCCACAGCCGACGGCTGACAAGGCAACCAGCCTGAGAAGGTCCGGAGTCCGGGTCACCACCTGCGGTCACGACGCCCGTGGCCATGACCATCGGGTCCGAGGTCCGAGCGCGGCCACGTGCCTGCAGGGCTCGGCGAAGGTCGGACTTCGGACGTCGGACCCGACAACTGGGCGGCAGACGTCGACACCACCCGCACGCCCGGCGGCCCGGACCTCGATCCGCTCCCCGCCAACAGACGCTTAACCCCGCACCCTCCCAGCCGACAGGCGCAGAGACAAAGGCGACAAGGACGTCGCATCACACCGCAGGAAACAAGGAGGTTTCACACATGTCTCTGCGGATCAACAGCAACATTGCGGCGCTCAACAGCTACCGCAACCTCTCGGCCACCAACGTCCAACTCGGAAAGAGCCTCGAAAAGCTCTCCTCCGGATTCCGGATCAACCGTGCAGCCGACGACGCAGCCGGACTCGTCAAGTCCGAATCACTCCGAGCCGAGATCAGCGGCACCAAAGGCGCCATCAAAAACGCCCAAGACGGAGTGTCATTCGTGCAGACCGCAGAAGGAGCCCTCAACGAGGTCCACTCCATCCTGCAGCGCATGCGCGAGCTCGCCGTCGACGCCGCCAACACCGCCACCACCGACGGCGCAGCCCAGCAGGAAGAGATCAAGCAGCTCGCCGCCGAGCTCGATTCGATCGGCACCCGCACCAAGTTCGCCGGAAACACCGTGTTCCAGGACTATTCGACGACGTCGCTGGACTTCCAGATCGGAGCCAACGCAGGCGACACCCTGTCGATCGGAACCGACCTGACGCTCAGCGCCAGTGCGTTCGGCGTCGATGCCAACGCGACGACCGCCGACATCGACCTGTCGGTTGATGCGTCGGCAGCCATCGCCGCGCTCGACACGGCCATCGGCAACGTATCCACGCTGCGCTCGGAGCTGGGTGCCAAGCAGAACCGCTTGGAGCACACCGTCAACAACCTGAGCGTCGCAGTCGAGAACCTCACCGCATCCGAGTCCCGGATCCGTGACACCGACATGGCAATGGAAATGGCGAACTTCACACGTCACCAGATCCTCAGCCAGGCCGGCACCTCGATGCTCGCACAAGCCAACCAGACCCCCCAGAACGTCCTCTCGCTCCTGCGATAAGACCACCTGGCATAGCGCGAAGAGCCCCCATCCTCAGGATGGGGGCTCTCTCGCGTTCGGAGTCCAGGAAACCGGCGGTCGAAGGCACGCCGGCCTACCCGCATACGAGGCCGACAGCCCACAGCCGACGGCTGACAAGGCAACCAGCCTGAGAAGGTCCGGAGTCCGGGTCACCACCTGCGGTCACGACGCCCGTGGCCATGACCATCGGGTCCGAGGTCCGAGCGCGGCCACGTGCCTGCAGGGCTCGGCGAAGGTCGGACTTCGGACGTCGGACCCGACAACTGGGCGGCAGACGTCGACACCACCCGCACGCCCGGCGGCCCGGACCTCGATCCGCTCCCCGCCAACAGACGCTTAACCCCGCACCCTCCCAGCCGACAGGCGCAGAGACAAAGGCGACAAGGACGTCGCATCACACCGCAGGAAACAAGGAGGTTTCACACATGTCTCTGCGGATCAACAGCAACATTGCGGCGCTCAACAGCTACCGCAACCTCTCGGCCACCAACGTCCAACTCGGAAAGAGCCTCGAAAAGCTCTCCTCCGGATTCCGGATCAACCGTGCAGCCGACGACGCAGCCGGACTCGTCAAGTCCGAATCACTCCGAGCCGAGATCAGCGGCACCAAAGGCGCCATCAAAAACGCCCAAGACGGAGTGTCATTCGTGCAGACCGCAGAAGGAGCCCTCAACGAGGTCCACTCCATCCTGCAGCGCATGCGCGAGCTCGCCGTCGACGCCGCCAACACCGCCACCACCGACGGCGCAGCCCAGCAAGCCGAAGTCACCGAACTCCTCGCAGAGCTCGATTCGATCGGCACCCGCACCAAGTTCGCCGGGAACACGGTGTTCGGCGACTACAGCGCGGCCAGCCTGACGTTCCAGATCGGAGCCAACGCAGGCGACACGCTGGAGATTGCCACAGACCTGGGCCTCGCCTCGGCGGACGTCTTCGGTACGGACCTGTCGGGTCTCGACCTCGAAGCCTCGGCCAGCGATGCGATCACGTCGATCGACGCGGCCATCGGCAACGTTTCGACCACCCGGTCGGAGCTGGGTGCCAAGCAAAACCGCTTGGAGCACACCATCAACAACCTGAGCGTCGCAGTCGAAAACCTCACCGCATCCGAGTCCCGGATCCGTGACACCGACATGGCAATGGAAATGGCGAACTACACACGTCACCAGATCCTCAGCCAGGCCGGCACCTCGATGCTCGCACAAGCCAACCAGACCCCCCAGAACGTCCTTTCCCTCCTGCGGTAGAGGCCGACTGGTACACCGGTGGTGGCCTCCACGTGGAGGCCACCACCACAGGAGAACACGAATCTCGAAAGTAGACGATGGCGACCCCACTCTTCAACATCGGCGGCATTGCATCCGGGCTCGACACCAACTCGATCGTTTCTCAACTGATGCAGATCGAGCGCATTCCGCTCACCCAGGTGCAAGCGCGGAAGTCGACCTTCCAGCAGCGAAACGACGCCTGGTCCCAGATTTCGACCCGCCTGTCGTCGTTGAGAGACAAGGTCAAGGCTCTCGACTCCACCGACGACTGGGGTAAGTTCGTCAGTGCGACCTCGTCCAATGAGAGCGCCGTCGGCATCACCGTGACGGGATCCCCCGCCGCCTCAAAGCTCAGTTTCCAGGTCGCACGTCTGGCGTCAGGCCATCAGATGATGTCTGGTTCCGACGATCCCGGCGGTTCGAGCGACCTCAGTTCAGGCGCCGACCTGGTCGGTGCCGGTACGTTCTCGATCACGATCGGCGGCACACAGCACGACGTGACCACCGATGCCAGCACCACCCTGTCGGGTCTCGTCTCGCAAATCAATGCCCTGGACGCCGGCGTTTCTGCAGCGGTCGTGAAGGTCGATACCGGCCGCGTGAAGCTGGCGCTCACGTCCGACGAAACGGGCGATGCATCGCAGTTCGGCGTTACGAATGGGCTGTCCACGATGGGTTCGTTCGCAGCCACGCAAGAAGGACAGGATGCGCAGATCACACTGGGGTCCGGGCCGGGCGCGGTGACCGTCGAGCGGAGCTCCAACGTCATCGACGATCTCGTCGATGGGGTAACGCTCACACTCAAGGACGTGACCACGTCCACGGTCAACGTCGCGATCAACTCCGATCTGGACGCAGCCGTCACAGCGATCAAAGACATGGTCGACGAACTCAACTCGGCGTTGTCGACCATCAAGACCAGAACCAAGACCGCATCCGAGAGTGGAGCGTCCGCGGGTGTGCTGTCGACGGATTCCACCGCTCGAGGTCTCAAGCTCTCGCTCCGTTCGGCGATCTCGGGCGTGGTGGCCGGACTCACCGGCGACTACCGGACATCATCGTCGGTCGGCATCAGCCTCACACGCGACGGAGCCGTCACTCTCGACGAGACGAAGCTCCGTGAGGCGCTCGACTCGAACTTCGCCGGTGTCCAATCGCTTTTCGCCCGGGAGACCACGGCAACCGACGGTCGAGTGACCGTGAGCCGGGCGGCCTCGACCAACCTGGACGGCACGCACGCCGTCTCCGTGACTCAGGCGGCAACCCGAGCCGCGGTGACCGGCGGCCTGTATGTGGACCCACTGCTGGATCAGACGTTCGACATCACGAGCGGATCAAAGACCGTCTCGGTCACGGTGACGGCCGGCTCGAGCATCACGGAGGCCGTCGACACGATCAACGCGGCCCTCTCCGACGCCGGCATCACATCGCTGATCGCCACCGAAGCCGGCGCCTCGATCAGCCTGGGTGAAACCCGCTACGGAACGGCAGGCGAATTCACGGTGACCGGCGACCCTTTTGGCCTGTCCGGGACCCACACGGGACAGAACGTGATCGGCACC
The DNA here is from genome assembly GCA_963785075.1 of uncultured bacterium. Classification (GTDB taxonomy): domain Bacteria; phylum Actinomycetota; class Acidimicrobiia; order Spongiisociales; family ZC4RG35; genus JAOUGY01. The sequence goes on from CAWATW010000004.1 coordinate 337,598, forward strand.
ATCGGAGGGCTCGCCGCCTCCGGCAGCGGGAGGTCGCTCAGTGGATCCGGGTCTCTGGATGGGTTGTTGCTGTCGATCTCGGCAACGTCGGCTCACGTTTCGGCGGCCGGCGGCACACTGGATCTCGGGTCGGTGACCATACGGTCGGGCCTCGCAGCCACCTTCGATGCCTTCCTCGAAAGCGTCACCGAGAGCGGCGGCCTCATAGACCGGGCGACCGACCGCTGGGACGCCCAGATCAAACTCGCCGACGATCGAATCGCACAGCTCGAAGAACGCCTTGTCCGGCGCGAAGCTGCGTTGAGGAGACAGTTCACGGCGCTCGAAACAGCCATGGGCCGGATGCAGAGCCTGTCGTCGCAGCTCGCGGCGGGACTCTCGAGCCTCAACGCCAACCAGTGATGGAGGAGACATGAACGCTGCCCTCGACGCATACCGCCAGAGCTCGGTGGACACCGCCACGCCCGCTCAGCTGGTGGTGATGCTCTACGACGGCGTCGTCACGGCCATCGACAAGGTAGAAACGGCGCTCGACACCCCGAGACCCGAGTTCGAGCTCGCCCACCGGGAGTTGACCAGAGCTCAAGACATCATCCTCGAACTCCTGCAGACACTCGACATGAGCGTCGGTTCGGTGGCGACGAATCTCGCCGCCCTGTACGAGTACTCGCATCGCCAGTTGGTGCGTTCGAACGTCGAGAAGCAATTCGCGCTCGCCGAACCGGTCCGCACCATCTTCAAGGATCTCCGGGACGCATGGGCGTCACTGTCGGCGGGCGGGGAGTTCTCTTGACCTGGGATGAAGCCGCCGATCTCCTCGAGCTGTTTCTCGAGGATGCTGCCGGGCTGGCCGACGGGGAGGAGCCGGGCGAGCTCCCGGACGTCGGTCATGTCGTTCTCGACGGCCAACCGAGCGAGGCCACCGAAGCACGCATCGTCACGCTGCTCACGCAGACCGAGGAAGCGATGGCCGCCCTGGCACAACGCAAGGCAGAGATCCGGCAGGAGATGGATCACATGGGCCGTCTCCGCTCCGCAGGCGCCGGATACATCCGCTACGACACCTGACCGGCCACCCGCCTTGTGGCGGATCACGTCGAGCGTGCGTGGACCGTACGACGTAGGACGTTCAACGTCCCGGACGACACCATCCGTCACGGCGCGCGATCGCAGCCACTCGTTCTACGTTCGACGTTCTACCTTCTACGGACCCCAGGCGGCGAGCCAATCCCCTCCCCCCGTCGAACGCTTCGCGTGAAAAGCGTCCTCACCCTTAACCGCGGGCTTGGTCAGTCGACAGGCGTACTCGACAACCGAATACATGGAAGATTCAACGGCGACAGGGACGAGCGCACGGCGTTCGCCCCTGTCGTTTTCTCGTTTTGGAGGAGCCCAAGTCAATGATCACGAGTACCGACCTCACCACACAGGCCATCGAATGGGCGCTGTCTGGCCTCGAGCGTCGCTCCGAGGTCATCGCCAACAACGTGGCCAACGCCGAGGTCCCCAACTTCCGGGCACAGCGGGTCGAGTTCGAAGGTCAGCTCTCCGCGGCCCTCGGCACAGGACAGACCGATCGGAGCGTCGAGGCAACGGTCGTCAGCACGGGAACGGCACCCGGTGCCAACGGCAACAACGTCCAGATGGAGGACGAGCTGGTCGGGATGCTGGAAACCAACCTCATGAAGACCGCAATGATCGAAGCCTTCAACTACAAGGCCAGCCTCATCAGGCTGGCGGTCGGGAGCCGCTGATGAGCGTGTTCGGGTCCATCGACATCGCACGAACGGGCGCCGGCCTCAGCCGAACCTGGCTGGACGCCATCGCCCACAACATCGCCAACGTCAACACCATCAACCCGGCCGAGGACGAACCGTTCAGGGCAAAGGTCGTGGTCGCCGCAGCCCGCACCGACGGCACCGGCGTGGACGTCGCAGGCGTACGCGAAGCGCCGGGTGATGCGCCCATGGCCTACGACCCCACGCATCCGCTGGCGGACGAGGACGGCTACGTGAATCGTCCAGTCGTTGATCTCGCCGGCCAGATGGCCGATCTGATCGCTGCACAACGGAGCTATCAGGCGAATCTGTCGGTTGTGAAGTCGGGCCGCGAGGCGTACGAAGCAGCGCTGAGGCTCGGGCGATGACGTCTCCAATCGGACCCATCTCGGGAATCACCTCCATCGTCCGCCCGGCGACGGAGCGGATCACGCCCGCGGCGGACGGCGCCAACTTCGCCGACAAGATCGGAAGCGCGCTGCAGTCGGTCTCCGACGGGGAGCGCACTGCCGACCTGATGGCCCAAGACGTCGCCGCAGGCGGCGACACGCCCGTCCATGAACTGATGATCGCGACCACCAAGGCGACGCTCGGCGTGGAAACGCTTGTCCAGGTGCGCAACAAGGCGGTCGAGGCGTACCAAGAAATAATGCGGATGCAGGTCTGACATGGCGGCCACCGAAACCTTGAAGCGTCTCCTTCGGGACCTGACCGCCTCCCAGAAGTCCGTGATGGCGGCAGCAACCGTCGTCGTCCTGATCGCGTCGGCGGCGTTCTTCACCTGGGTGACGCAGCCTTCGTACACTGTTCTCTATTCGGGGATCGACGAGACCCAGCTCAGCCAGGTCGTGGACTCATTGGAGGCTGCGGGCGTGCCGTATCGGCTCGAAGGCGGTGGATCGAGGGTCCTCGTGCCGCAGGACTCGGTGTACCGGGTTCGAGCCGACCTCGCCGCCGACGGGATCCAGGCCTCGGTGGTCCCTCAGGGTTACGAACTGCTCGACGAGCAGGGGCTTTCGGTGTCGGACTTTCGCCAGCGCGTCGACTACCAACGAGCTCTCGAGGGTGAACTCGCCCGAACTCTCACAGCGATGGGGTCGGTCGACAGCTCGACAGTGCATCTGGTCATCCCCGAAGAGGCGCTCTTCGTGGAGAACCAAGAGCCGGTGACGGCTTCGGTGCTCGTCGATCCGAATGGTTCCCTCGCCGACTCGGACATCGAAGCGATCGTGATGCTTGTCGCATCCTCGGTCGAAGGCCTCGAACCCAGCCAGGTCACAGTCGCCTCGACCGATGGGGTCGTTCTCCATGCCGCCGGAGAGGACGGCGCCACTGCGCTCGGCAATCGCCAGCTCAGGCTGACGTCGGACTTCGAGACTGCACTCTCCACCGACATCAACGAGATGCTGGCATCGGTCCTCGGGGCTGGGCGCGCATCGGTCGTCGTCCGCGCCGAGCTCGACTTCGACGAGCGCTCGACCGAGAGCGAGACCTATTCCCCCGAGTCGGCGACCGCCCTCCGTAGCCAGGTGATCGAAGAGACCTTCACCGGAGCAGGCGCAGCGCCGGTCGGGTCGGTCGGTGTCGACGGCGCCGCCATCGACACCGGTGACGGGGCGTACGACTACTCCCGGAACGAGGACACCACCGAGTTCGGCATCGATCGAGTCGTGGTCAAGACCACCGAGGCGCCCGGAACGGTCGAACGTCTCTCGGTGGCCGTGGTCGTGGACGACGGCAGCCTCACCGGGGCGACCGCGCCCGACGTGACGGCGATCGAGTCCCTCGTCACGGCTGCGATCGGCGCACAACAGCAACGCGGCGATACGGTCGAGGTGTCGGCCGTGCCATTCCCCGCATTGCCCGAAGCAATCGAAGGAGCGCCCTTGGAAGAGGGCGGGATCATGACGTTGATCCCGACGATCATCGGCGCGCTCGTCCTCCTGCTCGTCACGGTGGCACTGTTCCTGATGAGCCGGGGCAGCAAGAAGAAGGCGAGGAAGGGCGAGATCATCGAGCTCGCGCAGGCATTGCCGGGTGGCGACGGATCCGCGATCGACGCCAACGACATGGCCAATCAGAACGCCGTTCTCGGCCTCACCGACGACGTGATCCAACTCGTGGAACGTCAGCCGGAGGAGATCGCCACCCTGCTCAGGTCTTGGCTCGCCGACCGCCGTGAGACGGTGGGCTGATGGCAAACGGCTCTGCGCTTCCTGTCCCGACCGGCCCCCGAGGGGTGGCCGTCCCCGCACCTCGCCAGCGAGCGGCGGCTCTCGTGCTGGCGATCGGGTCGGGCAAAGCAGCCAACATCCTCGAGCATCTCAGTCCCGACGAGATAGCACTCCTCGCGGAGGAGGTCTCCAGCCTCGGCGACATCGACTCGGCGACGCGCAATTCGCTCATGGCGCGCACGCTCAACCACATGATGTCCATCGATCCGAGCGAGGAGGCACGACTGCTGAGGATGCGTGCCGATGCCATGAGGGCTGCGGCAGAGCTGGATGAGCTCGGACACTTCGACCCGCACCAGCCCTTTCGATTCCTCCAGAAGGTGGAGCTCGACCAGGCGGTTCAGTTCCTCGCCAACGAGCACCCTCAGACCGCCGCCGTGATCCTCGCAGCGCAGCCGCCTACCTTCGCAGCCAAGGTGTTGTCCCACTTCGATCCGACCGAGGCAGGCGACATCTCGCTTCGCATCGCCACCATCGGCAAGACGCCGACCGAGGTCATCCAACGGATCGAGCAGGCGATGCGAAAGAACCTCAGCGAAAGCAACGAAGGCGAGGGCGAAACGCGAGACGGACCAAAGGAGCTGGCCGCAATCCTCAACAACGCAGATCGCGACATAGAGGAGAAGGTGCTCGCCCATCTCACCTCGTTCGACCAGGAACTCGCCGAACGAGTTCGATCGCTCATGTTCGTCTTCGAGGATGTTCAGACGCTCGAAGACCGGGCCATCCAGCAGGTACTGCAACAGGTGAACACGAACTCGCTGGCACTTGCCCTGAAAGGCGTCGACGAGGCCGTACGCGACAAGATCCTCAACAACCTGTCGGAGCGGGCACGCGAGTCGCTCCTGGAGGAATTCGATCTCCTCGGCGCCGTCCGCAAACAGGACGTCATGGAGGCTCGGACCGCAATCGTCGCCACCATCCGCTCGCTCGAGGCGAGCGGCCAGATCGTGATCGCAAGAGGAGACGACAGTGAGTTCATCGAATAGCGGTGTCCTTCGTCAGCCGTTCCTGGCGACCGATCCGCATGTCATGGGGAACGCACACGCCGGGTTCCTCGATCCGACGTTCCTCGAGCACATCGATGAAGCGCGTAGCTCTGGATACGACCAGGGCTTCGCAGATGGAGCGAAGGCGGCCGAGGCCGCGGCTCGCCGGTCCGCCGAGGCGGCGGCTCAACGGCTCAGGACTGCCGCCACCGACGCCGTCGCCCACCTCGCATCCGCGACCGTCGACTTGGTCCCGCAACTGCTCGACGTGGCGATTGCGATCGCACGCAACATCGTCGCCGAGGTGCCGGAGCAGGTCAGTGCCTCTCTCGGCGATCGGATCGCCGTGGCGCTCTCCCAGATCGACGATGACCGACTGACGATTTCCGTCTCGCCGGGAGATCTCGGCGAGGTGTCCGCCGGATTCGGGTCGGTTCCCGGACTTACCGTCGTACCCGACGAGGCGCTCGGAGCCGGCGAAGCTCGCATCGACGGTGTCTGGGCCCACGCCGATCTGACCATTCCGATGGCGTGGGCCATCGTGGAGGAGAACCTCCGTGGCCGATGAGCTCCGCAGCCTGCCGCTTCTCGTCCAAGGGTCCCTCGCGCGGGTCGTCGGGCACGAGCTGGAGGTACGCGGGCTCCGACTCCGACTGGGAGACGCTCTGGAAGTGACGGGCGTCGACGGATCCAGGCTGGCCGAGGTCGTCGCCGTCGAGCCGGAAGGCGCCACCGCCCTGGTATACGGCGACACCACGGGTTTGGGTCGCGGCGACCGCGTCACACGCCTCGACAGCGTGCCGGGTGCGGTCGTCGGACCGGCACTCGTGGGAAGGGTCGTGGATGCACTGGGGCAGCCGATGGACGGGAAGGGACCGATTCTCGGCGAAGCCGTCAGGCTCGACTCCAACACCCCGGCCGCCATGGAGCGGCGTCGCATCGACACTCCGATCACCACCGGTGTGCGCCTCATCGACACCCTCTGCACCATCGGGAAGGGCCAGAGGGTCGGCATCTTCGGCGGATCGGGGGTCGGCAAGTCCACCCTGCTGGGAATGCTCGCGAAGGGGCAGCAAGCCGACGTCGCGGTGATCGGGCTCATCGGTGAGCGCGGCCGCGAAGTTCGTGAGTTCATCGAAGACGAACTCGGTCCCGAAGGAATGGCCCGGTCGATCGTCATCGTCGCAACGTCGGATCAACCGGCCCTGCTCCGACTCCGAGCCGCCCTCTACGCGACCCGGGCGGCGGAGTGGTTCGCCGATCGCGGAAACGACGTTGTGCTGATGATGGACTCGATCACCCGTCTCGCAATGGCCCAGCGCGAGGTCGGCCTCGCTGCGGGCGAGCCTCCGACCGCACGTGGCTACACCCCCTCCGTGTTCTCCATGCTGCCGAAGATCCTCGAGCGGTCGGGACCGCGGGTCCATGGCACCATCACGGCCCTCTACACCGTGCTCGTCGACGGCGACGACATGAACGATCCCGTGGCAGATGCCGTTCGAGGAATCCTCGACGGACACCTGGTTCTGGACCGCAACCTCGCGGTTCAGGGTCGATATCCCGCCATCGATCCCCTCGCTTCGCTCAGTCGTCTCGCCCAGAAACTGTGGAACGAGCGCCAGGCACGGGTGGCTTCCGCCACACGCGATGCGCTCGCTGCCGCGACCGAGGTCCAGGAATTGGTCGAAGTCGGCGCGTACGTGTCGGGATCGAACCCTCGGGCGGACAAGGGCCTACGGGTCGCGCCGCAGCTCGTGGAGTTTCTCAGACAGCGGCCGTCCGACCTGACACCGGCGGAGAGGTCATGGCAGGCGCTGTCAGAGATCTGCACGAGAGGTGAGCTCATATGAAAGACATGTCCCGCCTCCTCCGGGTCCGCAAGATCTGGGAGAAGCAGGCCCGCTCACAACTGGGCGAGGCCACCACCGAACTGAACGAAGCGGAGACCCAGGCGGTCAAGTCTCTCGAGGAGCATCGGACCACGACCTCGGCCCCTCCTACGGGAACCCGGCTCGACGACCTGACGGTCCGCCGTATCGCCGGCATGGCTACTCACGAGAGGTACACGGCGGCCGAGCTGGTCCGCCAGCAGGCCGATCACCGGGCCCGGGCTGCACACGGCGCGTGGCGCCGGAGCGCTCAGGACCTCGAGGTCACCGACAAGCTCGAAGAGCGCAGAAAGCAGGCGCTCGCCTATCTCGCACGCCGATCCGCCGAAGCGACCCTCGACGAGCTGATGGCGATGAGGAAGAGAACGAAGTGAGCGGGATTGCATCGGTGATGGCGCGAATCAGCCAGATTCAATCGATGGCGACACACGTCTCTGGCGGGTCCGGGCCCACGTTCGAGGCCGCGCTCGCAGAGGCAGCGTCGAGTTCGAACGCCGCCGCCACCAGCTCTCCGTCGACTCGAACCCGCACGAGCGGAGTCGGCTCGACGGATCTACCCGTCGACACGCTCCCGACCGGCGCTGCCCGCTGGAAGGCGTCGATCGAGCGGGCGGCCCGCGCCAACGGGATCGATCCCAAGCTCCTGACCGCCCTGGTGTGGGTGGAGTCGGGGTTCGATCCCAGTGCCGTGTCACACGCCGGTGCGATCGGGCTCGCCCAGCTCATGCCCGCCACCGCCGAAGGTTTGAAGGTGGATCCGTACGACCCCGAGCAGAACCTCGACGGGGGCGCCCGTTTCCTCGCTGCCATGGTCGATCGCTTCGGAAGCACCGAGCTCGGCCTGGCCGCGTACAACGTCGGACCCGCACGAGTCGGGTCCCTCCTCAACGACCAACCCGGCGTTCCCGTGGCCGAAGGCTACGTGAACGCAGTACTCGACCGATTCCGACAACTTGGAGGAACCGAGTGATGATCCCTCCCTTGATGGGCTCGACCCCCGTCCCAGAGAGCACCGACCAGCCCGGCGAGGGGTTCGCGAACGCGATGGCCGCGGCCTTGGTCATGGTGACGCCGCCTCCCGCCGCTCCGCCGGCTACGTCGGTTGCGTCGGCCCCGTCGACCGGCCAGGACGGGGCGTCCGCCCCGGCGCCTGCGATTCCCCCCGGTTCCAGGCTCACCGTCCCCGCCCCTGCACCCTTCACGACGATGCCGGACCAGATCGCCCGTCTGGCGACGCCGACCTCGCCTGAACACGACGCGGATCTGGGCCAGGCCGCCGGTTCGATGGTTGCTTCCGCCGGAAACCCGACGCGGCTCGCGACCGCCGGAAGCACGACACCCGTCGTGACCCCCGCGGACCCGGTGCCGTCCCCACCGACGGACCTAGAGATGATCGAGCGGCCGCCAGGACACGTCGAGTTGGTCGAGCCGCCCGCTGCGCCCACGGAGGAACCGGCCGAAGTGGTGACCCCCGATGTGATCACCGAGCTCACGACGGCGGAAGCAACCGCAGAGGTGCCCCGCCCGGCCGTGGTCACATCGCCGACGGCTCCGCCCCGCGTCGAATCCCCGATGCCCCTCACACGCCCCGCAGGCGAACCAACGGCGCCTGCGGTCATGCCATCGAACGGTCCACGGCCCGAGGTTCCGGTCGCCGCGGAAGCCGTCACACCGCACGTCGGTGCCGACCCTGCTCCGGCCACGACCCCGACGAGCAGCGAGAGCGTCTCGGTCCCCGACGCCGGTCCCGTTGAACCCGCCCGCCAGGCGGAACTCCCCGGACGCGAACCGGTCGAGACGACCACGTCCGTCGCAGCTGCCGAGCCCGCACCCGGCCACACCTCGGGCGTTTCCTCATCCGAGCCTCAGGCCGCTCCCTCGTCGGCGTTGCGCAGGGTGGAAGAAGCCGTACGGCGTCTCGAGAACGCTGCTCCGCCGCGGACGATCACCGTCACCGTCGACGACCACGGACTGCATCGTGTGACCGTGAGCCTGATGTCCGATGGGGTCAGGCTCACGGTTCCAGACGGCGCAACCACCGATCCCCAGTTGGTCGCCGACATGGAGCGTGCACTCGAGAGCCGTGGTTTCGACATGAGCGGTCGCCGGCGCGGCGGGAGCCCCGACCAGACCGATGATGCCGGCGACTTCGTTCCGACCCAGGCGCAGACACGCCGTACCGACGCCGGATACCGGCTTTGAAGGAGATGCCATGACCGATGCAGTCAATGCAATTGCCGCACAGACGCAGGCCCAGCCCACTTCGCTCGGTGGTCTCGGCGGCGAGGCATTCCTCCAACTGCTCGTCGCCCAGCTGCGATACCAGAACCCCATGGACCCGAGCGACGGGACCGAGTTCCTCCAGCAAACCGCGCAGTTCACCCAGGTCGAGACCCTGCAAACACTCGCCGACACCCAGGCCCAACTCATGAATCTCACCCAGTTTTCGCTTGCCGTCGGCCTGAGCGGAAAGACGATCGAGGCCATCGGCACAGATGGTTCTCGGGTGACCGGGCAGGTGGCCGGCGTGCGGTTCACCGCCGACGGCCCCGAGCTCGAGGTCGACACGCAATGGATTCCGATCGCCAACGTACTGGAGGTGGAGCCGGGCACCTGAGTTCGCAGGCGACGAGGCCTGCCATGGCCACTTCACGCGACCGCCTTCGCCCGGCATCGACGGAGGCCGCGCCCGCCGACCCACCCGGGGCGGCCGGCATTTCACCACACCACTGAAGTCAACCGACAAACAGACGACGAGAAGAGAAGCGGGCCGACGGATCGGCCGGCACCACACCCACGGATGGGCCTCTACAAGGAGGACCACTCCACCATGATGCGCTCGATGTTCGCCGGGATCTCCGGCCTCCGTTCGCACCAGACGATGATGGACGTCGTCGGTAACAACATCGCCAACGTGAACACCGCCGGGTACAAGGCCTCGGTCGTCACCTTTCAAGAAGCCTTGACCCAGACGCTGCAGGGCCCGTCGGCCGGCGGCGCCAACCAGGGCGGCTCCAACCCGATCACAATCGGGCTCGGCACCAAGGTCGCCACCATCGACGGCGTGTTCACACAGGGTGCGAGTCAGGTGACGGGCCGCAACACGGACCTAGCGATTCAGGGCGATGGATTCTTCGTGATGGAGAACGCGGGCTCTCGCTTCTACACGCGAGCCGGCAACTTCAGCTTCGATTCCGCGGGCAACTTGACCGGACCGGGGGGAGCCCGGGTGATGGGATGGACCGCGGACACAACCGGCGCCATCGATTTCTCACGACCGCTCTCGGCGATCCAGCTCCCGCTCACGCAGGTGATCGATCCCATCGTGACGACCAGTGTGTCGCTCGGCGGGAACCTGCCGGCCGATGCTGCCGTGGGTAACACCCAGGTCACGACCATCAGTGTGTACGACTCGGTCGGGAACTCCCACGAAATGGTGGCGACCTTCACGAAGACCGGAACCAACACGTGGTCGGTGTCCGCCGCGGTCGACGGAGCCGCTGCGACTCTGTCGAGCAGCACTGTGACGTTCGATACGAGCGGAGCGCTGACCTCTGCAAGCCCGATCACGTTGACCGGCGTCACACCCGCCGGAGCAGCTCCACTGAACATCGACATCGACCTCTCGACCGACACGCCGCTCGTGCAGTTCGGAGGTTCGCCCACGATGGCCGCCTTCTCCCAGAACGGCAACGAAATCGGCTTCATGCGGAGCTTCGTGATCAGCGACGACGGCACCATCGTGGGCCAGTTCTCCAACGGCTGGACCAAGACGCTCGGCACGGTCGCCACTGCGACGTTCACGAACCCGGCAGGCTTGATGCGCAGCGGCGAATCGCGTTTCCAGGAGAGCATCAACTCCGGCCAGCCGATCGTCGGGACGCCCGGCTCCGGAAACCGGGGTCTGCTGTCGGCCGGCACGCTCGAGATGTCGAACGTCGATCTCGCCGCCGAATTCACGAACATGATCATCGCCCAGCGTGGTTTCCAGGCGAACAGCCGTGTGATCACCGCCGCCGACGAAATCCTGTCGGACCTGGTCAATCTGAAGCGTTGATGCATGACGGTCCTCGGGCCCACAGGGCCCGAGGACCGGCGAGGAGCGAGGAGCGAGGAGCCAGACCCCCGCCCCTTCCTCGTCGACACCCTTCCCCATCGGCACAGAAGGGGTCGCCCACCCGTCTCAGCACTCACACCGTGGCCCGAAAGGCGGTTTGGCTCCTCGCAGCGAGCGAAGCGAGCGGCCTCGCCCCTGGCTTTTCGCACTCCAGCCAATGTCCTTACGCGGCTCTAGGACGCGCCGACGGGATCTTTGCAGGGTCGATGGACGACCCCGACAGACACACGGAGGTGTCGAAGTGCCTACGCGCACCAGGACAAACAAGAGTGGGGGCTCCCGATGTTGACCATTGGCGGAGTCGTTCTGGTCCTCGTCGCCATCGTCGTGTCGACGTTGATGGACGGAAACTCATTCGGACCGCTCATCGGGCCCTCTTCTCTCGTGCTCGTGTTCTTCGGTGCGGTCGGCGCAGGCATGACCGCTTTCGAGATCCCACATCTCGCCGGTATGCCCAAGGCCATGATCAAGGCGTTCACCGGCAAGCCCGCCAACGGCGACCAAGCCGTGAACACCATGATGAAGATGGCGGAGGTCGCCCGCCGGGAGGGGGTTCTCGCTCTCGAGGAGAAGCTGAAGGACATCGAGGATCCGTTCCTGCAGCAAGGCCTGCAACTGGTGGTCGACGGCATGGACACCGAGAACGCTCGGGCGATTCTCGAGACGATGGTCGACTCGGTGGATGCCAGGCACACCACGCAGATCGGATTGTGGAAGGCGATCGGTGGCTACTGCCCGACGCTCGGGATGATGGGAACCGTCATCGGGCTCATCAACATGCTCGGGAACCTGTCCGACCCCTCTCAGCTCGGCATCGGCATGTCCCTGGCTCTGCTGACGACTCTGTACGGCGTGTTCTTCTCGAACGTGATCTTCATCCCCGTGGCCAACAAGCTCGAGCAACTCAACACTGCCGAGATATCCACCATGAGTCTCATCATCGACGGTGTCCTCGCCATCCAAGCAGGGGCGAGCCCACGCATGCTGGTCGAGCGCCTGGAGGCGTTCCTCGAGCCGGCGCAGCGCATCGGGCACCACGCCCGGGCGAAAGGCGGGGCGGAGGCCGCCTGATGGCTAGGAAGGAAAAAGGCCCAGACACCGCATCGATGGAGGCCGAACTCAGGTTCATGGGAACATACGGGGATGCGATCACCCTCCTGATGGCGTTCTTCGTGATGCTGTACGCCATCTCGCAGGTCGACACCCAGAAGTTTCAACTGTTGGTCTCCGGGCTCGCCGACCCTTTCAAGAACACGGCCGCCGAGGAGGGCCTACTCGATTCTGGGACGGGCATCGTCGGACCGCAGTTCAAGGATCCTGCCATCGAGGAGACCACCCAGGGTATCGAGGGCATCGAATTGATCCCCGACCCGCACCCGATGACGGCCGCCTCGTCCGACGAGGAAGACGACGGTGTCTTCCTCGCGAGCGCCGAGGAGCTGGCGGACGTGCGGGACTCGCTCGTCGAGGCGCTCCAGGCCTTCGGGCTGGAGCCTGAAGTCTCGCTGAGACTCGACAGCCGCGGGCTCGTCGTATCGATCGCCACCGACGACGTGCTCTTCGCGAGCGGGTCGCCCGTCCTGTCACCGGCCGGGCGTGACATCATCGACGCCCTCACGCCGATCCTCACCGAGTTCGACAACGAGATCCTCATCGAGGGCCACACCGACACGGTTCCGCTCAACGAGAACGGCTACACGAACTGGAACCTGTCGGCCGACCGGGCGCTCGCGGTCCTGGAGATCCTGGCGTCCGGAGACGTAAACCCGCGCCGACTTTCGGCGACAGGGTATGGAGAGTTCCGACCGATCTCCGACAACAGCACCGAAGAGGGCCGGGCGGCGAACCGCCGGGTCGAGATGGTGATCGTTGCCGGAGCTCCCGCACCAACGGAGAATTGAGATGGCGAAGGAAAAGAAGGAAAAGACGCCGAAGGAAGAGGGCGAAGAAGGCGGCAGCGGCAAGCTGAAGAAGATCATTCTGATGGTCGTGCCCGCACTGGCCGTCGGCGCCGGCCTGTTCTTCTTTCTCGGTGGTGGCGGTGACGCCGAAGCGGCCGCGCCGACGACCACGCTTCCGCCCGTCGAAGGCGAAGTCATCGAAGTCGACACCCTCACGGTCAACCTCGTTGGAGAGGAGGGTCGCTACGCACGGGTCGGATTCGCCGTGGTGCTCACCGACCTCGCCGACTCCGGGGCGGTGGCCGGCAAGATCCCGCTCATGCGCGACGCCGCGCTCAGCATCATGACCGGTTTCACGTCCACGGAGTTGCAGTCGGCGGAGGGCATGGAGCGGCTCCGTCAAGAGCTGTCCGATGCCCTCGTGGCCCTGTTCCCCGACGGTGAGGTCCTCCGGGCTGTGCTCACGGAGCTCATCGTCCAGTGACGGGCGACGATACGTAGTAGGTAGAACGGAACACCTACTACGGAGGGCGCATACGCGTACCGCCAGGGGATCCTCCGCACCTTCTCCGCCGAGTCCACCAGCGACCCGTGTCCCTCGTGCAGCGACCCCGGCACAGCCGCTCCTCCGCATTCACTGAACCGCCCCCACCATCGGCCGACAGGCCTCACGTGGCACGAAACAGGACCTTCGCATGACTCACTCGGTGGTATCACCGATCGTCGTCCCTGAGCTCACGGACACGTCGAGCGGCATGGCGCAGCGATCCGTCGAAGTGCTCGGTGCCGTCCCCGCCCAGGTCACCGTGGTGGCCGGGAGGGCCGAGATGACCCTGCGACAGATGCGTGACCTCGATGTCGGCGACATCGTCACGCTGGACCGCAGCCCCGACGCCACAGTGGACATCTACGTCAACGGATGCCACATCGCCCGAGGTGACATCATCGTGCTCGACGAGCACATAGCCACCCGGGTCTCAGAACTCGATCCCGACCCGCGAGCGACCTGACCATGTGGACGTCGACGGTTTCGACCCTTCTGGTGTTCGTGGGTGCCCCGCTGGTGATCTGGTGGATCCGACGGACCAAGGTTGGTGGTCTCGGAGGAGGTCTCCGAGTCGCCTCCCGCACTGCCCTGACTCGCAACGGGGTCGTGGCGGTGATCGAGACCGATGGGCGCCGCTTCCTCGTTGGTGCCACCGACCACGGAATCAATCTCCTGACCGAGCTCGATCGCGACCTCGACGACGAGGATGTCGTCGTGCCGATGGAGCCGATGTCGTTCATGGACGAGGAACAGCCGATGGTGCCATTGACCCCATCGCACGCAGGGCCAGGGAAGAGCCCGATCGAAACGCTGCGAGCCATGACGGTTCGCAAGCCAACCCGCTCGACCTTCCCTCATGTCCGCCCTCCGTCCTGAGCCAACCCGCGCACTGCGGCTCTTGATCGCCATCACGGCGGTGTGCTCTGTGCTCGCGTCTGCGCTCCCCGCGTCGGCTCAGACGCTGACGACCCCGGAAGTGACCGTGCCGGCCGTGACCGTACCCGAGCCGGGAGCAGTACCCGAGGTGCCTTCGATCGCTGTTCAGGTCAACGGTGTCGAGGGAGGTCTCACGCAAACGGTCTCTCTGGTCTTGCTCATGACGATGGGATCGCTCCTCCCGGGCCTCCTGCTGCTGGCGACGAGCTTCACACGATTCATCGTGGTGCTCGGCCTCACCCGAAACGCGGTAGGAATCCAGACCGCTCCCCCTGCACCGGTGCTGATCGGGATCGCCCTGTTCCTCACATTGTTCGTCATGAAACCGGTGCTGACACAGGTGTGGGACGACGCCGCCCAACCGCTCATCGACCAGGAGATCTCGATCGATGAGGCCTACGACAGGGGCTACGCGCCACTCCGTGAGTTCATGCTTGCACAGACCCGCGAGGAGGATCTCCGACTCTTCCTGGACCTGGCCGAAGGGCCGCAGCCCGAGTCGCCGGAAGAGATCGGCGCCACCGTGCTCATTCCCGCCTACATCGTCTCGGAACTCCGGACCGCGTTCATCATCGGCTTCGTGGTGTTCGTCCCATTCCTCATCATCGACCTCATCGTGTCGACCGTCCTCATGGCGCTCGGAATGGTGATGCTGCCGCCAACCTTCATCTCGCTTCCCCTGAAGCTCCTGCTGTTCGTCCTCGCCGACGGGTGGGTGCTGTTGATCGGGTCACTCGTCTCGTCGGTGCAGGGTGGGGGTTAGCTCGTGAGCGACGTCGAAGTGATCGAGATCCTCCTCGGGGCCCTCGACCTGGTGACCCGGCTCGCCGGACCGATGCTGGCGGCAACCCTCATCATCGGTGTGGGCGTTTCGATCCTCCAGACGGTCACGCAGATCCAGGAAATGACACTGACCTTCGTGCCCAAGCTCATCGCAGCGGGAGCGATCCTGGTCTTCGGTGGCAACTGGATGCTACGGGAGCTGGTGAGCTGGACCACACTCCTGTGGGAACGCATCGGGTCGATGTGACATGGAGGCTGTGATCGACGTCGCCGGGATGACCGGCATCGTCCTCGCCATCACACGGGTGGGTGCCTTCTCAGTCGCCTCGCCCGTACTCAAAGCGTTTCCGGCGACCGGACGCAGCGCGTTCGCGTTGGCGGTCGGCCTCGCGTTGGCCCGCCCCACTCCCATGCCGACCTCCCTGTCCGGTTTCATCGTGGTGATGGCCACCAACATCGGCGTCGGCGTAACGCTCGGCTTCCTGACCGGCATCCTCCTACACGCCTTCGAGGTAGCGGGTTCGATCATCGACCTGAACTCGGGGCTCAACGCCAGCCAGATCTTCGACCCGCTCAGCGGTCAATCCGTCTCGGTGTTCGGTCGCGCATTCAACCTGGCGGCAATCACGTTGTGGCTCGTCATGGGCGGCGACCGGCTCGCCGTCGAGGCTCTCGCCGCAACCGTGGAGATGATTCCGCTGAACGGTGCGTTGTCCTTCGCTCCCGGCATCGCCGAGACTGCCGTGGCCCTGGTTGCGCAGATGCTGCTGGCGGCGGTGCAGCTCACCATTCCTGCGCTTGCTGCCCTCATGGTGGTCGAGGTCGCACTTGGCGTGGCCGCCCGCTTCGCTCCGCAGGCGAACGTCTTTGCTCTGGGCCTCCCTGCCAAGCTGGCCGCTGCCCTTGCAACGGTGTCTCTGGTCGTGATGGCCTTTCCCGGCGCGATCGGCACCTCGATGGACGCCACCAGAGATGTGGTGGTGACCACCATCCGCGGGCTGGGTGGCTAGCGCTCGACCAGGTACACGGGTGTCGGTGTCCGTGCCGACAGCCGACGACCGGCATGGGCACGAGGGGACTCGAGGGCCATAGGCGTCTTCCGTTGTCCACCAAGCACGTCCGAGAAACCTCGGGGCTGGAACTGTCACACCACTTCGCGATAATCGACGAGTGGGAGCAGTTGCAGAGATCCTCCATCTCGACCTCGATGCGTTCTATGCATCGGTCGAGCAGCTCCTACGCCCCGAGCTCCGGGGCAGACCAGTCGTGGTAGGAGGCGGCGTGGTACTCGCCGCCTCCTACGAGGCCAGGGCCTTCGGTATATCGGCCCCCATGAACATCAGGCGGGCGAGAGAACTGTGCCCGCACGTCATCTCGGTGGGCGGGTCATTCGAGAAGTACTCCGAGCTCTCGCAACAGGTGATGGACATCTGCCGTGACGCCACTCCCCTGGTGGAACAGATCTCGATCGACGAGGCGTTTCTCGACGTGTCAGGCTCCATCCACCTGCTCGGTGCCCCCGCCGACATCGGGGCCGACCTCAGAGCACGGATCCGGGCCGAGGTCGGCCTTCCCATCTCGGTGGGTGTGGCATCGACCAAGTTCCTCGCCAAGGTGGCCTCGGGCCAGGCCAAACCCGACGGCATGCTCGTCATCGACCCCGCTCGTGAGCTCGAGTGGTTGCACGCGCTCCCCGTACGCGTGATCTGGGGTGTCGGACCGGTCACGGAGACCAACCTCATCGCCCACGGGATAGAACGGGTCGGACAGATCGCCGAGGCGCCTCCCGAGGCGCTCGCACGGTGGTTGGGACCTGGCGCCGGTCGACACCTCCACGCACTCGCCTGGAATCGTGACCCCCGATCCGTCAAGGTTGGAGGGCGGGCGGGTTCCGTCGGTGCCCAGAGCGCCCTCGGTCGCGGCCTCACCGCCGACTCGGACCTCGGCCGCGTCGTGCTGGGGCTCGCAGATCGAGTCTCGGGACGTATGCGCAAGAAGGAACGAGCGGGTCGCACGATCACCGTGCGGGTTCGCTTTGCCGACATGGCCAGCGTGACACGGTCCGTCACCCTCCCGGCCGCAGTGTCGACCACGGCAGCGCTTCATCATGCGGGCCTCGAGCTGTTGGCCTCGGCTCGCGCCGATCGACCAGGGATCGTGACGCTGGTTGGCATCAGCGTCTCTCATCTCGAGCAGGGCGAAACCCTCCAACTCGAGCTGCCCTTCGACCAGGGTGACCCGACCCGTGCAGGCAGCCCTCGTGGGGCGGCGCACCTCATGATCGACGAACAGGTCGACGCAGCCAGGGAACGTTTTGGGAAGGATGCGGTCGGCCGAGCATCGGTGATGCTCGATCGGAACGCGAGGGGCGTTCCCGACGGCTTCCGCGAGTTGGCCGAGAAGGAGTAGAAGCGACCGGACGCGAGCAGGCGGATTTCCGCCCGACGCCGAACGCCCGACGGAACCCGCAAACCACAACACGGGGGCCGGGCAGGCATAGGCTGGAACGATGCGGCTGACGGTCATCGGGTCTGCGGGCGGATATCCGGCACCGGGTGTTGCCACCTCCGGCTACCTCATCGACCACGGCGAAACCAGGATCTGGTGTGACATCGGTCCGGGCACGGTGGTCGGGTTCCCAGACCGGTTGGACACTGTGGACGCGGTCGTCGTCTCCCACGAGCACCCGGATCACTGCCTCGACCTGATCGCGCTGTTCCACGCCCTGGCGTACCGCTTGGGGCCACCACCAGGGCCTCTGGCGGTGTATGCCCCGCGCCCGGCGATCGACAAGGTCAGAGCCTTCGTGACTCCCGACCAGACGGAACTCATCGACCGAACGTTCTCGTTCCATCCCATCGAGGTCGATTCGATCGTGGAGGTCGGATCGATTCGGGCCACCTTCGCCGAGACCACACACCCCGTGCAGACGGTGGCGATGCGATTCACGGCCGACGGCCACAGTATCGCCTACACCGGCGACACCGGCCCCGCCGGCGACTGGACGAGGGTCGCCGTCGACGCCGACCTACTCCTGTGTGAGGCGACGTTCGTGGGCACACGAGACGACTACCCCTACCCGTATCACCTCAACGCCTTCGAAGCCGGGCGCATCGCAGCCGCGAGCGGCGTCGACCGGTTGGTACTGACGCACATCCCGATGCATTGGGACCCGGCACGATCGCTGATCGAGGCGGGGACCCACTTCGACGGGGATCTGCGCCTCGCCGAGCCCGGTGCCTCCTGCTCGATCTGATTCCGACGGCTTACGCGATCGGTCCCCAGGCCGACTGGAATCCTGATCAGGGACGAGAGAACGACGCCCAGGGACGTGGCGGCCACCCTCCATTTGGGATGCCGTGAGCGAAGACAAGTCCCAGAAAACCGAAAAGGCGACATCGAAGCGCCGCCGTGACTCCCGTCGCAAGGGTCAGATCCCCAAGTCGGCGGAGATCGGCGTGGCCGCCTCATTCGTCACCGCTCTCATCGCCCTGCGAGCATTTGGCCCGGCCACCGTGCGGGTCTTGTTCGAGGACGCCCGGCACATCATCGGCTCGGCCGGCTCGAATCCCAGTCTCGGTACGGTTGCAGGGCTTGCGGGCACCATGTTTCTCGTAGGTGTCGCACCGTTCCTCGGGATCGCAGCGATCGCCGGAACCGCCGGCGCCGTCGCCCAGGTGGGCTTCGTCCTCACGCCAGAGGCCGCCAAGCCCAAACTGTCCAACCTCAATCCCAAACGCGGTCTCGACAAGCTCAAGCCCGCCACCGCAACATGGGAACTCGCTCGCACGGCCTTGAAGCTGGGGCTCTTCGTCGCCCTCGCCTGGGGCCCCGTTGTAGAAGGCATCACCGAGCTCGCCGGCGTCCGGACCCTCGACCGGGCGATCGCCGACGTCTCGGCAGTCACCTGGGACGTTCTCGTGAGAGCAGCGATGTTGGCACTGCTCATCGGTCTGTCCGACTACGCGTTCAATCGTTGGAAGACGGCGAAGGGGATGCGCATGTCGAAAGAGGAGATCAAGCAGGAGTACAAGACCAGCGAAGGCGACCCCCTCGTCAAGGGCCAGCGGCGTCGCCGTGCCGCCGAAACGAACCGGAATCGGCTCATCAACGTTGCATCCGCCGACGTGGTCGTGACCAACCCGACACACTTCGCCGTCGCGCTGAAGTACGACCGCGCCGAACCCGCACCGCGGGTGGTTGCAAAGGGAACGGATCGACATGCCAAGAAGATCCGCAGGATGGCGGCACGACATGGAGTACCGATGGTCGAGAACCGTCCCCTCGCCCGCAGCTTGTTCCGGCGCGTGAAGGTCGGCGGGTTCGTTCCCACCGCCCTATTCGAAGCCACCGCCGTCGTGTTGGCCGAGGGGTACCGCCGCCGGGGTAGAAGGCCGAGCGCAGCATGAGGCGCGGAGCGGGAGCCCAGATGTTGACGCCACTGCTGCTCGTGGGCGTGGTCCTCATGATGGTGGTGCCAATGCCACCTGTGATGCTCGACGTGATGCTGGCGGCGAACTTCACGCTGGCAATCCTTGCACTGCTTGCCGCCATGCTGCTGAAGGACTCGCTCGAACTGTCGGTGTTCCCGTCGTTCCTTCTCGTCGCCACCCTCACACGGCTTGCCCTCAACGTGTCGTCGACGCGGCTCATCCTGCTCAACGGCTACGCCGGCAAGGTGATCGACGCATTCGGGACGTTCGTCATCGGCGGATCCGTCGTGGTCGGCCTGGTCGTGTTCCTGATCCTGGTGATCATCCAATTCGTCGTCATCACGAACGGTGCCGGCCGGGTGGCCGAGGTCGCGGCTCGATTCACCCTCGACGCCATGCCCGGCAAGCAGATGGCGATCGATGCCGATCTCGGGTCGGGTCTGATCAACGAGGCGCAGGCGAGGGAGATGCGGGCCAAGATCGCCAAGGAGGCCGACTTCTACGGCGCCATGGATGGTGCGTCCAAGTTCGTCAAGGGTGATGCCATCGCCGGCGTCATCATCACGTCGATCAACCTGATCGGTGGGATGGCGATCGGGCTCGGATCGGCCGGGCTGGGTTTTGGGGAGGCGGTCGACACCTACTCACGCCTCTCGGTCGGCGACGGCCTCGTCTCGCAGATCCCGGCGTTGCTGATCTCGATCGCCACCGGTCTGCTGGTGACGAGGGTCGGCTCGGACAACGCCATGGGTTCCGACCTCGCCCGTCAGGTATTCGGCAACCCCGACGCCCTCAGGATCGGATCCATCGTCCTCACCGGGATGGGCCTGCTGCCCGGGCTTCCAAAAGTCCCCTTCTTCGGGATCGCTGCACTGCTGTTCTTCCTATCCACACGGGCCGCCGGCACCAAAGCCGACGACGAGATTCCCCTCGACGGCGAGCCAGAGATCCGCACCAGCCCCGACGACCCTGAAGCGCTCATCGAACGGATGCGCCTCGAGCCGTTGGAGCTGCACCTCTCCCACGAAATCCTCGATCTGGTGGACCCCGAGCGCGGCGGCGACCTCATGGAGCGAGTCAGATCGCTCCGCCGGCAGATCGCCGACGAGCTCGGAGTAGTCATCCCACTGCTGCGCGTGCGAGACGACGCCACGCTCCCCGAGTCGGCCTACAACATCCTCTTGCGGGGGATCGAAGTCGGCTCCGGTGTGGCACCCCGTGACCAACTCCTGGCTCTACCCATGGGCGACGGGTCGGACTTGCGAGCGATGGGTGGGTCGCCGACCACTGAGCCGGTCTTCGGACTCGAGGCGTTCTGGGTGCCGGACTCTGCCCGCAGCGCAGCCGCCGCCACCGGCGCCACGGTCGTCGATCGCTCATCTGCCGTGGTCACCCACCTCGCCGAGGTGGTCCGGACCAACGCCTCCCAGCTCCTGAGCCGGCAGGACGTGTCGATGCTGCTCGAAGGGCTTCGATACGACGAGCCCATCCTCGCCAACGAGGTCGGAACCGACCAGCTTCCGCTCCAGACCCTGCACGCGGTCCTCCGGGCACTCCTCGACGAACGGGTGTCCATTCGCGACATCGGCCGGATCATCGAAGCGGTGGCATCCAAGGCGACCGAAACGAGGTCGGTCGAGGCGCTGGTGGCTGCGGCCAGGGTGTCACTGGGATCGGCCATCGTCGGCAAGATCGCACCGGGTGGCCGGCTCAAGCTCATCACACTCGAGCCCACCCTCGAAGCTGCATATCACGAGGCGATCCGCGAAGTCGACGGGACATCGCATCTGGTGCTCGACCCGGGAAAGCTGGAACGCCTGAGAGCGGACACGACGGCAGCGCTGTCGGCGGTGTCCGGTGAACCGTTGGCTCTCGTCTGCAGCCTGGCGCTGCGCAAGCCCCTCCACAGAACCCTCACATCACTCGGCGTCGACCTCCCCGTGGTGGCCTACCCCGAGCTTCCCGCACACCTGGAACTCATCCCGATCGGAGTGATCGAACATGGCGAACCAACCCACGCTGTCTGACACACCAACCGTCACCATCGAGGCCGCCACGGTCGAAGAGGCACTTGGTCGCCTGACCGAGGAAGTCGGCCCCGGAGCCCGGATACTGCGAGCCGACCGAGTCCGGCGCGGCGGGATCGCCGGGTTCTTCGCCCGCGAGATGGTTGAGATCGAAGCAGAGGCTCCCGGCGGCGAGGGCGTCGCCGGCGCCTTCGATCGAATGCTGGAAGCCGCCGAGAGCGCAGACGAGCGCCCTGTGCTCGACGACTCTCTCACCCGCCCCACCCTCGAGTCGGGGCCGCCGGCGGCGCTCACTTCACGGCGGCGACCGGTCACCACCACCGTGTGGGACAGCGCCAAGATGCTCGAACTGGGCCTTCCGGGTGCCTTGGTGCAAGCCGTGGCCTCCCTCGACCCCTCCGACGACCTCGGTCACCTCACGGCGCTCGTAGAGGTTCTCACGCCCGTTTGCGGGTCGCTGCCCCCCCAACCCATGCGGCTGGTCGGCGAACGCGCCGAGCGGCTCCGCTCAGCGGTCGCCATCGATGAGGGCGACACCGGTCTCATCCATCTCGTCGTGGGTGACGAGCTGCCCGCAACGCTGCCCGGGGTTCCGGCCGTTGTGTCGTGGGTCAGTGACGGCGGCGTCGCCAGAGCCATCAGTCTGGCCCTGGGCACAGGAGCCTTGCTGGGCTACGGAATCGGAAGCTCCTTCGGCGCACCGGTTCGTCGGATCGCTCCCCTCGACGCCGCGATCTCGATTCGCGAGCTCATGGACCGGACATGAACGGACCTCAATACCTCAAGCGGCTCATCGCCATCATCGGGCTCTTGCTGATGCTGCCCATCGGGTACCAGCTGATCATGGCCACGGTGACACCGAGGGATGCGGCAATACGGGCAGGCGCTTTGTTCGTCGGCGTGGTCATGGCTCGCAAGGCGGCCGACCTCGCTCCCAGCGGCCGGACCGTGCTGATTCCCCTCCAGGACGAGCGCCCAGTCGAGACACCGGTCGAGGGCTGATCGGCGCATCGATCCGCGCGCATGAGAATCCGACCGCGGGTATCGTCGGCCCGGTCTCTCCCGACAGCCTCGCCGGAAACGTCTCGAGGGTACGGGGTCGACCGAGCGTCGCACGGCGACGACAAGCCACGGGCTCGCCTCACGAGGCCATTGCCCGTCCGGTGGGCACCCCCCTTCGCACCGGTTCGAGAGGAGACCCGTCAGAAGGGTCTCAGTGGTCTCTCATCGCATCGCGATCCATCGTGGGACTTCTCGAGCGTCCTCGATGGGGATGAGCTCTGCTGAGTCGCTCGGAGCCGAGATTCCCCACCGCGACCGACGGGTCCACCGACCACGTAGGACATGGGTCGGCGCGAGGTCTTCACCCGGCGAGCGGATCGGCTTCCAGTTCCGACTCCGGCAGGGTCGCAAACACTTGCGCCGTGGCTTCGGCGAAGAGGCGGGACTCCGTCTCGACGAACCCAACGTGGCCATCGAGGTCGAGACGCTTCATAGCGATCCGGAGTGGTATGTCCAGACATCGTGTGGGGGACTCGTCTTCGACCGCGCACATCGCTGCGGCGAGCGCCCGCTCCATCTCGGTGACGGGCTCGTGATGGGCGGCGACGGCCGCCACGATGTCGGTGGGGAGATTCCACTCGGCGAGCATCTTGGTGCCCATCTCGAGATGATCGGTTTCGTACGCCATTCGCTCGCGACGCAACATCTGCTGGTCCTGGTACCCCCGCATCCACTGCTTCCGACGCCATGCCAGGAAGCCTTCGTCCGTCGTGAGCAGTCCGGCCGTGCCGGCGGCGGAGAACAGCCCCGCCACGAACAACTGCTCGTTCTCGGCCCGGGAGAAGCCGAGGAGGCGTCCGATCAGCTTGGCGGCACGGCCCACGACGAGAGACTCCTCCCACAGCTCAGGGGCACCCCAGGTGTCGACCAGCTCGCGGTTCAACGACGCCATGGCGAGAGCACCCACCGAGCGGCAGCCGACTCGGATCACAGCCTCCATCACCGTTCCCACGGGATACACGGCGCCGACGTACGCAGAGTTGGCATACCGCACGACCGCTGCTGCCGTGTCGGGGATCGTCGCCACGCGGGCAGCTACCTCATACAGGTCCGGATCGTTGGCCATAGCCGCCGTCCAGAGCTCTACCTTGCGCGAGCCGAGGTCCATGATGCGTCAATATCTCCTTGGAGGACCGGTCGGCCGTTTCGGACGCTGGAAAAGACCTCGGGAGGCGTTGATCGGGCCTGTACGCCGATTCCGGCGCCCAGGCGTGGATCTGTCAGGCGACTCGTTCGGCGACACGCTTCGACGCCACTGCGGCTCCGGGTGAGTCGCCCTCTCCGAACACGGCCTCCACGTACCGAAGCGCCTCGACGCGCACGGAATCCACGTGCTTCGACAGTCCGATCTCGTCCATCGCTGCGGTGAACGGAGTGTCATGACACCTCGTTGCCGATCGTGAATCCGGGATGGTCATCCCCGCCCACAAGGCGAGGTCGAACCGATTCCGGGGCTCGTGATGCGACGCGACCGCATCGATGATCGAGGTGGGCATGTTCCACTCGTCGAGCAGGCGAGACGCGGCGACCACGTGATCGAACTCATAAGCCATCCGCTCACGATGCAGCATCTGATCCTCGCCAAGCCCCTTCACCCATTGGTTGGCTCGCCACGAGAGGTAGCCGGCGTCCTGGGCGCTGAGCGCAGCGGCACCTGCACTCGAGAAGAGACCAGCGACGAACAGGGACTCGGATTCGCGGCGGGGGAAGCCGTGGAGCCGACCGATCATTCGAGCTGCACGGCCCACAGCAAGGGCGTCTGATGCCAACTCGGGGATGTCCCACCGATCGGCCAACTCACGATTCAGCGAGGCGAGCGCTATCGCTCCGACCTGCCGACCACCGATCCGCACGACTGCGTCGAGCACACTCGCGACGGGGTACACCGCACCGACGTAGGAGGAGTTGGCGAAACGGATGACCGCGCTCACCGTATCGGGGATCGTGCCGAGCAGTGCAGCGATCCCGAACACATCGGGCTCATCATCCGAGGCCAATCGCCACAATTCGAGTTTGCGCTCAACGACATCCATCACGTCACGCTCCCCCGTCGACCAGGTCGGTGCGACCAAAAGCGCTTGGCAGCGGATCAGCCCGCTTCGTACAGACGAGCGTTGCCGGTGGTGGCGGACTCGAGCAGCGACTCTGCATCGAGTCGGGTGCGCCAGTTCGATTGATCGGCCATGCGAGCGACGTAGGCGGCTCGTGCGCGCTTCCCGGGCGCAGAATCCGGGGAAGGCTCGACGCCCTCGTATTGGGTCGAGAAGAACGAGCGCATGGCCATCAGCGCCTCCGACCGGATCTGACTGACCCGGGCCTCGGTGAGACCGAGATCGTCGGCGATGTCCTGTAGGAGCTCCCCTTCCAGGTAGTAGCGGGAGATCACCTCGGCCTGAACGGTCGGAAGATGGCGAACGGCGTCCACGAGCGACCCCCGAAGCTCGCGCTGCTCGAGCGCCACCTCGGGGAGCGTCTCCACCCGCTCTTCTTCCACGCGGTCGGCAAGCGAGGTTTCGTCGGTCTCACTCGGTTGGTCGAGGTGGAGCAGTGTGCTGGTGGCGGCGTGGGCCTGCCGGCTGTTGAGCTCGGCGACGGAGATACCCAGGAAGGCGGCGATCTCGTCGGTGGTGGGGGGACGTCCGTGCTGCTCCTCGAGCCCGGTCTGGGTCTCCTGGATCTCGCGGAGCCGGCGGCGAACGGATCGGCTGGCCCAGTCCCGGGTCCGTGTGGAGTCGATGATGGCACCGCGAATCCGGATTGCGGCGTAGCGGGCGAACGGTATCCCGGATTCGGGGTCGTACCGCCGGCTGGCCTCCACGAGACCGAGTGCGCCGGCGTTCCAGAGTTCGGAACGATCGACATGACGCGGATACCGCGCCGACACTTCACTGACGATGTGGCCTACGAGATCGAGGGTTTCCGAGACGAGCTCGTTCTGCTCCTCCGCCGTCAACGCTGCCATGATGTGGACCCCCAAATGCGTGCCGAATGCCTTACGTTTCAGGGATCGGACAATCGGGGGCTGATCCTTGAGGGCCATATTTGCATAGTCACTCGCCCGAATCACGAAACCTCGGCGCGATCGGCCGACAGGTCCCTCGATGACAACGGCACTGGCCTCTCCCACGTACTACGACCTGATCGGTCTCCTCGCCAACGAACGCCGACTCCTCGAGCGGCTTCTGTTCCGCCACGCAGAGATCTCGATGCTGATCGCCGCGGGCGAGCACCGATTCGTCGGCCGCGCCGTCGACGAGGCCCTCGAAGTCGAGGCCGAGCTCGCCGCATGTGACCTCACCAGGGCGATGATGCTCGTAGGCCTCACGCCTCACGGTGACGACATGTCGATGGCCGAGCTCATCTCCGAGGCACCCGCCGAGTTCGAGACGCCGCTCGGCGATCTGACCCGCGACATGAAGCGAATCATGGCCCAGGTGGATCGATATCGTCGCGAGGCGGCAGCTTGGGCCGGGGAACGAGCCGAGCAGGTTCGGCAGGCCATCGAGCGCTTCGGCGCCGAGACCTACTTGGACGGCCGGTTGGGGTCCTGAAGCTTGAGTCCCGTCGCCTTCGTCGACAACAAGCTGGACTTCAGGTCGGTGGACGCAGCGGCTGCACGGTTCTCAGCCAGCACCTGCTCGTATATCTCCGCACGATGAACCGCGAGACTCCGCGGTGCATCGACGCCCACTCGTATCTGACCGCCTCGAACCTCGAGGATGGTGATCACAACATCGTTCCCGATGACGATGGACTCGCCGGCTCGTCTGCTCAGCACCAGCATCAGCCGGCGCTCACAGGCAGCAGCGCCCTGATCGGGTAGTCCTGGTCGGTGAGTACGACCTGACGCCCCATCCGGGTCTTCACGTTGACGATGAATGGTCCCAACAGATTCATGTGTGCACTCTTGCGGTCGGAGTCCAGCGTAACGGCGCAGAACACGACCGCATCCTGTTCCTGCTCGATACCCAGCCCCGCCTGGTCGACGTCGGTGAGCTCGGGGGCATAGTCGGGAAAGAACAGCCACGGCACGCCAACGACGATCGCCAAGTCGGGATCATCGACGTTCTGGAGCAGCTGGAACGCTCCGTCGTCGACGAGTTCGACGAGTTGGAAGCGATGGGCATCCGGAAACCCGGGAATCCCATCGTCGAACTCCAGATACTGCTCATCCATCGGCGGCTACTTCCTCGATCGGCTCGTGCAGGGAATGAGGGTAGTGGCCCGGACCCCCGGTGGCCGGTAGGGACGGTGTCTCGGTCGATCGGGCGGGTGGAGGCAGGTCAGCGGAGGAACGATGCCAGTGACGGCTGCAGGGACTTGGCAAGGGCGCTCTGTGCCGCCTGATAGGCCGTCTCCTGGATCTGAAGCTCCATGATGGCCCTGGCCATGTCTGTGTCCTCCGTCTCGGACAGCGCGGTTCTCATGCTGACCTCGTCGGCCTGGGCCCGGAACGCAGCCTTCTCGATCCGGTTTGCCGCCGCGCCAACCGTGGCGCGGGCCGTGAGCATCCGGTTCATCGACCGATCGATCCGATCGATGGCCGCTCCGATGCCCGCTCTGTCCTGGCTCCTGAACGCAGTCTCCAGATCGTCGAGCATGGTGAAGACGTCCTCACCGGCAGTGAAGCCGAAGACCTCGTCACCGGTCACATTCACCTTGACCACGTCATTCTCCGACACCCGACGTGTCACCTCACCCGTGTCGCCCTCGTAGGTCCAGGCGCCGGCGACCTTGGCGACGGCATCGCCGGGTCGGAAGCCCGAAAACAGAGGGCGGCCGTTGAGCTTGGCGTTGGCGAGAGACTGCACCGACTCTCGGATTTCGGCGATCTCGACCGCCATTGCTTCCATCTCGACCGATCCTGCGGTGCCATTGCCTCCGAGGACCGCGAGCTCGCGCACGCGCTGGAGCTGTTCGACCATGGTCCCCATGCGGGAGTCCGCGAGTTCGGTCCAGAGCATCCCGTCGTCGGCGTTGCGCTGTGCCTGGGCATTCGCCGCCAGCGCCGCGCGCATGCCGAGCGCGGTGTTCATACCTGCGACATCGTCACTGGCGACGTGGATGCGACGCCCGGTGGCAAGATCGCGCTGCGATCGCTCGAATTCGCCGATGCGAGTGTTCATTCGCTGGACCGCGAGGTCGACCATCATTCGGTTGGTGATCCGCATGTTCATCTCTCATTACCTCCCGACGATGCCCATTCGATTGATCACAGTGTCGAGCGCCTGATCGACGGTCGTGATGACCCTCGCCGCCGCCTCGTACATCCTCTGGAATTCGATGAGACTCACCATTTCTTCATCAACTGACACGGCGTGACTCGAGGACCGGGCGAGGTCGGCGGCCGACGAGAGACCGGCCTGAGTCTCCGACGACATGCGGGCTGTCGCCGATTCCTGTCCCAAGGCCGTCACGAACGTTCGATACGACTCGAGCAACGACTGCGTGCCTCCGGACGCAGCGAGCGTCGATCGAAGATCGGACAGTCTCTGGGCGTTGGAGCCGTCGAAGGTGGGATACGGCGGTCCGGCCGACGATGCCGTCGCCAGATCGGCGGGAGCGGCGATGACCACCCTGAAGGTGGTGGCCGGCGAACCGGCGTCGAACGTCACAAGCGGACCACCTGGGGCGCCGGCAGCCGTGAACCCGGCGGCGTGCGTGGTGTTCAAGGCATCGGTGAGATCTCTCACGAAGTCGTCGAGCCGCGTCTTCATCGCCGGGATGTCCTCGGTGACCGAAAGCTGCAATCCGCGCAGCTCACCGCCGGGGACCAGTGCAACGCCACTGGCGTGAAGCACTTGCCCCGTGCCCTCGTCGTAGGAGAGTGGACGGGAGGTCGACCCGTTCACGAGTGAGATACCGCCGATCATCACCCTGGCATTGCCGTTGTCTTCGATGGCGACGCTGACGCCGGCGAGCTCTGACAACCGGTCGAGCAGCATGTCCCGCTGATCCATCAGGTCGTTCGGCGAGCCTGGGGCGGTGGACGCGTCGAGGATCGCCACGTTCAGCTTCGCCACCTGATCCAAGGCGTTGTTGATCTCTTGGACGGTCGAACGGATCGAGACCACACCGTCCTGTCGAAGGGAGTCCAGCCCAGTACCCACAGCCGCTACGCGCCCGGTGAGTGCACCGAGTTGTTCGATCACGGCCACACGGGAGGCTTCGTCGGAGGGGTTGAGGGCGAGATCTTCGAAGGCGTCGAACACCGATCCGAGTTCCGCGGTGACGCCCATCTCAGGCTCGGCCAAGATCTGTTCGGCCCGGTCGAAGAACGAGGCACGCGCCTCGATGTTGTGCCGTGCCGAGACACTCGACCGATACCGTGCGTCCAGAAAGGTGTCACGCACCCGGTTGATGTCAGTCACCTTCACTCCCAATCCGACCTGACCGTTGGGGGTCATTCGGGGATACCTCGACGCCATGTCGACACGCTGGCGGGTGTATCCGGCAGTGTTGGCGTTCGACACATTGTGGCTGGCGGTGTCCATGGCGAGCTGGGCCGCTCGCAGTCCGCTGAGCGCAACATGCAGCGCCGAGAAGTCTGCCATCAGAGCACCTCATCGATGTGGGTGGGAAGAACGGCAGTCTGGCGACCACGAGTTCCGCTTGGTGTGTACGTGCCTGCGTCCTGGGTCCCCAGCAACGTTCCGAGCGTGTCTGAGAGGCTCTGTACTGCAAGCCCGGCAAGACGTCGATTGTCGAGCGAGGCCTGTTCGATCTCGGTCGTGAGACGTCGGAAGTGATCCTGATGCTCCTGGAACATGGTTCGAAAGGGCTCGGGTGACCAACCGACGAGGAACTTCATGGTGATTCGGTCTTCTGGTTCGCCGATGGCATCCGCCAGTCGTTGCACCGCAACCCGACGATGACCCTCTCCGAACCGCACGCGGTCGACGATCGCTTCCACCTCGCGCATCGCCTGCGGAAGGAAACGCGCCTCGTCAGCCGCAAGTACGAGGCGCGCCTCGATCAGCTTGAAGAGAAGATGCTCGAGCAGCTGACGCTCGGCGTGAAGCGTCTCAGCGAGCTCGGCCAGCTGTTGGCGGTAGGCGATGCTCATCGTCAGCATCCTGTCGGCTCTCGAATTGGTGAATAAAGGCTTCGAGAGGGTTTCTGTATGACCCGAGGATGGTCACTTCCCCTCGCCGACTGCACAGCTATCGTCGGGGGGGTGACGCGCGTTCTTCCCGATGACCCGGTGGAGCTCAAGAACCTGCTGGATGCAGCTCTCGACGAGCTCGAACGACTGAAACTCACCTTGGAGGTTGTCGGCACCACCGATCTCGATGCAGGGATCCTCAACCGAACGGGTGTCCTGGAGTCATTGGAACGGGGTCGAAGATGGATGGCGCGCCGCGGCGACATCTACGGGTTGGTCGTCGTGCGGTTCCCCATGCTCCGGCGACTGGATCCCACCGACGCCGGCGACCTCGACTTGATCCAGCACCTCGCAGCGACGATCGGGGCCGGCGTCCGCGAGGTCGACGAAGTGGGGCGCATCGACGACCTCACCTACGCGGCCACCCTGCAAGACCTGAAGCCAGGCACGATTCGGGTCGTGGTCGATCGCGTCCAGACCCTGCTCTCCAAGACACTCATGTCGATGCCGGATCTCGGCCATTTCAAGCTGGGTGCGGTCGAAGTGCTCAACGCCGGCCACACATCGGGCACGGTCCTCGAGGCGGCCATTCGGATATCGGACCAGGCGTCCATCGACAATCACCGAGTCGGTCAGCTGTAGGTCCAGGACCGGCCGGCGCCCTTCGCCGGCACCGGCACGAAGATGTGGCCACTTCAGCGTCGGCCGCCGCGGCCGACAGGAAGCCTCGATGATCAGATTGCATCGCATCCGTGGCGAGGAGTTCTTCCTCAATGCCGACCTGGTCGAGAGCGTGGAAAACACGCCCGACACGGTCCTCACGCTCTTCGACGGGCGCAAGATCGTGGTCCACGAAAGCGCCGAAGAGGTGGCTGAACTCATCACCACATACCGGGCATCGGTGCTACGACTCGCAGACGCCGTTCGAAGTGGTGAGCGGAACCTGGTGGCGTTCCCCGGCGGGCGCGAAGACTGACCTCGAATTCGAACACCTCGCCCCCTGAGATGTCGCGGCCAGTCGCAGGCCGGGTGTCAGTGCTCTTCAGGTCGCATGGTCGGAAACAGGATCACGTCGCGGATGTGCGACTGGTCGGTGAGAAGCATCACCACCCGGTCGATTCCGATCCCGAGACCGCCTGTGGGTGGCATCCCGTATTCGAGAGCCCGCAGAAAGGCTTCATCCACGACATGCGCCTCTTCGTCGCCGGCGTCCTTGGCTGCCGCCTGAGCCACGAATCGCTCCCGCTGGTCGATGGGATCGTTGAGCTCGGAATATGCATTGCCGTACTCCGATCCTGCGATGAACAGCTCGAAGCGCTCGGTCAGCGACGGGTCGTCCCGGTGGCGACGCGCCAGTGGTGAGACCTCGACCGGATGGTCCAGCACGAACACCGGATCCCAGATCGTGTGCTCCACCAGGTGGTCGAACATGGCCTCGACGATCTTCCCAGGTCCCCAGACGGGGTCGACCTCGACACCGTGACGTTCGGCCAGATCGGCCAGCCCATCACCGGGCGGCCAGATCGGCTCCCCGATCACCTCTGACACCAGGTCGACGAGTCGAGCCCGCCGGAACGGCGGCGTGAGGTCGATCATCCGGCCCTGATACTCGAAGGTGGTGGAACCGTGGATGGTGGTGGCGATCGCAGCGAAGATCTCCTCGACCATCGTCATGATGTCGTGGTAGTCGGCGTAGGCCTCGTACGACTCGAGCATCGTGAACTCCGGATTGTGGGTCCCATCGACGCCTTCGTTGCGGAAGATCCTGCCGATCTCGAACACCTTCTCGAGGCCGCCGACGATCAGCATCTTGAGCGGGAGCTCGGTGGCGATTCGGAGGTACATGTCGAGATCGAGTGCGTTGTGATGGGTCTCGAACGGCTTGGCGAGCGCTCCACCCGCCTCGGCGAGCAACACCGGGGTTTCGACTTCGATGTACCCCCTCGACTCGAACTGCCGCCTCATCTCCGAGACGATCCGCGATCGGGCGACAGCTACATCCCGCGATTGCGGGTTGACGATGAGATCCAGATATCGACGCCGCGAGCGCGTCTCGACGTCCGCCAGGCCATGCCACTTCTCGGGTAGCGGGCGCAGGCCTTTGGCAAGCAGAAGGAAGTCCGTCACGCGCACGCTGAGCTCTCCCTTGCGGGTGGTGACCACCTCCCCGGTCGCACCGACCGTGTCGCCGACGTCGAGGGCATCGAACTCGTCGAGGCGATCGGACAGCGTGTCTCGCTGGGCCATCAGCTGGATGCGACCCGACCCGTCCTGGATCGTGGCGAACACGAGCTTTCCGAAGCTCCGATGGAGCATGATCCGCCCTGCCACCGTGACCTCCAAACCGGTGGAGGCACCTGCGTCCAGGCTCGCGAATCGTTCCCGCACATCGGCGGTCAGATCGGTTCGCCGGAACCCGACGGGATATGGGTCGACACCCGAAGCCTCGAGCTCACTCACCTTGTCGAGCCGCCGGGCGGTGAGGATGTGCTCTTCGAGGCCTGAACCTTCGTGATCGGATTCTGACGCTTCGGTGTCTGACATGCGTGGCTGGCACTTTGGACGGTCGGCCGCCGCGGTTCAAGTCGAATTGCGTTCGTAGATGAGCCGCAGACCTCTCAATGTCAGATCCTCGTCGACCTGGGACACCGACTCGACGAGCGGAGCGATGACATCGGCCAGCCCACCGGTCGCAACTATCGGGGTCTCCGGCGGCAGCTCGTGTTCGGCGCAGAAGCGCCTCACGAGACCATCGACGAGACCGGCGAATCCGTAGGTGAGACCAGCCTGCATCGCCTCGACCGTGCTCCGGCCGACGGCGTGACGCGGGACCGCCAGCTCAACGCGTCTGAGCGCCGACGTCGCCTCGACCAACGCCTCAGCGGCGACGCGAACTCCGGGAGCGATTGCGCCACCCTGGTAGGCGCCGGAAGACCCGACGAGATCCACCGTGGTGGCCGTTCCGAAGTCCACCGTTATCACCGGTGCCCCATACCGCTCGATGGCGCCAACGGCGTTGGCGATTCGATCTGCCCCCACCTCCCGTGGATTGTCGACCGAGATCTGCAAACCCGTCTTCGTGCCAGGCCCCACCACGACGACTTCGTCGCCGATCATGCGCCGCAATGTGGCCCGCAACACCTCGGTCGTGGCCGGGACCACACTTGCGACGGCGGCGCCTGTCACGGCGGGAGCGTCACCGGCGACCAGGCCGTCGAGCATCAACTCGAA
Organism: uncultured bacterium; assembly: GCA_963785075.1. GTDB lineage: Bacteria > Actinomycetota > Acidimicrobiia > Spongiisociales > ZC4RG35 > JAOUGY01. The sequence continues at coordinate 370,630 of CAWATW010000004.1, forward strand.
CTCGTCGGTGGTGCGATCGACGGTTGTGATCCTCCAACGACGAATCAGACGCTGGTCGTCGAACATCCCGAACACGGAGGTGCTGTTCCCGATGTCGGCGACCAGAAGCATCACTCCGCGTCCTTCGGGAAGATGCCGCGGTCTGGCCGGAACCGTCCCTCGACGACGTCGAAGGCCACGTTGTCGATCAGTCTCGTCGCCCCGACCCGGGCGGCGACGGCCAGGAAGGCGGGGCGATCGAGATGGTCGAGTTTCGAGGCGTCCGACTGTGATGCCAGCTCGACATAGTCGACCGCATCCACCTCGTGCAGGTGGGCTCGAGCTGCCGATTCGAGCGCGCTCGCCGTTCGCTCGCCGCCATCGACGAGGTCGGCGGCCGCCATCAGGCCACGCGAAAGACCCAGCGCATGGCGGCGCTCCTCGTCGGACAGGAAGACGTTGCGGCTGCTCAGCGCCAATCCGTCGGCATCACGAACCGTCGAACACGGCACCACCTCGACCGGGAAGTCGAGATCGGCGACCATCGTCGAAATCACCGCCACCTGCTGGGCATCCTTCCGGCCGAAGAAGGCCAGGTCGGGCTGGAGCCCTGCCAGCAGCTTCGCAACCACGGTGGCCACGCCGGAGAAATGGCCTGGACGGTTGGGGCCTTCCATGCGATCAACGACCCCGCTCACCGACACCGTCGTCCTCGGGGATCGCGGATACATCACCTCGACCGCGGGCACGAACGCCACGTCCACCCCCGCCTGCCGGCACATCTCCAGATCGGCCTCGACGGGCCGCGGGTATCGGTCGAGGTCTCCCGAGTCGTCGAACTGGAGCGGATTGACGAAGATCGACACCGTCAAGGTGTCGACCCGTGCTCTGGCGGCATCGAGCAGCGACCGGTGTCCGGCGTGAAGGGCACCCATCGTCGGCACCAGGCCCACCGTTCCCCGGTGCTCGGCCCGGGCTTCGTCGAACGTCCCGACCAACATCACGATCGGGACCTGAGCAACAGGTCGAACACCTCGTAGTGGCGCGTGAGGCGGGCTGTGGCATCCACCATCGATGCGTAGACGGGTGCCAGAACCGGTGATGCTGCCTCGACGGCATCGAGCTGGCCCGCAACCGTGCCGACATCTCCCCGGGCGATGGGACCGGTCAGCGCGTCCATGGCGCCCAGCTCGTAGCCGTTGGCAACCGACGTGTTCGTGAGGGCACGATATGCCTCGGGTGGCACGCCGGCCAAGGAGCCGAGCTGCGAAGCAAGGACGAGTGAGGCGTTCACGAAGTTGGATGCGGCCGCGGCGGCGGCGTGATGCAACGGTTTCAGGCTGTCTTCGAGGTCGAGCGGGGTCATGCCGATCGACGTGGCCAGACCCCGGAGGACTTCCAGGGTCGACGGATCACCCGTGAGCGCCGCGAACGAACCACGCAGTGACCACGACCCTGAGTCCGGATCCGGCAGACTCTGCACCGGGTGAAACGATCCGATGCCCAGGTCCGTGGATCGAAGCGGCGAGAGAGCTTCGACCGTTGTGAAACCGCTGAGATGACAAACGTGCCGCACCGACTCGATCCTGCCGACGAGCTCTTGGCCAACCGACTCGATTGCGTCGTCACGGACCGCCACGAGAACCAGATCTGCGGATGGGAGCGGCCCGCTCACCAGCGGAATCTCGCCGAGTGGCGCCGGAACGAAGCCCGAGGGGCCGACGACGATTCCGACGAGTTCGTGTCCCGCTCGCTGTGCGGCGAGGGCGAGTGACCCTCCAGCCCGCCCGGGCCCGACTACCACTATCCGCAGCGCTCTCATATCTTCGCACGAGCGTAGTGAGCGCAATGCAACCGGAGGTAGTCGTGGACATCGAGGGCAGGAGCTTCCTCATCGCGGGCGCATCAGGCGGGCTCGGTGGCGCCATTGCAACCGAGCTCGAGGGGCGAGGCGCCCACCTCGTGCTCACCGGTCGCGATCGAGAACGGCTGGCAACGGTCCCGGTCGAGGCAGAACGGTTCACCATCGATCTACGGCTCCCGGAAGCGGCCGCTCAGGCCGTCGGACGGGCACATGCCGTCCACGGGCGCCTCGATGGCGTGATCAATGCGGCGGGAGTCGTCGCCTTCGGGTGGTCCGCCGCCACCGACCCGGACACCGTCGAGGAGCTCTTCCTCACGAACACGTTCCTCCCGATCTTCCTGTTCGACGCTGCCGCGAGCGCGATGTCGGGGGGCGGGGTGCTCGTGAACCTCAGCGGCGTCGTCGCAGAGCGTCCGACGGCCGGCATGGCCGCCTATTCCGCATCGAAGGCGGCGATCGCCGCCCACCTGGTGGCACTGCGCAAGGAACTCAGACGACGGAACATCGCCGTCGTCGATGCCCGTCCCGGGCACACCGAAACCGACTTGTCACGCCACCCGATCGCCGGGTCCGCTCCCCGACTGGGCGACGGCATCGACCCGGCCGCGGTGGCGCGTCGTATCGCCGATGCCATCGTGGCCGACGAGGAAGACCTGGGTCCAGACGCCTTCGGGTGAACGGCGCCGTCAACCGGCCGTCACCACTCCTCCACGGGCTCCTGCTGCTCCAGCCACTGCGCATCCATGCGCGCACGCATGTCGCGGTAGGAGTCGCGTCGCTTCCAGAACTTCGTCTTCCACACCTTGAACCGACGGCTCTGCACGGGCACCTGTTCGAGCGGTTCGTGTTCGTGCGTCCGCTTCACCTGCGGCAATGGGTCGAGCTCATCGGGATCCGCAAGAGTATGCAACATCTGGTTTGCGGTGTGGCGAGCACGACGGTGCTCGAGCCTGCGCTCTTCACGGCTGGGACGGACGTCGTCGTAGCCGCGGTTGACGGTGCGGTTTTCACGGGATCGGCGGGCCATGGACACTCCTGGGATCGACGTTGGTGGACCTGGTCGACGGTCACTCGATCGGAGGAGCTCGCTCCATCTCTGACAACGTACCACCTCCGGTCACCGTATGAAGGGTCCATCGTCACCGACTACCCCCGGACGGGTTTTCGCGCACAAAAGGTGCGCTATTCACGCATTTCGTGCGCGAAAACACGATCCCGTCTCCTGCTGATACCGTGGTACTACGTAGTACGTATTACACTCCAGACCACGGTAGACAACCCGGGAGGAGAGATGGATACGACCCAGGTACTCAAAGGGGTGCTGGACACCGCCGTGCTTGCAGTTCTGGCGAAGGCGAGCACATATGGCTACGACCTCGTCCGCCAGCTGCGTGAAGCGGGGCTCGAGGATGTTGGGGATGCATCCGTCTACGGGACGCTGCGACGACTCTTCTCAGGTGGCTACCTGACGTCCGAGATCGTTCCCTCGGACGAGGGGCCTGCCCGCAAGTACTACGGCATCAACGCCGCCGGCCGCGACCTGCTCGCTCGCTCGACCAAGACGTGGAACCACCTGTCGAGTGTGATGAACGATCTGTTGGAGGAAGTCGCATGAGCACTACCACTCTCTTCCCCGCCGCCGTCGCATTCCTCGATCAGGTTCGCGAGCTGCTCGGCGACCTCACCGACGAGGACCGCGAGGAGGTGATCCAGGACCTCGAGGCGCACCTTGAGGATCTCGGCGTCACCAGCATCGAGCAGTCACTCGGCACCGCGGAGGCCTTCGTCGACGAGTTCCGCGCCAGCGCTGGGTTGTCCGCCGACAGCACCAAGCCTCGGGGAAGGGTGTCGACGCTCGTCGATGGGGTCGTAGATCGATGGATGGCAAGCTGGGAGCATCCTGTGATTGCGCAGCTGAACAAATTGACCGAGCCATTGAGGCCGGCATGGCCCTGGATCAGGGCGTGGCTCGCGCTGATGCTCGTCGCCTTCGGCACAGCGTGGGACGGAGTCGTGTTCCGGCGATTCCCCATTCCGAGTGTGAATGGGAGCGCGGTGACCGGTCTCGCGGCACTGGCGCTGGTCACCTGGATCTCGGTCACCGCCCAGCGCCGAGGACACCGGACTCGTCGCTTGACCGGCGGCATCCTCAATCTCGCCGCTGCGATCGCAATCCTGATCGGGGTGTTCGCACCATATGCCTTGATGACGTCGTGGGCGGCAAACAGCTACCAGCATCAGGACACCGTTACCGCCTACGGAGGACTGGTCGGACCGTACGGCGACATCTCGAACATCCACGCATACGACCGTGACGGAAACCCGGTGGAAGTGTTGCTCTACGACCAGGACGGCAACCCGCTGAGCAGTGTCCCAGGACGTGTACTTCATCGACGTCGGACAGATGGGCGACTCGTGGGGCGCCGTCAGATTCGGCACCGACGCCTACGGCCAGCCGATCACCAACCTCTTTCCGCTCGAACGATTGGGCGAGATCTGGACCAACGGGACGGTGAGCTACGACGAGTTGCCTCCTCCGCGCGTCGCCCTGCCAGATCTCGGGGTACAAAGGGCCAATACGGTTCCGTCGACGATCGTCATCCCACCCGTCGACTGACCCCCGGACGGGTTTTCGCGCACAAAAGGTGCGCTATTCACGCACTTTGTGCGCGAAAACCCGTCTCTGGGTCACCAGATGACGGGGATGAATCGGCGCGGGACACGGACCCGGTATGACGAGTACTCGGGATGGGCGAGCGTGAGGGCACGTTCCTCCATGCCCGACTTGTAGCGGAACAGCACAGCCAGCGCGATCAGCGGCACCAGCGCCCACGACGACGACAAGGTGATCGAGGCACCGACACCTCCGAGCAGGAGTCCGCCGTAGATGGGATGTCGCACCATCCCGAACACGCCACGCTGCACGAGGTTGGCGCCGGGACGGGGATCCGGCAGTGCCGAAAGGTCCTTTCCCAGAGCCAGCAGGGCGCCGACCGCGAGGAATCCGCCGAGCGCAGCCACAGCCACGCCCAACGTGAGCCGCCATGCCACCGGCTCGAGGTCGCCCGTGAACACCGCAATGGAGGCAAAGACGAGAAACAGGACGAACTGCAGACCCACGAGAACATGACCGAGCGTTCCAAGCCGGGGCTGATCGACAACCCAATGACCGGCCCAGCGGAACACCCCGCCCGGCGGTACCGCGGCCAGCGCTGCGGCCGCCGACAGACCGGACGAGACCATCACGTCGGGTGCGATCTCGGCAACCGGTTCGAGCACGAAGCGGCGCTCGATCGCCCTGGGGTGCGGCACTACGAGCGCGGGCTCCTCGATGACCTCGTCGCCATGGCAGATCAAGTCGATGTCCAGCGTTCGCGGTCCCCACTGGATGTCCCGTACACGCCCGGCCTCTCGTTCGATCGCCAATACCGCATCGAGAAGACGACGCGCCGACAGTTCCGTATCGATCAAGACGGCAGCATTCAGGAAACGGCCTTGGACAGGGCCACCCACCGGGTCGGTCTCGTAGAGCGACGACACCGCGACGACCGAACCGAGTTCGCCGATGCGCAACACCGCGGTCCGCATGTGCTCGAGGCGATCTCCGATGTTCGAGCCCAGCGCCAGGATCGACCTCGTCATCGGGAACGACTGATCTGGACGGCCACGTCCCTGAACGGCATCCCGATCGGCGCTCGCGGCTTGTGAACAGCCACGTCGACCGATCGACAGAGACGGAATTCGTCCAGCACCGTCTCGGCGACGCGCTCGGCAACCCGTTCGATGAGCTGCCACCGCTCGCCGCCAACCACCGCGTGCACGCGATGGGTCAGATCGGCATAGTCGACGGTGGCCGTCAGATCATCGGTGCGCCCAGCCTCGCCCAGATCCAGGTGAAGGGTCAGATCGACCACGAAGGGCTGCGGGAATTCGGCCTCGTGCGGGCTGCAGCCGTGTGTTCCGTACACCTCGATGCCAAAGACAGAAAGCGAGTCGCTCACGAGTCGCCCACGGGGCCGGGTATGAGCGCCCGTCCCTCCGGGCCGAGCGGACGCCCGAGGATCTCCTGGATGATGGCTGCTGCCAGGATTCGATCGTCCAGCAGGCCGGAGACGATCAGATACCCACCGAGCAGGCCGGCCAGGACGTCGTCGATGACCTCACGATGAACCAGGACGCGGGCGTGAGGATCGGACAGCGCCTCGTCCAGAGCTGCGTAGAGCTTGGCCGGGAAGGACTTGTCCATGTCTGTCATCGGCACCGAGATCGTCCGGATGCCGGCCGCAGCGTACGCTCCGACGTTCTGATTACCGGGCAGCAGGTTCACGACACAGGTGATCCTGGCCTCCGATACGAGCCAGGTGATCTCCTCCTCGCGCCTCACACGCCGATGCTGGAAACCATTACCCCCGATACGTTCCGACACGGCGAGCCGGTCGGAGATGATCCAAGTGAATCCTCTGGGTTTGAGTCCGGTGATCATGTACTGCTGTCTGGGGAGTTTGCGCGAGCGTCAACGATAGCCCGGGCGAGCAGCGCGGCATGGCGTGACGCCAAGGGATCATGAACTCTCACTGCGGCCGCCCCCCGTTCGATTGCGAGCGCGGTGGTGACCGCAGTGGCGCCGTCTCTCATGCGAGGATCCGGAAGATCCAACAGGGTTCCGAGGAAGCTCTTTCGAGACGTTCCGACCATCACCGGCCATCCCAGGGCCGTGATCTCCTCGAGGCGCGCCAGGAGTGCCAGGTTGTGTGCCGTGGTCTTGCCGAACCCGATGCCAGGGTCGAGGCAGATGCGATCAGAGCTCATGCCCTCTGCCAAACACAGCTCCGCCTGAGCTTCGAGGTACGACACCACCTCTCCAACCACATCGTCGTACTCGGGAGCTTCCTGCATGGTGCGGGGAAGGCCGCGCATGTGCATGACCACCACCCCCGCCCCCCGATCGATCGCCACTCGACGCATCTCGGGGTCGCGGAGCCCGCTGACGTCATTGATGATTTCGGCGCCCGCTTCGAGGGCGGCCGCCGCCACCTCTGCCTTCATCGTGTCGATCGAAACGATCGCGCCGGTTGATGCCAGTTCCTCGACGAGGGGAATCACACGACCGAGTTCGACATCGACGCTCACAGATTCGGCGCCGGGTCTCGTCGACTCGCCCCCGATGTCGACGATGTCAGCGCCGGCGGCCACCAACGCACGGCCGAACGGGATCGCCTCCGCCGGATCGACGTGATCCCCCCCATCGGAAAAGCTGTCGGGCGTGACGTTGAGGATCCCCATGATCACGGGGCTCGACAGATCCAATGTGCGCGACCTGAGCCGCCACGCCCGGTCCGTTGCGTCGACCATGCGGGCTGCCCGGTCAGTGGGTCGAGCGTGTGGGCTCGGTCTGTTGGGCGGCTGCGATCCCGCCGTTCGACGGGGCCGACGCCGATGGACGGCGAATCCGCAGCTCGCCACCGGCTGCATGCTCCCACTTGGGGACATCGTGGAAGACGCTGGCGACCTCGTCTCGATCGAGGGTCTCCCGCTCGATCAACTCCACCGACAGCCGATGGAGAGCGTCGAGGTGGGACGAAATGATCTCGCGCGCCTCGTCGTGCGCAGCGCTGATGAGCGCACGCACTTCTTCGTCGATCCAGGCCGCCACCTCGTCGGAATAGTCGGCTTGACGGGTGTAGTCACGTCCCAGGAAGACCTCGCCGCTGGCATGGCCGTATTTCATCGGACCGAGCCGATCGCTCATTCCGAACTCCATCACCATGCGCCGGGCCAGGGCGGTCGCCTTCTCGATGTCGTTGGAGGCGCCGGTCGAGGGGTCCCCGAACACGATCTCCTCGGCGGTACGGCCACCAAGGGCGTAGGCCAGCTCGTCCACCATCTCGCTCCGGCGCTTGTAGTACCGGTCCTCGGTGGGCAGCGCCAGCGTGTATCCGCCGGCGCGGCCCCGCGGGATGATGGTCACCTTGTGGATCGGGTCGAGGTGCGGCAATGCGAAGCCCACCAGCGCATGTCCACCCTCGTGATACGCGGTGAGCTTCTTCTCGTCCTCGGACATCACTCGCGTCTTGCGCTCTGGTCCGGCCATCACCCGGTCGATGGCCTCTTCCAGCTCGTCCATGCCGATCTTCGTCTTCCGCCGACGCGCCGTGAGCAGCGCGGCCTCGTTGATGAGGTTGGCGAGATCGGCGCCGGTGAAACCGGGCGTGCGGCGAGCCAGCACTGCGAGCTCGACGTCGGTGTCGAATGGCTTGCCACGAGCGTGCACACCGAGGATGCCTTCACGGCCTCTGATGTCAGGGGCGTCGATGATGATCTGCCGGTCGAAACGTCCGGGCCGGAGCAGGGCCGGATCGAGGATGTCGGGCCGGTTCGTGGCAGCCATGACGATCACACCCGTGTTGCCTTCGAACCCGTCCAGCTCGACCAAGAGCTGGTTCAGCGTCTGTTCACGCTCGTCGTGTCCGCCGCCGAGACCGGCTCCACGATGCCGGCCGACAGCGTCGATCTCGTCGATGAACACGATCGCCGGTGCGTTCTGCTTGGCCTGATCGAAGAGGTCGCGAACGCGGCTGGCGCCGACACCCACGAACATCTCGACGAAGTCCGATCCGGAGATCGACAGGAACGGAACGCCTGCCTCTCCTGCGATGGCGCGGGCCAAGAGGGTTTTTCCGGTACCGGGCGGTCCGAACAGGAGCACACCTTTGGGGATCTTGGCTCCCAGGGCCCGGTACTTGTCGGGGTGGGACAGGAAGTCTTTGATCTCTTCGAGTTCTTCGATGGCCTCGTCGATGCCGGCCACGTCCTTGAAGGTGACTTTGGGCTGGTCCTTGCTGATGGTCTTCGCCTTGGCCTTCCCGAATTGCATGACTCGGTTTCCCGATCCCTGCATCTGCATGAAGATGAAGACCATGAATCCGATCAGGAAGAGCCACGGGAGGAACCCGATCAGGATCTCGAAGAAGCTCGGCGGTTCGACGTCGTCTTCGACCTCCACACCGGCTGCGAGCACCTTGGCGGTGATGTCTCCCTCGTACTGCTCGGGATACTTCACCACGAAGTCGTACGCATCCTCGGCCGCACTGGAGTCGACGAAGCGGCCGCGGATCCGGTCGCTCCGCTCGAGGATGACCACCTCTGCGATCTCGCCGGCCTCGAGCCGGTTCTCGAAGTCGGAGAGGACGATTTCGGTCGGCGCCGAGATCTGGTCGAACCACTGCTGGGCTACGACTGCGAGTACGGCGAAGACCAAGCCGTAGATGAGCAGCGTACGGAAGGTGCGGTTCAAGGTCGGCCTCTGGTCGGTTGAGTCATGGGGTTGTCAGCGAGGAACGGCGGGACTTCACACGGAGTCGGAGACGCTCACGGTCGCACCGCTCACGCGGCGAGTGGCAGGCGACACCGAGCACCGGCCGTTCCTCCGAGACCACATGGTACGGGACGATCCCGTCTAAGGGAACCTGAAGCGGTCGACAACCGGATCGCGACGTGCTGACTCACTCCGGGTCACCCTCCATGACACCCACGTACGGGAGGTTCCGGTATCGCCCGGCGTAGTCGAGCCCGTATCCGATCACGAACTCAGGACCGATCTCGAAGCACGGATACCTGACGTCGATCGGCACCCGTTGAATGCCACGCTTGACGAGCAGCGCAGCGATTTCGATCGACTCGGGCTTCCGTACCCGAAGGGATTTCATCAGATAGTTGAGGGTGAGTCCCGAGTCGATGATGTCCTCGACGATGAGGACGTGGCGGTCGGCGATCTCCTGGTCGAGATCCTTGAGGATGCGCACGACGCCGGACGTCTGAGTCGATGCGCCGTACGAGCTCACCGCCATGAAGTCGAACTCGACGGGAAGGTCGATGTGTCGCGCCAGGTCGGCCATCACCATGAAGGCCCCCTTGAGCACGCCGACGACCAGGAGGTCCCGGTCGCGATAGTCGGCAGTGATCTGAGCACCGACCTCGGTGAGCTTTGCGTCGATCTCATCGGCCGAAATGAGCGTTCGAATGCTTCCCAACGAAGATCCTCTGTCGCGAGGTTGCCAAGGTAGTTCACCGGCCGCGTCGGAGCACAACCGAAACGGTGCTCGTTGTGCTCAGGACGTTCCGACACCCATCGTGAACAGGAGCCAACCACCATCGACGTCGACCGTGAGCCGGCCGATCTCGGCGCGCCTCACCCGCCGATGGGCGACATCCAGTGCCGTGTCGACCACCCGCAGCGGTGGCGGATACGGTGGCTCGAGTGCCCTGATCGCCTGGCGCACCGCCCTCGCTGCGATCCCGGGATGAGCCGTCAGCAGCCCGCTGAGCGACAACCTGATCGCATCCGAGGTCACGACCCTGTCGATCTCGGAAGCGAGATCTTCGAGAACTGAGACATCCCTTCGGATCACCTCTGCCGACCGATGCAACGTGGTCGACAGACCAGCACCGAACGTCGATTCGATCACCGGCAGAAGATCGTTCCGGATCCTGTTCCGGAGATGACTCCGATCGAGGTTGGCAGGGTCATCGAACCAGGGCATCCCGGTGATCGCCGCCAACTCGCGTGCGTCCGACCTGCTCGAGTCGAGGAGCGGACGGACATAGGGAGGTTCGCAGTGTCCCATGCCCGCAAGCCCATCGAGCCCTGAACCCCGAACGAGGCGCATGAGCACGGTCTCGACCTGATCGTCACGGGTGTGGCCGACCACAAGCCATTCTGCGGGCCCCAGTGTTCGCGTCAGCGCCTCATGACGAACCGTCCGCGCTCGGGCCTCGTAGCTCGGACCCGCCGGAACCTCGACCCGCTCGAAAGTGAGTGGGATCGAAAGTCGGTTGGCGATCGACACCGCGGCCACCTCCAGCCGATCGGCCGCCACCGATCCATGATGGACGTGGATCGCCCGCACGCTCCGGCCGGAGTCCACGGACAACCAGGCTGCCGCCGCCGAATCTGCCCCACCAGACAGCCCGACGACCAGATCGCCTCCCGGGCAATCGTTGAGAACGGAACGCGATTGGGCGGCGAGCTGGGTCAGCCGACGCGGTTCAGCCATGACTGTGGATCTTCGATCTCGGCGATCGTAGGAACGGCATCTGGTCCAGTCCACGCCCGATCGAGCGCCGACCAACCGGCTGCGGCTTCGACCCCTTTCACGAACCGCTCGCCCGCTTCGTACTGACGCATCTTCATCTCCATGCCGGTGAGGCGAAAGAACCAGGCGGCCTTCGGATCGGTGCGACGCGCCTTGAGCATGGCGGACATCCGTGCCTGTCCCGGAAGAATCCGCTCACCGACCCGATCCATCACCACGTGGCCGTGACCCTCCAAGAGTGACATCAGCGCCTGAACCCGATCGAGGGCCGCTCCTCGCTTCGGCGAGGCGAGGAGACCCATCAGACCTCGTTCGTCGATCAGCGGTTCACCTGCCCGACGCGCCGATCGGTAGCGGGAGACGATGGTCCTGAGCCGGGAGTCTTCGGGCGTCGAAGTGTCGACGAGTTCGTGGACCAGGCTCATGAAGTACTCGCGGAGCCACGGAACCCCGACGAACTGCGCTCGATGGGCAGCCTCGTGAAGCGAGATCCACATGCGGAACTCGGCAGGTCGGAACTGGCGAGCACGCTCCATCTGCAGGATGTTCGCGCCCACGAATGCGATCGAGTCGGCGTCGTCACCGGAAGGTACGACCAGTTCGTACTGGCCCAGGACCCGACGCGAGAGGAAACCGAGCAGCGCTCCGACCTCGGCACCCATCATCTTGTGCGCCAGAAGTCGGGCTGTGTCGTCGTCGAGACCCTCCATCCGCTCGACCAGCCTGCGTTCTGCAGGTTCGATCAGCTGCGAGAACCCCGCGATGTTGCGCTCGGCCCACTCGCGCCGATCCACGATGATGACATCGGGCCGACCCGGTAGGGGGAGACCAGTCTCGGTGGACACCATCTCGTTGGCCGCCGCCACGATCGGTGGCATCTCGGCCACGAGATGATCGAAGTGATAGGAGTCGGCGAGATCGTACGTGCGGCCGACGAGTCCGGCGATGCGACCGGCGAAGGGCCACGGGCCTTCGTCGGTGGTCACTCGACCGTCTTGTACCTGGTCCGAACGACCTTGACGAAATACTGCACGACGGTTCCGAACACCAGGAGACCGGCGATCACGATCGAGGTCGGGATGAGATACCTGATCGTCCAGGGCTGGAGAACCTCCGGCTCAGGGGTCTCGACGATCGAAACCGCCGGGGGCCTTGCCGGCGCGGTCTCCTCGGCCACCGTGGTCTCGGTCGCCACGGTCGTCTCGGTTTCGGCGGCTCCGGCAATCGCCGGCAACATCATCGACAACAGGATTCCGATCAGGATGGCGATGGGGAACAAGCGGTTTCGCATGGCGCCGTGCAGCCTACCCCGCCCGGTGATGACCAGCGAACCATCGTCGCCGGCCGGACTCGGCGTCCGGTCAGGCGTCGCGGTGATCCGACAGGTGCGCCCGCAGCCGTTCCAGCATCTCAGGGGGCACCTCTTCTCGGAGCTTGGTCCTCACCACCACGCGCAGTCGCTCTTCGAAGACGAAGGCACCGCCGCACGGCGGGCAGTCGTCGAGATGGAACCGGATCCGCTCCGCCACCTGCTCGTCATCGAGTTCGTGATCGAGATACGTGTAGAGGTTGGCGAGGGCCTCATCACAATGGTCAGACATCGGTCACCTCATCGGGGAGCAGGCCGCGTTCTCTTGCGAACTCCCACAACGCTCGCTGGAGCGCTTTTCTTCCCCGATGGAGCCGCGACATCACGGTTCCGATCGGGATGTCCAAGATCTCGGCGATCTCCTTGTACGCAAAACCTTCGAGGTCGGCCAACAGGACCGGGATTCGGAAGTTCTCGGGCAGCGCCTCGACGGCCCGTTTGATGTCGCTCTCGACCAACCCGTCGAGCACCTGGTCTTCGACGCTGCGGGCCGCCTCGGCCGACTGCTCGGATCCGAGGCGCCGATAGAGATACAGATCTTCGACCTCACCGAGATCGGTCTCGGTGGGACGACGCGTGTCCCGTCGGTACTTGTTGATGTAGGTGTTGGTCAGGATGCGATAGAGCCATGCCTTCAGGTTCGTGCCCGCCTCGAACGTGTTGTATGCCCGATAGGCCTTGAGGTACGTCTCCTGGACGAGGTCCTCGGCATCTGCCGGATTACGAGTCATCCGCATGGCCGCGCTGAACAGCTGCGGTGCATATTCCATCGCATCTCGTTCGAAGTCGGCCTGGTCTGCCACGGCCGAAACGGTAGCAAGCCCGACATGGCACCAAACCTGGACACTTGGCGCCGGGGGCGCGGGCGCCATCGTGGCACCAGGTCCGGAGTCCGAGGTCCGACGTCCGTCCCGGACCGCCCGCCTGTGCGGCGCCAAGAAGCTCTGGACCGCGGGTTGAGAGGGGTCGGGCGGCGCCCGCTCATGACCGAATACTGGCTACTGAGTGCTCAGCGCTGCCGGACGAAGTCCGGCTGGAGCCGAGGGGGGGATTTGAACCCCCGACCTACGCATTACGAGTGCGTTGCTCTACCCCTGAGCTACCCCGGCAGTCGGCCCGCAAGGTTAGTGGGTCCCGACGCCTCGGGAACCAAGGTGTGGTACTCCGCACCAGTACTGAGTACTCAGCACCAAGTCCTGAGCGTTGAAGCGCTCTAGCGCTTCACGCGTTGGCCAGGTCAGCGAACAGGTCGGCCAGCAGGAGCTGGGGGCGGAGATTGGCCTCGAGGTCGATGACCGCACCCATGACGCGCTCGGCGCGTTCCACCGCGAGCCGGGGCGTGACCGTGGTGAGCGTGGCCACGGGGATGTCCCGGTTGCGCATCGGACCTCCGAGCTGCACTGCCGCTGCGTCCAGGTACCACGATGCGATCAGCTCCAGCCCTGTCGAGAGCAACGACTGGCGGGCCCGGCGTCGAGCCCGCTCGGTCTCCTCCTTCGAGAGATCGGCGCCGACGCCTTCGAGCAACGGGTCGACCGACTCGATCATTTCGGCGGCAAGCCGAAACGCCTCGCCGGGACGGGCCGATGCCCGCAGCGGCACCGACAACCATGCCCTTCTGAACCCCGAGATCTCAGGGCTGGCCAGCACTGAGAAGGCCAGCCCCGGCCGGCCTCCGGCGAGCCCGGCCAGAACCTCGGCATGGGTCCCGTCGACGCCACGTTCGGTGAGCGCGGCCGTGAGCACGTGGTCGGCCACTCGCCCGAAGTGGACGGTGCGGCAACGGCTCGCGACCGTCGACGGCAGCTGGTCCTCGAACTCGACGACGAGGATGAACACGGTGCTGACGGTCGGCTCTTCGAGCGTCTTCAGCAGGGCGTTCGCCGCCTGATCGGTCATCGAGCCCGCATCCTCGATCAAGAACACCTTCCGCGCCGCCTCGACAGGGCTCATCGAAGCCTGATGGATCGTGGCACGCGCCTGATCGACTCCGAGACTCTGGCGGCCTTCGGGCGCCACCAGGATGATGTCCGGATGGGCGCCGGAGAGCACCCGTCGACACGATCGACACTCGTCCTCGTGCACTCCGCCATCGGGACACAGCAACATCGCCGCAAAACGTCGTGCAACAACGGCCTTGCCCACACCTGCCGCCCCCGTGAAGAGGTAGGCGTTTGCGGGTGCCGGAGCCTCTCTCACCAGCAACTCCAGAACTCGCTCGTGACCGACGACGTCCCCAAACAGCTTCAACTGCGCAGACTCGATCATCGTTGCACCGCCGCCAGCTCCAACACCCTTCGAGCGGTCTCGTCGACCGATCCGTCCGCCGCCACCAGCTTCACCCGATCCGGCTCCGACAGCGCCAGAGACCGGTACGCGTCCGCCACCTGCTCTTGAAACCGCACTCCGGTCGAGCCGATACGGTCGGGATCCATCTGGCGGGCCAAGGCGACCTCCGGTTCCAGTTCCAGAACGGCGACGAGATCGGGAATCACTCCGTCGAGAACTGCCTCGTTCAGGGCGCGGACTGCCTCTACGCCGAGGCCGCGGGCGGCGCCCTGGTAGGCGAGCGACGAGTAGTACGAACGGTCGGAGATGACAAAAGCCCCCCGCTCGAGGGCCGGGCCGACCACTTCTGACGCCAGCTGGGCTCGCTGGGCTGCGAACAGCGCAGCCTCGGCCCAAGGTGTCATCTCGTCCGAATGCAGCAGCAACCGACGTACCTCCTCACCGAGATTCGTCCCGCCGGGCTCACGAACCACAACCACTTCGTGCCCCTCGGATTCGAGCCGGCGCGCCATCGCGCGTGCGACTGTGGTCTTCCCCGATCCGTCGACGCCTTCGAGAGCGATGTACCGACTCACTCTCCGTGCCGATCACCGCGAACCCATCCGGCGGCGCGACTGGCGTCCTGCAGTGTCCGATAGGCGGACTCATCCATGGGCTCACCACGCAGCTGGTGACGAACCGACCACATCGTCCCTCCACCCGAGGCGAAGATGACTGCCCCACTCAAGACGATGACCACACGAACGCCGCTCCCCAGGAAACCCGGGAGCACCCCGTCGAGCGCTGCAGCCCCCACTCCCGCCAATCCGAAGGAGATGAGTAGGGCGAGTCGGGCAGATGCGAACAGGGCGGCGAACGTTCTGCCGCGAATCTCGTCGGTGACGACCGCATGGAGGTGCGTGAAGCCGGTGACGTACGCGATTCCCGTACACAACCCGGCAGTCAGAACCCACCCGGCGGCGCCCCACACCGTCGATGTGAGACCGGCGAAGACGATGGAAAGGCCGGCGAACACGAGCGCCAGCGCGAACACCGGCTCTCGTCGTTCGATCTTCTGACCGAAGAATGTCACGGCCCCCATACCCAACCCTGCGCCCACGCCCAAGGCCGTCACCACGATGCCATAACCCGAGTTGCTTCCCTTCAGAACCTGTTCCGAGAAGGGCTGACCGAGGACGAACAACGCTCCCCCGCCGAACAATCCGGCTGCCATCCCGGACACGAGGCGCCGAACCGAGGGATACGAGCCGACAAACCGGAACCCCTCGAGCATGTCCCGGAGCGGAGCCTTCACGTCCAGCTTGCCCCGAGCCTTGCGCTCGCGGCTCAACACGGTCGCCGGGATCGCGATGGTGAGCATCATCAGACCCGACGCCACGAACGTGAAAGCGTCGAACACGAAGGCTGCCGCCACGCCGGGATTCGACACGGAATCGGGAAGCAGCCGCTCCCCGGACACGGCGAAGAGGGCGAAGAGGGCCGAGCCGACGGGCGCCGTGCCATAGCTGGCGATGAGATTCAAACCGTTGGCTGCCATGAGATGACGGCTGGGGATGAGCTGAGGAACAACCGACTCACGAGCCGGCTGACGGATCAGCGAGAGCACTTCGATGAAGAACGTCACGACGAAGAGGTCCCGGTAGTTCCCCACGAACACGAGCACGAGCACGAGCACGGCTCGCCCGAAGTCCGCAACGATCATCGTCTTCTTGCGGTCGAGACGATCGGCGAGTACGCCACCGATGACACCGATCAACAACCCTGGAAGAATCCGGGCCACCAGCGCGACCAGAATCCCAATCGGCGCCGCCCGCCCGCCGCCGGCGATGTGGGCGGCCAACGAGAAGGTTGCGAAGAGGGTTACCCAGTCGCCGAGGCTCGAGATGAGCTGTGACCACCACAGGCGGGCAAACGGACCGCGCCGAATCAGTTCACGGCCGGTGATACGTTCGATCGACACGTCCACCATGGCAAGGCTACTCGCCACTCCGGCCGACGTCGGTGTTCGGTCCGGTGTGAGTCGCATCATCGTCGGACGCCGGGAGTGTCAGCACGGCCGCGGTTCCGGCGCCGCGACCAGCGCTCTCGAGGGTCAGCGTGCCACCCATGGCCTCTGCGAGGCGGCGACTGATCACCAACCCGAGCCCGGTTCCTGTCCGCTCGCCCGATGACGACCGACCACTGAACGGCTTGAACAATTCCGCCATCTCCTCGCGGTCGATACCCTCACCTTCGTCTCGCACGGTCAGCACGACATTCTCACCGGAGCGCTCGGCGGCGATCGACACCGAGGCGTCGGCAGTGAACTTGACCGCATTCGACAACAGGTTGATCAGGATCTGGCGGAGTCGCACCGCATCTCCGAGCGCTGCGATTCCGGTCGACACGGAGGATTCGACCGTCACCCGGCGATCCGTGGCCTGGGGCCCAACCAGACCGATCACCTCGTTCACGATGGGTGAGACGTCGATCCTCTGGTCGGTGGCGACCGTGAGCCGGCCCGCGTCGGAGCGAGCCACATCGAGCACGTCGCCGATCAGTTCGAGCACGTGGCGTGCGCTGTCACGGATGGCGGTCGCGAACTCGGCGCGTTCGTCCACCCCCAGATTCTCGCCGTTCTCCACCAGGATCTCTGCGTACCCGGCGATTGCCGTCATCGGGGTCCGAAGCTCGTGACTGAGCGACGAGATGAAGTCGCCTCTCGCACGATGAGCGTCGATGAGCGACTGTTCGAGGGCGGTGCGCTGGAGGCAGGCCACCGTGTGCGCGGCGATTGCCGCCAACGCCGCGGTTCGGGAGTGGGCGGTGTCGACCGCCGATGCCGCTCCCACCACACCTCCCTTCAGGTCGCCGGCGACCGGTAGGGGAACCACGAGCAGATCGGCTCCGGTCGGGTCGGGTACGACGGCGGTGGAGAACCCCGCATACCGCTCGGCGTACTCCAGCACCTCGGCGACCTCCGGTGGCGAACCGGTACCCGATTGCCTCCATGCGACGGTGATCGGTTCTGCGTCGGCTCGTGGCACGACGATCCTGCCGGCCGTCAGGCCGGCGACTCGTGCCACGAGCCTCAAGGCGTATTCGGCCACCAAGTCGGATTCGGTGAGCGTCACCATGGTCACCAACGAACGGGCGACGTCCCCGCTCGGATTCAACATCGCGGTCGTTCGGACCTTTCGAACCACACGCTTGGCGAAGTGCTCGAGCGCTCCCACGAGATCGTCGTCGGGGGCCTGTGCCAGCTCCACACTGAAAACGTGATCTCCAATCGGAGTCGCGACCTGAGACGGCAACCCGACGGCCGCCGGAACCCAATCCCGGTCGTCGGGCCCGTGCACGACCCTCTGCACTTCGCCCGTGCGGAATGCCCGTCCGATGACCCCGAACTCGGCGACGATGCCATCGAAGACCGTCTGGTAGCCGGCTTGGGCGATCAGCCACAACCGGCCTTCCCAATGCCGATACAGGGACGCCGCCACCGCCCCGGCGCTCAGCTCGCGTAGCCGACTCACTGCGAGTTGTGCAGCTTCGGGGCCAGACTCGTCGTCGAGAGCGGTTTCGACCCGTGTGAGCGCCGCGATCACGGAGGTGTTTTCGGTCTGCACAAGGCACATATTGCCTTGTCGAGCGACGTTCGCCCATATGTGCGCCCTTGACACCAGGTCGATCCCTGGCGTAGCTTGCCCATCCGTGTCCGGTCCTCTCGTGATCGTCGAGTCCCCCACCAAGGCCAAATCCATTGGTCGGTTTCTGCGCGCCCTGGACCCAGATATCAAGGTCGAGGCGTCGATCGGTCACATCCGCGACCTGCCCGAAGGCGCCAAGGCCCTGCCCGAGCGGTACAAGAAGGAGAAGTGGGCGTATCTCGGAGTCAACGTGGACGAGGGGTTCGAACCGGTCTACGTCATCTCGACCCGATCCAAGTCCCAGATCAAGAAGTTGAAAGACCTGCTGGCCGACGCCGACGAGCTCTATCTCGCGACCGACGAAGACCGCGAAGGCGAGGCGATCGCCTGGCACCTGGCCGAGGTGCTCAAGCCCAAGGTGCCGGTCAAACGAATGGTCTTCCACGAGATCACCGAACAGGCGATCCGAGAAGCATTTGCGTCACCACGCGATATCGACGAGAACCTGGTGGACGCCCAGGAGACACGCCGGATACTCGATCGGATCGTCGGGTACGACATCTCCCCGGTGGCCTGGAAGAAGGTCCGTCCTCGTCTTTCGGTCGGTCGGGTGCAGTCGGTGGCCGTTCGCATCGTCGTCGAACGTGAGCGCGAGCGAATGGCGTTTCGCTCCGCTTCCTACTGGGACATCGAGGGCGAATTCGCCACCGACGACGGCGAGTTCACGGGGTCGCTCGTTGCAGTCGACGGTGTCCGGGTAGCGGCCGGCCGTGACTTCTCTTCGCTGGGCGAGCTCACAACGTCCGATGTGGTGGCTCTCGATCAACCCGACGCCGAAGCGTTGGTCGGAGCACTCGACGGCGCCGAGTTCACGGTTCGGTCGACCGAGACGAAGCCATACACGCGCCGGCCCTACCCGCCATTCCGCACGTCGACCCTGCAACAGGAGTCCGGCCGCAAGCTGAAGTTCTCGTCGACTCGCACCATGAGCGTCGCTCAACGCCTGTACGAGAACGGCTTCATCACCTACATGCGAACCGACTCGACGTCGCTCTCCGAGGCTGCGATCACTGCGGCACGTGGTGAGATCCACAAGCTGTACGGCGATGACTACGTGCCCGACAAGCCGCGCACCTACTCCGGCAAGGCCAAGAACGCCCAGGAGGCGCACGAGGCGATCCGTCCTGCCGGAGAAGCATGGAGGACGCCGGCTCAGGTCGGCAGAGAGCTCGGTGCGTCGAGCGACGAAGCCAGGCTGTACGACCTGATCTGGAAGCGGACCCTCGCTTCGCAGATGCCGGATGCCAAAGGTGAGTCGCTGTCCGTGAGACTCGGAGCGACGGCCTCTGACGACCGGGACGCCGAGTTCTCGACCTCCGGGCGTGTCATCCAGTTCCCCGGCTTCCTCAAGGTCTATGTCGAATCGATCGACGACCCCGACGCCGACACCGACGACACCGAACGCCGACTTCCGCCCCTGGCCGTGGATGACCCTCTCGAAGTCAGGTCTCTCGAAGCATCCGGTCACGAGACGAAACCACCCCGTCGCTACACCGAAGCCTCCCTGGTGCAGAAATTGGAGGAGCTCGGCGTCGGGCGACCATCGACCTACGCATCGATCATCGAGAAGATCCTCGACCGTCACTACGTGTGGAAGAAGAGCGGAGCGCTGGTCCCCTCGTTCACGGCGTTCGCTGTCGTCGCTCTGCTCGAACAGCACTTCCCTGACCTCGTGGACTATGCGTTCACAGCACGGATGGAGGAGGACCTCGACCTCATCGCATCAGGCGAAGAGCAGCGAGTCGACTGGCTGAGCGGCTTCTACCTGGGCGAGACCGGGCTCCGACAGAGGATCGCCGACAACCTGGAGCACATCGATGCCCGCGAGATCAACTCGATTCCGATCGGGACCGACGTCCAGGGTCGCGAGATCGTGGCCAGGGTCGGGCGATACGGCCCCTATCTGGAGAGGCACGAAGATCGCGCTTCGATCCCCGACGACCTCGCGCCCGACGAGCTCGACGTGGCGAGAGCTACCGAGCTGATCGACGACCAGTCGAAGGGCGACAAGATCCTCGGGACCGACCCGGACTCGGGTCTGGTGGTTTTGGGACGGACCGGCCGGTTCGGCCCCTATGTGCAGTTGGGCGAGCAGGAAGAAGGCAGCAAGGACAAGCCGAAACGAGCGAGCCTCCTCAAAGGGATGGAGCTCGACGAGTTGGGTCTCGACGGGGCCTTGAGACTGCTGTCGCTTCCTCGCCTCGTGGGAACCGACCCCGATGGCAGCGAGATTCGCGCCTTCAACGGGAAGTACGGGCCCTACATCAAACGCAGGGACGACTCGAGAAGCCTCGAATCCGAGGACCAGTTGTTCACCGTCACCGTGGAAGAGGCGATGGCGCTGCTCGCCGAACCCCCTCGGCGACGTGGCCAGCAAGCGGCTCCCGGCCCACTCCGCGAACTGGGTGAAGACCCCGTTTCGAAGAAGCCGGTCACCGTCCGCAAGGGCCGCTACGGACCCTACGTGACCGACGGCGACGTGAACGCATCGCTGCGCAAGGGCGACGACCCGGAGAAGATCACCCTCGAACGCGCCGCCGAGCTGCTGGCCGACCGCCGATCCCGACTGGGGAAGTGAGCTCGGCGCATGCGTGTCGAGTAATACGTAATACGTAATACGTAATACGTAATACGTGTGGCGGTTCGCTGTGCGCCACGCACGCATCTCACGGTCTGACGCTCAAGTTTTGACGCCGTCGGGGCCGATGCACTTCCCAGAGGTACTCGTCTCACAAAAGGTGCACTTGACGTGTTCGGGGGAATGCGACTGACCGATCGGAGCCGAAGCCGGAGCCGGCTCGCACCGATCGTGGCGATCATCGGAATGCTCATCGCGGTGGTTCCCGCCTCGGCACCGCGGGTTGAAACGATGCATCAGGTGATCGTGCGTGCCGACTCTGCGATGCTCGATGTCGTCCGTCGCAACGTGGAGTCGCTGGGCGGCGTCATCGTCCGCGACCTTTCGATCATCAACGGTTTCGCAGCACGAGTGCCGGCGGGACTCGATGCCGCATCGTTGCCCGGAGTCACCGAGGTGACCACCGACGGTCGCATCGAGCTGTCCTCGTCTCGAGCCGGGGGCGGGTACACGTCGATGCGGACCCTGACCGACCGCGTGCTCGATGTCGATCGGCTCTGGGCGCGAGGGATCACGGGTGCCGGCGTGGGTGTCGCCCTGATCGACACGGGTGTGACGCCTGTGGGCGGGCTCGACGGAGACGGAAAGATCGTGAACGGTCCCGACCTGTCCTTCGACGCCGAATTCGAGAACCTCAGGTGGCTCGACATGTACGGGCACGGAACCCACCTGGCGGGCATCATCGCGGGCGAGGACCCTCAGTTCTCACCACGCAGCAGCCGCCGCAACGTGTTCGCCGGGGTGGCACCTGAGGCCCAGATCGTCAACGTCAAAGTGGCAGACGCCACCGGGACCGCCGACGTCTCGCAGGTCATAGCCGGAATCCAGTGGGTTGTGGACCACAAGGACGACGGTCCGGTCGACATCAGGGTGTTGACGCTGGCGTTCGGAACCGATGGCACGCAGGCCTACACACTCGATCCGCTCGCTCACGCCGCCGAAGTGGCGTGGCACGAGGGCATCGTGGTCGTTGTCGCCGCCGGCAACGACGCTGCCGCACGGCCACTCCGCAACCCGGCCACGGACCCCTACGTGATCGCGGTGGGAGCGCTGGACCCCGCCAACAGCTCGAAGGTGTCGGATGATCGGCTGTTGGCGTTCTCGAACTGCGGCACCGCCGAACGCTCCGTGGATGTTCTTGCGCCGGGTAGATCCATCGCCAGTCTCCGAGTCGGAGGCTCCTTCATCGACGATCAGTACCCGGAGGCACGCACAGGTCGCCGGTACTTCCGGGGCACAGGAACGTCACAGGCCGCGGCGGTCGTGTCTGGAGCAGCAGCATTGTTGATCGACCAACGGCCCGATCTGACTCCAGATCAGGTCAAGGAGTTGCTGACCGAATCGGCACGCACCGTTGCGAGCGCCGGCGGAGCCTGCGCGCAAGCCGGATCTCTCGACGTTCGCCGAGCGTCGGCGAGTCCCACGCCCACCGTGGCTCAGGACTTCGACCGGTCTGACGGATCGGGATCATTGGAGGCCGCTCGAGGGTCGTACCACGTGTCACACGACGGCATCGTTCTCGAAGGCGAGATCGACGTCACTGGAGGCACCTGGAGCGGAGGCACCTGGTCCGGAGGCACCTGGTCAGGAGGCACCTGGTCCGGAGGCACCTGGCGGAGGCCCTCAGGAGGCACCTGGTCCGGAGGCACCTGGAGCGGAGGCACCTGGTCCGGAGGCACCTGGTCCGGAGGCACCTGGTCCGGAGGCACCTGGAGCGGAGGCACCTGGTCCGGAGGCACCTGGTCCGGAGGCACCTGGAGCGGAGGCACGTGGTCCGGAGGCACCTGGTCAGGGAGCACCTGGTCGGGTGCCCGATGGCGGTGAGCCGACTTTCGCTGCGGAGGATGACCAGCGGTCACACCCGCGTTTGGTGGCTCACCTCCGCCATCATCCTGGCGACCGCGCCGCTCGTGGCGCTCGCAGTCGATATACCTGCGCCCGACAGCCCGATCAGGATGCCGTGGTGGCTCCTGACCGTCTTCTACTACGTGGCCGAGATCACCGTGGTGCACGTGCGATTCCGGCGCGACGCCCATTCCTTCTCGATGAGCGAGTTCCCCCTCGTGATGTCGCTCTTCTTTGCATCGCCGATCACGATCATCGCTGCTCAGATGATCGGATCCGCAGCCGCGCTCGGGATCACCAGACGGCAGCGGCCGGTGAAACTCATCTTCAACCTCGCGCAGCTGAGCCTGCAGACCACCGTCATGACGTCTGTGTTCTGGGCGATCACGGGGAACGGCGATCCCCTCGGACCTCGCGGCTGGTACGCAGTGGGTAGCGGCATCGCCTGCACCCTGGTCATATCGAACGCTCTGATCTCCGGCGCGATCGTCCTGTCGGGCGGATCGATCAGCCGTTCCGAACGAACGACGATGTACATGCTGACAGGCGGGGCGGGTCTCATGAACGCCACCCTTGGGCTCGTCGCAGCCACGATCTTGTGGGCTCGGCCCCAGTCCTCCTGGATCGCTGCCGCTCCCCCCCTCGTGCTGTTCTTCGCATACCGGGCCTACTTGTCCCAGCGGCTGGAACGTGAGCGCGTGCAAGCCCTCTACGAGGTCAGCGAGGAGCTCCATCGACTTCCACACATCGAAGACGCGCTGGAGGCCGCCGTCGATCGCGCCCGCGTGATGTTCGATGCGGAGACCGCCGAGATCCTGCTCTACCCCGAGGGCCTCGATTTCGAGGGCATATCGACCACGGCACGAATCGACGAAGAGATCGACGTGATGGCTGTGGCTCCGCCGGCAACCGACGATGAGCGACTGGTGGAGATCGCGAAGTCGGGCACCGGGCGACTGATCTCCGACGCCGGGAGGGTGGTCGGGATGATCGTCCCCATCCCGGGGACCGGCGGCGTGTTGCGGGTGACCATTCCAAAGAGCGACATCGGAGGCTTCGGTGAGCGCGATCTCCAGTTGCTCAGCACTCTGGCCGGCCACGTCGGGATCTCCCTCGAAAACGGACGTCTCGAGGACTCCCTCACGAAGCTCACCCAGCTCAAGGACCAGTTGCGGCATCAGGCCCTGCACGACGGGCTGACAGGTCTCGCCAACCGCAGCCTCCTGCTCGACCGATTGATCGACGCCACGTCCCTGCCTTCGGGATCTGCGGCCGTACTGTTCCTCGACCTCGATGACTTCAAGGGAGTGAACGATGGTCATGGCCACGAAGCCGGCGACGCTCTCCTCGTCCAGGTGGCACGGCGCCTAGAGGCATGTTGCCGCCCAACCGACACCGTGGCGAGATTGGGAGGTGACGAGTTCGCCCTGCTGGTGACCGATCTCGCCAACCCCGATCACGTGGTGACCGTTGCGCGTAGAGTGATCGAAGAGCTCGGCGAACCGTTCCAGGTGGCGGGCACCACGCTCGAGATCCATGCCTCCATCGGCGTGGCGGTCATCGACCGCGGGACACCGCCGGACGAAGTCCTCAAGGCTGCCGATGAAGCGATGTACGTCGCGAAGGGTGAAGGCAAAGGCACCTACCGCGTGTACAGCCCGGGCCTGCGTTCGACACACAGCCGGGAACTCAGCGCGCTGGCCGAGCTTCGCGCCGCGATCCGAGAAGAGCGCCTCGTGCTGCACTACCAACCGATCTTCGACCTGTCGACAGGACGCATCGACGGCGTCGAAGCCCTCGTGCGATGGGATCATCCAGAACGCGGACTGATCTCGCCGGACGAATTCGTCCCGTTGGCCGAGCGTCGCGGTGTCGTCGAGGAGATCGGGGACTGGGTCCTGAGAAAGGCTGCGGACGCCCTCCGAAGCTGGCGGCTCAGCTTCGGAGCAGACGCCCCTTACATGTCGGTCAATTTCTCGGCCGCGGAGATCGCCGAGCCCGCACTCCTCAGGACCGTGCTCGACGTGCTGGCCGTCCGCGATCTCGATCCCGCGTCGCTCCAGATCGAGATCACAGAGGGTGCGATGATGGACAGCGGGACCTCTGTGCTCGACGGGCTCCGCAGATCGGGCGTACGTGTGGCTCTCGACGACTTCGGGACCGGATACTCATCGCTCGCCTACCTCGATCAGCTGCCGGTGGACACCATCAAGCTCGCCCGGGGCTTCGTCGACCGCATCGGCGACCCCCGGGTCCGCACGATCATCGAGATGATGGTGGGCGTGGGCGAGACACTGGGCTTCACGACCATCGCCGAAGGGATCGAGCGACAGGATCAACTCGAGATACTGCGGGCGATCGGCTGCGAGCAGGCACAGGGATACCACCTGGCTCGACCGATGCCCGAGGCCGATCTGATGGAGATCCTCGCCGCCAACGCGGAGCCGAACGCACGAGGACATCTGCGGATCGCCACGGCGTGAGCGGATCCAGCGCTCTGGAACGCCTCGACTGGTACCGGCGTCAGCCGCCTGCGGCCCGGCCCGAATTCGGGTCGACGATCAGCCCCGACACGTCGACCGCCTCGAAGGACGAGCCCGGAATCGTCTTCAGCTCATCGAGGATGTCATTGTCCCAACGGTCGTCGGGTGCACCGGAGATGTACCAGGCCGAACCATTGTCCGCCAGGATGATCCCGTACTCCTGGAAGGCGCGGAGAATCACCTGCACATCGGTGGAGAATCCCGAGATGTCGAAGGACCCGGACAGTCGGAATCGTTGACCCATGGGGGGAACGTCGAGATCGGTGTTCGACGATGCGAAATGACGGGCGGGCCAAACGTATGCCTGCTGGGTGACAGGAGCAGTGAAGCGAATGGCATGATCGATCTCCCCGGATGCGACCTCGTCGAAGCGCACCAGACCCGGGTAGATGGGCAGACCGGCGGCGTCGGCCGAAGTCCACCCCGCCGGTCGAAGCGCGTTCGAGGTGAGGTCATATCGGGCGGCTGAATCGGCAGACCACACGGCGCCCCCATTCAGCGGGAACGCTCGGTACATCTCGTAGAGCACGCAATCTCCGGTATCGAGAACCAGGACGTGGCGATCCCCGTCCGAGTTCGGCCCTCCTTCGATCGGCGCATCGGACGGCACCGGGTAGGGGCCAGGGTCGCTCTCATCCCCGTAGGCCGTGAACACGATGGGCACCTCGGGCTGATCGGCGTCCACTTCGACGTATGGGATCCCGATCGGTGCGCCCTCCCAGAGGCCCGAGCCAAAGTCGGGATGGAGGTTCGACGATCCGATCGAAGCCACGTATGCAGCCGACCGAACGTGGAGAGGTAGGTCGTCCACGCGACTGTTCCAGATGTTGTCGTCGGGAAGCACCGGACAGCGCTCGGGGACGACGACGGGCGCGAGACCCTCCGCACGACCGAGGAATGACGCCATCTGATCTCGACGCACCGGGTCGTCGGGGCAGAACCGATCGTTGTCGGGCGGGTTGCATCCAAGCGTGACCCCCGCCACGGCGAGTCGTTCGATGTCGTTCTCGAACACCGAGTCGTCATCGTCTCCGAAGAGGTCCCCGGTTGCGGGCGGATAGGCGTACGCCCTCACGAGGAACGCCGCCATCTGACCCCGCGAGACAGGGTCGTCCGGACAGAATCGAGTGTTCTGCGGAGGATCGCACCCTCGTGTCACACCGGCTTCGGCCAGGGCTTCGATGTCGTCCTCGAACACCGTCCCGTCATCGTCTCCGAAACTGTCCGAGCCGGACGAGGCCGGGAGGCCGAGCGCCCGAACGAGGAACGCCGCCATCTGCCCCCGTGTGACCACGTCAGAAGGGCAGTACCGATCGTTGGCCGGTGGATTGCACCCTCTCGTTATCCCCGCAGCTGCGACCGCCTCGATCATCCCTTCATGGACGTTGCCGTCGTCGTCGACGAACGTGCCGCCGGGCTCAGCCGCCCACGAGGGGCTCATGAGCACGATCGAAGCGACCAGCGCGACGACGAGCGCCACGGGACCACGAATCCTGGCGATGATCACACTCTCCCGATCATGGCACTCGTGCGGCCGAGAATCTGCCTCATGACGTCGATGGACCCCATGGGATCGCCCGGGATCTCGAAGTACCGATCGACACGTGCGAGGTGCAGCACCTCGAACTGGCGGAGCCGCGCCGCCGAGGCCCGATCCCACCCGTCATCGGAGAGGCTCCCGACGATGAGACCCGGGCCCTTGGCAATGGAGAGCGCGGTAGCAGTGTCCGGATCGGCGAAGTTGGGTGACAGCCATACGCCGAGCTCGACATCGGCTGCACGTGTGCAACCGGCACCGAATGCCACCACCAGCCCGACATCGTGCAAGGAATCGGTCACTTGGGCAACGACACAGTCATGCCCGGCCTTGGCGATCAACCCACGGACGTAGTGAAGGAGCGGCAGCCCTGCCGCTTCTTCCGTGGGGATGACGACGCACTTCGCCACAGACCTCCGAGTATCGACCTGCTCACGGTACCGGTCGGATCGCACCGGCGTTGGCCCAGGCCAACTCCTTTGCGATCAGAGGATCCGCGCCGCCATCTCGGCCAGCGGGCTCCGGATCGATTTCTCGAGTATCACATGCCCGAACAGCGGCGAGTCCTTGAACTTCTCGATCAACGCCGCCATGCCGCCGTAGGGCGATACATACGGATTGTCGACCTGGGAGAGATCGCCGCAGAAGACGACTTTCGAATCCTTGCCCAACCGGGTGAGGATGACCTTCAACGTCGGAAGCTCGAGGTTCTGGGCTTCGTCGATGATCACGAACTCGCCGGTGATCGACCGGCCGCGGAGATACGTGACGGCGGCCATCTCGAGCTCACCGCGCTCCAGCAGCTCGGTGACGGCAGCGTTGGCTCCCTCGGCCCCGCTGTCCTGGAACAGGGCGTGGAGGTTGTCATGGACGGCGGCCATCCAGGGCGCCAGCTTCTCGTCGAGGTCGCCAGGAAGATATCCAACTTCCTGACGCCCCACCGCCACCAGAGGCCGGTAGACCGACACCTTGCGGTACCGCTGTTGCTCGAGCACCTGTTCGAGGCCGGCGGCGAGAGCGAGAAACGTCTTGCCCGAACCCGCGGTTCCCATCATCGAGACGGCAGGGATGTCCGGATCGAGCAGATGGGTCATGGCCACCGTTTGCCGGAGGTTCTTGGGTTCGACGCCGAATGCCCTCGGGTGGTTGGTGACCCGTTCGACGGTCACGTGTGGGTTGGATTCGATGACGCGGGCCAGACCCGATCGTGAGATGTCGGCTTTCAAGGTCACGAAGTCGTTCACGTCGGCTTCGACGCCGTCCAGCACGATCTTGCCCTCTTCGAAGAGTCTGTCGATCGTGTCACCTGTCGTCGTGACCTCGATCACCCCGGTGCGCAGTTCGGAGGCCTGCACCGTATCGGCGCGATAGTCCTCCACTTCGACACCGAGCTGCGCACCTTTGATCCGCAGCGAGGCGTCCTTGGTGACGAGGACAGGATCGCCGCCGACATCGGCGAGATTGAGGCAGGTGGCAAGGATCCTGTGGTCCGGGCTGTGCGGGTCGAGCACCTGCGGGAGGCGCTCCGACACGACGCCGTTCAGCTCGATACGGAGGCTTCCGCCGCCGGGGAGCGCCACCGGATCTCGAAGCCCTCCCGGTCGCGAGGCGCCGAGTTCCTCCAATGACCGGATCGCCATCCGGGCATTGGCGCCCACCTCGTCCATGCGGGTCTTCTTGCGATCCAGTTCCTCGATCACCACCAGTGGCAGAACCACCTGGTGCTCGTCGAACCGCAACGTGGCGTGCGGATCGGCGAGCAGAACACACGTGTCGAGGACGTAGGTGCGTGACACCTGATCGACTCCTTCAATCGGCCGGCGGTGCATCAGTATCCCCGACCATTGGACGAAAAACGAGGACCAAAACGGTTGCCGCGATGTGAATGAACCAGAGGACCTATGTCCGGGGTCGCCACGCCGGGCCGACGGTCCCGTGCGGGCCGTGAGCGTCCGCACCTTGCCGGGGCCCGCACGTTGGTCCAGAATCCGCACAGTGCCCGTCGACGTCGCCCTCGACCAACTCACTGCTCTGTTGCCGCTGGCGGATCGTCAGGCTGCGCTCGACTCACGCCTCCGGTCGGTGCATCGGAAGGTCCTCCGAGGATTCCTCGAGCATGCCGCGCCGCCGGAGGTGGATCCCGCCGATGCCATGGCGCTCGCCGGGGTCGACCTCGTCGTGACCGGCGCCGACGGAGCGATCACGGGGGCATACCCGTTCACTTTGGAGCACACTCCGCACGCCGTCCAAACGGGAGCCACCCACGTACACGTCATGTGCTCGCTGGATGCCCTCGCGGTCGCTCCCATGTACGGGGTGAGCACACGGGTGATCTCGAAATGCGCCATGTCCGGCGGTGCCATCGAAGTCCACCAGCGGGACGACGACCTGGTCTCGAATCGACCACCCGCACCGTGGATCGGCATCCGCTGGCAAGCGCCAGGCGAACATGCCGCCACGTCGCTGTGTCGGGAGATGGTGTTCCTCTCCGATGAGGAGGTTGCAGTGCGATGGCGGGGCGCCGACCCCCACTCGGCCGCGATCCTGCCGCTGCCCGAAGCGATCGAGCTCGCAGCCGCGTTCTTCGGTCCTCTCGCCGGCTGAGCCACTGCGCCAGACGCCGGCGGCCCATCACATCCGTTCGACGAGCGTCACGAACTGTGGGCTCGAAAGCAGATTGAACTCGGAGTGGAGATGCCGAAACCCGCGTCCCTCCGTCATTCGCCGAACCTTCGACGGCCACAACCACTGGCAGTGCACCTGACGGGCCCTCAGCGGGTTCTTGTGGAGGAGCACGGCCGTCGGCACCGCCCAGATCCCCTGGATGGGTTCTGCCGGATAGATGAACATCGCTCGGGCCGAAGGCTTGAGGACCCGAGCCATCTCGTCGAACGCCTCCTCGAGCGCCGGGATGTGCTCGATTGCATGGACCGAGACGATCTTGTCGAAGGTCGAGTCGGGGAAATCCAGCCGCTCGGCATACATGTGACGAACCTTTTCGGACACCGCAACCTCTCCCGCCCGGGGGTTGGCATCGATTCCCGTGACATCGACACCCCAGTCGTCGAGCACTCTGGTGAGGTGCCCCCTGCCGCAACCGACCTCCAGGACACGCTCTCCCGGTCGAGGATCCAGGACGCGTCGGACCGTCGCCTCATGCCGCCGGTCCCAGCGATTGACGAGGGCGTATCTGGTCGAGTCGTAGTCGGTTCCCACGTCAAGCCCTTTCGAGGTGAGGCGCCAGCGAATAATCGGCGAGCATCGGTCCGGTCGGCGGGAGCGCAATGTGGGTGACCGAGCTGTTGAGCGCCACTCCCAGATCGCGGTTGATGTCGTTCCCACGCTGTTGGAACCCGGCGATGGTGGCACGGATCGCCGCTCCGTGCGACACCACGATCGTTCGGTCGGCGGCCTCGAACTGAAGCGCCCGGAGGAACCGGGTCATTCGCTCCGCCACCTCGGCAAAGGACTCCCCGGTGTGTCCGCGACGAAGGTCTTCGCCGTCCCGATAGATCCTGACTGCCTCCTCCTGATCGGAGAACTCCGATCCCTTGAGGCCCTCCCACTCGCCAAAGGCCATTTCCATGACCTCGGGAGCGGGCTCGACGTGACGGCCGAAGGCCGCGGCCGTTTCCATCGCCCGCTGAAGCGGCGACGAGATGAGGCGGTCCGGTCTCGGATACCACGTGGCCAGGCCGACGGCCTGAGCGTGGCCTTCCTCGTCGAGACCCCAGCAACTCTGCCCTTGGACCCGGCCCTCCTTGTTCGCCGTCGTGACCCCGTGCCGAACGAAGGCCACGACGGGGATGCCGTCCGAGCGCATCCGGCCCAGGAACCCGACATCCACGCCGAGATGGGTGGCATCGTTGAAGACGGCGAGTCGCATCGTATCCGGCGTGCCTTCGAGCACCGTGAGCGATGTGTTCGTGACGATGGGAAACGTCCTCCGGTCCGGAAGCCGGCCGAGAAACCGGCCGACGATCGAATCGATCACACCCCCGTGAGTGGCGACCAAGGCGCTCTCTCCGTCACCAAGCCGATGCACGAGGGCGTCGAACGCATCGAGCGACCGACGCTCGAAATCGGCGATCGTCTCGCCCGAGGCGCCAAACGCCACGGCCTCGCCAGACCGGATCGCCTGGAGGAGATCGGGGTGCTTGGCCACCACCTGTTCGAAACGTTGCCCTTCCCACTCCCCGAGATCCATCTCCCGCCATGCGTGATCGACCTCAGGGTCCCCATCGATGGCCTGCGCCGTCTCGAGGGCCCGATCGAGGTCGGAGGACAACACGACGTCGAAGCTACGACCGTTCAGGCGGACGCCGACGGCCTCTGCTTGCCTTCGGCCCTCTGCGGACAGAGGAGCGTTGCCCTGCCCCTGCCATATGTTCGCCTCGTTGGCCTCTGAGCGCCCGTGACGTACAAGCGTGATACGGATCGACATGAGGGCCTGAGGATATGACCTTTGCGAGCGTGCGCAGCTCAAACTCACCGGGCGGCGGAGTTACCGGTACCGAGTCTCGTACTGAGTACTGAGATCCGGACCGGAGCGGAGAAGCCGGGGCTCATTCGGCCCCGGTCCCGAGCAACAATCCTGCCGTCCGACGCCGCGTCCGACGTCCGGACCACCCCACCCACGGTCCGTCCAACGCCTGCCGCCCGACCCCGGGTCCGACGTCCGCACGCGTCGGACCTCGGACCTCGGACTTCGGACCCGAGACGATGCCTTTCGCTACCAGATTGTCAGCCGATGAAGGCCGAGGCGAAGATCAGCGACACGATCGTCATCACCTTGATGACGATGTTCATCGACGGACCGGACGTGTCCTTGAACGGGTCACCGACGGTGTCGCCGATCACAGCGGCCTTGTGCGGGTCCGAGCCTTTGCCGCCGTGATGTCCGCTCTCGATGTACTTCTTGGCGTTGTCCCATGCGCCACCGGCGTTGGCCATGTAGATGGCCAGAAGGAAGCCCGTGACGAGGGCACCGGCCAGGAAGCCTCCGAGGGCTTCCACGTCGATGAATCCGATCACGAGTGGGAAGGCGATGGCCAGAAGTCCTGGGACGACCATCTCTCTGAGGGCCCCGGCAGTGGCGATGTCGACGCACTTGGCGTACTCCGGCCGGACACCCTCGCGGCCCTCACGCAGACCCGGGATCTCCCGGAACTGGCGGCGGACCTCTTCGATCATCGTGAACGCTGCTCGACCGACGGCCTTCATCGTGAGTGCTGCGAACAGGAAGGGGAAGGCCGCACCGAGGAACAGGCCGATGGTCACCCGGACATCGGCGATGTTGATGCCGTCGGCCAGCGGGTTCTCCACGCCCTTCAATTCCGCGGCGCTACCAATTGCCTGAATGAAGGTCGAGAACAACGCGAGGGCGGTCACGGCTGCCGACCCGATGGCGAATCCCTTCGCGATCGCAGCAGTGGTGTTTCCGAGCGAGTCGAGCGCATCGGTGGTCTCGCGCACTTCCGGCGGCAGATGGGCCATTTCGGCGATGCCGCCGGCATTGTCGGCGATCGGCCCGTAGGCATCCACCGAGATGGTGATGCCGAGCGTTGCCAACACCCCGATGGCGGCGATGGCGACCCCGTAGATGCCACCGCTCTCACCGAGCGCCCAGTCGCCGGCCCAATAGGCGGCGCCGATTCCGATCACGGTCACGAGGACCGAATAGGCAGCCGACACCTTCCCGAGCGCGATACCGGCGATGATCACGGTGGCGGGACCAGTCTCTGCCTGGTCGGCCAAACCTTTCACCGACTTGTAGTGGTCCGAGGTATAGATCTCCGAGAGCTTCCCGATCACGAAGCCGACGAGCAGTCCCACCACCACGGAAATCCAAACACCGATGGGGTTCTCGGCGACATCGTCGAAGATCCAATAGGCGAGTCCGAGCACGGACAATGCGGCCAACACCATGGCTGAGTTGGTTCCCCTGTGGAGCGCCGCTGCGAGATCGTTCTTGTCCTTGGGCTTGACCAGGAAAGATCCGATGATCGACGCCAGCATGCCGAACGCCCCGACGGCCAGTGGGAACAGGATCGCGGACACCTGGAGCTCACCCGAGAAGGCAAACGCCGCGAACGCGATGGGCGCCACCAGAGAGCCGACATACGACTCGAACAGGTCGGCGCCCATGCCGGCTACGTCACCTACGTTGTCACCCACATTGTCGGCGATCGTTGCCGGATTCCGGGGATCGTCCTCAGGGATCCCTGCCTCGACCTTGCCGACGAGATCGGCACCGACATCTGCGGCCTTCGTGTAGATGCCTCCACCGACGCGAGCGAACAGTGCGATCGACGAGCCACCGAGCCCGATCGCAGCCACGATCTCGGCACCGCGGATCAATTCCGCGCCGGTTTTCCCATTCACGAACAGCATGTATCCGAGGGTCACACCGAGCAGGCCGAGTCCCGCGACGGTGAATCCCATCACGGCGCCACCTCTGAATGCGAGAGGAAGCGCCTTCTGAACGCCACCTTCGCGAGCGGCTTCGGCGGTCCGCGCGTTGGCCGCCGTGGCGATGCGCATCCCCACGAATCCGGCGCCGGCGCTCAAGAGCGCACCGACCACATAGGCGAGTGCTCGCAACGGCCCGTCTTCCAGCATCGATCCGATGAGCAGGGCCATCGCGACGACGAACACGGAAACCCACGTGTACTCACGCCGAAGGAAGGCCATGGCCCCTTCGCGAATGGCGGCCGCCAATTCGACCATGCGCTCGTTGCCTTGGCTGGCGGCGTTGACGGTGCGCGTGAAGAGCATCGCCAGCACGATCGCCGCTGCCCCGGACACGAGCGCGAGTGTCAACACGGTGTTGGACATCGCGGTATCTCTCCCAGGAGTTGGTGTGGGCGGGAGTATATGCCGACGGCCACCCGGGTTTCGAAACGACACTTGAGAACCCCGAGGAATCGGGGAACTTTCCGGCTCGTCCAATCGTCTTGGGACGACGATGGAAAGAACCGTGACATCCCCGAAGGCCACTCGAACCCGCCACGACCGTTTCGAGGACTTCTATCGAACGCACCGCGACCCGGTGGCGCACGCCCTTGCGATCACCCTCCGCAACGTGTCGCTGGGTGCAGAGGCGGCCGACGAGGCGATGGCGCGTGCGTACGAACGCTGGCGCACCGTGAGGAATGCCGACAACCAGCCGGGGTGGGCCTACCGCGTTGGCCTCAACTGGGCTCGCGACCGGCTCAAGAAGACGACCCGCGAACGCGGACTCGGGCCGACGGAACCGGTGGCAGCCGAAACAGGCCGGGTAGACCCCGCGCTGGACGCCGCAGTGGCCGACCTGCCGATCGAGTTCCGCGCCGTGATCGTGCTGCGGTACTTCCTCGATTGGTCGCTCGATGAGATCGCCAACGGGCTCGACGTGCCCCTCGGCACCGTGAAGAGCCGCCTCAGCCGGGCGCACGCCCGCCTGCAGTCGACACTGGAGGAGCTGCGATGAATCTCGACACAGATCTACGCCGCCTGATGAACGATACGAGTTCACACTTTCGACCTGCGTCCGGAGATCTGGAGGTCGTGGTCCGCCGCGGTCGACGTCGTCGCACTCGTCGACGCGTCGGTGAAGCGGCGGCTGTCGCCGTGCTCATGGCCGTCGTAGGAGTCGCTGCGCTGGCGGCGAGAGGCCCGCATTCGATCGCCAGCAACCAGGTTGCTACAACCATGACAACGGTCGGCGACGGTCTCCGGATGGTGATACCCGAGGGTGTGCCACTACGGGAGACGACCGTCATCGACGGTGCGGGTGGATTCACCATCCTCGAGAAGACCTCGCCCAACGGATTCTGGAGCAGAATCGGCCATCGACTGGGGCTCAGTCCGGACCTGGTGGTCTACTCGAGTGACGATGGGAAGGCATGGACGAGTCGAGGCATCTCGGCCGCTGTCATCGAAGATGCCGATTCGATCGTGCACGGCATCCGGGTTGGCGACCAGTACTTCCTCCTTGTGTCGTCCACCGACGCCACCGGGCCGTTTTCGGAGGCACATGCATACTCGATTCTCTCCACCGCCGACTTCGTCGAGTGGGAGCAGCTGGAGATCGACCTCCCGCTCCCGGAAGATCCACTGCCTCCCGAATTGCAGTGGAAGGTCTTGGGAGTTGGCCTCATTCCCGGGGGCAGCTCCGTGGCTCTGAGGTACGAGGTCTTCCCAGAGATCATGCATCCCGAAACGTATCGCGCATCCGGGTTCGATCGAGCCTCGGGGTGGTCGATGACCACTGCAGACGGCGCCACGACCAGGATTCCCATCCAGCGAGTATTTCCCACCGGCGCTTCGTTCGATCGCACGATTCTCGCCACACTCGTCGATGGATCGGTGAAACCGATGCCAGCCGTCCCGATCGACACCAACTCATTCGTCACTGATCTCTGGACGGACGGGGGGACCTGGCTCGCCCTGACCTCCGGCGCCGACGTCGACACGCCAGGGCACTCAGCGACGTTGTGGAGGAGTACCGGGTCGGATTGGTCCATCGTGGCGCAGGTGGACGTCGACGCCGCGTCGTTGCTCGATGGACTGCTCCACACCGTGGATGTGGACGAGAGCGGGTGGCAGATCACCAGATGGAGCGATGACGGTGCAAGCTCGCTGGACCTGGGCGGAAGGTTCGGAGAGGGAGACGCGCTGGGCTCGCTGGCGCCGGCACTCGTGGGGTCATCAGGGTCTCTCGTCGCCGTGTCGGGACGAACCGTCTGGGAGTACGATGTGGATGCGGATGGATGGGTTGCCCACCAACTCGAATCTGTGGGGTGGGAAACGCTACCGACAGGACTCGAGAACTCCACTTCCCCAGCTTGGGCCGCAAGCGTGCAGGAGCGACTCGCCACCGACGAGAACCAGCTGGTTCCGAGACGAATCGCCGGGTCGGCTCTCCTCGGAATGCGCAGCATCGAGCCGTCCGACTGGTGGGTGTTTCTCTTCGGCTGACCTCGCTGGTATGAGTCGGCGCGCTGCGGTAGCCTGATCGACGGCTGGGGACGCATCTCGGGGGAAATACCATGTCCAGGACTTTCTCATTCACGCTCGCGTTCGTGCTCGTCGCGTGCACCAGCGCCGGTGCCACCGACGTGACGAGCTCGACCACGATCACCGCGCCGCCGACCACCACCACCACCACCACCACACCAACAACCACCACCACCCTTCCTCCGGTCGTGACGGTGGAAGGTGGCGGTGATGCCATCACCCGCTACCTCGGCCTCTACTACGGCTACGCCTCGGGGCGCACAGAACTCGAACCAGAACGGGTACCGGCGGCGTTGCTACCCGAACCCGGCTCCCAACCCGACCTCGTCACGGTCGAGGGAGAGGTGGCGATCGCCACGTATCGAGGGACGCGAATCGCCGTGTTCAAGTCCGATCGTGACGTGATCGGTCTGGTGCATGGCGATGAAGGCTGGCGGATGGTCGGCGGCCGAGCCCCGTCGATCGGGGTCCGCCGGTGGTACGGCAACGATCCGATCCTGGTGGCGGTCGTCGGATCGGACGCCCGTCCCGGAGAGGATGTGGCGGCCAGCCGGGCAGACTCCATCCACATCCTCGGTATCGACGGCAAGGGCGGCGCCGCCCTCGTCGGCATTCCCAGGGACTCCTGGGTTCCGATCCCCGGATATGGAACCTCCAAGATCAACGCTTCGCTGTCCGCAGGTGGCCCCGAGATGATGATGGCCACTTTCGAGGACCTCTCCGGACTGGAGCTGGACGGGTACGTTCTCACCGGATTCGAAGGTTTTGGACATCTGGTCGACGACGTGCTCCTCCCCTTCGAGCTCGATGTGCCGTTCGGGTTCAGCGATCGGGCGGCAAAGGCCAACTTCGCCGCAGGACCGCAGTCGGTCGACGGAACGCAGGCACTGGCCTTCTCGCGGACCCGGAAGGCGTTCGCGAGCGGGGATTTCCAGCGTCAGCTCAATGGAGGGCTGCTCCTCATCGCCGCCCTGGGTGGTGCCAAAGTGCGAGGACCACTCGCCTTTCCGGAGATCATCGCCGGAACGGAAGGGTGGATGCTGACGGACCTTTCACCCGGAGAGATGCTCCGATTCGCCCTTGCCGCCAACGACGTCAAGCTCACCGAGATCGACAACGTCGTGCTGCAAGGGTCCAACGCAACGACGTCGGGCGGGGCGGCGATCGTCAGTCTCAACAGCTCGTTCGCTTCCGATACCTTCGCCGACTTGGCCGACGGCAACCTGGATGAATGACCCGGAGCGTGCCGGAGACACAATCGGCCGATCAGAGGGCTTCGAACGTCCGAGGTCCGAGGTCCGAGGTGCGATCGATCGTCTACCAGGCGTTCGATTCAGAACAGCGTCCGATCGAACCTCCGCCGACGCCGGCGACGAATGAGTGCGACCAGACCGAGGACCGTCGCGATGATGACCGCGGTCAGCTCGAAACCCCATACCCGGATCACCGCCATGATGCGGTCGACCGACGACGACTCGAACGCTTCGGCCGCTCCGAACCGCGTTTCGAGCAGCAACACCTCCTCCGGGGTCAGCCCGTCTCGGCGCGTGATGGCGCTGCGTCGATCGCCCCATTCGGCTTCGGCGCCGCGGAAGTCGTATTCGATGTCGCCGGGAGACGACGCAGGGTCGCGGGGGCAAGCCTCGAACTGCCGATCGCTCACCTTCCAACGGTCGGCTCGAATACCTCCCCATATCCTGGTGACCACCGAAATCGACGCGCCCCAGGGCAGCGGGTTGGCGACCAGCGTCTTGCGTTCGGCGACCCCCACGACCCCCTGTTTGGCAGCTGCTCTGCTGAACGCGGGTTCTTCGGGAGGCTCACACGAAGCGGCCAGCGCCGACGTCGGGCTGAGCACAACCGCCACCAGGACCGGGATGACGAGAGCCGATCGCGTCGAGGCACGCATGAAGCTCATTCTCCACCATCACCCCCGAAAAGCCAGTGATTGACCGTCTTCCGGGGGGGAGGCGTCAGCGGCGACGACCGAGCCATGACAGGAAGTCCTGGCCCGGCATGGTGTTCACGACCCGCTCCTTTGGGGTCCACCCGCGTTGGGCGTTGAGAACGCCGTAGCGCATCCGGCCCAGTTCGGAGGTGTGGTGGCTGTCGGTCGAGATCGTGAGGCTCACGCCGGCCGAGAGCGCCCGGCGGATCACATCGGACGATGCGTCGAGACGTTCGAGCGCACCGTTGACCTCGAGCGCCACGCCTGATGTCGCCAGACCCTCGAGTACCGATCCGAGGTCCAACTCGATACCGGGCCGCCGCCCGATGTATCGACCGGTCAGATGCCCGATGACGTCGACCGAGGGGTCCGCCATCGCCTTGAGGAGACGTTCGGTCTGACGTTCGGCCGGGAGATCGAAGTGCGAGTGCACAGACGCCACCGTGAAATCGAACTCTCGACGGAAGTCTTCGTCGTAGTCCAGCCCGCCGTCGGCACCGATGTTCAACTCACAGCCGAAGAAGAGCCTGATGTCGGGCACACTCTCCTGGACGCGCCGGATCGCGTCCCGATGCTCGAGCATCTGCTCACGGGACGATCCGTTGATCGCCAGATCCTCGCCATGGTCCGTGATTGCGATGTATTCGTAGCCACGTTCGACGGCAGCCCGCACCATTTCCTCCAGTGAGGAACGGCCGTCACCGGAACGCGTCGTGTGATAGTGGAGGTCGCCTCGAATGTCATCGAGCGTCACGAGGTCGGGCAGCGTGCCCGACCCGGCGGCCTCGATCTCACCGCTGGACTCCCGGAGAGGGGGCGGGATGAACTCCAGTCCGAGCGCCTCGTAGATGGCCTCTTCGGTCTCCGACGCAACGACGGACCCCGACTCCGTGTCGTTCAGGCCGTACTCGTTGAGCAGCCAACCACGGTCGATCGCCCGCTGCCGAAGCGCGATGTTGTGGCTCTTCGACCCCGTGAAGTACAGAATCGCCGCCCCGAACTGGCCCGGTGTGACAACGCGCACATCCACCTGCAGCCCGTTACGGGTGACGATGGAGGTCTTCGTATCGCCATGACCGATCACCTCGGAGGACTGAGCGTGGCCTGCCACGAAGTCCATGACGGCGAGAGGGTCGGTTGATGCCACTGTGATGTCGACGTCACCGATCGTCTCAGAGAACCGACGCAGGCTTCCGCAGTACTGCACCGCCGTGACGCCGTTCAGGCCGGCCAGCTCCGTCGACAATCGCTCGGCCAGCGGCATCGCCTCGGAGATGGGTGTTCTGCGATCCTTGCCGTGCAAGCCCAGCCGCTCGATCGCCTTGCCGATCTTCTCCTCACTCGTTGCCCCCAGACCTGGAAGTCCCCTGAGTGTCTGGGTGGCTATCGCAGTGCGCAGGTCATCGAGGTTCTCGACACCGAGTTCACGTCGGACGAGCTTCAAGGTCTTCGGCCCGAGGCCCGGGATCTTCGAGAGCTCGACGAAGGCGGGTGGATACTGCGCCCTGAGGTCTTCCAGCTTCTGCAGCGACCCGGAGTCGACGAACTCTCGGATCTTCTCGGCGATCGACTTGCCGACACCCTTCATCTTCACGAGCTCTGACACCGACTTGGCGGTGACATCGTCGGTCACACCTTCGAGGGCGTGGTAGGCATTCTCGTAGGCCCGCACCTTGAAACTCTGATTGCTCTCTTCATCGAGAATCGTGAGCTTGGCCAGCTCGGACAGCATGTCGAGAACGTCACGGTTGGTGGGCATGAGGCGCAGAATACGCATCGGTCGTCAGACGTCGGTTGCCGGTTTCCGTCGTCGATCGTCAGCTGCCAGTCATCAGTCGTCGGTCACCCCAGGTCGCGGGACGGGCGGACAGACTCCCCTCGGCGTCCCGCGGGGGTCTGGGGTCGCCCCCAGATGTCGAAACCGCGGGGGTCTGGGGGTCGCCCCCCAGATGTCGAAACCGCGGGGGTCTGGGGGTCGCCCCCAGATGTCGAAACCGCGGGGGTCTGGGGGTCGCGCCCGGTCATCACGACCCGTACGCTGGACCGGTGCCTTCATCGCACCGCATCGGGTGGGTCTTGTTCATCGTCAGCTCGTTCCTCTTCACCTGGTCCGGATACCGGGCGCGGGACTGGGTCGCGGTGGCGGGCAGCGTGGTGTTCGGCCTCGCGTGCATCCTGTTCCTGCTGCCAGACCGGGAGTGAATCTCTTCACCCAATCCGAATGCCGCCTTGACCCCGGCTTTAACGAAGCTGTCGTAGGTTGATGCCAAGCCCAGGCGTCAGGGACGGGTTCTTTCTCTCTCCCTCCTCGCGTCCCGATGCCTGGACTGTCAAGTGGATGGTGCGACGCCTCGGATCCTCCCCCGAGGCGTCGACTCCACCTCCTTCCAGGCCGAATCTGAGCTCCTATCGGTAGCCGAGCTCCGATCGGTACCATGTTGTCATCGCATGACCACACGAAACCAACAGTCACCCGACCGACAGTCTTCACCGCCAGGATGGCGAGTGGAAGGCATGCCCGAGGACCAACAGAAGAAGGATCAACCTTCTGGTCGCGGGCGCTTTCCGACGCCGCCGGGGGCGAGGTGGCTCTGGATCGTTCTGGCCGGCCTGCTGGTGGTCAACATCCTCGTGTCGAACGCCCTGCTCCAGCCCGAAGAGCCGATCCGGATCTCGTACACCGTGTTCGTCGAACAGGTGAGGAATGGCAACGTCGAGTCGGTGACGTCCACGGATCAGACCATCACCGCCCGTCTGATCGAGGCGATCGCCGATCCGAACGCCGAGGATGTCACGAGTTCTCGAATCGAGACCGAACGTCCGTCCTTTGCCGAGGACGACCTTCTTTCGCTGCTCGAAGAACAGAACGTCGATGTCAACGCCGAAGATCCCGACGCGCCACTGCCCACATGGCAACTGATCCTGTTCAATTTCGGACCGTGGTTGCTGATCGCCTGGTTCTTCTTCTACATCTACCGGCGTGCAGGGTCGGCCATGGGTGGGCTCGGCGGGCTCGGACGCAGCAAGGCCAAGCGCTATGAGGCGACGGAGCATCGGACCACCTTCGACGACGTTGCGGGGATCGAAGACGCCGAGGAAGAGCTGATCGAGATCGTCGACTTCTTGAAGAACCCGCGGAAGTACACACAACTGGGCGGGAAGATCCCGAAAGGTGTGCTGCTGTCGGGACAGCCCGGCACCGGAAAGACCCTGCTCGCACGCGCCGTTGCCGGGGAGGCCGATGTGCCGTTCTTCTCGATGTCGGCATCCGAGTTCATCGAGATGGTCGTTGGTGTCGGGGCCAGCCGGGTGAGGGACCTTTTCAACCAGGCGAAACAGGTGGCACCGGCCATCATCTTCATCGACGAGCTCGATGCGATCGGCCGCGCCCGAGGCGGCAGCATGAGCATGGGCGGACACGACGAACGCGAGCAGACGCTCAACCAGATCCTCACCGAGATGGACGGGTTCACAGGCAACGAAGGCGTCATCGTCATCGCCGCCACCAACCGACCCGAGATTCTGGACTCGGCGCTCCTCCGTCCTGGACGATTCGATCGCCAGGTCCCGGTGAGCCCCCCGGATCAGAATGGGCGACGGGCGATTCTCGAGGTCCACACACGCGGAGTGCCGCTGGGCGACGACGTCGACCTGAACGCCATCGCCTCCACGACGCCCGGCATGGTTGGGGCAGACCTCATGAACCTCGTGAACGAGGCCGCGCTGATGGCTGCCCGACGAAACCATGCCCGGGTGATGCTGGGTGACTTCACAGACGCGCTCGAGAAGATCGTTCTCGGAACCGAACGCCGCATCATGATGAGCCAGGAGGAGAAGGAGCGGACTGCGTTCCACGAATCAGGTCACGCTCTCCTCGGCATGCTCCAGGAAGGCGCAGATCCGGTCCGGAAGATATCCATCGTTCCCCGGGGACGGGCCCTCGGCGTCACGCTCCAGTCTCCCGACGCCGACAAGTACTCGTACCGCGTCGACTACCTGCGCGGCAAGATCATCGGCATGCTCGGGGGCCGGGCGGCCGAGGAGGTCGTGTTCGGCAACATCTCGACCGGTGCCGAGAACGACATGGTCCAGGCGACCACGTTGGCGCGCAACATGGTCGGTCGTTGGGGAATGTCAGACGCCATCGGGCCGGTGACCGTGTTCGACGATCGCACCGTGGACGCCTTCGGGCGCCCTCAAGTGTCGGAAGCGACCTTGGAGCTCGTCGACTCCGAGGTTCGCAGGATCATCGAGGAGTGCTACGACGCCGCGGTCGAGCAGCTCAACCAGTATCGGGACAAACTCGATTCCCTCACCGAAGCGTTGCTCGTCAAAGAGACGCTCGAGGAGCAGGAGGCGTACGAGGTGGCCGACATCGCCCGCACCGTCAACCCCGATCGCCCCATTCCCGAGACGGTGGAGCCCACGGTCGAAGACTCGCAGGTGGAGCCGGTTTCCCGGATGCCGTCGTAGGTAGGCGCTCGCCGGGATCGGGCGGCCGGGTCGTCACCGAATCCGCTCGTGCTCGCCGATGCCGGCCCACCGTTCTGAGACCGACCACAGGCGGGCGGCCACATCCGCATCGACGGCTTCCGCACTCGGCTCCGATTCGGCGCACTCATCGAAGTAGCGCCCGCCGACCCCATCCAACTCGGGAGCAGTGGCAACGTAGCAACTGGTTGCGGCCCCTTGCGCCACCGACCTGGTGAATGGCCGCATCGCCAGCATCGCGATGCGTGCAAGCAGCCAGCCGCGTCCGATTCCGGTCGGGATCATCGTGCCCGGATGGAGCGAGTTCGACGTGACGCCACGAGAGGCGACTCGACGATTCAACTCGTTGGCAAACAGCACGTTGCAGAGCTTCGCCTGTCCGTAGGCGATCATCGGCCGGTACTTCTCCTCGGTGAGCGGAAACCGGTCGAAGTCGAGTGTGGACGGCGATCGGTGCGATTCGGAGGCCACGACGACCACCCTGCCGCCTCCCGACGCCTCCAGCATGTGAAGCACGAGATGGGTCAGCAGGAAGTGTCCGACGTGACAGACCCCGACGGTGCGCTCGAGCCCATCCTCAGTTTTCAGATACCGGTCACTGATGAGACCGGCGTTGCAGATCAGGGCATCGAGCGGGGCGTCCTGGAGCATCTCGGCGCCGCGTCTGATGCTGTCGAGCGATGCGAGATCCAATGGCAGGGGATCGACGAGGACGCCGGGATGCATCTCGGTGATCCGATCGCACGCCCGCTGGTTTCGGGTCGCGTTCGCGGCCTGCGATGGTGACGCGGGCCCCACCCGCGGCGAGGGCCCGCGCGGTCTCGAAACCGATTCCGCTCGTCGCACCGGTGATCAGGATCCGGCGCCCCATCGGATTGGAAACCTCGACGACCTCATCGGCAGTCGTGCGGCGGTTGAATGACATCGTGAGAACGGTAGTTGAGCATCGTGCTCGCGGCGGTTCCGTATCATCGACGTCGATGTCCGACCTCCATCCCATCGCCCGCGCCGGCTTCGCCAGCGATGCTGAGCGGTACGAGCACGGGCGACCGGGATACCCACCGCAGGCCGTGGCATGGTTGGTCGATCGGCTCGACCTCGATTCGTCTTCGACGGTGTTGGACGTCGCCGCCGGCACCGGGAAGCTCACCCGGCTCCTACGGGCGGCCGATCTGGACGTGACCGCCGTCGAACCGGTGGCCAAGATGTCGGAGGTTCTCCGCCGCATCACTCCGGATGTCCCGATCGTCAAAGCAACCGCCGAACATCTGCCCTTCTGCGATGGATCGGTGGACGCCATCACCGTTGCCCAGGCGTTGCACTGGTTCGACACCGAGAAGACGTGGACCGAATTCGCCCGCGTGATCCGATCCAGTGGGGGCGTCGGCCTCATCTGGAATGCCCGGGATCGCTCGGTCTCCTGGGTCGACGAGGTGTGGGCGATCATGGATGGCGTCGAGAAGCAGGCCCCGTGGCGAGACCACGATCGACCTGTGGGATTCGCCTTCGGTGGTGCGGCTGCGGCGTACGGCACGATCGAGTGCGAGGAGTTCAGCCAGGAGGTGACGGTGTCGCCCGATGCGATGGTCGACAGGGTTGCGTCCGTCAGCCACGTGGCGGTGCTCCCCGATCGGGAACGTCGCGAGGTGCTCGAGGCCGTACGGGCCACCTTGCCCGAGAGTGACGAGCTGGTCGTTCCCTATCGGGTCGACGTGTATGTCGTGCGACGCACGTGAGCGCCATCGACGAAGTGCTGACGCGTTGGTACGACGACGAGGACGGTTCACTGGTCCACGTCGAGCACCTGCCCGAACGCGGCGCGATGTACCAGGGACTCCACCCTTCGCTGCATCCCCTGCTGGCGGCACGGCTCGCCGAACGCGGCGTCGAACGGCTGTACCGCCATCAGGTGAAGGCCATCACACGCCTCCGTGAGGGCATCGACACCGTCGTGGTGGCGGGCACGGCCGCCGGCAAGACCCTGTGCTACCAGGCACCGATCGCCGAAACGCTGCTCGCCGAGCCGAAGTCGAGCGCCTTGCTCCTCTACCCCACCAAGGCGCTGGCCCAGGATCAACTGCGGAGCTTCTCCGACCTCCGCATACCCGAGGTCAAATCCGCCACCTACGACGGCGACACACCCCAACATGAGCGGACCAGGATCCGGCGTCAGGCCAACGTGATCCTCACGAACCCCGACATGCTCCACGTCGGGATCCTCCC
This sequence comes from uncultured bacterium, assembly GCA_963785075.1. Lineage (GTDB taxonomy): Bacteria > Actinomycetota > Acidimicrobiia > Spongiisociales > ZC4RG35 > JAOUGY01. Next base: position 415,134 of record CAWATW010000004.1, read on the forward strand.
ATCCCATGGTCCGTGGGCCGACTTCTTCCACCGGCTCCGATTCGTCGTCGTCGACGAGATGCACAGCTTCAAGGGCATCTTCGGTACACATGTGTCGATGGTCCTGCGCAGGCTGAGACGGATCTGCCTGCACTACGGGTCGGACCCCACATTCGTGTTCGGGTCGGCCACCATCGGCAATCCCGGAGAGCTGGCCGAGGCGCTGTGCGGAAAGCCGGTCGAAGTCGTCGCCGACGATGCGTCGCCACGTGGCGAACAATGGGTGGCGATGTGGAACCCGCCGATCCTGGACGAGGAGTCGAACAAGCGGCGCTCGCCGATCGCCGACTCCGTCGATCTGTTCCTCGATCTCGTCCGAGCCGATCTCAACACCATCGCGTTTGCACGGAGCCGGCGTACCACCGAGTTGATGTACCGGATGGCCGCAGACCGGATGCCGTCGGGCCGGCGAGACCGGATCGCCCCGTACCGCGCCGGATACCTGCCGGCGCAACGCCGTGAGATCGAAGCAAGGTTGTTCTCAGGGCAGCTGTCCGGTGTGATCGCGACCAACGCGCTCGAGCTGGGCATCGACGTCGGCGGGCTCGACGCAGCCGTGTTGACGACATTCCCGGGGACCATCTCGTCGTTCCGTCAACAGTCGGGTCGGGCCGGCCGCCGCCGAGAGTCCTCACTCGTGGCCTTGGTGGCCGGCGAAGACGCCCTCGACCAGTATTTCATGAACCATCCCGACGAGCTGTTCACACGCACGCCGGAATCGGCGGTCGTCAATCCGTCGAACCCGCTGATCGCCGAGGCGCACGCGGCGTGCGCAGCCCACGAGCTGCCGCTCGACCTGAACGATCGAGCCGTGCTCGGCGAGGCGATGGAGGAGGCTGCCAATCGGCTGGTCCAACAAGGTCATCTGATGCTCAAGAACGGCGCCCTCTACTGGGCTCGTCGACAGCGCCCGGCCGGCCAAATCGACATCCGTTCCACGGGCGGGCCCACGTACGTGATCGTGAGCGAGGGAGAGTCGCTTGGGACCGTCGACGAGGAGCGAGCATTCCGCGACGGGCATCCGGGCGCCATCTACCTCCATCAAGGGGACACCTACGTGGTGGAGAAACTCGACCTCGATCGTCACGAGGTTCGCGTTGCACCGAGCAAGGTCGACTACTACACCCAGCCCAAGACCGAGAAGGATCTCGAGATCGTGGACCTGATCGCCAAGGACCGGATCGGGGGGGTCGGCCATCACCATGGGGTCGTCAGGGTCGAGACCGCGGTGGTCGGCTACCAGAAGCGCAAGCTCGGCTCACGTGAGGTGCTCGACACCATCTTCCTGGATCTGCCTTCGACCGTCTTCGAGACGGAGGGGATCTGGTTCACCATTCCGGATCACGTGCTCGACGCTGCCGACCTCGGCGAGAAGGCGATCCCGGGTGCACTCCACGCCGCCGAGCATGCCGGGATCGGGATGATGCCATTGATGGCCATCTGCGACCGATGGGACATCGGCGGGCTCTCCACCAATTGGCACCCGCAGACGGGCGTCGCCACGATCTTCATCTACGAGGCCTTCCCAGGTGGTGCGGGAATCTCGCCCGTTGCATATCGAGCCGGCATCGATCACCTGCAGGCAACGGTCGAAGCGATTCGCGCATGCCCATGCGTGGAGGGGTGCCCGAGTTGCGTCCAATCGCCGAAGTGCGGGAACTTCAACGACCCTTTGGACAAGGCGGGTGCGGTTCGGCTTCTGGACGTTGTGCTCTCCCAAAACTGAGTATTGGGTATTGAGTACTTGGTGCCGAGACGGCGGGCCTACTCGATCTGGCTCGGGGTTTCGCCCTTCCAGTCGGCCATCGGTTTGCAGTGCCACATCCATTTCGTGAGCCGCGGTCGGTCACCCAGGGCGATCCGCCCGTTGGCCCACAGGAGGGCCCTCCAGGGGTCTTCCGACTCGACCCAGGGGAACAGTCGACCGAGCACGGATTCGGCGAGATCTGCTGGGACCTCGAAGGTCCGGCCGAGGCCTCGGGCGGCATCGTCGGTGTGGACGAGGAGTTCGTCGCATGCCATACCGGCGAACCCCGAAGGATCGGCCGGGCCGACCGGATGGAAGCCGAGCGTGGCGGGATCGGCGCAGTCGATGGTCGATGCGACCACCTCGGCGTACGCACACAGGGTGCCGACGAGCTGGCTCGGCGGAGCGGTCGCCAGGACCTCGTGCTTCACCGCCTCATCGAGCTCCGCTCCGGCCGCGGCGAGGTCGATCGCATACCAGAGACACCCTTCGGCCGCGTGCGCAACGGTCTTGGCTACGTTCCAATCCATTTCCGGGACCGGGCGAGCCCAGTCGTCGTGGATCGCAGACGTGAGGAAGGAAGCACAGACCTCTGCGGCCTGCCGAACGTGGGTCCCCGAAGCCATGTCAGCCACCTTACGCGAGGTCGATCACTCTGGCATCACAACCACGACCGGGACCGCCAACGACTTCCCTGGTCGAAGGATGCGAGCCGACTTCGGACCTGATACCGATCACAATGAAGCGTCATCCAGTGCGGCGGAGAGGACCAGGGGCACAGACCTCTGCGGCACGCCGGACGTGCGATTTCGACCAGGACCATGTGACTGTGGACGCTCTCGAGCAGGCGGCGCTCCGATCCGAGGCCGAGATCTGCCGACTGCGAGCCACCCAACTCACGATCATCCGCGGCCTCGACGTCGCCCAGATCCGCATGAGTGACGGCTCACGAAGCATGGTCGACTGGGTGTCCGCACGCCTCGACATCTCGCACGACACCGCCCGCGCACTCGTGAACACCGCACGTTCGATCCCGGACTGGATCCACCTCGACCTCGCAACCGCTGTCATCGGATGGGAACGTTGCATCGAGGAAACTCGCCTCCACACCCTCGGTCTCGAAGACGATCGCATCCGGTGGTCCCGGGGCCTCGACCTCGGCGGCGTCCGCCGTCTCGCAGCTCGCCATCGCCGGATGTCACACCGCGACGAGACAACGGCGTTCACCGGTCAGCACGTCGTCATCCAACCCTCGCTCGACGAGTCGGCGTGGCGACTGCATGGGATGCTCGCCGGCCTCGAGGGCCGCATCGTCGGAAAGGCCCTTCACCAGCGCGGCGACCACCTGACCACCGCCGACGACGGTCATCTCCCGACCGGACTCCGCTCCGCCATGGCACTCGTATCCGTGCGCCAGGACTCCCTCGACCCGACCACCGAATCGGGGAACGAGGGAGGCGAACCCATCGTGACCGTAACGATCCATGCCGAAGCGATGACCGGCGCCAACGGCGAAGCCGGCGCCGCCACCACTGCCGGAACTCGCATCGGACCCAACACCCTCGACCGGCTGCTCTGCCAAGGGTCCGTAGAGCTCGACATCACCGCCGACGACGCCACCGTTCTCGGACTCGGGCCAACCACCAGGGTCATCCCACCAAGGCTCAAACGGGCCATCCTCGCCCGAAACAGCGGCTGTGTTGTCGACGGATGCTCCAGCCGCTACCGCCTCGGGGCCCACCACATCACCCCGCGATCCCGAGGCGGCACTCACCACGCCGACAACCTGGCGACCCTCTGCTGGACGCATCACCACGTCACCGTCCACGGGCTCGGCTACCGAATCGACCCCAACTCCCCCACCGGCCGAAGACGACTCACCCCACCACCGCAGACAGCGCCGCTCGGCGCCTCACCCTGACGCGGGCCGGATGGCTTCGACGCCCACCGACTGCCGGCCGCTGCACCCTGACCCCCCCCGCCATGCCTAGCCAGCGGCGTGGTTCTCGGCGAGGCACGTCGCGATTCTCTCGATGAGCTCGGTTGGCATTGGTTCGTCCAGGGGGAACCGCAGGGTGCCCTTGCCCGTCTCGTAGCGCTCCAACTCCCGTTCGAGGACCTCGTCACCCGTGGGCGATGGATAGACACCCACGTGGTTCTTCCATGCGCTGAAGTGGACGATGCTCCGGCCGTCCAGCTTGAACGTCGGCATGTTGTAGGCGATTGCCTCCACCACGCCGGGCGCACCCCGACGGATGGCATCACGAACCTCTTCGAGGACCAGCTGAACCTCGACGGGGCATGATGCGATGTAGTCGTCGACGGATTCGAAGGTTTCTGCCAATCGCATTTCCTCTCGGTCGGCCGGCGGCGGACATCAGGCCCATCGCCGACAGGGCCTCCCGGAGCGCGTTCATCGCATGCGGCCATGTGCCGTGGAGCACTCGCGACTGCGCTTCGGTCCATCGGGTGACGTCACGCACATCCTCGATCTCGTCGGCGGCCAGAACTTCCGGCAGGAGCCGAGAGTTGGCGAGCTCTGTGTCACGCCGCTCGGACGTCATCGCACTCCGTAGTGATCCTCGTAATCCGCCAAGGCTGCCTCGACGACCGCGCGGGCGTGTTCGGCACCGTAGACCTGCTCGATCGAAACGCTGATCTCCTGGCCTCGGATCAGCTTGTAGGTCGAGAAGTAATGATGGAGCCGTTCGACCATGGCAGTGGGGATGTCGGCGATGTCGCGGGCGCTACCCCAGACATCGTCGTTCGCCAGAACCGCCACGATCTTGTCGTCGGCCTCGGAGTCGTCCACCATTTGGAGGCCACCGACGACTCGGGCGGTGATCAGGATCTCCGACTTTTGGATAGGTCGTTCCGAGATGACACAGATGTCGAGCGGATCTCCATCTCCGCCGGTCGCTGCCGGAGACAGGTCGGCGACCCGGTCTGCGCAGTAGGTCTGAGGTATGAATCCGTAGAGCGCCGGGAGAACAGCGGAGCTTCGCTGCGGCCGGTCGATTCGCAGGTATCCGTTTGCCTTGTCGATCTCGTACTTGACGAGATCGAAAGGCGTCATCTCGATGAAACACGTGACCAGATCTGGAGCGTTGTCGCCCGGTTCGAGTCCGTGCCAAGGGTGGGCGCGCCACTGGTGGAGAGGGTTGAGTCGTTTCATCAGGTATCGCAGACCAGCGTACCGTGGCATCCTCCCGCACATGACGACACGTATCGGCATCCTTCTCTTCGACGACGTGGATCTCCTGGACGTCGGTGGGCCCTACGAGGTGTTTCTCACGGCCGGCCGGTTGTGTGAGCGACGAGATGAGCTCAACCCCTTCGAGGTCTTCACGATCGGTACGTCCCTCGCCCCGGTCCGCTCGTATGGCGGCATGGGGCTGACCCCGACCCACACGGTGACCGACGCCGAGAGACTCGATGTCGTCATCGTCCCGGGGGCGATTGCGATCGACGAGGTTGCGGACCGACCTGCAGTGCGGGATGCCGTCCGGACACTGAGCTCCAAGTCCGGGATCGCAGCGAGCATCTGTACCGGAGCGTTCCTTCTGGGGGACGCCGGGTTGTTGGGCGACGTACCTTGGACGACACATTGGGAAGATATCGAGAGCCTCGAGGCAAGGATCGGGTCGGAACGAGGGATCGTCGCGCCATGGGTCGACGCAGGGCTCGTGGTGACGGGCGGCGGATTGAGCAACGGCATCGCCATGGCGCTGCACCTCGTGGCACGGCTGGCCGACCGTGATCTTGCGATCGCGACTGCACGCCAGATCGACTACGAATGGGATCCGAATTCCGGGCTGGTGGTGTGAAGAGGATGTGGTGGCCGCAGCTACCACTGCATTCGGGGCACCCCCATTGCATGCTCCCCCGGTATGCCGAGCGCCATCACCGTGAAAGCGAGCAGCACGGCCCCAAGCGGGACGGGACGTTGGGTTGCGATTGCCTCCGGCTGACTGCCGAGTTCGGCGATGGGCTCGCCCCATGAAGTCAACTCCCACCTGGCCGGCTTTGCGCGCCAGGTGTGCGGCGTGTCCGCAATGAGCCGGAACCCTTCGTCGACGGTGTCGATCGTGTAGCTGCCGTGGGGACCGGGAGTCGCCCTTGCGACGGTGTTCCGCCGGTCGTCGGTCACTACAGGGACGATCCAGTTGTGCATGCCCGTACCCACGATTCGACCACCGCTGCCGTCCGCGAGCGTGACCCGCTGACCAGGTCCCATGTAGATCCACAGCCAGCTGCGGGGCCCGAGGGCGGCAACCGTTCCCGACCGATCCCGCAGCACCCACCGTCGTAGTGGTGGTCGTCCGAGCGGGCGCATCTCGAGCCGGCCCTCAACGATGCGTTGTTCGACGCGGGCGACCATGGACGAGCTCCTCCACCTGCGGAGGGTACCCCGATTCCGTCGGCGCGTGTCCGTGGCGAATGCGCGGTCAAGCCGTACCGAGAAGACGAGAGTCGCGACCGATACACTCGCTCATGTCTGACGAGTCGGCGAGTGAAGGGTTCAACATGGAGGTACTCGACCCCGCCGAGGCGCGCATCCTCGGCTGCCTCATCGAGAAACAGATGACCACACCCGAGTACTACCCGATGACGGTCAACGCCCTCGTCGCGGCATCCAGCCAGAAGACCAATCGTGACCCCGTTCTGACCTACGACGAGGAGATGGTCGACCGGGCGCTCTCCACGCTCAACGACAAAGGCCTTTCCCGGTTCACCCGCATGTCCGGGGCCCGCACACTCAAATACGTCCACAAGGCCGACGAGGTGCTGGAGGTCGACTCCCAACAACTGGCGGTTCTCGCCGTGTTGCTCCTCCGTGGTCCGCAGACACCCGGAGAGCTGCGTACGCGCACCGATCGATATGTCCACTTCAGTGGCACGGAAGCGGTCGAGGAGGTTCTCGACGACCTCATGACCCGCAATGTCCCGCTGGTGACTCGCCTCGATCGGGAAGCCGGCCAGAAGGAGCATCGGTATCGAACCTTGCTCACCAAACACGACCCGACCTCCCTCCCGAGTCCGGCGACGAGCCCGAATGGAGAGGATTCTGCGGCCCGAATCGAGGCGCTCGAGCGACGTCTCGATCGAATCGAGCGGGAACTCGGCATCACGGGTGAGGAGTGATCCGTCTTTCCTTCTCGAAACACGGTGTTTACATTCGGATAATGGGAGCGAAATCGGTCGGTGGTTGCGTTCCGCCCGACACCGTTCGCTCGTGACCATCCCCAAGGTCACTCATCGACATGAGGAGAGCCGTGCCTTACCGAGCTGAATACATCTGGATCGATGGATCCGAGCCGACGCAGCGACTGCGATCGAAGACCAAGATCGTTCCCGACCAGACCGAACCTCCGATCTGGGGCTTCGACGGTTCGTCGACGAACCAAGCCCCCGGCAACCAGTCGGACTGTGTGCTGCACCCTGTGAAGGTGGTCCCAGACCCGATACGCGGCGGCAAGGACGTTCTCGTGTTGTGCGAAGTCCTGACCGTCGACATGGAGGTCCATCCGTCGAACACGAGGGCCGCATGTCGTGAGGTCGCCGAGAAATACGCCAGCTACGACTCGTGGTTCGGAATCGAACAGGAGTACACCTTCTTCAAGGAGGGTCGGCCATACGGCTTCCCGATGGGCGGCTACCCAGCGCCCCAGGGCGGGTACTACTGCGGTGTCGGCTGGGATGAGATCTTCGGCCGCGAGGTCGTCGAGGCACACACCTCCTACTGCCTCGAAGCCGGCCTTTCCATCTCGGGCACCAACGCCGAGGTGATGATCGGTCAGTGGGAGTTCCAGATCGGACCCGCCGGCCCGGTCGAGGCGTCTGACGAGATCTGGCTGGCCCGGTGGCTCTTGTATCGAGCAGCCGAGGACTACGGCATCTCTGCCCATCTCGATCCGAAGCCTGTGAAGGGCGACTGGAATGGGGCCGGGGCCCACACGAATTTCTCGACCAACGAGATGCGCGAGAGCTACGACCCGATCGTCGCTGCTTGCGAGGCCCTCGGGAAGCGCCATGACATCCACATCACGAACTACGGCGCCGAGATCGAGCATCGACTCACCGGGTTGCACGAAACCGCACCCTGGACCCACTATTCGTACGGCGTGTCGGACCGAGGAGCTTCGGTCCGTATCCCATGGCAATGCGCCAAGGAAGGAAAGGGCTACCTCGAAGATCGTCGCCCCAACGCCAACATGGATCCCTACGTGGTCACCAAGCTCATCACAGAGACAGTCTGCGGTTCTGCCGCCGGCGACCTCTGAGTCTCCAGCGACCCCGAAGTAACAAACGCAGTGGCCCCGCCGGAAGCGGGGCCACTGCGTTTCTCAAGTGAGGTCGGCGACCCGGGCGGCGAGCATCGCAATCAGATCGGATGAGGCGACTTCCACCTGCAGACCACGACGCCCGGCGCTCACCAAGACCGTTTCGAACAGTTCGATCGTCTCGTCCACGTAGGTGGCGAGCGTCCGCCGCTGTCCGAAGGGGCTGATGCCCCCTGTCACGTATCCGGTGAGTCGTTCGGCGTCCGCAGGCGCCATCATCGCCGCCTTCTTCGCTCCGACGGCTCGCGCCAGACCCTTCACAGACAATCGGGTCGCCACCGGCACGATCGCGACTACCGGTTCGCCGTCCACTTCGGCCAGAAGGGTTTTGAAGAGCCGCTCCGGTTCGACACCCAACAAGGCCGCAACACCCTCGCCGTAGGTGTCGGCGTCCTCCGGCAACGCTCCCATGTCGTACGGGTGGAGCACATGGGCTATGCCCGCGAGCATCAACGCCTCGGCGGCGGGGGTTGCTGCAGCCTTCTTCTTCACCATGCCCGCAGATGATGCCAGCCGGCGCCACCTTGTCGCCAACCGATTCGGCGAGCGTCGACGCAGCCACCCGCGTGCACGGCTCGGTCGACCCAACGCCCAGATCCGGGGCGAACGACGCGTGGAAACGGGATGCCATGCCGGAGGGACGACGCTACCCGCCCGGATCGCCGGTCCTGAGCCACACGGTTGGATCGAACTCCGCGGCTGCCCGCCCAACGACCCGATCGAGAGAAACCGGCAGCCATCCGAGGTCCACCCCGACTGTGACGACCACGGTTCTCGGGCGCCAGACAGGATCCGGTGGGCAGACGCAGTCGATGAGAGATGCGTTGTTGGCAGCCGCGTACCAGCGCGCTTCCTCGACCGGGCTGCCGGATGACCCGAACGGGGCAAACGTGACCGGCGCAGCTGCCAGCGCGGCAGCGTCGGCGGCGGCCTGAGCCGCCGCCTGCGCCACCAGGATGTGGTGGGCCGCCATGGCCACCATGCCGCCCAACGCCGACACGCCCACGATGGCAGCTGTGAGGACCGATATGGCACCGCGCTCGCTCATCGCTCCACCCGCATAACCGCCTTCGCGCTGAGTGGCACTGTGATACCCCCCAACAGTGGGGTGACGAGCGCCTTCTCCAACCGTACGGTGACTTCCGCCGGCCGCCCGACCACATGTGGTCGGACGACCGACACCACCGCCGCTTCGTTGCCGAGCACCGCCCGAGCGGCGTCGACCGCCGCTGCCGGCTCTGGAGTGGTGGCCGCCACTCGTACTCCCTCCCGTGCGGCGGCCACCATCTCCAACTGGACCCCGATCACGGCGATCACTTCGACCACGGCGATCAGGACCGCCAGCACGACGGGGATCACGAGAGCCGCTTCGACGGTCAACGATCCCCGTTCCATGTCAGCGGAACTTGGCGGCCATCGATGTCACCCACGAGATGACATTCCCGAACAACCCCTCGAGCGCCGACTTCCCGCCGCCACTCTTGGCCCAGGCGATCAGCACCACGGCGACAGCCGCAACGGCCATCATCACGAGCACGTACTCGACCGTGCCCTGGCCCCGCTCTTCCTCATCGAGCCGGTGAAGGCCCTCACGTATGGCATGCATCAACGATGCTCCTCTCTCATCCGGCGTCCGGCCGGTTCGGGGGGAAGCGCAGGGTCATGGCATCACCGGCGCCGTGAGATCCGCGACCTGGGCGGCGATGAACGGGCCCATGAGCAGCACGATGAACCCCGGAAGAAGGAACAACGCGACCGGCACGATCAAGCGAACCGGCAGCGTCCGTGCCGACTCGATCAGGCCCGCTCGGACTGCCGCGCGCCGGGTGTCGAGAAACGCGGTGACGGCGCCGATCATCGGCGCTCCCGTGATGTGAGCCCGGGCGAGCTGACCGGCGAGCAGTGCCAGGGGTCCATCGGTTTCGGCGAGCGCCCGGGCAAGACCTGACGCCCGACTACGGCGCAGCAGATCCTCTACTTCGCCTCGAACCGGTCCGCCCACCTCTCGCGCCGCAGCCTCCATGGCACCGGCGAGGGTGTGTGAGGCCGACAGACCGATCACCAGCAACGCTGCCAGTTGATCGATGTCGGAGTCCTCGACGGGCCTGATGCTCGAGCGTCGATCCCTCCAGACCCGGAGCATCCACAGCATGCCAAGTCCGACCGGGCCCCGCCATCCGGCGGCCGACGACGCCAGGACGAGCCATCCCCAGCGACTCACCACCTCGACGACCCGACGGCGATGCGACCGACCACGCCGGCACCGACCACGACGAGCAGCACTCCCACGACGACCATGCCCGCATGCCATGGACCTTGTGCCACGATGCCCACGAGCCGACCTGACAGAACCATGGCAACCAGCGTCACCAGCGGAACGCCACCGACGATCGCGGCTTGCAGGAGAACGGGCGCCATTGCTGCCCTCCGCTCTCGCTCGATCTCGTCGAGGGCCATCACCTGCGTCACGAGTTGTTCCACCACGGGCGTAACCGACCCACCGGTGCCAGAAGCCATGCGGAGGGCGGCGGCGCTGATCGGCCCGTACCGGCCCAAGGCGGGCGTCACCGCGTCCAGGACCAGACGCATGGGACGACCTGCCTCTGCCTGGACCTTCGCCTCGGCAAGCTCCCCTCCCCTGTCCGCGACGTGAATGACCGCCGCTCGGAGGGTGGAGCCGGCACGCAACTCGGCGGCAATCCTCACGAGTAGAAGGACCGCGTCGTCGTGTGCGGGTCGCGCCCGCCTCACCGCACGTACCAGCGCCACCAGGACCAGGCAGGCAGCGGCCTCCGGAGCGCCGACGGCACCGACATAGGCCAGCACCTCCGGATACGGACGCCCGGCTGCCCATCCGAGCAGCATGGTGACGCAGACCGCCGATCTCATGAATCGACCCGGTGTATCTCGGTGACACGACGCGACCCGCCGCGTCTTGCGATCTGTACGACGAGGTCTATCGATGCCCGGAGCTGACGCCGGACTGCCTCCTGCCCAACTCTTGCCGACCCTGACAGGGCGAGCGTCTCGAGGCGCCACAAGGCCTCTTCCGGGCTGTTGGCATGAATCGTCGACATGGAACCGGCGTGTCCCGTGTTGAGCGCGCCCACGAGGTCGAGGGCTTCCTCGCCTCGCACCTCCCCAACCACCAGCCTGTCGGGTCGCAATCGAAGTGCCGATCTCAGAAGTTGGCGCACGGTTATCGCCCCGGCGCCTTCGGCGTTCGGCGGGCGGGCTTCGAGCCGCACGACATGACCCGTGAGCCTGAGTTCCGCGGCATCTTCGATCACCACCACCCGCTCGCCACGATCGATCTCGGTCGACAGGACGTTGAGGAGTGTCGTCTTCCCTGCGCCGGTTCCTCCCGACACGAGGATGTTCGAACGTGAATGCACCGCGTCTCGCAGACGATCCGCCTGCTCGTGTCCGAGCGTGCCGCCCGCCACCATCTCATCGAGCGAGGTGACAGCCTGGCTGAATCGACGAATCGCCATGATCGTGTGGTCGACCGTGGCGGGCGGCATCACAGCGTGGAGCCGGCTGCCATCACGGAGCCGAGCATCGAGCATCGGCGCCGCCCGGTCGAATCGGAGACCGAGGGGGGTGATGGCGCGTTCGACCGCAGCGACCACTGCGTCGTCGTCACGGAAGATGACATCGGTGAGTTCGAGCCTGCCTGCTCGCTCGACCCAGACCTCCTGAGGGCCATTGACCAGCACGTCGGTCACGGATGGATCACGGAGGAGCCGTTCCACTGGTCCGAGGCCCACCAGACCGTCGAGCACCGACTCGAGCTGCTCGTGAGTCGCCAGCGGCGCCTCGTCGAGGACGATCGCAGCGAGAGCTTGATCCAACTCGTCTCGTTCGAATGGGACTCCACGCGCGACAAGCTGATCCGAGAGCCGCTCGATCAGTCCCACGCCAGCTCCCACACGGCCGACCACGCTCGTACCCATTTCCAACGCCTTCTGACGCGACCGGCGAGCATGGCCGTCACCTGAGCGCGCCGGAGTGGTGGCAGCCGGATGACCTCGCTCCGACCGCCGGACCATCTCGTGACGGGCTGCAGCACGTGCGCTTCCGGACCATCCCCCCAATCGGCGGGGAACTCCGGCACCGCATGCACGACGGGGTACGGGATCGAGTCGGCGCCCGCGCGGACGACGATGGCCGGCCACCCGGAGCTGAGAGCCCCGATGAGGTGGAGGGACTCGGTGTGGTCCGCCCCACCGTGGTTCAGCACTGCCACGCCTCGTCCCATGGGACCGAGATCCGATCTTCGCACGCCATCGTTCAGCAGATCACTGATGGTGAGGCGGCCGGGATATGCGGGTGATGCGGCGTCGAGGTCCACCAGCAGAGCCGTCTCCCGGGATGCCGCCAGGCCGATCGGTGCGATGTGATGAAGGAGGAGATCGTGTTCGGAGCGAATGCCGAGTACCGAGTGTCGAAGCATGTCGAGCAACGTACAAACTCGCCACCTGCTTTTGAAGACTCTCGTACGGAAGCCGATGCTCGAGACGCCGGTGGCCGCCGGTAGGCCACGACCCTGGGAAGTGCGCCGAATCGCCGTAGACTCGGAATCGTGCAGAGCCAGGCCGCAGCGTTCTTCGACCTCGACAAGACGATCATCGCCAAGTCGTCGACGCTCGCCTTCGCTCGGCCGCTGTCGAGGGCCGGACTCCTGTCGAAACGGGCGATGTTGAAAGCGGGTCTCGCCCAGGCGTACTACTCGATGTTCGGCGCCGACCACGACCAGCTCGAGAAGGTCCGCGAGGAGCTGGGCGACATGACCAAAGGCTGGAAGAAGCGGGAGATCGAGGAGCTGGTAGCCGAGACCGTCGACGAGGTGGTTTCACCGTTGGTCTTCGCAGAAGCTCTTGCGCTCATCGACGAGCACCATCGTGCGGGCCGCAAGGTGATCGTCATCTCCTCGAGCCCCGTGGAGATCGTGGCTCCTCTCGGAACGTATCTCGGGGTCGACGAGGTGATCGGAACCCGTCCTGAGATCGACGCGGCGGGGGCATACACGGGCAAGCTCGACTTCTACGCCTACGGGACCGGCAAGGCCGAGGCCATCGCCGAGGTCGCCGAACGCGACGGATTGTCACTGCCCGACTGCTATTCGTATTCGGACTCGATCACGGATGTCCCGATGCTCGAGGCGGTGGGCCACCCGGTGGCCGTCAATCCCGACAAGGACCTGGAGGCGATCGCAAACGAGCGTGACTGGATGATCGTTCACTTCGAGCGTCCTGTCACCCTCAGGACTCGACTCGCCGCCGTCCCCGCCCCGGTCCCGGTGATCAGCGGCGCCGCGGTAGCCGGAGGCCTTGCCGCTGCGGTGGCGATGTGGGCGCTGAAGGCCCGGCGACGAGCCTCGACCTGATCATCACAGAACAGGCATCGCGACGCGTGCGAGCGCCGGGCTGCCTCAGCGTCGCCGCAGAGGCACCAGCGGGTGGCCATACAGGCGGATTCGGCCGCCGATCGCAGCGACCTCGGCCGTGGGATTGACCCACAGCTCATCGGTCAGGGCAGCGGTCGCTTCGACGAGCGCCTCCCGGTCCATCACCTCCGGGCAGCGGATCGACACCAGGGATGTGCGGTCGATGCCTTCGGCGACCAGGTCGCCTTCAACCCGCTTGACGGCTTCGGTTGCTGCGACATAGGGCACAAGGACCTCGGCGTCGATCTCTTCGAACTCGGCGAGCATGTCGTCGATCGTCGAGACGGTGGCAGCGTCTGGTACCGGCTCGTCGAAGAACACCACCGTGCGGATGGACCGCGGTAGGTCTCGTACGCGCTTGATGAGCGTGGGAGCGTGCACCTGAACGGACGGACCGACATAGCGCCCGCCGAGTACGCCGAACGAGATGACCTGGCCGTCGCCTTCGACGAGGCTGAGCTGACGGGAACTGAACGGGCGGAGAAGATGTGGGCTGGTCATGGTGAAAGACCGGATTACCGGTGAACGCCTCCTGTGCCGGGTGCCAGGTTACCGGACATGGGCCGGGACACCACTCCGCGGTAACGTCCGCACATGTCGAAGTCGGTTGCCGCCATCGTTCTGGCCGGGGGATCCGGCTCGCGAGTCCAGAAGGACGTCAACAAGGTCTACATGCCGATCCGAGATCGGGACATGCTCGAGTATTCGCTCGAGACCATGGACCGCTCGCCACGGATCAACCAGGTGGCTCTGGTGGTGCGCGAGGAGGATGAAGCCCGCGCCGAGGTACTCATCAACGAGACGATGCCGTGGAAACTGACGCATGTGGTGGTCGGTGGGCAGAGTAGGCATCTGTCGGAGATGGCTGGACTGATCGCACTGCGAGACGACATCGAGACTGGTGCGGTCGACCTCATCGCCATCCACGACGGAGCGCGTCCGTTCATGACGCTGAACCTCCTGGACGAGCTCATCGACGCCGCCGACCGACATGGCGGAGCGATCCCGGGCCTGCCGATCAACGAGCCGCTGTATCGAACGACCGACGAAGGTGCGGTGATGCTCCACCCCGACAGCATGCGCCGGGTGCAGACGCCTCAGGTGTTCAGCGCAAAGCCACTCTTGGCAGCCTATGAGGCATCGATCGACACCGGGTTCGAGGGCGTCGACACCGCCGAGACGGTGGAGCGGTTCTCGGATCTGGAAGTGGTCGTCATCCCGGGGGACCCGCGCAACATCAAGGTGACGTTCGTCGAGGACTTCTTCACTGCAGAGGAGTACGCCACCGAATGGGAAAAGGGCGCCTGGGTGTGATTGCCCGCCGACCCGGGCTGCACCGCCGGTAGGTCGGGCAGCTCACATTCGTTCGCGGGCGCGGTTTCGCATCCGGACGTGCCTCCGTATGATGAACGCACGTAAGTGACACCATCGCACGTATGTGAGAGATGACGACCCGAACGCTCGATCGCAGAATCCGCCTCGCCGAGGCAGCACACCGTTATTACGTCGAAGGATGGTCTCAGGACGAGGTTGCCGACCTGCTCCAGACATCGAGGTCGAACGTGTCGCGTCTCCTGGACGCCGCTCGTCGCGAGGGCATCGTCAGATTTGTGATCGACCATCCCCTGCGGCGCCATCCGGCGCTGGAATCCAGTCTGACGGAGCGATTCTCAGTGGGCAGCGCCGTGGTGGTCGCGGAGTCCGACCCGACACTCGAACTGGTGGGGCGGATCGCCGCGTCGATACTCCTCGAGTCCCTCGTCGATGGATCGACGGTGGCCATCGGCTGGGGCCGTACGGTGGAGGCCACCATCACCCATGTGGAGACCGACCGACCGTACGACGTCGAGGTGCTCCAGGTCGGAGGCGACCTGACGATGGCACCGGCCGCCTCGGGCCACGAGCTCGTGAAACGGTTGGCCGACCGTGTGGGTGGCCGGCATCGCTTCCTGCACGCTCCTGCGCTCGTGGCGTCGGAGTCGGTTGCGGACGAACTCCTTCAAGAACCTCACATCAGTGACGGACTCGGGCTGGCCGCAAAGGCCGAGATCGCGTTGGTCGGGATCGGCCTACCAGGGGTCGGCTTCGCCGAAAAGGC
The DNA here is from genome assembly GCA_963785075.1 of uncultured bacterium. Lineage (GTDB taxonomy): Bacteria > Actinomycetota > Acidimicrobiia > Spongiisociales > ZC4RG35 > JAOUGY01. Next base: position 430,811 of record CAWATW010000004.1, read on the forward strand.
CGTGTCCGACTCCTACAACGGCGACCGATCACCCGCGGCAGTGGTCTGCGCCCGACTCATCGACGAGACCGGCGAAGAGCTGCCTGGGCCTCTGAGCCGACGGGTCATCGCCATCGACCTCTCGGACGTCCGATCCATTCCCACCGTCATCGGTGTCGCCGCCGGGCGCGAGAAGGGACCGGCAATTGCGGCTGCGCTCCGCGGTGGCCTCATCGACACGCTGATCTGCGATCAGCCCGCCGCTGCCGCAGCCCTCGAGTCAGGAGAACGTACATGACCCGACGAGATCCAAGATCACCAGTCCATGCCGGCGAAGTCCTGACCGGCATGTGGCGGATCCGCCGTTTCGAGGAAGGGCTCGAGGAGCTGTTCACCCGTGGCTTGCTCCACGGGACCATGCATCTGTCGATCGGCCAGGAGGCCGTGGCCGAGGGGACCTGCGGAGCGCTGCAAGACGGCGACTTCATCACCTCGACGCACCGGGGGCACGGTCACGCCCTCGCCCATGGCGGGGATGCGGCGAAGATGATGGCAGAGCTCCTGATGAAGGACTCCGGCTACTGCCGCGGCCGCGGCGGGTCGATGCACATCGCCGACGTGTCGAAGGGCAACCTCGGCGCCAACGGCATCGTCGCAGGATCCATGACCATCGCTGCCGGAGCGGCCCTCACCCAGAGGCTCCAGGACACCGGGAACGTGGTGGTCTGTTTCTTCGGCGATGGCGCCGCCAACGAAGGGTCGTTCCACGAGGCGCTGAACCTGGCGGGAGTCTGGGACCTGCCAGTGGTCTGGCTCTGCGAGAACAACCAGTACGGAATGTCGATGTCCCAGGACCGGTCGACTGCGGGCGGCTCGGTCGCCGCTCGGGCATCGGCCTATGGGATGCCAGGTGCCACCGCCGACGGCAACGACGTCGTAGACGTGTTCGAGAAGGTCGCAGAGGCGGCCGACCGGGCCCGCCGCGGCGAAGGGCCCAGCCTCGTCGAGGCGATCACCTACCGCTATCGGGGCCATTCGAAGTCGGACCGCAACCTGTACCGCACCCAGAACGAGATCGAAGAGTGGCGGACCGAGAGGGACCCGATCGCCCGTTACGAGGGTCGCGTGCTGGAGATGGGTCTGCTCGATCAAGACGCAGTCGAATCGGCTCGAGAGGCGGCCAAGGAGGACATTCGGGTCGCAATCACCGAGGCCTACGGGCAGCCCGACGCAACGGCACACGACCTGAAGGAGTCCGCCTATGCCTGACATGACATACGCCAAGGCCGTGGCAGAAGCCCTGCGATTGTGCCTTCGGGAGGACGACCGCGTCTTCCTGGCCGGTGAGGACATCGGCGTGTACGGGGGGGCGTTCGGCGTCACCGACGGACTGGTCGACGAGTTCGGTGAGGAGCGGGTTCGCGACACGCCCATCTCCGAGGATGCCATCGCCGGGCTCGCGGTTGGAGCTGCGATCACCGGGCTGCGACCGATCGTCGAGATTCAGTTCTCCGACTTCCTCGTGAACGCGATGGACGCAATCGTGAATCAGGCGGCCAAGCTCCACTTCATGTACGGCGGGAACGTCGAGGTGCCGCTGGTGATCCGGGCGCCGGGAGGTGGCGGGACCGGGGCGGCCGCCCAGCACAGCCAGAGCCTCGAAGCCTGGTTCGCCCACATCCCCGGCCTGAAGGTGGTCATGCCTTCGAACCCTCAGGACGTCCATGACCTCTTGCTGGCGTCGGTGCTCGACCCCAATCCGGTGATCTTCCTGGAGCACAAGCTGCTCTACAAGACGGAAGGCCCCTTCCAGGGTCGATCGGCCATCGCCGACACACCGGCCCGCATCGGCGAGGCACGGGTGCGCCGCGAGGGAACCGACCTCACCATCGTCGGGTACTCGATCATGGCCTCGCGCGCATTCGAGGCCGCCGAGCAGCTGGCGGCGGATGGCATCTCTGCCGAGGTCATCGACCTCCGGACCGTCCGGCCGATCGATCACGACACCATCCGGAGGTCGGTGAAGAAGACCGGACGCCTGCTCGTGACGCACGAGGCACCCACTGCCGGAGGAGTCGGGGCCGAGGTCGTGACCGGCGTGGTCGAGTCGGACGCACTCGACCATCTGCTGGCCCCGGTCCGCCGCGTGTGCGGCATGGAGGTCCCCATGCCCTACGCCCGGGAGCTCGAACGTGCGGTGATCCCACAGACACATGACGTCGTCGACGGCGCCAAGGAGTTGATGAAGGCATGAGCGCGACCCGTGAGATCCGGCTGCCCGCTCTCTCCGCCACCATGGAAGAGGCGACCCTCCTGGCATGGAAGGTTGCGGTGGGTGACGAGGTGAAGGAAGGCCAGGCGATCGCCGAGGTCTCCACCGACAAGGTCGACATGGACCTCGAAGCCCCCTTCGACGGCGTGATCGAACAGTTGATGGCCGAGCCCGGCCACGCCGTGGCTCTGGGTGCGGTGCTCGCCGTGGCACGAACCGAGAGCGAAGACCTGTTGGGTGGGCTCGAGCTCGAGCCCGTCTCCAATTCCCCGTCTCCGGTCTCCGGCGACGGCCCGCTGCCTGAAGACTCGACCGTGACATCCACCCCCGCCCCGACGTCGATCGTCCCGGCTTCACCTCCGGCACGGAAGATGGCTCGGGAGTTCGGGATCGACCTGCGGACGGTTACTCCCTCGGGGGTCCGAGGTCAGGTCACGCCGGCCGACGTGCGGAAACACGCCGAGGCACGAGTCGACGAGACAACTGCGACGCCACCTCCGCCTGCTGCAGCTGCACCGGCGGCGGCACCCGTTTCGATGGCATACGCTCTCCCGGCGGTCGACGCCGCCAAGCGGCTGGCCGTGCGTCGGGCGACGGTCGACATCATGGGTCGCTCCGCGGCCATCCCGCAGTTCACCCTCTATCGCACCTTGCGCCTCGACCGTGCACAGTCGGCCCGCAACGGACGGAGCTGGACCACCGAGCTCGTCCGGGCGCTGGCGGCGGCGCTGCGTCAGCACCCCGAGATGAACGCTCGATGGGACGAAGCCAGTCAAGACACCCTGCCGTTCGAAGGCGTGGGTGTCGGGCTCGCAGTGGACCGACCGGGTGTGGGACTCGTCGTGGCCACGGTCTCGGATCCCGACCTCGGAGATCCGGCCGACGCCGACCGCAAGGTGCGCATGGTTGCCGACCGGGCGCGAACCGGGAAGCTGCGTCCCGAAGACATGGCCCAGGCGTCGATCACCCTCTCCAATCTCGGTGGGCTCGGGGTCGAACGTTTCAACGCACTGTTGTTCCCGCCCCAGGCCGCGATCCTGTCGGCCGGATCGATCGCCATGCGCCCCGTCGCCACCGGTGACGGCGCACTGAAGGCAGCGCTCACGTGCGAGGTAGGCCTCACCGTCGACCATCGTGTCGCCGACGGGGCCGATGGTGCCCGCCTGCTCGACACGTTCGCCACTCTGGTCGAGGGCCTCTGAGTCGCCGGACCACCGACACAACCAGGCACTCCAGTCATCACCATCAACCCCAGCCGGTACGCTGTTGACAGGCTCATCGGAGGGTGGATGCTTCCTTGGGGACCGGTCACGCTGACCCGGATGCTTCCGGATGGTTCTGAGATCGCGGGGCTGCCGTACCACGAGGCCGATCCCGACGTTCGCCACCGAGACGCCTCCACGTACCACGTACCGGTCCAATCGACGACGCGCACGGACTGGCCCGAGCGGGCGGTGGGCGTCGCCGGGGTCCGGGTCAACCGGCTCGGCCGACCGCATGAGACACGTCCGGCAACCGTGAGGTGGCTGGAGCGCCGACCGGGATCGATCCCCGTCACAGCCCGCTTGGCCGGGCCCGCCGAGGTGCCGGAGCCGTGGCCGATCGCACGGCGAGGGTTGCGGGCCCCCCTTCCAGCCGCCCGAGCACGCGGGCATCGTGGTCGTGGACGTGGTCCCCGGCTGATCCGATCGACCGAGGCCGAACCCCGCTCGATAGCCCGCCTTGCGGGGCTCGAACCCTGCCGGCCACCGAGTGGTCTCGTCCCAGGTGGCGCCGCCAACGCCGCTGAGGTCCGCACCGGAGCGTTTCGCCTCGAGGACATCGCTGAGCTTCATCGATTCCATCCCCATCCTCCGGTCGGCAACCGACATGACATCGAGTGACACCTCGGAGATCCGGGGTCAGAGCCCTTCGAGGATCTCCCTGACGCGTTCGGCCGAGCTCATCTGCATGCATCTTTGGGCGACGTCCGCGCATTCGGCGGCCGACAGCGCCCTGATCCGTTCTTTGACCAGCGGGATCGCCGGCGGGTTCATCGACCACTCGTCGAGGCCCAGCCCGAGCAGAACCGGAGCAGCGACCGGGTCGCCGGCGAGCTCTCCACACAGCCCGACCCACTTCCCGTGGGCGTGCGCCGCCTCGATGACCTGAGCGATGAGCCTCAGCACCGCAGGATGGAGGGCGTCGGCCATCGAAGCCACCGCCGGGTTGGTCCGATCGACCGCCAGGGTGTACTGGGTGAGGTCGTTGGTGCCGATCGAGAAGAAGTCGACGTGAGGCGCCAGGAGGTCGGCGGTCACGGCGGCCGATGGAACTTCGATCATGATCCCGATCTCGAACGAGTGGGCTCGCTCCTTGCCCTCTGCGTCCAGGCTCCGCTTGGCTTCGTCGACGGCGGCACGCGTGGCCTCGATCTCCGAGAGCGAGGTCACCATGGGGAACATCAGCTTGAGGTTTGCCCCCACCGCCGCCCGCAGGAGCGCTCGGAGCTGGGTCTGGAACAGCTCGGGTACATCCAGGGTCAATCTGACGCCACGTTTGCCGAGGAACGGGTTGAGCTCTTCGCCCATCTCTATGCCTGGGACGTTCTTGTCGCCGCCGACATCGAGCGTGCGCACGACAACCGGGCGATCCCCGAAGACCTCGAACACCTGTCGATAGGTCTCGTACTGCTCGTCCTCGGTCGGGGCGGCGCCGCGATCGATGAAGAGGAACTCCGTCCGGAACAACCCGACTCCTTCCGCGCCCAAGTCGTGGGCACGCTGGGCGTCGGCGGCGTTGCCGATGTTCGCGACGACCTCGATCTGTACGCCGTCGGCGGAGATGGCCGGCTCCGAGGCGTGGACTTGCGCTTCCCGGCGAACATGGAGCTCGGCGGCTCGCCGTTCCTCGAGTGCGTGGAGTGTGGGTGCATCAGGGTCAACCCACACGGTCCCACCGTGTCCATCCACCGCCAGCAAGACCCCGGTGACGAGCTCCGCTCCGCCCACACCGATCACCGCCGGGATACCGAGGCTCCGGGCGAGGATGGCAGTGTGCGAGGTGGGGCTCCCGATCTCGGTGACGAACGCCAGCGCCATCCCTGGAGGGATCGTGACGGTTTCAGAGGGAGTGAGGTCGTTTGCGACGATCACTGCCGGCTCGGTCAGGTGCTGGAACCCTGCATCTCCCAAACCGAGCAGCTGTCGTACCAGCTGAGAGCCGATGTCCCTCAGATCTGCGGCCCTGGCAGCAAAGTACTCGTCGCCGATGTCCTCGAACTCCGTCGACAGCCGATCGGTCACCTGTGCCACGGCGGCTTCAGCACACAGACCGTCGTCTCTGACCAGGGCCAGCGCGTCGCCTGAGAACGACGGATCGTCGAGGAACATCCGATGGGCTTCGAAGATCTCGCCGACCTCTGCCCCGGCACCCGCCACCGCATGCGCCTCCAGCTCCTCGAGACGGGTCATCGTCGCGGCGATCGCCGATTCGAGGCGCTCGACCTCGGCGGCGATGTCGTTGACGCGGCGAGCGTGGATCTCAGGGAGAACTTGTCGGTAGACCAACGCCGGACCGATTGCGATTCCAGGCGAGGCACCGATCCCGTGCAGACGCGTCGGCATGGTCTACTCGCCGAAGTTCGACCGGATCAACCCGACGAGCGTTTCTACGGCAACCGCCTCGTCCGGGCCCTCGGCGGTGATCAGCACCTCGTGACCCTGCCCGACTGCCGCCTTGAAGATCTGAACGAGGCTCTTTGCATCCGCGGGATCGGAACCGCGCGTGACGTTGGCGATCGTGATCGCGCTTTCGAATCCCTTCGCTGCCTTCACGAAGCTTGCGGCCGGTCGGGCATGAAGTCCTACCTCATGCTCGACCACGATGGTCGCTTCAGCCATGGTTCCTCCTGAAACTGTGTCCGATGATGGTGATTCGTGCCAGCGTCTCTGCGGCCTCCAGACGGCCGAGAGCGTCCAACACGTCGTCGTGTGTCGCCACGACCCCCCGCCCCTCCAGAACCGTCAGACCCGATCTCACGTCGTCCACCGAGGCGGCGATGGTCACTTCCCCAACCCGATCGGCGAGGTCCGAGACCATCGGCTCTATCTCACCGCCGGCGGCGATGAGTGCGAGCAGATGTGGGGGAAACGCGTAGACGGCGGCGTTGGAGCCTGCTCTCAGGCCCGCCAGTGCCGGCGTCGCACGGTCTGTGAGATCGACCGTCTCGAGGCTTCGGTTGTCGATCGCACCGAGGTCGGCTCCCGCGAGGGTCACACCGGCCTTGGTATCGCTTCTCCGTACGGCGATGGAACCGGCCGACGGCGGGGAGAGCCCGCCACCGACGAGCCGTGCGCCGACCTGTCGGATCGCTGCCACTTCTTCCCTGGCCGACGGCGACGAGTACAGGAACTCGTCCGCCACACGTTGGGTCCGGCGAGGCTGCATTTTCATGGCGCGTTCCACGGAGCCGCGCATGAGCCGATCGAACACGCCGCCTCCTGTCATCCGACGTCGAGGTCCTGCAGGCGGCGAAGGTGCACGATCATCTGGCTGTCGTCGACGTCGACGTCGTCGTAGGTGATCGGCTGGCCGACCTCGATCGATCGCTTCACGACGGAACCGGGCGCCAACCCGAGCGGAAGGAGGTTCTGTTTGCGCGCCTCGGCGGCGCTCTCGATCATCCCGTACACGGCGAAGCCACCCAGGCTGTCGATCGTGTCGCCGGCGTCCAGGGGCTTCTTGGCATAGGTGACCGTCTCTGCCGTCGGGGCGTTGTCGGTTGCGACGGTCGTGTCTCCGTAGATCGCCGCCCGGGCGATCGAAATCGGGGTTTCGAGACTTGTCAGGTGATAGGGGCGGTACAGCGCCCAATACGGGCCAGGTCCCATCGAGAGGTATTTCAGGTCGCGCACCAGTTTGGGATGTTCCGTGGTGAAGACCACGAAGACTCCCGGTGCGATTCCCCGTCCATATTCGACACGCTTGGTGCCGTTGAGGATGCCCCCCTCCGAGCGCGGCGAGTAGACCTCGGCGAGTTGCTTCGGCGTGACTTCGGGTCCGTGCATTCCAGGCACGTCTGGCTCGAACCCGACGGCATTGGCGAACGAGGTCATTTCGACCATGGTCTTCGTGCCGTCCACGAAACTCGCCAGCATCTTGGGGTTCATCTGTTGGGCGGCGGCCTTCTCGGCAACGCTGTCGGGGTTGCCCGTACGGTCGAGCGGGTTGTTCTTGCCCTTGCCCGCGCACACGACGTCGAAGCCGAGGCTGATGGCGAAGTCATATAACTCCATGGTGGAGCCGGGCTCGTCGCCGGCAGTGAGCGTGTACACCACACCGGCGGCGTTGGCCATGCGACGAAGTACCCATCCCACCGTTGCGTCGGTTTCCACGTTCATCTGCAGCACGTGCTTGCGGGCGAGGATCGCCTCGTATGACACTCGCGCCCCGACCTCGGGGATGCCCGTCGCCTCGACGGTCACATCGATCGGACCGACCCAGGCGGTGGCCGGGTTCGTCGATGCCACCCGCTTGCCCGACTCCGTGGCCGACGTCGCCACGTCGGGGTCGTCGGTCTCGACGATGTCCGAATCGGGAACACCGGCCGACCGAAGAACCTCGAGCGCTCGACCCGGGACCACGTCGGCGACGACAAAGCCACGCATACCGAGCATGATCTCCATCTGGGCTACCAAGCCCTCACCCATCTGACCGGCACCGACGAGCCCGACCTTGAGGATCTCGCCGCGATCGTGACGGGCCTTGAGAACCGGAAACAACATCAGGTACCCCCTGCAACGATCGATATCTGTGTTCCGACGGCGAGGATCGGGGCCTCGACCGCGGGGAGGCTCACATCTCCCGGTAGCTCCGGCTCGGTGAGCCCGTTGAACTTGACGACGAGATGGCCGAGACCGACCAGGTTCTCGTTGGCGACCGGCCCCACACAGAGCACCGGGAACTCCCGGTCGTCGATCCGGACCAGATCGCCCACCTCGACGGGAGCGGCGAGGTCGGCGTCGGCGGTGATGATGGCGAACTCGTGAAGTTCCTCGGGAGCCGCGGGACCGAAGAACACGAGGATCCCCTCGGCCGCGAACTCGGCAGCCATCTCACCCACACTCGCAACCGTGGTCTCGTATTTGGTTGTGGAAGGTCGGCCGGGGCCCGCCGAAGCGGGACCCGGCTCCGGGATCGACGTCACTCGATCACTTCGATGTCGTCGACGCCCGTGCCCGACACGAAGTTCTCCTCGTTGATGAACCTCATGAGAGGTCCGGACGGGCTGGCACCGTGCACATCGACGGTGAGCACCCCCTTCATCGGATAGACCCCGATACGGGCGGTGCCACCGCAATCGATCACCGCACACGCGATCTCACTGAAGTCAGCCTTCGACTTGAAACCATCGAATGGCTTCCCTCCTGTGAGATCGGCGATGCGTTGAGCCACCGGATGGATTCCGCCGCCGGTGACCGAGTAGATCAGGTCTTGGCCCGGCTTGGGCTCGATCACGAGCCCATCGCCCCAGCCACGGCGGCCCGGCTTGACGCGCACCTTCCGGTATTCGCCGGATGGCGGCGCCTCGACCTCCGTGGACTCGACGGCCACGTCGGAGTCGCCGCCGGCGCCGGTCCCATCGACCGCCTCCTCGGCGGTGGCGGCGACCTTCTCGGCAACCGCTTCGACGGCTTCCGCGCCGTCCTCGGCTTTCTTCTTGAATCGGTCGAACAGTGCCATGCCGGCAATACCTCCTAATCGCTCAGCTGGAATACAGGCCGGCGCTGAACACCCAGGCGATGAGCACGGCCAGAGGCCCCGTGATCATCCGGCTGAAGAGCACTGCCGGTACTCCGACCTCCACAGTCTCGGGCTCCGCCTCCCCCAATGCCAAGCCTACGGGAATGAAGTCACATCCCACCTGCGGGTTGATGGCCCACAGCGCCACGAGCGCCAGGCTCGGGGGGATGTTGCCTTCGCCGATCTGCGTACCGATGAGCACACCGATCACCTGGGCGATCACCGCACCAGGCCCCAAGAGCGGGGACAGGATCGGCAGACCGATGATGATCGACAGGATCAGAAGGCCGATGACGTTGTCGGCGAGACCGGTGAGCTGCTCGGCAAACCAGTTGCCGAACCCGGTCTCGAGGATGAGGCCGATCACGAAGGCGATGAACGCCATGAACGGCAGGATGTTCTTGATGACCTGGTCGATTGTCTCTCGACCTGCTTGGTAGAGCACGCCGACGACCCTGCCGACGCCCTTCCCAACACGAGTCAGAACTGCAGTCATATCTGGTGTCCTTCCTCTCGGATCAGGCGGCGGCCTTGGCCTGACGGGCCCACATGATGGCCGTCAGACGTTCGGTCACGAGTCCGCGGATGTAGATGACGATGAAGCCGGTGAGCAGGTAGCGGACGGCCAGCTGGCTGAGCTCCAGACCGAGGGTCTCGATGCCGGTCGCAATCCCGAGCCACACGAACAACTCACCCGGATTGACGTGCGGGAAGATGCCGAGGGGCGGATGCACCATCGAAACGGCCGAGTCGTAGAACGCCGGCTTGTACTTCTCGGGCAAGAACTGCCCGTTTGTGTAGGCCATCGGATTGGTCAGGAAGAACACCGAGATGAACGGCCAGACCAGATACCGGATCGGGGTGTAGGCAAAGCCTTCACGGCCCGCCCACTCGCCGAACTTGTTGACGCGATCTGGTCCGATCCAGGCGATCAGGGCGTTCACGGCGGTCAGCAGCACGATCAGGGTGGGAATGATCCCAGCGACCAGATCGACGAATACGCCACCGCCTGTCTGGAATATCGTGATGAACTCTTGGGCCCATGAGGCCAATGTGTCGAGCATGTCTCTCTCTCCTCCTCCGGGGGATTGGTCGGCACGGGACGGCGCTCACGCGAGCGTCACCGTGCAGTGGGGTGCAAGGATCAGGTCATCCCACCTCCTCGTCCCCGCCGGCTGCTGTCGCCGCATCCTTGGCGAGCTTGGTGCGGATGAATCCGGCGGCGTGGTCGAGCGAAGCCCAGGTCTTGGCGGAGACTCCTGCGGGCGGCCCACCTCGTCCGATGTCGGAGATCGACATTCCCACCACCTGTGGGACGGGCTTGGAACCCGCGAACACCGTCCATCCACCGAGCTGCTCGGCTGCGACCACCCGGTCGTCGGCGTCGGTGACGAGCGTCGTGTAGATCTTCTTGCGATACGTCGTACCGGCCAGTCCGATGGCCATGTGAGTGCCCATCCGACGCAGCTGTTGACTCTTCTTGTTGAACCGGCGCATCTGCTGAGACGACAGGTAGATCTGCAGGAGCCACGCTCCCGCCAGCAGCACGACCACGGTCACCGAGATCCGGTCCATCAGTTCACCTCCATGAGCTCGTCTGATCCGTGCATCGCGAGCGCGGCTTGGGCGCTGGCGGCGTCCGTGACCAGCACGTCGACGCGCTTGGCCCTCAGCACCGCCGTGATCGCATTGGCTTTGCCGATTCCACCCGCCACACCGATCACCGTGTCGATGCCCGCCAACCGGTCGGGATGGAGCGCAACCACACGCTCGTTCTCAGGGACGTCGAGCACATGTCCTCGATCATCGATCAGGAATCCCATGAGGTCGCCGACCACCCCGACCTCCCGCAACCGGCCGATGGTCGCCTGGTCGAAGTAGCCGGCGCGAACCAGGCCGGAGAGAGACGAGTCGATGCTGCCGATGCCGGTGACGGCCACGGCCGAGGTCGAGGCCATGCGGAGCGTGGTGGAGATGGTGCGGTCGGACAGGAGAGAGTGAGCGGCCTCGGGGCGGTCGACGATGAGCGGTGCCGCCATCGAGCGGAAGTCGCCGTTGAGCTTGGAAGCGAGCGTGCGGGCGAGGTCGGCGCCGTCGACGTTGGGATCACCGTCCCCTACCGAGCCCATCACCTGGAGCACCATGACGTCTTGGAGCTGGACCTCTGGCATCGCCCTCACCATCGAGTGAAGTGCCGCCCCCCAACCCACCGTCACCGTCATCCCCGACCTCAACCGACTCTGGAGGGCGCGGGCCCCGAGCCGGCCGAGCCGGCGGAGCATGGCGTCGTTGTCTCCGGCGCCGGCCAGTACGTGTGCCTCCGACAGCCCGAACGCATCTCTCAGCTCGTCCTCGAGCACGCTGTCGGTTCGAAGCGGGAATCGGACCCGTATCTGGACCAGACCGGCATCCCGCGCCTCGGTGAGGAGCCGAGAGACCATGGATCGGGACTTGCCGATTCGCCGTGCGATCTCGGCCTGATCCATGTCGTCTTCGTAATACCAAGCAGCTACCTGACCCAAGAATTCCAGCCTGTCTTCCTCATTCATCGTCGGCCGCCCTCCGGCTCACGAAGTTGCCACCTTCATGCACTCACGTTCGGAATGTACGGAAGCTCGGTAGCTGCGCGCAACGACGCTATTCACAGAGGTGAACCATAACCGGACAGACGTGCGTCACGCCTGTGCGCTGCCTCGAAGGCCTCTTGACAATTGGTCGGCTGATCCCGACAATTCGGCAATGCCCGACCAGTCCTCGAGTGCGCCCGGATACGACCTCGACGACGAGATGGAGCTCGATCCAGCTCAGATGCGGGTGCTCCTCGAACCCACGAGGACGCAGATCATCGAGCTCCTCGGGGAGCGAGCCGCCACCACCTCGGAGCTGGCCGACGCCCTCGGCCGGCCCAAGGGCACCATCGGCCACCACTGCAAAAGCCTCGAACAGGCGGGGCTCATCCACGTCGTACGGACCGAGCGCGTGAGGGCCATCGAAGCCAAGTACTACGGACGGACCGCCCGGACATTCGTGCTGAACACCGTCGAGGGGATCGAGTTCACCTCCGAGACTTTGCTGACCGAAGCGGCCGCCGAGATCGCCATGTTCCGTTCGAGACACCCGGACCTGGAAACCCCAGGCATCACGAGCATCCGATACGCCAGAATCCCGGACGAGCGGGCCGAAGAGTGGACCCGTCGGCTGGCCACCCTGGTCGCCGAATTCATCACACAGCCGCGCGGTGGAACGCGAGTCTATGGCTTTGCCACATCCGTGTTCCCGACCACGAAGACCTCGTTGCCCGAGAGAGGGACCTCATGACGGATACCAAGACGACCCCGAAGCTGGGCGCAAACTACTGGAAGCTGTGGGTCGGCAACGTCGTCTCCAACTTCGGCGACGGGGTTGCAGGCGTCGCATATCCGTGGCTGGCATCCTCGGTGACCCGCAATCCGATCGCCATCGCCTTGGTCGGCCTCGCCACCAGACTCCCATGGCTCGTGTTCACCCTGCCGGCGGGCGTCATCACCGATCGTGTCGATCGCCGGCGGCTCGTCATGTGGATGGATGTGGTCCGGTTCTCCCTCACGCTCGGAGTGGCGATCGTCGTCCTGACACAACAGGCCGAGCTCTCGACGCCCGATGCCATCGCCACCGGTTCCGGGACGCTTCCAGCCTCGTCGGGTCTGCTGCTGACAGTTCTCTACATCAGTGCCCTGGCGCTCGGAACAGCCGAAGTCCTGCGGGACAACGCGGCCCAGACGATCCTCCCTTCGATCGTCGACAAGAGCCTGCTGCAGCGCGCCAACGGCCGCATGTGGGGAGCAGAGTCGGTGATGAACCAGTTCGCCGGGCCCGTGGCGGGCGGTCTCCTCCTGGCCGTGGCGTTCTCGCTCCCGTTCTTCGTGGACGCAGGGACCTTTGCCGTGGCCGCAGGCCTCACGTTCCTGATCGGCGGCCAGTTTCGCCCCAAGGGTGAGAAAACCGCCGCAGAGCGGACCTCGTGGAAAGCCGACATCAAGGAAGGATTTGCGTGGCTGTGGACCCGGCCGTTCCTCCGGAGCCTGGCCATCGCTCTCGGCATCATCAACGCCCTGGGTATGGCGATCTTCGCCACCTACGTCCTGTTCGTGCAGGAGATCCTCGAGCTCGGCGCCACCGGATTCGCCGTGATGATGTGGTCCGGGGCCATCGGCGGAATTCTCGGGTCGTTTCTGGCAGAGAGAGTGTCGAAGAGGCTCGGCAACGGACGATCGCTCTTCGTCACGATAGGGGTGGGGGCAGTCACGTCGCTCGTGATCGGCGTCACGTCACTGCCGGCGGTGGTCTTCGCCATGTTCCTGGCGGTGTCCTTCACGGCCGTGTTGTGGAACGTGATCACGGTCTCGCTCCGCCAAACCATCATCCCCGACAACCTGCTGGGCCGCGTGAACAGCGTCTATCGAATGTTCGGTTGGGGGATGATGCCGATCGGATCGCTGCTTGGTGGGATCCTCGTGTGGGCGGGCGAAAACCTCGCCAATCGCGACCTGGGGCTGAGGCTCCCGTTCCTGGTCGCCGCCGCGGCCCATCTGGCCCTTCTGGCATGGGCACTCCCCCGTCTCAACGAGACCCAGATCCAAGCCGCACTCGCCGAAGCCGAGACGCCCGGCTGATCAGGGGACGCGGCCCAGACCGGCTCGATGCGAAGTCAGTGCGTTCTACGTTCTACGTATGACGTACTACAAACCGACGGGACGGGGCTCGATCCGGCCCGAGTCAGTTCTCGCGCAGGCCATTCTGGATCTGCATGTCGGGGACATGCGGGAAGGCGTCGCCGTCGCCGACCGAGCGGCACGTGTACAGCATCGTCCACGGATCGTTCGGCACACACATCACCGTGTAGTCACCAGTATCGGTCTCGAGGTCGACCAACGCCGCCTCGGTGCTGACGAACTGCCGGACGGCATTCGATGCCCCCGCCCCCACCTGGCCGGTTGCCATCGGATTGGTGTAGAACGGGGTCCCGACCACGAAGGCGCGGGTTGGGCTGATGTCGAGCCCTCCATCCCACCGGCCGACCTCGATGCTCCGCTCCGACCCGTTGTCGAAGTCCCCGTCGGCATAGCGATTGATCCGTTGGACCGTGTTGCAGGTCGCCGACGCACACTCGGTCATCGGGTTCCGCATGTCCAATCCGAGCTGGAAGTCTGCGAAACCGATGTTCTCCGTCGCCGCCGTGTCACCGAAGGCGTCCCACTCCTCGTAGTGATGATCGTCGCCGGCCACATTGAGCTGGCGCACTCGACCGTCGACGAGGCTCGGCAGCGCGGAAGAACAGTTCGTCGGACTCAGAGCGGCATCGGTGTCGGCCCGAACGGCCCGACCGAAGTCGGCCATGTGTCCCACGCTCATGATCTCGTTGCCATCGAGGTCGTAGACCATCGTGTAGGCCGTGTGGAACTGGGTGCACGCCCGCCCCTGCCCCGACGTTCCTGCATGGACGACGAACCGCACCCAATAGTCGCCGGAGAAGTCCTTGAAGATGAACTCCTTGAACCCGCTGTTCGGTTCTTCGCGGCCGTTCTTCACGGAGAGGTACTCGTACGGCACCAATGGTGCTGCCGGAATCAGCGCAGGGTTGGAACCGTGGTCGTGTCCGAACGAACACCAGTACACGGGATCCCACTGCGGATGCCAGGAGGCATACTCATCACCGTCGGGTCCGGTCGTCGAATACCGCTCGTGGACCCACGACGGGCACGCTTGGCCGGGAGCCGGATACGCCCTTCCCGCGGGGATGGGCGGTGTATCGGTCGGCACGCCGCCGGACTCGGCCAGCAGCACGAAGTACATGGTCTTCCAATTGCCCTCTGAGCTCTCGACGGTGCCCAACTCGACTTGGCCGGCCGGGAAATCCCGCAGATACACCCTGGCATTGCCACCACCAACTGTGACGCCGGATCCTTCGCTCCACCCGGACTTCAGCCAATCCGGGATCGACGAGCTGTCGCGCCACACGACTGCTACCCGCGCCGGCCGGTTGAGCGTGAAACGGAGCCAATCGTCGTCCTTGGGCTCGTCGTCGAAGCCCCAGTGGGTGGGCGGGGACAGCACATCCCAACCCGCGTAGTCACCAGGATCGTCCACCGGCTCCAGCTGCCACGACTCGGTACCCGAGGACGGATCGATGTCGAAGCCGCTCCGGAAGCTGCGAGGCCAGTACGCCAACATGTACACGTGGTTCGGGGTGTCCGAGTCGTCGAAGACCGAGAACCTCGAAACGAGCGCGGCGTCTTCGTCCGAAGGGTCTCCGATCGGATACAGGTCCACCGGGTCGAGACCGAGGGCTCGCGTGAGGAAGCTGGCCATCTGAGCCCTCGTCACCGGGTCATCGGGGCAGAACGCCGTGTTCTCGGGTGGATTGCATCCTTTCGTCACCCCGGTGGCAGCCAGCCAGGCGATGTCCGCCGCGAACACCGATCCGGCAGAATCCTCGAAGCTGCCGACCTGACCGGACGCGCTCAACGCCGGCAGCGCTCGATGCAGGAACGCCGCCATCTGGCCTCGCGTCACCGGGTCGTCGGGACAGAACCGATCGTTCGTGGGCGGATTGCAGCCCACCGTGATTCCCGCCTCGGCCAATTTCTCGATGTCACCTTCGAAGACCGAGCCGTTGTCGTCGATGAAGTCGTACGACCCTGCGGCCGCGAGATCCAGAGCGCGCACCAAGAAGGCGGCCATTTGACCACGAGTGACAGGATCGTCCGGACAGAACTGGTCGTTGGCAGGCGGATTGCACCCTGCGGTGATTCTCTCGACCGCTATCGCCTCGATGTCTCCCTCATGCACCGAACCGTCGTCGTCGGAGAAGCTTCCCACCGCCGCCGATCCAACGGCCGGGAACCACATCAGGGTGACCACGACCGACACCGCCACGAACGCGCCTGCTCGCCGTCTCATCTCATCTCATCCCTTCGGGCTCAATCAGGATCGCTGATCGACCACATGATCTGAAGGTCGGGTACGTTTCCTATGCCATCGATGCCGCCGTCACCGATCTCGTAGCAGGTGTACTTGACCGTCCACGGATCCCACGCTTTGCAGTCGATTCGGTCGATGTCGGCGTCCTTGAGGAAGTCGACTGCAGAGACGCCCGGGTCGATGAACTGCCTGGTGGCGTTCGAAGCCGACTGAGCCACGAGTCCGAGCCCGTATGGGTCGGTGTAGAACTCGCCCTCATCGAGGGATTGGGCCGTCGTGAACGAGAAGCCGGCATCCCAGCGCGCCATGCGCAGGGTTCGCTGGGTCTCGCTCTCCCCCTGCGAGCGGTCGCGGTCGATTGCTCGAACGGAGTTGCAGGTCGTGTCGACGCACTCGGTGATCGGATTCCGAATGTCGAACGAGTGCCGGAAGGTACCGAATCCCAGATTCCGGGTGGCATCGGTGTCGTCCTCGGAGTCCCACGATTCGTACTCGTGATCCTGTCCGGCCACGTTGAGCTGCCGTTCCCGGTCGTCGTCGTGCGTGGGCAACGCTGTCCCGCAGTTCGTCGGATTCAAGGGCTCGTCGCCGTCGGCGGCGATCGCCCGGCCGTAGTCCGCCTTGAAGCCCACGTTCATCAGCTCGGTGCCGGACGTGTCGTAGATCATCACGTGGAGCGTGTGAAATTGTGTACATGCCCGGCGCCCTGAAGCGGTGTTGGCGTGTACGACGAAACGCACCCAGTAGTCGCCGCTCATGTCCTTGAAGGTGAACTCCTTGAATCCCGCATTGGGCTCGTCCTGCGGCACCTTGTCCGCCACATAGCCATATGGGACCGCCGGGGCCCCGGGGATCAACGCCGGATCGGAACCGTGGTCGTGACCGAACGCACACCAATAGACAGGGTCCCACTGGGGGTGCCAGGTCTCATAGGTCTGCCCATCGGGTCCGGTGGTGGCGTAGAAGCCGTGGACCCAAGCCGGACAGTCCCCGCCGGCCGACGGAAGGGTCTTGCCCGCAGGAACTGGCGGGGTCGGCGTCGGCGCACCATCGGCCTCGGCGAGCAGCACGATGTACATCGTGCGGGAATCGCCAGACGGAGCTTCCACCGTGCCGAGCTCGACCGGCCCGGCCGGGAAGTCGCGCAGGTAGACGCGCGCGTTGTCACCGTCGATGGTCACACCGGATCCTTCAGTCCACCCCGTCTTCAGCCAACTCGGAATCGGATCGTCGGATCTCCACGCCACGGCCACCCTGGCCGGGCGTGTCAGAGTGAACTGCATCCAGTCGTCGTCGCGGGCCAGCCCATCGAAACCCCAATGGTTTGGCGGTGACAGGATGTCCCAGCCGCGGTAGGCACCGGGGTCGTCGACTCGATCGACCTGCCAGCCGTCGGAACCGGGAACCGCATCGACATCCACGCCCGAAGAGAACGATCGCGGCCAATATGCCATCTGGAACACGTAGGACGGCTCCTCGGCATCGTCGTAGACGTGGAACCGAGACACCAGCGCTACGTCCTCTTCGCCGGGAGTTCCGATCGGGTAGAGCGGCACCGGCTTCAGCCCGAGCGCTCGGGCCAGGAAACTCGCCATCTGTGCCCTGGTGACCGCATCATCGGGACAGAAACGATCGTTGTCCGGCGGGTTGCATCCGAGCGTGATTCCTTCCTCGGCCAGACGCTCGATGTCTACCTCGAAGACCGACGTGTCGTCGTCGACGAACTCATGCGATCCGCTCGCGGTCAGACCGAGAGCCCGGACCAAGAACGCTGCCATCTGACCTCGCGTAACCGGGTCGTCCGGGCAGAACTCGTCGTTGGAAGGTGGGTTGCAGCCCTTGGTCACACCGGTTGCCGCCAGCCACGTGACATCGGCTGCGAAGACAGAGCCACCGATGTCGGAGAATCCAGCGACCTGACCCGACGCATCGAGGGCCGGCAGTCCACGGTGCAGGAAGGCCGCCATCTGGCCACGAGTCACAGGGTCATCCGGGCAGAACTGATCGTTGGCCGGCGGATTGCATCCGGCGGTGATTCCCTCGGCTGCAATGGCCTCGATGTTGCCCTCGTGCACCGAACCGTCGTCGTCGAAAAAGCTCCCGACCGCCGCAGAACCGGCCCCCGGTATCCACACCACGGAGGCGACCATGATCGTCGCCAACAAGACGCCCGTCCGACGCCGCATCCTCACTTGCACGCTTGCGCTCCTCACCGGGCACGCACAGACGAGGGCAAGTCACTCCCCCGATCGACGTTCCCCCGCACTCGATCTCCAGCTGTCGACAAAGCATGATTGGCCGAAGTCCGACAATTGGTTCTGCGCTTCTTGCAGGCGGACTTCCGCTCCGGGTCGGCGACCACCCGGATCATGAGGAAACAGTGGTCCACGCCGAGCGGAACAGACGCCGGTCCGCCTGGGCTACCGCCGCCGGATACGCGCTACCAGGAGTCACCAACGCTCTCCACAGGGCGGACTTCCGCTCCGGGTCGGCGACCACCCGGATCATGAGGAAACAGTGGTCCACGCCGAGCGGAACAGACGCCGGTCCGCTGTGCTCTTGCGGGCCGACTTCCGCTCCGTGCTGCCGCCCACTCGGATCGTGTGGTGGACGTGGTCCACGCCGAGCGGAACAGACGCCGGTCGGCCCGGGCTACCGCCGCAGCGCCAGCCCAATGCGATACGTGCAACGCAATCCGCGCGGGGTGTGAGCGAGTCGCGACACCACGGCCAACGGCCAACGGCCAACGGCCAACAGCCCACGGCTCACGGCTCACGGCCGACGCACGACGCACGAGGCACGACGCCGCACGACGCACAACGCAAGACGCACAACGCAAGACGCACAACGCAAGACGCACAACGCAAGACGCAAGACGCACGACGCAAGACGCAAGACGGGTACGCCGTTGGCTGTCTGCCGTCGGCCCCGTGAGTTGGGAGGCCGCGACGGCGCCAGCCCCCGCGCTTGACGCGGATCGGGTGTAATGGTGTAATGGTCAATACCCAAAGGAGTTGAAATGGAAGATACGGTGCGTGGATGGTTCATCGGCCGGATCCCGGACGATTGGTTCGAGGAGTCTCCTGTCGTGGAGTTCGATCGCGACGAGATCCTGGTGGTGGGCCGAGTTCCCGAACCCACCTATGGCGACGATGTGAGTGAGGACGACCGGGTGGCGGCTCGACTGTCGCGGATCCAGGCTTTCCGCCAGAAGACGCGTGCAGCGCGGGTCGAGATCGCTCGGACCGCCGAGCCGACCTTCGATCGAAAGGTGTCCTGGGGGGCGGCGTGCGGCGACCAGACGGAGATGTTCACGACGCTCTCCTCTCCCACCATGACACGACTGCGGATGCCGGAACGACGGGTGCTCGACACGCTGGTGGCAGCCGGTGTCGGCAAGAGCCGAAGCGAGGCGCTCGCCTGGTGTGTGCGGCAGGTGGGCGAGCACCAATCCGAGTGGCTCGAGGAGCTCGAGGGTGCCATCGAACAGGTCGAGGAGATTCGCCGCCGCGGCCCCCACTGAGGTTTGCCGTAAGTCAGTCAGTGAGTGCGGCGGCAGGCCGATCCGGCCTGCGGGCACTCACTCCGAGGAGTCCGCCTCTGCCGGCTCCGGATCCTCGTCCGTCGAGCGTGCTCCGAGTGCCCAGAACGCCAGCGCCGAGAGGCTGGCAAGCCCGAGACCCAGCCCCAACCAGCCCAGTGAGGAGCCCTCCGATTCCTCCACCTCCACGGGCGCCACCACCCCGACGAGCTCCGGGGCGACTCCCAGATCTGTGAGGCGGGTGGGGTTCGACTCTGCCCCCGTGGAGAGGTCTTCGAACACGACCACGAGGTCGACCGGGCGTGTCTCGAACCGGGTCCGATAGACCCCACTCTGCAGTTCCAGCATGGCGATCGATCGCTGCTCGCTACCCGGGTCGAGAGCGTGGACCACGATCGAGGTGCCGGGAGCGGCCTCGATCGACAGCGCAACCTCAATCGTGGTCGAGTTGAGGACCGTGGCGTCGGCCGACGCCTCACCAAACGAACCACCGAGCACGAGAAGGCCGGCGAGAGCAGCGAGCATCACTGTGGGCACACCCATCAGCGTATCCGACGTGCGAGGATGGCAAGTGGCATGGGAAGAGACGACCGCACCGGCGGTGGCCACGTGTTGACCACCAAACCGTTCACTCGCGCCCCGCTGCTGCTGCTCAGGCGTCCGGCAGTGTTCTCCGCCATCGCAGGCGCTGCCGCAGTCCTGTCCTTGGTGGCGGCCTCGACGCCGTTGTATCTCTCGTCGGCGGGGACTTCGGCCCTCGCCCGGGAGCTCGACGGTCGCTGCCCCGCTTCCTACGACTTGGATGTCTCACCCTTCTTGCCTCCGGACGATGAGCGGGCACTCCTCCAGCGGTCGCTGGCACCGCGCATGCTCGATCCCGTCCTCGTGCTGGAAGGTTCCCTCGGTCAGGCTCGCTTCGGCGACCGGTCCCACCCGCTGAAGCTGATGTATCGCACCGACTTCGCGGAAGATCTGATCGTGGTGGACAGGGTGGATGGCGCCGGCCTGTGGATGGGAGAGCGACTCGCGGCGGACCTCGGTGCATCGCCCGGTGACCCGATCACGATCAACAACGGACCCGTCACCGCGGAGATACCCCTCGTGGCCGTCGTCACCGATCTCTACGACCGGAGAGCCGAACCGGCGTGGTGTGTTTTCGAAAATCTCCTCGAACCGACGGCGATGGGTGACCTCCCCACACCTCTGGTGTTCGTCGACGACGGTGTACTCGGCGCCGACCATCGGGAGGCGGCGTTCGCCACCTACGGGCCGGTCGGGGTCAACGAGCAATGGTCGATCCCCCTCGATGTGGATGGAATGACGGAGACCGAGGCAACTGCTCTCGTCGACTCACTCCCGGAGCTCGAGGCAACGCTGGAGGCTGCACACCTCTCCGATGCCGTAGGCCCCTACGCTCTCATCGAGAGCTCGGTGCACACCGACATCGACGTCGTCACCGACCGGGTGTCTGCCCTCACACGCGCACTCGGCACTTCGATCGATCCGCTGGCGGCAGCCGTGTTGGCCACCGCCTTGGGGTTGATGGGAATGGCAGGGAGCTATTGGGTCGATCGGCGCCGAGCCGAACTGCGCTCCCTCTCCGCTCGAGGGCTCCCCCCGACCGCGTTGGGATTGAAGGCCGCCCTCGAGGCGAGCGTCCCCATGGTGGTCGGAGCCGGGATCGGATGGGCGGTCGCCGGACCCGTCGTGTCGCTGTCCGGCCCCGGCGGCCGGGTCGACGGGTCGGCCTACGTCGCGGCAATGGGGAGGTCTGCGGTCGCCGGTGTAGCGGGTATCGCTGTTCTGATGGTCGTGGCAGCGGTTCGCAGCAGGAAGGTGCTCCGCGTGTCCGAGGCGGCAGCGCATGGGACCCTTGGTCCTGTGCTCCCTGTGCTCTTCCTGGCAGCGGCGGTGTGGGTTCGTTCGCGTCTGGGTGACCGGGCGGTGGTGGTGGGCGAGCGGGAACTCGTCGGTTCGATCGATCCACTCGTGGTGCTCTATCCGATGTTGGCGTTCACCGCCGCCGCCCTCGCCGGGGGCTACCTCTTGGTGCGGTTGGCACCAGCGCTCGGGAGCATCGGACGTGGGGCGTCGGGCTACCTGGCGTCCCGACGCATAGCGAGCGCTCCTCTGCTCGCCACGGTCCTGGTCGTGGGAGCGGCGATCCCCGTTGCCACGCTCATCTACTCCGCGACGCTCACGCGATCCACGACATCGACCATCGACGCCAAAGGCAGGAGCTTCGTGGGCGCCGACGTTTCGGCCCCCGTATACGGCTATGACTCGATACCGGACGCCCTCTCCGATCGGTCGACGATCGTCGCCAAGGTCGAACGCGCCGACTTCGCCGGGCAGCAGATCGACATTCTCGTGGTGGACCCGGAGACGTTCGATCGCGGTGCGTTCTTCGATCCGTCGTTCTCGGCCGTTCCGGTCGATCAACTGATGGCGCGACTGGGCCCGCTCGACTCCGGCGCCGCTCCGGCGATCGTGGCAAACGGGACGCTCGGAAACGGGATTCTCGATGCCCGCGGCATCGACCTTCCGATCCAGGTGGTGGGAACGGCTGATGCCTTTCCAGGCGCGCGACGAGATCGACCGATCGTCGTCGTGTCGCGGGATGCCATGCAGCAGATCATCGACGAGGCCGGGCGTACGCCTGGCGTGTTCAGGTATCTGCTCTGGGTGGATGGCGCGACCGCTTCCGAGGTGGCCGAAGCCCTTCGAGCGGAGTCGATCGGATTCGCATTCACCACTCCCGCCTCCCGCACGCTCGACCTCCTGAAGTTCCAGTCGGTGGTGTGGACGTTCGACTTCCTCGAGTTGTACGCCGCCCTGGCCGGCGTGATCGCGATCGGTGCGATCCTCCTGTACTCGGACACCCGGCAGCGAGCACGCAACCTGGCGTATGCGTTGGCCCGGCGGATGGGGCTCTCGCGCCGCGACCACATCCGTGCCTCCTACATGGAGACCGCGATCCCACTCCTCGCAGGGACCGCGCTCGGAGCGATCACGGCGCTGATCACCGCCCGAACCGTCTACCTGGCCCTGGACCCCGTGCCGGAGACGCCACCCGCATCTCGCTGGGTGCCGGCCATCGACCTGATCGTCATCACCGTGGTTGCAGCACTCGTGCTCTCGTGGGCCACGGCCCAGACGAGCCAGCGTGCGGCAGACACTGCAGACACCTCGGAGTTGCTTCGTCATGGCGGATGAGACACAGGTGACCGTGCTCGGCCTCGGCCGCTCCTACCGTGCTGCCGAAGGCCAGGTCTGGGCGTTTCGCGAGGTCGACCTGACCGTGGTACGTGGATCGCTCACGGTGCTCGCGGGACCATCGGGCGCCGGAAAGTCCACCCTGCTCCGGATCATCGGAGCCATGGACCGGCCAACCGAAGGTTCGGTGACGGTCGACGGGGTCGAGATCGGTGGCCTGTCGGATCGAGCCCGGAGGAGATGGCGGAGACGCCACCTCGGATACGTGTTCCAAGACCCCGCAGAGAACCTTCTGCCCTATCTGAGCGTTGCCGAACACCTCGACCTGGCGACACAGATCCGAGGGACCCGGTCGGCCTGGAAAGATCTCGCACGTCACCTCGAGATCGACCCACTCCTCGACGAACGACCCGAACGTCTCAGTAGCGGCCAGCAACAGCGGGTGGCGCTGGCGATGGCAGCGGTAGGCGATCCGGCGATCGTGGTCGCCGACGAGCCGACCGCGGAGCTGGACCAGGCTTCCGCGTGGCTCGCCATCGAAACACTTCGAGCGTTGATCACCGCCGGTTCGACGGTGGTCGTCTCATCGCACGACGCCGACGTGATACGCGCCAGCGACGCGGTTCACCGACTCGAACACCATCAGGACCGCACATGACTCCCGTCCTCGAGCTCAGATCTCTGGCCAAATCGTTCCGACGGGGTGCCGGGCAGGTAGATGTGCTTCGCGGGGTCGATCTGGTGATCCAGCCCGGGGAGATCGTGATGATCCGTGGCCGGTCGGGGACGGGCAAGACGACGCTCTTGTCGATCCTCGCCGGATGGCTCGAGGAGGATGGAGGCACCGTCCGGTGGCATCCGGACATCGCTGTCGACCCCACCTCCTGGGACCGGGTTGCGGTCATCCCCCAGACGCTCGGCATGCTCACCGAGTTGACCGTCGCCGACAACGTAGCCCTGCCGCATCGACTGGGAACTGCACCAGACGATGGGACCGCTGCCATGACCGAGCTCGAAATCGAAGCAGTCCGGGGCCGGTGGATCGATGCCGTGTCCCTCGGAGAGCAACAGCGGGCTGCGATCGCCCGCGCCGTCGCCGCCCGGCCGAAGCTGATCCTCGCGGACGAACCGACCTCCCACCTCGATCCCGACCGTCTCCGTCTGGTCTGGACCATGCTTCGACGCATGGCCGCCGAATACGGGCTGTCGGTCGTCGCCGCCACCCACGATCCCGATGCACTGCTGTTCGCCGACCGGGTCCTCGAGATCGAGAACGGCGTCCTGACGCAGGCCTGAGACGCGCCCTGACCGACGTCGTGCCCGGCCGGGCCTCGGCCGCATCGTGGCTCACTACTCTGGTCCTCTCCCGGGAGACGGAACGAGATGACACAGCCACGAACACTCTTCGAAAAGGTCTGGGACGACCATGTGGTCCGGCATGCGCCGGGCGAGCCCGCCTTGCTCTACATCGACCTGCACCTCGTGCACGAGGTCACGTCGCCGCAGGCGTTCGACAGCCTGAGATTGGCCGGCCGAACCGTCAGGCGCCCCGAACTGACGCTGTCGACCATCGACCACGGCGTTCCCACCACCGGACGGGAACTGGGCATCACCGATCCGATGTCAAAGCGTCAGATCGACACCCTCATACAGAATTGCGCAGAGTTCGACATCACACTGTTCGGGCTCGAAGATCCTCGCCAGGGCATCGTCCATGTCATCGGACCTGAACAAGGTGTCACACAGCCGGGGATGACGATCGTGTGTGGTGACAGCCACACGGCCACCCACGGCGCATTCGGTGCACTCGCCTTCGGCATCGGCACCTCCGAGGTGGAACATGTCCTCGCCACCCAGACCCTCCCCCAGGAAAAGCCGAAGTCGATGGCCGTCATCGTCGAAGGTACGCTACCCAGGGGCGTCACGGCCAAGGACGTGATCCTCGGGATCATCGCCCGGATCGGGACCGCCGGCGGAACTGGACATGTGATCGAATACCGAGGCTCAACCATCGAATCGCTGTCGATGGAGGGCCGAATGACCATCTGCAACATGTCGATCGAAGGCGGCGCCCGAGCCGGAATGATCGCACCCGATGACACGACGTATGCGTATCTCGAAGGCCGCCCGAGGGCGCCCAAAGGTGCAGCATGGGAAGCGGCCCTGGACGATTGGCGATCACTACCCAGTGACGAAGGGTCGTCATACGACAGCGAGTTGCTGATCGACGCCGCCGACCTGCAGCCCTATGTTTCATGGGGCACAAATCCGGGCCAGACGCTCCCGATCTCGGACCGCGTTCCGGACCCCGCTGCGATCGAGGACCCGATCGAGCGAGCATCCGCACAACGGGCTCTCGCCTACATGGACCTCGAACCGTCGACACCCATCACCGACATCAGGATCGATCGGGTGTTCCTCGGTTCGTGCACCAACGGCCGGATCGAAGACCTCCGGCTGGCCGCCAGTCTCCTCGAGGGCAAGAAGGTTGCCCCGAGCGTGTCGGCGATGGTCGTACCCGGTTCCGGCTTGGTGAAGGTGCAGGCCGAGGAAGAGGGCCTCGATCGGATCTTCAAGGATGCGGGATTCGAGTGGCGCGACGCCGGTTGCTCGATGTGCCTCGGCATGAACCCGGACATCCTCGCCCCGGGAGAGCGCTGCGCATCCACTTCGAACCGCAACTTCGAGGGTCGCCAGGGCAAGGGCGGTCGGACTCATCTCGTGTCGCCGGCGATGGCAGTGGCAGCCGCGGTCGAGGGCCACTTCGTCGACGTTCGGGAGTGGGCCGGAGAGGAGACATCATGAACCCGGTCACGATCATCACGGGATCCATGGCCCCGCTGCCGCGGGCGAACGTGGACACGGATCAGATCATGCCCAAACAGTTCCTCAAGCGAGTCGAACGCAGCGGGTACGGCGAGTTCGTCTTCTACGACTGGAAGCGCGACGAAGAGGATTTCGTGCTCGAACGCCCGGAGTATCAGCACGCCAAGGTGCTGGTGACCGGTCCGAACTTCGGATCGGGGTCCTCACGCGAGCACGCCCCGTGGGGACTCCAGGATTGGGGTTTCGAAGCGATCATCGCATCTTCTTTCGCAGACATCTTCCGCAACAACTGCACCAAGATCGGACTGCTGCCCGTGGAGCTCTCCGAGAAGGAGGTGCAGTGGCTCATCGAGTTGGCAGAAGCAGATCCGGCCGCACAGATCACGGTCGACGTCGCGCAGCAGACCGTCACCTTTGGCGGTGAGTTCGAGGCCCGGTTCGCCATCGATGAGTTCACAAAGCACCGGCTCCTCAACGGCCTCGACGACATCGGTATCACCCTTCGGGCGGAAGCCGAGATCGCAGCCTTCGAGTCGGCCCGTCCGGCACACAAGCCGACGCTGGCCTGATCGAGCGCCGTGGTCGACTACCCGCGGCTTCCACCCGATCCTGTTCCGCGTCCGGCACTGGTTCAGCGGTGGGATTCTCTCACCTTCGTCCACTGGCCGTACCCGCCCGACGTCATTCAGAAGGTCCTGCCGCGCGGTCTGGACGTCGACACGCACGAGGGAGAGGCCTGGGTCGGACTGGTGCCTTTCCGGATGGTGAAGGTTCGACCGCCTGGCGTACCGGTTCCACCATGGATCACGACTTTTCCGGAAACCAACGTCAGGACCTACGTCCGAGGGCCCGACGGCGGCACTGGTGTGTGGTTCTCGTCGTTGGAGATTACGCGCTTGCTCGGAGTGATGGTCGCACGCACCGTGTTCCGGGTGCCCTACACCTGGGCGTCGATGGACATCGTCGAGAAGCAGGGCGCCGTCTCGTATCGCTCACGCCGAAGGTGGCCGAGTCCGAGGGGTGCTCACGCCAATGTGCACGTCCGGCTGGGAGGACCTGCCGAACGAACGCCGCTGGTCGACTTCCTCGTGAACCGATGGCGGGCGTACACCACTTCCTCGAACGGATCGGTCATCTATGCGCCGGTGGCCCACGAACCATGGGACCTCTATGACGCCGAGTTGAGCGGGCTGTCACAGGATCTGTTGGCCGCCACCGAACTGCCCGCTCCGACCGGATCACCCCTCGTGCACTATTCACCCGGAGTCAGCGCCCGGGTGGGACTCCCCCGTAGCGCCGAATCATCTCGTCGCTGAAACCAGGCCACGTTCGCATGGCCCAGGTGTCGAAATCCCTGTTCGTCAGTGCCACCACGGTGACCTCGGAGGTCGGATCGACCCACAGGAATGTCCCGGCACCGCCGAAGTGACCGTACGTCTGCGGTGAAGTTGCGGCACCGGTCCAGTGCGGATGTTTGTTTCCTTTGATCTCGAACCCGAGCCCCCAAGGATTCGGATCGAATCGCCCGACCCCCGGAAGCACTCCAGCGAGGTCGGGGAACTGGACGGTGGTGGCGGCACGAAGCGTCGCCACATCGACGAGCGTCGGCTCCCTGATTTCGAGGGCGAAGCGGATCAGGTCCGAAACCGGGCCGTACACCGCATGGGCAGGCGATCCCTGGAGCGACGTGTGGAGCATGCCGAGCGGGGCGAACACTGCTTCGTGGAGATAACTGTCGAAAGGCATGCCCGCCGCCTCCGCGAGGGTGTCGGCGAAGATCTCGATCCCGGCGTTGGAGTAGATGCGTCGCTCACCCACATTGGCGATCGTGCCGGCGCCATCGAACGCATACCCTCCAGCGTGCGCGAGAAGATGCCGGATCGTGGCTCCCTGCCGGCCCGCCGGCGTGTCGAGGTCGATGGTGTGCTCCTCGATCGCAACCAGGCCCGCGTAGGCGGCCATCAGCTTGGAGATGGAGGCGAGCCGGCTGGACCACGAGAGCTCGCCACCGGTCGCGACGACCTCTCCTCCAGCGATCACTGCTGATGCTGCCTGGGGAACCGGCCAGGCCTCGAGCATCGGTGAGAGATCATCCGTCATTCCGGGCCGGTCCACGAGCCCCTGTGCTCGAGCACCTGCCGCAACAGATCGGGCCGGTCGGTGATGATCCCGTGGACGCCCCAATCGAGTAGTCGTTGCATCTCCTCCGGCTCGTTGACCGTCCAAACATGGACTTGGGAACCGGCGTTCGAGTGTTGTCCAACGGAGCGCTCGGTGACGACCCGGAGCCTGCCGTAGCGCTCTGGCACCTGTAGAGCATGCGCCGGTCGGGGACGTCGCCCAGCGGCGGCCGTCGCCCAGCGGAGGAAGGTGGCGCGGGGGCCTGTCGAAGTGGCGACGCGATCGGCGGTCAGGCGGCGGAATCGCCGGATTCTTGCATCGTCGAAACCGCCGACGATCACCCTGTCCCAGAGGTCCATACGCCCGATGAGCTTCGCCAATGGGCCTTCCGTTCCGTCGCGCTTCAGGTCGATGATGAGCTTGCTGTCTGGGAACGCCGAGACCACCTCCTCCAACGACGGGATTCGGACTCCCATGCCTCGGAACGGGTACCCGGCCTCGGGACCATGCCGATACCCGGCATCGACAGACGCGAGCTCGCCGGATCGCCACATCGCCACGTCACCATGGACGTCGGTGGTCCTATCGAGGGTGTCGTCGTGCAGGCACACCACCACGTCGTCGGCGGTGACATGGACATCGGTTTCGAACCACCGAAACCCGAGGTCGTACGCCCCCTGGAACGCCGGCATCGTGTTCTCCGGCCACAACAAACGGCTCCCGCGATGGGCGATGGCCAGGGGTAGCGGCTCATCGAGCACGGCCGCAAGCCCTCGAGTGTCTGATTGCCCGGTGGTCATCGCCCCCATTGCACCACATCCACGAAAAAAGCCGGACCCCACGATCGGTGGGGTCCGGCTTTCCTCAGATACGGATCAGACCGCCACCCGATCCTTGAGTCCCTTGGATGCCGTGAACTTGGCCACGGTTCGAGCGGGGATCTGGATTTCGGCCCCTGTCTGGGGATTCCGGCCGGTGCGGGCCTTGGAACGCCGGGTCTCGAACTTGCCGAATCCGGCGATTGCCACGTCACGACCGGCATCGAGCTCGACGGCAATGATGCCTTGGCCGTCCTTCGTGGAAAAGATGATGTCGATGATCTCAGCGGCCTTGGCCTGACTGATGTCTGCCTTCTTGGCGAGCTTCTCGGCCATCTCGCTCTTGTTCACGTATGCCTCCTTCAACGGTGGGCGCCCCGACTCCAGCGTGTCAGGGAAGCTCCCGGACGTCCCGGGGCCAACTGAAACATAGCCAATCCACGGCGATTTCCCGGTCATCTCCCCAATTCGACGCCACCTGCGATCACGGCCCACGTCGCGTCGGAGTCTGGTCTGGTTAGCAGATCGGACTCTTCATCACCGTCGATCACGACGAGGTCGGCCGGCCCACCGAGGTGAATCCAGCCTCGTTCCCCATCACCGGTCGCGAGCGCTCCACCCCTCGTCACCGACCACATCGCCTTCGAGATCGACAGACCGGCAAGGTCCACTGCAGCCATCAGCACCATGCCCATGCCGACCACCAGACGCTCCGAGGGATCGGATGCCGTGACGAGCGCAGGCCGCTCGCCGGCACTCCAGTGATTGCGAGCCCGACCCGGCTCCCACCATCCGATGACGGGGGTGGGCCCGGTAGCCCCGACCCTGCCGGCTGGGACACCGCGTACGGCAACGGCCCCATAGAGCCGAGAGACACAGGCCACCGGCTCCGGTTCCGAACAATCCACGATGTAGCGCTTCGAACGAGCTGCCGCTATCTGGGCCTCCAGTCGACGGGTGTCACCGGTGCAGTGAAAAACCATCACATCGGCGAGGCGCCCCGCAGTCGGGATCATCACGTCCTTCATGAAGGCGCCATCCAACTCGGGAGCGCACCGCCAGGAAACCGATACGTGGATGGGGAGACGGTCGTCGATCGAACGCGCAACAGCCAACCTCAAGGTCTCCGCAGTTGGTTCGACCGAACCGCCAACCGTCAGCGAGGCCGAGGTGATGCCCCGAGCCGACATCCGCCGGAGTGCCTCGGTCGCCGCGTCTGCGACGACCGATGGCTCTGGCCGAGTCGGAGAGGGTGGACCGAGCAGCGAGGAACTGGCGTCGACGAACCCCGGCATGGCCATCCGTCCACCGCAATCGAGTTCCGGAAGGCGTCCGTATGGCTCGGGGAGTTCGGAAGGCGCGCCGAACCAAACGATTCTTCCGCGCTTGATGGCAACCGACACATCGTGAACCGGTCCGAGAAGTCCGCCGTGCCTGGCATCCATCGTGAGGAGGGTCGAGATGTTGGACAGAACGAGGTCGGGATCGAGCGGGTCCGGATCGGCGAGAACCCTCGCAGCGAGCTCGGCGCAATCCCGACAGATGGCGGTCCCGTCCGGCCCAGAGACGAGCCGCCGGGCCGGTGATCCCGACTCACCGCAGAAGGTGCAACGAAGCGACGGCATCCAACCCTTCAGACTTTGCTGGAGATGAGGGTATCGCCAACAGGTCCGAGCGCCGACGCGACAGCATCAAAAGACCGACGAGGGTGAACGTGGCCGATGCGGGCGCCGCCATCCCGGACCCGGCGGTGACCATCGCACGGACGACGGCCTGGAGGACGCGAAAGCGAAGAATGTCATCACCCGGGCGGGTGGCCGTCGATTCGGCCCATCCCCAGCTGTCCACGACGCTGCGGATGCTCGTTCCGCTCGCCGCCCCGCCCGGCTCACCAACACCGTCCCCGCCCGACCCGCTGTCATTCGAGAAGAACGACAAGAACCCGTCCCCATCCTCTGGTGTCGTCGGGTCTTCAACTGTCTCGTCGCCGCCACCGCCGAGACCCGAATCTCCGGATTCCCCGATCGTGTCGGCCCGGGGACCTCCCACGATGGGCAGGGTCGTGGTGGACGAGGCGGTACTGGGACCGATGGTCGTGGTAGTGGATCCGAGCGTCGTGGTGGTCGTGGTCGACCCCGAACGTGAGGTGGGAACCGTTGTGGTGGGTGACGGGGGCGTGACAGTCGGACCGGTCGTCGTGGTGCTGGGCAGCGTTGTGGTGGACTGGGCCGGTGTTGTCGAGGTCGTGGTTGGGGCGGTACTCGACGTGGTACTGGTGGTGGATGACGACGTGGAGGTCGTGGTCCCGTTGCCGTTCCCGTTCCCGTTCCCGTTGCCGTTGCCGTTCCCGTTCCCGTTCCCGTTGCCGTTGCCGTTGCCGTTGGACTTGTGGAGCCCGGCCGACCACGCCACCGGGATGTAGAGGAACGAGGAGTGGGTGACCTGACCGGGTGTGTTCGTCGCCGCAGACGAGAGAGCGTGCGCCGGAGCGCCATCGACCATCGTCAGCAACGCAACGGCCAACAACACGGCTCCCCGACGCAGTCCTGATCCCACAAGAGATTCTTCGGTCGCGGACGCCTCATGCTTGAGACACAGATCAAGAGTGTCTCGCCGGCGACCGATGCACTTCTCGATGGCGAGGAGGCGCGTTCGGGTGTCCCGACGGCAGGGACAGGTGTTGCTCATCGTGGCGATAGCGGCGGTGTCGTCCATCGCCGCCTCGATGTTCGCCGACTCGACGCAGGCGGCGCGCGTCGCCGAAGATGGCGCCATCTACGCCGCCTCTCAGCAATTGGTCTCCTCCGCCGGGGTGGTCAAGGGCAATCTCGGCATCACCATCTTGCTCGTGTCGGCAGAGCAGGCCGGCATCCATGTCGAGGATGACGTGGCCCAGGCGATTGCACGAGTTCACGGCGATGTCGCCACGCTGCGGACCCGGGCGGTTGCGCTCGACCTCCTGCTGGAGGGCAGCCCTCACGTCGATCTCGCCGAAGAGCTCGAGGTACCGATCGAGGAAGCCCTGAGCCTTCTCGAAACCGCGGCGAATCCTGCAGACGTCGAAGCTGCCGACGACCTGGCCAAGTCGCGTGTTCTGCCAGTCCTCGAGCGTCTCGAGTCGAGAGCGGCCGGCGCCGGCAGTACCGCCCAGGCGCGCATCGAAGCCGAGCAGTCGAGGGCAGGCGACGCTGCTCGGATCACGAGTCTGACGGTTGCGCTCATCGTGCCGTCTGCAGCGGCGTGGGGGCTGTGGTCGACGGCGCGGCGACGCGAGGAGCGTTTGGCCATGCAGGCGCAGCTCGAGCACAACATCGCGCTCGTTCGAGCACGAGACGAGCTCATCGGTGGTCTCAGCCATCAACTCAGGACACCTCTCACCGCGATCACCGGCTACGCGCAGGCGATGCTGGAGGTCCAGAACGACCCAGAACTGCTGGCGGAAGGTCTCACCGTGATAGATGGCCAGGCGGCGGAGCTGACCCGCATGGTCGACGATCTGGTGGTCATGGCTCGGCTCGAAGACGGACAGGTGGAGTTCCTGATGCAGTTGGTCGATCCCGCTCGCGAGATCGAGATGGTCATCTCGTCGTCCTCTGCATGGGAGGGCCGCGTTCAGACCACGCTCTCGCCCACCACCGTCTGGACCGATCGGTTGCGGCTTCGCCACATCCTCACGAACCTGCTGTCGAATGCAGTCAATCACGGTGGTCCGTCGGTCGTCATCAAGTCGGCGCCGGCGGGCGGGATGTATCGCATCGTGGTCGCCGACAACGGAGACGGCCTCTCGTCGACTCAGATCGACGAGGTGTTCCGGCCCTTCGTGCACACACCACGGGATACTCTGATCACCGGAACGATGGGGCTCGGGCTCGCCGTTGCGAAACGGCTGGCGGGGAGCATGGGGTGTCGTCTGACCTACGAACGGATGAACGGGTACACCCTCTTCGTCCTCGACGTACCCCTTGCGCCGGGCTCCACCGTACCTGCGCTCGATCGTCCTCAGGCCGTCGGCTGATCAGGCTTGGCGCCGGCCCGTCGACGTCCGAACAGCCGCTGCACGCCTCGCCACAGCTTCGCCGCCACCCACGCCGATGCCACGGCGAGCAGCAGAGCGACCACCAGCGCAACCACCGGCAACGCCAGTGCCAGTACCGTCATGCCAGTGGCGACGCCGTCTTCGAGCACCGACAGCGTGAGGTTGGAAACCGGCTCCGGGGATGCGTTGGCAACTGCCCGCGTCGTGGCCTTGGCACTGTGAGCCGTAGCCGCGAGCGCGCCGGCCACCAGCGCCCCTGCTACCTCCCCGATCGACCCGGACTCACCCGCGATCACGTAGCCGAGTGCAGCCGCTCCGAGCGGTCGAACGACGGTGTGGAGGAGGTCCCACACGTTGTCGAGGTATGGGATCTTGTCGGCGGCGAACTCGATGAAGAACAGAACGCCGGCCACCACGAGCACATCGGTGCGCATCAGCACCTCTGGGACATCGCTCCACCCGAATCGGCCCGCAAGTCCCAGAATGAGCGCAACGGCGTACAGATTGAGCCCCGATGCCCATCCGCTTCCGGCAATGAGGCCGATCGCATCCACCTTAGATGTTCCGGCTCTGGCTCAGGGGCGCACGATGTACAGGTGGACGGCCAATTCACCTTCTTCGCCTCCACCCAGCCCAACTCCTACAACGGAGTTGAGCCACGCCAGATCCTCGTTTCCGGTCTCAAACGTGAGCAGCTCCTGGGGCTGCGCTTCGGTCGGACTCTTGACGATGCTGACGCCCGAGCCGCGATACGAGATGGTCTCCCGCTTCTCGCCGATGGTGGCGCGGATGTCGAGGGCCATGTTGCCGTCGCTGCGCACTGTGACGTAGTCGATGCCGCGGACGGGCCGTTCTCCATCCCAGTGTGGACTGGTGGCAGTGCCCTCGAACGGGAAGTCGATACGAGTGCCGCCCGGCATGTTGCCGAGCATCCGAGGCGTCATTGACGCCTTGATCGTGCAGAACTCTTCCAGGGTTGGCATTGAGTGGCCTTTCCACGCGTGGCGGCGGACGCTACTCGGACCTGGCGGCCCGGGCCACCCGTCCTGCTTTCGCGTCAGTTCTGTGGGCGGTGGTCCGCCATTCTGGCGGACCATAACCCTGGGTTGCGATCGTCGGTCAGGGAGGAGGGTCGGGGACGGCTCCAGGGGGGAGGTTGCCACCGAGGGCCAGCTCCATCACGATTCGGTAGAACCGGCGGGGTCCGTCGACGAAGCGGAGTTGGGACAGGGCTTGATTCTGTCCTGCAGACTCGACGAAGAAATGGCCGTAGTCGAACACTCGGCCGAGCAGGGTCTGGTCGTAGCGCATGTCTGTGAGGGCGCGCAGCGGCAGTGTCGAACGTCGCTCGGTGAAGATCCCGGTGCGAAGGATGATGCGTTTGTCGGTCAGGTACAGGCGCGTCACCGCGTAGTCGACAGCGCCCTTGAGCACCATCAGCAAGATGATGGAGATGATCAGCATCGTGCGAGTGGCCGGGTCGAGGGCATACTCGGCGCCCGCCCAGATGATTGCGATGATCGCCGCCACGGCCACGAACCCGAGGTCGCCGGCAAAGCCTTCGGTGCGAATCCACTGGATGGCCAGGATCGCCACAGGGATCAGCCACCACCCCAGGACACCGTTCATGGCGATCGTGACCATCACCGTGATCACAGCGATGCGGAACAATGGGATGGCTGCATAGATCCAGTTGAGGCGCGAAGAGATGATGATCTC
Organism: uncultured bacterium; assembly: GCA_963785075.1. GTDB lineage: Bacteria > Actinomycetota > Acidimicrobiia > Spongiisociales > ZC4RG35 > JAOUGY01. Next base: position 465,082 of record CAWATW010000004.1, read on the forward strand.
CTCGTTGAACGAGAGATATCTCTGCTCTCGGTCCGCCTGCCAGACCATCCTCAGACACCGTCGATGACGGTGGTGGCGCCATCGGCAAGCCTCGAGATGAGGTCGATGGTGCCTGAAACGAGCCGCGTGGCGGAATCCGGGTCGTTGGCTATCACATAGAGGATCACCAACAAGGCGATCCAGCCGAGGAATTTCTTCACAAGATCTCTCTCACGGTCGGGTGCTCCACATGCGTGATCCCGCCGCCCGAAGTCGATGCCAGCACCTCAAGCATAACGATGTTGTGAGCAACGCGGTGTCAATCCGCGGACGTCAACGCCGCCAGCCGATCGTCGCGCGATCCGTCGGCCGTTCGGTCGAGGCGGCGGAGGACCCGCCGGAGGTGGCGGGCGGAGCAGACGACCACCGGGACCCCGTGGCTCGTGGCAACACGGGGGCGTTGGGACATGTCGGTGATGCACAGCACGGCGTGAACGGGAACAGGCGTCGCCAAAGCGCGCCGGACGGCGGCTGCCCCGCCCGTGGCCTGCCGCAGCGGCGCACCCGGCAACCGCGAACCGCCGACCGACACCGTGCCGTCATCACGAGTACGAACCCTTCCCGAAGCGCGCTTCACCTCCACCGCTGCGACGCACGGGGCGACGACGACCACATCGACATCCGACCGGCGCCCCGGAGGAACCCACCCGTACAGCACAGTTCCGAATCCGCGGAGCGCCCTGGAAACGACGCGCTCCCCTGCCACCCCCGCCCGAGCCCGCGCCACCCTCGTGGTCGCCCATCGCCAGCCGACGATCGTCGACAGCGCCACCGGGACCGCGAGAGCCGGGGGCCAGACACCATCGACCCCCGCCAGCAGGGCGCCCAGGCCTGCCATCGCAAAGGCCGCCTGGCGCAATCGCCAGGTCGACGAAAGGGCACGGGGACCTCGTCCCGGTCGTCCGAGAGATGGATTCACACGGTGAACGTATCGGAAGGGTGAGACGAGAACGCACACATCGAGACCGACGCTCACGGATGCGCCCGACCCGAAGGGACGATTGGGTCAGGCCCGGACCGCCCCGGCTCTCACCAGCATCGGGAGCTCTATCGAGAACGTGGTACCCACCCCAACGGTCGATGTCACCCGGACCTCGCCGTCGTGCGCCACAATGACCTCTCGTACCAGCGGCAGGCCCAGCCCGGTGCCAGGGATGTTGGCATTCTCGGCGGTACTCGCCCGGAAGAAGCGATCGAAGACGGCCTCCAGCTCGGACTCGGGGATACCGACCCCGGAGTCTGAGATCTCGACAACGCCCATGGACGACCGGGCCTCGACGTTGATCGACACCGTGCCTCCCGGCGGCGTGAACTTCACGGCGTTCGAAACCAGGTTGAGGAACGCTCGTTCGAGCTGCCGCCGATCGCCGACGGTCGACACGTCCTGGCTGGTGAAAGACATGGCGATCCGCTTGCCGGCTGCCACCGGTTCCATGGTCCGCACCGCCGAGGCGACCACGGTGCCGAGGTCGAGAAGTTCCGGATCACCAACGCCGCGATCTTCGGCTCGCCACAGTGCCAGCAGATCGTTGATGAGCTCGAGCAGCTGTTGAGCGGACCCGGCGACATCACCGAGTGCGTCCATCGCTGCTCCGGGTAGCTCACCGAAGGTCCCGTCGAGAAGCAGGTCCAGGTATCCGATCACCGCGGTCAACGGGCTTCGCAGCTCGTGGGTGATGTTGGATACGAACTCGCTCTTCATCTGCTCCAGGGCGTATCGCTCGGAGATGTCACGGGCGAGCACCGAGAAGTAGCGGATGCTGCCATCGTCGGACCGATGCGCGACCACCGTCTGCAGGACCGGAAGCTTCGTGCCGGTCCGACCTATCACGAGGGATTCACCACGCCAGACGCCGTTCCGAGTCGCCGAGTCGATCGCGTCGCGTGTGAGAAGACCCGCCGCCGACCAGGCATCGATGGTCTCCGAATCCGATGCGCCGATCATCTCGCGGCCGGCGTGATTCAAGAACAGCAGATTGCCGGACCCATCGGTCCAGCCGACCAGGTCGGGGGCGGCATCGATGATCTCGGCGGACCGGCGGAGGGCCTCCGCCGCGGCCTTGATCTCGGTCATGTCGCGACAGACGACGGCGAGCATGGGACGTCCAGGAGCGTCCACCGCCCCCACGGAGAGCTCGAGCGAGATCGAACGGCGGTCGAGTCCTCGCCCTTCCACGGTCAGGCCGGACGGCATGGCCGAGGTCCAGCCGCGCGGAAGCCCTGGGATGAGGTCGGCGATGGCTGCACCCTCCAGCTCGGCTCCGAACAGTGATCGCGCCGACGGGTTGCCGGTCATCACACGCCCTTCACCGTCCACGATGAGAACGGCCTCCGACGAGATCTCCACGACACCGCTGAGGAGCGCCCGGGCGTGCCAACGGGCCGACGCCTCGATCGCCAACGCCGAGGCCGCAGCGTGCCCGAAGACGATCGCGGTGGTGGCGGCAACCGGTGTCGCGCCGGCCGGAACATCGATCCAGATCGGCACGGCCAACAGCGTCGCCGTCGACACGAGTGATGAAGCCATGACGGTCACCCGGTGTCCTGCCGAGTGCGCCAACCAGCCCAGCACGAGGAACGGCATCAGATACGGCTCGGGACGGTCGAGCCACGCCACGAGTGTCATGGTCAACACCAACGAACAGGACACCGCCAGCAACGCCTCGACCATGTGTCGGAGATCCAGGCGATGTCGCCATCCGCCGGTGACCGACCACCGCATCGCGGCCCACACGCCTGGCGACACCAAGACGAGGCCCGCCCCGTGTCCGACCACCCAGGTCGAGCCGAGAGCGACCATGTTCCCGGAAGGCTGATCGATGGCCAGGAAGACGATGGCTCCGCTGAGGGCCCCGACGGTCAAGGCGCCCGTCCACTGCACCCACCAGGCCGAGGTCTCGGGTCGCTCGAGAGGATCTGCCAGGCGGACCAGTACGGCGGACGCAACCAGCACCTCTACCAACAGGCCGGCTCCGTAGGCCAAGGCATGTGCAGGGGCCGATCCGGTTGCGACGGCGACGAGCATCGACACAAGAGCGAAGAGAGGGGCCAGCCGCCGGCGGTTGTCCCACCGGGTGGCCACGATTGCAGCTGCGAATCCGGCAGCAGGAGAGAACCCGGTGACGGCGTCGAGCGCGGAGAACGAAACCCTCCCAAGCCACGCAAGGACCGCGAAGACCAAGAGGGCGGCGACGACGGGCTTGACTCGCACGGGCCTCATGCCCTTCCTTGTCGACCGAATCAGCGCGGAGTTGAGTCCTCGGGGCGTCGGGTGCTCAGACGACGGACACCGTCGGCGGAGCCTCTTCGAGGTCCCCGCGGCGACGATGCCACCGCTCCCAGAGAACCAGCAGCGACGGAAGCACGAGCACCGATCCGGCCAGCGACAACACGATGGCGTAGGCCGTCACCTGACCCATCTGCTTGAAGGGAGTCAGGCTGGACGTCACGAGGATCCCGAACCCTGCGGCCGTCGTGAATGCGGATCCAGCGAGCGCTCCCCCGGTGTGGCGAGTGGTCGACCGGATGGCGTCTTCGATGTTGGAGTACCGATTTCTGTCCTCCTCGAATCGCCGCGCGAGGTGAATCGTGTATGGCACCCCGATTCCCACTGCGAGAGCCGCAAGGGTGGCCGTGACCGGACCGAACGGAATGTTGCTCACATACATCAGACCGAATGTCCACAGCACCACGAGTGCGACCGGAATCATCGTGAGCACGCCGAGGAAGGGTCGACGATTCTCGAACCAGAAGTTGATCACCAACACGATGGTGGCGGCGATGATCGTCCACAGTAGCGAACTCACCTGCGAGTCCGACAGGGCGTTCACGACGACATCGGAGATGATCTGCTGGCTCGTGGGGATGGCCGTCACCCCGTCGATCGAATCGATCGGTTCGAATGCGGCAATGAGGTTGTCACGCAACTCGCCGGCGCCTTGTTCCCCGGCCTGCGTGGCGATCTCGACCTGAATCGCGTCGACCCGACCGTCTTCTGTGAAGTGCACGACGCGACCCATCTGGTCCGGAGCGGCCTCGAGAGCCAGCGACCACAGCCCCGCTACGTCTGCCGATTCGGAGACCGTGCCGTCCATCTGGAGGCCCATGCCGAGGGCGGCCTGGGCCAGTTCGGGGTTTGCCGGCGTACCACCTGGCGTGGTCGGCGTGATCAGCTGCTGCAAGACTCCGACGGGATCGGTCGCCTGGGCGAAGTCGCCAGCCGGCGTCGGGACGACGATCACGTCGTCGACGCCGGCCAGCAGGCCACGAACGCCGGCCAGAGCGTTGGAGAACGCCGGCGTGGCTAGATCGCCCCCCTCGCCGGCCTCGACGAGTACCTGGGTGGTCTCTCCGAAGCCACCGCCGAACTCTTCGTTGAGGATGTTGAACGTCTCCACGGTCGGTGAATCCTCCGGAAGGAAGTCGGTGAAGCTGAAGCGCGTCTCTAGCTGGCTGAGCCCGTAAGCGCCTAGTCCGCCGAGCGCCAGCATCACGATGAGGGTGGGCACCGCCAGTCGCTCCGCCAGGACGGCGGTCTTTTCCATCAGGCTCGGTAGCAGCCGCTCACCCGAGGAACTCCGGAAGGACTCGACTGGGAGGGTTCCTGCGGACTCGGCTCGGCGATCGAGGACGTATCTGAGGGCAGGCACGAAGGTGAGCATCAGCACGAACGAGGCAAAGATCCCCACCGCCGCCAGGATGCCGAAGTCCTTCAGGGCCGGCACCGGGTTGACCACGTTGGTGAGGAATCCGATTGCGGTGGTGATCGTTGCGAGAGCGAGCGCCACGCCCGACGTACCGATGGCGCGCCTGATCGAGGACCCGACGGCATTGCCCTCGCCGACCTCCTCGCGATAGCGAGACGTGAGGTGAATGCCGTAGTCGACGCCGAGACCGATCAGCAGCACCGGCACGATTTGAATGATCTCGTTGAACGCGCCCACCCAGCCGAGATCCTGGAAGATGGCACCGATCCCCTGCATCCAGCCAATGGCCATGACGATCGTCAGCATCGTCACGCCCGTGTCGGCCGCCGCCCGGCGGATGGCCTTGCCCCGCCCCGAGGTGGGTTTGATCCAGTACACGAAGCCGAGGATGGCGATGATGATCAGGAAGGCGGTGCCGAACAGCCGGCCTATCTCTGCTTCGAATCCGGAATCCTCCCCGAACAGCAGGCTGAAGGAGAACGGCCGGATCTCGAGTCCTTCGGGAAGCTCGACCGAGGCCATGGCATCGGCGACCGCAGTCTCCTGCTCGACCGCGAGGTCGAGTGCGTCGTCGCCGCTGGGCGTCTGGATGAACACCAGCGCGAGTCCGGCCTCGTACAGCCCATCGCCGTCCTTATCGGCGACGAGCTGATCGACGAAGCCGAGCTGAGTTGCCGCTTCCGGATCCGCCAGAGTCTGTTCGTAGATCTCTTTCACCTGGTCGTCGGTCAGCCCGTCCATGGGGAAGCCCTGCGCCTCCGCCGCGAACTGGACCGGTGCCAGGTACGAGAAGAACGCTTGTGGCCGTTCGGGCCGGGTCGACAGGTACGCGGCGGTATCACCGGTCGCCACCGCTCCGAGCGCCTGGTTCACAGCGTTCAATGCGTCGGCTGTGAGAACGTCACCGGAGTCGGATCGAACGATCACCTGCATCACGGTTTCCGAGGAGTCGGCACCGAACAGATCTCCCAGCTTGTTGGAAGCCTGGATCTCGGCGTTGTCCGGGGCGAAACCTTCCTGTCCCCCAACCGACTGCTCGGCTCCCGAGGCCATGAATCCCAGGACCCCGGTCACGACCAGGGCGCCAACGATCATGACCCACGGAAATTTGGTAACGGCTGCGGCAAAACCGCGGATGACGGCCTTCACTGGTTCACCTCGGTAGAGAATGTGGGCTCAAAGGAGTAGCGCTTGCTGCCGGCAAGCAGGCCGAACGGTAGGGCTTGGACGACATTGACAGAAATCGGCAGGGAGGGCCGCGCCTTCGAAGAAACGTCGGTCAGCGGAGACGGTGGAGCTCTGCCGTGAGCGCCTCGACGAACCGCCGGTTTTCCGCTTCGGACCCGACACTGACCCTGACCCAACCAGACGAGAACGGGCGCAGGATCACGGCGTGCTCCAAGAAGGCGTCGGTCACCACGTCGGCGGCGGCGCCGAGGCGGAAGTACACGAAATTCGCCTGGCTCGGAACGTAGTCGACACCCAGACCCGAGAGCGACTCCTGGATCCATCGCCTTCCGACTGCGTTCTCCTCGACCCGCTCATAGATGTCACCGGGGTGAGAAAGCGATTCCAAAGCTGCGGCCTGTGCCAGCCCTGTGACACTGAACGGAGCCTGTGCCTTGCGCAGTTCCGTGATGTTCGACGCTGCCGACACCCCGTAGCCCACCCGTAGGGCCGCCAGCCCGTGGACCTTCGAGAATGTCCTCGTCACCATCACGTTCGGGCGCTCAGCTGCCATCGGCAACGCCGTGGCGTGCGACTCGTCGGTCACGTACTCGTGATATGCCTCGTCGATCAGAACCATGACCCGCTCGGGCACTTCGTCGACGAAGCCGGCGATGTCGCGTACGGTCCTCACCGTCCCGGTCGGATTGTTGGGGTTGCAGACGTATAGGAGGGTTGTGTCGGGCCGTATGGCGGCGAGCAGCGCGTCCAGATCGTGCGAGTGCGTTTCGTCGAGCGGGACTTCGACACGTTCGGTCATCGCCAGGATCGATGCCAGCCGATACACGATGAACGACGGCCAGGCATATACCGCCGAGGTGCCTGGTCCACCGGTCGCTGTGGCGACCACCCGCAGTAGCTCGGAGGAGCCGGCCCCGATCATCACCTCTTCGTAGGCGACGCCGAGCATCTCGGCGAGTCTCGCTCGGAGGTCGCGGCCCTCGTTGTCGGGGTATCGATGAGCTTCCGCGGATGCGCGGGCGATCGCGTCCAGCACTTGGGGCAGCGGCGGATCCGGACGCTCGTTGGATGCGAGCTTGACCACGTCGTCGGGGTCGAACCCGTAGTCGATCGCCACATCTGCGATGGGGCGACCAGGTACGTACGGCGAGATCTCTCGCACATCGGCGCGGAAGGTCGGCACAGGCAGCAGGCTAGCCAACCCGGGTGACCATCACCCCGTGCTTCAGAGCTCGGCGGGCTCCGCCGCCCGCGCCACCGCCGATTGCCGTGGAGCTTGCTCGAGTGCAGGTCGAGCGCGCCGACGTCCAAGGGAAGCCCGCCGCCGGAGCTCGATCCATGGAGCCGTTCGTAGTCCTGGTTCCCCTCAGGATGGTCCCGTGGCACTTGCCGCCCATCCCGTCGAATCGCGCCCCAGAGCTCCACCAAGGACTTGTCGGAAGGCCCGACACCCCCCGAACGCCGGGGTCTGGTGGCCTCTGAGCGGCGAGCATGCACCGACCGGTCAGCCACCCAGCCCGCGGAACTCCCAATGCCAGGCCTCGTTGGAGATCGGATGCCAACCGAATCGGTGGGCGTTGGCCTGAAGCCAATGCCACTCGGCATCGTCGGTGCCGATGATCGCTCCGTTCGTGAAGTCGACCGCCATGCCCTGACCGTGTTCCGACGTGCCGGGGGGCAAGACGTTGGCGTTCTTGCGACCGGCCAGATAGTCCTCATAGGCGGCGGCCTGTGCCTCCCACGATCGGTATGCATCGATCACGGCGAGCTCGATGCCATCCGCTGCGGCTGCGGCTCGCATTTGCTCGTAGGCGTCGGCGGCCGGAGGGATCAACGCGAAGTCACGGTCGTTCCAGCCACCCGATATTCCTTGGAGCTCAGACCGATCGAGTCGACCGTTCCTCTCCTCGAGCCGATGCTCTCTCACGTAGGCGTCGAGCTCGCTCGCGGCGACCACGCCTCCTGCGGATGGCAGCGTCGTGCCCCCCAGGGTCGTCACGGCGCGAAGCGGCCGGACCTCGGCTATCGGATCGAACGACGTCATCTGGCTTTCCAGCACGGCGTGGAACTCGCCGGGCTGGCCGGTGTAGCCGATCTGGGTCTTGATGGTGTCGATGCGTGCCATGACACGTGCGATGTGATCCATCGGTGAGCCTGTCGGCACCGACGGAATCTGCTTCAGCAGTTCCGTCAGGGCAGCCGATCGAGCACGCAGGCCGCCAGCCGGTTCGATCCTCGCCGCTCGAGCTTCACTTCGTCGACGGGGTGAAAGCGAATCGTCACGTTGGCACCGGATCTCGAACTGGCAGCCATCGCGCCTCGAAGCGCTCGGGGCACGCGGTCGCTCTCGATGGCCTCGACCAGGGCCGCAGCCGCTTCTTCGGCATCGAACGAGAGATCTGCGTGGAAGGGCGAGTGACGTTCCACTCCACTCAGCGTTTCGAACATCCGGGGGTCATCTTCGAGCCAGCGAACGACGTCGTCGACCTCCCAGCCGCACTCCGGCGTCGCGAGTGGGCACCGCGTATGGAAGCGGCAACCCTGGGGTGGATGAGCCGGGTCGGGGACCGATCCCTCCAGCCCGCGGAAACCCTCCTCGGCTTCGACATCCGGGCTCGCCTTCAGGAGCGCATCGGTGTACGGGTGCAACGGCTGGGCAAACAGTTCATCGGTGGGGCCGGCCTCTGCGACCTTGCCGAGATACATCACAACGATGCGGTCCGCCATGTGCCTGACCACCGAGAGATCATGCGTGATGAACAGATACGTGAGATTGCGCTCGCGCTGCAGGTCGTGGAGCAAGTTCAGGATCTGGGCCTGGACGGACACATCGAGGGCGCTCGTCGGCTCGTCCAGCACGATCAGTTCAGGATCGAGCGCAAGAGCGCGAGCGATCGAAATTCGTTGTCGCTGGCCACCCGAGAACTGATGTGGGTAGCGGTAGAGATGCTGGCGCCCGAGCCCGACCATCTCCAGGAGCTCGACCACCTTTTCCGTGAGAGCCGCGCCCGATGCCTCTTTGTGGACCCGGAGAGGACGTCCCACGATGTCGTTCACGAGGTGCCTGGGATTGAGCGAGGCAAAGGAGTCCTGGAACACCATCTGACAGTTCCGCCGGAAGTGCTGCCATCGTGCGCCGTCGAGCTTGTCGATGCGATGGGACCGCTCGATGGTTGCGAGTCGCGCCGGGTCCGACTCGGTGCCCGACAAGAGCTGATCGAGCTCGGATGCCGTCTCGGGTGACAAGTCGAAGTAAACGCCGCCTGCCGAGGGCTCGATCAGTCCCGAGACCATGCGTCCGAGCGTCGTCTTGCCGCATCCGCTCTCGCCGACCAGCCCCAAGGTCTCACCACGCATGAGATCGAAATCCACGCCGTCGACGGCCTTGACGTGACCGGCCACGCGTTGGAGAGCGCCTTCCTTGATGGGGTAGTGCTTCTGGAGGTTCCTCACCGCCAGAAGATGCTCGCCACGCTCGGTTCCGGGAACGGACGCCTCCGCAACGGTCACGCCATGCCCCCTTCGAAGCTCGGAAGATCCTCCGGAGCAACGCCGGAGGGTGGATGGTGGATGAAGCACGCAACCCGGTGCCCGTCGGCCACGGGCGTGGGCACCGGATCTCGGCGGGCACACACCGCCGCTGCAAATGCGCAGCGCCCCTCGAAGCGACATCCGGGGTCGGGGTCGATCAGCTCTGGGACGGTCCCTTCGATCGCCTCCAGCTTGCCTCGTGCGTGCGAGGCAGAGGGCACTGCAGCGAGAAGACCACGAGTGTAGGGATGCGAGGGTGCGCGAAAGATGTCCTCGGTGTCGCCGACCTCGGCGATGCGCCCGGCATACATGACCGCGACACGATCGCATATGCGCCTCACCAGCGAGAGATCGTGACTGATGTAGAGCACCGCTGTGTGATGCCGCTCCTGGAGAGCGGCGATGAGCTCGAGGATTCGAGCCTGGACGGTCACGTCGAGAGCGGTGGTCGGCTCGTCGGCGATCAAGAGGTCGGGGTTGCAGGCCAGCGCCTGCGCAATCATCACGCGCTGCCTCATGCCGCCCGACAGCTCGTGGGGATACCGGTCCATCACCTTCAGGGGGTTTGGGATCTGGGTCTCGGCCAACGCGGCGGCGACGCGCTCGTCGACCGCCTTGCGGATCTTGTCTCGTCCTCCCCGAAGTGGCGGCAGTGTCATCATGGCGCGCTCGCCCACCGTCGATTTCATCGAGGCGCCACGGCGGAGGACCGCCCCGGCGCGCCGCTCTTCGGACTCGATTCCTGCGTCGGAGAGCAGCTCTTCGCTCCGATGCTCACGAAAGACCTCGCCGATCTGCTGGCGGACGGTCAACCCCGGGTTGAGTGCCTTCCCGGGATCCTGGAAGATCATCGCTATCCGGTTACCTCGAAGGTCGCGGAGCTCGCGCTCTGAGACCTGCATGATGTCGACCTCGTCGCCACCGCGGGGACGAAACACCACCGACCCGCCCGCATGGATTCCCGGGGGAGACGGGTTCAGCCGCAGGAACGACCGGGCCGTGACGCTCTTGCCACACCCGGTCTCACCCACCAGACCCAGGGTCTCACCATGGCGGATGTCGAAGGAAACGCCGTCGACTGCGTGTACGACACCCGCTTTCGTAGCAAAGTGGATGCGGAGGTCCTTCACCGACGCGATGGGTTGTGACTCGGCGAACACCTCCGGGGCCGGTTCGGGAAGCGCAGTGGTCATCGGCTCGACTCGGTCTTGGGGTCGAGAACGTCCCGAAGGCCGTCACCTACGAGGTTGAACGCCAGAGCCCACAAGAACACCATCAGGCCCGGGAACGTCGAAGCCCACCATCGACCGGCCGAAATCCCTGCCTGGCCATCGGACACGAGCACGCCCCACTCTGCCAAACCGGCCTCGGCGAGACCGATGAAGCTCAGCGTGGCGCCCACCAGCACGATGTGACCCATGTCCATCGTCGCCTGCACCACGATCGGCGTGATCGAGTTGGGCAGGATGTCCCGTCGGAAGATGTTCCATCCCGAGTCGCCGATGAGCCGTGCCGAGTCGACGTACTCGTTGCTGCGGACGTGGAGCACCTGGGCGCGCATGATGCGGGCGTACTTGACCCAGAACACGACTGCGAGAGCGAGGATGATGTTTCCGAACGATGGCCCGAGGACCGCTGCGATCGCCAAGGCGAAGATCAACTCGGGAATCGACAGGAAGATGTCGACCACCCGCATCAAGATCTCGTCGAACTTCCCACCCCGATATCCGGCGACGCTGCCGATCACCACTCCGACGAGCACCGTGATACCCACCACGATCAGGGAAAGACGAAGCGAGGTGCGGGAACCCCACACGACTCCATAGAAGACGTCTCCACCGGTGTTGGTCGTTCCGAGGAGATGTCCGGGCGTTCCGGGAGGCTCGTTCAGAGCCCCCCAGTCGCGAGGCATCTGATACGGGTCGGGTTGATTGGCTTCGGTGATGACCGGAGCGAGCAAGGCGACGAGCAACATACCGCCGATGATGATCAGCCCGATCACCGTGGTGGGGTTCGACAGCACCGAGCCCACCAGCTCGCCGAAGCGTCGCAGGCGAACTCTGAACGCGCTCTCGGATGGCGGGAGGACTGCGGGAGCACGGCGCGGAACATCGAGCATATGGTCAGCCTCCCAGGGCGACTCGGCGGTCGAGATAGGCGTAGACGACGTCGACGACGAGGTTGACGGCCAAGAACAGGACGCTCGTGAAGAGTACGTACGCCATGATCGTGGCCTGATCGCCCCGCAGAACCGCGTCGGCCATCCAGCGACCGATGCCAGGCCACTGGAAGATGATCTCGGTGACGACGGAGCCCTGCAGGAGGAACCCGAAGCTGAGCCCGATGACGGTCACAGTGGGGATCAGGGCGTTCCTCCGGGCGTGCCGTCTCAAGACGACACGCTCGGCGAGACCCTTGGCGCGGGCGGCGTCGACATAGTCTTCCTGGAGCTCTTCCACCAGCGAGGAGCGCATCATGCGGGCGATGATGGCTGTGGCGCCGTATCCCATCGTCACCGCAGGCAGCACGAGGTGCCACACGGCGTCCGCAAACGCCCGCATGTTCCCTGCGAGCAGGGCATCCACCGTGTACATCCCGGTCGGGTGATCGATCGACTGGAAGATCCAAGCGGTACTCCGCCCTACGGGAAACCAGCCGAGGTAGACCCAGAAGACGATCAACAGCAGGATCGCAAACCAAAACGTCGGCATGCTGGCGCCGCTGATCGAGAAGATCCGCGTCAGATGATCCGGTATCCGGTTGCGCCGGGCACCCGCGAACGTACCAAGCCCGACCCCCATGATCACCGCCACGATCCCGGCCGCCATCGCCAGTTCGAGCGTCGCCGTGATCTTCTCCGGCATGACCTCGGTGATCGGTCCCGCCGACACGCCGGACCAGCCGAGGTCACCCGTCAGCACCCCTCGCGCCCACAGCAGGTACTGGACGGGGAGGGGCTGATCGAGCCCATATCGCTCCTCGAGCTCGGCCACCTCGGCTGGTGTCATCTCGTGCGACAGATAGATCCCGATCGGGGAGCCACCGATCCGCGTCAGCGAGAACACGATGATCGACGTCCCCACCACAAGGAGTGGGAGGATCATCAGTCGTCTGATCAGATAGTCGCGTACTTGCATCTGGGTGTGGATCGAGGGGGTGGGTCGTGATCACGACCCACCCCGTATCGATCACTTGTCGAAGTAGTTCCACCTGACGTTGGGCCGCGGCCACAACGGGTTGTGGACGAAGCCCTGGACCCGGTCGCGGTATGCCACGACAACGCCCTCCTGCGCCGCGATGATCCACATCGGGTCTTCGTAGAGCAGGTTCTGCAGTTCCGAGTAGATCGCAGCGCGAGCGTCGGCGTCCACTTCCTGAGCGGCCTCGTCGATGAGGGAGGCGATCTGCTCGGGATCCTGGTATCCGTTGGCGAAGCCGTGGACTTCGCCCCATTCACCGTCGGGGTGGGCATACGCCCGCATGTAGGCCTCGGGATCGGCGAACGGATCGGCGTTCTTCACCCACATCGCATACGGGAGCGGGTTCGACGCATGGGCCTCGTCGAATTGCGCCTCCGCCACCGCCAACACCCGGATCTGCATGTTCGGGTTGAGGCCCTCGATGGAGTCCTTCAGTACCAGTGCTGCGATCTCGAAGAGGTTCGCCCCTTCGGTGATCACCGAAACGGTGAAGCCCTCATCCCACCATCCGGTCTCTCGGAACAGCTCCTCGGCTCGTGCCAGGTCCTGTTGATACACCGGCGCCTCGGGGTCGTAGCCGAATATGCCCTGGGGCACGTAATGGGGGTTGAAGGCACCGAATCCGCCGAGCGCTCCTTCGAGGAAGCCTTGGTAGTCGAACGCGTAGTTGAACGCCTGACGTACCCGGGGGTCATGGAAGAAATCGGTCGGGATCGTGTCTTCCGGCGGCAGCGAACCCTCTTCGATGTTCAGGTTGAGCCCGATGTGGATCGGCTCCAACAGGAGACCCTCGCTGTAGATCACGACCCCGTCGGCACCCTCGATGTCCCCGATGAACGAGGGATCGGTCTCGATCATGTCGTAGTCGCCAGCCCTGAGCCCGAGAACCCGCACGTCGGGATCGGGAACGATCTCGATCCTCAGATCGAGGGCCGGCACCTGACCGAAGTAGTCCTCGTTCCTCTCGAAGATGATGTTCTCGTTGCGGTTCCATTCAACGAACACATACGGGCCCGTCCCCACCGGGTTGGTGGCCATGAACTCGTTGGGGGTGCCGGCCTCGACCCCACCGTTCGCCTCCACGACCTCACGGCTGACCACCGATGCCACAGAGGCGACGACGATGGAGTTGAGGAAGGCGGCGTTTGGCGCCTGCAGGGTGACCTCGAACGTCACGTCGTCCACGGCCTGCATGTCGGCCACGTTGTCGTTCAGCAGACCGGCGGTTCCTTCGGGAAGGTCCATCGTCATCGCACGATCCCAGGAGAACACCACGTCGTCTGCAGTCATGGGGCTTCCGTCGTGGAACGTCACGCCCTCGCGCAAGGGGAAGGTGTACGTGAGGCCGTCGTCGGAGATCAGGCCGTTGTCGACCGACGGCACCTCCGACGCCAATCCGGGAGCGAGGTCCGGACCGTCCGGCGTGTATTCGAGCAGACGGTCGTACACCTGGAGAATCACGGCCTCGCCGTACTCGCCCGCTTCAACCTGTGCCGGATCGAGTGACAGCGGTTCATCGTCGCCGGCATGTACGAACGTGCCGTCGTCCCCTCCGGTATCACCAGAGGCGTCATCATCCGGGTCGCTGCCGCTCGTGTCGTCGCCGCCCGTATCCGCCGCCGTGGTCTCCGTGGAGGTGTCTCCGCCTTCCGAATCATCGGTCGTGCTCGTGCACGCCGCCAACAGCATTGCCAATACGAGCAACATCGCCCAGAAACGGGTCCGTCGTGCATCCATCGATCGCTCCTCCCGTGGTGTGTCGACGACAATCAGCTACCGGTCCACCCGAGCCGGGTGAGACCTGCAATCGATTGTTGCGGAACCGACTCTACGGCATCGCCGTGAGAAAAGCCACGCTGGAGCGAGGTTTTTCCGTTGTATGGAGGCAGGTCGACCGGTCGCCCGTCACAACTCGATCGGAAAGCCGACGATCGAGCCCCACTCCGTCCAGGAGCCGTCGTAGACGCGGACGCCAGGGCGATTCATGAGGAACGTGCTCACGAACCAGCCGAGCGACGCTCGGTGCGAGGTCCTGCAGTACGTCACGATGTCCTTGCCTTCCACCGCACCGGCCTCGTCGAATATGGACGCCATGTCGGACGCGGGAAGGAATCGGGCATCGGGCCTGAGCAACCACTCGTAGTACACGTGCCTGGCGCCTGGAATCCGACCCCTGCGCTCGGCACCGTGGTCGAAGGGGGCGGTCGGTGGCGCCACTCGCTCACCCGAGTACTCCTCGTCGGACCTCATGTCGACCAGAACCCGATTCGGATCGTCGAGGCCGGCGAGAATGTCGTCCCGACCCAGACGTGAGCCGACGTCGGGGTCTCGCGGTGTCACGGGGCCGGATGCCACGAGATCCGGCACCACCTGGGTGAGCGGTCGGCCATCCGACACCCAAGCCGTGCGGCCGCCATCGAGCACGACCGCCAGGTGGGACAGCCCCGTCATGGTCAACACCCAGTACGCGTACGTCGCGAACTGGATCGTGTCACCGACGAGCACGAGCGTGCGATCGTCGTTCATCCCCAAGGCCTCGAGCCTTCGTGCCATCACCTCGGGGGTGGGGAACTGCCGGTCGGTGTCGTGCCAGCAGAGATCCTTCCACCACGCAAAATGAGCCCCGTCGATGTGACCTTGCGAATAGGCGGCCTTCGGCAGGGGGTCGAACGCCACTTCCAGGACGACGACGTCAGGATCGTCGAGATGCGCCTGCAGCCACTCGCAGGTCACCACGGGGTGGCGGGAGTCAAAGAGGTGATCCATGCCCAGAAGATACGCCTCACCGGCCGCGCCCCACAAACGATTGTGGGGCGCCTGCCTGCCGGCCAGACGCCAAGGACCTCACCGCTCCAAGGCTCGTACCGCGAGGCTGCGGTACCCTCGACGTATGGCTGATCCACTCGACCTGAGGACCGTGCTCGATCCCTCGGGAACGTTGGTCGGAGCTGATCCGGGACTCGCCGTCGAGCAGCTCCGCGAGATGCACCGGCTCATGGTGCTGTCTCGTGAGCTCGACCGGCGGATGACGGCGCTCCAGCGGCAGGGGCGAATCGGAACATACGCTCCTCTAGCCGGCCAAGAGGCCGTACAGATCGGATCGGCGATGGCACTGGCGACGCACGACTTCGTGTTCCCCTCATACCGCGAGCACGGGGTCCAGATCGCCCGAGGCCTGCCGCTCGAGGTGATCCTGGCCTATTGGCGAGGGATGCCGAACGCAGACTGGGACGTGCTGCGCCATCGCATGGGCATCACAACCGTTCCCATCGCCAGCCAACTCCCGCACGCAGTCGGATACTCGTACATCACCGACCTGCGCGAGGAAGGAGCGGTCACGGTGGTGTACTTCGGGGACGGCGCCACCTCCGAGGCCGACTTTCACTCCGGGATGAACTTCGCCGGCGTCTGGAACACCCCGACTGTGTTCCTCTGTGCAAACAACGGCTACGCAATCTCGGTTCCGTATAGAAAGCAGACGGCGTCCGCCACGATCGCCCAGAAGGCGGTCGCCTACGGGTTCGAGGGCGTCCGTGTCGACGGCATGGACCCGCTGGCGGTATTCGTCGCCACGGAAACGGCTGTCGAGCGAGCCCGGGCCGGCGGTGGACCCACCCTGATCGAGGCGGTGACGTACCGCTACGGACCGCACGCCACTGCCGACGATCCGACGCGATACCGCTCCGACACCGAGGTCGAAGAGTGGAGGGCGAAAGACCCCATCGATCGGCTCCGGCGCCACCTCGAGGCCATCGGCGAATGGGATGAGACCGTCGGGGAGAAAGTGGCCATGGAGGTAGCCGACATGGTCGAGGCTGCCATCACCGACATCGAGGCACGGCCGGTCCCGAGCAGGGACGAGTCGGTGCGGCACGGCTTCAGCCGCATCCCCGTCCACGTGGTCGACCAGCTCAACGCGATGGAACGATCCAAGGGCGAACGCGAAACCGGATTCGGCGCCAATGAGCTGTGGCCCGACGGCGTCGACCAGCTGCCCGCAGGTCCAACCCGGTCATGGACGATGGCCGAAGCGCTGACTGCCGCGCTCGACACGGCGATGGCAGCCGACGCCGAGATGATCATTCTCGGCGAGGACGTCGGCGTGAGCGGTGGAGTGTTCCGCATCACAGAAGGCCTGTGGGCGCGATATGGCGACAAGAGGGTGATCGACACACCTCTCAACGAATCGGGCATCGTGGGCACGGCAATCGGAATGGCGATCGCCGGAGCCACCGTCGTGGCCGAGATCCAGTTCGATGGCTTCGTCTATCCGGCCTTCGACCAGATCGTCAGCCATCTCGGCAGGTTCCGCTATCGCACCCGCGGCCATGTGAGTGTGCCCGTGGTCGTGAGGTTCCCGAACGGCGCCGGGATCGGAGCCCATGAGCACCACTGCGACTCCCCGGAGGCGTATTTCGTCCACGCTCCCGGGCTCGTGGTCATCTGCCCGTCGACACCGATCGACGCAAAGGGACTGCTCGCCGCCGCAATCGAGTCCGACGATCCCGTGATCTTCCTCGAGCCAAAGGTGCTGTACCGGGCCGGCAGGCAAGACGTCCCCACAGACCACTACACGCTGCCCATCGGCCGAGCATGCATCCGTCGTGAAGGCGACGATCTCACGCTCGTGACCTACGGCGGGATGGTGCCCGAGGCGCTCGAGGCGGCGGAGCGGGCGGCCTCAAATGGCATCTCGGCGGAGGTCATCGACCTCCGTACGCTTTTCCCCTGGGATCGGGAGACGGTCCTCGCCTCGGTCGAGAAGACGGGAAGGCTCCTCTGTGTCCAGGAGCCACAGGGGTCGTGCGGCGTGGCCGCAGAGGTCGCGGCCACCGTCGCCGAGCTGGCGATGTACTCACTCGAGGCGCCGATTCGGCGAGTCACCGGCTTCGATGTGCCGTGGCCGCAGTTCTTCATCGAAGGCCACGCCCTCGTCGACGCCGACCGGATCCTGCTCGGCATCACCGAGACCATGGCCGGTTGACCGACCGGGACCCCGCGGGAGGGCCTGCGGGTCGCGGGCGCTCTCGTCGTACACTGCCACGCGCATCATGACGCCGGACCTCTTCACATCCCATGCCGTCCCGTTTCGCCTGGACGGCTCCAACGGCGAGGCCGTCGTCCTCGTGCACGGGTTCACCGGGATCCCCGGACACTTCCGACCGCTGGCCGGCTACCTCTCAGAGCGCGGATACACCGTCAACGTTCCACTGCTCGCCGGACACGGCGTCGATCCCGATCATCTCGCCGGAACCCGGTGGGAGGATTGGCGCCGGTCCGTGGTCCAGGCGGCGCAAGCCGTGGCCGGCCACCGGAGGATCCATCTCGTGGGCCTCTCGATGGGTGGGTTGCTGTCGATCATCGCCGCTCCGCGAGTCGCTGCCGCCACGATCACCACCATCAACAGTCCGGTCCTGGTCCGGGACAAGCGACTGTATCTGGCCAGGCTCGCTCAACGATTCGCTCCCCCGGTGTTCTGGCCTGACCGGTCGCCGCCGGATCTCGACGAAGAGGTGGCCGACCTCTTCCAGACGCTCCCAGGTCACCACGTGTCGTCGGCAGCCGAACTCACGTCGGTCATGGCCCTCGCCTATCGGACAGCCCGCCGACTGCGACGACCATGCACGGTCATCCAGTCTCGAGCGGACGAGAGCGTCGATCCGCGGAGCGCTGTGCTCTTGGCTCGTGCGCTCGGACCCCGGTGCGACGTCGTGTGGCTCGAGCATTCGATTCACAACTCACTGCTGGACCGGGAGCGAGAGGTGATCCACGCGGCCGTCCTTCGAACGATCACATCATGAATCGGCGGGTGATAGCCGTGTTCGGTTCGTCCCGCCTCCTCCGCGAGAGCCCCGGCTACCAAGAGGCGGTCGACCTGGGAGCGAGTCTCGCCGGGGCCGGGGCGATTGTCGCAACCGGCGGGTATGGCGGTGCAATGGAGGCGGTGTCGCGCGGGGCCCACCAGGCCGGCGGCGAAGTGATCGGTGTCACCGCGCCCAACGTGTTCCCGGAGCGCATCGGCCACAACGCGTTCGTGACGTCGGAGATCCAGGCCGAAACGATCTCTCAACGGATACACAAGCTCGTCGACATCGCCGACGGCTACATCGCCCTGCCGGGGAGTCTCGGAACTGCGACCGAGGTGCTCGTGGCATGGAACGGGATCTATGTGGCGCCCATTGCACGCAGAACGCCAAAGCCGCTGATCCTGGTCGGCGATGCATGGGCGAAGCTCGTGAGCGGGTTGGTCGGGTCGGTCGACGCCGACGCCACCGGCATCACGCCGGCGGCCGACACCGCCGCGGCTGCGACCATCATGTGTGCCCTTCTCGAAACGTGGATTCCGCGAGCCGGATCGAGCGAATAACCTGACCGGATGTCCACGCGCAGGTATCCAGACGAGCGACGAGGTGGCGCCCTCCGCCCGCTCGAGTGCCTCTCCCCACCGGCGTCGCGCTGTCCCCGCAACGTGCTGACCTCCGGCTCGTGACGGTCCGGCCCATTCGCGCGTCTGGCGTCGTGGTCATCAGGGGCACGCTTGGCCGGCCTGCCGAGGTGCTGTTGATCCATCGCCCCGAATATCACGACTGGAGCCTTCCGAAGGGCAAGGACGACCGGGGCGAGACCCCCACCGAGGCGGCCCTGCGCGAACTCCACGAAGAGACCGGGTATCGGGCCAACATTCTCTGTCGCCTCGAAGACCAGCACTACACGGTGTCCGGTGGGCGCCCCAAGGTCGTTCGGTATTTCCTGGCGAAGCCCTCGTTCTTCGAGGGTTTCAAACCAGGATCCGAAGTGGACGAGATCAAGTGGGTCTCCATCGAGAAGGCCAAAAAGCTGCTGACCTACGAACGCGACCGCGAGCTGCTCGACGATCCTCGCGTGACAAAGGCATCACGGACCGGAACGGTCTACCTGATCAGGCACGCCCATGCCGGTGAACGTTCGAAATGGAAAGACGAAGACCACCTCCGACCTCTGTCGAGCAGAGGGAAGCGCCAGGCCCGCACCATCGCCGAGCGGCTGGCCGATCGGGGGGTCGACCTGATCCATTCGAGCCCCTACGTGCGGTGTGTCGATACCGTCAAACCGCTCGGCGAGCGTCTCGGGCTGGAAATCCTGGACTCGCCCGATTTGGCGGAGGGTGCAGACCCCTCACCGACGCTCGGGTTGATCGGGTCGGTGT
Organism: uncultured bacterium; assembly: GCA_963785075.1. GTDB lineage: Bacteria > Actinomycetota > Acidimicrobiia > Spongiisociales > ZC4RG35 > JAOUGY01. Next base: position 484,932 of record CAWATW010000004.1, read on the forward strand.
CCGGGCTCGAGATAGCGCTCTGTTCGCACGGCGACATCATTCCCGACGTGGTCGACCAGCTGAAACGAGCCGGAGTCGAACTGCGATCGTCCAACGGTCGCGTCGGGTACGCCAAGGGGTCCGTTTGGGAGGTCACCGTCGAGAGCGGAGAGCCGGTGGCCGCGCTGTATCACCCGCCGCCGAGGTCCTGACTCACTTGCGCAACGCCAGGGGGGATCGATACGCCACCAGCTCCGGGAGCTTGGCATCTTCGAGCGTGACGAACGCATCGGGATTGGCACGAGCGACGAGCTTCAGGGCATGCTTCGCCTCGCGACGGGGCATCACTGCGAAGGCCACCCGTACTGCCCCGTCCCTGCCTTCGCCGTTGAGCACGGTCAGCGCATACCCGGCTTCTTGGAGCGCTTCGTACGCGTGGGGAGAGTGGATTGGGGCGACGATCCTCACGAGAACGCTCCCCATCGCAAGCCAACCCTCGATGGTCGATCCGAGCATCGTGCCGGTCGCATACCCGGCGGCATAGGCGACCATCTTCAGCGGCTCGTCCAGACCCGACAGTACCTGGCCGGCGGCGACGACCCAGATGAGCGATTCGAAGAACCCCACGAGACCGGCCAGCCGACGACGGCCGCGGACGAGGAACACGATGCGAAGCGTGCCCAGACTGACATCGGCAACGCGCAGAAGGAAGATGAAGGCGGCGGAGAATACGAGGACCATCGGAGTTCCTATCGGCCGCCGAGCGACCAGGTTGAGGGGCGTTGAGACCGACGACCCATGGCGATCGTCGAAATGCGGCATAATATCGACATCGACCGCCTGGTCTGGTGTCAACTCCCGAGTCCCAACCTCCGGTGCATGCCTGCCAGGCGGTCGACCTGTCTGCAACTCGCGAGTCCCAACCTCCGAGGCCGACCAGGTCGTGGTCTGTCGTTGTTCCAGTCGACAAAGGCGGACACTTGTTACACGAAAATGGCTCCGAGCCGATTTCGGATACTCACGACAGGCTTCGGGATTGAGTGCCGAGTGCCTGCTACTCGGTACTGGTCTCTGTGACCGGGCCGAGCGCTTCGCGTACCAGGGTCGCCTGCTGACTTTGATGACGACTCATCGAGCCCGTGGCCGGGCTCGGCGACTCCGGGCGGCCGGCGTAGTGCAACGGGCGCCCGAAGATGCGGGGAAGCTGCCGCACCATGAAGCGGAAGGCGCCGGCGTTCTCGGGCTCTTCCTGACACCACACCACGTCCGCGTCCGGGTGGCGATCTGCGAGCGCCTCCAATTCGGCTTCGGGGACCGGATACAACTGGGAAACCCGGACGAGGGCGACGCCGTCGATGCCGGCCTTCGATCGTTCGCGCTCCAGATCGTGATAGACCTTCCCGGCGCACAACACGAGCCGCCGGGCACCGGCATCCACTCGGTCATCCGCCACCACCGGCTGGAAGCGTCCCTCGATCAGCTGAGCTGCATCCGCGAAGGCCTCCTTGGTTCTCAGCAGCGACTTGGGTGTGAACACGATCAGTGGCTTGGCGGGACGGACCAACGCCTGGCGACGGAGGAGGTGGAAGTATTGGCCGGAGGTCGCCGGCACCACCACCCTCAGATTTTCTCCGGCGCACAACTCTAGGAATCGCTCGATCCGGGCGCTGGAGTGTTCAGGGCCCTGACCCTCGTAGCCATGCGGGAGCAACAAGGTCAAGTCGGTGTTCTGACCCCACTTGGCTTCTCCCGCGGCGATGAACTGGTCGATGATCACCTGGGCGCCATTCGCGAAATCGCCGAACTGCGCCTCCCACAGGACGAACGCCTCCGGCCACTCGATCGAGTAGCCGTATTCGAAGCCGACGGCCGCGAACTCGCTCAGCAGCGAATCGACGATCCGCACCCTGGTCTCCTCGGCGGTGATCGACTCGAGGGGCGCCCATTCCTTCCCTGTCTCGTAGTCGGTGAGCTCTGCATGGCGGTGCGAGAAGGTCCCTCTGCGAGAGTCCTCACCCGACAATCTGATCGGCACGCCCGCCCGGGCGAGGGAGCCGAACGCCAGCGCCTCGGCGGTTCCCCAGTCGACGAGTCCGCCATCGAGCGATGCCGCACGGTCACTCAACATCTTCTCGAGCTTGGGGTGCACGGAGAAGCCTTCCGGGGTCGTCGTGATGTAGGCGAGGATGTCCTCGAGCTCGGACCGCGGCACGGCGGTGGTGACGGTCGACTCGGGACGAGGTTCGGTCGGCGCCGCCCGGGACCTCGGGGCCGAGTCACGCGTCTCCTGAAACGCCGCTTCCATCAGCTCCCGGAACTCGTCGAGCAGTTCCTCTCCATCCTCCATCGAGAGGACGCCGGTGTTCACGAGGCGCTCCAGGTACAGCTTGCGCACCGACCGATGGCCCTCGATCAGTTTGTACATCACCGGTTGCGTGTAGGACGGCTCGTCGCCCTCGTTGTGCCCACGACGCCGGTAGCAGATCATGTCGATCACGACGTCCTTGTTGAACGCTTGCCGGAAGGCGAACGCAAAGCGGGCGACCCGGACGACCGCCTCGGGGTCGTCTCCGTTCACATGGATGATCGGTGCCTGGACGGTCTTGGCCACGTCGGTTGCGTAGAAGGACGATCGAGCATCGAGAGTCGAGGTCGTGAAACCCACCTGGTTGTTGATCACGATGTGAACCGTGCCACCGGTGCGGTAACCCTCGAGCTGGGAGAGATTGAACGTCTCGACCACGACCCCCTGGCCGGCGAACGCGGCGTCACCATGGATCAGGACAGGGAGCACCTTGCGGTGCCCGTCGGATCCCCGACGTTCCTGCTTCGCCCGTACGACACCTTCGAGGACCGGGTCCACCGCTTCGAGATGCGACGGATTGGCGACCACCTCGACTCCGATGGGCCCGTGCTCGCTCTCGTACTTGCCGGAGGCGCCGAGGTGGTATTTGACGTCGCCGGATCCACCCGTGGTCTCAGGATCGAGATTGCCTTCGAACTCCCGAAAGATCTTGTCGTAGCCCTTGCCGATCACATTCGACAGGACGTTCAACCGGCCCCTGTGGGCCATACCGATCACGACCTCCTCCATACCGTCCAGAGCCGCCGAGCCGAGCACTGCATCGAGCATCGGGATCAGGCTCTCGGCTCCTTCGAGGCCAAATCGCTTGTGCCCCACATACTTCGTGTGGAGGAACTTCTCGAACGACTCGGCCTGGTTGAGCTTGCGCAACACCCGGAGCCGCTCTCCCCGGCTCAAGTCGGTCGGTGACGCCTCCACACGCTCTTGAACCCACCGCTTCTGGTCGGTGTCCTGCATATGCATGTACTCGATTCCCGCGGTTCGGCAGTAGGCGTCTCTGAGGACCGAGAGGATGCGTCCCAACGTCGTGATCTGCTCGTCGCGGATGCCACCGGTGGCGAACTCCCGATCCAGGTCCCAGATCGTGAGTCCGTGGTACAGAGGATCGAGTTCCTCGTACATCTTGGGTCGTTGCTGCCTCAGCGGATCCAGGTCGGCGATCAGGTGGCCCCGGACCCGATAGGCGTTGATGAGACGGAACACATTCGCCTGCTTCTCGGCCCATCGCGGAGACCCGATCGGGGGGTTGTCGTCGGTCGCCCATCGTGCCGGCGTGTAGGGGATGCCCAGCGCGTCGAAGATCGAGTCGTAGAACCCGTCCTCCCCCAGAAGCAACTCGTGGATTCGTCGCAGCAACTCGCCGGATTGGGCGCCCTGGATGACCCGATGGTCATAGGTGGAAGTCACGGTGAGCACGCGACTCACGCCCTGGCGGGCGAGGTAGCCAGGGTCCGCGGCCTGGTACTCCGTCGGGTAGGCGATCGCTCCCACCCCGACGATCACACCCTGCTCGGGCATGAGCCGCGGGACGGACTGCACGGTTCCGAGAGTTCCCGGGTTGGTGAGCGTCACAGTCGTTCCCGCGAAGTCGTCGGGGCTCAACCGGTTGTTCCTCGCTCGGTTGATGAGCTCCTCGTACGCCAGCCAGAACGACTTGAAGTCGAGCCGGTCGGACTCCTTGATGTTCGGCACCAGGAGCACTCGGGTGCCATCCGCTCGAGGCACGTCGACGGCCAACCCGAGGTTGACGCTGGGGTGATCGACGACATACGGCTTGCCGTCGACTTCGACGTAGCTGACATTGACTCCCGGCATTTCGGTCATTGCTCGCGTGATCGCATATCCGATGAGGTGGGTGAAGCTGACCTTGCCGCCCAGGGTGAGCCGTCTGAGCTGATTGTTGATGATCAGCCGGTTGACCTCGAGGAGTTTCGCCGGAATCGTGCGCACCGAAGTGGCCGTGGGGATCGCCAACGACTCGTCCATCCGTCGGGCGATGGTGGCCGTGATTCCCTTCAGCTGAGTGGCTCCATCCGGGACGATCGATTCGGCTTTGGACGCCGGGGGCGGCGAAACAGGTGGAGCTTCTGCCCGGGCGGGGGCACCCGACGGAACCGAACCAGCGTCGGCCGTCGGCTTGGCTGGAGACTCGGCGAGCACACCGTCGCCGTGCGGCGTGTAGTCGTCGAAGAACTCCTTCCACGCCTCACTCACGCTGCCGGGGGCGTCGAGGAACTTCCGGTACATCTCGTCGACGAGCCAGACATTGGGCCCGAACGTGGTCTCTTCGGTCTTCGATGGTTCAGTCATGGGATCACACCGATGGTACCGACCACCGGGTTCGAACCGTCCCTCAACGCCGATCGAGGCCCATGCGAGCCGGGTCCCCGCCGGCTCGGAACGCGACGCATGCCTCTTGACACCGCACATGAAATCGCTAAGGCCGACGGCTCGAACGGCGACAGGGATTCTCGACCGCCCGCGAGAGCCCGACCATGCAGACGTTCCCGGCACAAGTCAAAAGCGGAGAACACGACGTGGATGTCGTGATCACCATCGCCGACAAGCATGTGGCGATCGACGCCGGCGACCGTGCGATCGGACGCTGGAAGACCAAGCACTGCTCGTTCGAGCGCACGGCACCGACGGCATACCGCTTTCGGACCGAAGGCGACTGGTTGACCCTGCGGATCTCAGACGACTCGCGGTTTCGACAGGCGCTCACACTCATGCGCGAGGAGAGCGTGCCGCTCGTGCCTCGGCCCCTTCTGTGGATCGGTGCGGTTGCGATCACCTCGGCGGTGGCGGTGACGGCGTTCATCGCGATCGATACGCCTGCAGAAGCCCATCCGGACTCGGCGCCGGTGGCGCCCGTGCCAACGGTGCCGGTCACCGCCGCTCCCTCCCCCACCACGATCGCCGAAGCGACTCCCGCCTACACGGCGAGCGACCTGCTGGGCCGATGGAACGAAGTTGCGGGGTCGTCGCACCTCGTCCTCGATGGTGTCGGTATGACCGAGCTGGGTCCGGGCCACACGGTGGATGTGAGGGACGGGACGATCGTCGTCACCGCAGAACCGAACGGAGACGGAGACCAGGCGACCGACATCGTGGCGACGATGGGCCTGACGATCGCTTCGATCGATCCTGCCGCTTCGCCGGCCGATCGCGCCGATGTTCTCGCCGATCTGGGACTCCACGTGGACGGCTCCAACACCGATCCCCTCGACGGGCGAATCGCTCGTGGCGCCGTCACCTACCAACTGCAGTATCGACCAGGAGAGCACATCGTGTTCAGCGCCGGCCTCGAATGGTGACGTTGGGAACTGGGTGAGGATGACATGCCGGGTCGAGGGAACTCGGGTCCGGGATCCGTGTCATCATCGATGAACACGCACCGACTGGATCGCCCCGTGCCGACCACGAATCTCAACCTGGCGTTGGAGGAAGCCGACGATGCCGTTCTTCTCCAATTGTCGGTCCACGACCCGAACGCTTTCGGCGAGCTCGTTGCGCGCCACCAGGCTTTCGTCTTCGGTGCCGCGTTCCGCGTCACGCAGAATCGTGATGCCGCACAGGACATCGCGCAGGAGGCATTCCTCCGGGCCTTTCGTACCGCAGGTGACTACCGCGGCGACGGGCCGGTTCGGGCATGGCTCTATCGCATCGCCCGCAACCTGGCGATCAATGCGGTCACGCGCGCCCGGGAGTTCCCCTCGAGCGAACACCACGACATCCCCGTCGACCGGTCGCCCGAATGGCACTTGCTGCGTGCGGCCGACATCGCCGAAGTCCGGAAGGCAATCGCCGCGCTGCCCGAGGCGCTCAGAGTTCCGCTCATCGAACGCGAATACCACGACCGCCCGTACGAGGACATCGCCGATCGGCTCGACCTCCCGCTCAACACCGTTCGGACGCGACTCCACCGAGCCAGGAAGGCGCTCGAAGCCGCATTGGAGGGGACCCGATGAGTGAACGACTGACTCAGACCGACCTGCTGCGGTTCGCGTATGGCGAGGCGGACGAGCTCGAAGATGTCATCCTCGATGACCCGGACTACTTGCAGGCACTCGAAGAGATCTGGGCATCCGAGATGCCACACGATCTTCGCGGTCCATTGGTCCGAACCTTGCAGGCCCAACAGACGGTGTCGGACACATTGGGGGTGGTCCTCGACCTGACGATCGCATTCGGCAAGGCGATCCCGCACTACCTCGCTGCAGACGTCAACCAACCGTCCGACTCCGTCCCGGACGAGCCGGACGACTCGAACGAGTCGACGTAGAACGTTCTACGTCGTACGTAAGACGTTCTACGTTCCTGGGGAGGGTTGTTCCCGGTCCCGCTGAGCCGAACGTTGCTTAGACTCGGCGGTGCTCATGCTGCGTCTCGCCATCGAACTCGGTACTGCGCTCGCGATCACCGCCGCTGCCCGGATCGTCGTCGGCGCCGTTTTCGGCCGCGGTCGCCTGGGGCAGGTGCTCGACAAGGACGCCAGGAAGACCATCGCCAACTCGATCGCGGCCCTCGTGCTCGTCGTGTCGCTCGTGATCATCCTGTCGGCGCGCAACGAAGTCATCCGCCAGGACCTCCTGGTCAGCACAGTTGCGTTCATGCCCAAGCTCGTTGTGGGCGTGGTGGTGGTGATCGCAGCTTTCGTGCTCGCCAAGCTCGCCGGCGTGCTGGCGGAACAGGCCATGCGCTCACGCTCCGAACTGCTCGCCACGCGGCTCCGGGGGGCGGTGAGCGGTGCGATCATGGTTGTCGGTCTTCTGCTCGCCGTGAAGCAGATGGGCCTGGAAACCGATGTTCTGATGATCCTGGTCGCCGGTGTCGTGGCCACCGCCACGCTCGCAGGGGGTCTCAGCATCGGACTCGGCGTGGTCCCGCTCGCAAAACAGATCACCGCCGGCAGACACGTCGAGGACCGATTCCAGGTCGGTCAGCTCGTCGAGGTAGCAGGCGTCACCGGCCGGATACGAGCCGTTCACATGGCTTCGGTCGAGGTGGTCGACGAGGGTGGATCTCGCTGGGAGATCCCGCACATCTCCTTCCTCGATGCACCGGTTCGGTCCGACGACGCCTGATCCCACGATCGACGCCGAGCCGGTGTCGATTACGATCGGCGCCCGACGAGACGAAGGTGGATTGTGGAGTTCGAGAGGGGAAGCTTCTATCTCGGTGGGATCATCGATCCTGCCACTTCGGAACGGACCGGGGAATCGATCGGCTACGACTCGGACGACCTCACGACGCACGGCGTGATCGTCGGGATGACCGGTTCGGGCAAGACAGGACTTGGGATCGGACTGATCGAGGAGGCGCTCGCCTCCGACATCCCCTGCCTCGTGATCGACCCCAAAGGGGACATGGGCAATCTCGTGTTGAACTTCCCCGACTTCGCACCGGAACAGTTCGAGCCCTGGGTCGATGAAGCCGAGGCGAAGCGCGAGGGAATCACGGTCGGGGAGCTCGCCACCAAGACCGCCTCGATGTGGAGGGACGGCCTCGAGTCATGGAGCATCGGGACGGAGCGCATGCGAACGATCCGCGCCCAGGAGCGGATCACGATCTACACCCCAGGTTCCGCGTCCGGCGCCGGCCTCGACATCCTCGGCTCGCTGGACGCGCCGGCAACGCCTTTTGACGAAGATGCCGAGACCTACAGGGACGAGATCGAAGGTTATGTCTCGTCGCTGCTGACCCTGGCAGGCGTAGAGAGTGATCCGGTATCGGGCCCTGAGCACATCTTGATCGCCACGATCATCGAGACCGCATGGCGGGCCGGTCATGATCTCGATCTCGCCGGCGTGATCGGCCAGATCATGACGCCGCCGTTCCGCAAGCTCGGCGTCTTCGAATTGGACACCTTCTTTCCGGACAAGGAACGCACTGCGCTCGCAATGAAACTCAACGGCCTCGTGGCATCGCCGTCGTTCGCCTCCTGGATGCAAGGCGCGCCTCTCGACATCCAATCGCTGTTGTATCGAGGCGACGATCCACAGGCAGCCGTCATCTATCTCGCCCACTTGTCGGATGCCGAGCGGCAGTTCGTGGTGACGCTGATCCTGGCCAAGGTCGTCACCTGGATGCGCCGACAGTCCGGCACCTCGGACCTGCGTGCCCTGATCTACATGGACGAGGTGTTCGGGTTCGCGCCGCCCACCGCCGAGCCCCCCTCCAAGAAGCCGATCCTCACCATTCTCAAGCAGGCTCGGGCATTCGGCGTCGGCATGGTTCTCTCCACCCAGAACCCGGTCGATCTCGACTACAAGGCGATGTCCAACGCCGGGACCTGGATGATCGGTCGCCTCCAGACCGAGCGCGACAAAGCCCGCATTCTCGAAGGTCTCCAATCGGCCTCGGGCGCAGTGGACGCCGCCGACTTCGACCCGATGATCTCGGCACTGGGCAAGCGTCAGTTCGTGCTTCACTCCACCAAGTCCAAGACACCAAGCGTCTTCACCACCCGATGGGTCATGTCCTATCTGGCGGGTCCCCTCACCCGCGACGAGGTGAAAGCACTCTCCGGTTCAACCACGACCGAGCCGACGAAAACGACCGTCCAGGGCGACGCGCCCGCAGAAGCGCCTCGGCAGGCGTCCCCGACCGCTGAACCGGCGCCGGACGCACGGCTGAGCGACACCGCCACTCCCGTGGCTCCGAAGGTCGCCGAAGGCGTCGCGGTGACGTACACCGATCCTGCTGCGACCTGGCGGCAGGCGGTAGGAGGCTCACGTGAAACGCTCGAGGCAGCCGCGGTCGCAACGGTCCATCTTCTGTACGACGACCAGCACGCCGATGTGGCGCATCGTGAGGACTTCGAGGCTGTGATCCATCCGCTGAGCGCCACCCTCGACGAGTCAAACGTGCATTCCGTGGACCACGATCCACGCGACTTCACGAGCGAGCCACCGGCGGGGGCGACGTACCACCTCCCGGACGCCCCAATCGACTCGAAGACCTTCTGGACAGGATTGACCCGTTCACTCACCGACCACCTGGTCCGCCGGCGACAAGTCACCGTATGGAAGAACCCGGACCTCGAGCTGTACTCGCGGGTCGGAGAGACGGAGGACGAGTTCAAGGCGCGCTGCGCCGTCGCCGCCGAAGACGCCGCAGACGCCCAGATCGCCAAGCTCAAGGACAAATACGCAACCAAGATCGACCGGGTCCGGGATCAGATCTCCACGGCAGAGCGCAGGGTCCAGGATCTCGAGACCGATGTGTCTTCACGACGGCAGCAGGAGATGCTCTCGGGTGCAGGAGATCTCCTGGGCGCCATCCTCGGAGGACGGCGCCGCAGCTCGGCCATCTCGAGCGCTGCATCACGCCGATCGCAGACCCGGAAGACCGAGTCTCGACTCGAAACTGCGATCGACGCCATGGAGGACAAGGCCGCCGATCTCCTCGAGCTCGAAGACCAACTCGAGACGGACGTGCTGGAGATCGCAGACCGTTGGAACCGCGCGGCCGAGGCGATCGAACCGGTCGAGATCCCCCTCGAAAAGGCGGACGTATCGGTCGAACCACTCACTCTGACCTGGCTCCCTTGACGCGCCACTCCAAGCTTCAATATGCATGGCATGCATGCAGGGCACCCAGACCGACTAGTGTTCCCGAGTCACTTTTCATAAGTGACATGCTGACATAGGAGGAAGGAAACCCATGCGCACCAAGCAATTGCGTCTGCTGGCCCTGCTGGCAGTGCTCGCTCTGGTGGCGGCCGCCTGCGGCGGTGGAGACGACAGCGGATCGACGGACAGCACGGAGGCTACCGACGACACGACTGCGACCACCGAAGCGATGGAAGAGACCACCACCACCGAAGCGATGGAAGAGACCACAACGACCGCTGCCGAGACCACCGGGTCCGCATCGGCCGACGGCGTTCTCACCATCGGCACCCTGCTCCCCGAGACCGGCGACCTTGCATTCCTCGGACCACCCGAGATCGCAGGTGCACGTCTGGCCGTCGAGGACATCAATGCCGCCGGCGGCGTGCTCGGCCAGGACGTGGTCCTGATCGAAGGCGACTCCGGCGACACCAAGACCGACATCGCCAACCAGACCGTCGACCGTCTGCTTGCTGAGAAGGCCGACGCCATCGTCGGTGCGGCTTCGTCGGCCGTGTCCAAGACGGTCATCGACAAGATCGTCGGCGCCAACGTGATCCAGTTCTCGCCTGCGAACACGTCGCCCGACTTCACCACCTACAACGACAACGGGCTGTACTTCCGTACCGCTCCGTCCGACCTGCTCCAGGGTCGTGTGCTCGCCCAGCTGATCGCGGATCAAGGCAACGCCACTACGGCCGTGCTGTACAGGCAGGAGTCGTATGGTGAAGGCCTGGCGAACGCCTTCCAGGAGAACTACGAAGGCCTCGGCGGGACGATTCCCGAGTTCCTGGCCTACGCCCCCGACACCACCAACTTCGACGCTGAGATCGATCAGGTCCAGGCCGCCGATCCCGATGCGATCCTCGTGATCGGATTCGACGAGTCCGCAACCATCCTCGAGACCATGCACCAGCGTGGCATCGGCCCGAACGACAAGAACGTCTGGGGCGTCGACGGCAACATCGGTGGTATCGGAGCACTCGTGGGTGACCCGGCCATCCTGGACGGCTTGAAGGGCACCGAGCCCTCCGTCGACCTGTCGACGATCACCGACTTCACCGATCGTATGGAAGGCGCAGTCGACGGTGGCGTGGCAGGCGTGTTCGCCTACGGCGCCGAGACCTACGACTCGATCATCATCGTGGCCCTGGCCGCAGTGGCGGCCGGTTCCGACGACCCGCTTGCCATCGCTGCCGAGATCAACGGCATCACTGGTGGTGGCGAGGTGTGCACCGACTTCGCCGCCTGCGTGGCAGTCATCGACGCCGGGGGCGACCCCGACTACGACGGTCTCGGTGGCCCGTACGAGTTCGTGGACGCCGGCGAGCCGGCGGCGGCTTCGTACGGCATCCGCACCTACGACGGTGGAGAAACCCCCAACAGCGAGCTCGACGAGTACGTGTTCGCTTCCTAGGCAAAACGTCTCCGATAGACAGCATGGAGGCCCGGGCCAAAGGCCCGGGCCTCCGGCGTTTGGCGGAACCGGCTGCGGTCCGAAGTCCGGGCCGCACAGGGGAGGTCCCATCTGCCACGATCGGGTAGGCGTTGCGGGTCCGAGGTCCGCTACCTCCAGTCACCGCAACGTGCGTTTGAGACGGAGCGCCATCGACCGCAGTCCGTCGAGCATGGCCCGAATTCGTTCCGCGTCGCCAGTCGACAACATCCTCACCTCGTTGGCGAGTTCCGCCTGGAATCGGAGCTCTGCAGCCGAGCCCAGGGCAATGTCGATGTACCGGGACAGTTCTCGATCCGACTTGCGTCCACGCCCCTCAGCCAGATTCGAACCCACCGACACCGCCGAGCGACGCATCTCGCGCGCGAGCCCGTAGCGCTCCTGCAATGGGAATCCCGCAGTCACGCGGTACACCTCGACGGCGAGTGCCTTGGCGTGGCTCTCAACCCTCAACCTGTTCACGTGCTGGATATACGCGACGCTACGGCTGCACTCAAGCCCATCGACGGATCGGACCTCGGACCAGAAGTTCTACCACCGCCCGACTTCCACCCAGCTGAGTGCGGCCCGGACCTCGGACCGCGTCAACGGGCCGTTCCGGACCTGAGCCGACCGCCTCTAGTCGACCTTCGCCAGTGTCCCCAGATAGAGCTCAATGACTTTGGGATCGTTCAGCAGTTCTTGGCCTGTGTTCGTGTAGGCGTTGCGACCCTGGTCGAGGACGTAGCCTCGGTCGCAGATCTGGAGGCAGCGACGGGCGTTCTGCTCCACCATGATCACGGCGACGCCGGTGCGGTTGATCTGCTTGGTTCGGATGAAGACCTGGTCCTGCAGGGCCGGTGAGAGCCCGGCCGAGGGCTCGTCGAGAAGCAGCACCTTCGGGTCCATCATCAGCGCCCGTCCCATGGCGAGCATCTGCCGCTCACCCCCGGAGAGCGAGCCGGCACGCTGGCGGAGCCGCTCACCGAGGCGTGGGAACAGCTCGGTCACGAAGCCGAGTCGATCGTCGAAGGTCTTGGGAGCGAGGAACACACCCATTTCGAGGTTCTCGGCGATCGTCAGGCTCGGAAAAACGTTGTTGGTCTGCGGAACGTATCCGATGCCGCGAGAGACCAACGCGTGAGCCTTGAGTTTTGTGATGTCCTCGCCGTTGTACACCACCTCCCCGGCCGTCACGTTGATGAGTCCAAAGAGCGCTTTCAGCATCGTCGACTTCCCGGCGCCATTCGGTCCGATGATCCCGACGAGCTCGCCCGGTGCCACCTCCATGTTCACACCGTTCAGGATGTTCACTTCGGGGATGTAGCCGGCGATCACGTCGGTCAGTTTGATCACTGGCTCACTCATGGCTGCGGGTCCGATCGTTCTCCCAAGATGGCCGCATCCTGGGCCAGCTGGGCCTGCTCTTCTTCTTCGGACAGCGGGGCGTCGTGGTGAGCGCCGAGGTAGGCATCGATCACAGCCTGGTTGGCGCCGATCGTCTCATGGGGTCCTTCGGCGATGACCTGCCCTTCCGCCATGACCACCACCCAATCGGAGATGTCCCGCACGACGTCCATGTCGTGCTCGACAAAGACCACGCTGATCCCTTCTTCCCGAAGACTCTTGACGTGCTCGAGCAGCGACTGGGTGAGCGCCGGATTGACACCGGCCATGGGCTCGTCGAGACAGATCAGCGACGGCGACGACATCAGCGCCCGCGCCATCTCGAGCAGCTTGCGCTGCCCGCCAGAGAGCGTGCCGGCGAACTCGTTGCGCATGTGATCGAGCTTGAACCGGGTCAGCAGATCGTCGGCACGGGCCTCGATGTCCCGCTCCTGCGACAACCACAGTGGGGGAATGATGCTGCGAAAGAAGTTCTCACCACGCTGCTGCTTGGCTCCGAGCTTCATGTTGTCGATCACCGTCAGCTTGGTCAGGGACTTGGTGAGTTGGAAGGTCCGCACCATCCCCATTCGCGCCAGCTCGTGAGGAGCCTTGCGGTCGATCGGTTTGCCGTTGAGCACTTTGGTGCCTGCGTCTGGAGCATCGAATCCGGTGATGAGGTTGAAGAACGTCGTCTTCCCCGCCCCGTTCGGTCCGATCAGAGCCGTGATCACTCCTCGCTGAATCTGAAGCTTGTCGACGTCGACCGCGACCAGACCGCCGAATGTCTTCCGAACACCCTCCACCGAGAGGATCGGATCGGGCTTCGGGACGCCGGGCTCATGGGCCACAGACGACAGGTCAACGAGCATCGAGCGCCATCTCCTCTCGCGAACCGAAGATGCCCTGTGGCCGGAATGCCATCAGTGCGATGAGTCCGATACCGACGAGCATGAACCGGAAGATACCGACCTGGTTCGAGTCCATCACCGAGACGGGGATGAACCCTTCGGCGACGAATTGGCGGAGGACGTTCTCGACGAACGCCAGCAAGCCCCAGAAGATCATCGAGCCGACGATCGGCGACCACACTCTGCCGACGCCCCCGAGAATCAGGACCGTCCAGATGAAGAAGGTGATGACTGGTACGAACGTGTCCGGCTGGACTGTCGACTTGGCGATGACCTGGAGCATCCCGGCCAGACCGCCGATGGCGCCGCCGAGCATCAACGACTGCATCTTGTACCAGTAGGCGTTCTTCCCCAGCGCACGGGCAGCATCTTCATCTTCTCGGATGGCCTTGAGGACCCGACCCCATGGGCTGCGCATCAGCTGCCACACGAGCAGCGCCAGCAGGACCACCATGATCCATCCCACGATCACGATGAACAGGTTGTTGCCTGTGAAGAAGAAGGGTCCCCAGTCGTAGAGGTTCTGTTTGAAGGGGCTGAGGCTGTAGTACTCACCTGCGAACTCGTTGAGGCCCTCGGCGCCGCGGGTCAAGCCGCGAAGCGTCGTGGATCGGGCCATGATGCGAATGACCTCCGAGGCGGCGATGGTGACGATGGCCAGGTAGTCGGCCCGCAGCCGCAGGGTTGGCACACCCAGGATCAGCGCCAGCACCAAGGCGAACACAATCCCGATCAGAAGCGCCAGGTACGGGTTGAGTTGCCAGGTGACGATGGCGATGCCAACCCCGTATCCGCCCATCGCCATGAACCCGACGTGACCGAAGTTCAGCAGCCCTGTGTATCCGAAATGGATGTTGAGGCCGATCGCAGCCATGGCGAAGACCATTGCCTCCACCCCGATGGCGGCAGACACAGTGAGCTGGATGATCTGCGCCCAGTCGACGGCGGCGAGGGTGGGAGCGATCATCCGATCCGTTCCTTTCGACCGAGGATTCCTTGCGGGCGGACCAGCAACACGAGCGCCATGACGACCAGCGCCCCGACGTTCTTCAGCTCGATGGGTATGAACAGCGTCGAGAGCTGGATCCCCAGACCGATGAGCAGGCAACCGACGAGAGCGCCGTACGCAGTGCCGAGCCCGCCGAGCGTCACTCCGGCGAAGATGAGGAGCAACACCCGGAAGCCGCCCTCCCACAACACCTGGTCTGCCTGGGCGATGAACACACCACCGAGGGCGGCGAGCGCTCCCCCGGCGACCCACACCTGACTGATGACACGCTGGACGTCGATCCCGGACGACTCGGCGAGGTCCCGATTGTCGGACACCGCGCGCATGGCTCGCCCGATCCGAGTGCGCTGGAGCAGGAGCCCCACCACCACGAGCACGAGGATCGACAGGATCACGGCAGTGAGGTCACCAGGGGTGATGTCGACCACGCCGATCTGGATCGCTCGCTGACCCGCAACACTTCGGTAGAAGCGACTGCCTCCACCGAAGAAGTACAGGATGATGTAGCGAGCGAGGATCCCGACACCGATCGTGACCACCATCTGGGCGATCAGCGAAGTCCCTTTCAGGCGTAGCGGGCGGAAGATGTATCGGTTCATCAACCAGCCGGTGACGCCACCCACCACGATGGCGGTCAGGGCCCCGAGGATGATCGTGACCAGGCGCTGGTCGGGCAACAGCCCGATGCTCGAGGCGAAGCTCTCGACGAGGAACGCGATGAACATGCCCCAGGTGATCATCTCGGCATGGGCGAAGTTGACGAGTCCGGTGGTGCCGAAGATCAACGAGAGGCCGATCGCCCCCATCGCCAGGAAGAGCCCGAGCTTGATCCCCTCGGTGGTCAACTGGAGCACGCTCCGAAGGGTGTCCGAGTCATCCCCTCCGACCGGGCCGTCGCCCACCTGCAGACCGAACAACGCCGAGCCGGCTCGCCCCGAATCCACCGTCACGGTCGCGGTCACCCGCTCCGGATCGCGGAGCCCGACCCCCTCGGGAAGGGTTGTCGGATCGATCGTCACGCTGTAGATGCCGGGGCTCTCCACAGTGAGGAAGAAGACGCCCTCGTCGTCGGTCACTCCATCGCCGACCGGAGTTCCGTCATCTGCTGTGACCGAGAAGGCAACGCCAACTGCAGGGGTGCTGCCGGCTTCCGGATCGTTGTACGAGACCTTGACTCGAACGCCCTGATCGGTTTCCTGGCCGAGGGCGGGGAATGGAGCGGCCATGAAGGCAGCCGAGATCAGCATGATCAGGCCGACGAGGCGCCGTCGCCCGTCGGCCCCCTGGAATGCATCGGTGAGTGCGGTGAACTGGCTCACGGATCAGGCACGTTAGCGAAGGTGAACGGGCGGTGCCCCTCGTGTGACTGTTCACGCGTCAACGGCGCGCAAAATGTCCCCCGGCGTCGCCGCGTTTCAGCCCTCTTCGTCGTCGTCCAACTCGATCGACTCGAGGACGGCCGACAGCACGTCGGTCACCGAGACCACCCCGAGCAGGCGTCCTGCGTCGACGACCGGGAGATGCCGATATCCGGACTCGAGGAGCCATTGGGCGGCTTCGAACACATCGATGGACGGTGCGAAGACGTCGGGTTCCGGTGTCATCGCCTTCCGAACGACATCCGAGGCGACGAGCCCCGAAGCGATCCCCGCCACGAGATCCCGCTCGGTCAGCAAGCCGATCAGAACCCCACCTTCGACGACCCCGAGGGATCCGTGACCTGCCGAGCGCATGGCCGAAGCAGCCTCCTCGAGCGAGGTGTCTGGTCCACAGACGTGTGCCGTTCCCACCACCAAATCGCCAAGTGTCATACCCGGGACAGTAGTACCACCCGAGGCGCCCGCCTCCGCTCGTTCCTCGAGCGTCGCGCCTCAAGACGTGACGCCGACCCAGACGCGAAGCGCATCCGTGATCAGAAACACGGCCGGCGTGGGCTGGAGCCTGCCTCTGTTGGCCCGGAGTTCACGCTCTCGGCTGCGGAATCGGCTGGCGAGGTTGGGGCACCGGACAGCAGAAGACCCCGTCAGGACACGACGGGGTCTTCCAGGAGGTCGGCGGTTCGCCGTGTCAGATCAGGTCTTGTTCCCGGATCCCGAACGATGGGTGTCGAAGCCTGCACAAGGCCAGCTTCTCGAGTTGACGAATCCGCTCTCGGGTGAGGTTGAACTCCTCGCCGATCTCCTCGAGCGTTCGCGGCACTCCGTCGTAGAACCCATAGCGAAGGGCCAGGATTCGACCTTCGCGCTGGGGCAACCGGTCGATCGACTTCCTGAGAGAGTTGGCGACGTCCATCTCTTCGGTGATCTGGACCGGGTCGGCCGCATCTTCGTCCTCGATGAAGTCACCCAACTGGGCGCCATCCTCGCCGACGGGCTGCTCGAGCGACACGGTGTCGGCCACGCCGAGCGCAAGCTCGACCTTGTCGACGGTCACACCGGCCTCTTCGGCGATTTCCTCGGGCTTGGGATCACGTCCCAGCTCGGCCTTGAGGCTGGCCTGAGCAGCTCGCACCGCGGCGAGCGTGTCATGGAGGTGTACCGGGATGCGGACCGTACGTGACTTGTCGGCGATCGCCCTGGTGATGGCCTGGCGGATCCACCACGTCGCGTACGTGGAGAACTTGAAGCCTTTGCGCCAGTCGAACTTCTCTACGGCTCGGATGAGTCCAAGGTTGCCTTCCTGGATCAGATCGAGGAAGTCGATTCCCGAGGTATTGGCATACCGACGGGCGTTGGCCACCACCAGGCGCAGGTTGGCGGTGAGGAAGGCGTCCTTCGCTTCCCGGCCCTTGCGCTCTTGGCGGCGCAGCTCGATCTCTTCCTTCTTGTCCTTGAACGAACCCTGCTCGATCCGCTCGCCTGCCTGCTCGCCGGTCTCGATCATCTGGGCGAGCTCGACCTCCTGCTCGGCAGTGAGCAGGTCGTACTCACCGATGGCAGTGAGGTATTGGGATACGAGATCGGTTGTCAGGCGACCACGCTCGTCGGTCAGCTTGCTGACCACAGACTTGCGGGCGACCTTCTCCTTATCGCGGGAGTCGCGTCGCGGCTCGGCAGACGTCACGGTTTGCGGACCTCCATGTTGGCTGCTGCGGTCGTGAGGGTGCCCCCACCAGACTCTCCGGGTCGGAGAGCCTTCTCACGGCTTCGCAGTTGGGTACAGGTGTTCACCCGGGGGGTCACTATGACAGGTAGCGGGGCACTTGTGAACCCCCCAAGGGCTCACCCTCGTCGATTTCCGGTAACCCTGCGGTTCTCAAGTTGAAACACCACGTTTCCCCAAGGTATTCCACAGACTTATCCACAGTCCGTGGACTACTCGTCGAAACCGCAATGGGTCGATCGACCTACATGGTGCCCGCCGATAGCGTTTCGAAACCGATACCTTGTGGAGTACGGCTCGCCACAGTGGCAACGACGACGCCAGAGGTGCAGGTCCACGGGATGCCTTCGGATGGGGGCTACCGAGATCGCTCGCCACTCATCCGGCTTCATCCCCTCCGAACCGGATGGGTGGCGGGCTCTTTGCACACTCAGAACGTCTCCCTGTCGCAGGTGACGGGAGACTCGCCGCCTAGTCTCCGCCGATGCCCGTCATCCCGATCGACGACGTCGACGACCCCCGAATTCGCGTGTTCCGAGGGCTGAGAGACCACCAGCTGCGGATGTTCCGCGAGCGGACCGACGCCGAGCTGGCGCCTGTGTGCATCGTCGAAGGCGAGCGCTTGATACGCCGGGCCTTGGAGGCCGGGATGGAGCCGGTGGCGATGCTTCGCGACCCCGACCGCCCCGAGCCGATCGAAGCCGAGATGCCGGACGGCTTTCCCGTGTACACCGTCGAAGCCGACCTGGCTCCGAGGCTGGTAGGAATGCACATCCACCGCTGGGCGATGACCTGTTTCCGTCGACCGCCCCAGCGATCCCTGGAATCGGTGCTGGCGGACGATCCCAAGTCGCTGCTCCTGACGGACGGCGTGGTCAACCCGACCAACCTCGGCGCCATGGTGCGAACTGCCGCGGGACTCGGCGTTGATGGATTGGTCTTGGATCCGGTCTCCTGCGATCCCCTCTACCGGCGGGCTTCTCGCGTTTCGATGGGGGCGTCCTTCACCTTCCCCTGGACGCGGGTGCCGGATCTGGTCGCCACCATCGCCATGCTCAAGTCTTCGGGGTTCGGCGTCGTTGCGATACAACTGACTCCGAGGGCCGTCGACCTCCACGACGTTCCAGCGCTCCGGCCCGTTGCGCTGGTCATGGGCAACGAGGGCTACGGCGTTTCCGAGCCGGTGCTCGAACAGGCCGACGTGGTCGCCCAGATCCCGATGCACCGCGGGGTCGACTCCCTGAACGTCGCGGCTGCGGCGGCGGTGGCATGCTGGGAGATCACCCGCCGGGCGTGACGGGTTTGTCTCCCCGGAGGGTACGGTTGCACGATGCCCAACCGTCTCGCCCGGTCGACGTCTCCTTACCTCAGACAGCACCAGGACAACCCCGTCGACTGGTACATGTGGGGCGAAGACGCGTTCGCCGAGGCGCGCCGGCGTGACGTGCCGATTCTGCTCTCCGTCGGTTACTCGGCATGCCACTGGTGTCATGTCATGGCTCACGAGTCGTTCGAGGACCCGGCGACCGCCGAGCAGATGAACAGCCTGTTCGTCAACGTGAAGGTCGATCGCGAGGAGCGCCCCGATGTGGACGCGGTCTACATGGAAGCGGTGCAGGCGCTCAGCGGCCGCGGTGGCTGGCCGATGACGGTGTGGCTGACGCCCGACGGACGGCCCTTCTACGCCGGCACCTACTTCCCGTCACAACCACACAGCGGTATGCCATCGTTCCGCTCGGTTCTCACGGCGATCGACGACGCCTGGAATCAGAAACGCGAGGACATCCACGAACAAGCCGACCGGCTCACCGAGGCCATCGGACGGAGCCTTCCCACCGGCGAGCGCCCCGAACAGGACGCGATCGAGGGCGCGTATCGGCAGCTGGTAGCCACCTACGATCACGCTTCAGGGGGTTTCGGCGGCGCTCCCAAGTTCCCGCAGCAGCCCGTTCTCGAGTTCCTTCTCAGGGTCCACGAACAGGATTGGGCCCCCGAGGCCGGGCGGATGTTGGCCGAGACGCTCGTGGCCATGGCGCGGGGCGGCATCTACGACCAGGTGGGAGGAGGGTTCGCTCGCTATTCGGTGGATTCGGTGTGGATGGTCCCGCACTTCGAGAAGATGCTCTACGACAACGCCCAACTCGTCCGGCTCTATCTCTGGGCTTCGAAAGAATTCGAAAACGACCAGTTTCGGACGATCGCTCTCGAGACCATCAGCTACTTGAAACGAGACCTCAGGCATCCGGGAGGTGGGTTCTTCTCGGCCGAGGATGCGGACTCCGAAGGTGTCGAAGGGAAGTTCTATGTGTGGACCGGATCGGAGTTCGACGCAGTGGTCGGCTCCGATGCCCGGATGGCGCGACGGTTCTTTGGCGTCACCGACCGGGGCAACTTCGAGGGCTCGAACATCCTCCACATCGCCCGTACGATCACCGACGTCGCAGAGGAGTTCGGCGCAACGGTGGAGTCGGTGGCCGCAGCCGTCGATCGCGCCAGAGCAGCGCTGTTCGACGCACGGCGGCACCGCGTCCGGCCCGGCCTCGACCACAAGGTCGTTGCGTCGTGGAACGGCCTCACGATCAGGGCCCTCGCCGAGGCGGGTGCCGCATTGGGCCGGCCGGACCTGATCGAAGACGCAGCCCGGTGTGCGCGCTTCGTCCTGGGAAACATGAGCGGACCGGATGGACGGCTTCTCAGATCCTGGTCCGAAGGATCGGTGAGCAGCGAGGGATTCCTGGAAGACCAGGCGGCGATGGCGCTCGGGCTCTTCGCTCTCTATCAGGTCACCGGAAGCAGCGAGTGGTACCGCGCCGGCGAACGGCTCACCCGGCTGATCCCGCGCCTCTATGCCGATCCATCGGGCGGCTTCTTCACGACTGCGCATGACGCCGAAGCGCTCGTGAAGCGCCCGAAGGACCAGTTCGACAACCCGCTGCCTTCGGGAAACTCGATGGCGGCGGAGGCACTGTTGTGGTTGTCGCTCTACACCGGAGACGCCGAGCTCGCCCGACTGGCCGAGGGCACCATCGAAGCGGGTGCCTTGCTCCTGGAACGGTATCCGTCGGGCGCCGGTCACCTGGCTGCGGTGCTGGCTTCGAAGCTGGGCGGAACGGCCGAGGTCGCCGTGGTCGGCCCAGCGACGCATGACTTCATCCGGGCGTTCTGGAGCCGATACCGGCCGCAGGCGGTTCTGGCCGCATCGGTCGACGGTTCTGAGCCGATTCCGCTCCTCTCCGAGCGTGGCGGCCAAGACGCCACAGTTGCGTTCGTGTGCCACGACTTCGTGTGCGAACGCCCGGTCACCAGCCCCGAGGAGATGGAACGGCTGCTGTAGTCGCACCTCCTGACCCGAAGGGGTGGGGCTCCGGAAGGCGCCGGCCTACAACGCGATATCGAGCAGCGGCAGCATCCGACCGGGGATCGAACCCGATGGCGCCTCACCGACGCGAACCGCTCCCCGACGCTCGTACCAGCCGAGGGCGTTCGGATCGGCCTCGATTGTGAGCCGAGAGCATCCCGCCCGACGTGCGGTGTGACAGGCGGCGTCCCACAACGCCCGCCCCACGCCCGCCGACTGAGCGCCGGAGACCACGAAGAGATCTGCCAGATCGGCCTTGTCGTCATCGAACACCACGGACACGAACCCGACGAGCTCACCCTCGGGCGACTCCGCCACGGTCATGGTTTCCTCTTCGATCCGTCGTGCGGTGATCGTCAGCTCGGCGCGGCACGACTCCATGAACTCGGCCGAGTAGCCCCACGACGCCTTTGCCTCCATCGCCAACTCGGTGAGGCAACCCGCATCCTCGGGCCTGGCCCGCCGGAGGTGCCACTGCATCACGGCTCTCCTGACTCGTGACTGTGGACCTTATTGCCTGGTGTCGATGAAGGCCACGGTTCTACGGTCCCCTCTGATGCAGGTTCGACGATTCACGACAGAGTTCGAGGACGTGGCCCGTCTCCACGGACGCACAGTCGATGACCAGCGCGCCCGCGACGCTCGATGTGCCGCAACCCTGTTGCGATGGCTCGCCATCGGCGAGCGGGGCGAGGTGATCGCGACCGCCACCGCACGGGAACGGCCCGACGGGCGAACGTTCCTGGACCTCGCCGGCGACGTGCCTCGATCGGTGGGACCGCTCGCAACAGCCGCCGTGGCGCATCTCGGTCGGCCGGTGAGCGTGCTCCTCGACTACGACGACATCGCATTGATGCGGGCGTCGACCACGAGTGGCTTCAGCATCGACATGGTCAGCGAGGGATTCCGGGTCCCTTTCGACCCGGTAATGGGCGTGTTGGAACGCGCCAAGCCACCATCCGGCTTCGCCCTGGAGAGCGCGGCGACCATTGATCCCGACCGGCTCTTCTCCTTCGACAACATCGTCCGCAATCTCGTCCAGGGTATGGAAGGCTGGCGCGGTGACCGGGCCTGGTTCGACGATGAACTGGCCGAGTCACCACCCTTCGACGCGGCGACGTATCTGGTAGCGATCCACCGTGACTCCGGCACATGGGCCGGACTGGTCAGGGTGTGGCGAAATCCCACCGGCCCCCGACTCGGACTCTTCGCGGTTCTTCCGGCATTCCGATCCACCACGATCGGTGCAATCTTGTTGCGCGACGCGCTGCGCGGTGCGTCGACCTGGGGACACGACAGCTTCGTGACAGAGACCAGTCTCGAGAACGCCGTCGTGCATCACAGGCTCACCCGATACGGAGCGACGAGTATGGGGCGGTTCGCCCAACTGACGCTCCAGCCACTGCGCTGAGTCCCGGATGCGTGGTTTCATTTCAGGGCAGTCTCGGCAAGAGCCAGTGCGCCGGCTGCGCCAGAGTTGGGGCCGAGCCCGGGAGGTACGACGAACGCCTCACGGTGCTCGGGAAGCACGGCGTAGTCGTTCAGGGTGTCGAGCAGCCGCTGCTGGACCTGAGCCACGAGTCCGGGCATCGAACCGACACCACCACCGAGAATGATGCGCTCTGGCGCCACGGTGTATACCATGTTCCGGAATCCGGAGGCGAGGTAGGCGGCTTCCAGCGCAATCGCCGGGCCCTGGAGCTCACCGAGGTCCTCGCCCCGACGTCCCCAGCGCTGTTCGATGGCGGGACCGGCTGCCATGCCCTCCAGGCAGTCGCCGTGGTACGGACAGTTCCCAGGGAAGTCGTCGCCGGGCTGACGTTCCACCAGGACGTGGCCCATCTCCGGATGAACGAGCCCAGGTGTCGCCTTGCCATCGATGAGCAGGCCTCCGCCGATGCCGGTGCCAACGGTGATGTAGATGATCGTGCGATAGCCACGGCCGGCACCCCATCGCCACTCCCCCAGCGCCGCTCCCGTCACATCGGTCTCGAACGCGACCGGGACACCCAATGCTCGCTCGACCCTGCCGGCAAGATCGGCATTGTCCCACCCGGGTTTGGGGGTCGTCGTGATGTACCCGTACATGGGGCTCGCCCGGCGGAGCTCGACCGGCCCGAAGCTGGCGATCCCGATGGCTTCCACCCGATCGACCTGTTGGAAGAACTCGATCGTCGCCCCGATCGTCTCGTCCGGTGTCGTCGTGTCGATCCGAACCCGATGACGTATGTCGTCCGGGCCGGTTCCGATGACACATACGAACTTGGTGCCGCCGGCCTCGATTCCTCCGAGAAGTCTCACATCGCTCATGACGGCGCCCACTCTACGTACCACCACCACTCGAAATTGCGTAAGAAACGTGTGCTGAGCGCATGTTTCTCACGCAATTTGCGGTCACGGGCGCCTGATCTCGAGCTCCGACACCACGCCGCCGGTGATGTGGAAGGCGCGCAGCTCGGGGTTCGACGGGTTCGAGAGCCCGACGATGACGTGAGCCCAATCCCGCTCGTAGGCCAGCCGGACGTCGGTGGGTGACGGTTCCGCCGTCGACGCCGGGTGGGAGTGGAACACCCCGACGAGCTCCCACCCGAGGCCCTCCGCATGCTGGAGCGACCGGAAGTGACCGGCGGGCTCCACTGTGAACGATGTTCGGGACCGACGCACGTTGTCGAGCGGATACACCATGCGAACGTCACCCGGTGCCGGGCCTGCGAGCAGTCCGCACCCCTCGAGAGGCAACTCCGTGATCACGTGGCGCACGATGGCCTCGTGCGCTTCCGCCGGAAGAATCAGCTCCACACCGCCAATTCTGCCGGAGACACGACCGCCGCGCGGCCACTCCGGCGAAGCACCACCTCGCCCCACTCGTCGACCACGAACAGCGTGGGAACCGATCTCACACCGAGGTGTCGAACCTCCGAGGCGTCCACACTCCGAAACGAGAGCCCGGCGCCGGCGAGAGCGCGTTCTGCGGGCCCGCACATCGAACACCCGTGCGCCGTCACCAGCATGAGTCCCGGTTCCAACCCGATGCGAGCCCGGCCACGCCACCGCTCGGAGAACCACACGAGAGCGAAGGCCAGACCGAGCACCGCCAACAGGACGACGATCCGGGTGGTCACGTCGCCACCACCCGCTCGTAGAGGATGCATCCCACGCATATCCGGGTGGCGGCGGCGAGAGCGGCCAGGGCGGTCACGATCAGCGTCAACGCCCATCCCACCGCGCTCGCCCCCACAACGAATGCCAGGGAAGCACCGAGCAGGAAGCCCGACCCGATGCGCTGAGCGAAGCGGGGCGGGGCGGCTGGTTCGAACTCGGTGGGGCCACGGCGCTGCACACGCGGGCGGATGGCCCGCACGTACAGCTGGGTGAGAGGAGCCGCCGAGGTTGGACCGAATGCCGACACCAGCAGAATGGCCGCCATCAGCTCCACGACTGGCGGGTACTGGATCACGAAAGCGAGAGCGGTGACCGCAGCCACCACCCCCTGGTTGAACCTGGGAACGTTGACGTCGACCATCGGTGTGGCGGCGTCGTGCGCTAGATCGGACATGTCGAGAACTCCTGGGTGAGGCGGGTGAGGGTCGAAGGAGGCCGGGACGTCGGGTCAGCTGACCCGTGCGACGGACCCGGCCGGCGTACACAGGTTGTCGTACTCGACGATCACCGGCGGCATGTCCTCATCGGAACACGCCGAACAGGACTCGTTCCGACGGATGCTGAGGGTCCGGAATTCCTGATCGAGGGCGTCGTATGTGAGGAGTCGACCGATGAGTGGTTCGCCGATTCCAAGGAGAAGCTTGATCGTTTCCATCGCCTCGATCGTCCCGATCACACCCGGGAGAACACCTAGAACTCCCGCCTCGGCACACGACGGCGCCAGCTCAGGAGGAGGCGGTTGCGGGAACAAGCACCGGTAGCACGGGCCTTGGTAGGGGGCGAACACGCTGGCTTGTCCCTCGAAGCGAAAGATCGCACCATGCACCACCGGGATCCCCAGATGCAACGACGCGTCGTTGACGAGGTAGCGAGTGGGGAAGTTGTCCCCACCGTCGACGATCACGTCGTACCCCGCGAGCAGATCCATGACGTTGTCTGCTTGGAGCCGCTCCCGGTAGGCGATCACTCGAACATCGGGGTTGATCCCTTTGATCGTCTTCTCCGCCGACTCGACCTTCGGGGTCCCGACCCGGTCGACGGTATGAAGAATCTGACGCTGGAGATTCGACACGTCGACGTCGTCGAAGTCGACGATGCCGAGTGTGCCGACACCGGCAGCCGCGAGGTACATGGCGGCCGGGGAGCCCAGGCCCCCGGCGCCGACGAGCAGCACCTTCGACTCCAGGAGCTTCGCCTGTCCCGTCTCGCCGACCTCCGGGAGCAGAATGTGACGTGAGTAACGGGAGCGTTGCTCGCTCGAGAGCATGGTCGGCACGATCCACGGCCGGCCCTCGGCCTTCCAACGGCCGAACCCGCCCGCCATAGACGAGACCCTCGTGTACCCCATGTCGATGAGCGCCTTGGCGGCGAGCGCCGAACGGGCTCCGACCGCGCAGTAGAGCACGACCTCCGTGTCGGGATCGGGAACTCGCGTTCCGATGTTCGACTCGAGGACACCCCTGGTGATCGGGGTCGCGCCGGCGACGATTCCCTGAGACACCTCGTCTGGCTCGCGCACGTCGATCACGACCGCGCCATTCAAAACCCGATCTGCCAGGTCGATCGGGTCGATCTCGTTGATGGCGGCCTTGGCCTGCCGAACGAGCTCTTGATACGAGATGGTCATGAGGTCACATGAGTGTAGGAGTGTCCTACAACGACGCGACAGTCGGCCCCATTCCCAGGATCACACCGGTTTCCAATGTCATCGCAGGCTTTCACGCCACCGTGACAGACTCGCCCGGCGCCACCGGCGGGGCAAAGGCCGGTTCCGGCTGGAGGGAGGCCGCCGTCAGCCAAACCCAGGCGATCCACAAGAGGTCCGCAAGCAGCAGGTGGATGAGGGTCATCCAGGTGGGCGTCAGGAGCACGACGTTGAGGAAGCCGACTGCGATCTGAACCACCACCACCGCCACCACGACACGGGAGGCGTTCGCTCCCCCGTGCGCGACCGTCCACCCACGGCGCCTGGCCCACACGGCGGCGACCACACCCACCAGGATGGCCACGATCGGATGCACCACTCTCAGGTTCGTCAGGAAGTGCTCACTGGTCGTGAACGAGAAGACCCCGCCGATGGTGAATCCCTCCTTCGGGAACAAGGTATCGGCGAGAGCGGTGATCCCGCCGGTGGCGGCGATGAGGACCATCCCCGCACCGATTCCGTAGAGCGCCGGTCTGCGGCCGTTCGGTCGCAGTCGACCGTGACCATGAAGCCAGAACACGGTCAGGGTGAGCACGGCGAGCAGAAAGAAGGTGTTCACGAGGTGCAGCGGCACCGAGATCGCTCTCGCAACGGATGCATCGTCGGCCACCCATTCGTAGAAGACGATCATCGCCCCGATCAGTGACTCCACCACGATCGCAATACCGGAGAGTGCGGCCCCGAAGCGAGCAGGGTGTCCCTTCGGCAGTCCTCGGAACACCCGCACCACGAGCACGGCCACCATGATCAACGCGACGCCGCTCACAACGCGGTGGCCGAACTCGATGGCGGTTGCCCCTCGGAGCTCGGGAACGACAGTGCCTTGACACGTGGGCCAGGAACGGCCGCACCCGGCACCCGACCCCGTCGACCGGACGAGCGCTCCGCCCAGTACGACCACGACATTCCAGCAGAGCGTGACCCACGCCCACCTTCGAAGCTGCATGCGGCAGAGGCTACCGCACGACTCGCCGTCCGCCGACCCGCCACCGGCCGGCTCCGATCGCACCCAGGGAGGCGTGAGTTCGGCAGCGGATGTCGACGGGTGTCGAGGTCGTGCTCGGCACATGGCGGTGCCCTGCTGCTCATGGAGTGGCACCTATCGTCTTGCGTGTGTCGCATCGTGTCGTGTTGACGGGCGCTTCGGGTCTGGTGGGAACGTGGCTACGGAGGCTGGTTCCACCCGAGGTGGAGATGATCTCGTGGACCCACCGGAGTCCCGTCGAAGGCTCATCGTTGAATGCCGACCTGCGTGACAAGGCAGCCGTTGATGCGGGCTTGGCAGCTACCAGGCCCTCGGTCGTGATCCACGCCGCGATGGCTTTGGACGTCGAGTCGATCGTCGACGCCACGGCGAACGTCGTGCATGCTGCTTCGGCCATTGGCGCCGATGTCGTGTACATCTCAACCGATGCGGTCTTCTCGGGCGACGGTCGACCGAGTGGAGAGAACGCACAACCCGATCCTGTGTGGGACTACGGACGGTGGAAGGCCACGGCCGAAGACATCATCGTGCGCGGATCGCGTTGGTGGACGCTGGTACGGCTCCCATTGGTCGTTTCGCTCGACCCCGAGGATCGCGGCGTCGAGCGAATCAGGGAGGGAGCCGTCCGACAGGAGCCCACCCGGTGGTACTCCGACGAGATCCGCCAGCCTGCCATGGCCCATGACATCGCACAGGCGCTCTGGAGGATCACGATGCTCGGTTCCGAGCAACGTTTCGGCATCTGGCAGCTCCCGGGGCCAGAACACCTGAGCCGATACGACATCGCCCACCGCATCGTCCGCGCCCTGGAACTCGACCCGGGATGCATCATGGCGGTGCCGACACCGCTCAACGCCGGCCGACCACGACACATCAACATGGTCGGTGATCGGGCCCAGGACCACATCGGTTGGGAGCCTTCGCTGATCTTGGCCTAGACGAACGAACAACGATAGAACCTGCCCATGTCGCCGGGAGTGGCCCGGTCAGGGCTCGGGAAGGTCGCTCGGGTAGGTGACGGCGATCTCCTCGATGTGCCGGGGAAGCTCGGACGAATTATTGGTGATGAATCGGTCGGCACCAGCGGACACGCCGGTGGCGAGATGAACCGCGTCGATGGCACGCAACCCGTACCTGGCGCCGAGGACCGCGGCAAGGCCTGAGGTCGCCTCGTCGACGGGCCGAAGCTCCAGCCGGGCCAACAACCCCACAAGCGCTTCGATCTCCGACTCGACACCATCACGCATCGGTTTGGTCAGCAGCTCCGGGATCAAGAGCACCGACCCCAGTCCAGCGGCCGACCCGGTCGCCGCCATCGGCGCATTCGGGAACAGCGCACGTACCCGATTGCCCAGCGAGTGGTCGGGCACCGCTGCGTAGATCAGGACATCGGCGTCGAAGGCGTCCATCGGCCGGGCAATCAGCGAGCGGCGCGAGCCTGAGCGATGTCGGCGACGAGCTGGTCGGCCCTGTGGGCGGAAATACCCGGGGACTCGCCGAGGCGAGTGCTCCGGCCTCGCTCGAGCAGATCGTGAATTCCTTCTGCGTCGGCAATCGCCTGGTCCGCACGTCGCACCCGCATCGTGTCGGGCCGGACGACGACCGCCACGGCCCTCCCGTGGCGCGTGATGGTCACTTCCTCACCGGCCAGGACCCGGTCGAGAATCTCGGGAAGGGCTGCCCTCGCTTGGCTGACGGTCATCGTGGACATACCTGAATTGTACGGCTATGTACAGATGCGTACAACAGGCGACCGAACTCAGGGAGACGTCACGTCACCGTCAGCCGACGATCGCCGCCAGACACTGTTCAGCCCATTCGTAGACGTCCCAACGGGTGACGATCCGGCGAAGCGCCCGCATGCGCTCGCGTTGCTCGTCGATCGGCAACTCGATCGCCCGCTCGATGATGGCGGCGAGACCGTCGAGGTCGTACGGATTGGCGAGGAGCGCTCGATCGAGCTGTTCGGCGGCGCCCGCGAACTCCGACAGCACCAGGACGCCGGTGCTGTCGCTCCGGGTGGCGATGTACTCCTTGGCAACGAGATTCATACCGTCTCGCAGCGGGGTGATCAGCATGACGTCCGCCGCCCGGTAGAACGCCAGCAGTTCCTCCCGGGGCAAGCTTCGATGGAGATAGTGGACGGGGACCCAATCAGGGCGACCATATGCACCGTTGATGTGTCCAACGAGTTGTTCGATCCGCTCGCGAATGATCTGGTACTCCCCGACCCCCTCCCGGGACGGAACGGCCACCTGTACGAACGTCACCTCGCCGTGGAGGTCGGGCCGGTTCTCGAGCAGGGTCTGGAAGGACCTCAACCGCAGGTCGATCCCCTTGGTGTAATCGAGTCGGTCGACCCCGAGCATCAATGTCCGCGGGCCACCGAGCTCCGAGCGAAGACGATGGGCTGCCTCGACCACCTCGGGGGATCGCGCCAGATGATTGAACTCCGCGGTGTCGATGGAGATCGGCACGGACTCGGCGGTGACCGTCCGACCACCCACTGCCAGCGCCTCGGCAGGCCCCGAAGCGCCGCCGTATTGCCGGGCGGCGCGAGCGAAGTTGAGAGCGCTCTGCCGCGTGTGAAACCCGATCACGTCGGCACCGAGCAGCCCTGTGATCACCTGGCTCCTCCACGGCAGACGACCGAAGATCTCGAGCGGCGGGAATGGAATGTGGAGGAAGAATCCGATTCGCCGTTCCGGCGTTCGCTCACGCACCATCTGCGGGACGAGCTGCAGCTGGTAGTCGTGGATCCACACCGGCTCGTGGGGAGCGGTGGTCCCGAGTACGGCATCTGAGAACTTCCGGTTCACCGCCACGTACGGCCGCCACCAGTGACGATGCATCTCCACCGGCCGGATGGCGTCGTGATACAACGGCCACACGGTCCCGTTGCAGAATCCCTCGTAGTACGCCGCAACCTCTTCTTCGGACAGGTCGATGGGCAACTGCCGTATCCCTTCGAGATCGAAGGGCTCGTCATGACGGTCGGGGATGCCCGACCAGCCGACCCAGGTCCCATGCCGTGCCCTCAGAATCGGCGTCAAAGCCGAGACCAACCCACCGGGGCTCGGCATCCACTTCTCCTCCTCGTCGTCCCATGCCACCGGCAGTCGGTTGGCCACGACGACGAGACCGCTGTCAGTTCGATCCATGCCTCGGACCCTACCCGGGGTAGGCTCACGTGAACCACGTCCTCCACCCATCGGGCTCAATGCAGATCTACGACGACGTCCTCGCCGCCATCGGCAACACACCGCTGATCCGCCTGTCCCGGCTGCACGAGCCGGGGAACCTGGTCGCCAAGGTCGAATACACAAATCCTGGCGGCTCGGTCAAGGAGAGGATCGCCGTTGCGATGATCGACGCCGCAGAACGCGACGGATCGCTCGGACCTGGTGGAACGATCATCGAGCCGACGTCAGGGAACACTGGCGTGGGGCTCGCCCTCGTGGGAGCCGTCCGCGGGTACCGCGTGATCTGCACGGTGCCCGACAAGGTCTCGATGGCCAAGATCGATCAACTCAAGGCGTATGGCGTCGAGGTGGTCGTCACGCCCACCGAGTTGCTGCCTGAGGATGACGACTCGTACTACGGCGTTGCCCGCCGCCTGACGAACGAAATCGAAGGTGGGTTCAACCCGAACCAGTATTCGAACCCTGCCAACCCCGCTGCTCACGAGGCCACGACGGGCCCGGAACTGTGGAACCAGACGGATGGCGAGATCGATGTATTGGTTGCCGGTGTCGGGACAGGAGGCACGATCACCGGATCGGCGCGCTATCTGAAGGCCCGCAACTCGGCCATCGAGATCGTCGGCGCAGACCCCGAGGGCTCGATCTATTCGGCAGGACCGGACGACGAGATACACCAATACAAGGTCGAGGGCGTCGGTGAGGACTTCTATCCCGACACCGTCGACCTCGATCTCATCGACCGGTTCATCAAGGTCACGGACGCCGAGTCCTTCGCCATGACTCGGAAGCTCGCTCGAGTCGAAGGTCTGCTTGTCGGCGGTTCCTGTGGGATGGCCGCTCACGCCGCCATCCAGGTGGCACGCGAAGACCCATCAAAGCTCGTGGTGGTGATCCTCCCGGACTCGGGCCGCGGCTACCTCGAGAAGATCTTCAACGACGACTGGATGCGCGAGAACGGCTTCCAATCGGTCCTCGACGCGGAGTGATCCGGCTTCGCCCGATCACGTACTCAGTACACGCCCGCATCGCTGCGCTCGCCGGCTGTATGCGGGCAGCTGCCGCTGCCCGTATTCGGTCGCCTTTGGCTCCCTGACCCGGAACGCAGTTTCCGTTCTGGTCAAGCCGAGCGGAGCGAGGCGCATACAGCACGCCTCAGGCGTGCGTTTACAGGGTCGGAGCGAAGCGAACGGCCCGCATACAGTGAGTGGGCGCCAGTCCACGAGCGAGTACAGGAGGCGGGCGGAGCCCGCCGACCTCACACCTTCGCCAGGGCTCGATCGAGGGCGTCGATCAGGTCCTCGACGTCTTCCATCCCGACCGAGAGGCGCACCAGGCCGTCGGTGATACCGGCGGCGAGGCGAGCTTCTCGGGGGACGTCGCCGTGGGTCATCGTGACCGGGTGAGTGATGAGCGACTCCACCGAACCGAGGTTCTCGGCGAGCGCCCACAACTCGACCGCGTCCATGAGGCGTTTGCCGGCGTCGACACCACCGATCACCTCGAACCAGACCATCGCACCGAAGCCGCTGGCCTGGGTCTTGGCGAGTTCGTGTTGCGGGAAGGATTCGAGACCCGGATAACCCACCTGCTCGACTCTGGGATGCCTCTCGAGGAAACGAGCGATCTCCATGGCGTTGGCTGACTGCCGGTCCATTCGCTCAGAGAGCGTCTTCGACCCCTGCAGCGTCAACCAGGCGACCTGTGGGGACATGATCAGTCCCATCGACTTCATGATGAAACGGAAGCGGGCATCGAGCTCATCGTCGGCGGTGACGACCGCACCACCGAGGGTCGCGTTGTGCCCGTCGAGGTACTTCGTCGTCGCGTGCAGGACCACATCGGCTCCCAGTTCCAACGGTCGCTGGTAGTACGGGCTGAGGAACGTGTTGTCCACGGCGTGGACGACATCGGCGGTCCTTGTGATCTTCGAGACCGCGGCCAGGTCGGTGAGCTTCAACGTCGGGTTCGCCGGGGTTTCGGTGAACACGAGTTTCGTCTCGGGCCGGATGGCACGACTCACCTCCAACGGATCCGAGGTGTCCACGAAGGAAAAGTCGACGCCGTACCTCGACAGGACCTGCGTTGCGAAACGGTGGGTGCCGCCATAGACGACGTCGGAGACCACGGCGTGGTCACCACCACTCAGGAGAGCCATCATCACCGAGACGGTCGCCGCCATGCCGCTCCCGTACGCGGTGGCATTCGTACCTCGCTCCAGAGCCGCCATGCGGCGTTCGAAGGCGGCAACCGTCGGGTTGCCCGCCCGGGTGTACGAGAAACCCTTGCCCATGTAGTCGTCGACCGAGTCCTGTACGAATGTCGTCGACTGGTGGATCGGAGTGAGGATTGCCCCGGTGGCCGGGTCCGGCTCTACGCCTGCGTGTATCTGATCGGTGCGAAAACCCATGGACGGGATCATACGTGCACTGCGTTCAGAGCGGATCGACGTCTCGAGAGGGGGGTGCAGGTCGCAGCGTCCAAACGGTCTGTCGCCATCCGACCCTTCGCGCCTCGGACCTCGAGATTCGCACCCGCGCAGGACCTACGTCGCGAAATCCCTTCCGATTGCGTGCGAGTCGTGGCACAATCTCCTCACCAGAGAAAGGAGGTGGTCCTAGTTGCATAGTTCTTACGGGACTCTGGAGGTGGCCGAGCGCTGAGTAGCGCTTAGCCGTGCGAGGCGCTACTCCTCCCAAAGGGGAGCCAGGTAGCGACTCCAACTCGGACCACCGACCTACGAGATCTCTGGAATTGGTCCCACCGGAGCGCGCGTCATCGTGACGTGTCGTAACCCTCTCGAAGGCTTCGAGCGCCCCGCTTCGGCGGGGCGCTCTCCTTTTTGGGGCGACCCGGATCGGCGGACAGTTCGGACAAGACCGGGACACCCGTGCACCTCTGTACCGTGCGCCGGATGCTGAACCCCGCCCAATGGATTCTCGCAGTGGCAGTGACGGTGTTCGCCTCCATCGTGCAGGGGACGATCGGTTTTGGTCTCGGTGTTGTGTCCGTCCCGATCCTCACCCTCATCGACCCTTCCTTGACCCCGATCCCCCAACTGCTCCTGTCGCTCCCGCTCGCCCTTGCCACGGCGGGGAGAGAGCACTCCAAAGTCGACACAGCGGGGATCGGTTGGATGACCACCGGCCGGGTGCCCGGCGCCATCGCCGGCGCCTGGGTGCTGACCCAGGTCTCGGAGCAGACGATCGGAATCGTGATCGGCGTCGTCGTGCTTGCGGCCGTCGTCGCGAGCCGGTCCGACCGCCGCATCCCCATCAACACCAGAACCCGCCTGGGGGCAGGTCTGACGGCGGGGTTCTCCGGCACGACATCGGGCATCGGCGGACCACCGCTTGCGCTGCTCTACCGGGGAGCAGACACAGAAACCGCTCGCTCCACCGTTGCAGCAGCGATCGCCGTGGGACTGGTCGTCAACCTCACTGTGCTCCACCTCGCGGGCGCCGTGGTGTCCAACGACTATCGGGTAGCGGCAATCCTCGCCGTTCCGATGGTGGTCGGGTTCGTCGCCAGTTCAAGGCTGAGAGGACACATAGACGGTCGCCGCTTCCGAGCCGGCATCCTGGTGCTCTCGATGGCAGCTTCGCTCGCACTCCTCGTGCGCAGCTTGATGGGTTGAGAAACCGAGTCCGGGACGGCTACCGCAGACCTCGGAGGAACTCAGGCATCGGGATCGTCCAGCACCGTCACGCCCGACGGGCCGAGGTCGTCGTCGGTCTTTTCGAGCGTGATCCACACACGCGGGTAGTCCGATCTCGCAACTCCGATCGACGCCTCGACGACTCCGTTCTGGCGGAAAGACCCTGCCGACACGTGGGTGCCATCGGGTGCGGTCAGCCAGATCTCGTAGTACTCATCGGGACCGGCCGCCAGCAGTCCGGCGATGTCGAACCGCATTCGCGTTCCTTCGTCCGTGAGCCACCCGGCAACCGAAGCCGTCGCCAGCGGAGTGACATCCGAGGCCACCAACTCCGTGGACCAATCCGGTTGGCGCAGCACGAACGATGCAATCGCCACGACCACAACGATGGCGGCTGCGAGCGACGCCACCGCCGTCGGCCATCGTCTCGACCTTGCGGGCACACTGGGCATCTTCTGTCGAGCAACCTCATCGACGACGAGGCGCTCGAGTTCGGGACTCGGGATCTCCCAGGTGATCGAATCGGAGAGGGCACGGCGCAGGGCGTCGAGGCCCGGTCGTTCGATACGACAGGTCGGACATCCGGCAAAGTGCGAACCGAGAAGCGGTGATCGATCGCCGGCCAGATATTGCGCTTGCACGTCGTCGCAGGTCATGCCGAGGCCTCCCTGAGATGCGCCAACAACGCCGCCAGTCGTTTGTGGGCGCGATGCGAACGCGACTTGATCGTCCCGATGGGAACACCCAACTCGTCGGCCGCTTCCTCATGGGTGTAGCCGCGATAGTGCGTGGCCTCGATCACGCTCCGTTCGTCCTCGCTGAGCTTGTCCAAAGCCGATCTGACCTCCCAGGCCTCCCACAACCCTTCGAACGAAGGGGGAAGTGCCACCATCTCCGTCTCCTGTTCACGGTCCAGCCGGTGCCGGCGTTCGCGCCGATATGCGTCGACGGCTGCTCGCCGAGCGATGGCATAGAGCCACGGTGCAGGGTCCTTCGTGTCGTCGAACCGGCTCGACGCCCTCCAAGCCTGCACGAACGTCTGTTGAACGACCTCTTCCGCCAGGCTCCGGTCGCCGAGCGATCGGTACGCCACCGTGAAGACAGCCTTGCCGTACCGCTGGTACAGCTGCGCCACGGCGTCGGGATCACCCGACCGGAATCGGCGTAGAAGCCGCTGATCCGACATCTCTGTGGTCCATACGCAGATCGACCGCCTTCTGGTTCTCGTCCATCACACAACCCGCCCGGTCCATGGACGTTCACCGGTGAACGCAGGGAGATTCTGCTCGAAGACCTGAACCAGGCGCTCGCCGTACTTCGGCGACAGCCCGGCGATGTGCGGTGTGAGCACCACCCGCGGATGCGCCCACAGGGGTGACTCATCTCGCAGCGGCTCGGTGGTGAACACGTCGAGGCCGGCGCCGCGCAGCCGACCTCGATCGAGGGCAGCGACGAGGGCGTCTTCGTCGACGGCGGTTCCGCGTCCCACATTGATCAGCCACCCATCTCCGAGGGCAGCGAGCGCTTCGGCACCGATGATGCCGCGGGTGGACTCGTTGTCGGGCAGGACGCAGACCACGACGTCGGCCTCCCGGCAGACATCCACCGTGGCGGACGGTGGCATCACACGCTCGGCGACCCCGCTATACGAGTTGGGATCGGCCTTCGTGCCGATGACTCGCATGTCCCAGGCAACCGCCCGTCGGGCGATCTCTTCGCCGATGGCGCCGAGTCCGAGGATCGCCATGGTCGAACCTGCGATCTCGGCGCCGGTACGGGGCCGCCAGATGTGATCGCCGGCATCGCGTATGGACACGCCGACTGCCCGGGTCAAGGACAACAACAACGCGAACGCATGTTCGGCAACCTGCGGTCCGTGAACCCCACTCGCCGACGTGAGCACGACGCCGGCAGCTCGAAGGTCATCGAGGGGGAACTGGTCGACCCCTGCCGAGACCGATTGCACCCATCGGAGCCGCGGCCCGAGAAAGTCGGGCCGCCACACGTAGGTGACCAGGATCGGGGCGTCGTGGAGCACATCGACTACGTCCGCATCTTCCGGCTCGACGAGGTGGATGGCGTTGGACGCCCGGAAGGCCTCGGCGACACCTCGAGGGTGGCGCGGATGGAGGACGACGCTCAGAGGTTGGCCGTGAGGATCTCCCACACTTCACCAAGTGAGTCGAACAGGTTCGAAGCAGCCCATCCCAGAGCGATGAACAACAACACCACGCCGACGGCGGTGTAGATCGAACGCAAGCGATAGGACCATCGCTCCGTGGGATCCTCCATGTAGGAGGGAGCACGAGGAACCGGGGGCAAGGTGCTCGGTGCGGACGCAGGACGCGGTCGGCGTACGGTCGCCGCCCGCAGACGGTCGGCAAAGCCGATTCGCGGCGCCATGTGCCGCTCTCGGCCCTCGCGGGCCATGACTGCCGGCTCCACCACTTCGTTCTCCTCGTCCTCTTCGACCTGGCTCGAATCAAACGTCGTGGTCGTCCCAGATGGTTCCCTCGACACTGCGGTGCGCTCCGGAGCGGAATCCCTCTCTTCTCTCCTGGCGTCGGGGGCGATCGAAGACAAGGCCTGCCGCACCGTCTGGCGAGACTGGGGCACCGGCGGCTCGAGACCAGCAGCCTCGAACAGCGCCCCTTCGTCGATCCCGAGCACGGCAGCGAGCGAGGAGACAACGGCTGCGTCGGATGGTCGCGACGTACCCTTCTCCCAAGCCCTCACGGTGCCCGGGGCGCGACCGATTAGCTCGGCAACCCGGGATGCGGTGAGACCGAGCCGTTCTCGGCTCTGACGGAGCAGCCCAGCAAAATCCTGATCGGCCACGCCCGGCAGGTTAGCTCGGTCCCCGGTATCACCCGCAGTTCACCGACGATGGTCGACCACGATCCGAGTGAGAGGCCGAGTGCTACATTCTCCTGCGGAGGCGTCCGAGCGCCTGGTGGGCTCCGCGGTCTTCAAAACCGTTGGGGGGCCGAAACGCCCCCGGCGGGTTCGATTCCCGTCCGCCTCCGCCAACCCCGTCATGTCGGGGAATCTCAGCCAGCGCCTGGACCCGGCTGTTGGGCCGTGATCTCTGGGGACCTACCCGGCCAGAGGTCGAGGTATTGGGCCCGAAACTCGGCGGCCGACATGGTCTGCAGATCGTTCTGCATGTTCTCGACCATGACCGTCGATGCCGCAGGAGAGCCCTTCACTCGCTTGCCCGTGGCCTTCTCGACGACGGTCGGGTATGCCGCTGGGAATCATCTGGCCACCGAATGGTGCCATCACCTCGAGGACCAAGGTCCTGATCGGACCCATGCGGGCGGTCGGCTCTTCAATTATCGAAAAGACCTGAGCGGCGGGTACATCGCCTGGAACTGTCATGGCAGTCCTCGTCGGACTAGGAGCCGATGCCGGAGCCGTTGTCGGGCCGGGTTCCTCGGGCAGCGAGAATCTCTTGGCGGAGCTGCCAGGCCAGATGCTCGTGGTTCGCAGGCGAGCGAGCCATCAGAGCATCTATGGAGTGGCGGTCCTGCCCGTGTACCAGCTCATACCATTTTGCGGTCTGGACGGTGTTGTCGTCCGACGCGGTTGGGATGTCCGGGTACGCGGCGGGGTCACCGGCCGAGTACATCTCCCGTCGAGGATCGACAACCCGCGCACGGATATCGATCTGGTTCAAAGGGAACCTCTTGGTCCTCAGGATGTCACGGACGACCAACTCCCCGCCGTCGAGGGACACACGCAAGCCCAGCAGACGCCAGGCCACGGGAACGGCTACTCCGGCAAACACGAACGATATCGGACCTCGCTCGATCAGCGTCCCCGCGATCGCTGCGACGAGAACCACAACGGCAACCGCCTGGAAGGCCACGGGGGGGCCAACCTCTTGGAATCTACACCGATCTTGCGCGACGACAGATGCTCGGCCGCGATCCTCGACAGCCTGATGCATTGCGAATGAGCGGCCAGTCCCCTACCTCGAACATGGGCCACCAGACCTGGTTGTCACAGGCCCAGTTGGTTCGGCTCCTCGACGCGCTCAGGTGGACGGCGCTCAACTCCGAAGCTCACACCCGAGCGTGTTGCGGACTAGGCGTGCGCCGGGAGCATGAGCTCGAAGCACGCGCCTGCATCGGCGGCGACGCATCGCAAGTCGCCTCCCATAGCATGGGCGAGCCGGCGCGAGATCCCCAGGCCGAGGCCGGTGCCCGTGAGGTGTGAGGCTAGACCGCTCTGTGTGAAATCCTGGAAGATGATTTCGCGCTCGTGCTCGGGGACACCGGGTCCGCCGTCGCACACCGACAGTACAAGCTCGCGACCCTGCACCCGGGACGTGATGCGAGCGACCGACCCGCCGTACTTCTCCGCGTTCGAGAGCAGATTCCTCAGAATCTGCTCCAGTCGTGCCGAGTCGGCATGTGCGACATGTTCGGGATCGATGTCGACATCGACGTCGAGTCCACGCGGCCGAAACACCTCGACGACCTGCTTGGTGCTGTGCAGGACATCGACCGGCCGAAGCTGCAGCGCCAACTGACCGGCCTCGAGACGGGCTGCTGCCAGCAGGTCGTCGACCAGATGCGTGAGATGAGCCGCTTCGGTCGATATCCGATGAGCGAACTCAACTCGGTCCTCGTCGGAGATCTCCGGTTCGGACAAGAAGTGGGCGAACCCGCCGATGCTCGTGAGCGGGGTTCGGACATCGTGACTCACGCTCCTCAGAGCCGAGGCGCGTTGTTCCGAGACCTTCGTGGCCCGCTCGAGGTCGGCGTCACGCTGCCGAGCTGCATGACGGATCGCACTGACGATCAACTCGAGATCCGTCACGATCGCTGCCATCCCGAACACTGCCATGACGATCTCGGTCCAGAGCACCCTGACCTCGGTGAGCTCCGGTGGAGGGGCGAACCGACCTGCAAGGAGCGTCCCGATCACGAGGGCGATGAAAGCAATGATCGAGCGGGCCCAACGCCTGGGCAGGATGAGATACCCGGTGACGGCGTGGCCGGCGAACAGCAGCGTGGCGGCGAGTGGGTTGACACCAAGCGCTGCGATAACGACGCCTGTCCACGCAACATCGGCTGCCAACAGCACAGCGACTCGCGAGGTCTGTCCGCCCCGCCCGAGCACGCTGCTGAGGGCCATCAGAACCATGCCGCCCGCGAGCCAGAACAAGCGCCCGGATGCCCAGACGAACCCGAGCGCCACGACCAGCGTCGCCCCCGCGCCGTAGCCGAACGGGCGCGTCACGAGGAAACGCCTCGAGCGCTCCGCATCGACATCGATCGGGTTCGGGGATACTTCGATCACACTCGCCTTGCCCTGTCGACCCCGCCCGAGGTCAGGAAACGACCTTTCGCTGCGCGTCGTTCACTGCGATCGCGGTGAGGTTGACGACGTCGCCCACCTCGGCGTCGCGTTGCAGCACGTGGACCGACCTCGCCAAACCCGACAGGATGGGACCGATGACGTCGGCGTCGCCCAGCTTGTTGAGAAGCTTGTAGGCCGCATTGCCGGCGGTCAGGGTTGGGAATACCAGCACGTTGGCGGCTCGATCCAGCGGACCATGCGGGCGACGGCTTTGGAGGAGCGGTCCCACAACCGCAGTGTCCGCCTGCATCTCACCGTCCGCCGGGACGTCGGGATTCCGTTGCCGAAAGATCTCGACCGCCCGCCGCATACGTGCAGGTTCGTCGCCCAACGCGGACCCGAAGTCCGAGTAGCTGAGGAATGCCACCCTGGCGTTGCGGTCGAATTGTTCCCGGGCAACCTCGACAGCGGCCTCCGCTATCTCGGCGAGTTGCTCCGCACTCGGCTCGATATTCACGGCGCAATCGGTGAAGAAGTAGGGCGTGCCCTTGGCCACGACCACGTACACCGATGAGGCGATCGTCCTGTTCGCTTCGAGCTGGATGATTTGAAGGGCTGGTCGGATGGTCTCCGGATAGAAGGTCGTCAGGCCGCCGAGCAGGGCGTCGGCGTCGCCCTGCTCTACCATCAGTGCCGCGAAGACGTTCGGATCGAACACCATCCGCTCCGCGTGCGGTTCCGACATTCCCTTCGACCGTCGCAGGTCGACGAGACGGGCGGCGTAGGTCCGACGCAGTTCGGGCTCGGTCACCGGGTCAACCACCTTGATGCCATCGAGCTCGATTCCCAGCTCCACCGCCAACTCCCTGATCACACCCGTGTCTCCGAGCAATACAGGGCTGCCGATTCCCTCATCGACCACACGTCGTGCGGCGCGCAGGATTCGCAGGTCATCGCCATGCGGATAGACGACGGTCTGGGGACGCGACTTGGCCCGCCCAGTGAGGGCGCTGATCAAGCCATAGGACGACTGGAACCGGGACCGCAGCCGCTGGCGGTACTCCTCGATGTCGTCGAGCGGTTCGCGAGCCAAGCCTTCATCGCACGCAGCCATGGCCACCGCCGGAGCCACGGTCCAAAGCACGCGCGAGTCGAACGGCTTCGGGATCAGATACTCGGGGCCGAAGGACAACCGATCCATGTCGTACGCCTTGAGGACGGAATCGGGCACCGGCTCGCGCGCCAGCGCGGCCAGAGCCTTCGTGGCAGCGATCTTCATCCCTTCGCTGACTCCACGTGCCCGCACGTCCAGCGCGCCGCGGAAGATGAATGGGAAGCCGAGCACGTTGTTGACCTGGTTCGGGGTGTCGCTGCGACCCGTCGCAACGATCGCATCGGGTCTGGCGGCCTTGGCGTCGTCGTATGCGATCTCGGCATCGGGATTGGCCAGAGCGAAGATGATCGGCGCGTCGGCCATCGACCTCACCATGTCCTGGGTGACGGTCCCGCCGATCGACACGCCCACGAAGGCGTCGGCACCCACAAGAGCATCCGCGAGCGTCCGCGCCTCCGTTTCGCGGACGAACTCGGACTTGAGACCACCGATGTCCGTTCGCCCGGAATGGATCACGCCCTTCGAGTCCAGCATCAACACGTTGTCGGGGTCCACACCCAGCGATTGGAAGAATCTGGCTGTAGCGATCCCTGCTGCGCCCGCGCCACTGAACACGACCTTCACGTCGCCGATGTCCTTCTCGACAAGCTCGAGAGCGTTGAGGAATGCCGCGCCGCCGATGATCGCCGTTCCGTGCTGGTCATCGTGGAACACGGGGACGTCGAGCCGATCGCGCAGCGTCTGTTCGATGTGGAAGCAGTCCGGCGCCTTGATGTCCTCGAGGTTGATCCCGCCAACCGTCGGCTCGAGCATCTCGCAGAATCGAATGATGTCTTCGGGGTCAGATGAGGCAACCTCCAGATCGAAGACGTCGATGTCGGCGAACCGCTTGAAGAGAACGGCCTTGCCCTCCATGACCGGCTTCGACGCGGCCGGCCCGATGTTGCCGAGACCCAGCACAGCAGAACCGTTCGAGACGACCGCAACCAGGTTGCCCTTGTTCGTGTAACGAAAAACGGCTTCGGGGTCCTTCTCGATGACGCGACACGGTTCGGCGACACCAGGTGTGTAGGCCAGGCTCAGATCGTTCTGGGTGGCGGTCGGCTTGGTTGGTCGGATCTCCAGTTTCCCGGGCCGTCCGCGCTCGTGATAGTCAAGTGCTTCCGAGAAATGGGAACGATCGGTCATGCGGGCAGGCTACTCGCACGGCAACCGCCGGGTGCCACCCGCAGCCAGTAGCTTGGTCGCGTGGACACGCGCACCGCTCTCAAGATCGTCAGCTGGATCCTTGTGACGATCGCCGTGATCGCCGTGTACGTCGCGTTCGGCGCCTCGGTCGTGGCGCTCTTCTGAGGTGTGACACCGTGCGCTGCTACGGCCGGAGGCGAGTGGAGCGAAAGCTGCCAAACTCCAGCAGTACATGACGACTGACGAAGACACGGGGTTTCGGGTGCTGACCGGATGGCGCGTAGGCCATCCGCCAGACGAATCCACCACAAAATCCGGTTTGCTGGTCCCGGTCGGCACCAAAGACGGCAACGACGCCCTCACCCTCGTGGACGTCAAGACAGGCCAGCGTTTCTGGGCCGTTCCATCGGGGGCATGGCGGTTCATCTGGCCGCCGACGGGTCGCCCGGTGGTGGCGGTGCGAGAATCTCAGATCATCGCCGAGGAACAGCTCGACCTCGCCGGCGACGAGGGCCAATATCTCTGACCTCCCGACCTGCCGCCGAACGATCCTCACATCCCGTGACGGGATGAGCGACGGGCATCACGGTGTGCGGCTGCCCATACCGTGGACACCGGGTACCCTGAGCGACAATGACCCGACATCGTTGCCTGTGCGTCGATAGCGTTTCCGGGTGACCTACGAACACCAGGCCCGCGGCCGTCGCCGACTCACCGCCACCGTCACCGACCTCGACGTGGTCCGCCAGAAGGCATTCCTGGTCGGTGTCGCACTTCCCGACATGGATCTCGACGAGGCCGAACGATCGCTCGACGAACTCGCCCTCCTGACCGACACCGCCGGATCGGATCCGGTCGACATGGAGCTCGTGCGTCGCAAGACCCTCGACCCGGCCACCTTCATCGGTCGCGGCAAGAGTGAGGAATTGGCACGCCTCACGAAAGCTCTCGACATAGACGTCGTGGTGTTCGACAACGATCTCTCCCCGGCCCAGCAGAGAAACCTACAGAAGCTGTTCGAAGTGGACGTGGTCGACCGCGAAGCTCTCATCCTCGACATCTTCGCCCAGCACGCAACCTCGCGTGCGGGCGCAGTCCAGGTCGAACTCGCGCTCTACCGCTACAACCTGCCACGGCTCCGTGGAAGAGGTGGCCAGATGTCCCAGCAGGGTTTCGGCGTACTCGCACGAGGCCCGGGTGAAACGAAGCTGGAAACCGATCGCAGGCGGATACTCGGGCGGATCGCCAGACTCGAACGGGAGCTCAAGAGCCTCCGCAAGACGAGGGCCACCCAGCGGAAAGCTCGTCGCCGCACCGAGGTTCCGCAAGTGGCGCTCGTGGGATACACCAACGCCGGCAAGTCGACGCTGCTGAACCGGCTGACCACCGCCGATGTCCTCGCAGAGAACCGGCTGTTCTCGACGCTCGACTCGACAGTGCGGAAAGCACAGCTGCCCGACGGGAGACCCGTCCTGCTCTCGGACACGGTGGGGTTCGTGCGGAGGCTTCCGCACCACCTCGTGGAAGCATTTCGATCGACCCTCGACGATGTCAAGGACTCGGATCTCCTGCTCCACCTGGTCGATGGCTCCGACCAGGACCCACTCGGTCAGATCGCCGCCGTCCGCGAAGTCCTGGCGGAGATCGAGGCAGACGAGGTGCCCGAGCTGCTGGCGATCAACAAGAGCGATGCGCTCGACGCATCGGACCGTCGACGACTCGAGAACACCTTTCCCGATGCCGTCTTGATATCGGCAGCCACCGGCGCCGGCATCGACGATCTGATGCAGCATCTGGGAGAACGTCTCGCACAGAGCACCCAGACCGTGCATCTTCTCGTTCCGTACGAACGGGGCGACGTGGTGGCCGCCGCCCATCGGCTGGGCGAGGTGGTGTCGGAGA
Source organism: uncultured bacterium (assembly GCA_963785075.1). GTDB lineage: Bacteria > Actinomycetota > Acidimicrobiia > Spongiisociales > ZC4RG35 > JAOUGY01. Next base: position 528,317 of record CAWATW010000004.1, read on the forward strand.
AGCACGACGAGAGCGGAACCGTGCTCGACGTTCGACTGCCGATCAGCGACATTGCCCGCTTCGAGCCGTATCTCACGCCGTAGGTCGCCCGTTCACGAACGACCGGTACCAGCGGGAAAAAGCAGGGCGAGGGAAATCGATCGTATCCGAGATTCCCCTCGCCCAGATGCCCTGACCCCCAAGTCACCGTCCGGACTTCCGGTGCTCAATCAGAGCTTGGCCCTCTCGCCGAGCGACACACCCCTGGCGCACAGACGGGAAGGACCGTGTGTCATGATATCGCATCTCACATTAGGTTCATAATGGAGTTTTCGCAGGTCGACAATCCGAGACCGGAGCCGCCGAAATGTCCGACAAAGAAGATCTACACACGACACGAGATCGGTTGCTGGCGGCCGGGGTCGAGCTGATGCTCGATCGACCCGTGGGGACCGGACTTGGCCACGTGAAGGCCACGGAGGTGTCGCGTCGAGCCGGCCTGTCCCATGGCGCTTTCTATCACCACTGGGCCAGCCAGGAGGACTATCGGGCCGAATTGCTCGAACACATCATGGACCTCGGCAGACACCCTCAGGAGGCCTCGTTGTTCATCGAGCGGGTGACGGACGTCGACACCCTTGAAGCCGCAGAAGCGGTTCGTCGATCGAGCAACACCGGTTTCAGCGAGGCCGAAGTGCTGCCCTGGCGGTTGTGGGTGGCCCTCGTGGCGCGGAACGACCCTGAGATCGATCGCAGGCTGGAACAGAGATACCGAGAGATCGCCGATGCGTACAGTCCCGCCGTCGAAGAGGTCTTCGACCGGCTCGGGCTCGTCGCTCGCTCGCCGTTCGACCTGGAGCGGTTGACGACTCTGGTCGATGCGCTGTGGGAAGGTCTGGCTCTCCGGCACACGGTCGCACCCGATCTCATCGACTCTCACGCGGCAACCGACCGAAAGGGTGACACCTGGTCGCTCTATGCGCTGGGCGTGGCAGTCATCCTCTTGGGAGCGATGGAGCCGGCCGCCGGCCCGCACATCGATCTGCTCACCGCAGTCGACAACCTGGCGATCAGCGCGCGGGAGTGACTCCAACTGCCGCCATGGCGGCACCGACGATCCCGGCGTCGTTTCGCAGCTTCGCGGGTCTCACGGGCACGCCCACATCGAGGAACTCGGCGAATTGGCTCCACCTCCGGGAGATGCCGCCGCCGATCACAAAGAGGTCCGGTGAGAAGAGCCGATTCAGGTGTTCGAGATAGGCGCGGACCCTCAGCGCCCAATCCTCGTAGCTCAGCCCCTCGTCCTCCTTGGCACGAGACGACGCCCAATCCTCGACCGACTCGAATCCGTCGAATTGCAGATGACCGAGTTCGGTGTTCGGGACCAGCGTGCCGTCGACGAACATGCCGCTCCCGATGCCGGTCCCGAAGGTGAGCACCAACACCACACCGGCGACGCCCTTCCCGGCTCCGAACGACACCTCGGCGATCCCAGCTGCGTCGGCGTCGTTGACGACGGTGACCGGCAGCCCGGTCTTCGTGCTGAAGAGGGCCGCCGCATCGGTGTCGATCCACGACCTGTCGACGTTCGCAGCACTCAGCGTGACACCGCGGCGAACGATGGCCGGGAAGGTGCAGCCGACGTTGCCCCGATAGTCGAAGTGGCCCACCATCTCCTTCACGACGGCGGCCACAGCCTTGGGCTTCGAGGGCTGCGGCGTCGAGATCTTGAATCGATCCGCCAGAACCTCGCCCGAAGCTGGATCAACGAGATTCCCTTTGATCCCCGAGCCGCCGATGTCGATTCCCAGGATGCCAGACGCCATGGGCGCGCAGCATAGATACTCAGGGCATCACAGAAGACGATCGAGGAGCGGTAGCCTCATCGCCATGGAACCAAAGGCCGACATCGGACTGATCGGGCTCGCGGTCATGGGACAGAACCTGGTTCTCAACATGGCCGACCATGGCTACACGGTGGCTGTGTACAACCGCACCACCCAGGTGATGGAGGAGTTCGTTGCAGAACGTGCGTCGAGAGCATCCGTGATCGGAGCGGTCTCCCTCGAGGAGCTCGTAGCCGCTCTTCGAGCTCCACGGATCGTGATGTTGATGGTGAAGGCAGGCGGTGCAGTCGACTCCGTCATCGATGCGCTCGTGCCCCTGCTCGAGGAGGGAGATATCATCGTCGACGGCGGCAACTCCCTCTACACCGACACGGGCGACCGAATGGACCGCCTCGCTGCTCTCGGGATTCGTTTTGTCGGGGCGGGCGTCTCAGGGGGCGAGGAGGGAGCACGGCACGGCCCGTCCATCATGCCGGGAGGCGCGGCGGCGGCCTGGCCGGTCGTAGGTGACATCCTCCAAGCCATCGCTGCCAAGGTCGACGACGGAACCCCATGCTGTGACTGGGTGGGCCCGGGCGGCGCCGGGCACTACGTGAAGATGGTGCACAACGGCATCGAGTACGGAGACATGCAGGTGATCGCCGAGGCGTACGCGCTGATGAAGGCCTCCGGCGTGGCGCACGCTGCGATGTCTGCGACGTTCCGAACCTGGGGTGAGGGCGTACTCGACTCGTTCCTGATCGACATTACCGCCGACATCCTCGAACACGTCGATGACGACGGATCTCCACTCGTGGAGAGGATTCTCGACTCGGCCGGTCAGAAGGGCACGGGCAAGTGGACGGTGATCTCGTCGATGGAGCTCGGCCAGCCTGTGTCGCTGGTGGCCGAAGCCGTGTTCGCGCGCATCGTCTCCTCGTTCAAAGGCCAGCGAGTGACTGCCTCCGGCGTTCTGACGGGACCCCGAGGCCGGCCGGTGGTGGACCTCGACGACCTTCGGGACGCCCTCTATGCGTCCAAGATCGTGTCGTACGCACAGGGTTTCATGCTGTTGGATGCGGCCTCGGATGAACACGGCTGGGACCTCGATCTCGGCAGGGTCGCTTCGCTGTGGCGGGAGGGATGCATCATCCGCGCACGTTTCCTCGACGACATCACCGCCGCCTACGACCGCGAACCCGACCTCGCCAACCTCTTGCTCGACGGCTACTTCGCCACCGAGATCCAACGCTGCGACGCCGGATGGCGCCGAGTGGTCGCTGCAGCCGTGGCGAGCGGCGTACCTGCTCCGGCCTATTCGTCCGCATTGGCGTTCTACGACGCCTATCGATCCGAGACGGTTTCGGCCAACCTCATCCAGGCGCAGCGCGACTACTTCGGAGCCCACACGTACGAGCGAGTCGACAAGCCACGTGGCGAGTTCTTCCACACCAACTGGACGGGGCGTGGCGGGGACACGACGTCGGGGAGCTACGAGGCCTGAGTACCAAGTACCAGGTATCAAGTATTTGGTGCCTGAACCTGAGCGGCTTGTGCAGGGGGCCAGTGGCACGTCTCACGCGCTCCGGTCTCGATACTGAGTACCGAGTACTCAGTACGGCTGCGCCGCAGGCGCAGCCCTGAATATCGCCTCGATCACCCGCATGTTGGCCACGCCGTCAGACGGTGGTGTCGGTACCGGTTCGCCGGCGAGGACGGCGGCGGCGAAAGCCCTAGCTTCGGAGGTGTACGGGTCCTCTGCTGGAAACTCGAACACTTCCTCGTTCGGTTCGACCGGCGGGTGTCCGCCTTGGAACAAACGGACGGTTGCAGGGCGGTCACCCGGGATGTTGAACGGGATGTCGATCCGGATCCGACCCCGCTCGCCGAGGATCACCACATACTGCTCGTCCTCGGCCAGTGTCGACACGGTGAAGGCGGCATGTCCGCTCTCGAACTCGAGCAGGGCCGACGTGGTCACGTCGGTCCCGAAATCCTGATGCCGCTCGATGATCGCCTCGACCTTCACGGGCTCACCGTCGAACACCATGCGGGCGACGTTGATCGGATAGCAGCCGACATCCATCAGCGCTCCCCCACCCGTGTCGGTCCGGTTGCGGATGTTCGACGGGTCATCGTTGAAGTAGCTGAAGGCGCACTGCATTGCCTTGATTCTCCCGATCCGACCCGATGTGATGAGATCCATCACCGCGAGCCATGAGGGATGCAGCCGGTACATGAACGCCTCCATGAGCGCCACGCCTTCGGACTCACAAACATCGACCATGTCCTGCGCATCGGAGGCGGACAACGCCATCGGCTTCTCGCAGAGAACGTGCTTCCCGGCCCGCGCCGCCTCGAGCGTCCACTCCTTGTGCAGATGGTTGGGGAGCGGGATGTAGACGGCGTCGATCTCGTCCGAGGCCAACAGCTCTTCGTACGATCCGAACGACCGGGGAATGCCGAGCCGTGCGGCCGCCGCCTCCGCAGTTGCCAGGTGGCGGGAGGCGATCGCATCGACCTCACAGTTGCCTGCTCTCTGAATACCAGGAATGACCTTTTCGGTCCCGATGCTCGCAGTCGAGATGATCCCGAACCGGAGTCGGTTCATCTGCGAAGCTCGGGAATGTCACTCGGATCGATTTCGCCGGGCAGCTTCCCGGCGATGATCATCGCCAGAACTTCGTCCATCGTGACTGCTTCCTTGTCGACCGTGCCCACCAGTCTGCCCTGAAGCATCACGCTGATCCGATCCGCGAGATCGAACACATCGTGGATGTCATGACTGATGAGGAAGATTCCGAGACCCTCCTTCTTCAGCTGCCTGATCAGCGCCCGGACCTGTTCGGTCTCGGCGGGGCCGAGCGCCGCTGTGGGCTCGTCCATGATGAGAATACGGGCGTCGAAATGGACCGCCCGGGCAATCGCGACCGATTGCCGCTGTCCGCCCGACAGTGAAGCGACCGGTGCCACGAAGTTCTTGAATCGCGGGTTGAGCCTCCCCATGAGCTTGCGGGTGGCATCCTCCATGGCAGTGTCGTCCAGGGTCCCGAAACGCGATCGGAGCTCGCGCCCGAGGAAGATGTTCGATGGGGCGTCGATGTTGTCCGCCAACGCCAGCGTCTGATAGATGGTCTCGATCCCGTAGTCCCGAGCGTCTCGCGGGTTGTTGATGGTCACCGCTCTTCCATCGACGAATACCTGACCCGAGTCCGCCTTGTGGGCTCCAGACAGCGTTTTGATGAGAGTGGTCTTCCCCGCCCCGTTCCCTCCCACCAGGGCCACGACCTCACCGGGGAAGAGATCGACGGTCACCCCATCGACCGCGTGTACCCCTCCGAATGCAACCCGGATGTCACGTAGCTCGACCAGCGGCGTCATCGTCGGGGCCTCAGTAGCCGTCATGTCGACACCCTCCTCCGATATGCGGTGTCGAGCGCGACGGCAACGACGAGTACGACACCGACGACGATGTCCTGAACCGGAGCGTCGACACCCATCAGCACCATCCCCGACTGCAGCGACTGCGCAACCAGTGCGCCGAGCACGGCACCTGGAATGCTGCCGATGCCACCTGCGAGGGATGTGCCCCCGATCACCGCTGCCGCGATCACATACAGCTCGGCGAGCGTTCCGAGCCCGCTCGTAGCGGCGTTGAGGCGGGCCACCTGAACCGCGGCCGCAATCGCCACCAGGATCCCCATCACCATGAAGGTCTTCACGATGGTCCAACGCGTCTTGATGCCTCCGAGCTCGGCTGCCTCCGGATTGCCCCCGATGGCAAACACATAGCGCCCAAACCTGATTCGAGTGGCCACGAACGTCATGACCATGGCGACGCCGATCATGATCAACACCGGGTTGGCGAGACCAAGTGAGATCTCCAGCCCGCCGTCGGGCCATGCGATCCCGTTCTCTTCGGCATAGGCACGAGCGAGATTGACCGGCATGGGGTAGGCGTTGATCACGGCCACGGCGACGAGGACGAATCCGCACCCCAACGTGCCCATGAGGACGTCCGCCCACATGGGGCGAAGGTGGAAGCCGTACTTCTGCCGGCGCCGCCGACCGGCCACGAGAAGCGCCACGATCCCGAGGCAAGCGACGACGCCCACGATCCAGGTGGCAGGTCCGCCGATCGTTCCTCGAGATCCGCCACCCAGAAGCTGGAATGTGGCATCCATCGGGGCGATGGTGCGGCCGCTGGCCATCCGCCACGCCACACCACGCCACACCAACAGACCACCAAGAGTCACGATGAACGCCGGAACCTTCACATAGGCGATGATGAAACCTTGAAATGCCCCGATCGCCGCCCCCAGCAGAAGACCGGCGAGCAACGACACGATCCAGATCATCGGACTTCCGAAGCCGAACCACTCCGGCAGGATCTCGGCCTGGAGCAACGCCATGGCCATACCCACGGCCCCCAGCATCGAGCCCACCGACAGATCGATGTTGCGAGACACGATCACCAGCACCATTCCCGTGGCCATGATCGCAACCGTGGCGGTTTGAACCGAGAGGTTCCAGAGGTTGCGTGGTGACAGGAACGTGCCATCCGTGAGGAAGTTGAACCCAACCCAGATCACGAGGAGAGCCACCAGCATGCCCAGCATCCTCGGGTCCACCTCCATCGAGCGGAGCGTCGAGGCGACGGATCGCTTCTCGCGTGGCGCCTTCTCGTCGACCTGCTCTGGTGCGGCCGTCGAGACGTCGGTCATCCTGTACCTCCCGGGGGCTTGGTTGTGGCTGCGCCCACGGTAACCCCGTGGGCGCAGCCACTTCGGCTCAAGTAGGCAGAATCAGCCGCAGACGGCCACGGTGCCTGCCGGCACGTTCTGGCACACAGCCTCCTGTGTGATCCATCCTGCGTCGATCACCACGTTGAGGTTCTCCTGCGTGATGGGCTCTGGCGTCAGAATGATCGACCACACGTCGACTCCACCGGGGGTGGTGAACACCGTTGCTGCATCGCCGGCGGCGGGAGCCGCGGACCCGAGGTCAGCGGGCGCCTCGACCGTCTCGAGTGTTGCGCCCTGTGCCAGCTGCACAGCGACTGTCCCGGCTGTCCGACCGAGTGCAACCGCGTTCTTCCACACGGACACGGCCTGCGTGCCGAGGGCCACACGGTTCAGCGCCGCGGCGTCTCCGTCCTGGCCGGAGACCGGAATCGAGCCTGCCAGACCCTGGGCCTCGAGCGCAGCCACGACACCGCTGGCCATCCCGTCGTTCTCGGAGAGGATCGCATCGATCTCGTTGTTCTGTTGCGTCAGATACTGCTCCATCTGGGTCTGCGCGAGCGCCGGATCCCAGTTGTCCGTGTAGGTCTCACAGCAGATCGTGATGTCGCCTGCAGCGACGGCATCACCGATGATGTCCTCGTATCCGGCACGGAGGAAGTCGGCGTTGGCATCCGCCTGGTTGCCCTTGATGATGGCGTACACGCCCTCCGGCACCAGGTCGTAGATGACGCGTGCCTCGGCCCTACCGACCTCGACGTTGTCGAAGGTGATGTAGAAGGCGCCGGCATCTTCGATGAGGCGGTCATAGGCGATCACCGGGATGCCCTGATCCAATGCGCTTTGCACCGCCGGCAGGATGGCGGTTCCATCCTGAGCGAGGATGATGATGGCATCTGCTCCCTGCGCGATCAGGTTCTCGACGTCGGTGAGCTGCTGCGCTTCCGACGAACCTGCATCTGCGGAGATGTACGTTGCGCCGGCTTCGTCGAGCGCCGCCTGGATCGCCGGCTCATCGGCCTTCGCCCAGCGCTCTTCGTTGTAGTTGTTCCACGACACGCCGACGACGAGTCCGTCATCGGTCATTGCGGCCGTGGTCTCGGTGGACTCGGCAGCGGTCGTGTCCGGAGCGGCGGCCTCGGTGGTATCGGTTCCGCCTGCCTCGGTCGTATCCGCTGTTTCATCGCCGCCGCCACATGCGGCAAGCACGAGTGCCACCACAGAGAGCAGCACCCATATACGGTGTTTCAACACGTTCCTCCTATTCGTGGGCTCTCGGGGTGAGAGCCAGACGCCACGCTATCGGGGTCGCACACCCGCTGAAAACGGGATTTCGGCCCTGCGCGCGACTCGTTTCTCGATTGCCACCAGCTGACACAGATGTTTCCTCCTGGCGACAGTGACGAGCATACATCGGTTATGTTGGGGTCGGCTGCAAAACGTGCACTTTGTGCGACCGTCCCCGGTGGTCGACCACCGACGAGTGAGCGGGCACGGCAAGTGTCTCTCCTGCGACCACACGCACATCGGCCGCGAGAGGTTGAGAACGAAGATGCAAACCACCAACGGTCCAGCGTGACCCGAGCCCGTCTTGCCACGTCGGGCCGGACCCAGGGGAACCGGGGCGTTGCCGCCGAGGAACTGCGCCGCCACAACCTGGCGCTCGTGCTCGAGCGGCTTCATCTGACCGGTCCTGCCACTCGGTCGCAGCTGACCTCGCTCACCGGGCTCAACCGCTCGACGATCGGCGATCTCATCGGCGAACTCGGGCAACTGGAACTCACCGAGGAAGGACCCGCTCCGGGCTCATCGGGACCCGGGCGTCCGTCCCCGATCGTCCGAGTGCGCCCACACGGCGCGATCGCGGTCGCCGTGGAATTGACCGTGGACTCCATCGGGATCGCCACCGTCGGGATCGGCGGCCATGTGTTCGACATCATCCGCGTCGATCGTTCCCGATCCACTCCCGAGCAGACACTCCAGGGGGTTGCCGTCTTGGCGCGCCCGCTGATCGACGCCCTGCCGGAGGAGAGCCGGTTGTGTGGAATCGGCGTCGCCGTAGCCGGGGTCACGCGCCGCACCGATGGCTTCGTACATCTCGCACCCAACCTCGGATGGCGCGACGTGGCGCTCGCCGACGTCCTGGCTCATCACCTGGGTGTCACCGTGCCCGTACACGTCGCGAACGACGCCGACCTGGGAGCGCTCGCAGAACATCGCCGAGGGGTGGCGACCGGCAGCGACCACGTGATCTACATCGGAGGAGAGGTCGGTATCGGCGTCGGTGTCATCATCGACGGCAAGCCGATGCTGGGATCGGCAGGATACGCAGGAGAAGCAGGTCACATGATCGTGAACCCGGGCGGTCACGCCTGCCGGTGTGGATCGATCGGTTGCTGGGAGTCCGAAGCCGGCGAAGGGGCGCTCACCCGCCGGCTCGGGCAACACCGTACCGGGCTCGATGTCGTGGTCGAGATCGAACGTGGTGCAGGAGATGACGACCCAGGCGTGATCGCTGCCCTCGACGACTTGGCGCATTGGCTCGGTGTCGGGATTGCCAATCTCGTCAACATCTTCAATCCTGAGATCGTGATCCTCGGAGGTCTCTACCACCGCTTCTTCCCGTATCTGGAGGAGACGACGCTCGCATCGGCCCACGCCCGGGCGCTCGGCATGTCTGCGGCCCACGCACGCATCGTCCGCAGCAGTCTCGGTGACGATGCTCCGTTGATCGGTGCAGCCGAGCTCGCCTTGTCACCCGTGATCTCGGATCCTGCGACCGTCAAGCGCCCTGACAGAGTCGAGATGGGTGCATGAACACGTACTCGGGACCCCAGGCGTGACCGCCCACCAGACCCGGGCGGCGCACCCGGCGCCCGCGACCAGGCGATCCTTGGCGTGGCTGGGAGCGGGCGGATTGCTCGGTGGAGCGGCCACGCTGGCCTTGGTGATGCTCGGTGCATCGATCCTCGCTCCGCCCCCGCCACCGACCGCAATGGCCCCTCCGGCGTTCGTCGCCGACCCGGCCCCGGGCGGGATCACACACTCGTACGAGGGCGGGTTTCCATTCTTCGTGGGAGGGGGCGTCGCGGTGTTCGATTGCAACGACGACGCCCGGCCGGAGCTGTTCTTGGCGGGCGGAGCCTCGTCGTCGGCTCTCTATCGCAACGACTCGACCGCAGCCGGGACGTTCGAGTTCACACGGATCGAATCGGCGACCACGGACCTCTCGAACGTGACCGGAGCGTATCCCCTCGATGTCGACTCGGACTCCCTGCTCGACCTGGTCGTACTCCGAATCGGAGAGAACGTGATCCTCCGCGGCACCGGAGGCTGCACGTTCGAGCGGGCAAACGAAATCCTCGGATTCGACGGCGGCGACGCGTGGACCGTCGGCTTCAGCGCGCAATGGCAGCCGGGAGACGCGCTCCCCACGATGGTGTTCGGCAACTACCTGAAATCCGAGCAGGACCGCACCTGCGACGACCACGCCCTGATCGTCCCCGCCACCGACCTGGTATTCGAAGAGCCCGTGGCGGTCTCTCCAGGGTGGTGCACCCTCTCGATGCTGTTCAGTGACTGGAACCGGTCGGGGCGCATGGATCTGAGAGTCGCCAACGACCGTCACTACTACCAGGGCGGCCAGGAACAACTGCTGCGGCTGACAGACGCAGGTCTCGTTCCCTACACCGAACAGGAGGGCTGGCAGCCCATGCAGATATGGGGGATGGGAATCGCCAGCGAGGATCTCACGGGTGACGGCAAACCCGAAGTGTTCCTCACCAGCCAGGGCGACAACAAGCTGCAGACACTGGTCGACGGCGCGGGCGGGCCCGAGTACCGCGACATCGCCCTCGAGCGCAATGCCACCGTCCACCGGCCTTTCACCGGCGGCGACACTCTCCCCTCGACGGCATGGCATGCCCAGTTCGACGACGTGAACAACGACGGCATCGTCGACTTGTACGTGTCGAAAGGAAACGTCGACTCCATGCCGGAGTTCGCCACGCTCGACCCGAACAACCTCCTCATCGGTCAGTCGGACGGCACCTTCATCGAGGCGGCAGACAGGGCCGGCATCCTCAGCTTCGAGAGGGGCCGTGGAGCCGCCGTGGTCGACCTGAACCTCGACGGCATGCTCGACATCGTCCAGGTCAACCGGGACGCCAACGTGAGTCTGTGGCGCAACGTGGGCTGGGGTGACGCAACCGCTTCACAGCCGATGGGCCACTGGTTGGCCGTGCGTCCTCTACAGAACGATGTCAACCGAGACGCGATCGGAGCATGGATCGAGGTGCGATCGGGAGATCGGGTCCAAGCCCGTGAGATCACGATCGGGGGCGGCCACGCTTCGGGTCGAATCGGATGGGTGCATTTCGGGCTCGGGGCCGACACGGAGGCCGAGGTTCGTGTCACGTGGCCAGATGGCGAACGAACACGCTGGATGCCGGTCGAATCCGACCACAGGGTCGAGGTCGTGCGTGGCGCGTCGACCGTGACCGTTTTGCCTTAGTGGCGGCGGCCGACGGATGGCCTGCTAGTCCGCCGTCGTCAGTGTGTCGGCGATCAGCCACCGTCCGTCGCTCCCTTGTCGCATGACGAACGTGAGCGCAACGTCGTGGATGGACCGACTCAGCTCCGTGCCCATCGGATCCGACGTGATCGTCACACTGCTACCTGTCGCATCGACGGCGATGGCGGCCCCCGCCTGCGATCCGTCTCGCTCCAGTGAGCGAACGGTCAGCGACTCGAAGTCGAATTCGGTGACGGCGCGCACGCCATCGGACACGGCCAGATCGATGGTCTGTTCGACATCGGCGAGCCTCGCCCCGGTGGCGGCCCCCAACAGCATTCGTTGATCGCCGGTCTCCATCGCTGCGTTCTCGATGGCCAGGTCTTCGGCGAGCATCACCGCCAAGCCTTCAGGAGTCAGGTCGCCGAGGAGCGTCGACACATCGCCCTGCACCGCGACCTCGGGCATGGTGGCGGGATCGATCGAGGTCTCCACCGCCGGCACTGCGATGGCCTGCACCGTGGGTCGGGCCGGGATGCCTGCCGCGATGACGGCAGCACCCAACACCACGATCGTCGAGCCGATCGCCATCCCCCGTGCCAGCAAGGCCGGAGCCCCGACAGGGACTCCGTCGCGAACTGTCAGCCCCCGCGCAGACGATCCGAGGAGACTCTCCAACCCGTAGCGGATCGGGCTCATGATCGTGAGGCCGGCGAGCAGCCCTACCTTGGCCCCGAACTCGGACGACTGCGGGGCGATCAACAACGTGCTGACGATGCCGACGCACACCGCAAAGGCGAGCCTGGCAGTTCGTCCGGTGGGCACAGTCCTCGGGTCGGTGATCATGAAGAACAGGAAGATGGCCACCTCCGGAGACGTCAGCACCGTCCACCAGAAGCCGGCGCCGCACACGGCCTGTGGAGCCCACGCCGCCGTCATGCAGTGACCCGACACCGCGAGCAGCCCCATCCCGCCGGCCAGCGTCAACCAGAACGCCACTCCCATCGTGGCCAGGCGAAGACGCCCCGTGATGGCCAACCCGCCCGTGATGATGACGAGGTATGCGGTGAGCATCCCAGGTCTCATCGGAGCCCACCAGAAGTCCAACGGCTCCACTCTGTGGCTCCCGAGAACGAGAAACGCGACCACGAGCCCCACGTTCGAAGGGTTGAACACGTGACCACCGCGATAGGTGATCAAGTATTTCGTGAGCAGTGAGCCCACAGCGACCAGCGCAAACAGGTGCCACCCGTACCACGACCAATGGTCACCGGCTTCGGTCCCGACGACGCGGAAGATCAGCGCAACGCCGCTGCCCGTGAGCATCGCGCTGGCCGGCCAGACGATGGCGCCCGACGAGCGGAAGGTGTGGACCACCTCGACGACCGCGGGCGCAACGATCGCCACCAGAATCTGTGGAACCGAGACGCGGAACCCGAGCACCGTCTGACCCAGGATGTGGAGCGTGACGGTCACGAGCGCGATGTGGAGGCGCGCATCGCTGAGCCGTGGGAGCACGAGGGCATACCGATTGTGGCCGAGCTGCACGCTCCGCGGTTCGATGGTTGTCATCGACATCGTTTCCCAGCGTACGAGCGGCGTGAACCCGGTGCCAGTGCGGTGCTCCAGCCCGGCTACAGCGGTGGTTTCGGACCGGGCAACGATTGGGGCGTCGCCGTCTGGTCGCGATCGGCTGCTTCGACGTCGTCGCGGCGGATCCCCAAGAGAAAGAGAATGGCGTCGAGGTACGGGACCGAAACGGCGGTGTCGGCCGCTTCGGTGACGACCGGCTTGGCGTTGAATGCGATGCCCAGGCCGGCAGCGGCAAGCATGTCGAGGTCGTTGGCGCCGTCGCCCACCGCCACGGTCTGGGCGAGTGGGATGCCCTCGGCCTCGGCGATCTCCCTCAGTACCTGGGCCTTGCCCTCGCGATCGACGATTCGGCCGACCACTCGACCGGTGAGCGCACCGCCTGCGACCTCGAGTTGATTGGCAACGGCATGATCCAACCCGAGCTCGGTTCGGAGACGATCGGTGAACACGGTGAAACCGCCGCTCACGATTGCGACCTTCATGCCCAGCCGGCGAAGGGTCCGGACGAAGGTGCGGGCGCCGGGGGTCAGCTCCAATCGTCCGGAGACCTGCTCGACCACTTCGACCGGTGTACCCGCCAGCAGGCGCACCCGTTCCCGCAGCGCCTCCTCGAAGTCGAGCTCGCCCGTCATGGCGCGGGTCGTGATGGCTTCGACCTCAGCTCCGCACCCGGCCTCGGCTGCCAAGAGCTCGATTGCTTCGTTGCGAATCAGCGTCGAGTCGACGTCCATGACCACCAGCCGCTTCGCACGCCGGAAGAGCCCCTCGGGTTGGACGGCAAGATCGATTCGGTGAGCCTTGGCCGCCGCACCGAGCGCTCGCCGCATGTGTTCCAGATCCCCGCCGGAGACGGTCAGCTCATAACTGATGACCGGATATCGGGCTATGCGGGCGATGCGATCGATGTTCCCCCCGCCGTCGGCGATGGCCCGGGCGACAGACCCAAAGGCCGCCGGAGCAACCTCGGTTCCGATGATGGTGACCACGGATTCGTCGCCCTTGCCGTGGCGCTCGGCCTCGACGACCTCGAAGTCGAGATGGATGCCGTGCTCCCATCCGAAGAACAGCAGATCTTTGATCGTGGCCTGGTCTTCTGGGACATCGATCAGCAGGCCGAGTTCCAGGCGCCCTTGCACCACCACCTGCTCCACATCGATGATCTCGACTGCGTCGGCGGCAAGCACATCCATGATGCCGGCGGTTATGCCTGGACGGTCGGAGCCGCTCACCCGAACCAGAATCGTCGTAGCCACAGCCGGGAGCCTACCGGTACCATGGTTGTCCCCCTACGAACGATCGAGGTATGACCGAGAACCCGTATCGACTTCCCCGCTCCGTGCTGCCACAGCACTATCGACTGGAGCTCGAGCCCGACCTCGAGGACTTCACTTTCAGGGGCGTCGTCGACATCGACGTGGAACTGACAGAGCCGATCACCGAGGTGATCCTCAACGCGGTCGAGATCGAGATCCAATCCGCAGTCTTGACGCTCGATGACACCGCCCACGAGTTGTCGCCGGCGCTGGATGAAGAAGCGCAGCGAGCGGTGCTCGCTGCCGAGGACACCGTCGATTCCGGCGTGGGAGTCCTGCACGTCGAGTTCACCGGGATCCTCAACGATCAGCTCCACGGGTTCTACCGGTCCTTGTTCACCGATCTCAACGACGAGCAACAGGTGATCGCCACCACCCAGTTCGAGGCAACCGATGCACGACGGGCGTTTCCATGCTTCGACGAGCCCGACTTCAAGGCGAGTTTCGGCATCACCCTGATCGTTCCCGACCATCTGCTCGCCGTCTCCAATGGCGCCGAGGTGGAGAGGCGTGGGCTCGCCGATGGCCGCGTCGCAGTGACGTACGCCGACACGATGAGGATGTCCACCTACCTCGTCGCCTTCGTCGTCGGGCCATTCGAGGCGACCGAGCCCGTAGACGTCGACGGTGTGCCCCTCCGCGTCATCGCTCCAACCGGAAAGTCGGAGCTCACGGGTTTCGCCCTCGAATGCGGAGAGTTCTGCCTGCGCTACCTCTCCGACTACTACGGCATCCCGTACCCGGGCGACAAGGTCGACCTGGTCGCGATTCCCGATTTTGCGTTCGGCGCCATGGAGAACCTGGGCTGCATCACGTTCCGGGAGACAGCCCTCCTCGTCGACCCCGAGACCGCGACACAGGCAGAGCTGGTTCGAATCCTCGACGTCGTCGCCCACGAGCTGGCTCACATGTGGTTCGGTGATCTCGTCACCATGGGCTGGTGGGACGGCATCTGGTTGAACGAAGCGTTCGCCACGTTCATGGAGATGAAGGCGACCGATGCCATGCGTCCGGAATGGCGGCGCTGGGTCGCCTTTGGTGCGGTTGAACGGCCCTGGGCGTTCGCAGTCGACTCGCTGGCCAGCACCCGCCCGGTCGAGTTCCAGGTGACGTCACCTGACGAGGCCAACGAGATGTTCGACGCCCTCACCTACGGGAAGGGGTCGTCGGTGCTTCGCATGATCGAGCAGTTCCTCGGCGAAGATGCTTTCCGCCAGGGCGTGGGGTCGTATCTGCGCAAGCACGCCTATGGGAACACGGTCACCGCCGACCTGTGGGAAGGCCTCGACGGAGCATCGGGAACCGACGTCGGCTCCATCATGGACACCTGGATTCTGCAAGGCGGATTCCCACAACTGGAGGTGGCTGTCTCAGGGTCTGCGCTGAGCGTCACACAGCGGCGGTACCTGTCGATCCCCGACGAGACCGACCAGTCGATGTGGAAGGTGCCGCTCCAGATCCGGGGCGTGGCCGAAGGCAAGGCGTTCGAGATGAAGCTGCTCTTGTCGGAGCCGTCCACCAAAGTGGAGGCTCCCGGTGAGATCGAATGGGTCATCGCCAACGCGGGCGGCCATGGGTTCTACCGGACGTCCTACGACGCCGCATCATACGAACGGGTGGTTCGGGTCGTCCCCGAACTCGATCCCCTCGAACGTTTCGTCCTGATCGACGACGCCTGGGCCTTCGTCGAGTCCGGACAGGTGGCAGTCGGTCAATACCTGGATCTCGTCAAGGCATACGTGGGCGAGACCGAGCATGCGGTGTGGTCGGCGATCGCCGGCGGACTCGGGTCTATCGAGCATCATCTCGTGACCGAGGACGATCGAGCATCGTTCGAGCAGCTCGTGCAGTCGGTCGCCCGACCCATGGCAGACCGGTTCGGATGGGACCCTCAAGAAGGCGAGTCCGACCTCGACCGCCGACTCCGCGGCCTCCTGTTGGGAGTGCTCGGTCGCATCGCCAACGACCCCTTGACCATCGAACGATCGACGTCCCTCGCCGTCCGATGGCTCGAAAGCGCTGCGGGTCTCGATCCGGACGTCGCCCAATCCGCTCTGTTCACATGGTCGGCCCACGGCGATCTCGAGACGCTCGACCGGCTCTTCCTGGCCTACAAGGGCGCAAAGACGCCGCAGGCCGAGTTGAAGGTACTCCAGGCGATGACGTGCGTCGATGACAACGAGGCGGTCGACAAGATGCTGGCCGCCATCAACGACGGCACGGTCAGAACCCAGGACTCGGCGTGGGTCGTTGCACGGCTCATGGCCGGCCGCCAGAGCGGCGGCCACTTGTGGCGCCGACTCCGAGAGGACTGGTCTCAGCTCACCTCGAAGATGCCTCCGATGACGCTGCGCCGAATGATCGAAGGCATCCCGGCTTTGTCGAGGCCCGACGTCGCCTCCGATGTGGAAGCCCACTTCGCCGAGACCGACCTTGCAGTCGCCGCCAAGACCGTCGCCCAGAATCTCGAGAAGCTCCGGACCAATCGGCTCCTGAGAGAACGCGAGACCGCTGCCCTTTCTGAGTATCTCCGCCCGCGCTGACCGGGCCAACTGCAGACGGCCGACGGCAGACCGCGGTACCAATGGCTCCTCAGCCGGCTGTCGGCTGTCGGCTGTCGGCTGTCGGCTGCTTGCGAGAACCGTGAACAACAGGAGGGCCCGGCGACTCGCCGGGCCCTCCCTTCTTGCTTCTGCGAATCGGGTTTGGACTACTTGAGCTCGACGGTGGCGCCGGCACCCTCGAGGGTTGCCTTCGCCTTCTCGGCGGTCTCCTTGTCGACGGCCTCGAGGACGGCCTTGGGGGCGCTGTCCACGAGATCCTTGGCCTCTTTCAGCCCGAGGCTGGTGAGGCCGCGGACCTCCTTGATGACCTTGATCTTCTCGCCGCCGGCGGCGGTGAGGACCACGTCGAACTCGTCCTGCTCCTCGACGGCGGCGGCGCCACCGTCGCCACCGGCCGGCGCTGCCACGGCGGCCATGGCCATCGGAGCGGCGGCGGTCACATCGAACTTCTCCTCGAAGGCGTCGAGAAAGTCCTTGAGCTCGAGGACTGTCATCTCTTCGAAGACGGTGAGCAGCTCTTCAGTCGTCATGCTTGCCATGGTTCATTCCTCCTCGGCCGTGGCGGCCGGTTCTTGTTCTTCAGTCGACTCGGGAGCCTCATCCTCGGAGGCCGGCTGCTCGGCAGCGGCCTCCTCGGCGGGAGCCTCGGCTGGGGCAGCCTCTTCGGTGGGTTCGGAATCCGACTCCGCCGACGCCGCCGGGACGGCGGGACTCTCCTCAGCAGGCTCGTCGGCCGGCAGGACTTCGCCGGTCGCAGGCTCGGGTGCGTCGGACTCCTTCTTCTCCAACAACTGCGAGAACATGGTTGCGGCGTTCCTCGTGAACGACCCCAACATGCCCGCCATGGAGTACAGCGGCGCTTTGGCGGCTCCGGCGATCTTGGCGAGCAAGACCTCGCGTGGCTCGATGTCGGCCAGCTTGGTCACCTGCTCGGGTGGGATCACCTGCCCGCCGCGAAGGACGCCGGCCTTGATGACAACATTCTCGTTGTCCTTGCCTGCGTCTCGTAGCGCCTTGGCGGTGGCCACCGCATCCTGGTTGGCAAACGTCAACCCGGTGGGCCCCACGAGGTGATCTGCGATCCCCTCGATGCCGATCTCATCAGCAGCACGCCGCGCCAAGGTCATCTTCACGACCTTGTAGTCGGCGCCCGAATCTCGCAGCGAGCGACGAAGCTGCTGAAACTGCTTCACGCTCAACCCGCGGAACTCGGTGACGAAGATGGCTTGCGCCTCCTCCATCCGCTCCTTGATCTCCGCAACCGCCTGGACCTTCTCAGGCCTCGGCATGGTTTTCTCCTTCGGTGTACCTGTCAACGACAAAACCCCCCGGGTGCATCGGCACAGACACAGAGGGTTCTCATGAACCGACCTGCGATGGCGGAGACGGTCTCCCTTAAGCAACAGATCGCACAGCGATCAATCGCACCAACGGTCTAGGGCCGAGGAGTATGCGGTTGAAGCGCCAGGATACGTGCCTCGGGTGGGTTGGGCAAGACGGGCGTCGGTCTCCGGTCTCCGGCGGTCAGACCTACGACTGGCGACTGGCGACTGGCGACACGAGAAATGCCCGGCGGTAGGCCGGGCATTTCGAGTCTGAGGGGGTCCCACGGGCCTCGGATGAGACGACGGGCCGGCTTGCCAGGTCCACCTCGCTCGGGGGTCGATGAAGATGTCGGCATGGTAGGGATTGCCGAGCATCCGACCCCTGACGGCGCCCATCGTCTTCCGATCCGGGTTCGTGGGTGGTGGCGGTCTCGATACCACCCAGTTCTCTTCCGTGAGACCCCCTGACCTGCGGACCATTATGCCGATCGTATGGGGGTTGTGCCAGGAAGATCTTGTCAGCGCTCGGCGATCCGACCGGCGTCGACCTTCACCGACGGACCCATCGTCGAGGAAACCGAGAGCGCCTTCAGATACCGGCCTTTCGACCCCGCCGGCTTTGCCCTCATGATCTCGCCTGAGAGTGCCTCGAGGTTCTCCACGAGCTGCTCGACCTCGAACGAGACCTTCCCGACCGGCACATGCACGTTGCCGTAGCGATCGTTGCGGTATTCGATACGTCCGGCCTTGAATTCGCCGACGGCCTTGGCGACATCCGGGGTCACCGTTCCGGCCTTGGGGTTGGGCATCAGCCCCCGTGGCCCGAGAATCCGGCCGAGCTTGCCAACCTCGGCCATCATGTCCGGGGTTGCGATCGTGAGATCGAAATCGAGCTCACGCCCAGCAGCCAACTCCTCGACGAGCTCCTTCCCACCGACCAGATCGGCACCGGCCTCTTCGGCTTCGCGGGCCTTGTCGGCAGGGGCGAAGACGGCGATTCGAACGTTCTTGCCGGTCCCGTGCGGGAGTGAGACCGTTCCTCGGACGAGCTGATCTGCCTTGCGGGAGTCGATGCCGAGCCGATAGACGGCGTCGACGGTCTCGTCGAACTTGGCCGCGGCCAGCGTCTTCACCAGCTCGAGGGCCTGGGTGGCCGGGTAGGCGGCCTGGCGGTCGTACCGCTTCGCCGCCTCTTCGAAGCGCTTTCCACGCTTTGCCATGTGTTACCTCCTGTGGTGCCTGCGGCCGGCCCGTGACCGACCTCCCACTGTTGTCGTGCGGGGTCGACCGGATCCGGTCGACCTTCGGCCTGGCGGCCACGTGACGCCGGCCCGGAGGCCGGTCGACACATCGGACGATCAGTCCGAAACCGTGATTCCCATCGAACGAGCGGTGCCCTCGATGATCTTGGATGCTGCCTCGACGTCATTGGCGTTCAAGTCGGGCATCTTGATCTCTGCGATCTCCCGCACCTGCGCCTTCGTCACCGAACCGACCTTCTCCTTGTGCGGTTCGGCCGAGCCCTTGTCGACCCGGGCGGCCTGGCGCAGCAGTGCCGCGGCAGGCGGAGTCTTGAGCTCGAACGTGAAGCTCCGATCCTCGAAGATGGAGATCTCCACAGGGATGATCTGGCCGCGCTGATTGCCGGTGGCGTCGTTGTATGCCTTCACGAAGTCCATCAGATTCACGCCGTGCGGACCGAGGGCAGTACCCACCGGTGGTGCCGGTGTGGCCTGCCCGGCGGGCAACTGCATCTTCACGACAGCGGAAAGTCTCTTGCGTCCCATGATTGCTCCTCAACAAAACCCGGTCGACCGACCGATGTCAGCTCTTCTGGATGTCCTCGAACCCGAGTTCCACCGGGGTGTCGCGACCGAATATGTTCACCAGCACGGTGATCTTCGACTGGTCGAGATCGATACCCTCGATCTTGCCGTTGAAGTCGGCGAAGGGACCGGTGATCACCCGGACGACCTCGCCCACTTCCCATTCCGGCTTGAAGCGTGGCTTCGGCTTTTCTTCTTCCTTCTGGAATCCAAGGAATCGTTCCACTTCACGTCGCGACAGCGGCGTGGGCTTGTTGCTGCCACCCACGAAGCCGGTGACCCCAGGTGTGTTGCGCACGCCGTACCAGCTGTCGTCGTCGAGGATCATCCGGACGAGGATGTATCCGGGGAACACCTTCTTGGGGACCGTGACCTTCTTGCCGTTCTTGATCTCGACCACGTCCTCCATCGGGATGTGCACCTCGAAGATCCGGTCTTCCATGTGCATCGAGCGGATACGAGTCTCCAGGTTCACCTTGACCTTGTTCTCGTACCCGGAGTAGGAGTGGATGACATACCAGTCGCCCGGCATGTCATACGGGCTCACTGGTATGGGCTCCGCCTGTTCCTCCTCGGTGACCGCTTCGGTCTCTTCGATGTCGTGAATCTCGTCGATGGCATCAGCCATTGCCGCCTCCGATGGCCAAGAAGACCAGCTCCTTCAGTCCGAAGTCGAGTGCAAACACAAAGCCGGTCAGCGCAAGCGAGGTCACGAGCGTCACGATCGTGAACGCCGTCATCTGGTCTCGGGTCGGCCACGAGACCTTCTTCATCTCGACGCGAACCTCATGAAAGAACTGGGTGAGCCGCTTCCAGAGCGACTTGCGTTCACCGGAGCGCTGTTTGAGACCGGCAGCAGCACGCTGGCCGGCGGCCTGCTTGCCGCCACCCTGCCGTTGCTCCTGCTTCTTCTGCCGCCGCTCCTCGCGTTCCATCATGCGGCGCATCTCTCGGTTCATCGCTCTGAATCCCTCTTGCCTCGTTCGGGCTTCGTTCGTTCAACAACCCACCAGTTCGGTCACCGTCACACCGCGACCGATCCTGATCCATCGTGGTCTGGCAGGGGTGGAGGGACTCGAACCCCCAACCTACGGATTTGGAGTCCGCCGCTCTACCAGTTCGAGCTACACCCCTAGGGGGGTCTCAGTATAGGAGGGTGCAATCGATGTGGGAATTCTGGCCTCAGTTTCGATCGGTGAAAGTCGCCGACACGTGTTCGGTGCCATCGTGTGCAATGGCCCGGGCCTCCCATCCTCCTGCCGTCCGCACACCGGACACCTCCACTCCGACGGCCGGACGAAGGGGCGCGCGGTACCGGAATCGTGCGGATCCGATCCCCGCTCCATGCCGCTCGACGGCCTGACACAGCCACGCCGATTGCATGAGGCCGTGGACGACCACGCCAGAGAGGCCGGCGGCGACTGCGGCACCGTGATCCCAGTGGATGGGGTTGAAATCCTGGGAGGCACCTGCATATCGCACCAGATCGGTCCTCGAGGCGCTGCGAGCCAGGACAGCCACGATCTCGCCATCCCCCGGAGGGTCGAGGGTGCCGGCCACGACGAGATCGGACCCGGCCGCGGGATCCGGCTCGGCCTCCTCGGGCGTCTGGCCGGCGGGCGGCTCATCGCCGGACATGAGGAACAACGAAGACCCCGAGAGCACGTCACCGTTCGAATCGCCGACGGTGAGATCGAATCCCACGAAGTACACGCCTCCTCGCTCCCGGAAGCGCGTGATCGCTCCGCCGACCTCGAGCTCGGCATCGATCGGGATCGGCCGGAGCCAGGTGAAGGTCTGCTCGCCATGGATCACGCTGCCACTCACACCGGCGAGCTCTGGGTCGCCCAGCAACAGAGGCGCAACCGCAAAGAGCATGGCGCCTGCCAACGAAGACGGAGCGGACTCCGTCCACCGGCTTGGATCATCTCCGGTGGCAGCGATGAATCGATCACAAACGGCGCGGGCGGTCGAATAGGTCACGGGCCCGTAGGAGCGGCCAACGAAGTCTTCAGGCGACATGTCGGAACCCTACCGATCCCGCGTCGCCGAGCGGCGGCGGGCCTGCTGTCGGTCTGCCACACGCATCACGCATGGCGTATCACGCAACATGCCCGCCATGGGTCGTGGTGACGACCTCCACCACGGAGCCCGCACCGGGTCCGCCTACACGCGATGAAGGCGGGCCTTTCGGCCCGCCTTCATCATCGACCCCTGATTCCGCGGGGATCCACGCTACCAGCGCAGCGGTCAGCGCGTCTCTCGATGCGCCGTGTGGCTTCGGCACCATCGGCAGTACTTCTGAAGCTGCAGGCGGTCCCGTGTATTGGTCTTGTTCTTCGTCGTCACGTAGTTGCGACGCTTGCACACGTCACACGCCAGCGTGATCGGCGGTCGCTTGTCAGAAGGCATTCCTCAGTCTCCAGTCTCGGGTCTCCAGTCTCCAGTTCCACGCTCAGCCACCGTACTGGTGACCGGGGACTGGGGACTCGGGACTCTTCACTACTTGTTGATCTTGGTGACCCGGCCGGCGCCAACCGTCCGACCACCCTCACGAATCGCAAACCGCTGCCCCTCATCCATCGCAATCGGAGTGATCAACTCAACCGTCATCTCCGTATTGTCACCAGGCATCACCATCTGCGTCCCCTCCGGCAACGTCACCGCACCCGTCACATCCGTCGTCCGGAAATAAAACTGCGGCCGATACCCCGAGAAAAACGGATTATGACGGCCACCCTCCTCACGAGTCAGAATATAAACCTGAGCCTCAAAATCGGTATGCGGAGTGATCGAACCCGGCTTGGCCAACACCTGACCACGCTCAACCTCATCCTTCCCCACCCCACGAAGAAGAACCCCAACATTGTCCCCAGCCTGACCCTGATCCAACAACTTCCGGAACATCTCAATCCCAGTAGCCACCGTCTTACGAGTATCCCGAATCCCAACGATCTCAACCTCTTCGTTCACATTCAAAACACCCTGCTCGATCTTCCCAGTCACCACCGTCCCCCGACCCGTGATACTGAACACATCCTCAATCGGCATCAAAAACGGCTTATCCGTATCCCGATCAGGCTCAGGAACAAACGAATCCACCGCCTCCATCAACTCCATCACCTGATCCTGCGACGCCTCATCACCCTCCAACGCCTTCAACGCAGAACCACGCACCACCGGAATGTCATCACCCGGAAACTCATACTCGGTCAACAGATCACGAACCTCCAACTCGACCAAATCGAGCAGCTCCTCATCATCCACCATGTCAACCTTGTTCAAAAACACCACAATCGACGGCACACCCACCTGACGCGCCAACAACACATGCTCCCGCGTCTGCGGCATCGGCCCATCCGTAGCCGACACCACCAAAATCGCACCATCCACCTGCGCAGCACCCGTAATCATGTTCTTGATATAATCAGCATGACCCGGCATATCCACATGCGCATAATGCCGAGCCGCCGTCTCATACTCCACATGAGCGATCTGAATCGTGATCCCCCGCTCACGCTCCTCAGGCGCCTTATCAATATTCTCAAAATCCGTGAACGCGTTGTTCCCACCCACACGCTCAAACAAAGTCTTCGTAATCGCAGCCGTCAACGTCGTCTTCCCATGATCAATATGACCCATCGTCCCAACATTCACATGCGGCTTCGTACGCTCAAACTTCGCCTTCGCCATGATCTGCGATTCCCTTTCCTGCGTGGTGTGGGCTGATTGGGCCCGCTTCTGATGTAGCGGCGGGCGGACTCGAACCGCCGACCTCTCGATTATGAGTCGAGCGCTCTCACCTACTGAGCTACGCCGCCTCGTGCGAGGACTCCCTCGCCTGCGCTCGGCGGGTGAGCCGAGAGCGAGCCCCCTCGGGGACTTGAACCCCGGACCCCTTCCTTACCATGGAAGTGCTCTACCACTGAGCTAAGGGGGCCTGTGTTGTCACCGAGTCGACCGACCGACCCGATCCGAGAATGCCACAACGGGCACACTCGTGCCGGGAGAAGGATTTGAACCTCCGAAGGCTTACGCCGGCAGATTTACAGTCTGCTCCCTTTGGCCGCTCGGGCATCCCGGCAAGCCCGGATGGACCGGGGCCTCGGAATCATAGCCATGCGCCAGATTCGCCACAATCTCGCCGAGAGGCGAGTCACCAGTCACGAGTCACGAGTCACGAGTCACCAGTCACCAGTCACCAGTCACCGAGTCACGAGTCACGAGTCACGAGTCACCGGAGGATGCTTCTTCATGGCTGGGGCATCGATCGACGGCCCGCTCAGATGAACGGAACGCCCCAAATGCGCCCGGCGTCTCAAGGCCGGGCACCGGAGGCCGGAGACTGGTGACCGGGCACCGCAGATCGCAGACGGCTTCGGGCACGGCCCGAGCGCTACCCGCCGTACTGCATCTGGCGCAGACGTTCGATGCGCTGCTCCACCGGCGGGTGGGTCGACAGCATGGTCATGAGGCCGCGCCCACGGATTGCCTTGAGCGGGTTGTCGATGAACAGCTGACTGACTGCGGGATCGACCCGCATGGGAATACGTTGGGTTCCTTCGCTGATCTTGGCGAGGGCCGAGGCGAGCTGCATGGGCTGGCCGGTCATCTCGGCGCCGGACTTGTCTGCCTGGAACTCCCGAGCCCGTGAGATTCCCATCCGTATGAACATGGCGGCCAGCGGACCCACGATCAGGGCGAGGAGGGTGCCGATGCCGCCGAGTGGGTTGTCTCGTCCCCGTCCGCCGCCGAACCAGAGGGCGGATCGGGCAACGATGGCGATCGCGGCGCCGATCATCGCTGCGATCGAGCTGATGAGGATGTCCCGGTTGCGGACGTGGGCCAGCTCGTGGGCCAGGACACCTTGCAGCTCCTCGTAGTTCATGATCTGGAGGATGCCCCTCGTGACCGCCACCGCGGCGTGATTCGGGTTCCGGCCCGTGGCGAAGGCGTTGGGCTGGGGAGAGTCGATGACGTACATGCGGGGCATCGGCATCCCGTGCTGGGTGGTCAGGTTTCTCACGATGGCGTAGACCTGCGGGAGCTCGTGCTCCTCCACCGGCTTCGCCCGGCTGGCTGCGAGAGCCATCTTGTCCGAGAAGAAGTAGGCGCCGAGATTGAAGACGGCGGCGATCCCGAGGCCCCACCAGATCGAGCCCCCGAGCGAGTACCCGATCAGGCCGAGGAGCGCAGCCAGAAATGCGAGCAGTCCGACTGTCTTGAGATTGTTCATGGCTCAAATGGTATCCGGCTTCGCCGCCAATCTGACCTCAGGAGTCGGCGGACGAGGAGCCAGGCAACGTGGTGCCCGGCTCACGCACATCGGGGACGACGGGCGTCTCACAGATGCGGAATCCGCCCCGCCGATCGAGCCGATAGTCCAGTTCGAGGTCACCCGTCGACACGACCACCTGATAGCCGGGCGTGATCACCTGGGTGTACAGCATTCCGGGCTGCGGGCAACCGAGTGACCCGTCGGGCCACTCCACCGCCCGCTCCTCGAGAACGACGACCTCGGTGACATCCACGCCTGCAACCCGCGCCGCATCTGCGCGCACGTCTGAGACGAACCCGGCCGGCACCCCGCCCTCGTCGGGAGGCATGCTCGAGCTGCTGGATGGTTGCTGTGGGGGTTGGAGCACCGTCGTCTCCACAGTTGATGGAATGGTCGACCCCGCGTCACCGGAGCCGCAGGCAGCGATCAGGAGCGCCAATGCAACGAGAACGCCTTTCTTCACCACCGGATGGTATCCGGCTTGCCAGCCAACCCAGGACGCAGCGAGGGGACGCCCGATCGGGCGTCCCCTCTGCTGTCTCGTCTGGTTGTTCAGGTCAGTCGGTGTCGACCGCCACTACCGTCAGTCCGAAGAGGTTCGGATCGCTGTACGACACGGCACCGAGGTACTTGGTGCCGGCATCGAGGCCCGACCAGGTCGCCTCGACCGTTCCCGAATCGCCGAGCACGGCGCTCGTCGGTGCTGTCACCGAAAGATCCGAGAGGTTGCTGCCGTCGGCAGGTGTCGCCGACACAGACCAGTCGAACAGTGTGTAGTTGGCGTTGGGACCATCGGTCTGCCATCCGTGCACGACCACGATGTAGAGACCCGGCTCGGGGAAGAGGAGATTCACCTCTTCGGCCGACGTACCAGACCCGCTTCCACCTACGAATGGGAAGCCGGCGGTATCCGGACCGAACACGTACAGGTCGAGGTCGTCGTCGCCGTCGGTGTAGTCGTCGAACAACGAGATTCTCGTCAACGCAGTGCCGTCGGGCACCTCGATCACGTGCTGCGTGACGCCCACGCCGCTTCCGAGAGCGGTGTTGATGTCGTTGGCGGGATCGTCCAGGACGTTGCCTTCTGTCATGTTCGCAGCCACCAGACCGTGCGGTGCGGCGATGAAGTCACCGTCGTAACCGAAGTCGATGTCGTAGCTGACCGAACCCTCGACGCCGTCCGCCGCCACCTCTGCCGGTGCAGCCAATTGGACCGGCTGAACCACCAGCTGGCTGGTTGCGGACTGACCACGGTCGCTGCTCCAGGTGAGCGTGCCGAAGCCGTACTCCCCGAGCGGTGCCGTGGTCCGGGTGAGCGTCACCTTGTAGTTGGCGCTCTGGCCTCTACGAAGCGTGAGGGTCGACGGGCTCACCGTCACGTCGACACCCGGAGGTGCGTCGACCGTCACCTCGAAGGTGGTGGTCTTCTTGGTGACGTTGGTCACCCGACGGGTCACCGTCTGGCTGCCTGCCAGCTCTCCGATGGCGATGTTCGGCTGGTTCAGGTCACTCGGGTCGAGCACCCGCACACCAAACACGTCGGTGCATGTCGAAGCTGCGAGTTGCCCTGTGCCACACATGAAGCCGAGATACTGGTTGAACCCAACCTTGTAGACCAGACCCGGGTCCAGGGCAGCGTTCGGATTGACGTGACCCGATCCGTCGTCGAAGGGCGAGAGCCCGCCGACGTCGTTGGCCGTGGTCAAGAGCGCCGACTTGATCATGTCCGGCGTCCAACCCTTGTTGGCGGACTGGATGACCGCCGCCAAACCGGCGATGTGCGGGCTCGACATCGACGTACCCGACAGAGCGTCGAAGTCACGTCCGTTGTATCCGTCGGGCGAGACAGCCGCGATGACGTCAACACCCGGCGCCATGATGTCGGGCTTCAGCAGGTCACCAGAGGCCTGCAATGGTCCCTGCGACGAGAACGCCGCCCGCTGTGGTGCGGTGGTGTCCTGGACGTACGCGCCAGGGCTCAGAGATGCCGTGGCCGAGCCGGCAGCATCGGTGATGTACCGGCGGATCTCGGGACCGGCGACCTCGTCGACGTGGATCGACGGGACGAAGTGGATGTCGGCATTGATCGAGTTCGGCGAGGTGTTCGCCAGGACCATGCCCACGCCGTCGGCTTCGCGGACGGCCAACGACTTGTCGACACGAGCGATCACACCACGGTCGCAGAGCACGATCTTGCCTTTGGCGAGGTCGGGATCCAGGGTGCCCGGGTAGCAGAGCGCAACTTCGTCCGCAGCAGCTCCTTCGAGGCCGACCTCGGATGACGCAACGAGCGGCGACTCAGCCACACCGGTCTCCTGGAACGAAGCGCTCGTGTAGGTGGCGCCGTTGCCCAGAGTCAGCGTGGCTTCGTAGTACCGATCGTGGGTTCCCGCAGCCACAGTGGTGATCCACGGACTCGGGTGCGCCACGGTGCCGGCGCCCGCCGTGTTGCCTGCCGATGCGGCGACGAACACGCCTGCGTCCTCGGCGAACAGGAACGCGACCTCGACCGGGTCGAGGAAGCTGGTGCGTGTACCCGAGATCGAGAAGTTGATCACGTCGACACCGTCGGCGACGGCCTGATCGATCGCAGCCACCGAGTCGCTGCTGAAGCATCCACCCTCTTCGCCGCGACCCCAGCACACCTTGTAGGCGGCGATGCGGGCCATGGGTGCCATACCGGATGCGGTGCCGAGCACCTGACCATCGACGACGACTTCCACGTTGCCGTTGCCGCCGGCGGTGCTGGCGGTGTGGCTGCCGTGGCCATCGGCGTCGCGAGGCGAGTTGTATTCGTAGGGGAAGGTGGCCGAGATGCCCGCATCGCCACCCCAACCGGCGTTGTAGTACCGGGCGCCGATGAGCTTCCGGTTGCAGTCGGACGCATCGAATGCATCACCCTCGACGCACTCGCCGTTCCACTTCGCGAGGTTCGGGAACCCACGGCGGGTGGTCTCGGCGAAGCTGGCGCTCTCGGGCCAGATACCCGAGTCGACGATGCCGATGATGACGTTCTTGCCCCGATACCCGAGGTCCCAGGCTCCACCGTCAGCAGTCAACCCGAGGAAATCGGGCGTGCTGATCGTGTCCACCTGCCGCAGCTCGTCTTCGACGACGGCAATGACGTCAGCTTGAAGCGCCAATCGGGCGGCTTCGACACCTGTCAGGCGTGCAGCAAAACCGTTGAACGCCAAGCTGTAGTCGTACACCTTCTTGCTGGAGGACACACCGGCCGAGCGAAGGGCGGCGTTGCTACGGCCACGGAGGTAGTCGCGGTATCGCTGTACATCCGGGTTCGCAACGTCGATCTTGTCGCCCTCGGCGGGCTTGGTGCGGCTGTAACCCGCCACTCCACCGGTGTACGACGCTGCCGGATCTCCGGCCATCATCACCACATACGTGCTTTCGACCTTGGAAGCCGCGATCTCGGATGCCTGGTCGTTCGGAACGTACAAATCCCCGGCCTGTCCAAAGACCGGGGATGCGCTGAACAGCATCGAGAATGCGGACAACACGGCGAGCAGCACGACGCGCTTCGAGCGCTTCAGCATGCTTCCTCCTCTGGGTGTCCCCACTCGTTCTCTCCCGCCTCCGAGCCCACAAGACGGCTCCGAAGACGAACCACACCATAGAGAACGGACGTCGAACGCGCCAGCGCGAACTGACGTTTTCCAGACATTTTCGCGGGGTCGGGGAAGTCATCGCCGGGCGATCAAGACCCGGAAGTCACCGAGGCCTCGAGGATGCATGAGCGTTTCGGCCTCTTGTCGCAGGGTTCGGATCCTCAGCCGCTGCATCTCATCGCCCGATCGGGCCAGATCCAGCTCTCGGTGCCGCATCTCCGATATCCGATCACGAAGACCCCATCGCGCAAGGAAGTCGTCCTGTCGGAGGACTTCGACTTCCGCCCCCATACCACGCGCTGCCTCCTCGAGTGCCGTGAAGTTCACGTCGGCGGTGATGTCTGTCGCTCCCGGCTCGTCGAGCGGATGAGGTCCGAGATGGTGGGCTCGGTAGGTCCGGAGGGTCCCATCCTGGCGACGTGGTGCCAGGTTCTCGGCCGTGTCGCCGTAATCGATCAGAAGGAGTGCGCCTGCCGTCATCGTCCGGAGGACATCGCCGACCCAGGCGAACGCCTCCAACTGCACCTCGACCCATCCCCCGGCATCGACCGGTCCGGCGTAGCGGTCGAGCCAGTCCAGCACCTCCGGGCGTGGGTCCGCATCCACCATGCACAGACCGGTGTCGTCCACGCCCACCCATCGTTCCCGCCAGCCGGTCTCGGTGAGCTGTGCGATCGCCATCGGGAGGTTGTCGATGAGCTCATTGGCCACGACCACACCCCGGATGCACCCCCCCAGGTCGGCGAGCGACTCGTAGACACGGTCGGCGCCGATCAGGTCCCCGAGCGCTGCTCTCGCCGCAGGGGAAACCTCGATGGCCCGTGGCTCGAAGCCGGTCCCATCCGCGAGGGGCCGGAGCAACGAACCGCTGCCGCCGGCCACCTCGACGACGCCGAACGGGTCGCCGATCCGCTCGTGCTCCGAGCGCACGAATGCACCGATGGTCTCCCCGAACAGGTGGCTGACCTCGGGTGAGGTCAAGAAGTCACCGGCCTTGACCGAACGCAGCTCTGTGGAGGCGAAAAAGCCGCCGGGCCCATACAGGGCTCGCTTCATGAACCATTCGAAGGGAACCGGACCGTCTCTCTGGATGTGTTCGAGCAATTCGAGACGCATCACCCAAAGGTAGCGGCGCAGCAACGAGTCGCCGACACGGCCACACTACGCCGCAACTCGTCGCTACGATCTCCTCCGCCTGAGGGGAGTATCTCCTCGGCGCCGTCGTCAACACGGGTCATTCCCGGCGGCGCCGCCTGTTCATCCGTACAGGTGAGAGAGACCTCGGTCTGCGTCATGTTGCCGGCTGGAGGTCGAGATGACTGTCGGATGTTCGGGTTGGGATGCGCCGTGGAGTTGACGGAAGCCTTCGCATTCGTGATCGGGCTCGTATTGCTCGTGATCGGCGCAGAATCACTGGTGAGAGGTGCTTCTGCTCTCGCCGTTTCGTTCGGCATCCCACCGCTCATCATCGGCCTGACGGTCGTGGCGCTCGGCACGAGCGCTCCCGAGCTGGCGGTGAGCACCGGGTCGGCGATCCGGGGCGACGCTTCGATTGCCCTAGGCAATGTGGTGGGATCGAATATCGCCAACGTTCTCTTGATCTTGGGCGTGTCTGCGGTCATCACCCCGCTGCTGGTGAAGTCACCGGTCGTCCGATTCGACGTCCCGGTGATGATCGTGGCGTCCGCGGTCGTGTTTGGGCTTGCGCTCGACGGATCCTTGGGACGGGCCGAGGGCGTCGCACTGCTCGCTGCCGCCGTCACGTACATCGGGGCCCTTGTTCGTCGCGCACGCGCCGAGCCGGATAGCGTCCTGCAAGAGTTCGCCGCGTCGACCCCACCGAGCCCAACCTCTCACTCTCGAAGTGCAATCATGATCGTGGTGGGCCTGGCGGGTCTGGTGACCGGGTCGAACCTGCTCCTCGACGCCGCCGTCGCGTTCGCGTCCCGCCAAGGCGTCTCGGAACTCGTCATCGGTCTCACGCTGGTGGCCGTGGGAACGTCTCTTCCCGAGATCGCCACATCGGTCCTCGCTGCCGTTCGCGGCCAGCGCGACATTGCGGTTGGCAATGCGATCGGTTCCAACATCTTCAACCTGCTCGTGGTTCTGGGTGCCAGCGCCATCGTCGCCGTCGACGGGATCGACATCCCCTTGGGTGCGCTCGACTTCGATCTGCCGTTCATGATCGCGGTCGCCGTGGCTTGCCTCCCCATCCTCTCAACGGGTCATGTCATCGCCCGGTGGGAGGGACTCGTGTTCCTCGGGCACTACGTCGCATACACGACGTATCTCATTCTGGAGGCGAACGAGCACGATCTTCTCGAGCCGTTCTCGACGGCGCTGTTCCTGTTCGTGGTTCCGATCACCGTCGTCACATTGATCATCTCGGCCATGCGGTCACTCCGGTCACCTCACGATCGCTCCGATGTCGACGACTGACGCGCGATACTCAGAGACATGCGATTCGGGATCTCGTTCTTCGCCACCGACACGACGCTCGATCCGGCATCCATGGCGCGCGCCGTCGAAGAACGCGGATTCGAGTCGCTGTGGCTTCCAGAACACAGCCACATCCCCGTCTCCCGACGCACACCGTGGGGAGGAGCCCCCGACGCGCCGCCGTTGCCAGACCACTACCTCCGCACACTCGACACGTTCGTTGCCCTCGGGGCGGCGGCCGCCGTGACCGAGAGAATCAAGCTGGCCACCGGTATCACCTTGATCGCCCAGCGCGATCCGATCTGGACTGCGAAAGAGGTGGCGACACTCGACGTGCTCTCGGGCGGCCGCGTCATCTTCGGCGTCGGCTACGGCTGGAACAAGGAAGAGATGGAGTCCCACGGTGTGTCGTACGTCGAGAGACGAGCCCTCCTGCGTGAGAAGGTGCTGATGATGAAGGCTCTGTGGACCGAAGACGAGGCGAGCTACTCAGGTGAGCATCTCTCCCTGGAACCAAGCTGGGCTTGGCCAAAGCCGGTCCAGCGGCCCCACCCGCCAGTCGTGCTCGGGGGGGCTGCGGGGCCTCGCACCGTTGCCGACATAGTCGAGTTCTGCGACGGCTGGATTCCGCTCGGTCGTCACGACCTCGAGGCGGGCTCCACCGCGGTAGGCACGGCACTGGAAGCTGCCGGACGATCCCGGGACGACTTCGAGATCACCTTCTTCGGTGCCAAGCCGACCCTCGAGTCGGTGGATCGTTTCCGCCGGCTCGGGTTCGACCGCCTGCTGTTCAACGTCCCCTCGGCCGACCCGGACACGGTGATCCGATCGCTGGACGAGCGAGCTGCCTTCGTCGACTCACTCACGCCATGAAAGCGGCGTTGTCGATCCTGTTCGTCTCGTCCGAGGTCGTGCCGTATGCAAAAACGGGTGGGCTGGCGGACGTGTCGGGCGCGCTGCCCGCAGCGCTGGCCGCCCAAGGCCATCGGGTCGCCACCATCATGCCGCTGTACGGAACCGTCGATCGGACGGATCTCGTCCACCACCCCGAGTGGAGCGGCACCGTCGACCTCGGGGCAACTGCGTTCGAGTGGTCCATGTGGGAGGACCCCCGGACGTCCACTCGCTTCGTCGACATCCCGGCTCTGTACGAGCGAGGAGACCTCTACACACACGACCCCGACGAGCATCTCCGGTTCGCCGCGCTCGGACTTGCTGCGCTCGAGCATGCAGTCGACAGTGGACTCCGAGTCGACCTGATCCACTGCAACGACTGGCAGACCGGCACCATTCCGGCGCTCGTCGCCGGTCCGTACCGCAAAGCACTCGGCTACCCGAAGACGGTGATGACCATCCACAACCTGGCCTACCAGGGCGGCTTCGACGCCTCGGTCGCCGATTCGCTGGGGTTGGGCGACCGCACCGATCTGCTGCACCCGGGTCACCTGTCCGCCGGCTTCATCTCGTTTCTCGAGACCGGACTGCTGCACGCCGATGCGATCACGACGGTGTCTCCCACGTACGCCCGCGAGATCCAAACACCCGAAGGGGGAGCGGGGCTCGACGGCCTCTTGCGAACGCGATCGAATGCAGTGGTCGGCATCCTCAACGGCATGGACGACACCGAATGGAACCCGAGGACCGACCAGCTGATCCCGTTCCGCTACTCGGAAAGGAGCCTGTGGCGAAAGGAGCTCAACAAGGAGGCTCTGCTCACACATTTCGGGCTGCCCTATCGCAAGCATGTCCCGGTCATCGGCATGGTCACCCGGCTTGCAGTCCAAAAAGGGATCGACCTGCTCCCCGACCCCTTCCGGTACTTCCTCGAGAGCTGGGATGTTCGGTTCGCCATCATCGGCTCGGGCGAGGCGCACTACGAAGACATGCTCCACAAGCTGGCTGACAGCTACCCCGACAAGGTGGGCTTCTTCGCCGGATACGACAACCGGCTGTCACATCTCGTCGAAGCCGGATCGGACATCTTCCTCATGCCATCGCTGTACGAGCCGTGTGGCCTCAACCAGATGTATTCGCTCGCCTACGGCACGATCCCCGTTGTGCGCCGTGTCGGCGGCCTCGCCGACACGGTCGAGCAGGCCGATCCGAGCGTGGGAGCCGGGACCGGAGTCGTGTTCGACGACTACGACTCGAATGCCGTGGGTTGGGCCTTGGGTCGTGCGCTGACCCTCCACCTCGACCGCAAGGGTTGGCAGACCATCCAGCGGAACGGGATGGCTGTCGACAACTCATGGGAACAACGGGCCGACGAGTACGTGGCTCTCTACCGGAAGCTGATAGCCGGCAAGTAGCGATTGCCTACGTTCTACGTACAACGTTCTACGTACAACGCGCTAGGTAATACGCAATACGTCAACGCCCTACGTAATGCGTTCTACGTAGGACGCATTACGCAAGACGCAAGACGCAAGGCGCACGAACCCGGCGTCTGTTTCGCTCGGCGTAGACCACCCATCACACATGGTCCGAGAAAGACGATCAACCGGAGCGAAAGTCCGCCTGCCACACCACGGCGACGCACCCGACCATGAGGGGGGTCACACACGGCGGAAGCCCAGGCGGACCGGCGTCTGTTTCGCTCGGCGTAGACCACCCATCACACATGGTCCGAGAAAGACGATCAACAGGAGCGAAAGTCCGCCTGCCACATCACGGCGACGCACCCGACCATGAGGGGGGTCACACGCGGCGGAAGCCCAGGCGGACCGGCGTCTGTTTCGCTCGGCGTAGACCACCCATCACACATGGTCCGAGAAAGACGATCAACAGGAGCGAAAGTCCGCCTGCAACATCACTGTGTCGCTTCGACCATGATTTCGCGAAGACGACCCGCCAGTGATCGGTCGCCGGTCACTGTCAGGGCCTCGAGGGCGCCGCGGCCCCAGAGCCAGCGGTCGAGATCGACAGCGGTGCCCGAGACGATGGCGTTCGGTTCGACGGCGTCGACACCGACGGTGAGCGCCGGGAGGTCGTAGGACTCGCCGGAGTTCGGTGAGGTCCCGGTCATCCTTCCGAATGCCGCACCCCAGGTGCTGTCCACATCGGTGGCCACGATGCGCAGCACGACACCCTCCGGATCGAACCTGGCCCACGCCGGCACTCCGCCCGCGAAGACCCGGAGTACTTCATCGATGCCGTCGCCGGCCAGGTCTGCATCGATCGGAGACTCGCCCGCCCCTGAGAGTTCGGCGTCGATCCGGTGGATCAATGCCTCGTGGGCCTGGCGGCGTCTCACGAATCCGACCGTCCCATCATCGGACCACGTCCACACCGGTACTTCATCACCGCGGACGGCGAGAGCGCCGGCCAGCCGCGCGGTCTGCCGCTCACACAAGACGAGCAGGTCGTCGTATGAGTCCGGCCGGTCGTCCTTCATGGCCTGGGCCGCCTCGGGATCACGGAGGTCGTTGTCGACGATCGAGCCCCAGAACATCTGGACTTCGGTGAGATGCCAGAGCAGATCGGCGGCCGTCCACCCTGGGCAACTGGGCACCGGGGCCACCGGCGGGATCTGCGCCATCGCCCGCACGAAGGTCCTCGACTCGCGCACCAGGTGTGTGTTGAAGTCCATGCCCAAACTCTACCCTCCACGCAACGAGGCCCCGGGGGATCCCCGGGGCCTCGTTCATGTGTCGGTTTCCGATCAGTCGATCAGAAGTCCATACCGCCGCCGCCGCCGTGCTCATGGCCACCGGCGGGAGCGTCCTCCTTGACCTCGGCGACGAGGGCCTCGGTCGTGAGGAGCAGTGCCGCGATCGAAGCTGCGTTCTGCAGCGTCGAACGAGTCACCTTGGCCGGGTCGGGCACACCGGCTGCGAGGAGATCCTCGTACTTGCCGGTTGCGGCGTTGAAGCCGAAGTTGCCTTCGCCCGACCGCACCTGCTCGACGACTACTCCGCCTTCGAACCCGGCGTTCACCGCAATCTGGCGAAGCGGCTCTTCCATGGCCTTGCGGACGATCCCGCGACCGGCCTTCACGTCCTGGGATCCGCCACGCAGCTTGTCGAGAGAATCCTGCGCACGGAGCAGCGCCACGCCGCCTCCGGGGACGATGCCTTCTTCGACTGCGGCACGGGCAGCCGAGACCGAGTCTTCGATGCGGTGCTTCTTCTCTTTCAGCTCCACCTCGGTGGCAGCGCCGACCTTGATCACCACGACACCGCCGGAGAGCTTGGCGAGACGCTCCTGGAGCTTCTCGCGGTCCCAATCGGAGTCGGTGTTGTCGATCTCACGCTCGATCTGCTTGATCCGAGCCTTGACGTCGGCCTCGGCACCGGAACCATCGACAATGGTCGTGGCGTCCTTGGTGATGACGACCTTGCGAGCATGACCCAGCATGTCGGTGGTGACGTTCTCGAGCTTCAGGCCGACCTCTTCGGAGATCACGGTGCCACCGGTGAGGATGGCGATGTCCTGGAGCATGGCCTTGCGTCGCTCACCGAATCCGGGAGCCTTCACGGCAGCCGACGAGAACGTGCCACGGATCTTGTTGACGACCAGCGTGGCGAGAGCCTCGCCCTCGACGTCCTCGGCGAGGATCAACACGGGCTTGCCGGTCTGCATGATCTTCTCGAGAACCGGAAGCAGGTCGTTGACCGAGCTGATCTTCTGGTTCGCGATCAGGATGAACGGATCATCCAGGATCGCTTCCTGACGATCCGGATCCGTGATGAAGTAGGGCGAGTTGTAGCCCTTGTCGAACTGCATGCCCTCGGTGAACTCGAGCTCGAGCCCGAAGGTCTGGCCTTCTTCGACGGTGATCACGCCATCCTTGCCAACCCGATCGAAGGCATCGGCGATGACCTTGCCGATGGTCGTGTCGTTGTTGGCCGAGATCGATGCCACGTTGGTGATCTGTGCGCTGGTTTCGATGTCGATCGCCATGTCGCTGATCGCCTTGACGGCGGTCTCGACGGCTTCCTCGATGCCGCGCTTCAGCTCCATCGGGTTGGCCCCGGCAGCTACCTGGCGAAGGCCCTCACGCACCATTGCCTGTGCAAGCACGGTGGCCGTGGTGGTCCCGTCACCGGCGACGTTGTCGGTCTTGTTCGCCACCTCGTAGGCCAGCTTGGCGCCCATGTTCTCCCACGGGTCGTCGAGCTCGATCTCCTTGGCGATGGTCACACCGTCGTTGGTGATGGTCGGGGCGCCCCACTTCTTCTCGAGCACCACATTTCGGCCCTTCGGGCCGAGAGTCACCTTCACGGTGTCGGCGAGCTTGTCTACGCCCGCCTGGAGGCCCTTTCGGGCTTCCTCGTTGAATCGAAGTTCCTTCGATGCCATATGTCTGAATCCTCCGTTGTCAGCCGACGATGGCCAGCAGATCGCGAGATGACAGCACGAGGTACTCGTTGCCCTCGACCTTGACCTCAGTTCCGGCGAACTTCGAGTACAAGACCTTGTCGCCCTCACTCACGTCCATTGGCAGACGGTCTCCGTCATCGTCGAGAGCGCCGGGGCCGACGGCGACGATGGTGCCCATCTGGGGCTTTTCCTTGGCGGTGTCGGGAATCACGAGACCCGACGGCGTCCGCATGTCCTGATCCTCGTCGGGCTTGACTACCACCCGATCACCGAGGGGCTGAAGCTTCATCTAGCTCCTCCTACGACGACAGTTCATCTTCTCCACGCAGCGATGTACGCCTGACGTGGACTGTGCTGGCCTCGGCGGTCGAACGGGCCCTCCCGGCGCCGCCTCGGCAGGTAGCAGCCCCGTATGGGGACTGCTAGCACTCCCACTTGGAGAGTGCCAGAAGAACGTTAGCACTCGATCGGGAGGAGTGCCAAATGGGGGGCCTCGCTACGTCTCGGGTCTCGGGTCTCCAGTCTCCAGTCTCCAGTCTCCAGTCAACGCGAACCACAGCTTCACCGTGCATCCTGACCAGATGCCGCCCGAACCGGAAACACCCGCCGTCAGAACGGCACTCGGGGGTCTGGGGGTCGCCCCCAATGAGGGCTCGCTCTGCTCGCCCAGTCTCGGGTCTCCAGTCTCCAGTCTCCAGTCTCCAGTCAACGCGAACCACAGCTTCACCGTGCATCGTGACCAGAAGCCGCCCGACCCGGACACACCCGCCGTCAGGACGGCACTCGGGGGTCTGGGGGTCGCCCCCCAGACATCATCAGCCCGCGCAACCCGCGGGCCACAGCTTCACCGTGGATCGTGACCAGAAGCCGCCCGACACGAACCCACCCGCCGTCAGCACGGCACTCGCGGGTCTGGGGGTCGTCCCCCAGACATCATCAGCCGCCGCGTCAACCCGCGGACCACAGCTTCACCGTGCATCGTGAGCAGAAGCCGCCCGACACGAACCCACCCGCCGTCAGCACGGCACTCGCGGGTCTGGGGGTCGCCCCCCAGACATCATCAACCCGCGCAACCCGCGAACCACAGCTTCACCGTGCATCGTGACCTGATGCCGCCCGACCCGGACACACCCGCCGTCAGGACGGCACTCGGGGGTCTGGGGGTCGTCCCCCAGAAATCATCAGCCCACGCAACACGCGAACCACAGCTTGTCTGGGGCCCGCCGTCGGAGCGGGATTCCGGGGAGGTCAGGCCAATCGCTTTCCGGCGTCGACCGTCGAACTCCATGACGTGATCATGCCGCTCTCGAGCCAGTGGACGGCCGCCGCTCCGATCATGGCGGCGTTGTCGGTGCACAGCTGTGGCGACGGCAGCAGCAGCTCCAACTCCCGCTCACCGCAGGCCTCGGCCAGCTTCTGCCGAAGCCGACGATTGGCGAGCACGCCTCCCCCGCCGGCAACCACCTGAACCCCGGTGTCTTCGACGGCGTTCATGGTCTTCTGGACGAGGACATCGACGATCGCCTCCTGGACCGATGCCGCCACGTCGGCCAGCGGCGGAAGCTCTCCGGCTGCCTTCGCCTTGTCGATGAAGGTGGTCACCGAGGTCTTCAGACCGCTGAACGAGAAATGATGCCTGCGATCGGGTAGTGCCCTCGGAAACGCCACGGCGTGGGGATCCCCCCCGTCCGATGCGGCATCGATGGCCGGACCGCCCGGATAACCGAGTCCCATCGCCCGTGCCAGCTTGTCGAAGGCTTCGCCGGCTGCATCGTCGATGGTCTGGCCCATCACGCGGTACCGGCCCCACTCCTCTACATGGACCAGCTGGCTGTGGCCACCGGAGGCAAGGACCACCACGGCCGGTGCCCTGTACTCGGGATGCTCGAGGATCGGCGAGAAGAGATGCCCCTCCATGTGGTCGATGCCAACGAATGGCAACTGGCGTGCCCACGCGGTCGCCTTTCCGAACTCGTGACCCACCAGCAGCGCGCCAACGAGACCGGGGCCTTCGGTTGCCGCCACGGCGTCG
Organism: uncultured bacterium; assembly: GCA_963785075.1. Taxonomy (GTDB): domain Bacteria; phylum Actinomycetota; class Acidimicrobiia; order Spongiisociales; family ZC4RG35; genus JAOUGY01. Next base: position 566,692 of record CAWATW010000004.1, read on the forward strand.
AGGTCATCGGGATGTACGCCGGCATCGACGAGGGCCTTGTGGGTGAGGGCGCGGATCGCCTCCACGTGGGCGCGGGCGGCAACCTCGGGCACGACACCGCCGAACCGCGCGTGCTGTTCGACCTGCGAGGACAATACGTTTGAAAGGACCTCGGTTCCGCGAACCACGGCGACAGCCGTCTCGTCACAAGAGGTCTCGAAGGCCAGGATGGTCGGGTTCACGTGAGTCCTTCTCTGATCTCGGCGAGACGTCTCCGATAGTCGGAGGAGTTGACGTCGTGCGCCCACATGATGAGCGCATCCTCGTCTCGGTAGTACTGCTTGCGGACGCCGACCGGGGCCATACCGAAGCGCCGATAGAGGGCCTGGGCCGGCTCGTTCGAGGTCCGAACCTCCAGGGTCAGCGATCGCCCGCCGGCCGCAATCGCCGATTCGACGAGCGCAAGCATGATGCGGGTACCGAGTCGCTGCTCCCGCCGCTCGGGATCGATGACCACGGTGGTGATGTGAGCCTCGTCGTCCACGAGCATGACACCGCCGTACCCGGCGAGTTGATCATCGACGTCCACGGCGAGATACGTCCTCGAGGGCTGCGCCAGCTCATCTGCGAACACACCTGGCGTCCAAGGCTGGCTGTATACGGTCTGTTCGAGGCGACCGGCCCCGGAAATGTCCTCGGCGCGAAATGGCCGCACGGTGATCGTGGCCATCACGAGCCATCCGCCTCCGCCCATGGGCTCTCGGGTCGGATCGTCGCCCAGTTGAGCGTGACGTCCGGCTCGCGCAGATAGAGCGGTCGCACTTCGTCCGGGTGGGGAAACGACCCCTTCTCCAGCATGGGCGAGGCGACCTCGACCAAGACGTCCGCCGATGGGTATCGCGGCCGGCCCTGCCGGACTCGATGTAGACCGCGGAGAAGCCCCTCGGGGAGCGCAGGTGTGTCTCCGACGAGCAGCACGTCGTCGGGGTCAGACTCGAGCATCGCTCGAAAGACGTCGGGCGTCACGACCTGCGCCGGACCGTCCTTCACCACACCCCCGGGCACGGGCCGGTAGGAGGCCACCGCCACCTCTCCGCGGCGGACGTCGACAACCGACCAGATGTGACGATGCCCGGTGGCGGCTCGATAGGCGATGGCATCGAGCGAGACGGCAGGCACCAGCGGCACCCCGATGGCGCCGGCGAGCGCCTGAGCCGTTGCGAGGCCCACCCGCAATCCCGTGTACAGACCGGGCCCCACATCGACGACCACGGCATCGAGGTCGGACGGAGCCCATCCTGCCTGGTCGAAGCAGAAGTCTATGGCCGAGACCATGAACGCCGAATGCCCCCGTCGATCCACACGAAGAGCCGACGCTGCGACTCTTCGGTCTTCGGCCAACGCAACGGATGCGGCGGGTGTCGCTGAATCGATGGCCAGGATTTTCATGCGATCAGTTCCTCCAACGGCCGGGCGTTCCAGACTCCGGACCCGCTCATGGTGATGGTGCGGGAGCCATCCGCTTCGACGTGGATGTCGACCGTCAGTCGATCCTCAGGAAGATGGGAGGCCACTGCCACACCCCACTCGATGATGACGACCCCGGCTCTGCCCTCGTCCAGGGCGTCGAGATCCTCGAACTCACCCGACGATCCGAGCCGGTAGGCGTCCACATGAACCAGCGGAAGAAAGCCGCTGTCGTATTGACGCATGATCACGTAGGTAGGGCTCGTCACCGTCTCCTCGACACCCAGCCCGTCGGCGAGCCCCGACACGAAGGCCGTCTTCCCGGCACCGAGTCGACCGTTGAGAACGATCACATCTCCCGGTCGACACAACGACGCCAGCCGGCCTGCGGCCGCGCGTGTATCGGTGTCGGAAGTGCTGGTCAGCTGGATCATTGGGCCTCGGGTGATGGTCGACGGGGCGGGGATGGTCCGCCAACGCTACAGGGTATCGGAAACGGTCGGGACGGACACCGCCCGAGCGATCGCACGGCCCACCGCCTCGAACGCCGCTTCCGCCACCAGCCCGGCATCGGCAACCCGCGTTCCGCAGGACACGGCGAAGCAGGTGTCACCGTCGAACATCGTGTGAACCGGTCGGATGCACACGGCCATGGCGTCGTGCGCCCGCACCGCCACCCGACTCAGCGTGTTGCGATCGAGCTGGGCGTCGGTGGCGACGACGACCAGCGTGGTGTTCTGCCGTGACGGTATGGGTACCGCGGGGGGTCCTGGGACCGACGGACCCCCGGATAGCGATTGTCCCTCGAGCGAAAAGATGTCCCCCACGGAATTGAGAACGACGAGGGCCGCGACCGTGGCGCCGTATCGGTCCAACGACACCGAGCCGATCCCCGCCGGCACGGCCTCGCCACGCCATTTGGCCACGGTGCATCCACTTCCGGCACCCACGCGTCCCTCAGGAACGGGATCAGCGGTCGCCGCATGCCAGGCTGCCGCACCTTCGATGGCACCGGGCCGCGCGTGGGAATCGCCAGTCGCAAGGTCGAAGACGACGGCGGCCGGGACGATCGGCACCGGTCCCGCCGGCGTCGGGTGACCCCGTCCCGCGGCCGCCAACTCGGTCATCACACCATCGGCGGTCGCCAGCCCGAACGCGCTGCCTCCGGTCAGCACGATGGCCTGGACCTGTTCGACCTTCATGCCCGGCGCCAGCAGCGCGGTCTCTCTCGACCCCGGCGCGGCTCCCCTGGTGTCGACCGCGACGACATTGGGCTCGGGAAGATCCACGACCGTACAACCCGTCAAACCGACCGGGTCCGTCCAATGTCCGACCCGGATGCCCGGTACGGCTGTCAGCGTCATCGTGACCGACCCATCGGGTGCCATCCGCCGACCGCCGGCGAGAGTCGATCGTCACCCACCGACGTACCTCCGGGGCAGGCGAGAGCTGAAGCCGGTCACGATCTCATAGCTGATGGTTTCGGTCATCCCGGCCCAGTCATCGGCACCGATCTCGGCGTCGCCCTGGGCGCCGAGCAGCACAACTTCGTCGCCCGGCACCACGTCGTGGTCTCCGACGTCGATCACGACCTGATCCATGGTCACCGTGCCTGCGAAAGGATGCGCCGTCCCACCGATCAGCACGGTGGCGTCGCGCTGGGACAGCAGGCGCGGAACGCCGTCGGCGTATCCGATCGGGACGGTCGCGACCGTCGCATCGTTGGGCAACGGGCGACGACGACCATACGACGGTCGCGCACCGGCCGGTAGCCGACGCGTCATGGTGACTTGCGAGACGACCCGCATTGCGGGCCGGAGCTCGACATGCTCCCTACATTCTGGCGACGGGTACAGCCCGTACATCCCGAGTCCGATTCGCACCATGTCTCCCCTCGAGGTCGGATGCAGAATCGCACCCGCCGTGTTTGCAAGATGCCGCATCGGGACCTGGATTCCACGGTCGGCCAGGAGCCCGAGGACGTCTTCGAAGGCCCCGACCTGTTGGGTGGTGAAACCGGCGTCCGCCTCGGCAACCGCAAAATGGGTCCACAGTGCGCCCAATCGCACCGGGAGGCCATCATCGGCCATCCTCAGCGCGAGCTGGAGCGCCTGCGTCGGCGATGCCCCGACCCGATGCATCCCGGTGTCGACCTTGAGGTGTGCCTCGATGGTGCCACTGGTCACCACGTCGAGCAGAGCCTCCAGCATCTCGTGGCGGTAGACGGTCGGGGTGAGTGACCACTCCACCAAACTGGCCGCATCGGCGATCGCGGGTTCCGACAGAACCAGGATCGGTGCTTCGACGCCCGCCTCCCGCAGGCGGATGCCCTCTTCGACCAACGCGACCGCCAGCCAGTCGGCACCCGCGTTCAGCGCAGTCTCCGCCACGGGCACGTCGCCGTGGCCGTAGCCGTCGGCCTTCACCACGGCGCAGAGCGCCGTGCCGGACATTCGTTTGAGGGCGGAGACGTTGTGGGCGATGGCATCGAGGTCGACTTCGATCCAGGACGGCCTCATCGTTGTGCCCAGGCGAAACGCCCGACATGGGTGGAAAGGGCATCCGCCGTGACCGCCGTCGTCCGACGGAGGTCGTCGCCTGCCACCCCGTGCCAGTACGCACCGGCGCACGCAGCCTCCGAGGCGCCAAGTCCCCGGGCCATCAACGCACCGATCATGCCGGCCAGCACGTCGCCGGTGCCGATCGTGGCGAGCTCGGGTCCTCCAGTGATGATCACCCGCGGGACACCGCCGTCGGTCACGATCGTCGGATTGCCTTTGAGCACAACCACCGCACCCAGGCGCTCGGCGAGGCGGCGGGCAGCGTCGGGACCGGGCTCCGTGCCCGACAGTCGCTGGAACTCGCCGGAGTGCGGCGTGAGCACGGTCGGTGAGTCGAACCTGTGCCCCTCCGGGATCAAGGCCAATGCATCGGCGTCGATCACGAGTGGGCGGCCGGCCGACAAGGCGGCCGACACGACGTCCGCGGCATCACCCAGACCGGGCCCCACGATCAGGACCTGGTACCGATCCGGGATCGTCTCGGCGGGATAGGCGAGTACCTCTGGAGCCAGCAGCTGGACAGTCTCGACGGCGGCCGACGAGACGCCGACCGCGCCGGCGCCGAAGTGCAACGCCGATCGGGCAGCCATCACCGCTGCACCTACCATCCCCGACGAGCCTCCCATCACCAACACCGACCCGGCCGACCACTTGTGATCGGTGCGTTCGTGACGGGGCCGTCGAGCGTCCGATTCCTCCACCATGACCAGAGACGGCTCCCCGCCGACCAGCCCGATGTCCACGACCGCGATCTCGCCGGCGTGATCCGGACCCGCTCCGAGGAGGTGACCCGGTTTCAAGGAATGGAACGAGACCGTCAGGTCGGCGTGAAATGCCGGACCGGCCACCTGACCGGTGTCTGGATCGACGCCGGAGGGCATGTCGACGGCAAGCACGGGCACCCCGCGTTCGATCCAGGGCTCGATCACATCGGGAACACCGCCGCGAAAGCCACCACCGAACAGGGCGTCGACGATGAGATCCGGTGGACTTCCGGGCTCGGTGACCGGACCGATCGGGACATGAGCTGCGCGTGCGGCATCGGCGGCGGCACGGGCGACACCGGTCTTGGGCGGGGCCAGGGCGAGCACCTGGACGGACACCCCACGTGCGCGCAGATGCTTGGCCGCCACGTAGCCGTCACCGCCGTTGTTCCCCGGACCGGCGAGCACAACCACCCGCTTCCCGTAGCCGGCACCCATACGAGCGGCTTCGATCGCGACTGCGACTCCTGCGCGCTCCATCAGCGTCGAGACCGGGGTCGTCGAGTCCGAATCGAGACGGGCAGATTCCTCGGAGGAAAGAACCGGTTTCATGATCCCGATCGTACGTGATTCGTCTCGAACACCTACACCACCGTCGGCGATGGTCGACCAGGGGTGGTGGGATCGCCCACCGAAGGTCAGACCCTCGATGCCACCAGGCGGAGGGGCAGCCGCCGCCCGGCCGGAGGTTGGTGATGAGTGAGGCACATCGGATGGGGGACGGCTTCGGTCGTCCCCCATCCACCAAAGCCGACGAATACGGCCCACGCCGGCCTGACCCACGGCGACCCCAACACGAGCCATACGTCGTGCGCGCGCGATGCCACCCGCGTAGTCTCCCCACTCATGAACATCCTGGGTCTCGGAGTCGATCTTGCCGACATCGATCGGGTCGAGGACGTGCTCGCCAAGTACCCGCGCTTCGCCGAACGCTGCTTCACCCGGCACGAACAGGAGTACGCGTCGAAGTTCGCCAAGCCCGGCAGGCGTTTCGCAGCACGCTTTGCCGGCAAGGAGGCCGTGATGAAGTCGCTCGGCACCGGATGGCGACGTCTCCGCTGGACCGACGTCGAGATCACCGGAGGCGGCAAACCCACAGTCCGTCTCTACAACGATGCCGCACGTCGCGCCGAAATGATGGGCGTGACCGAGATACTGGTGACCATCACCCACACCGACACCACTGCCCTCGTCATGGCCGTCGCCGTGGGTCACCACGACTGAGCCCCCGGCCTTCCGCCACGGCAGTACTGAGTACCGAGTACCGAGTACTCAGTACTGCGAGCGCAGCGAGCTACTCGACCGTGACCGTTTTGGCCAGGTTTCGCGGCTTGTCGACGTCGAGGCCTTTGGCTGTTGCCACGTGATAAGCGAGGAGCTGGAGCGGGACCACAGCGAGCACCGTGCATATGAGGTCGGGGCTGTCGGGCAGCACCACGACATGGTCAGCCAGCTCTGCTGCCTCGGCTTCCACGCCGGGCTCTACCAGCATGAGGATCGTTCCGCCGCGGGCTTTCATCTCCTGCATGTTCGACATGGTTTTGGCCCGGATCTTGGTGTCCATCGCCACGCCGACCACGACGACGCCCGGTTCGATGAGCGCGATGGGACCGTGTTTCATCTCTCCGGCGGCGTAACCCTCCGCCCGCACGTACGCAATCTCCTTGAGCTTCAACGCACCTTCCATGGCCACCGGGAAATCCCCGGACCGGCCCAGGAAGAAGAAGTCGCGGACGTCACCCCACTGTGCGCTCATGTCGAGGATCTGCGCGTCCAGCTCGAGCGCAGTCCGCATCTTGTCGGGAAGCGCCGTGAGCTCTTCGATCATGTGGCCGATGGTCCCCGGATCGAGGGTGCCACGAACCTGGGCGATGTAGAGACCAAGCAGCTGCATCGCAACGAGCTGGGTGGTGAAGGTCTTGGTGGCGGCGACACCGATCTCAGGTCCGGCACGCGTGTAGAGAACGGCATCGGACTCGCGGGCCAGCGCCGAGTCGACGACGTTGGTGACTCCGATCAAGGTCGATCCCTGCGCTCGGGCGTACCGGATCGCCGCCAGCGTGTCGAGGGTCTCACCCGACTGGCTGATGCCGATCACCAGGCTCCGACCGTCGAGCACGGGGTCCCGATATCGGAACTCGGAGGCGATGTCGATCTCAACCGGCAGCCGGGTCCACCGTTCGATTGCGTACTTGGCCATCATCGCCGCGTGGTACGAGGTGCCACACGCGAGCACGAACACCTTGTCGACCATGCGGAGGATCTGCTCGGGGAGCTCGAGCTCACGCAGCGTCACCGCTCCTCTCTCGTCCACCCGGCCACGCAAGGTGTCGGCGATGGCTTGGGGCTGCTCGTGGATCTCCTTCAGCATGAACGTCGGATAGCCGCCCTTCTCGGCCGCCTCCAAGTCCCATTCGATCGTGCGCTCGACCGGCTCGACAACCTCTCCAGAGAGATCGGACACCCTCACCTCGTCGGCACGGAGCTCGACGACGCGATCGTCGTCGATCACCACCATACGCCGAGTGTGCTCGAGGAAAGCCGGGATGTCGGAGGCCAGGAAGTTCTCACCGTCACCCTTGCCCACGACGAGTGGACTGCCGCGACGGGCTCCCACGAGCACCTCCGGCTCGTCGGCCCGGAGCACGCCGAGCGCCATGGCACCCTCGGCGATGACCATCACCTTGCGAACGGCGTCGACGAGCGACAGATCATCCATCTCTTCGATCAGGTGGGCTATCACTTCGGTGTCCGTGTCGGACCCGAAGACATGGCCGCGGTCGAGTAGCCCCTGTTTCAGCTCCGCCCAGTTCTCGATGATCCCGTTGTGGACCACGGCCACCTTCGAGCTGCAGTCGAAGTGCGGATGTGCGTTCATGGTGTTCGGTGCGCCGTGGGTCGCCCAGCGGGTGTGACCGACGCCGGTATTGCCGACCGGCGCATCCGATTGCAGCGACTTCTCGAGTTCGGCGATCCTGCCTACCTGCTTGACGATGGCGATGCCGTCGGCGGTCTGCACGGAGACTCCCGCAGAGTCATATCCACGGTATTCGAGTCGTTCCAGACCCGGAACCAGTATGTCCAGGACCGGACGCGGCCCCACATATCCAACGATGCCACACATGGTGTTCTCCCATTCTCAAAGGGCGCGGACAATCACATGTCCACATGCGGGCGGAATCGTCCAGGACCGGGCGGTCCTGCCCACCTCGTCGGGGCTTCTGTCGCCGGAGTCACCTCCGGGTTTTGGTCCCTGACGTCACGACCGTGGGAAGCCGGGAAGGTACCCGCCGAATAGTTCGATGACCTTCCTCCTCGTCACCTGAGCGGTGCTCAGGTCTGGCGCTGTGTCGATTGTCGATTCCGCCGTTGTTCAGTCGTTCGATTCCTCCTCTCCCAATTCCGCCGTCACGACTGCGGCGATCTCGTCAGCGTAGCGGTGAGCGAGCTCCTCGGAAGATGCTTCCACCATCACCCGCACCAGAGGTTCGGTGCCGGAAGCACGTACGAGCACCCGACCGTCGTCTCCGAGAGCCGATTCGGTGTCGGCTACCGCGGCCCAGACCGCGGCGCACCCTTCGAGGCCGTCGCGGTCGGCAACCTTGATATTCAGAAGCACCTGTGGGTATTCGACCATGGCCTCCGCACGCAGGTCCCGCAGCTGACGGCCGGTGCCCGCCATCACCTCGAGCAACCTGATCCCGCTGAGAAGCCCATCGCCGGTCCGCGCCCGGTCGAGAAAGATGACATGACCGGACTGCTCGCCACCGAGCACCGCCCGATGCTCACGCATCGCCTCCATCACGTAACGATCGCCGACCTTGGTCTGGACGAGCGTGATCCCGGCCTCGGTGAGAGCCTTTCGAAATCCCAGGTTGGACATGACGGTTGCGACGACAGTGTCGTTCGAGAGCTTGCCGATGGCCTTCCAGTGGCGAGCGATGATCGCCATGACCACATCTCCGTTGGCGATCACGCCATCTTCGTCGACGGCGATCATCCGGTCGGCGTCGCCGTCGAACGCAAATCCCACGCGACCCCGGACCTGCGCCGCCAAGGCCGCCGGGTGGGTCGCCCCACATCCCTCGTTGATGTTCATTCCGGACGGCTCGGCGAACGCCACGTCGACGTTGGCCTTGAGACGTTGGAAGAGCGTAGGCGCCGCCCGGTACGCAGCACCGTTGGCGCAGTCGAGAAGCAGGTCGATCCCATTGAACGAGTACGAGGCTCCGGCCACCATTTCGCCGACGTACCGGTCCAGCGCATGATCGTCCCAGAATCTGGTTCCGACGTTCGCCCCGAACGGAACGGTCCGAGAGCCGCTGGACCGGAGCCTCGCTTCGATCCGATCCTCTTCGGAGTCTTTGAGTTTTCCGCCGGAGGCGCCGAGCAGCTTGATCCCGTTGTCGGGAGCCGGGTTGTGCGACGCGCTCACCACGGCGCCCATCTCGGCCTCGGAGCGGGCAGTGAGGAGACTGATGCCGCCCGAAGGCATCACGCCCACGTCGATCGTGTCGACCCCGGCCGAGTGAAAACCTGCCTGGAGGGCTGCGGACAGCATCTCACCAGAGCGTCGGGTGTCGCGACCGACCAGCACGGATCCCCCGGAAAGGAGAGACCCGGCGGCTCGCCCGATAGACAGGGCGAACTCCGGGGTCAGCTCCACGTTGGCGACACCTCGAACACCGTCGGTGCCGAAGAGACGTACGCCGTCTTTCAACATCGACGGAGACGACTCAGCGCTTGGTGAACTGCGGCGCCCTGCGCGCCTTGCGCAGACCGTACTTCTTGCGCTCGACCACCCGAGCGTCCCGGGTCAGCATGCCCGCCTTCTTGAGGGTGGGCCGAAGCTCGGGATCGAGTTCGATGAGCGCACGAGAGATGCCGAGACGGAGGGCATCGGCCTGTCCGGTGGTACCGCCCCCCTCGAGGGTGGCGTCGATGTCATACCGTCCTTGTGTACCGGTGAGTTGGAGCGGCTCTACGACACGGAGCCGGGCTGCCATGGTCGAGAAATAGCGCTCGAGGGGCTTGCCGTTGAGCGTCACCTGCCCGCTCCCGTCGCGCAGCCGCACGCGCGCGACCGACTCCTTGCGGCGGCCGGTGGCCTGTATGAGGGGCTTCGACATCAGGCATCAACCTTTCGAATATCGAACGTCAGCGGCTGCGGCTTCTGGGCAGCATGGGGATGGTCCGGACCTGCGTACACCTTGATCTTGCGACCCATGTGACGGCCCAACTTGTTCTTCGGCAGCATGCCCTTCACCGCCCGCTCCACGATTGCCTCGGGACGGCGATTGCGGAGGGCTTCGAAAGACTCGGCCTTGAGGCCGCCCGGGAAACCGGAGTGGCGGTAGTAGATCTTGTCCTGGCTCTTGCCCGACGTGACCGCGACACGGTCGGCGTTGACGACGATCACGAAGTCTCCGCCGTCCACGTGGGGGGCGAACGTCGGCTTGTGCTTGCCGCGAATGACCTTCGCCACTTCGGACGCGAGTCGTCCGAGCGGAAGATCGGCGGCGTCGACGACCCACCAATCGTGGGAGAGGTCATCGGGCTTGGGGCTGTAGGTCTTGTTGTTGGTCATAGCAATCCAAACGGTCGTGGCAGACCGGGGTATCTCGGGTGGGAAACGAGATGCTCGGAACGAGCAGCCGACAGGATACCGGTTACGCCTTCGGGACACAATCTCGGGTGTCGCCAGGTCGGTCGGACGCACCGAACCGCCGGAACGCAGACACCGGGCAACGCCCGATCACTCTGCCGGCTCAGGGAGCGGCAGCGGATCTCCACTCACGAAGGCGGCGATCGCAGGGCCCGCCTCCTCGGTGCGGACGACGTAGGACACCCCACCCTCCGTGGAGATGACGACCGGCAACGCCATCGACTCGGACTCGGAGGCGAGAACGAAACGCGCACCGAAGAACCCGAGATTCCACGAGTGCGTCGAATCGCCCACCCGGATCGCCGACGTCACCGCGGGGACCAGGCCTGGAACACGGATGACGCCCGCGGGGCTCAGAGCTTTGCCGATCACTGCCTCGAGCACCTCGCGCTGGCGGGAAGTCCGAACGACGTCGCCGCCGTCGGTGCCCCGCCAATCACCGTCTCGGAGCTCCTCTGTGCTCCTGGATCGAACATAGGCAAGGGCGGTGGCCCCGTCGATGACCTGGGTCCCGGCCTCGACATCGAGCCCGGACTTGAGGTCGCGTGTCGGATGATCGAAGGTCAGCTCCACACCGCCAACGGCATCGACGATCGACGCAAACCCCCCGAACTCGACCTCGAGGTATTGGTGGATCGGAATCCCCAGATCTTCCTGGATGGTGGCTGCCAGGAGATCTCCGCCCCCGTATGCGTAGGCGGCATTGATCTTGTCCGTTCCCTGGCCGGGAACTCCCACCTTCAGGTCTCGAGGCAGGCTCAGCATCTGCACGGTCCCGCCGGAAACGTGGGCGAGGATGATCACGTCTGCCCTCTGGCCTTCGAACGTACCGAAGCGTCCTTCGAGGTCGTCGGGCAAGTTCTCGCGTGAGTCGCTTCCGACGATCAGGTAGGTCTCCGGCCCCGGCCCCCCGGCGATGGACGGCGTCTCGACGCGGGAGAGCTGACTCTCCACCCACACGAGTCCGAGTGCGGCGATTGCGACGAGGACGAAGAGAAGGAGCAGCAGACGTCGAAGGAAACGGCCGCGCCTGCGCCCGGCCTTCTTCTTCGGCGGCGTTGGTGAAGTCGGTGTGTCACGCACGGGAGGCACCGAGCCGCCACCAGACCGGTGCGGCGGCTGAAGAGGACTCGGGGCGGCCGGGACACCAGCCTGAACTTGTGACGGGGTCACCACCGGCATCATCGCGGTGCGATCGGCCGGCGCCGGGAGGTCCTCCTCAGGTTTCACTTGTGGAGGGGGCGTCATCATCCGGGTCGCGGCATCGCCGTAGCGACGATCCTCCGAATCGGAATCGCCGGGCGCATCGTCGGGATGTTCTTTCGCCGGGTCGACGGTGGCGACGACCTCCCGCGGCGGCACGCCGGGAGAAGGCTCCGCCGTCGATCGAGCTTTCCACGGCTGTCCCGGCTGCCAATGATCTTCGTGTTGTTCGTCGGCCATGGTGAAACCCCCTGCCCGAGTCTCGATGGGCACATCGGGCCCTGACATGAGAGAGCGACGCATTCAGCGCCGCGGCAGCTCACAAGCTACTCCACCGAGGAGCCTACTGGTCGGCCCCCTCAGAATCTGCTCCAGGGTGCGCTGACGGGCTTGCACCTGCTCGACGTCTTCGGCAAGGCTCGGTATCGGGTCGTGCAACGGCACGCTATCGGGCCGACAGACCGAGCCATGTGGCGGCGGTATCGTCGACACCAGATGGTCCCGACCGCATTGTCGGCCCGGTCCCGACGCCCTCAGATGAGCGGCGGTAGGTCGGTGACCGAGTCGATACGCCGTTCCGAGTCTCCGAGCCCAAGCGGATCGACCAGCCAGGCGACGTCGAATCCGGCGCCAAGGGCACCACCGACATCGTGATACTCGGAGTCGCCGACATACCAACAGCGCGCCGGGTCGACGTCGAGCTCGCGGCACGCCAGTTCGAAGATCTGTCGGTCGGGCTTCGAGACCCCGACGATGGCCGAGTCGACGATCGCTTCGAACAGGGAAGCCATCTCTGCGTCGACGAGCGACTGTTCCACCGAACCGTCGCTGTTGGAGATGACGGCGACCCTCACCCCCGACTCCCGGATGCGGTCGACCGCCTCCCGGACGCCGGGCAAGGCGAATCGCCAGAGACCCCGACCCTTGTCGATCGACGCTCCGGCGGTGGCCGGCGCAGGGTGGCCCAGCAACTGGAAATACCGCTCCAGCCACCACTCCCACGACGCGGCGTTCCCTTCGGCCTTCATCGTCGAGAATTCGGCCATCGCTCGATAGTGCGCCTCGAATGCCATGTCCGGATCGATGGCGAAGTCGAGAAGGACGCCCAAGTCACCTGGATGCTGGAGCACGAGGGTTCCACCGGCGTCGAAGAAAATGGCCTCGGGTTTCATGACAGCAGCGTACCGACGATGGCGGCGGGCGAATTCCGAGCGGGTATCGTCTCGGCTCCGGCCGGGGAGGGCATGCGTGAGGTTCAATCGACTGGTCATCATCGCCATCGGCCTCTTCTCGATCGTCCTCGTGGCGGCTGCAGCCATCGAGGCAGGCGACACGCAGATGTCGGTCGCCGAAGCGTTGCTCATCGGTGTGGTCGAAGGTGTCACCGAGTTCCTCCCGATCAGCTCGACCGGACATCTCACGGTGACCGAGCAGTTGCTGGGACTGACGGCGACGCCCGACGCCGAGGCCGCCGCCGATGCCTACGCGATCGTCATCCAGGCCGGAGCGATCGTCGCAGTCCTCGGTATCTACCGCTCCCGGGTCACGACCGCCCTTGCGTCGATCTTCGGCCAGGGGCCGGACGTCGACGCCGGCCGTCGTCTGCTGGCGGCGTTGATCGGCGGATTCGCTCCGGCAGCCTTGATCGGGTTGGTACTGGACGACTGGATCAAGGAGCGCCTCTTCGGGATCGTGCCCGTGGTGGTCGCATGGGTGATCGGCGGCGTGGTAATCCTCATGTGGAAACGGGCGGATGGTCATCGCCCGCTCGAGACCCTCGGCCTACGCCAGGGACTGGTCATCGGTGTGGCCCAGGCGTTGGCGATGTGGCCGGGCACGAGCCGCAGCCTCGTCACGATCCTCGCGGCACTGGCACTGGGATACTCGATGTCGGCGGCGGTCGAGTTCTCGTTCCTTCTGGGGTTGGTGACGCTGGGCGCCGCCACCGTCTACGAAGCCCTCGGGTCAGGAGATCTGATCATCGAGGCGTTCGGATGGACGGCACCCATCGTCGGGTTCGTGGCGGCGTTTGCGTCGGCGGCGGTCGCGGTCAAGTGGATGGTGGCCTACCTGAGGACCAGGAGTCTGGATGTCTTCGGGTGGTACCGGATCGCAATCGGAGTGGTGGTCGGCACCCTGGCCCTCACGGGCGTCGTATGACCCCAGCATCCCGAAAGGTCGGGATCAGTAACCGACCTCCCAGAGGATGAGGCCCTGAGGAGGCGCTATGGGTCGGGCCGCAGCACGGTCCCTGGCCTCCAGCACGGCTCCGACCGCGGCCGGATCGACCCTCCCGCGGCCGGCATCGACGCAGAAGCCGACGATCGACCGAACCATCTGATGACAGAACGCCAGGGCCTTGATCGAGCACACGACCAGTCCGTCCCTGTGCTCCCACCCGGCTTCGAGCACCGTTCGCACGGTCGTCTTGCCGTCGGCTCGGCGACAGAACGAAGCGAAGTCGTGTTCGCCCACGAAGCCTGCGGCCGCACGATTCATCGCCTCGAGGTCGAGAGGATCCGCCACATGCCAGGTGGACGCATGCAAGAGCGGGTCCGGATCCGGGGCGTTCATCACCCGGTACCGATAGCTCCGCCACGATGCCGAGAACCGGGCGTCGAAGCCGTCCTCGACCCGCCGACACTCCGACGCCACCACCCTGGGACCGAGCAGGCCGGTGACGGCCCGTTTGATTCGGTCGGGATCGACGTCCTGGTCGGTGACGAACGACATCACCTGACCTCGAGCATGGACTCCGGCGTCGGTGCGCCCGGCGCCGACCGTGTCAACGCGTCGCCCCAGAACCCGCTCGAGAACGGCCTCGATCTCGCCTTGCACGGTCTGTACCTCTGACTGACGGGCAAATCCGTGGAAGCCACCACCGTCGTAGCTGATGTCGAGCCGGTAGGTCGGCACGGTCAGAACAGCGCGCCGACCGCCGCCCCGACTCCGGTGAACGCGGCACCGATGAGCGTCTCGATGACGAAGAGGATGGCGGCCCCGATGGCCACCGCCAACACGGCGTTGCGACGGCTGAGCGACAACCCGACGGACGTACCGACGACAGCTGCGACCAGGAACCAGATGTAGCCGACGATGATCGACCAGGCACCGACCGTGCCGCCGACGATCGTCAGCACACCGAGGATGTTCGGGAGGTAGGCGAGGCCGTGCATCCTGAGCACCGTCTGCCAGTCGCCGACTCCTTCGAACAGCCGGGTCCCGACGAACCACGTGGCGACCGCCAGAAACACCCACCCGGCCAACGCGTTGATCGACGTGGTCACCAGACCCAGGACCAGCGCACCAAAAGCCCCTTGCGAGAAGACCTGCACGATGAACCGGGCTACGGCGACACCGATGACGATCAGCGCAGCATCGCCGGTGGCGTGCGACCCGAACAGCCACTCACCGAATGCGCTCCGATCGAGCGTGGCCGCGCGCCAGGCCTGTTGGAGAATCGGCTTCACGAGGGGTCAGAGTAGTTCACGGCGCGCCTTCTTCGAGTCGGAGCCTCGCCAGCTTCCTGGCGGTTCGCACCAGCCCTGCTTCGCCCATCTGTGCCATCTCTCCGAGGGGAACCCAGCGGACCGCCAGCGTGCCGTCGCCGGCGCCCATCTCGGTCCCACGGGCCACGAAAGCCCACCGGAGATCGAAATGCAGGTGGGCCGGCTCGCCACCCCGTGCGGGGAAACGGTGGACGTCGACGTCGATGGGACCCATCGCGTCGACCGAGTGGATCAGACACTCCTCGGCCACCTCGCGGCGGGCAGCGGACTCATGGCTCACATCGTCGTGTTCGACGTGCCCACCTGGTTGAAGCCACCGATCGAGCTTGGCGTGATGGATGAGAGCAACAGCCGACCCGTCCGGATGCACCACGAAGGCGCTAGCGGTGAGGTGGCCCGGCTCGAACCGATCCCGGTTCCACGGGTCCGGGAATCTGTCGAACAGATCCAACAGACCCTGGCGGTGGCTGCGTTCCAGTAAGTCGGCGGTGGCGTGCGCTTCGACGAGCGATCTGGTGTCGGCCCAATTCATCGGCGCCGGAGCCGAACCTGCTCGACGCTGTGATCGGAACCCTTCTCGAGAATCAGGGTCGCCCGTTCCCGGGTGTGGAGGATGTTCTCGTGCAGATTCGGTTCGTTGATCTCTTTCCAGATCCGTCGAGCCTCCGACTCGGCTTCCTCCTCGGACAGCGCCGCATACCGATGGAAGTAGGCGTCGGGATCCCGAAACGACGTCGCCTTCAGCGTCTGGAACCGCTCGACGTACCAGGACTCGATGTGCTCCGGCTCGGCATCGACATAGATGGAGAAGTCGAAGAAGTCCGACACGTAGGTACCGGTCCCGCCACCCTGCAGCACATTGAGTCCTTCGAGGATGACGATGTCGGCCTGCTCCACCAGCCTTCGCTGCTGGGGCACGATGTCGTATGCCTGATGCGAGTACACGGGCACCGACACCCCGTCGACGCCGGCCTTCAGATCGCTCACGAAGTCGATGAGACCTCGACGATCGTAGGAATCGGGAAACCCCTTACGGTGCATGATCCCGCGTCGTTCGAGCTCGGCGTTGGAGAGAAGGAAGCCATCCGTCGTGACGAGATCGACTCGAGGATGGTCCGGCCAGCGGGCAAGGAGCGCCTGGAGGATACGGGCGATGGTCGACTTCCCCACCGCCACCGAACCCGCCACCGCAATGACGTAAGGCACCGGGGTGCTGGGCTTGCCGAGGAACGTGTCGGTGACGCTGAACAACTGCTGTGAGGCGCGCACGTACAGGTTGAGAAGGCGCGACAGCGGCAGGTAGATCTGCTCGACCTCCGGCATCGACAGCTCGACGTTGATGCCCCGGATCCGTTCGAGATCCTCTTCGCCAAGGGTCATCGGCGTGGAGGCACGCAGCGAGGCCCACTCGCCGCGTGAAAAATTCAAAAAGGGCGAAACCGTGCCGTCGGTCATGAATTGTCCCCGGTCTCCAGTCTCCAGTCGCCCACAGGCAGCTGGCGACTGGTGACTGGTGACTGGTGACTCAAACGAGTTCGATGATTGCCATCTCGGCGCCGTCGCCACGGCGCGGACCGAGCTTCACGATCCGGGTGTAGCCGCCGGGGCGTTCGGCGTACCGCGGCGCAACGTCGTCGAACAGCTTGGTGACGACTTCGTTGTCGGTGATCGTGCGGAGCACGGTGCGCCGATTGTGCAGCGAACCGCCGCGAGCCTTGGTGATCATCTTCTCGGCGAGAGGCCGGACCGCCTTGGCCTTGGCCAGCGTGGTCTCGACCCGCTCTTCCTTGATGAGCGACGTGGTCAAGTTCGAGAGAATCAACGCCTCGTTGGCCGGCGACCGACCGAGACGCGCACCCTTGCGCGGGCGAGGCATCAGGCACCTCCCCCGTCGGCGAGGCTCAGACCGAGCTCGTCGAGCTTGGCGCCGACTTCCTCGAGGCTCTTCTGACCGAAGTTCGTGATGTTGAGCAGGTCGTCGGCCGTCCGCTGTACCAGCTCGCCCACGGTCTTGATCTGTGCCCGTCGCAGGCAGTTGCGCGGCCGCTCGGACAGGTCGAGGGCCTCGATCGGCAGGTCGAGATCTGGAGAGCCCATGCCCTCCGCTTCCCGTTCGCCGAGCTCGAGACCGACGCCCTCACCCATGTCGGCGAAGAGTGACATGAGCTCGCGCAGGGTCTTTCCTGCAGACGAGATCGCCTCCGCCGGGCTGATGGAGCCGTTGGTCTCGACATCGATCACCAGACGGTCGAAGTTGGTCATCTGCCCGACCTGGGTGTTCTCCACCTGATAGGCGACCTTGCGGACAGGCGAGAAGATCGAGTCGACCGGAATGACACCGATGGAACCGCTGCCCTTGTTCGAGTCGGCGGAGCGATATCCGACGCCAGGGGCGACGACGAGCTCCATCTCGAGCCGGCTGCTCGCCGACATGGTTGCGATGTGGAGATCGGGGTTGACGATCTCGACGCCGGCCGGGACCTTGAGGTCACCCGCCGTGACACTGCCTGCACCCTTTGCGGACAGGTAGAGCGTCTGCTCGTCCACTCCGTCGAGCTTCACGACGATGTTCTTGATGTTGAGGATGATGTCGACGACATCCTCCACCACCCCGGGGACGGTGGAGAACTCATGCTGGATGCCCTCGACCTGGATGGATGTGACGGCGGCCCCGGGAATCCGGGACAGCAAGGTACGACGCAGGGTGTTCCCCAGCGTGTAGCCGAATCCCGGCTCGAGGGGCTCGATCGCGAAGCGCGAGCGAGTATCGGCGATCTTCTCTTCCTCGATCTGGGGACGCTGAACGATCAACACGATGACGGACCTCTCGCTGGATTACTTGGAGTAGAGCTCAACGATGAGCTGCTCGTTGATTGCTGTATCGATCTGATGCCTGCTCGGAAGATCCCGAACGACCACCTTGCGGTCGCCGTGGTCCACATCGAGCCACTCGGGCGTGGGACGGCCCAGCGTGTCCACGGAGTGCTGGACGACGATCAGGTCTTTCGAGCCTTCCTTCAGCGTGATCACGTCACCGGAGCGAACGCGATACGACGCGATGTCGACCTTCTTCCCATTCACGCGGAAATGGCCATGGTTCACGAGCTGACGAGCCTGGGGCCGGGTCTCTGCGAGACCGGCACGCCACACGACGTTGTCGAGACGGGACTCGAGCAGCCTGAGGAGGTTGTCGCCGGTGATGCCACCCTGGCGCGACGCCAACTCGTAGTAGTTCCTGAACTGGCGTTCGAGCACGCCGTACATCGCGCGAAGCTTCTGCTTCTCGCGAAGCTGCACCAGGTAGTCGGACTCGCGAATCCGGCCGCGGCCGTGCTGGCCGGGAGGATACGGGCGACGATCAACCGGGCATTTCTTCGACTGGCAGAGCGGCTGCCGGGCACGCCGGCAGGCCTTGTGACGAGGTCCTGTGTTACGAGCCATGTCAACCCCTCCGGCGCTTCTTGGGACGGCAGCCGTTGTGCGGGATCGGTGTCACGTCTTTGATGCCGGTGATCTCGAGACCCATGTTCTGGAGGGTCCGAACGGCGGTGTCACGACCGGAGCCGGTGCCGCTGACGATCACGTCGAGCTTGCGGATCCCGTGCTCTCCGGCTCGGCGGGCAGCCTCTTCGGCAGCCACCTGGGCGGCGTATGGGGTCGACTTGCGCGAGCCCTTGAAACCGACCGAACCGCCAGAGGTCCACACGACGGAGTTACCGACCTGATCAGTGATGTTGATGATGGTGTTGTTGAAGCTGGCCTTGATGTGAGCCTGGCCGTGCGCGATGTTCTTGCGCTCGCGGCGGCGGACCCGCTTCGCACCTTGTTGAGGCTTTGCCATGCGGTACTCCTACTTCTTCCCGGCCTTCTTCTTACCGGCGATGGCCGAACGCTTGCCCTTGCGCCCTCGGGCGTTGGTGTGCGTGCGCTGACCACGGACGGGAAGCCCCCTGCGGTGGCGAATGCCCTGGTACGAGCCGATCTCGATCTTGCGCTTGATGTTCTGCTGAACCTCACGACGGAGGTCGCCTTCGACCCGGTAGTTCTGATCGATGAACCGGCGGATCTTCGCCGTCTCGTCGTCGGTGAGGTCGCGGACCCGGGTCCCGGGATCGAGACTCAGCTCTTCGCAGATCTGTTGACTCCGGGTCAACCCGATTCCGAAGATGTAGGTGAGGCCGATCTCCAGACGCTTGTCGCGTGGGAGGTCGACACCTGCGATACGTGCCATCTCAACCCTGCCGTTGCTTGTGTCGGGGGTTCGAGCAGATCACCCAGACCCGGCCTCGCCGGCGGATGATCCGACACTTCTCGCACATACGTTTTGTCGAAGGACGAACCTTCATGTCACTCTCCATTCGGCCGGGGTCTCCCCCGCCGCCGCCATCTCGACTGTGTGGCTCCTGAGCCCTGTCATTCTCGGACTCCCTGGGATCGGCCCGGCGGTAGGCGTGGATCGGGTACACCGGAACGTGCCGGGGACTCGATCCGGGACCTCGCCCGCGTGACACGCCGCGCCCCGGAACTCGACTCGAAGAGAGGGTTCGGAGAGGCTCGGTAGACGCGCGGGCGCCCAGAGACCGGACCGCAATGATACGCGCGATCTGGGGAGAACGCCAAACTGGACAACCCGGCCAACGGCCGCCGGCCCACAGCCGACTGCCGCTGAAGGAATGGGCGAGATCCGAGCGGGCACCACCTCCCCTCGCCAAGCCCGTGAAGAGCGAGTTGGCCGTGGGCTGTCGGCCGTCTGCCGCCTGACCCGACCGGCGTCCAGCGGCCAATCGAGGGCGGTCGCGTGGCTATCCGAGGGAGACGGGGATCTTGGCGTCTTCGGGTACGGTGGTGACGACCACGCCGTCGGGGGTGATGCAGACCGTGTGCTCCCAATGGGCGGAGAGGCTGCCGTCTGCGGTGCGGACCGTCCAATGGTCGTCGTCCACCTTGGTCTCGGCGCCTCCGAGGTTGAACATGGGTTCGATGCACACGGCCATTCCCGTTCGGAGCTTGGTTCCCTTGCCGCGAACGCCGTAGTTGGGGATCTGCGGTTCCTCGTGCATCTGGCGTCCGATGCCGTGGCCCACGTACTCACGGACGACGCCGTAGCCGTGGGGCTCGGCCACTGCAGAGACGGCGGCGCCGATGTCGCCGACACGGGCACCGTGCTTGACCTGTGCGATCCCTGCCCACATGCCCTGTTCGGTCACGTCGATGAGAGACTGGGCCTCCGGGGAGATGTCACCGATCCCCATGGTGAAGGCGGCGTCGCCGTGATACCCCTCGAAGATGGCACCCGCATCGATCGACACGATGTCGCCTTCTTCGAGCCGATAGTCGCCGGGGATGCCATGCACGATCACATCGTTGGGCGATGCGCAGATCACGCCGGGGAACGGTGGGTGGCTGTACCCGAGGAAGGAACCGACACACGAATGTGCTTCGAGCACGACGCGGGCCACCTCGTCGAGCCTGCGCATGCTCACCCCGGGAGCGGCCGCCTCGCGTATCGCCTCGTGCATCACCGCCACGCACCGACCGGCGAGCTCCATCTTTGCAAACTCCTTGCGGTTCTTGATGGTGATCATCCGAGGCGCTCCTGCGGAGCGCCGTCCAGCGCATTGCGTCTTGCGTCCGGCGCCATCGATGCGCATGACGCATGACGCATGACGCATGACGTGTCACTCACGCCGAAGCCCCGAGCTGATCGAGGACCCTCGCCGTCACCGATTCGATCTCGCCCATTGCGTTCACCCGACGAATGAGGTGGCGACCGTCGTAGAGCTCGATCAGCGGAGCCGTCTGCTCGTTGTAGACCTCGAGACGGGTGCGAATCGTGTCTTCGTTGTCGTCTGCGCGACCACGCGACAGCATGCGGCCGACGACCTCGTCCTCGTCCACTTCGAACAGCACCACGGCGTCGAGGCCGTTCTCGCCGAGCAGGTCGTCCAAGGCCTTCGCCTGCGGGAGGGTCCGCGGAAACCCATCCAGGATGTATCCATTGGCGGCATCGGGCTGGCCGATCCGGTCTTGGAGCATCTCGATGACGATGTCGTCGGACACGTATCCACCCGACTCCATGATGCTCTTCACCCGCCGACCGAGGTCGGTTTCGGGATCGAGCGCACGGAACATGTCGCCGGTAGACACATGAGCGATCCCCAGCGCCTCGGCCACCCGTTGCGCCTGAGTACCTTTGCCTGCTCCGGGAGGCCCCACGAACAGAAGCCTCATGGGAACAGTCTCCAGTCTCCAGTCTCCAGTCTCCAGCCAGACCCCGCCGTGCCGGCGACTGGTGACCGGTGACCGGTGACGAGCGAGCGAAGCGAGCTCATGTGAGGAACCCTTCGTAGTTCCGCATCGTCAGCTGGCTCTCGATCTGCTTCATCGTTTCGAGCGCCACGCCGACGACGATCAGGATCGACACGCCCGAGAAACTGATGTTGATGCCCCAGATGAGCCCGGCGAGGATCGGAGCAATGGAGATGAAGGCCAGGAACAGCGATCCGGGGAGCGTGATCCGGTTCAGGATGTGACTCAGGTACCCGGCGGTCTGCTTGCCAGGTCGTTGACCGGGAATGAACCCTCCCTGTCGCTGGATCATGTCGGCCTGCCGCACGGGATCGAACTGGATGGCGGTGTAGAAGTACGTGAAGAACACCACGAGCCCGAACAGGATCAGCACGTACCACCAGCTGATGGCTCCCCCGGCCCCGCCACCGAGGTTGCGGTCGACCCAGTTCCGAATGCTCGTCATCCACAGCCCGTCGCTGGGAATGGCGGTGGCGAGCAGGGCTGGGAAGAGCATCACCGAGGTCGCAAAGATCACAGGGATCACGCCGGCGGTGTTGACCTTCAGCGGGATGTAGGTGGCGTTGCCGCCCATCATCCGTCGACCGCGGACGCGCTTCGCGAACTGGATCGGTATCCGGCGCTGGCCCTGATCGATGAAGATGATGGCGGCGATCATCAGCAGGAAGACCAGCATGATCACCGCAAAACCGACGTAATTCTGGTTGCCGGCGGTCTGAAGCCAGATCTGACCGAACACCGATGGGAACTGGCTGAGGATCGACAGGAAGATCAGCAGCGACATGCCGTTGCCCACGCCGCGTTGGGTGATCAATTCCCCGAGCCACATGACGAAGGCCGTACCGGCCGTCATCGTGAGCACGATCAAACCGACGTTCCACCACACATAGTTCGGGATGAACACGATGCCATTGGTCAGGGTGCTCCCCCGTCCGAACGCCCAGGTGAACCCGGTCGACTGGATGAGGGCAAGGACCACCGTCAGATAGCGGGTCCACTGCGTGATGACTTTCTGGCCGGATTGGCCCTCCTCCTGGAGTGCCTGGAGCTTGGGGATCACCACCGTCAGCAACTGCATGATGATGGATGCCGTGATGTACGGCAGGATTCCCAACGCGAACACGGAGAACTGTTCGAGCGCACCACCGGAAAAGAGGTTGAGGAGTCCATAGATTCCTCCTTGCTCGTTCAGGTTGGCGAACTGCTCGATCGCCTGGAGGTCGGTGCCCGGCACGGGAATGTTGGCTCCCAGCCGGTACACGGCGAACATCGCCAGCGTGAAGAGGATCTTCTTGCGAAGATCCGGTATGGCGAACATGTGTCGATAGATCGACAGAACACTCATCGGCCACGTCCTCCCAGGGCGCTCACAGGCTACCGGCCTCCCACATTTGTGGGACCGGCCTCATTTGACCAGTTCGACCGAGCCGCCTGCAGCTTCGATCTTCTTCTGCGCCGCCTGGCTGATGGCGTGCGTCGTGACAGCGATGGCATGGGTGATCTCGCCCTCGGCGAGCACCTTGATACGTCCCCTGTGCTTCACGAGACCCCGGTCACGCAGCACGTCCGGGGTGACGTCGGAGCCGGCACCGAACGACTCGGCGAGCACGCCGACGTTCACGACGGTGAAGGTCTCCTTGTTCGGGTTCGTGAACCCTGGCAACTTGGGGAGACGCCGAGACAGCGGGGTCTGCCCACCTTCGAATCCGGGGCGCAGCGTGTTGCGGGCCTTGAGACCCTTCGTGCCGCGACCGGCGGTCTTGCCGCGACGGCCGCCTTCTCCGCGCCCCACCCGGATCTTGGCCTTCTTGGACCCCGGAGCAGGAGCAAGATGGTGCAGTTTGAGTTGTTCCTTTTCAGCGTCAGCCATGTTGTGAACCCTCCGTCATGCGCTTTGCGTCATGCGTCGTCTTGCGCAGGACGCAAGACGCAAGACACAAGACGTCTACTTCTTCTCTTCCACCTCGATGAGGTGGCGCACCTTGTGCAGCATTCCTCGCACATCGGGCGTGTCATTGTGTTCTACGGTCTGGTGGAGCTTGCGGAGCCCGAGACCACGCACGGTTGCGCGGGTCTTTGGCTTTTCCCCGATCGTGCTTCGCTTCAATGTCACCAGCAGCTTGTCGGCCATGATCCCTCCGTCAACTGTGAGCCCGGACGGACTCGGTCGAGCGGTAGGCGGCCAGCAGCGCCGGCGGCACGAAATCTTCGGCCTGCTTCCCGCGAAGCTTGGCGACCTCGTCCGGGCGACGCTGCCCCTTCAGGGCGTTGACGGTCGCCCGAGCCACGTTGAGGTGCGTCGGAGAGCCCAGCGACTTGGCCAGGACATCCTTCACACCAGCGGCCTCGAGGATCTGACGGGCGGCTCCGCCGGCGATCACACCGGTACCGGGAGCAGCGGGCTTCACCATCACGCGGGAGGCATCGTGTTCACCCACCGTCTCGTGGATGATGGTCTGGCCGGCCATCGGCACCATGAACATCGAACGACGTGCGATCTCCATGCCCTTCTGGATGGCGGCCGGGACTTCCTTGGCCTTCCCGTAGCCCACGCCGACCTTGCCGCTGCCGTCGCCGACCACGCACAGGGCCGTGAAGGAGAACCGCCGGCCACCCTTGACGACCTTCGCCACGCGGTTGATCTGCACGACTCGCTCGTCGAACTGACTTTCTTGTTGATCTCGATCTCGTGGTCCAGCCATCAGAACTCCAATCCCGCCTCACGGGCGGCGTCTGCCAGGGCCTTGACACGACCGTGGAACTTGTAGCCGCCTCGGTCGAACACCACCGTGGAGACACCGGCCGTCTTGGCCCGCTCCGCCAGCAGCTTCCCGACCTCGGAGGCGGTGCCCACGCTCAACGTCTTCGAGCGTAGATCCTTCTCCTGCGACGATGCGGCGGCCACCGTGTGTCCGCTGGCATCGTCGATCACCTGGGCATAGATGTACCGGTTCGACCGATACACAGCCAGCCTCGGACGCGCTGTTGTCCCGGCCAACGCTCTTCGCACCCGGGCATGCCGGCGCACACGAGCGGACTGTCGTGACTTCGACATCACCTACCTGCCTTTCCGGCCTTGCGCCGCACGTACTCGCCGGAATAGCGGATGCCCTTGCCCTTGTACGGCTCCGGCGGGCGGATCTTGCGGATGTTGGCGGCCACCTGGCCGACCTGCTCCTTGTCGATGCCCGAAACGACGATCTTGTTCTGATCGACCACCTCGAAGGTGATCCCGTCAGGGGCGGGGAACGGGACCGAATGACTGAAGCCGAGTTGCATCTCGAGGTCGCTCCCCTTGAGCGCGGCGCGGTAGCCGACCCCGATGATCTCGAGCTCGCGCTTGTAGCCCTCAGAGACACCAGTCACCATGTTGGCGAGCAGGGCCCGGGACAAACCGTGGAGGGCCTTCGCCTCGCGTGAGTCGTCATCGCGGCTCACCGTGACCTGCTCGCCCTCGACCGAGAGACCCACACGATCCGGGAAGGTGCGTTCCAGCGTCCCCTTGGGACCCTTGACCGTCACATCCTGACCGGACACCGACACCTCGACCCCGGAGGGCACGGGCACCGGCATCTTTCCGATTCGGCTCATGTCACCACACCTCACACATGACTTCGCCGCCCAGCTTGCGTCGTCGAGCCTCACGGTCGGACAGCAGTCCTTGGGAGGTCGAAACGATCGCGACTCCGAGGCCACCCTGGACCCGCTTGAGCTCGGCAGCACCCCTGTACACGCGGTGACCCGGCTTGGAGATGCGCTTCAGCCCCTCGATCGCAGGCTTGCGACGATCTCCATAGCGGAGCACGAGCTTCAGCTCGGCGCCGGGATCTGCCGGCTTCACCTCGTAGCGGTCGATGAAACCCTCGGAGGCGAGGATGCGGGCGACCGCCTCCTTTTGCTTCGACGAAGGCAGTAGAACTTCCGCATGCCCAACCGCAACGGCGTTGCGGATGCGGGTGAGCATGTCGGCGATTGGATCGGTCATCATGATTACCACGACGCCTTTCTGACACCTGGCAGCTCTCCGCGGCTGGCGAGCTCGCGGACGCAGATACGGCACATCCCGAAGTCACGGAGATATGCGCGCGAACGTCCACAGCGCTTGCAGCGGTTGTAGCCACGTACCTTGAACTTTGGCTTCCTATTTGCCTTGGCGATCAGCGATTTCTTGGCCATCTCAAACTCTCCTCGTCAGACCTGGGCGCCCTGCTTGCGGAACGGGAACCCGAAGGCGTCGAGCAGCGCTTTGCCGGCCTCGTCGTCGGTCGCAGTGGTGCAGATGGTGATGTTCATGCCCCGGGTGGAGATGACACTGTCGAAGTCGACCTCTGGAAAGATCAACTGCTCGGTCACCCCGAACGAGTAATTCCCGTTGCCGTCGAATCCCTTGGGATTGAGCCCACGGAAGTCTCGGATACGGGGGATCGCAACCGACAGCAGCCGGTCGAAGAACTCCCACATGCGGTCACCACGCAGGGTCACGGAGGCTCCGATCGGCATGCCGGCACGGATCTTGAATCCGGCGATCGACTTGCGGGCAGCGTTCACGCGAGGCTTCTGCCCCGTGATCGTCGCCAGCTCGTCGATGGCAGACTCCATCTGCTTGCGGTCGCCGACCGCCTCTCCGATGCCCATGTTCACGACGATCTTCTGAAGCCGTGGAACCTGCATCGGATTCTCGAAACCGAGCTGGTCCGCCAGCTGGGCGGCCACCGTCTCGTTGTACTTCGCTTTGAGTCGAGGCGTGTTCACAGCCCACCTCCACACTTGGCGCACACCCGATGCTTTCCCTTGGCGTCGATCTTTGCGCCGATACGGGTAGGTCCGCACTTCGAGCAGACGATCATCACGTTGGACGCATCGATCGGCATGTCGCGATCGAGGATGCCTCCTGAGTTCGGCTGCTGCGGGTTCGTCTTCTGATGCTTCTTGGCGGTGTTGACACCCTCGACCAGAACCTTGTTCGAGCTGGGGTAGACACGCTCGATGCGTGACTCCTTGCCGCGGTCCTTACCCGAGACCACAACGACCTTGTCGCCTTGTCGGAGCTTCATGTCAGATCACCTCCGGCGCGAGCGACACGATCCGCATGAAGCGCTTGTCGCGCAGCTCACGGGCCACCGGCCCGAAGATGCGAGTGCCGCGGGGCTGTTGGTTGTTGTCGATGATGACGCAGGCGTTGTCGTCGAAGCGGATGTAGGTGCCGTCCGGGCGACGACGTCCCTTGGCGGTGCGGACCACCACGGCCTTCACCACCTCGCCCTTCTTGACGTTGCCACCCGGGGTTGCGTCCTTGACGGCCGCCACGATGACATCACCGACGCCGGCATAGCGTCGCTTCGACCCGCCGAGCACGCGGATGCAGAGCACCTCACGAGCTCCCGAGTTGTCGGCGACCCGAAGTCGGGATTCCTGCTGGATCATCGGGCACGCTCCACGACGTCCACCACCCGCCAGCGCTTCTGCTTCGACAGTGGCTTGGTCTCCATGATCCGAACGGTGTCACCCGTGCGGGCCTCGTTCGCCTCATCGTGTGCGTGGAACTTGGTGCTCCGCCTGACGACTTTGTCGTACCGGGGGTGCTTGAACGACGAGGGAACCTCGACCGTCACCGTCTTGTCCCGCGCGTCGGAGACGACGACACCCACGCGCACCTTGCGTCGCGAACGCTCCTCCATCACGAGTCCTTTCCGGCGGTCGTGGCCCGCCACGCCGCGATCTCCTGCTCGCGCATCACGGTCAGGATGCGGGCGATATCTTTCTTGACGTCCCGGATCCGGGCCGTGTTGTCGAGCTGGTTCGTGGCGAGCTGAAACCTCAGGTTGAACAGCTCTTCCTTCGCCTCGCCGAGTTTGACCTCGAGCTCCTCGATGTTCATCTCACGAAGGTCGGCGACACTCATGAGTCCTCCCGGGTCACGAAACGAGTCTTGATCGGGAGCTTGTGGCCGGCGCGGCGCATGGCCTCACGGGCCAGGTCCTCGGGGACACCGGCGAGCTCGAACATCACACGACCCGGCTTGACGACCGCCACCCAGAACTCCGGATTTCCCTTCCCAGAGCCCATCCGGGTTTCCGCAGGCTTTGCGGTGACCGACTTGTCGGGGAAGATCGTGATCCAGACCTTCCCGCCACGGCGGATGGTTCGGGTGATGGCGACACGAGCAGACTCGATCTGACGAGAGGTGATCCAAGCCGATTCGAGGGCCTGGATCCCGTACTCACCGAAGTTGACGCTAGTGCCGCCTTTGGCAACGCCAGATCTGCGACCGCGATGCACCTTCCGGTGCTTCACGCGCTTTGGCATCAACATGTCGGACTACTCCTCTTCCTCGGTGCTCGAGTCCTCGGTCTCGACGGCTTCGCCGGCCGGGGCCTCACTCGTTTCGACTGCCGCCTCGGCCTCGGCGGGGGCGGCTGCTTCCTGGGCCGCCTCCTCGGCGGGGGCGGCTGTCTCTTCGGCCGCCTCCTCGGCGGGGGCGGCTGGCACCACCGTCGTCTCGTCGGAAACGCCCTCGGCCATCGCCGTCTCCGGCGCTACCGGTGTGGTGTCTGAGGCTGTAGCGTCGGTCGAGGCAACCGTCTCCGATTCATCGACCACCTGACGCTCTTCGCGATATTGAGCCTCGGCTTCTTCCGCAGCGATGCGTCGCTTGCCGCCGCCGGCCTCGATGAGACGCCGGCCACCCTCACGCTTGCCACCTCCGGCCTCGATGAGACGCTTACCGCCTCCGGCCTCGATGAGCCTGGGAACTCTATCACCTCCGGCGGCCTGTTCCGCCCGGGCTTTGGCCGGTGCAGCACGGCCACGAGTGGCAGGGCCACCGGTGGCGAGCGCCGCCTCTGCGGCGATCTTCTCGCGGTCGCCGCCGGCCCCACGGAGCACATCGCCCTTGTAGACCCACACCTTCACACCGATGGTGCCCACCGTGGTGTGTGCGGTCGCAATTCCGAAGTCGACATCGGCACGAAGCGTGTGAAGCGGGACCCGGCCCTCGCGGTACCACTCACGGCGTCCCATCTCGGCACCACCGAGCCGTCCTTTCGCCTCGACGCGGACGCCTTCGGCGCCGGCCTTCATGGCGGTGGCGACGGCACGCTTCATGGCACGTCGGAAAGCAACACGGTTCTCGAGCTGGTCGGCAATGCCTTGCGACAGCAGCTGAGCGTCGGTGTCGGCATCCTTCACCTCGATGATGTTCAACTTCACCGGCTTGGAGGCCATCTTCTCGAGCTCGCCCCGAAGCCGCTCTGCCTCGGATCCCTTGCGTCCGATCACCACACCCGGCCGGGCAGTATGGATCTCGACCACCACGCGGTCGCGAGTGCGCTCGATGTCGATCCTCGACACCGCACCACGACGCAACTGGCCACGCAGATAGTCGCGCAGCTTCCAGTCCTCGTTCACCAACTCCACGTAGTTGTTGTCCGAGTACCACTTGGATTTCCAGTCATTGACGACCCCAATCCGGAATGCGTAGGGGTGTGTCTTCTGACCCATCAGATCACCTCCCTGTTCCGGTCTGCCACCACGATGGTGATGTGACTCGTCCGCTTCCGAATGCGAGTGGCGCGACCACGAGCCCTTGGTCGGAATCGCTTGAGGGTCGGACCCTCATCGGCGTACGCCTCCGCCACGATGAGATCGTCGGCGTCGAGCGAATGGTTGTGCTCGGCGTTGGCGACGGCCGACTTCAGGACCTTGGCGATCGGCTCGGATGCACGCCGGCTGAGATGATCCAGGACGTGACCCGCTTCCTCGACGGGAAGCCCGCGCACGAGGTCGAGCACAACCCGGACCTTGTCGGGCGACTGCCTGATGTATTTGGCTTGAGCTCGTACCTTCATCGCCGCTTGGCGCCCTTCTCTCTCTTGTCCGCATGACCGCGGAACGTCCGGGTCGGGGCGAACTCACCGAGTTTGTGCCCGACCATCGACTCGGTGATGTACACGGGAACGTGCTTGCGCCCATCGTGAACCGCCAACGTGTGCCCGATCATCTCGGGAACGATCGTCGAGCGCCGGCTCCATGTCCGAACCACGCGCTTCTCGTTCCGAGAGTTCAGGGCTTCGATCTTCTCGAGCAGGTGATCGTCGACGAAAGGGCCCTTCTTCAAACTACGCGCCATCGCTTACCTCCGACCCTTCGTGTTCCGACGGCGCACGATGTCCTTGTTCGACGCCTTTTTCTTCGACCGGGTCCGACCCTCCGGCTTGCCCCAAGGGCTGACGGGATGACGGCCACCAGAGCTCTTCCCTTCACCACCGCCGAGCGGATGATCGACGGGGTTCATGGCCACGCCCCGGGTTTGGGGTCGAACGCCCTTCCAGCGGTTGCGCCCGGCCTTGCCGAGCTTCACCAGTTCCGACTCGGTGTTCCCCACCTGACCGACGGTGGCCCGGCAGTCGAGCGGCACCGTGCGCATCTCGCCGGAAGGCAACCGGAGCAGCGCCCGGTCGTTCTCCTTCGACATGAGCTGAACCGACGACCCAGCAGAGCGTGCCAGCTTCGCACCGCCACCCGGGCGCATCTCGATCGCGTGCACGTTGGTACCGGCCGGGATGTTCCGCAGCGGCAGAGCGTTCCCAGGGCGGATGTCGGCGCCCGAACCGGACTCCAACATGTCCCCGACCTTGATTCCGACCGGGGCGAGGATGTATCGCTTCTCGCCGTCCACGTAGTGGAGCAGCGCAATGCGGGCATTTCGGTTGGGGTCGTACTCGATCGAGGCGACCTTGGCCGGCACAGAGTCCTTGGTCCGACGGAAGTCGATGATACGGTACTTCTGCTTGTGGCCACCGCCCCGATGCCGCGACGTGACCCGCCCGTAGACGTTGCGGCCGCCCGACGAGGGCTTCTTCGCCAGCAACGACTTCTCGGGCTCGTTCTTCTTCGTGACCTCGGCGAAGTCGGAGACGGTCTGGAACCGTCGCCCCGCCGAAGTCGGCTTGCGCTTGTTCACTGCCATCTCAGACTCCGAACAATTCGATCGATTGGCCCTCATCCAGTGTGACGAGGGCTCGTTTCACGTTCTTGCGCTTTCCCGTCACCCAGCCGGTGCGCTTCACCTTGCCTTGGCGATTCTGGGTGTTCACCGAGGTGACCTTCACATCGAAGATCTCCTGGATCGCCTGCTTGATCTCGGTCTTGTTGGAGCGGGGATCGACCATGAAGGTGTAGGTGTTCGAGTTCTCGATGAGGTCGTACGACTTCTCCGAGATCACCGGCGCAAAAATGATGTCGCGTGGGTCCTTCATCACCCCTCACCTCCTTCGACGGCCGCAGACTCCTTGGATTCCTTCACGAAGTCGTCGGCCGCCACCTCGTAACGCTTGCCCGGGCGACCGACCGCCTCGACCGTGTCCGTCGTGAACACGACACGATCGGACCACAACACGTCGTAGGTGGTGACGTGGCCCGGCTCGACGACGACCACGTCTTGAAGGTTGCGGAAGGCACGATGGGCGATGACGTCGCCTCGATCGACGACCAGGAGCGTCTTGCGACCGGCCCCGATCTTGTCGAGGAACTCCACGGCGCGCTTCGTCTTGGCCGTGTCCCAGTCAAGGGTGTCGATCACGAGAACCGCATCCTCCGAGGCGCGGGCCGAGAGCGCCGATCGGAGTGCAAGGCGCTTCATCTTCTTGGGCGTGCGCTGGCTGTAGTCACGCGGCTTGGGCCCATGGGCGACACCGCCGCCGGCCCAATGTGGTGCACGGATCGAACCTTGCCGAGCACGACCGAGACCCTTCTGGCGCCATGGCTTCCGACCGCCACCGCGAACCTCTGCACGGGTCTTGGTCGACGCCGTGCCCGATCGGGCGCCCGCCAGCTGGGCGGTGACGACCTGATGCATGACGGCGTGATTCGGCTCGATCCCGAAGATCTCGGCATCGAGCGTGACATCGCCCTTGGCGGAGCCGTCGGTGCCGAAATGTGTCGCTTTGATCTCAGACATCGCTCGCGCTCCTCGCCTTCACGGCTTCACGAACGAGCACGATCGAGCCGTTTGGTCCTGGCACCGGACCACCGAGCAGCAAGAGGCCTCGCTCTGCGTCGACCTCGACGATCTCGAGGTTGAGAATGGTGGTCTTGTCGCCACCCATCCGCCCAGCCATGCGAGTGCCCTTGAACACCCGTGCAGGAGTCGCGCATGCGCCGATCGACCCGGGCGCACGATGCTTTTTGTGGTTTCCGTGGCTGGCGCCCTGACCTGAGAAGTTGTGACGCTTCATCACGCCGGCGAAGCCCTTGCCCTTGGAGATCCCGGTGACGTCGGCCTTTCCGCCCTTGGCCAGCACGTCGCCGATGCCGATCTCCTGGCCTATCTCGAAGCCGGCGGCGTCGTCGACGCGAACTTCCACCAGGTTCGCCACCGGTGCGACTCCGGCCTTGGCGAAGTGCCCGGCGTCCGGCTTGTTGACACGATTCGGCTTCACGTCCCCAAATCCGATCTGGACGGCTGAGTAGCCATCGGTCTCGGGCCGCTTCACCTGCACGATGTGGCAAGGCCCGGCCTTGATCACGGTCACCGGGATCGCCCTGGCGTCCGCGTCGAAGATCTGCGTCATCCCCAGCTTCTCGCCGAGAATCGCATTCAATGAACTCATGCCTGCACCTCCGAGTTCTCAGATCCACGCAAGGCGCAGGACGCAAGACGCAAGACGGTCACAGCTTGATCTCCACTTCCACACCTGCCGGCAAGTCGAGCCGCATCAGCGAGTCCACCGTCTTCGGCGTCGGCTCGAGGATGTCGATCAGACGCTTGTGAATGCGCAGCTCGAAGTGCTCGCGAGACGTCTTGTGAACATGGGGTCCACGAATCACGCAGTACCGATGGATCTCGGTCGGTAGCGGCACCGGTCCCTTGATCTTTGCCTGGGTGCGGACCACGGTTTCGGCGATCTTCTTCGACGATTCGTCGACGACCTGATGGTCGTACGCCTTCAACCTGATCCTGATCTTCTGATCTGACATCTTTCCTCAGTCTCCAGTCTCGGGTCTCCAGTCTCCAGTTCCACGCTCAGCCACCGACTGGTGACCGGGGACTGGGGACTCGGGACTCTTCACTACTTGTTGATCTTGGTGACCCGGCCGGCGCCAACCGTCCGACCACCCTCACGAATCGCAAACCGCTGCCCCTCATCCATCGCAATCGGAGTGATCAACTCAACCGTCATCTCCGTATTGTCACCAGGCATCACCATCTGCGTCCCCTCCGGCAACGTCACCGCACCCGTCACATCCGTCGTCCGGAAATAAAACTGCGGCCGATACCCCGAGAAAAACGGATTATGACGGCCACCCTCCTCACGAGTCAGAATATAAACCTGAGCCTCAAAATCGGTATGCGGAGTGATCGAACCCGGCTTGGCCAACACCTGACCACGCTCAACCTCATCCTTCCCCACCCCACGAAGAAGAACCCCAACATTGTCCCCAGCCTGACCCTGATCCAACAACTTCCGGAACATCTCAATCCCAGTAGCCACCGTCTTACGAGTATCCCGAATCCCAACGATCTCAACCTCTTCGTTCACATTCAAAACACCCTGCTCGATCTTCCCAGTCACCACCGTCCCCCGACCCGTGATACTGAACACATCCTCAATCGGCATCAAAAACGGCTTATCCGTATCCCGATCAGGCTCAGGAACAAACGAATCCACCGCCTCCATCAACTCCATCACCTGATCCTGCGACGCCTCATCACCCTCCAACGCCTTCAACGCAGAACCACGCACCACCGGAATGTCATCACCCGGAAACTCATACTCGGTCAACAGATCACGAACCTCCAACTCGACCAAATCGAGCAGCTCCTCATCATCCACCATGTCAACCTTGTTCAAAAACACCACAATCGACGGCACACCCACCTGACGCGCCAACAACACATGCTCCCGCGTCTGCGGCATCGGCCCATCCGTAGCCGACACCACCAAAATCGCACCATCCACCTGCGCAGCACCCGTAATCATGTTCTTGATATAATCAGCATGACCCGGCATATCCACATGCGCATAATGCCGAGCCGCCGTCTCATACTCCACATGAGCGATCTGAATCGTGATCCCCCGCTCACGCTCCTCAGGCGCCTTATCAATATTCTCAAAATCCGTGAACGCGTTGTTCCCACCCACACGCTCAAACAAAGTCTTCGTAATCGCAGCCGTCAACGTCGTCTTCCCATGATCAATATGACCCATCGTCCCAACATTCACATGCGGCTTCGTACGCTCAAACTTCGCCTTCGCCATGATGACTTCTCCTGGTCTCTCTCTCGACTGGGTGTGTTCAGGAACCGCGCCTGCTCGCCACGATCTCTTCGGCGAGGGTGTTCGGCACGTCTTGATATGAATGGAACTGCATCGAATACGAGGCACGACCCTGGGTCTTCGACCGCAGGTCTCCCACGTACCCGAACATCTCTGACAGCGGCACCAGCGCCTTCACGACTCGTGCGTTGCCGCGCTGGTTCATCGACTCGACCTGGCCTCGCCTCGAGTTGAGGTCGCCGATCACATCGCCCATGTAGTCCTCGGGCGTCGTCACCTCGACTTCCATCATCGGTTCCAGGAGCTTGACGCCGGCCTTGCGGGCCGCCTCCTGCAACGCCATGGAGCCGGCGATGCGGAACGCCATCTCCGACGAGTCCACATCGTGGTACGAGCCGTCGACCAGCACCGCCCTGACGTCGACCAGCGGGTAGCCCGCCAACACTCCGTTGTCGAGCGCCTGCTCGATGCCGGAGTCGACCGCCGGGATGTACTCGCGGGGCACCTTGCCGCCCTTGATCTCGTCGACGAACTCGTATCCGCCTCCAGGACCAGTGGGTTCGAGGTTGATGATCACATGGGCGTATTGGCCTTTGCCACCGGTCTGCTTGGCGTACTTGAGGTCCACCCGCTCGACGGGAGCCTTGATCGTCTCGCGATAGGCCACCTGGGGGCGTCCGACGTTTGCCGCCACTCTGAACTCCCGCACCAAGCGGTCGACCAGGATCTCGAGGTGGAGTTCGCCCATGCCGGCGATGATCGTCTGACCGGTCTCGTCGTCGGTACGCACCAAGAACGTGGGATCTTCCTCGGCGAGCTTCTGCAGCGACTCCGAGAGCTTCTCCTCGTCGGACTTGGTCTTCGGCTCGATCGCCACCGAGATCACCGGCGCCGGGAAGGTCATCGACTCCAGCTGAACCTCGGCGCCCTGCGCTGCGAGCGTGTCACCGGTCTTCACGTTCTTGAGGCCGACTGCGGCCACGATGTCACCGGTGAAGACATCGTCGATGTCCTCGCGATGGTTGGCGTGCATCCTCAGGATGCGGCCCAGTCGCTCCTTGTTTCCGCTCGTGGTGTTGATCACGGTCTCGCCCTTGGCGGCGTGTCCCGAGTAGACCCGGAAGTACGTGAGCTTGCCCACGTGCGGGTCGCTCATGATCTTGAAGGCGAGCGCCGAGAACGGCTCTGAGTCGTCCGCCTTGCGCACGATCTCGATCTCTTCGTCACCTGGCTTGTGCCCCTTCGTGGGCAGGACGTCGACCGGGCTCGGGAGGTACGTGACGATGGCATCGAGCAGGAGCTGAACACCCTTGTTCTTGAACGCCGAGCCGCAGAACACGGGAGTGAACAGATGATCCAGCGTGCCCTTTCGGACACCGGACTTGATCTCGTCGACCGAAAGATCGCCGTTCTCGAGATACCTCTCGAGCAACGTCTCGTCGGTCTCGGCCACCGCCTCCACGAGGGCATGCCGGTAGCTGCCGGCACGCTCGGCGAGTTCGGCAGGGACGTCGGTGGTGTCCCACTGCTTGCCGTCGTCGCCTCTCCACACGTGGGCCCGCATCTCGACGAGGTCGATCACGCCGAGGAAATCGGACTCGGCTCCGATGGGAAGCTGCATCACGAGCGGCTTGGCGTTGAGACGCTCGACGATCGAGTCGACATCGAAATAGAAGTCGGCTCCGGTTCGGTCGAGCTTGTTGATGAAGCAGATTCGCGGGACGCCGTAGCGATCGGCCTGGCGCCAGACGGTCTCAGACTGGGGCTCGACACCGGCGACGCCATCGAAGACGGCGACCGCACCGTCGAGAACCCGGAGGCTGCGCTCCACTTCCACGGTGAAGTCGACGTGGCCAGGGGTATCGATGATGTTGATGTTGTGATCGTGCCAGATGCAGGTGGTGGCGGCGGAGGTGATGGTGATGCCTCGCTCCTGCTCCTGCTCCATCCAATCCATGGTGGCGGCACCCTCGTGCACTTCACCGATCTTGTAGTTCTTGCCGGTGTAGTAGAGGATGCGCTCGGTGAGCGTGGTCTTACCTGCGTCGATGTGCGCCATGATCCCGATGTTGCGAGTTCGGGTAAGCGGCACCTGTCGCAAGTGTGACAGCGCGTTTCCATTGCTCATGATCTCTTCTACTCCGGTCGTTATGGACTTGTGGGTGTGCCTGGCGAGTACCGGCAGGCGAAGCGTCTCGGCTTCAGCTCACCAGCGGTAGTGGGCGAAGGCTCGGTTCGACTCCGCCATCTTGTGGACGTCTTCTTTGCGCTTGATCGCTGCCCCCGAGTTGTTGGAGGCATCGAGAATCTCATTTGCGAGCCGGGCGGCCATCGTCGGCTCCTTGCGGCGGCGAGCGAAGCCCACCAGCCAACGGATGGCCAGCGTGTTCGACCTCCGTGCGGACACCTCGACCGGGACCTGATACGAAGACCCGCCTACGCGGCGAGACCGGACCTCGACCTGAGGCCGAATGTTGTCGACTGCCCGCTTGAGGACGTTCACAGGATCCTGATTGGAGCGACGCTCGACCAGCTCGAGTGCGTCATAGACGATCGAGCGGGCGACGTCCTTCTTCCCCTTCAGCAGGACCTTGTTGATGACCTGGCTGACGAGGACACTCCGGAACACCGGATCAGGTGCGATCTTCCTCTTCTGGGCGGGGGCTCGACGCATCAGCTCTCCTTCTTGGCCCCGTATCGGGAGCGGGCCTGCTTGCGGTCCTTGACGCCGGAAGCATCCAGGGTCCCGCGAATGACCTTGTAGCGAACGCCGGGAAGGTCGCGGACGCGTCCTCCGCGAACGAGCACGATGGAGTGCTCCTGGAGGTTGTGGCCTTCTCCGGGGATGTAGGCAGTGATCTCATACCCGGTCGACAGTCGCACGCGGGCGACCTTGCGCAGGGCAGAATTCGGCTTCTTGGGAGTGACGGTGTAGACGCGGGTGCACACACCTCGCGCCTGCGGAGCGCCGGCGAGACCCGCCGTCTTGGCCTTCTTCTTCTTCTTTTGCCTGCCCTCGCGAACGAGTTGCTGGATTGTCGGCATGTCACTCCTAACGCGGACGAGAAAACCCTCGGATCGGATGGGCGTCTCGTGTCTTCTGACCCGTCTCCCGGGGGCACCTCAGCGCAGGTCACGCCACCAGGAACCAGTCAGGAGTTGGGGTGGGATACCGGCGCCCGGCGCCAGAAACCCTCGGTCCACAACCGTCGGCTGACGCCGGGCGGCGGTGCACACCCGTGGTACTCGACCACGGCCCGCCAGTATACGGACGCGGTCTGCACGGGTCAAAACCCGGGTCGACGCCCCGAGATCGGGCAGAGTAGCCGCATTCGGCACAAACCCAAGGAACTGCTCGGCGTCGAGGGCGATTCCTCAAAAGATCCCGGAACTCCACCACTTGTGATGGGTCATGTCATCGGTTGCGTCGGAAGCCAACGGCGCAACGGAGATGCAGGAGGCAGGAGGGACCACGCATCTCCAAGTCGTCGGGGCTCTCGGAGGGGACGCCTCGATGACGACTCCGGCACGATCGCCGGCCGAGGATCTTCCGAGAACTCGGGAACTCTCGGCCGGCGGCGGTGTCGTATGACCGGGACTGCCCGTTGCACCCACGGGCGGTCTCGTGAGATACCCGGATCGGGCGCCGGACCAACCCCCATCGCCGGCGTCGGAGGGGACCGGGTATCTCGTTCGAGCCGGACCGGGGAGGGGACCACCCCATGGCCCTCCCCGCCGGCGACTCTTCAGACGCAGCTGCCGGTCGGATGGCCGGCACACGTTCGCCCGGTTCCAGGTCGCCCTCGCGCAGTGCATGCCGGGTGCCGTCTGCGGTCCGTCGACGGCGGGGGTTCGATTCGAGAGCGATCGCGACGATCGTCGGCGCCGCTGCCACGCGCAGAATGAATGGCACCCACCGGGCCAAAGCGTGTTCACAACCTCCAGGAGAGAATGCCCGACTCTTCGACAGCTCCTGCCCCTGCCGAGCGATAGGTTGCGATCGCGACGGCGTCACCGGACTCGACCGGCACCCACATCTCACGGCAGCCCTCCTGTCGGGCGAGTTCGGCGAGGTGGCGAACCAGGGCTCGCCCGACGCCGCGACGACGATGGCTTCCTTGGACGCCCAACTCGTAGAGGAGCATCTCCGGGCCTTTGTCTGGGTGTGCGATCTCGATCCCGGTGACAAAACCGACCACCACCCCGGCATCGATCGCG
Source organism: uncultured bacterium (assembly GCA_963785075.1). GTDB lineage: Bacteria > Actinomycetota > Acidimicrobiia > Spongiisociales > ZC4RG35 > JAOUGY01. The sequence goes on from CAWATW010000004.1 coordinate 604,645, forward strand.
AACACGAGGTGGTGACCGGTTCGCTGTAGAAAGTCCACGGTCCACGAGCGACTCGCGGGATGGTCGAAGACGTCGGCCGTCAGAACCAGATCGACGTCGTCGGATGTGACGGCTCGGATCACCACGCCGCTGTGGCCCAGGCTGGTCACGTACGCATGATGCCATCACGGCGCCGATGGTTTCAACCGGCCCATCCACGAACAGGATCCTCCTGGGCTGGCCAGGAGGATCCTGTTCTTCACTCGACGCCGAACCCGGGGTTCAGCTGCGCGGGCTCACTCGTCGCCTTCGGCATCGCCGTCTTCGACGTCATCGGCACCCCGTTGGGCACCCAACGAGGCGAGCCACTCGGCCGGGTTCTCGGGCAGACCCTCGTCGGCGGAGCCGGAGCCCTCGCCACCGAGGATGCCAAGCGCCGACACGGTCGCTGCACCAGGAAGCGCCGGCTGGAGCACCTGGTACTCGTCGGAGCCGGTCCCAGCCGGGATCAGCTTGCCGATGATGACGTTCTCCTTCAGACCACGCATGAAGTCGGACTTGCCCTGGATGGCCGCATCCGTCAGCACCCTCGTGGTCTCCTGGAACGAGGCGGCAGACAGCCACGAATCCGTGGCCAGCGACGCCTTGGTGATACCCATGAGCTCGGGCCGGCCCTCGGCCGGACGCTTGCCGTCCTGAACGAGGGCCTTGTTGGTCTCACGGAACAGCTGATCGTCGACCAGCTCGGCAGGCAGGAAGTCGGCATCGTTGGCCGACACCACCCGAATGCGCTTGAGCATCTGACGCACGACCAGCTCGATGTGCTTGTCGTGGATCTCCACACCCTGGCTCCGGTAAACCTCCTGCACCTGGTCCACCAGGTACTGCTGGGCGGAACGGACGCCGCGGATCTCGAGCACTTCCTTGGGATCCAACGGACCTTCGGTGAGCTGGGCACCGGGTTCGATCACGTCACCGTCGGCGACGCGGAGACGGGCACGACGGCTCACCGGGTACTCCAGATCGCCTTCCTTGGTTTCGACGACCACCCGACGTCCGGCATCGTCTTCGATCACGCGAACCGGCCCGCCGTCTTCGGACAAGGATGCCTTGCCCTTCGGTGCACGAGCCTCGAACAGCTCGACGACGCGGGGCAAACCGTGCGTGATGTCTTCACCCGCCACACCTCCCGTGTGGAAGGTACGCATCGTGAGCTGCGTACCGGGCTCACCGATCGACTGAGCAGCCATGATTCCCACGGCCTCGCCCAGCTCCACGATCTTCCCGGTCGCCAGCGACAATCCGTAGCACGCCTGGCAGACACCGAGCTTGGCGTCGCAGGTGAGCACGGACCGGACCCGGACACTCTCGACGTCTGCACCCTGTGCCTCGAGCGCCAGCAGAGCCTTGGTGCCGATGATGGTGCCGGCCTTCAGCTTCACGCCATCGGCGCCTTCGACGAGTTTGCGCTCGATCTTGACGTCATCGGCCAGCATGCGGCCATAGACCCGGGAGCGGAGGTTGCGGATGACCTTGCCCCGCTCGTCCGTGATCGCGATCTTGATGCCCTTGTCGGTTTCGCAGTCCTCGATGTTGACGATCAGTTCCTGACTGACGTCCACGAGACGCCGTGTCAGGTATCCCGAGTCGGCAGTGCGCAACGCCGTGTCGGCGAGTCCCTTGCGCGCACCGTGCGTCGAGATGAAGTATTCGAGCACCGACAGGCCTTCACGGAAGTTCGAGATGATCGGACGCGGGATGATGTCACCCTTGGGGTTGGCCACCAGCCCACGCATACCGGCGATCTGCCGGACCTGCATGATGTTCCCTCGGGCACCCGAGCCGACCATCATGTCGATCGAGTTGAACTTCTCTTTCTTCATGTTGGCTTCCATCGCGTCCTTCACGCGATCGGTCGCCTCGGTCCAGATCTCGATGAGCTCCTGGCGACGTTCGTCGTCGGTCACGACACCCTTCTGGTAGAGCGACTGCACTTTGTCGGCGCGAGCCTCGTACTCCTCCAGGATCTGTGGCTTGTTGGGCGGCGTCTTCACATCGTCCAGCGCGATCGTGAGTCCGGCCTTCGTGGCGTACCGGAAGCCCAGGCTCTTGATGGCGTCGAGGGTCTCGGCGACCTCGGTGCGGCGATACCGCTCGATGATCAGCTCGATCAGCTTGCCGATGTCCGACTTGATCACCACCGAGTTCACATACGGGAACGACGCCGGCAGAGCCGTGTTGATCAGTGCCCTGCCCAGGGTGGTATCGGTGAGCTTGGCGCCGTCGACCGGTTCGTCCGTGAGCAGTGCCCCCAGTGAGTCGTGCAGGTCGGCATGGATCTCCGGATCGCCCGCCAACTCACCGACACGAAGCCTGATCGGGGCGTGAAGCGAGAGCTCACCCATGTCGTAGGCCATCATCGCTTCTTCCAGCGAACCGAACGTGCGTCCCGCTCCCTTGGCGTCCTCGACGAACTCCGATAGGTAGTAGACACCGATCACCATGTCCTGGGAAGGAGTGACGATCGGACGTCCCGATGCCGGCCGCAGCACGTTGTTCGTCGAGAGCATCAACACCCGCGCCTCGGCCTGTGCCTCTGCCGACAGCGGAAGGTGCACGGCCATCTGGTCTCCGTCGAAGTCGGCGTTGAACGCCTCGCACACGAGCGGATGGATCTGGATCGCCTTGCCCTCGACCAGCACTGGCTCGAAGGCCTGGATGCCGAGCCGGTGGAGCGTCGGGGCACGGTTCAAGAGCACGGGATGCTCCTGGATCACCTCGCCGAGCACGTCCCAGACCTGCGGGCGCTGGCGTTCCACCATGCGCTTGGCAGACTTGATGTTCTGCGCCAGGTCGAGATCCACGAGACGCTTCATCACGAACGGCTTGAAGAGCTCGAGCGCCATGACCTTGGGCAATCCGCATTGGTTCAGCTTCAATTGGGGACCCACGACGATGACGGAACGACCCGAGTAGTCCACGCGCTTGCCGAGCAGGTTCTGGCGGAACCGGCCCTGCTTGCCCTTCAGCATGTCGGAAAGCGACTTGAGCGCACGATTGCCGGGGCCTGTGACCGCACGGCCGCGGCGGCCGTTGTCGAACAACGCGTCGACGGCCTCCTGCAGCATCCGCTTCTCGTTGTTCACGATGATCTCGGGAGCACCGAGGTCGAGAAGCCGCTTCAGACGGTTGTTCCGGTTGATGACGCGGCGATACAGGTCATTGAGGTCGGACGTGGCGAAGCGACCACCGTCGAGCTGCACCATGGGCCGGAGATCCGGCGGGATGACGGGGATGGTCTCCATGATCAGATCTGTGGGGTGGTTCTTGCCCTCGAAGAACGGTTTGACCACCTTCAGGCGCTGCGTGGCACGCTGACGCTTCTGAGCCGAATTTGCATCGAGGTCTTCGTTGAGGCGCTCCATCTCGGCATCGAGGTCGAGCCGTCCCAGGAGGTCCTTGATGGCTTCTGCACCCATGCCGCCGTGGAAATACATCGAGTAGCGCTCGAAGATCTCACGCCAGAGCTGCTCTGAGTCCACGAGGGTCTTCGGCGTGAATCCCTTGAATGAATCGAACGCCTCTTCGACCAACTCGGCCTCACGATCGGCACGATCCTTGCGAGCCGCGACCTCCTTCTCGACTTCGCGCCGTCGAGCGGAGATCTCCTGGGGCTTGGCACCGCCCTCTTCCATCCGCGCGAGTTCGTCCTCGAGCGCCTCGAGCCGGATCGCCTTCCAGTCCTCGAAGTCCTCGGCGACGACCTGGAGCTCGGCGCGCATGTTGTCTTCGAGTTCGGGCAGATCCGTCTGACGCTTCTCCTCGTCGACCGAGGTGATGAGATAGGCAGCGAAGTAGATGACCTTCTCGAGGTCCTTGGGTGACATGTCGAGCAGGTAGCCGAGCCGGCTGGGCACACCCTTGAAGAACCAGATGTGGGTGACCGGGGCGGCGAGCTCGATGTGACCCATGCGCTCGCGACGAACCTTCGACCGCGTGACTTCCACGCCGCAGCGCTCGCAGACGATGCCCTTGTACCGGATGCGCTTGTACTTGCCGCAGTAGCACTCCCAGTCCCGCTGCGGCCCGAAGATGCGCTCGTCGAAGAGGCCCTCCTTCTCGGGCTTGAGGGTCCGGTAGTTGATCGTCTCGGGCTTCTTGACCTCACCGTAGGACCAGGCGCGAATCTGGTCGGTGGAGGCGAGGCCGATCTTCAGTTCATCGAAGACTTGACGTGCCACTTTGCTCCTTTGAGTACTGAGTACTTGATACGGAGTACTGAGAACCGAGCGCTTGCACCGAACCGTGACCCGTGAGTCCTGTCTCGATACTCAGTACTCGGTACTCAGTACTTCTCTATACGTCTGCTTCCGGGCGTTCCGGACGTGACAGGTCGATGCCGAGGCTCTCGGTCGGCCGATACATGTCGTCCTCGAGCTCACGGAGCTCGACTTCCTCACCAGCCGAGAGCATCTCGACGTTGAGGCACAGACTCTGCATCTCCTTGACCAACACCCGGAACGACTCGGGAATGCCCGGTTCGGGGATGTTGTCACCCTTGACGATGGCCTCGTACACCTTGACACGACCCTGGACGTCGTCCGACTTGATGGTGAGAAGCTCCTGGAGCGCATAGGCGGCGCCGTAGGCCTCGAGGGCCCACACCTCCATCTCTCCGAAGCGCTGGCCACCGAACTGGGCCTTGCCACCGAGCGGCTGCTGGGTGATCATCGAATACGGGCCCGTCGACCGGGCATGGATCTTGTCGTCGACCAGGTGCACCAGTTTGAGGATGTAGATGTACCCCACGGTGACCCCGGTATCGAACGGCTCCCCGGTCCGGCCGTCGTAGAGCTGGGCCTTTCCGTCGTCCCCGACGAGCCTGACGCCGTCGCGGTTCGCACGAGCGTTCTTGATCACCTGGGCGATCTCGTCCTCACGGGCGCCGTCGAACACCGGCGTCGCCGTGCGGGTCCAAGGCTCGGCGCCGACCACCGCAGGACTGTCGCCCTCGAACGGCTCCCAACCCTGGGCTGCCGCCCATCCGAGGTGGGTTTCGAGCACTTGGCCCAAGTTCATCCGGGACGGCACACCGAGTGGGGACAGGATGATGTCGACCGGCGTTCCGTCCTCGAGGAACGGCATGTCCTCTTCGGGCAGGATCTTCGCCACGATTCCCTTGTTTCCGTGGCGGCCGGCGAGCTTGTCACCTTCGGAGATCTTGCGCTGCTGGGCGACGTACACCCGAACGAGCTCGTTGACTCCCGGTGGAAGGTCGTATCCCTCGGCTCGTTTGAAGACCTTGACGGCGATGACCTTGCCCTGCTCTCCGTGGGGCACCTTCAGCGACGTGTCACGGACTTCGCGAGCCTTCTCACCGAAGATCGCACGGAGCAGGCGCTCTTCAGGCGTCAGCTCGGTCTCACCCTTGGGTGTGACCTTGCCGACGAGGTAGTCGCCGGGTCCGACCTCGGCTCCGATCCGGATGATTCCGTCCTCGTCGAGATCGGCGAGAACCTCATCGGCGACATTCGGGATGTCTCGTGTGATCTCCTCGGCACCGAGCTTGGTGTCCCGAGCGTCGATCTCGTGCTCCTCGATGTGGATCGAAGTGAGCACGTCGTCCTTGACGAGGCGCTCCGAGAGGATGATGGCATCCTCGAAGTTGTGGCCGTTCCAAGGCATGAAGGCGACCATGAGGTTGCGACCGAGGGCGAGCTCACCCTTGTCGGTCGAAGGGCCGTCTGCGAGAACGCTGCCGACCTCGACCTTGTCACCTTCACGAACCAACGGCTTGTGATTCATGCACGTGCCCTGGTTCGAACGCTCGAACTTGTCGAGCGGATAGGTGTGCTTCTTGTTGGTGCCCTTTTCCTTCACGAGGATCTCGTCGCCCGTGACCTCCACGACCTCGCCTTCGACCCCGCAGATGAGCATGTCACCTGAGTCCTGGGCGGCGCGGCGCTCGACACCGGTTCCGACGAGCGGTGCATCGGAGGTGAGCAGTGGCACCGCCTGACGCTGCATGTTCGAGCCCATCAGGGCACGGTTTGCGTCGTCGTGCTCCAGGAACGGGATGAGAGCGGTCGAGACCGAGACCAACTGCTTGGGAGAAACGTCCATGTAGTCGACCTTGTCGGGTGACACGTAGTCCACTTCTCCGCCCGCCGTCCGGACAAGCACACGATCGTTCTGGAACGCCCCGCTCTCCTGCAGCGGCGCGTTCGCCTGCGCGATGACGTACCGCTCCTCCTCGGTGGCGGTGAGGTAGTCGATCTGCTCGGTCACGACTCCGTCGCGAGCCTTGCGGTACGGCGTCTCGATGAAGCCGAACCGGTTGACCCGGGCGTAGCAGGCGAGCGACCCGATGAGACCGATGTTCGGGCCTTCAGGAGTCTCGATCGGGCACATCCGGCCGTAATGGGACGGGTGAACGTCTCGCACCTCGAACCCGGCTCGCTCACGGCTGAGACCACCCGGGCCGAGCGCCGAGAGCCGGCGGCGATGGGTGAGCCCGGCCAGAGGGTTGGGCTGATCCATGAACTGACTCAGCTGGCTGGTGCCGAAGAACTCCTTGATGGAGGCTGTGACCGGACGGATGTTGATCAGGCTCTGGGGCGTGATCGACTCCGGATCCTGCGTCGTCATCCGCTCCTTCACCACCCGCTCCAGCCGGGTGAGCCCCACCCGAACCTGGTTCTGAATCAGCTCTCCGACCGTCCGGATACGGCGATTGCCGAAGTGGTCGATGTCGTCGGTGACGACAGGGATCTCGACGCCCTGATGAGTCGTCATGGTGGGGTTGCCGGCGTGCAGCGCAACCAGGTACTTGATGCAGTCCACGATGTCTTCGTCACGCAGCATCGACAGGTTGGCGGCCCGGTAGTCATCCGGGACGGCCTCGTCGAACTTCTGGCTCAGCTTGTAGCGGCCAACGCGCGTGAGGTCGTAACGCTTGGGATTTCGGAACAAGGTCTGGATCAGGTTGCGGGCCGACTCCACCGTCGTGGGCTCGCCCGGGCGAAGCTTGCGGTACAGATCGACGAGAGCTTCCTCCCGATCGGTGGCCGTGTCGCGCTCGATCGAATTCCGGATCGACTCGGCGCCATCGAACAGGTCGAGGATCTCTTCGTCGGTTTCGGCGATGCCGAGCGCACGGAGGAAGGCCGAGATGTACTGACGGCGCTTGCGATCGACGCGAACGCCGATCGTGTCGCGCTTGTCGGTGTCGAACTCGAGCCAAGCACCACGACCGGGGATCAACTTGCCCGAGTAGATCAGACGGTCCGAAGTCTTGTCGGGTGTGTAGTCGAAATAGACACCCGGCGACCGGACGAGCTGGGACACGACGACACGCTCGGTGCCGTTGATGATGAAGACGCCGTTTTCGGTCATCATCGGGAAATCCCCCAGGAAGACCTGCTGCTCCTTGATCTCACCGGTCTGCTTGTTCATGAAGCGGGCGGTGACGAACAGGGGCTTGGCGAAGTTGGCGTCGCGCTCTTTGGCCTCTTCGATCGAATACGGCGGTTCGCCGAAACGATGATCGGTCAGTTCGAGTGCGAGAGTGCCCGTGAAATCCTCGATCGGGCTGATCTCTTCGAATATCTCTTTGAGTCCCTCATCGAGGAACCACGTGAACGATTCTTGTTGTACAGCAAGAAGATCGGGGAGAGGGAGGACCTCCGGGATCTTTCCAAACGAAAAGCGCTCGGCGACGCGCGACGACAAGGGAGCCTCCTTGGAGTCCAGACAACCAGAAAGGGCACACTACCAGGACTGGCAATGCCTCGCAAATGCGTGCACCGCAACACACACCCCTTCGCTTGGTGCACCTGTTCGGTTGTCTGCCGAAGTCGCTCGCAACGAGCACCACGACTCGCTGCATCCTACGCCGAAGTGCCCGAAGGTGTCAACGGTTCTCGCGACCCAACCGGTCACCGGTCCCCAGCGTCGTGCGTCGTGCGTCATGCGTCGTGCGTCATGCGTCGTGCGTCATGCGTCGTGCGTCGTGCGTCGTGCGTCGTGCGTCGTGCGTCGTGCGTCGTGCGTTGTGCGTCGTGCGACGTGCGCCATGCGTCATGCGTCATGCGTCATGCGTCATGCGTCGTGCGTTGTGCGTCATGCGCGGCCGAGCACGCGAACCACGGCTTCACCGTGCATCGTGGCCAGAAGCCGCCCAACCCCAGCACACCCGCCGTCAGCACGGCACTCGGGGGTCTGGGGATTGCCCCCCAGACATCATCAACCCGCCCAACCCGCGAACCACGGCTTGCCGATGCATCGTGACCTGACGCCGCCCGATCCGGAGACACCCGCCATCAGGACGGCACTCGGGGGTCTGGGGGTCGCCCCAGTGGGGCTCGCTTTGCTCGCCCCGTCTCGGGTCTCCGGTCTCCAGTCTCCAGTCTCCAGTCTGGTGACAACGCGAACCACGGCTTCACCGTGGATCCTGACCTGAAGCCGCCCGAACCGGAAACACCCGCCATCAGGACTGGCCTTCCCCCCGGTTGCCTGACACCGTTCTTACGCGGCTTGGTCGTGTGTCTTGGTTTGACGGTACTGGTCCTCCCATCCGATCGGGGTCTGGTAGCCGAGGCTGGAGTGGAGCCGTCGGGTGTTGTATCGGTTGATCCAGGCGAAGATCGCCCGACGGGCCTCGGCTCGTGTCGTGAAGCTGATGCGCGAGACGAGTTCTCGTTTGAGGGTCCCGAACCAGGCTTCGGCCACGGCGTTATCCCAGCACACCCCGGTCCGTCCCACCGACTGGACCATCCCGGCCTGGTCCAAGACGGCGGCTGTCTCTCTGGCCTTCCCCCCGGTTGCCTGACACCGTTCTTACGCGGCTTGGTCGTGTGTCTTGGTTTGACGGTACTGGTCCTCCCATCCGATCGGGGTCTGGTAGCCGAGGCTGGAGTGGAGCCGTCGGGTGTTGTATCGGTTGATCCAGGCGAAGATCGCCCGACGGGCCTCGGCTCGTGTCGTGAAGCTGATGCGCGAGACGAGTTCTCGTTTGAGGGTCCCGAACCAGGCTTCGGCCACGGCGTTATCCCAGCACACCCCGGTCCGTCCCACCGACTGGACCATCCCGGCCTGGTCCAAGACGGCGGCTGTCTCTCCTGCCAGGTATTGGGATCCACGATCCGAATGCAAGATGATCCCTTCCACGTCGCCGGCTCGGATCCCGACGGCCATGTCTATCGCCGACGTGACCAGACTGGCTCGCATGTGGTCGGCCATTGAGTAGCCGAGCAGCCGTCTCGAGCCGATGTCCACGACGGAGGCCAGATACAGCCAGCCTTCCCAGGTCGGGATGTAGGTGATGTCCGAACACCACGCCCAATCCGGGGCGCCCGGGGTGAACCGGCGGGCCACCAGGTCGGGGACCTTGGGACGCTCCTCTGTCGAGACCGTGGTCCGCACGAACCGCTTCTTCGGGATCCCCACGATGCCATGTTCCCGCATGAGCCGTTCCACCCGCTTGTGGTTCACGTCCCAGCCTGGTTCCCCAGCTCCACGATCATCCTGGGCGACCCCACCGTGTCGTCTTCCCGATGGATCTCCCGCATCGTCTCGACCAACCGAACCTCCGCCAGTTCGGTGGTGGTCGGCCCGGCCGCCACCCGGGTCTTCCACTCGTAGAAGGCTTGGCGGGACACCCCCGCCACTCGACACGCCTGCCTGGTCGGGAATCCATCGGCCTTCCGGGCAGCCACCCACCGATAGCGGGTCACTGTCCCGACTCCTTCACCCAGAAGGCCGTCGCTCGTTTGAGTAGGTCTCGTTCCATCCGCAACCGGGCGTTCTCCCGGCGCAGCTCGGCCAACTCCGCCCTCTCAGACGTCGTCAACCCCTCGCGCTCGCCCCGATCGATCCGGGCCTGCTTAACCCAGTTCCCCAGCGACGTCTCCCCGATCCCAAGACTCCGGGCCACGTCGGCGATTGACCTGCCCTCATCGAGCACCATCGCCACCGCGTCCTTCTTGAACTCGGGAGAGAACGATCGCCGTCTCCTCACCGGCTGATCCTCAGTCATGATCCCCATCATCTACCACCTCTCTATCGAGGTGTCCGGTCAATGGGGGGAGGCCCAGGGGTCTGAGGGTCGCCCCCAGTTGTGGCTTCGAGCTGCGGATTCCGAAGGTGCGGGAGGGTGCGGTCTTCCCGTCGTTGTTGGAACCTCGCCGTCGGGTGGATCGGGCGTTGTGGGCGGTGATCATGACCGCCTACGTGACCGGCACCTCAACGAGGAAGGTCGACGACCTGGTCAAAGCACTCGGAGTGGACTCGGGGATCTCCAAGTCGACCGTGTCGAGGATCTGTGAACAGCTCGACGAGGAGGTGGCAGCGTTCCTGGATCGGAGCCTGGATCACATCGCCTTCCCGTATGTGTTCGTTGACGCCACCTACCTGCACGGCCGCAAAGACCACCGGGTCGTCTCTCGGGCGGTGGTGGTGGCCACCGGTGTCGCCGCTGACGGCAACCGAGAAGTCCTCGATCTGGACGTCGGGGACACCGAAGACGAGGTGTTCTGGACCACCTCTCTGCGCCGACTCCGCAAACGAGGACTGTCAGGGGTGGTGTTGGTGATCTCTGACGCTCACACGGGTTGAAAGCAGCCATCCGCAAGACCATGTCCGGATGCAGCTGGCAGAGGTGCAGAGTGCATTTCATGCGCAACCTGCTGTCCAGGGTTCCCAAGGGTCACGCCGAGATGGTGGCCGCCACCGTCAGAACCATTTTCGCTCAACCCGACCCGGCATCGACCCGGGACCACCTGCGGCTCGTCGCCGACATGCTCAGAGAACGCCACCCCGCCGTCTCCGACCTGCTGTTGGAGGCCGAGGCAGACGTCACTGCCTACGCCGGATTCCCACCATCGCATTGGAAGAAGGTGTGGTCGACCAACCCGCTCGAACGGCTCATGCGAGAAATCAAACGCAGAGCAGACGTGGTCGGGATCTTCCCCGACGACAACTCCATCCTCCGCCTCGTCGGAGCCGTCCTCTCAGAACAACACGATGAGTGGCAGGTCACCGACCGCCGATACCTGTCCGAAGAATCAATGGCACTCATCGGAACCATGCACCAAACTCACACCGACAAGGAGGTGAACCAACTCCCCGCCACCGGATAGGCGGGACAACGCTGAGGGTTCACCTACTTACACCACGCCGCTCAGTGTGATGATTCCTCGGGTCAGCGCGATGCTGATGATCGTGTTGCTGGCTCGCTCAACCACTCCATGCCCTTCGGTGGCCTGGTCCCGTCTTGCGGCCAGCAGCACGATGTGGACCGGCCGGCGTGGCTTGATAGGAGCGTGGCGTCGCCCCCACTGAGGTGTGCCCACCGACCGGTCCTGTCACCGTTCAACAGAAGGGCAACAGGACCATGATCATGCTTGGTATCGATGCGCACAAGCGCACCCATACCGTGGTCGCTGTCGACCACCTTGGCCGTCAGCTCGGCTCGAGACCACGACTGCGACCACCACTGCGGAGCATCTGGCGATCATCCGTTGGGCCGACCAGTTCGGCGCCGAGCGCTGTTGGGCGGTCGAGGACTGTCGGCACCTGTCTCGTCGGCTTGAACGCGACATGCTCGCAGCGGGGGAACGGATCGTGCGGGTGCCACCCAAGCTGATGGCACACTCACGCGACTCGGTCCGTACCTACGGCAAGTCCGATCCGATCGACGCCCTCGCCGTTGCACGGGCCGCGCTCCGCGAACCGGACCTCCCGACAGCCCATGTCAACAATCAGGCTCGCGAGCTTCGACTGCTCGTCGATCACCGAGAAGACCTGGTAGCGGAACGGACCAGGCACATCAACCGGCTCCGCTGGCACCTCCATGACATCGACCCCACATGGGAACCAGACCTGCGTGCGCTCACCACGTTCAAGCACCTCGACATCGCCGCCGGCAGGCTCGCCGGGCTCGACAGCGTGATCGCTCGCATCGCAGCCGATCTCGTCATTCGTATCCGCCAACTCACCATCGACATCAACAACATGCGCGCCGAACTCGAAACCCGAACCAAGACCACAGCACCGAATCTGCGCCGCATCCACGGCGTGGGACCTCTGGCCGCCGCGAAACTGATCGGCGAGGTCGCCGGTATCGAACGCTTCAAATCCCGCCACGCATTCGCCCGTCACAACGGCACCGCCCCGACACCGGTCTGGTCTGGCAACACCGACCGTCAACGGCTCAGCCGCGCCGGGAACCGACAACTCAACGCCGCCATCCACCGGATCGCACTCACCCAGGCCCGATCACACCCAGACGCCATCGCCCTTCTCGCCCGAAGAACCGATGCTGGCGCCACCCGCAAAGAGGCGCTCCGATCACTGAAACGGCGACTCTCCGATGTCGTGTTCCGAGCCATGCTCGCCGACGCTGCGCTCACCCAACACCACGCCACCCCACACGCCGCTTGACATAGGAGAGAGGGGACGTTCCCCGCGTCGGTCGTAGCGATCGGAGCAAGGGCGAATCGAAGGCGGCTGGATCCGTCACGAAGCCGCGACGAGCGCGTTGCAGAGCCGAGCAAGCGTCGGTGATCCGGCTGGCCCGTCAGGCGTACGTCGGCTGACGGGGTGGTCCCGAGAGGTCTCTGCAAGACGTGTGGCAGGCTGGGTGCGTGCGGCTCACGATCATCGGCTCCAACCTGCCCGGCCGCGCCTTCTGTCGACCCGATGGCACCCCGATGGACAACGTCCACGTCAAGTACAAGTCCGGTGCGGGCCATCCCATCTCGTCCCCGCCGACACCGCCCAGGCGAAGTGGGAAGTCGAGGTCGACGTCTTCGATCGTGACGGCAACGAACGACTTCCGCGGCCCCGCCGTGCAGGGCCAGCCAGGGGAGCGCGATCCGGGACAGGCGAGATGCTCAATCCTCGAGAGGTGGAGATCCTGAGCGAGATCGCAGGCGGCAGTTCTCGACGCGAGGCAGCCCGCTCCCTTCACCTCTCCATGAACACGGTCAAGTCCTACCTGAGGACCGCATACCGCAAGCTGGGTGCGACCGACCGCTCAGAAGCCTTGCGCCGAGCGCGCGAGCTCGGCATCGTCACCCCTTGCCAACCATTCTTTCGAATCGCAAGCCTCCCCAGAACCTGAGCTGCGGCGAGACCCCTCCCAAGCGAACCCGAACCTGTCGTCCTCGATAGGACCAAGACGGGTGACGTCGCCACGTCGCAGCTCACCCGCGACGATACCGCCCGCAGCACCTTCTGAGTCGACGGAGGCGAGCCCGGCAGCCAATAGCGTCGAACTCGTCGCTGGAGGCGAGACAATGAAGACGTAGGATTCATCAGGCATCGGACGGCAACCGGCCGTGGCGAGCTCTATCACCTCTACCGGCGGCCGCGACGGCGCACGACCCCGATCCCGAACCAGACCAGTGCGCCCACCAACGCCGTCGTGAGCGTCATGACCCAGACCGGCGAAGACAGGTCCCAGAAGAGAAGTTTCACGGTCACCCGCCCGGTGTTCTGGAACATGAAGACGACGAGCAACACCAGCCCGGAAAGCGCAGCGATGGCCCCAGCGCTCATCCGGGCGGTGTCTTCGCTGCCCTGCTGTGCAGTGACCTGATCTTGTGGCATGTGCGGGTCCTATCAGTCGGGCAGGTCGGCGTGGGTGTGGTTGACGACCACGGGTTAGCGCTTGACCGGCGTCAGGTCGGACACCTGGAGCATAGCTTGCGGATGTCCCACTGCGAGCCTGCAAGCGGGGTGAATCTCGCTCTCACCCCAGGGGAAGATCTGCGGCACCGCTCGGAGCGGGTGCCGGCTCGCTCGGCCAAAGGTGAGGTCTCTCGGCGTACGAAGGGCCGATGCCAGGAACCCTAGTGCGTCGACGGCCTGGACTACGCCACCGTTGGAGTTGACCCCGGTTTGGTGGACAGTTTGATGTTCCCCCGGTTCGGTGGATTCGGGATAGTTGAATCTGGTGTGCTCTGACCCACGAGGAGGGTCCGAACATGCCGAAGAGATATCCGTCGGAGTTCCGTCGTAGGGTCCTTGACCTGATCGCTGCCGGGAGGCCGGTGGCATCGGTCGCCGACGACCTCGGGGTGTCCGCACAGGCATCTACCACTGGCGGAGACAGGACGCCATCGACCGGGGCGAGGTGGCGGGGCTGAGCAGCGGAGAGCAGGCCGAGTTGAGGGCGGCTCTCGCCATCGGTCACACGCTGCTCGGATGGAACCGGTTCATCAGCTCTGGCATGGTCACCATCAGCCTGTTCGCCGGAGCGTCCACCGGGGCGATGGCAGTTCGGGCGATGTTCGGCACCGCCGGCATTCCCGTTTCGGAGCGGCCGCCGGCGCTCGTGCAGTGGCTGTTCCTCGTCCTGTTGATGGTCGGTCTGGCCGTCGTGTTCCAGGTGTCGCCCCGGCAAGCGCCATGGGCCATCACCGCCGGGCTGCTTGCGTACGGCGGTCTCGAAGTCGGCGGCCGAGCAGGCGTCTGGCAGGGCCCGTTTCTCGGAGCGCTCGCCCTCGGCTGTTCGCCGGGCTGTTCGTTCGACTCCGAGCCCGCACGAGCCCGCTCATCGTGGTCCTCCCAGGGATCTTGATCCTGGTCCCCGGTGTCGCCGCCTACGCATCGTTGCGGGCACTCGACTCTGGTCCCACCACAGGCGTAACTGGTTCCGTCGAGGGGGTCGTCTTTCAGATCTTTGCCATTCTCGCCGGTCTGTACGTCGCCGGCTCGGTGATGGCCCTCCCCGGTATCAAGCTCGAACCGGCAGTGCCGGCCGCAAACGAGTGCTTCGTCATCGCCCCAGGGCCGAGCAGCGCGCGTTTCCGTCACACCCCTGCGATTGAATGAGGAGGTCTCGACCACGAAGGAGAGGAGGACACGATGATTATGTTGCCGCTCTACCTTCTCTGCCTTGCGCTCGAGCTGGTCCACGTCCTCGCCCGGTTCCTCGTGGCGTACGGGATCGCCCGGGCATTAGGAGTTGGCGAGGACCCCGCCGCCTGGATTGCCGGCGTAGTCGCCTTCCTGCCGCGGCTCCGCTCTTTGACTACCTACTTCTTCCCGCTGCCCGGAGGTTGGGGCTTGCTCTGGGAACTCGGTGCTCGCCGGCCGAGCCCTTGCGAGAAGGAGACCGTGAAGCCGGTGCTGGATGAGCTCCGCCGGCGAGGCGCCAAGACCCCGGTCACATGGTTCGTGATCGACGACCCCCTTTCCGAACGCCCAGACGCTCCGAAGAACGATCTACATCAACAGCGGAATGATCGGCCATCCATCACTGGATGCAACCCTTGCGCACGAGTGCGGTCACATTGCCACCCGCATCGGCGACCGGCTGCTCGCCCTGGTCCGTCTCAAGTTCCCGGGCTTCGATTGCTCCGGATCTATCTCGAAACCGAAGGATGGCCGATCACAGCGAAGAACGCACGAGTCATCTCGGGCGGCGCCTCCTGGGAGTTGCCAATCATACGGTCACTCTGGGCGGCCTATCTGCGTCGAGCTGAACATGCCGCGGACCGATACGCCAAGAAGCTCGGCTACTCCTACGAGTTGGTCGAGTATCTCGACGTGTACGAACGATCGCTCGACGGGGCGAGTCCTTTCCGCCGAGGTCGCTCGCACCCTTACGCCGAGCAGCGGATCGGGCGGCTGATGCGCGAACCCTGATTGACTGACGAGCGTTGGCCTGCAATCAGTCGCTGACCAGCGATCTGGAGAGCCGGTAGATGTAGATGCCAACGCCAGCAACGGACACCAGGAAGGCCGAGACCATCGCCCAGCGCCATGGAGCGGACAGTTCAGTCCATCGCATTGCCATGACGATGACCGGAAACGCGATTCCCGCGAGAACGACCCCTGAGCGGGGCTTGGCGAGCTTGCGAAGCAAGGCCTCGGCCACTGATTCGAACATCGGCTCGACCTCCAATCCGGCTGCTCGAAGATCCTCGGCTGTTCGGGCCGCATGTTCTCCATCGTGAAGGTCGCGGATGGCTACTTCGTTGGCGCTAACCCAAGCTAGAAAGACATCCGCGAACTGTTGGCGTTCCTTGCGACTCGCTCCGTGTTGAATCTGATCTGCCAGCTCGTTGGCCTCTCGAACCCCATCGTCGCAGTAGAGGCGCGCTGCGGATTCCAGGAAATCGCCCAGATCCCAACCAGCGCGACGGCTTACCAAATCACGGTGGTGGGCCTTGACCGACTTGAGCTGATCGTCTATCTCAGCGACACGCTGAACAAGACTCGCCCGCTCGGACGCCATGCTGACGAGTCGGGCAACAAGAAGCCCGCCGACGATCGCAACGATTGCGGCCGAGGACTGCACGATGGTGGAGGGGAGCCATTTGGGTCACTCGCTGCCAGAATCTCAATCGCCATAGGAGGAGACTAGGAGCTCCGGTCACGATCTGTCTGGCGGCTGACTTCGTCCGCTCAACCTCGGGGCGTCGATACCAACGATCGGACGCTTTGTAGGAGGCGGCCGGTCTCGGCGCTAGCGCGAAAGAGCCTGACAGATGATTCCTGCAACCGAGGCGATGGTCGAGGCTACGGAGTCGTAGATCGTGTCCACGGCATCGTCGAAGCCGCCGACGGTTCCCATTGGGTCGATTCCGAGATCTCGGACGACGTTCTCGAGTCTCGCATCCACGTTGGCGACGGCATGGCTATCAAGTTGTCGGAGGTCGTTGAGTTTGAATAGCGCCGAGATGTGCGGTGCTTCCAATCCTTCGGAAACGCGCTGAGCGACTTCGTGCTTGTCGGCAACGATGTCGAGGCCGGCCTCATCCGCAACAACGGCGGCCTTCGTGATGAGCTCAAGCAGCTTGAGGCTGCGGTAGCCGGCCGTCTCATCAGGATCGAAGCCCATCTCGTGAACCATGGACCGAAGGTGCCGCTCTCCGAGGCGATCCACGGTGCTCTGATATATGGCACCGCATCGGTCGATGAAGGCATCCCGATTGAGTCCCGGAGGGATGTGCCTTGCGATTGCTTCGAACGGCGGATCAGACCACCAACCCCGGTATTCGAGATCACCGCGAGCCACAGCAACAACGTCGTTCGCGGTTATGCGTAGACCGAGGTCATGAGCAAGAGCCTCCAAGCACGCCCGGAGGTCGGCCCACAAATAGGCGATCGCTCGTGCTCGGGTAGCGACGTTCGGGTGATCCCAACGTCGGTCGTTGAGAGGAGGAGGCTCCACCGCGTGCTCGTGGTAGAGACGGACGATCTCGGGTCGAGTGCCCTCGTAGAGCTTCTTCAGATCGATTTGGATGAGATCCCGTCCGTAGCGCTGGCACCAGCTGACCCCCCACTGGTTCTTGTATGACGCAGCGCCGGACTCGGGGTGAATCTCAATGTCTTGCTGTCCTTCGAACCGGCCGAGAACCGTGTCTCGAACGAACACTTCAGAAGCATGGTCGGCGATGCCGGCCATCCGGGCGTCGTCTCTCGAGACTGTCCCGGCGCCTGGCCATTCGAGTTCCTGGTAGTCCCATCGTCCTTCGGTCATGGGCATGCCTCCTGGCTCGACGATCAATCGAATGCCCCAGCACTCGGCCAGGACGTCCCCATCCGTCATGCGCCGTAGCGATACGGATCTGCCAGGTAGCTCGACATCCACCTGAGTCTCCTCCCCGAGCAGTGCAGCCACGTGGTCGTCAGGGGGCGCTGAGTCTTGAACGTAGAAGACCTGAACGACGGTTAGCCCTCGTAGAGACGCGTAGTCCTGGATGAGGCCGGCATCAGCATCAACAAAGGCCGTCCCCGGCTCGTCGAATAGGTTCGAGGTCGAACAATCTGCGATGAGGCGGTCATAGCTCGGTTGCTCGAGGTCATCCCAATGAGCGACTTGGCCATCCGTGTACCGCGGGACCAGTCCGTAGGTCATGAGGAGGCCCTGGTCGGGGATCACTACATCCATAGCTCCCGATTCTCAACGGACCGCGAGCGGCTCGAAGTCAACGGTTCCGTCGGTGAAGACCCAGAACCGGGGCTCGTACTCTCCGATGCCTGCGAAGGGGTGAGGGCCGTTTGAGTCGGGATCGTGGCCTTTGAAGCCCAGGGTCTCGCTGAGCCGAAGCGCCTCTTCCGGATCGCCTAGCGCTGCGTAGACATGACGGTGTTCCAGCGGCTCTTCGTAGTTCTCGATAAGAGCGAGCTTCATACGACTGCCAACTACGGGCTCCTCGCTGGCGTGCCAGGCGAGTGATTCCGGCCACCACTCCGGACCGAGGCCAAGCTCATCGAAGGAATGCGTCGACATCGCCAAGAGGGATCTGTTGGACTCTGAGCGAGGTAGGTCTCCCGGATTCTCGCTAGCTCTGTCGGGCCTTCCGGCCGGTTCACGCGCCAGAACTCCCAGCCGTTGTTCGACTTGCCTGTCAACGTGTCGGCAGCTCCTGACAGCGTGTCGAACTCGACTCCGTTGTCAGTGCGGATCCTGCCGTCGGGCAGGACGGTCGCTCGGTATTCGACGCTCGACCTAGAGCCGGTGAGCGTCGTTCCCGGTGCCAGAAGACCAGCAGAGATCAGGTCCAACAGGCTTACGCCGAATAACGCCTGTCTCTTCTGCTGGGTGGTGTCTTCACCGGTCTGGTCTGGCAACACCGACCGTCACCGGCTCAGCCGCGCCGGGAACCGACAACTCAACGCCGCCATCCACCGGATCGCACTCACCCAGGCCCGATCACACCCAGACGCCATCGCCCTTCTCGCCCGAAGAACCGATGCTGGCGCCACCCGCAAAGAGGCGCTCCGATCACTGAAACGGCGACTCTCCGATGTCGTGTTCCGAGCCATGCTCGCCGACGCTGGGCTCACCCAACACCACGCCACCCCACACGCCGCTTGACATAGGAAAGAGGGGACACGATCCAAGCCGCCCGATCCGGAGACACCCGCCGTCAGCACGGCACTCGGGGGTCTGGGGGTCGCCCCCCAGACATCATCAACCCGCGAGCCACGGCTTGCCTATGCATCGTGACCTGAAGCCGCCCGATCCGGAGACACCCGCCGTCAGGACGGCACTCGGGGGTCTGGGGGTCGCCCCCCAGACATCACAGCCCCCCAGGCATCAGGGAATCGAGGGCTCGATTCGCATCACCGTGTCTTCGTTCCAGCGGGATGAGCCGGTGAACCAGAGGAAGTCGGTCTGCCAGTGGTGGTCGAAGATGACGCGAACCCCCACCCAGTCGCGGTTGGCTGCTCCGTCATTGCGGTCGGCCGCCGGCCAACCGTTCTGGATGAGATACCAGTTGTTGACGCAGGACAGGGAGACCGGGTCGGAATCTCGAACCGTGCGGTAGCGCTGGGCTCGGCCGATTGCGCCGTTGACGTCGGACTTGTAGATCATCACCTCTACGACGTCTTCGCTCGCGATGTTCTGGAGGGCACTGGCGGTGGCCTCGAGTATGCGACAGTCCGCGCTAGAGATGCTGCCGGCCGAGGCGGCGGCCCGCGCTCCCTCACGAGTCGAAGATGAAACCGTCATCCAATCGCGCAGGGCGATGCCCCATTCGAAGGATCCGAGGACGAGCATGAGGAGCAGCCCGACGACCATCGCCGCTTCTATGGCTGCTGCCCCGCGTTCCGATGGTTTTCCTGCAGTTGATCGCGACATCCGCATCCCCGTACTTGCCCCAGCGACAATGTACCCGGGCAGACGCGTGCCGCTACCCCTCCGCTGTCTTCAGGGCACCTCGAAGAGCCCGGCTGCTCCCATCCCGCCGCCGACGCACATCGTGACCACGGCATACCGCTCCTTGCGACGACGCGCTTCGAGCAGCGCATGTCCGACCATTCGAGCCCCGCTCATCCCGTAGGGGTGACCGATGGATATGGCGCCGCCGTTGACATTGAAGATCTCGTTGTCGATGCCGAGCTTGTCGCGGCAGTAGATGGTCTGAACTGCGAACGCCTCGTTCAGCTCCCACACACCGATGTCTTCTATCGCCAGACCTGTCCGCGCCAACAGCTTTGGAACGGCGAAGACCGGACCGATTCCCATCTCGTCGGGATCGACGCCGGCCACGACCATGCCCCGGTAGTAACCGAGTGGTGCCAGACCTCGCTTCTCGGCTTCGGAAGCTTCCATGATCACGAGCGCGGCGGCACCGTCGGACAGTTGACTGGCGTTTCCTGCGGTGACGTTCTTGTCGTAGCCTCTGACCGGGGCAAGCTGACCGAGTCCTTCCATGGTCGTGGAAGGTCGGTTGCCTTCGTCGAGCCGGAGCTTCACCTCTTCCGATGTGGATTCCCCCGTCTCCCGATCGACGACGACCTTGGTGGTCGTGGTCTGGATGATCTCGTCGTCGAAGACACCCCGCTCTTGCGCCGAAGCAGTGCGCTGCTGCGATTGGTACGCGTACCGGTCGCAATCCTCCCGACTCACGCCGTATCTCTCGGCGACCACCTCGGCGGTGTCGATCATGGGCATGTACATGCTCGGTTCGCGTTCGAGCACTCGAGGATCCGCTGCTCGATACATGTTCATGTTCTCGTTCTGCACGAGGCTGATGGACTCGACCCCGCCGGCGACGACCACCGGGGCGCCATCGATCATCACCTGCTTGGCGCCGGTCGCCACGGCCATGAGCCCGGAGGAACACTGACGATCGATCGTCATCCCCGACACCGAGGTCGGGAGCCCTGCAGCGATGGCGGACACCCGTGCCATGTTGATCCCCTGGGTTCCTTGTTGCATCGCGCAGCCGAGGATCACGTCGTCGACTTCTGCGGGATCGACCTTGGCACGATCGACGGCGGCGCGTATCGCCATGCCGGCGAGTGTGGGTGCCTCGGTGTCGTTGAACGCTCCCCGATAGGCCCTCCCGATCGGGGTGCGGGCGGTCGAGACGATCACGGCTTCACGCATGTCAGGCTCCAGAACTGGGAATCCGGGGGTCACCCGCCGGCGATGGTGGGGTCGTCACCCGCACCGAAGACGACGTAGAGCACCGCGGTCACGATGATGGCCAGCAGGAGCCCGATCAGCCAGTCGGGGATGCGGGGGAACTTCACGTGCCGCACTCTAGAAGGCCAGGTCATCGGGCGTGTCCGACCAGCGTGCGGGCCCGGCCGGGGCGAGCCCACGACTAAACGCTTCTGCCGTGGCCTCGGCGTGCCGATCATGCGTCGGTGGCATTGACCAGACGCGCCTTCTTGCGCTCGGCTGGGGCGCTCGGGTTGCTCCTGGCCGGGGGATGCAGAATCGGGATCAGCAGTCCTGAAACGACCTCGCCTGCCCTCGTGGAGCCACCGAAGCTCGACCCCCCGGTCAGCACGGCTCCAACCGCCGTACCTGCGCCACCGTCGTCGTCGGCGCCTGCTCCCATCGCCCCGCCGATCCACGTCCGGGTGATGGCACCAAGTTCACCCATTCCCAACCTCGACCCCGTGAAGTGGGCAGAGCCGGACATCCAACGTCTCTACCGCCCGTGTGTCGAATCCTTGTACGGGTGGACTACGGAGGGTGAATTGGCTCCCGTGCTCGCCGCAGAGCCGTGGCAGGCCAGCCGGGACCAACTGGTCTACACCGTGCGGGTGAAGGACGGCGTCACGTTCCACGATGGTTCCCCGCTGACTGCGGAATCCGTGGTCACGTCGTACCGTTCCGCGCTCGATCCCGCCAACGCTTCTCAATGGTCGCCTCGCCTGGCGGCAGGCCTGGAGTCCGTTGAGCCTGCAGGATCGGACACCGTGACGTTTCGACTTGCACGACCATTCTCGCCGTTCGAGACACTGCTGGCCCTCATCCCCATCGTGCCCTCGACGATCGTCTACCGACCCCAGGAGACGTACGCTCGAGCCCTCGTCGGGACCGGCCCCTTCCGCCTCGACTCGTGGGGGGAGGACGGCGTCCTCAGATATCGATCCTTCGACGAATATCGAGGACGGTCGGGCCACGTGCAGGAGCTCGAGGTGTGGTTCGGCGATGCGGAAGCCGCATCCGAAGAGCTCGCGACGGGCACGACGCAGCTCGCCGTGGCGATAGGGCCGGACTGGGACGGGCAAGCCGTGACTGTCGCCCCTCGCTCAATCGTGCGATACAGGGCGCTGGCCAATCTCGACCCGACGCGTCCAACATCCTCCCTGGCCTTTCGGCGAACACTGTCGGCAACGATCGACCGCGCCGCTGTCGTCTCCGAAGCGTTGGGGGACAAAGGGCTGCCGATGTACTCGTTGCTCTCACCCACCACTTCTCACGCACTCGACGAGGGCGCCCTCCTGGCCGCCACCGGCGAGACCGTGCCCGACACCGCCGTCGCTCCACCGGTGGACAGGCCTCTGATAATCGTCTCGGTGGACGACCCGACGGTGCGATCGGTGGCGGCGGGCGTACAGGACGCACTCGACGAGATGGGCATCGACTCTCAGCTGTCGGTGGTGAGCGGCGGTGCGATCGCCGACACCCTCCGGCTGGGTGAACCCGACAGATTCGGGGACTTCGACCTTCTCGTGGCGGGGTCCTTCGCACAGCCGCTGACCGGGTTCGCACCCGACTACGCCTACTTCGAACGCCACAGTGGGATGGTCACGAACGTCACCAAGGTGGTCGACGCCGAATTCGACCGACTGCTGGATGAGGCGGTGGCGGCGCCCCCGGATGAGCGGGCGTTTCGCTGGGGCGCCGTCCAGCGCTACGACGTCACGTCTTCGCTGGTCGAGATACCCATCGTCGAGGGGCGATATGGGGAAGTGATCGGTGAAGACCTCGGCGACTACGAACCCTCACCGATGGGAACGCTCGACGGGCTTGCCGAGATCTGAGGGGGGCGCACTCCGAAGTGGCACCGGTTCACTCCTAGGCTGCGCCCATGCACGTACCCCAGGCCAAGAAGATACCAGTGGTTCGCGAAATCCACGGCGAGACATTCGTCGACGAGTACGCCTGGTTGCGCAACCGCGACGATCCCGACACGCTGGCGTACCTCGAAGCCGAAAACGAGCACACGGAAGCCAGCATGGCCCATCTCCGACCGCTCCAAGATCAGATCTTCGACGAGATCAAGAGCCGCATCCAGGAGACCGACCTCTCGGCACCGGCGCGCCGCGGCGACTGGTGGTACGCCACCCGGACCGAGGAAGGACGTCAGTACCCGATCTTCGTTCGAACCCATGGCGGGCCGGAGGGTCTTGAGCAGCTGATCATCGACGTGAACGCCCTGGCCGAAGGCCATGAGTTCTGCCAGCTCGGCGCGCTCGCTGTCTCCCCCGATCAGCGGCTCGTGGCATATTCGGTGAACACAGACGGGTCCGAGGAGTTCGTGCTCCGGATCCGAGACATCGAGTCGGGCGTGGACCTTCCCGATGTGCTCGAGGCCACCTACTACTCACTGGCGTGGTCCTCGGATGCCCGTCACCTCTTCTACACGACCCTCGACCACGCACACCGACCCGACAAGATCTGGCGGCACGAACTCGGCACCGCTCAGACCGCCGACGTGACGATGGTCCACGAGCCAGACGAGCGCCTGTTCCTGGGTGTCGGCACCACACAAGACCGTCTCTTCGTTCTAGCCGTTGCAGAGAGCAAGACGACCAGCGAGGTGAAGTTCCTTCCGGCAGACGAGCCCGAAGGGTCGTTCTCCGTGGTGGTACCGCGTGTACACGGTGTCGAGTATTCGTTGGACCACAAGGATGGCCGGTGGCTCATCGTCACCAATGCCGACGCCGTGAATGGGAAGCTGCTCTCCATCTCAGTCGATGACCCGGACGATGTCATCGAGGTGATCTCCCACGACGACGGGCGCAAGGTGGCCGGCGTCCTCGCGCTGGCGGATCATGTCGTCGTCGGTGGGCGACGGGACGGCCTCACGTCGATCACGATCCTCCCGGGCGAGGGTGAGCACTTCCACCTCGAATTCGACGAACCCGTCTACACGGTCGGAATCGGGCAGAACCTCGAGTACGACACCTACACGCTGCGCATCGGCTACCAGTCCCTGGTCACGCCGGCCCGGGTGATCGACGTCGACCTCGTCACGGGTGACCAGCTCATCGTCAAGGAGACGCCAGTCCTCGGCGGATACGAGCCGACCGACTACGTGTCTCGTCGCCTGTGGGCCACTGCGGCCGATGGCCAACGTGTCCCGATGTCGGTGGTGCATCGTGCCGACCTGGACCTGAGCGCCCCGGTACCGGTGCTCCTGTACGGCTACGGGTCGTACGAGATCACGATCGACCCGTGGTTTTCGGCCGCTCGACTCTCACTTCTCGATCGCGGGGCAGTGTTCGTGCTCGCCCACATCAGAGGTGGGGGTGAGATGGGTCGACGCTGGTACGAGGAGGGGAAGATGGCAGCCAAAGCCAACACGTTCACCGACTTCATAGCCTGCGCCCGACATATGATCGACGCGGGTTGGACCACGAGCGATAGGCTGATCATCAGAGGCGGCTCCGCCGGAGGGCTCCTGATGGGTGCCGTGACGACGATGCGGCCGGACCTCTTCAAGGCGGTGGTCGCCGAGGTGCCCTTCGTCGACGTCATCAACACGATGCTCGACGAAACCATCCCCCTCACGGTGATCGAATGGGAAGAGTGGGGCAACCCCAAACAGGCCGACGACTACGGCTGGATGCGCGCATATTCACCGTACGACAACACAACCGACGCCGAGTATCCGGCGATGCTCGTGACTGCCGGCCTCAACGACCCGCGCGTCGCCTACTGGGAGCCGGCGAAATGGGTGGCACGTATGCGTGCGATCGCCCGTCATCGTGGGCCGCTCCTGCTCAAAACCGAGCTCGGGGCAGGACACTCTGGTCCTTCCGGCAGGTACGACGCCTGGAAAGACGAGGCTTTCGTTCTCTCATTCGTCCTGGACCAAATGGGTCTCGCGGCGTGACGGCGACCGTCCAGAACAGGGAGGTGGTCATTCGTCCCTTGACCCCCAGTGACGAACTCGAAACGTTCGGCCGCATCCTGTTGACCTCGTACCGCGCCCTGTCGGGCCATGTACCGGAGCCCGACTACGAAGCCGAGCTCGTGGACATCCGTACGCGCGTCGCCACCAACACCGTCTTCGGGGCAATCGCCAACACCCGGCCTCTCGGCTGTGTGACGTTCGTACCGGATGCCTCCGATCCCCACGCCGAGCGTCTCGAGGCGGACGAGGCGAGCTTTCGGATGCTCGGCGTGGCCCCCGAGGCGCAGGGATCCGGCATTGGTGAGCAATTGGTTCACCGATGCATTCGCGAGGCGACGGACACGGGCAAGGCTGCCGTGTTCATCTACTCCGGTCATTGGATGACAGGTGCCCACCGCCTGTACGCCCGGCTCGGGTTCATCCGAATGGCCGACCGCGACTGGCCGCTCGTCGATCCACCCGTGACACTCTTGGGATTCCGGTACGACCTGAGAGGTCTCCGATGACAGATGTCGAGCGACCACCACATCGCTGGGTGGGCATGGTGTCCCTGGCGTTGTATGTCGTCACAGGAGTCTTCCCGTACCTCGTCTCTGGCCTGGTGGTGCCGGTCTGGGCGTTGGTCGTTCTGATGCTGTGTTGGGGGGTCGGGCTCGTGGTCACCGCTCAGCTGGCTCTCCGCCGACCGGTCTTCAGCCTGTTGGCCCTGCCCGGCGCGTTGCTGTTCTGGTGGGTGTACGTCTCGGGAGGGGCGGCCCTGTTCGGATGGACTGCCTGACCGGTGAACGAGTCGGGTTTTCGCGCACAGAAGGTGCGCTATTCACGCACTTTGTGCGCGAAAACCCGGTCTCAGTCCATCAGCAGTTCGGCGTACTGGTCGCGCACGACCTTCTTGTCGAATTTGCCGGTACCGGTCTTGGGTATGGCATCGATGAAGACCACCGCGTCGGGCAGCCACCAGTGCGCCACCCGAGGTTCGAGCCAGGCGAGCAGCTCCTCTTCGGAGAGCTCGGAACCTGGGCGCCGGACGACGAAGGCGGCCGGCCGCTCCTGCCACTTCGGGTGTTTCAACCCGACCACCGTCGCCTCCGCCACCTCGGAATGAGCCATCAGCTCGTTCTCGAGGTCCAGCGACGAGATCCACTCGCCTCCGGATTTGATGACGTCCTTCGCGCGGTCGGTGATCCGGATGTACCCCTCGGGCGTGACCTTGCACACGTCGCCGGTGCGCATCCATCCGTCGACGAATGACTGGGGGCTCCGGCTGTCCTTGTAATACTCGGCGGCGATCCACGGCCCCCGGATGAGGAGCTCCCCGAACGCCTCTCCGTCGTGGGGCAGGGCCTCGCCCAGCTCGTCGACGATCTTGTACTGGAGGCCCGGCACGATTCGACCCGCCGACTCCAGGATGTCGAGTTGCCGTTCGAAGGGGTCGTCTTCCATCCACGGTGCGAGCTGGGCGACCGACGCGACCGGGTTGGTCTCGGTCATTCCCCAGCCCTGGACGACTCTGATCTGTCGTTCGTTCCAGAACCACTCGATCAACGCCCGCGGCACCGCCGAGCCACCGCACAGGAAGGCCCGAAGGCTCGAGGTGTCGATCTCGGGATGGTCCATCAGGCGATGCTGGACGCCGAGCCACACGGTGGGGACACCGGCCGAGAACGTGATCCGCTCTCGTTCGATCAGGCCGAGGATGCCCTCCGGGCTCAGGTCTGGTCCGGGATATGTGAGCTTGGCGCCCATCGGGACTGCCTGGAAGGGATACCCCCACGCCGCGGCGTGGAACATAGGCACCACCGGGAGCAGGCTGTCCGAGGCCGAGATCGGGAAGTTGGCGAGATTGGACACGGTGTGGAGGTATGTGGAGCGCTGTGTGTAGGCGACTCCCTTGGGATTGCCGGTGGTCCCCGACGTGTAGCAGAACATCATCGGAGACCGCTCTTCGAGGAGCGGCCAGGCGCCATGCGGTTCCACGCCGTCGATGAGATCCTCGTAGGCGATGGCGCCGGGCAGACCGGAGGCGTCTTCACCCATGACCACCAGATGCTCGACCGTCTCGAACCGGTCGACGATGGGGCCGATGAGCGGCACGAGGTCGGGATCGACGAAGATCGCCTTGTCCGCGCCGTGATTGACGATGTAGACGAGTTGGTCGGGGAACAGCCGGATGTTGAGCGTGTGGCAGATCCGCCCGGTGTTGGCGGTCGCCCAATACAACTCGTGATGACGGAGGTTGTTCCAGGCAAACGTGCCGATCGGATCTCCCTGCCGGATGCCCAATCTGCTGCCCATGGCGGTGGCCAGGCGGCGAACCCGACCATCGGTCTCGCCGTAGGTGGTGCGCAAGACGCTCTTGTCGTGCTCGACCGAGACGATCTCGCGATTCGGATAGTGCCGTACACCGTGGTCGTACAGCGTCGACATCAACAGCGGGAAGTCGTCCTGCATGTGCATGATGCCCCGAGGGTAAGACGTCGCCTCGAGCTGCGGCGGCGGGAACCGGGGAAATCGAGCCATGGCCGGCCCCGACACGATGGGCTTCGCCCGGCGACCGGGTAGCCTGAGGGTTCCACGCCGACCTTTCGACGCCGCCAGCGAGGCGGCGTCGCTCGCGACACAGCATCTCCTACTGGACCACATGACGACCTCTTCAGATCCGATCTCCCAAGCACGGCGCCGGCGTACCTTTGCGATCATTTCGCACCCGGACGCCGGCAAGACGACCGTCACCGAGAAGCTCCTCCTGTACTCGGGCGCCATCGAGCAGGCAGGCGCTGTCAAAGCTCGCGCCGGCCGACAGAAGGACGTGACGTCCGACTGGATGGAGCTCGAACGCGAGCGCGGGATCTCGATCACATCCACCGCCCTGCAGTTCAACCACACCGACCTCGTATTCAATCTTCTCGACACGCCCGGCCATCGCGACTTCTCGGAGGACACCTACCGGGTGTTGTCGGCGGTCGATTCGGCCATCATCGTGCTCGACGCGGCTCGTGGCATCCAGGAACAGACGCTCAAGCTGTTCCACGTCGCCCAGGCTCGAGGCATCCCGCTCATCACCTTCATCAACAAATGCGACCGACCGGGGCTCGCCCCCCTCGAGCTCATCGACGACATCGAGTCCAAACTCGGCATCGTCGCCACACCCGTGACCTGGCCCGTCGGGGGCGGCGTGGACTTCGAAGGCGTGATCGATCGCCGCAACCGCCAACTGTGGGAGTTCGATCGGACTCCTCACGGCGGGACGCGGGGGGCCGAACGTGTGCGGTCGATCGAACCGCGCACCGATGACGACGAAGTTCGCACCCACGCCTGGCACGACGTCGAGCTTCTCGACGAGATCGGCGCACGCCACGACCAGGAGAGCTTCGAAGCCGGAGCCTCCACTCCGGTCTTCTTCGGATCGGCGCTGTGGAACTTCGGGATCCGGCTACTTCTCGACGCCATCGCAGAGATGGCACCGCCGCCGGCGCCACAGGCCGATGCCGCGGGCCGAGAGCGTGCGCTCGATGGGCCGGTGTCGGGAACGGTCTTCAAGGTGCAGGCAAATCTCGACCCCCGGCACCGCGACAGGATCGCCTACGTGCGGATCTGCTCCGGACGCTTCGAGCGCGGCATGTCGCTGATCAACCATCGAACGGGCAAGAGTCTCACGACCAAGCACGCTCACAGCGTGTTCGGCCGGGAACGGGACACCGTCGAGGAGGCATTCCCGGGCGACATCGTGGGGCTCATCAATGCCACCGATGTGACCGTGGGCGACAGCCTCAGCTTCGACGGCGACGTCGAGTTTCCGCCGATGCCGGTGTTCGCCCCTGAACTCTTCCGGACCGCGCGCAGCCTCGACACCTCGAAGGCGAAGCGCTTCCGGACCGGGATCGACCACCTGGACCAAGAGGGAGTGATCCAGGTGCTGCGAACGAACACCGGCGGGGATCGTGAGCCGATTCTCGGTGCGGTCGGCCAGATGCAATTCGATGTGGCGCTCCATCGACTCGAGAGCGAGTTCGGCGCCAAAGTGATCTTCGAGGCGACGCCATACACCGTCGCCCGGCGCACCACGGCGGGGGACGTGGATCTGCTCGGCCGCCTCCGTGATGTTGCCGTGGCACGCCGATCCAACGGTGAGATACTCGCGCTCTTCACGTCGCGGCACCGCGTCGAATCGACCCTTCGAACACATCCGGACCTCACCCTCGAGCCGATCCTCGGGCCGTGACCCACGGATACGAAGCGGGACCGGTCCCGACGTCGGGACCACGCGACAGAGACCTAGCCTGAGGTTCCGGGAGGACCGAAGGGGCGGCACCTCTTCTGAGGTCACCGACGACGAGCACATACCAGGAGGAGCGATGAGGGCACAGGTGGTTCATGATCTCGGCGGCATCGAGGCCCTCCGTTTCGAAGACGTCCCCGATCCCTCGACACCACCGGGCCACGTGAAGATCGGGGTGAAAGCGGCTGCTCTGAACTTCCCCGACCTGCTCATCATCCAGGGGATGTATCAGATCCGCCCCGAGCTGCCGTTCTCCCCGGGCGCCGAGGCGGCCGGGATCGTCCTCGAAGCGGCAGACGATGTGGCCGGGTTCGCAACCGGCGACCGTGTCATCGGATTCGCCGCCCACGGAGCGATGGCCGAGCAGTTCGTGGTGCCTGAATCGAACGTGATGCACTTCCCCGACGGGCTCTCATACGAAAAGGCCGCCGGCATCGCGATGATCTACGGCACCTCGTATCACGCCCTCTTCGACCGGGCGAAACTCCAGTCGGGTCAGACGTTGCTGGTCACCGGAGCCACCGGAGGCGTCGGATCGGCCGCCGTTCAACTCGGGAAGGCTGCCGGCGCCCAGGTGATAGCGGCGGTCGGCTCCCGGGCGAAGATCGACGCCGCCCGCAACTTCGGCGCCGACGAGGTGATCGTGTACGGCGAGGAGTCCTTGAGAGATCGGATCAAGCAGCTGACCGGAGGCACAGGCGTCGATGTGGTCTACGACCCGGTGGGCGGCGACATCTTCCTGGAGACGCTGCGGTGCGTCGGGTGGGGAGGAAGGGTTCTCGTCGTGGGTTTCGCATCGGGATCCATTCCCCAGGCTCCGATGAACCTGCCACTCCTGAAGGGCAGCTCGATCGTGGGTGTGTTCTGGGGTGACTTCGCACGACGGGACCCCGCAGCCAACCGGGCGAACTTCGATCACATCTTCCGGTTGATGGAGGAGGGCTCGATCGATCCCCCGGTGTCCGCATCGTTCCCGCTGGCGGACGCTGCGGACGCGCTTGCCACCCTCGCCGACCGCACCGCCATCGGGAAGGTCATCCTCCGCGTCGGCGCCGGATGATGCTCCGCCGGCAGGCGAGCTTCGGGGACTAGTCATGTCACGCGGATAAAGGTTGCTTCTTGGAGTACGGGGGTCCCGTGCCGATATTCGAGATGTGCGTCTCGGAATCGCCTCTGCAGGTCATCGTCGGTCGGACTGGTCTGATCTCGATCAGGCCGTCGACTGGATGAAATCGCACGAGGCATCGGGAGCCATCGATGTCGCCGGTGACGCCACCCACGGAACTCTCTTCTTCGAACGGGGTCTCATCACGTTCGGTCTGCTCTCCGAGGAGGACGTCGCTGCGCTCGGGGTGCATCACATCGATCCCGAATCGTGGCTCGCCGCCCTGGAACGGACCGAGCCCGGAAGGGACCTGAGCGAGGCACTGATCGCCGTCGGGGTGCCGGAGCACGACATCGCAGGATTCGCCAGGGATGTCGTCGATCGAGTCGTGTCGGCTCTGCGCAGGAATCACGTCGTCTCGGTCGATCGGTCCAAACGACCGAGCCCGCTCGGTGCGGTTGTCCGCCTCGATCCTTCCGAGTGGTTCTCGATCAACGATCTCTCTCCGCCCACATCATTCGGCCTCAATCGCCTGACTCGCATCGCCTGACGGGCGCAGCACGCCGCACGTGTGGCATCATCCGGTCGCATGACGGATCGCGTCGATTTCATCCGCCGTCTTCCCAAGGCGGAATTGCATCTCCACATCGAAGGAACGCTGGAACCGGAGATGATGTTCGAGATGGCAGATCGCAATGGGCTCGACCTGCCGTATGCCGATGTCGAGGAGATCAGGGAGGCCTACGCCTTCACCGACCTCCAGTCGTTCCTGGACATCTACTACGCGGGTGCGGCGGTCCTTCGCACTCCACGCGATTTTCACGATCTGATGGCGGCGTATCTGAGTCGTGCCCACCGCGATGGTGTCGTCAGGGCAGAGATCTTCTTCGACCCACAGACCCACACCGAGCGGGGTGTCCCGTTCGCCGTCTTCATGGAAGGATTTCGAACCGCCATCGAAGAGGCTGAGAGAGAACTCGGGATCTCGGTTGGACTGATCATGTGCTTCCTCAGGCATCTGGGACCAGCGCCGGCGATGCTCACCTGGGATGAAGCGCAGCCATGGCGCGGGCACCTCATCGGAGTGGGGCTCGACAGCTCCGAACGCGGGTACCCACCCGAACCGTTCGAACGGGTGTATCGACAGGCACGCGACGCCGGACTGCATGCCGTGGCCCATGCCGGCGAGGAGGGGCCGGCCTCATACATCGTCGCTTCGCTCGACGTGCTCGGATGTGAACGGATCGATCATGGTGTTCGGGCCGAGGAGGATCTCGACCTGATCGAACGATTGGCGCGCGAGCGGATCCCGCTGACCGTCTGTCCGCTTTCCAACCTCGCGTTGAAGGGCGTCGAGCGCCTCGAGGATCACAACCTCGGCCGTCTCCTGGATGCCGGTGTGATCGTCACCGTGAACTCCGACGACCCCGCGTACTTCGGTGGCTACGTGGCCGACAACTACTTGGCCGCCGCCGACGCCCTCGGCCTCGACGACGAACAGTTGGTCGTCCTGGCCCGCAACTCGCTGAACGCTGCATTCGTCCCGGAACAGACGAGGGAATCGTGGCTCAGACGACTCGATGAGGCAGCGTCAATCGGTTGAGAGATCGGGTCGACCGCGCCGTTCGATCTCGAGGCGACGAGTGATGACCTCCATCACAGCAGCGGGAAACGGGGCGCCGGTCCCATCGACAGCGGACTCGATCTGACGAGCCTGTTCGGTCACGAAGTTGCGGTCCACCACGTCGCCGTGGCCCGGCACCACCACCGGGCGAAGCCGCGGCAACGCCGCACGGAGCGTCGCCACCCATTCACTCGGATAGCCATCGTCGAACGCAGGAGGATTGCCCTCCTCGACGAGATCGCCCACGAAACTCACGTCGTCCACCGTCACGACGATGTCGGCGTCGGTGTGGCCCCGGCCGTGGTGACTCAGGTCGATGCGGCGTCCGGCCGCCCACAACGGGGTCTCGTGGTCGAAGGTGAGCGTGGGCGGGATGATCTCGACCTCGTCCAGCCAACCCCGCTCGGATTCTTCGAACCAGTCACCCGTGCGCAACATGTCGAGCTGGAGTCGACCCCGTTCGATCAGTCCGGATCGACACCTCCGGTGACCGACGAAAACGGCATCCGGGAAGGCGGCGTTGCCGAAGCAGTGGTCCCAATGCCAGTGGGTGTTGATCATCCAGCGGATCGGGAGCTTGCTGATCTGGGAGATGTGCTCCCGGAGAACCCTCCCGTGCTCGGGATGAGACCGGGAGTCGACGACCACGAGGTCTTCGCTACCCACCACCAGCCCGATGTTCTGATCCAGCTCCCGATATCTACGACGGAAGATGCCGTCGCCGAGCTCGTCCCAACCGATCATGACTCGACGTCGGATGTCAACCACACGGCAAGCGTCTCTGCCGCCGTGGCGACCTCCGACAGCGCCACATGTTCGTCGGCCGAATGTGCTACTCGAACGCTACCCGGCCCGTACATCACGGTCGGTGTGTTGCCCTGGTTGATGAGCAGCCGCATGTCGGCTCCATACGGCGCGCCGACCATGGCGGCCGTGGCCCCGGTTGCGCGACGATGGGCCGATGCGAGCCCGATCGGGAGCCGGTGTTCGGGATCCACCAACGACGAGTCGAACCGCCCTCCCCAGATCTCCAGGCCCACCGGAAACTGCGACAGCCAGTCGTCGGACTCCCATGCCTGCGTCACGGCGTTTCGCAGGTCCTCGGCGGCGCCGTCGCAGTTCTGGCCCAGCTTCACGCCGTAGCGACCATCCGCCTCCACCGAGTCCATCACGGTCGATGCCCAGCTTCCGCCTTCGACCTGTCCGATGATGGTCGGATAGGGAAGCCCGATCGACTTCATCAGCGGGTTCGTCTCGGCCTCGTTGCGGACCTTCTCGTCGTGCCGCAGTCCCTCCATGATCACGAACAGCTTGTCGAGCGCCGAGACACCCTCGCGTCGCATCGAAGCGTGCGCCGCCTTGCCGGGTACCGTCAGCGTGAACGTGATGGCGCCGGCGTGCGCCACCACGATCTCGAGATTCGTTGGTTCGGGGATCACCGCCATGTCAGCCGTGTACCCCGCACGGATCGCAGCGAGCGTGCCGGCTCCCCCATCCTCTTCAGACGGCACGGCCACCACGACGATTTCACCTGTGAGCCGTTCCTCCGACTCCATGGCCAGCCGAACGGCCTCCAGCATGGCCGTCACGCCGCCTTTCATGTCGCACGCTCCGCGCCCGTAGAGAATCCCGTCGAGCACGACCGGATCGAAGGGCGGCGAAGTCCACGTGGCCTCGTCCCCGGGGGGCACCACATCGACGTGTCCGAGCAGCATGCGACGTGGTCCCGGGCGACCCGTGTGATAGGTCCCGGCGACCACGACCAGATCGCTTCGGGGAACCTCGATACCTGGGAAGTCGGGGTCCTGCGCCAACTCGGCGGGATCGGTCTCGATCACGTCGACATCGAATGTCAGCTCGCCGATCAATCCTGCCATCAGATCCTGGATACGCCGCTCACTCCCTGTGACCGATGGGACGGCCACCAGCTCGGACAGATCTTCGGTGATTCGTGTGAGGTCCGCCTTCATCGGATCCATTCAAGCGAGTGTCTGCCGTCGTCCCCGTCATGAAGGTCGCCCATACCCGACACCCTTGGCCGAGCCGACCTGATCAGTGTCATCGAGTAGTCCACCAGGGTCGTCGTGGCGATGCCGGGTACCTCGGCCAACGGGAACCATCGCGCCTCTGTTGTGGTACCGCCTTGCTCGATGACCCGGGGCTCTCCGGAAGTTGAGACTTCGAACACGAAACGGACTGCATGCAGCTCGTCGTGAAGACGCCATGGAGGGAACACCTTGGTGTTGACACCGAGCGGACGCTCGATGTGGCCGGTGAGTCCTGTCTCCTCCCAGAGTTCCCTGAGCGCGGCCTCCTGAGGCGTCTCCTGCCACTCGATCTTGCCGCCCGGCAGCGTCCAACGACCGGCGCCCGGGTCGTTCTCCCAGATCCGCGTCAGAAGCAGCCGGCCGTCGTCGAGGCACAACCCATACGAGGCGAAACGAGTACGTCGTGTCACAGTTCGGCCAATGAGTCGGTCACCAGGCGGACGAGCGGCAACCGGACGAGGTCGTCCAGCGGATGCCAGGCAGCCAGGTCCACGCTGCCGTCCACCTCGGTGACAACCGGCTCGCCCTCGGCCTGTACTCGATACACGGCCCGCATGACGTGATAGGCGACATCGCCGTCGACGGCGCCAAACCCGTGCACGAACATCAGGTCGCCGATCACAGGCTCGAGCCCGGTCTCCTCGTACATCTCACGCTTCAACGTCTGCTCGGCGGTCTCACCCCAATCCATGCCGCCACCAGGAAGGGTCCACCTCCCCACTCCGCCCGGAACGCGCGCCGAGATGCGGGCGAGCAGGATGGCCTCGTGGCGGATGGCGAGCCCGTAGATTCCGAGGCGGGTTCGCCTGGTCAGCCCCGCTTGATCGGCCTGGTCAGACAGGTGGGACCTCCGTTCCCGTTCCAACAGATCTCCGTGCCCCCGAACGTCCTCACTTCGATCCCCTGCTGCTCGAGAAAGCCCTGGGTCTGGGTGTTGCCCTCGACCATCACGACCAGACCGGGTTCGATCACAAGGACGTTGCAGGCGAGCGAAGGGACCTCGCCCGGCGGGATTCCGATCATCAAGATCTGCATCGCCTCCAGGAGCCGATACAACCCCGCCGGAAGCCGGGCGGGCTCGACCACCACGATGTGATCGGTGATCGGCGAGATCACGCTCATGAGATGCAGACAGTCGCCCTCTCCGGCGTCGTAGGGGACGTCGAAGACATGAACGTCTCCCTCCAGCATCGCCGACAGCTGATCGATACCCGCCTGGTTCGTCCGGAGCGAACGTCCGACGCACACGACATCGGGCCTGAGCCAGAAGACGTCCCCACCGTCGACGGTGCCAGGAGGTTCGATCTGACCGGCGATCGGGATGTCATTGCGCTTGTACCAACGGGCCTGTACCTGCTCCTCACCCACTCTGTTCGGTTTCCCAGACCGGAGCAGGATTGCGCCGCGATCGGTGACCAGGGAT
The DNA here is from genome assembly GCA_963785075.1 of uncultured bacterium. GTDB lineage: Bacteria > Actinomycetota > Acidimicrobiia > Spongiisociales > ZC4RG35 > JAOUGY01. Next base: position 639,954 of record CAWATW010000004.1, read on the forward strand.
GGGTCGTACTGATACACGAAGTCGGGGCTGTGCGATTCGCTCCCGATGTCGTGGACCTTCACGTCGAGTTCCTTGAGGATCTGGACGAAGGACCGATGCTCCTGCTGGGCACGATGGAGGTCGACCGGGTGACGGAACCCGTACTCGGGTCGGTGACCGTTGCGGAACGCCAGGTTCGGGGTCTTGACGAGCACGTGACGGAGCGGCGCCACTGCCGATTGCGCGCCATAGGGAATCGACGACATGCCGCTCAGCCTACGCCCTGTCTCAGGGACCCCCGACGAAGATCCGGGGGGCTCCCCCGATGGGCCGATCGGCATCGGTTGTCGATGCTGAGACCATGAACCCACTGCGCCGCACCCTCGAGAGCGCCCGGACGCTCGCCGTCCAGACTCCACCCGCCCGGAACCGCTCGGTCGACTTCCTCAGAGCGGCTTCGATCCTGGTCGTGGTCTTCGGTCATTGGCTGATGGCGGCGCCGGAGATGATCGACGGAGAGCTCAGGCTCGGGCGCCTCGTCTCAGAGGTCCAGTGGGTGCAGTGGCTGACCTGGGTGCTGCAGGTGATGCCGATTTTCTTCTTCGTCGGCGGATACTCGAATGCGGTCGCCTGGCGGTCGGCTCGACGTGACGGCGTCCCTCAACCTCAGTGGCTCCGGGACCGCCTGCGCCGACTGATCCTTCCGGCGCTACCGGTGCTGGCCTTCTGGCTCCCGGTGGCTGCCCTGGCGAGGAGCGCCGGCATCGATCCCGAGGTCGTGCGCGTTGCATCGCAAGCAGCGCTCGTGCCAACCTGGTTCCTGGCCGCCTACGTGTTGATCGTGGCGACCGTCCCGATCACTGCCAGGATCTGGGACCGGTTCGGTTGGTGGGCCTTCGGCACCCTCGTGGCATTTGCCGCGGCGACCGATGCCGTCTCGATAGGAGTGGGGTTCGACGCCGTCGAGTGGCTCAACTACCTGTTCGTCTGGAACGCCGTCCACATGCTCGGCTACGCCTGGGCGGACGGCCGAACCGGTGGCACGAAGACCCGGCTCGCCATCGCGGCATTCGGCATCACGGCCCTGGGATCACTCGTCCTCTTCGGGCCGTACCCCGTGGCGATGGTCGGGCTCGACAACGCCCAGGTCACCAACTCCAACCCGCCCAAGGTGACACTCATCGCGCTGGCCCTCTTCCAATTCGGGCTCGCCTTGGCCGCCGAGGCTCCCTTGCGGCGCTGGATGTCGAAGACCCGGCCATGGACGGCCATCGTGGCGATCAACGGGACGATTATGAGCCTGTACCTCTGGCACCTGACCGTGATGGTGTTGGTGCTCGGCGCCTCGTTGGCAATCGGGGGGATCGGGCTCGGTATCCCGGCTGCCGGCGGAATCTGGTGGCTGACGCGACCACTGTGGCTGGCACTGCTGCTGTCGCTGACGCTCCCGGTGGTGGCGGTGGTGGCTCGCTTCGAACGACCGAATCGGGATCATCGGCCGGCGCCCGAGGTCTGGCAGCCGGTCCTGGCCGTGGTATCGGTGTGCGCAGGGCTCGGTCTCCTCGCAAAACACGGCATGGCGGACGCCGACGGGGTGAATCTGCTCGCGGCGACGCTCCCGTTCTTCGGGATGGTCGCAGGTGGCGTGGTTCGCATCCCGAGGCGTACATGACGGACCTCCGGTGCGTCACTGGGGCCGTGTTGCTCTGGCAGGACGACCGCCGCTGGGATGAGATGGGTGCATGGGATCCATGGAGATCGTCGAGCGCTACCTCCGCGCACACATGGCGCAGCTCACAAACGTCGGGGACGCGCCATCTCGCGACGGTGAGCACGCCTTCGTGACGATCTCCCGGCAGGCGGGTGCCGGAGGCCATTCTCTGGCGGATCGAATCATCGAGCTGTTCGATTCCCAGGACAGCGAGCTCTTCAACGGATGGAAGGTCTACGACCAACGGCTGTGCGAGATCGTGGCGCAGGATCCCGTCATGAAGAAGGAGCTCGACTCGTTGTTGGCCGAGGAATACCGAACGCCGGCCGGGGACTTCTTCCGGCAGGTCATTGCTCCCACCGTCGATCAGGATGTGTTGATGGCCCGCGTCTTCGAGGTCATCCGTGCCGTGGCTGCGACGGGGAAAGCCGTCATCGTCGGCCGAGGCGGGGCCCGGGTTACGGCCGATGTCCCGTATGGCGTCCATCTCCGACTCATAGCCCCCGAAGAAGTGCGACTCCAACGCATCATGGAGCGAGATGGCACCGACCGCCAGACGGCACGTGATCGTGCGCGACGGCTCGACGCCAATCGGGCTCGCCTCCACAAGGTTCGTTTCATGGTCGACATCGACGATCCGACCGGATACGACGCAGTGTGGAACACGGGTTCCGCCGGAATCGACGAGATAGCCGACGCCGTGTTCACGCTCGTCCTCAACAGAGCGGGGCCCAAACGTCGGGCGTGAACGAGCTCACTCTCCAAGGCCCCTTCCTCACGAGACGTTCGGCCGCCACCCAACTCGGACTTCTCCCTTCGGAGGTCTCGAGGCGTCCCGACCTGCTCCGCATCAGAGGGATGCTCCAGGAGTGCTACTTCGCCTTCCAGTGCAGGGACGATGCGCTCGGCCGCGACCTCGGGCGTGTCGTGCTCGCCATGAGAGGCTCGATGACCGATCAGGAGATCGCCGATTGGCTCATCCGGCAGAACTCGCATCTCAAGGAGATCTCGCCGCTGGTCTGGCTCTCGCAGCGTTGGGGGCTCACGTCGGTGCTGAGAGCAGCATCAGCCCGCGCCGGGTCGGCGGGCAACTGAGGGCTCACCGGATTGCTCCGATTGGTGCTTGAGTCTCGACGTCCTCCCGATGAGACTGCGGGGCTCATGACCACCATGTGGGAGCGGGCAAGGACTGTTGGAGACCTGGCGCCACCCGAGCGGAATCGGTACGTCGATTTCCTTCGAGGCTGCTCGATCCTGGTCGTGGTCCTCGGGCATTGGCTGATGGCGGCCCCTGAAGTGGGGGCCGCTGGTGAGCTGAAGGCCGGACACGTGCTCGCCGACCTCCCATGGACCCAGTGGCTGACCTGGGCATTCCAGGTCATGCCGATCTTCTTCGTGGTCGGCGGCTATTCGAACGCAGCGTCGTGGCGCTCCACGAAAGACAAGGGGCAGACCTACGGACCGTGGCTGCACGCAAGGCTGCGCCGACTCGTCCTGCCGGTGCTGGCGCTGCTCGCCGTCTGGACGGTCGTGGCCTTCGTTGCCATCGCCGCCGGGCTCGATCCAGACCTCGTGAAGATCGGATCTCAGACCGCTCTCGTCCCCGTGTGGTTCCTCGCCGTGTATGTGCTGGTCGCGGCGCTCGCCCCGGTGGCGTTGACGTTGTGGGACCGCTACGGGTGGGGATCGGTGACTGCGTTCTGCGCTGCGGCGGTGCTCGTGGACGTGGTCTCCATCGGCGTCGACAACGACGTGATCGGCTTCCTGAACTACCTCTTCATCTGGGGCGGTGTCCATCAGCTCGGGTTCGCGTGGAGGGCGGGAAAGCTGCAACAGCCGACCAAGACCCTCGCCCTGGCCATCGTCGGCCTGACCGGTCTCATCGTATTGGTGGCGTCGTTCGACTATCCCGTGAGCATGGTGGGGGTTCCGGGCGCCGAGTTCAACAACACGCTCCCACCGAGGCTTCCACTGCTCGCCCTCGGGTTCTTCCAGGCCGGAACGTTGCTTTCCTTGGAACGGCCGGTCCGGAAGATGCTGGAGCGAGGTCCGGTGTGGACGGCGACCGTCCTGGTCAACTCGCTGATCATGACGCTCTACCTGTGGCATCTCACCGCGATGATCGCCGTGCTCGGTGTCTCACTCGCCTTCGACGGGATTGGACTCGGAATCCCGGCCGGGTCCGGCACCTGGTGGCTCACGAGACCGGTGTGGCTCATCCTCATGGCCATCGTGGTCACACCGTTCGTCGCCGCCTTCGGTCGCTTCGAACGACCCAGAGGTGATATGGCCGCTCCGGCCGCATGGCGCTCGGTCGTCGGGGTGATCCTGGTGTGCGCCGGCCTCGGCAGCCTCGCCTTCTTCGGTGTCGGCGACGAGTCCGGTGTCAACTGGGAGTATCTCGCCCTGCCGTTCGCAGCAGCCGTGCTCGCCAGGCTGACCCCGCGGCGGCCCAACGGGTGACGTCGCCGGCATGAGACTCCTCGCCGGTGCACTCGGCGCTGTGATCGTGATCTCGGTCTTCGCCGACATGGTCAACACCCTCGTCGCCACGCAGATGAGTCGGCACCGATGGTGGCTCACCAATCGGCTGTACAAGATTGCGTGGGCGATCGTCCGGTGGATGGCCGCTCGCATCCGATCCGACCAGAGGCGCGAGGTCTTGCTCTCGACGTTTGCACCTGCGTCGGTGCTTGCGCTGCTCGTGGTGTGGGTCGCCCAGCAGGTCCTCGGCTACGGCCTCCTGTGGTGGGCAATCGGTGGGGTCGCCGGCACCGAAGGGTTCGCCGACAGCATCTACTTCTCGGGCGTCGTGTTCTTCACGGTGGGATTCGGTGAGCTCGTTCCTGCCGAGGCCGTACCCCGGGATCGGGGCCTTGATCGAGGCGTTCTCGGGGGTCCTCACCACCGCGCTCGTGATCGGCTACCTGCCGGCCCTCTACGCCGCCTACAGCGAGCGCGAGCGCCGGCTCATGCTCTTGGACGACGGAACGGAGGAGCGCATCACCCCGACCAGTCTGGTGCTGAACCGCTCCCCAGGCGGCGACCCGGCCTAGCTGGACGCCTTCTTCAAGGAGTGGGAGGAATGGGCGGCAGCCGTCCTCGAGACCCACACCGCCTTTCCGATGCTGGTCCTGTTCAGGTCGAAGTCTCCCGGTCAGCACTGGGTGACTGCGTTGGGCCTGGTCGCCGACGCTGCGCTGCATCTCCACATGGTGCGCGGTCTCGAGCGAGGACCTCAGTACTGGATGCTGCGCCGGGCGATCATGCTGTTCGACGTCGTGACCGAAGGGACAGACATCTCGTCGTACCGAGCAGTGCCCGAGAGCAACCAACAGGAAGGAAGCGACCTGTTCCTGGATCTCCACACGAGCATGACCGCCCATGGTTTCGACGTTCTACCGGTCGACGAGGCGCGGGTCCGCGGCCAGGGAGCTTCGGACCAGATTCGCGCCCCAACTCGAATACTTGATCGGACTTCTTGCTGGCCCCGCGCGGGTTCTGGGGTCATGCCATCGGGCACCGGCTCAGCGACCAGGAGTCGGTGGCCGACTAGCGCAATGCCTGAGTGGCCCTCAACAGCCCCAGCATCGTCGCCGCCACCTCGGGGCCCGGTCCTCCAGCACGATGTGCTTGGCGGCCACCCGTTGGATGTCATCGATCCTCACAGCGTCTGCCTTGGCCCTGCAGACCACTGTCGACTCGGAGTGCCGGCCGGTTCTTGCCTTTCGGGCGGCGCCGCAACCGGCCCTACCGGAGCTCCTCGAGCCGCTCCAGAAGGCTCCACGCCCCCGAACTCGTGTTCGAGATGACCGTCCACGTGGACTTGCCGGCGTCGTCGTGTGTCGATCGGAATGACACCCCGGCGTCGTAGCCCTCCAGCACGACCCCGGTGCCCGTCTTGGCCAGCCAGAACCCGAGTCCGTAGTCGAACATGGAAGACGCGTCGACACTCACAGGGCGGATCATGGTCTCGAGGGTCGCTGGAGACACGACGGCTCCCGAGAACAACGAGCTCCAGAATGCCCGGAGATCGGCTGCGGTCGAATAGAGGCCCCCGTCTCCACTTCCGCGCAGTGGGAGGTGCAACATGTTGGACCGAAGACCGTCTGCGTCGAGGTATCCGACCGCAGCGTCACCTGGAAGCTCATCGGATCGGAGAAAGGCAGTCGATGCCATTCCGGCAGGCTCCAGAACGCCACGGGTCATCAGGTCGTGGAAGGCGACTCCGGTCGCCCGCTCGGCGAGCAACGCGAGAACGACGAAGCCACCGTTGCAGTACTCGAATCGCTCCCCCGGAGGGAACACCTGCCGATGGCCGTCCAGGACCTCGAGGTAGTCCTCGGTCTGGTCGAGACGGTGAACGGGGACCGCAAGGACGTGATCATTGATGTCGCCACCGGAGGATTCATGGAGGTAGTCGCCGATCCCCGATCGATGAGCGAGCAGGTGCTCGAGAGTGACACGGTCATCGATGAGGGGCAGATCGTCGCCGAGCAACGAACGGGCGGGTGTGCCGAGCGCGAGTTCGCCCGAATCGACGAGGCTCATCACGGTCGAGGCGGTCATGCCCTTCACCCCGCTCGCGATGCCGAAGCGCGTCGAGATGCTGTTGGCGACGCCGTGGCGGCGATCCGCGAACCCGTACGCCTGTTCAACACGGGTGCCGGAGGGATCGTCGATGCGAACGACGCCCGAGAACCCCGAGGCTCGGGCGAGGTCATCCACTCGCCGGTTGAGCAACTCGTCCACCACGCCTCCAAGAATACGGTCGGCAGGTCTCGACGCACCCGAGATTCAACCGCTCTGGCATCCCGACCTCACGGTGACGTCGGGATGCAGGCGAGGCGGACCGTGCCGGCTCGAACGCCCCTCTGCAGCGCAGGGGCCGCGGCGCTGCGACCGGACGCCCGATTCGGATTCCCTCGGAGCGCACCGGCCCTTTCCAATCCTCCTGGTGCCGACGACCCGCGCCCCCTGACCACGGGAGCCGTACCGGCCGACGATGTGTATGGTCCCGTCGCCAGGAGGAAGGATCGACGGTGAGCATCGGGATCACTCTCTTCGCGATCGTGATCGGCTATCTGTTCGGAGCCGTGTCGTTCACACGGGTTCTCGGCCGTTGGGTGCTGCCCGACGATGATCTCAGTGGAGTAGAGGTCCAACTTGGAGAGGCGACGCTCCGCTTCAACCGGACCAGCGCCTCGCTGATATCACTCAAACGTGGTCCCGGCCTCGGATGTCTCACCGGGTTGCTGGACATGGCCAAGGCCGCACTTCCGGTACTCGGTTTCAAGTTGGCTTTCCCGGATCAGGACTATGAGTTCGTCGTGGCGGCCGCAGCCGTGATCGGCCACAACTATCCGGTCTTCCACCGATTCCACGGGGGTGCGGGAATGTCACCGTACCTCGGCGGTCTTGCCGTTCTCGATTGGCCGGCGGTTCCTGTCGTCACGCTGCTCGGCAGCCTCACCGGTGCGGTGTTCCGGAACGTGGTCATCTCGTACGTATCTGGGATCCTCTGGCTCTTTCCCTGGTTCTGGTGGCGGAACGCAGGGTGGGAGGCATTCGTCTATGCGACGGCGGTCAACGTCGCCGTATGGCCGACGATATGGGCGACCATGAAAGACCTGGCCCGCATGCAGAAGGCCGGCGAGATCGATCGCAAAGAGGCCATGAAGCTGCTGACGAGGGGGCACCCATCGCTCAATCGCAACAAGTACCTCTCCGACTGACCACACCGAACCCGGCCGGCTACTCCGGCTTCTCGATGGTCACAGTCCCCGTATAGCCGTCGACCACCACGGTGGCGCCGTCGGGAAGACGCATGGCGCCGAGAACCGATACGACACAGGGGATGCGGTATTCGCGAGCGACGATGCTGCTGTGCGACAAGATCCCGCCCGACTCGGCGATGACGGCCCCGGCTCGTGCGAAAAGGGGGGTCCAGCCGACATCGCTGAAGGGAATGGCGATGACATCCCCGGATTCGACCCTTGGGAAGTCCTCGATCCCTCTCACCACGCGCAGCCTCCCCCGGTGTCGTCCTCGGGACGTTGCGACGCCGGTGACCTCGTCGACATCGAGCGGTCCCCGTCTGACGGGTACAAAATCCTCGCCAAAGATCGTCTCGGGCATGTCCACGTCGGCCAGATCGGCCATCTGCCTCTTGCGAAGGTCCACCAGCTCGCCCGGTGGCTGAGCGGTGGACCCATCCAGCAGTGCGGCACGAACCTCGTCCAAGTGCAGATACATCACGTCGTCTATGGACCTGATGAGTTCGCGTTCGACGAGGCGCCGTCCGACCTCGCCAAAGATGGGTCGGAACAAGCCGTAACCGTAGGTGTAGACGAAGCTGACCTGCTCTCGGTGATCGACGAAGTCGCTCGCTCTGCGCTGCAGAAGCCTAAGACGCCGTATCGAGATCGGCCCGAGATTCTTGGTCGCTTCGCCCCAGGGGATCGCACGATGCGCTCCGATCACATCGGTGTGGTCGACGGCCAGCCTCAGGACAGCGTCTGGCTGCTCGATCCACGGGGGCACCGAAAAGTCGTTGCCGCTGTCCGACAGATGTCCAAACGTCTCGAGGAATTCCCGTAGGACCGGCTCGAGGTGATCAGGCAATGCCCGAGCACCCTCGGCACGTATGGCCTCCACCGTGCCGCGGCCGGCCGCCGCTATCGCCTCTCCCAGGCCGGCCAGCGCCGGGGTGGGGCTGAAAGGATTGTCTGCATCGCCCAACGCCAAGTCGAGTTCGTCTGCGTCGAGGCCATGTTTGCTCAACGATCGACGCAAGAGGCTCACGTAGAGGTTGGCGAGCAGCGGCGTGACGATGTTGATGTAGGCAGCCCGCGTCGTCACCTCCGAGAGCTCCTCGACCCGTGCGAGAAGACGCAGGTCGCTCAAGAGCTCGAAATCCGTCCTCTCCACGCTCGCAAACCCTCTACGGAGTGCTTCGACCTCGGACTCGAGCTTCCGACCAAAGCGCAGCTTGTCCACCGCCGTCACCAGCATTCGGGGGAGGTGACGCATGGTCCTGATGGAAGGTCGGAACCTCGGTTTGCTCTCCGACGGCAAGCCGAGGAGCAGCTCGAGTCCGTCGCGGGGCATCCCAACGAGCTCGAAGATGTCACCGATGGTTCCCATGTTGAAATACGACCGATAGGCGAATGGTTTGGCCAGTTGTTCGGGGCGAAGGTCGTTCGGTCCAATCACCTCTCCAAACAGCCTGATCCATGCGGTGTTGACGACCGGGACGTTCACGGACCAGACGAGCGGCTTGATCATCCCCGGCATGACTTCGCGAGAGATCCGGTTGGAATAGACCGATACCTCGTCCAAGCCGGTGATCGGGCGAACCTGTACCCACCAGACGTTGCGACCGTCCCACACCCACTCGAGATCGACCGGCGCTCCGAACTGCTCGGCCATCCGGATCGTCTCGGACGCGATCTCACCGGCAACCTCTTCGCTCAGCCCCGAGGCACCCTCCGGTCGAGTGCTCCAGGCCCCCCAACGTGCGACCCACCGTTCCGGCGTGACGCCTCCTCCGACGAGTGCATCACCCCGTCCCACTACCGCTTCGATGACGATCTCGCTCAGGCCCGTCATCGGGTTCCGGGAGAACGACACGCCAGACACCACGGGTGGGACCATTCTCTGAACCATGACGGCCATGGCAACGGGTTTGTCGTCTCCCCTTCGTTCTCGGTAGGTGTTCACTGGGGGACGGGTCGAGGAGTCGCGAACGAGGCCAATCGCCTCGGCGACCGCGCCTGGTCCGAGCACGTCCAGGACCGTCGAGAACTGGCCGGCGTAGGAGGACTCGAACCCGTCTTCGACCGCCGCCGAGGAACGCACCGCCCACGGTCCATCGTCCGGCAACCAGGAATCGACCTCGACGCCGTGAGTCACATCGGCCGGCGGGACGACCCAGGTCTCCGGAACCCTGAAGCCATGCTTCATCAGCCAGAGCACGTGCGCCGCCTTGCCACCGATCTGGGCGTCCGGGTCGATCCGATCCGTCAGGCGAATCGCCTCCATGAGCCTCCGCATCCCGCAACTAATCTCATCCGCCGAGCCGATTGGCCACGTACACAAGGTACGTAGCGAGGGCAGGGATGGATGATGGCAGGAAAAGTCGCAGTGCTGCTGTGCGGGTACGGCGAGGTCGAGGAATACGACGAATTTGCCGAGTACAACGAGCGCTCATTCCGACTGCTCGTGTCGAAGTCGATCAAGCTCCCCGGTTTCTCCATCCCTTGGCTGTCCCGGCGCCTCGAGCGGCAGCAACGCAAGGAGTGGCATGCTGCCAATCACTATCACTCACCGCACAACGACATCTTCGAACGACAGCGTGCCGGGATCGAGCAGCATCTCAAGGCGACCTACGGTGAAGACGTATCCGTGTTCAAGGCCTTCAACTTCGTCGAGCCGCATCTCCCAGAGCAAGTACTCGCCGAGATTCGAAGACAGGGTTACGACCGAGTCGTCGTGTACCCCTGGTTGGTCGTCGACTCCGTGTTCACGAGTGGGTTGGCGCTTCAGCAGATCAACGAGGCGTTGCATCCCGACGGGGACTGGGTGAAAGACATCCGATACCTCCCGTCGTTCTGGGACCGGCCCGACTTCCAGGAGCTGTTGGTCGGACACATCGAAAACGGGATCTCGGCGTTGGTCGAGCGGTGGGTTCCCAGCCAGATCGGCATCGTCCTGTGTCTGCACGGATGCCCGCTCGAAACCAAGGGGATGGAGACCGGTGTGCGGGAGAGCACTGCCCTGTACTACGCAATGCAGGCTCGACTCGTCGGGCGTTTCCCCCTCATCAGCCCTGGCTGGATGAACCACCCGGTTCCGGGCAGGTGGACGACACCCGACGTGGACCAGGCCGCCGCAAATCTGATTGGCCTCGGAGCGCGTGCCTTGGTGTTCGCACCTATCGGGTTCGTGACCGAGAACCACGAAACACAACTCGACATCGGCTACACCATCGACAAGATCGAGGATCGAGTAGAGGCGGTCCACCTCCAGACACTCAACGAGCACCCGGACCTGCTCGCCATGGGTGCCCGGTGGATCCATCCCTTGATCGACGAATTGCGTACGCGCTAGCACCAGGTCATGCATCGACGGGTCGCCGTGTTGGTCGGCGCCGTGGGCGTGGTCCGGCGATACGGGGCTGTGTCACCTGCCGAATGCGACCTGAGAAGCACCGAGGATCCGCCATCATGGGTCTCCCATGTCCGACTCCTCCGACGTGCGCTCCCGCGTAGACGGGCTGATGCTTGCCGACCGACAGGCCTTTCGCCTCCGCCTGCACGGGCTCCGCAAGGTCGAAGCGCGCAGCAAGCGTGATCGCATACTCGCCACGATCACGACCGACCTCGAGGCCGCCGAGAGGCGGGTCCGGATGCGCCGTGAAGCCGTGCCGTCCTCGATCTCCTACCCGGAAGACCTCCCGATCACCGACCGTCGCAAGGAACTGGCCGCAACGATCCGCGACAACCAGGTGGTGATCGTCGCCGGAGAGACGGGATCCGGCAAGAGCACCCAGCTCCCCAAGATCTGCCTCGAGGTCGGACGCGGCGTGCAGGGATTCATCGGGCACACGCAGCCCCGGCGCATCGCCGCACGCTCGATCGCCGAGCGAATCGCGGAAGAGCTCGAGGTCGACGTTGGTGGTCCCGTCGGGTTCGCCATGCGTTTCACCGACCAGGTGTCAGACGAGACCCTGATAAAGGTGATGACCGACGGCATCCTGCTGACCGAGATCCACTCCGACCCCGAGCTGCTCCGCTACGACACGATCATCATCGACGAAGCCCACGAGCGAAGCCTGAACATCGACTTCCTCCTCGGCTACCTCGTGCAACTCCTCCCCCGCCGCCCCGACCTCAGACTCATCGTGACCTCGGCCACCATCGACACCGACCGATTCGCCGCCCACTTCGGCGGCGCACCGGTCGTCGAGGTTTCCGGGAGGACCTATCCGGTCGATGTCCGCTACCGGCCGCTCGACGACCCGGCTCTGGAAGAACCTCGCGATCAGCCCCAGGGGATCTGCGACGCGGTACTCGAACTACTCGACGAGGCGGAGGGCGACATTCTCGTGTTCTGCTCCGGAGAGCGGGAGATCCGGGACGCCGCCGACGCTCTGACCGAGCTGGAGCTGAGACATATGGAGATCCTCCCGCTCTACGGCCGACTCTCGTCCGCCGAACAGCACAGGGTCTTCGAACGACACACGGGTCGACGAATCGTTCTCGCAACCAACGTTGCAGAAACCTCGATCACGGTGCCGGGCATCCGGGCGATCGTGGATCCCGGTACGGCACGGATCTCACGCGCGGGACGCACCGGGGTGCAGCGACTCCCGATCGAGCCGATCAGCAAGGCGTCTGCCGACCAACGCGCCGGTCGGTGCGGGCGGGTGGGACCGGGTGTCTGCATTCGGTTGTATTCGCAAGTCGATTTCGAGGCCCGCCCCGAGTTCACCGAACCGGAGATCCAGCGAACCAACCTCTCGTCGGTGCTGCTTCGCATGGCGGCCCTCGACCTCGGCGACATCGAGTTCTTCCCTTTCCTCGATCCGCCTGATCGAAGGTCGATCCGCCAGGGAATCCTCCTGTTGGAGGAGCTCGGCGCCGTCGACCCGCATCGCTACGGGTCCAAGCGGTGGCTCACCGAGCGCGGCCGGCGGATGGCGCAGATGCCGGTGGACCCTCGACTCGCCCGGATGGTGCTGGCGGCCGACGAGAACGCAGCCCTGCGCGAGGTGCTCGTGATCGTGGCGGCGCTCTCGATCCAGGATCCCCGGGAGAGACCCACCGACAAAGAGCAACAAGCCCTCGAGAAGCACCGGCGCTTCCACGTGCCCGGGTCGGACCTGTTGGGATGGCTGCGGCTCTGGACCTACCTGGGGGAAGAACGGAGAGCCCGGTCGTCGAGCAAATTCGCCAAGATGTGTCGCGAGGAGTACCTCAACTACAGACGGGTCCGGGAGTGGCAGGACGTGCATGGCCAACTCCGCCAACTCGCCGACGAACTGCGGCTCTCACCGAACCAACGTCCCGCCGACGACGATGCAATCCACCGTTCGATCCTCACCGGTTTGCTGTCGCAGGTCGGCGTCAAGGACCCCGACTCGTTCGAGTATCGCGGAACCCGCGGCACACGCTTTGCCATCAATCCCGGTTCGGTACTCTTCAAGGCATCGCCGCCATGGGTGATGGCCGGCGAGCTCGTCGAGACCACCCGTCTGTGGGCGCGCGAGGTGGCGGCGATCGACCCTGCGTGGATCGAGCAGATCGGGTCGCACCTCGTCAGCCGCAACCACTCCGAGCCCTGGTGGTCGCCCGAGCTTGGAACGGCGGTCGCCAGGGAGTCGGTGACCATGCTGGGCCTGCCGCTCTCGGCCGATCGAACGGTGCCCTACGGGAGGATCGACCCGGCGACGGCCCGCCGCATGTTCATCCACCACGCCCTGACCCTCGGTGAGTGGTCCGGCCAGCACGACTTCGTCGAGAGGAATCGCGCGGCAATCGAGGACGTCGAGGCGCTCCAGACCCGACTGCGACGCTTCGACATGGTGAGGACCGACGACGAGATCGCCTCGTTCTTCGATGCTCGTGTTCCCGAGGACGTGGTGTCCAGTCGCCATTTCGATCGATGGTGGCGCGACGAGCGCTCCAAGCGACCCCGCCTCCTGGATTTGTCCAAGGCGGATCTCCTCGACCCGTCGGTGGGAGACATCGACGACGACGCCTTTCCGGAGGTGTGGCGATACGGGGATGTGGAGATGCCGATCCGATACGAGTTCGATCCATCCAGCACACACGACGGCATCACCGTCGAGATCCCCATCGATCGTCTGGATCGGGTGGACCCAGGCGTGTTCGAGTGGCATGTGCCGGGGCTCAGGGCCGAACTCGTCGAAACCCTGGTGCGGTCGCTTCCGAAGGCGACGCGCAAGCACTTCATTCCCATCGGGGAAACGGTACGGGACATCGTGGAGGCTCTCGAGCCTGGACCGGAGGGACTGTTGGCGTCGCTGCGCAGGGAATTGACGCGACGAAGTGGAACGCCGATCGCCGCCGACGCCTTCGACCTCGACCGGCTTCCGCCTCACCTGCGTCCGGCGTTCCGCGTGATCGACGTCGAAGGCGAGACCGTGGCGGAAGGCGACGACCTCGGCCATCTCAAGGAGGATCTCCACGAGACCATCAGGACGGCGGTCTCGGGGGCAACCCATCCGGTGGAACAGAGCGGGCTCAAGGACTGGACGGTCGGAGAACTTCCTCGCCGTGTGACCGTCGGTCTCGGTGACAACGCGGCCGTGGCATACCCGGCACTCGTGGATGAGGGGGACTCGGTGGCCGTGCGGCTGATGGCGACACCCGCGGAACAGCGCGAATCGATGTGGCTGGGAACGAGACGACTGATTCTTCTGCGCCTGCCATCACCCGGAAAGCTCCTGCGGCCGTTGATCACCGAACGGGCCAAGGCCGCACTCGCGGTCGGGCCCTACGAATCGACGTCCGAGTGGGCAGTCGACTGCATGGCAGCGGCGATCGATGAGATCGTGGAGTCGGCAGGAGGACCTGCCTGGGACGGAGTCGGCTTCGACCGTCTGGTGATCCAGGCGAAGGACCGGCTCCACCCGACGATGGCCGCCGTCGCCGAATCCTCGATCGATGCACTCGAGGCGCTCTGGGCCGCAGGTGTCGCCGCCGAGGAGCTTCCCGAGGGACCCCGGTTCGGGCCCGCCGTAGAGGACGTCAGGGCCCAGATCGACCAGATCGTCTTTCCGGGGTTCATCACGGCTGCGGGAGCAGACAGACTGCCCGACATCGCCCGCTACCTGCGGGCGGTGGAACGACGACTCGACGGCCTCCCCTCCAATCCCCAGCGCGACGAGGAGCGGATGACACAGGTACGAGCGATCGAGGAGGAACACCGACAGTTGGTGGACGCTCTCGGCGCCACCCCGGAACTCATCGAGATCGCCTGGATGCTGCAGGAACTCCGCGTGAGCCTGTTCGCCCAGCAGTTGGGGACCAACGGCACGGTGAGCGTCCAACGCATCCGGCGGGCACTCGCCGACGCGATTGCGTGACGGGCTCCGCCGACGGGCCCAGCCAGGATCAGATGACAGGGACCTCGGAGACGTACCCCGTGTCGACATCGAAGACGAACCCGCGGAAGTCACCCTCCAACAGGCTGTGACGGCGCAACGTCCGGACCGACCGGGCGATCTGCTCCTCGAGGTCGTTGAAGCCACCGATCTCGAACACGGGATGGCGGTGCCGAATCTCCGACACCATCGCACGGAACTGGTTGTCCACGAGCCCTTGCATTCCGCAGTGGGTGTGCCCGATGACCATCACCTCTTCCGTTCCGAGCGCCACCTGGCTCACGAGCAACGACCTGATCGTGTCGTCGGTCACGAGGGCGCCGGCATTCCTGAGCACGTGCACCTCGCCCGGGTGGACCCCCAACATGGCAGGCATACTGATCCGGGCGTCCATGCACGTCACGACGGCCACCTGACGTTGAGGCTCCGCACGGACGCCGGGTGCCGCCGCGCGGTCGGCATTGGCATGGTTCCACGCCACCAGTCGATCGATCCCGCTCATACCGGCCTCCTCCGCCTGGAACTGATCACACCCGTATCGAAGCCCGCCAGATGGAGACCGCCGTGGAACCGGGCATGCTCGATCTTGAGGCATCGGTCCTGAACGACTGCCAGGCCGGCCCGACGGGCTCTCGCCGCCGCCTCCTCGTTTCGAAGCCCGAGCTGGAACCAGACCGCCTTGGCGCCGACGGTGATTGCCTCCTCCACCACGCCGGGGAGCTCTTCGGTCCGTCGGAACACATCGACGATGTCGGGAACCTCGGGCAGCTCGGCGAGGGAGGGGTGACACTCGAGACCCAGAACCTCGTCGTACATCGGATTCACGGGATAGACGCGGTATGGCGTCTTGACGAGATACGTCGCTACGAAGTTCGACGATCGGAGCGGGTTCGCCGACACGCCCACGAGCGCGACCGATTTCGACGTGCGCAGCAACTGAAGACGATCACGGGCGGTGGGCTCGGCTGCATGCTGCCCCATCACGGCACATTCCGGAGAGCCTGATCGAGATCCCACACGATGTCATCGAGATCTTCGATTCCCACCGAGATCCGGATCATG
Source organism: uncultured bacterium (assembly GCA_963785075.1). Taxonomy (GTDB): domain Bacteria; phylum Actinomycetota; class Acidimicrobiia; order Spongiisociales; family ZC4RG35; genus JAOUGY01. The sequence continues at coordinate 655,838 of CAWATW010000004.1, forward strand.
TCGCTCCCGATCCCCACCGCTTCTCGCTCGTCGTCGGGAATCTGTTGATGGGTCGTGGATGCCGGATGGATCACGAGGGTCTTGGCATCGCCGATGTTGGCGAGGTGGCTGGCGAGTTCCACACCCTCGATGAAAGACACGCCGGCGTCGAATCCACCGGTCAGGCCGAACGTGAACACGGCACCCGGCCCCGATGGTGTGTACTTCCTGGCGTTTGCGAGCGAAGGCGACCTCTCGAAGATCGGGTAGCTCACCCATGAGACGGCGGGGTGTTCGTCGAGAAAGTGTGCCACGCCGCGGGCATTCTCCACGTGCCGCTGCATCCGGAGCGGCAACGTCTCCAGCCCCAACAGCAGGAGGAACGAGTTGAAGGGCGAGAGCGAAGCTCCGATGTCGCGCAGCAGCTCGGTACGGGCCTTCGTGAGGTAGCCGTACTCGCGGAAGTTCTCCCAGAACCGGAGGCCGTGATACGCCGGAGAAGGCTCCGTCATCACCGGGAACTTGCCGTTGTCGAATGGGAATTCTCCCGACTCCACGATCACTCCGGCGATGGCCACGCCGTGACCCCCGATGAACTTGGTGGCCGAGTGCACGACGATGTCCGCGCCCCATTCGATCGGGCGGCACAGGTATGGCGTGGCGAACGTGTTGTCGACTACGAAAGGAACGCCATGTGCATGCGCCACGTCCGCCACCCCGGCCAGATCGAGCACGTCGGCGCGGGGATTGCCGATCGTCTCGCCGTACAGGAGCTTCGTCCTCTCGGTGATGGCAGCAGCGAACGCATCAGGGTGGGGATCGACGAAGGTGGTTCGGACGCCCATTTTGCGGAGCGTCACATCGAACTGCGTGAACGTCCCGCCGTACAGGTTACGCGCAGCCACGATCTCGTCGCCCTCCGAGCAGAGGGTGAGAACGGCGATCAACTGGGCCGCCTGTCCGGAAGCGGTCGCAACCGCCCCGAGGCCACCCTCCAACGACGCCATCCGCTCCTCGAACGCGGCAGTCGTCGGGTTCCCGATGCGCGTGTAGATGTTCCCGTACGTCTGGAGGGCAAAGAGGTCGGCGGCAGTCTGGGCATCCTCGAACACGAACGAGGTCGTCGCATAGATCGGCATCGCCCGTGCACCCGTCTCCGGGTCGGGCCGCTGGCCGGCATGGATGGCACGGGTGGCGAAGCCGAAATCGGATCGTTCTGCCATCCGGCGATCGTACCTGTTGCCCACCGGTCGCTTCGAACGGGCCACCGGCGCAGCCGGACGGAAAGTCGGAGATCACACATTGTGGGGTGGCCGGTACCGGCTACATTGAGCCGTTCACTATGGGGACGTCCCGCAAGGGGCCACTCGAGAATGGGAGGGAGCGGGTGAACCGTTCGCACACCTGGGTTCGCCGACTGGCCGGACCCATCATGATCGCCGTCTTGGCGGCAGGGCTCGCCCTGCCGAGTGCCGCCGCCGGCGGCCAGTTCAGCGATGACGACACGAGCGTCCACGAAGCGGACATCGAATTCATCGCCGATCTCGGCGTCACCACTGGATGCAACCCGCCGGCCAACGACCTCTTCTGCCCTGAGGACAACGTGACGAGAGGTCAAATGGCCGCATTCCTCGTCCGTACGTTGGAACTGCCCGGTGTGCCCAGCGACTTCTTCACCGACGACGACGGCAGCGTGTTCAACGCCAACATCAACAGTCTCGCAGCCTCGGGCATCACGACGGGCTGTGGCACGAACCAGTTCTGTCCGGACGATCCTGTGACGCGAGGTCAGATGGCTGCGTTCCTTGTACGTGGATACGGGCTCACAGACGCCGGAACCGTCGACTTCGTCGACGATGACCAGAGCATCTTCGAGACCGACATCGAGAAACTCGCCACGGCCGGCATCACGCTCGGCTGCAACCCGCCCGACAACGATCAGTTCTGCCCAGACGACAACGTCACCCGCGGCCAAATGGCCTCGTTCCTGGCCCGCGCCATCAGCAACCTCGGTGGTGGAAGCACCGGCGGCGGCGGCGGCGGTGGTGGCGGCGGTGGCGGTGGCGGCGGCGGTGGCGGCGGTGGCGGCGGCGAAGGACCGGGTGAGACCACACCCACCACAACAGTCACCAACACCGGCTGGAACCTGGCGACCGTGGACTTCCGGGCGGGCGCGGGCCTGACCGCCTCGTCGACCATCGGCATCTCGGGCGAGCCCGCGATGGCCTACCACTACGGCTCCGGCAACCTCGTCGCCTATGCGAAGTGCATCGATGTCGACTGCACGTCGACCGCCGGTGCCGACCTCGACATCAACCAGCAACAGCCGTCGATGGCGCTGATCGGCGGAAAGCCGGTGATCGCCTCGGTGAGCACCCAGCCGACCGGGCTCAACGTCATCACGTGCGACGACAACAACTGCGCGACGTCGTCTGTGAAGCGGCCCGTCACCCAGGGCGTCAACCGGCCGGCGATCGCCAACTTCGGCGGCGTTCCGGCGATCAGCTACTACTCGAACGGGCAGATCAGGATGGGCGTCTGCTCGGACGCCACGTGTTCGGTTGCATTCACACCGATCACCGTCTCCGACGCCGGCACTCCCGGGCAACGCTCGGCCATCGCCGTGTCGGGAAGCGACATCTTCGTCGCCTGGTACGACAGCGCCGCAGGCAACCTGCGGTTGAGCGTCTGCGACAGCACGTCGTGCGACGCCAGCGTGGAGGTCGACGCCTCGGTGAACGACGTCGGGAGCTACCTGTCGATGGTGACCTCGGGTGGGATTCCGACGGTCGCCTACTACGACGCAACTGCGGGCAATCTGAAGGTCGCCCGGTGCAACAACGCAACGTGCGGCGCACCGACGCTGACGGCGGTCGCGACCACCGACAACGTCGGGATCGACGTGTCGATGACCCTCGGAACCGACGGGTTCCCGTGGATCGCCTACCACAACGGCACCGACCTGTCGCTCGAGTTCGCCGACTGCGACAACGCCTCGTGCACCACCTCTCGCACCGAGACGATCGACGACACCAGTGCCGACACCGGATACTCGACGTCGATCGCGCTCGCAAGCAGCCGTCCGTACATCTCGTACTACGACAAGACGGCGCGTGAGCTGCGGTTTGCGTTCACGACCACGCCGGAGAGCTGACCACGACCGAAGAAACACCTCGGCCGGTCCCTCGAGGGACCGGCCGAGGTCGTTCTCGGTGAGGTTCCTCGCTCAGACGCCGAGGTGGCGGGTCTTGGCGTCGTGATCGGCATCGAGCTCGGTGGGCGTTCCCTCCCACACCAAGGAGCCGTTCACTCCGAGGACGATCATCCGGTCTGCGAGCGACATCGCCAACCCGAGGTTCTGCTCGACGAGCAGAATGGAGAGGTCGGGTCCCTTCAGCTCCTGGAGACGATCCCGGATCGTCTCCAGCACGATCGGTGCGAGACCCTCTGACGGTTCGTCCATCACCAGCAGCGTGGGGTTGGTCATCAGAGCTCTGCCGATGGCCAGCATCTGCTGCTCTCCGCCGGAGAGCGTGCGGGCGTAGCTCGCTCTGCGCTCCCGGAGCCGGGGGAAGAAGTCGAACACTCGATCCGCAGTCCACGCCGCCTGGCCGTTCTGTGGCGGCCTGGCGATGACTTCGAGATTCTCCGAGACCGTGAGGCTCCCGAACACGTGCCGGCCCTGCGGCACGTAGCCGAGACCCTGCCTCGACACCTCGAAGGAGTCCATGCTGGTGAGATCCTTGCCGCGGTAGCCGATCCGGCCCCCGACCAGCTGTGGAGGTCGGATGCCGGAGATCGCCCTCACGAGCGTGGTCTTGCCCATGCCGTTCCGGCCCATCAGCGCCAGCACCTCGCCCTCGCCCACCTCCATGCTCAGGCCGTCGAGGACCGTCGCAGTGTCGTAACGGCAGACGACGTCTTCCACGGTCAGCATCATTGCCTCAGATACACGTCGCGGACCCGCTGGTTGGTGCGAATTTCATCGGGCGGTCCCTCGGCGATGGGGACGCCATTGTCGAGAACGAGAACTCGTTCGACCAGGTCGAGTGCGATCTCCATGTCGTGCTCGATCAGGATGATGGTGAGGTCTCGACTGAGGGAGTCGACGAGCTCGCGCATCAGCACTCGTTCCGCAGCCGAAAGGCCGGCCGCGGGCTCGTCGAGCAGCAGGAGGTCCGGATCAGCCGCGAGCGCCATTGCGATCTCGAGCTGTCTCTGTTCGCCGTGCGACAACTCGGAGACCCTGGTTGCACGGCGCTCCGTGAGTTGGAGTTGGGCCAGTGCCTTGCGTATCCGCTCGTCGATGGTGCCGCGCATCCGGAGCGGTCGCCAGCACGCCAGCCGCGATCTCGTCCTGGCCTGAGCCGCGATCGCCAAGTTCTCCTCGACCGTGAGTGTCTTGAACAGCTCGGTCACCTGATAGGTCCTCGCCAGACCCGCCTGGGCTTTGACGTACGGCTCGGACCTCGACATGTCTTTTCCGAAGAGGTGCACCCGACCTCGCGTCGGGCGCACCTCTCCGGATATGGTCTTGAACAGCGTGGTCTTGCCCGCTCCATTGGGCCCGATCACGGCCCATCGAGCGCCACGTTCGACGGCCAACGTGACGCCATCGATGGCCGTCACGCCACCAAAGCGCACCGTGAGCTCCTCAACATGGAGAATCGGTTCGACCACGCTGTTCGTCATCTCTCAACCGCCGGCGTTGCCCTGGAAGTCACGCGAATACACCGGCTGGGCGAGGTACTCGTCTGCCGTCTTGGGCCAGAACTGGTCGACGTCCTCGTAGGTGTCGATGACGACATTCCACACTCGTCCGTCGTCGCGTACGACGACCTGCCGGATGTATATGTCGTAGATCGGGTTGCCGTACTCGTCCAGGACCGACGGCCCGAACGGAGTCTCCAACTGGAACCCCTTCATCGCATCGAGCGTGGCCGCGCGGTCCGAGATGTCGCCGTTCATCGCCTGGATGGCCTCGTCGATGTACTGGGCTGCGGTCCACGTGGCCGCTGCGTAGTACGACGGCAGCTGACCCGTGGCGGCGTCGAAGATCTCGACGAACTCCTGGGTCTCCGGCGCGTCACGCCCCTCGGCCCAGTGCCCCGACGAGATCAAGCCCTCGACCTGATCCACCGGAACGTTCCGTATGTTCGAGACGTCCGCCGTCACCTCGCCTCCGAGGAGGGGGATCTGATCCTTGAGGCCGAAGTCAGACCAGTTCTGGAAGAAGTCGGACACGCTCGCACCGACCTGCAGCACGAACACCGCGTCCGGGTCGAACCCGCTGAGCTGCGTGACATAGGTGCCGAGGTCCGTGGAGCCCAACGGGTTCCAGAGCTGCTGCCCTGGATCGACCACGCCACCGGACTCCGTGAACACCTGCACGAAGCCGCCGCACATCTCCCAGCCGAACGCGTAGTCCGTGCACATCGTGGCGGCATTGGTGTAGCCGTTCTCGAAGGCCCATTGTCCCAGGACGTGCGATGTCTGGCTCGATGTCCAACCACCCGCTCGGGTGAAGTTGGGGTACGGAGTCCGCTGGGTGAGATCGTCCGCCGATCCGATCGGCGACATGAAGATCACGTCTTCGTCGGCCAGACGGTCGGCCAACGCCAGTGTGACATTCGCCAGCAGCGCCCCGACGATGATGTCGGCCTCGTAGTTCTGGACGAGTTCGTCGACCTTCTGGAGCGCCGTGTCAGGACTGCCGGCCGTGTCCTCGATGCGGAACTCGATGGTGCAACCTGCCACTTCGGTGGAATGGTTCTCCCAGTACAGCTCGAAACCGGCCTTGGCATCACCACCGGAGGCGGCGAGCCCACCCGTGAGTGGCTGGAGCACGCCGATGCGAATCGGGTCGTCGCAGGTGGCTGCGGCCTCACCGCCGGCCGTCGTGTCGGGAGTCTCGGCGCCGGTGGTAGCCGTCGTGTCTTCCGTCTCGCCCGGTGCTGCGGTGGTTGTCGTGTCATCACCGCCGCCAGGTGCGCTACACGCCGCGATCGCCAACAGCATGGCGGTGACCACGGCCCATCGTCGAATCAAATGTCTCGTCATGTCCTCTTCCTATCCTCCGCGTTCTCTCTCTGCTCCGACCGATCCTCACGGGTCTTCGAGCGCGCTCGACAGCGCGGACCGCTCCGTGGTGCCGCCGGCTTCGGCCAGTTCTCCCGGCCCGGCCTGAGCGACACGGCTCTCCCACACATCCGAGATGGCTCCGACGATCCCCCGACGTGCGAACAGCACCACGAACACGAAGATGAGCCCCATGACCGTTGGCCACCTGGTCACGTAGATGCTCAAGACGTTCTGGACGTAGACGATCACGAACGCCCCGATCATGGGTCCGACGAGCGTGCCGATGCCGCCGAGGATCGCCTCCAACACGCCTATGGCAGACGCGGCCAGAACCACCGCTGCTGGGCTGATGAACTCGTTGAGGTAGACGAGGAGGATGCCCGCCACGGATGAGAAGAACCCGGCGAGCATGAACACGTACAGCTTCTGCAGCGTCGTGTTGTAGCCGAGCATCCGCATCCGTGTCTCGCTGTCGCGAAGCCCCTTCAGCGACATCCCGAAAGGCGACTTCACCACCAGCCCGAGCAGCGCCCAGCACAGCAGCACCACGGCGGCGGTGAAGTAGTAGTACTTCCAGTAGGCGTCGATTGCCGGCGGCCGGGCAACGCCGGTGAGGCCGTTCTCCGCCCCTGTGATCCGGAACAATCGAATGGAGAGACCCCAGACGATCATGCCTTGGGCCAGGGTCACCATCATGAAGTACACGCCGTCTGCTCGCATGGCCATGAGCCCGAAGATCAGCGATGCACCCAGCCCCGCTGCGAATCCCACGAGGAGCTGCGCCGGGTAGCCGGCACCGACCTTCGACGCCATGTACGCCACGCCGTAGCCGGCGCTGGCCGAGATACCGGCCTGCCCCAACGTGACGAGGCCGGCGTATCCCGAGAGCAGGTCGATGCTCTGGGCGAACAAGCCGGCGATGAGGGCGAGCGTGATCAGCCCGATGGCGAAAGAGCTGAGCATGTAGGGAGCGGCGACCACGAACCCGATGCCGAGCACGGCCAAGACGATCTGTGCCTTCGTGGTCGTGGAGAGTCGCGCCAGCATCACACGCGTCCAAGCAGGCCACGCGGCCGAACCACCAGGATGATCGCCATCGGAGCGAAGAGGGTGAAGAACGACAGCTCGGGTATCAGCGCCTTGGCGAAAGAGTCGATGAGACCGACGATGATGACCCCGAGCACCGCACCTTTCAGACTCCCGAGCCCGCCGATGATCACCACGGCGAGAGCGAACAAGAGGATCTCGAAGTCCTGCCCGGGCAACAGCGTCAGGAATGCCCCCCCGATGACGCCGGCAAACCCGGCGAGGAACGAGCCGAACATGAACGCCCCTGTGAACACCGCTTTGATGTTGACGCCGAGCGCGGCCACGGTCTCCCTGTCGTCGACGCCGGCTCGCACCATCGCTCCCCAACGTGTGCGTCGCTCGACGTAGAACAGGACGATGCCAACCAGGACCGCGCACCCGATCACGAACAGCCGGTATCGCGGATACGAAAATCCGAAGATCGTGACGGCCCCATTCAAGAACCCTGGCTTGGGAATCGGTGTCGGATCCCCGCCCCAGATCGCCAACGACAGGTCGCCGAGGATGAATGTGAGCCCGATCGTGAGCAGAACTTCGGGCTTTTCGAGCCCGCGGATCGGCCGGAGCAGGATCCGCTCGGTGAACCATCCCAGCGCGGCGATGGCGAGCGCCGACACGAGGATCGCCAGCCAGAAGCTCCCGGTGGCGCGGACGACGGTGATTCCGATGTAGCCGCCCACGAGATAGAAGCCGCCATGGGCGAGATTGGTGATGCGCATCAAGCCGAAGATGAGCGTGAATCCGCTGGCGAGGAAGAACAGAACCGCTCCGAAGCTGAGGCCGTTCAGGGTCTGCGTGGCAAAGGCCACCAGGGTCATCTGGGTCAGGATCCACGCCACGAGGGCAGCGAACCCGGCGACCGCCAGAAGCCACTTCACAGAGGAGGGGACCCCCCGAGATTCGGTTGGCTGGCGCATCGGAGGCGACGATGTGCCGCCGGCGTCGTCCACGGTGTCGGTCAACCAGGGTCCTTTCGCGTGTCCACCGTGCAATATATATGATCGATGGCGCGCCTGACCGCCAAAGTGGGTCTCGCCTTCGAGCTTGCTCCGAAGCCAGGAGGCCCGCGCCGGCAAACCCGAAGGAGGCCGGGTGGAAGGCCAAGGCTCGGCACCGGTGCCACCGTGCCGAAGACGGACCGTGGCCCGCCGATATCATGCACGATCGACGGCCCGGCCGGGAACAGCACGATTCAGAGGAGTTCACATGTCCACGGATGCCATCTCACAAATCGGTGTCGTCGGACTGGGTGTCATGGGATCCGCGATGTCCGGGCATCTGCTCGCTGCCGGGTACCAGGTCCATGGATACGACATCGATGAGGAAAAGGTCGACCGACTCCGAGAAGCCGGCGGCACGGCCCACGCTTCGGGAGCAGCCGTCGCCACCGCCTCGGAACTCGTCCTGTTCTCACTTCCGACTGTCGACTCGCTCGACGCCGCCACCGAGGACGTCGCTGCGGGCGCCCATCCAGGGCTGGTGGCAGCCGAGATGGGGGTGTTCCCCATCGAGGCCAAAACCCGGGCGCGAGACCGGCTTGCGCAGGTGGGCGTCGAACTCCTCGACGTCCCGGTGAGCGGTACCGGGCTCCAAGCCGCCGACGCCAGTCTGGTCGTCATGTTCTCCGGTTCACGGGAGTCGTACGAACGCACCAAGGCGGTGTTCGACGTGGTGGGACGGGCGACCTACTACCTCGGAGCATTCCCCAACGGCTCGGTCATGAAGTTCATCGCCAACCTCCTGGTTGCCGTCCACAACCTCGCCAGTGCCGAGGCGCATGCCCTGGGAATCGCTGCGGGCATGGACCCCCAGGTCGTGCAGGAGGTGATCTCCGACGGGGTCGGCGCCTCGAAGATCTTCGACATCCGAGGCCCGATGATGGCCGCCGACACCTACGAGCCTCCGTCGGCGCGGCTCTCGATCATCCTCAAGGACGCCGGGATCATCAGCGCCTATGCGAAGTCCGTCGGGGCCCCGACGCCGCTCCTGGACGCAGCGATCCCCGTCTACGAGCAATCGAAGGCCGCGGGCCTCGGCGATCTGGACGCCGCCGCGCTGTGTCGGTACCTGGAGCAGAGCGCGGGCCTCCGCAGGGCTTGATTCAGGACTTCGCCGCTCTGGCGACCGCAAGCGCCCGGCCGCACCACTCCTCCATCTCGGCGGGCGCGGAGAGGACATTCGAGGGGACGCTCCAGTACGGCATCCGTCCGTGCTTGGCCGAGCCGGCGCTCTCGAAGGGGCCCTTCGATGCATCGTCGGCTCGCAGATAGACCTCACCGGCCGGGTCGACCATCGCAAACATCACGTCTTCGCAGAACAGGCCGTACCCGCCGAACATCTTCTTGCTCGTCATCGCACCCAACGGCTGAAGGTCGTCGACGAGGCCCGCCGCCACGTTCCCTGCGTCCGCGCCCTCACGTGCTCCCTTCTCGCCCATCCCTGCTCCTCTCGGATCGCTCGACCGCAGTCATGCTACGGCCTCGGACCTCACGAACTCTCGGCGATGGCACCCAGTTCGTCGACGAGTCGGGCGACTTCCTCCGGTGTGGTCGTTGCCACAAAGCCGACCCGGACCAGCCCGCCACGGTCGAGCCAACCCAGGCGTCGCATCGGCTCGACCGCGTAATAGTGCCCGGGCCACGTGGCGATGCCGCGCTCACCGAGGCGCCGAGCAACGGTCTCGGCCGCCACCCCCTCCACCTCGATCGCAAATGTCGAAACCCGCCCGGACATGTCGGGCCGACCCCAGACAGCGACCCCATGGGGGAGGGACTCCAGGAACTGCGCTCCCAGAGACTGCTCCTGCCGACCGACGACGCGATAGGCGTCATCGAGGCGAGAACGTCGATCGTGACCCGATCCGAGCGAGGCGATGTGATCCACGGCTGCCGATACGCCGTTGAGCAGTCCGAACGATGGCGTGCCGGTCTCGAACTTGCCCGGGGCCTCCGATGGGGCCGGTCGTACCCTGTAGGGCCTGGTGTGCGCCAGTACCTCGCTTCGACCCCACAGGATGCCGACGTGGGGCCCATAGAACTTGTAGGCAGAGCACACGAGCACATCGACGTCGAGCGCCCGAACGTCGATTCGCACGTGAGGAGCGAGATGCACGGCGTCCACGAAGCACAACGCTCCGACGCGTCGCGCCGCTCTCGCCACCCTGGCCACGTCCACGAGCGAGCCAAAGGCGTTGGAGCAACCCGTCACCGCCACCAGCTTCGTGTTGTCGTCCACCAGCGATTCGAGGTGATCGAGATCGAGCGTCACGTCGTCCGGTCGAATGTCGGCGAACACCACGGTCGCGCCGCGATCCTCGGCCACCATCACCCAGGGTGTCACGTTGGCGTCGTGATCGAGACGGCTCACGACGATCCGGTCGCCGGGGCCCCAGTCTCTGGCCAGCGCCCGGCTGAAGGCAAAGGTCAGGGACGTCATGTTCGGCCCGAACACGATCTCCTCCGGCTCCCCGCCGACGAGGTCGGCGGCGGCCAGCCTGGCCCGATCGACCACCTCACCGGACCGGGCGCTGGCAACGAAAGGGCCGCCCACGTTGGATGAAGCGTCGCGGACTCCATCGGTGACCGCATCGATCACCGACTGAGGAATCTGGGTGCCGGCTGGTCCGTCGAAGTGAGCAACCGAGTGTCCGTCCGGACTCGTGTATCCGAGTGTCGGGAATTGCGATCGAAGGTGAATGACATCGAGCATCGATGGCGACGGTAGCCTCGCTTCGATGACCGACGACCATCCAGACGTCAGGCGTTTGGTCGGCTCCGACCGCAGGCTTCCGGCGGTGATGACGGTGCCCCTCGTGATCGGGGTGATCTTGTTGATCGGTCTGACTGTGCTGTGGCCCCGTGGCGACGCGACGGTCGACCTCTCGTCCCTCGGATACACCGAGGAGGTGTACCGGGCAGAAGTCATCGAGGTCGACGACCGGCCATGCTCGTTCGCAGCGGACCAACCCTGCGTGTTCGTCACCTTCAGTGTGCTCGAGGGCCCTACTCCGGGAACCATCGACACCAAGGAATACGGCATCGTCCCAGGTACGCCGGAGTTCTCGGTCGGTCAGAAGGTGCTGCTCGGGTACAACGCCGACGCCGACGCAACCCAGCAGTATCAGTTCGCCGACTTCGAGCGACGCTGGGTCCTGTGGCTGGTGGGCGCCGTATTCGCGGCGGCGGTGATCGGGCTCGGCAGGCTTCGTGGGTTGGCGGCACTGGCCGGGCTGGTCGCCAGCATGGCGATCCTCATCGCCTTCATCGTCCCCGCCGTGATCGAAGGATCCAACCCCGTGATGGTGGCCGCCGTCGGGGCCGGGGCGATCGCCTATCTGGCCCTCTACCTCGCCCACGGCTTCACCAAACTCACACACGTCGCCGTGATCGGCACCTTCAGCGCTCTGCTGGTGACCGTCATCCTGTCGAGCCTCACGGTCAGGCTGGCGGGCTTCACCGGCTTCACCGGCGAGGACAGCTTCATCATCTCCTACGTCGGCAACATCGACGTCAGAGGCTTGGTACTCGCAGGCATAGTGCTCGGAGCGGTCGGAGCTCTCGACGACGTCACCGTGACCCAGGCATCGGCGGTGTGGGAGGTGCGGCGCGCCAACCCGGAACTCGACAAGGCTGCCCTGTACGCATCCGGTCTGCGGGTCGGCCGAGACCACATCGCCTCAACCGTGAACACCCTCCTGCTGGCCTACGCGGGAGCATCGATGCCACTGCTGCTCCGATTCGCGCTGTCGAACCAGCCCGGCGGGATCGTTCTCAACTCCGAGATCGTGGCCCTCGAAGTCGTGCGCACCCTCGTCGGGTCGATCGGACTGGTGGCGGCGGTCCCGATCACGACCTGGCTCGCAGCGAGGGTCGCCCACCGAACTTCCATAGAGGAGATGGGCATTGAGCACTGAGCCTGCAAAGAAGAAGAAGCGCCGCAAGAGGAAGCCCAAGCCGGTGATCGGGTGGCGCGAGTGGGTTTCGCTACCGGATCTCGGTGTCGGTGCCATCAAGGTCAAGATCGACACAGGGGCGCGTTCTTCGTCGTTGCACGCCTTCCAGATCGAGACCTTCGATAGGGACGGCGTCGAGATGGTCCGGTTCACGCTCCACCCGATTCAGAGGAGCGGCCGATCCACCGGTATCGTCGAGGCCCCGCTCATCGCCAAGAAGCTCGTGCGGAATCCCGGAGGTCGTGAAGAGATCAGGCCGGTGATCCGCACGCCGGTCGTCTGGGATGGGATCCGTTTCGACGCCGAACTCAACCTGACGAGCCGTGACGAAATGGGATTCCGTATGCTGTTGGGACGTCAAGCCGTCCGGCGGCGCTTCCTGGTCGATCCGGGTCGCTCGTTCTTGGGAGCGGTACCGGATCAGATGAGGGAGGAAACTTGAAGATCGGCATCCTGTCCAGAAACGTGTCTCTCTATTCGACGCGCCGCCTCAAGGAGGCCGCCGAGGACCGCGGCCACGAGGTCCGAGTCATCGACTACCTCCGCTGCTACATGAACATCACGTCGGCCCAGCCGAAGGTGCTCTATCGGGGCGAGGAGCTCCAGCTCGATGCGGTCATCCCGAGAATCGGCGCCACTCACACGTTCTACGGATCTGCGGTTGTCCGCCAGTTCGAGACAATGGGCGTCTTCACCGTTGCCGAATCACAGGCGATCGACCGTTCGAGAGACAAACTCAGATCCCTCCAGCTCCTCGCCAGTGCCGGTGTGGGAATGCCGGTGACCAGCTACGCACACTCCACCCAGGACATCGAAGGCATTCTCGAGATCGTCGGTGGCACGCCGGTGGTCGTGAAGCTGCTCGAAGGCACCCAGGGCCTGGGCGTCGTTCTCGCCGAGACGAAGAAGGCGGCCGAGTCGGTGATCGCTGCCTTCCGGCAGCTCGACGCCAACATCCTGGTCCAGGAGTTCGTCAAAGAGTCGAAGGGGGCGGACGTGCGTGCCTTCGTCATCGGCGGCCGTGTGGTCGCCGCGATGAAGCGCCAGGGAGCGGCCGGCGAGTTCCGGTCGAACCTGCACCGGGGTGGCAGCGCAGAAGAGATCAAGCTCACGAGAGGTGAGCGAGCGACTGCGGTCAAGGCGGCGAAAGTCATGGGTCTGAACGTGGCCGGGGTCGATCTGCTCCAGTCAGAGCGCGGTCCGTTGGTGCTCGAAGTGAACTCCTCACCAGGGCTCGAGGGCATCGAGTCTGCCTCCGAAGTCGACGTGGCGGCGCGCATCATCGAGTTCATCGAAGACAACAGCGACCCGCGGGTTTCGTGAACCTCCGATGAGAACCGAACCCGGCGAACAACCGAACGTCCCGATCAAGGTCGGCGACCAGACCATCGACCCGGGCCGATCTCGCCGATTCGAGCTGCCGGTGGCGCGCCTGCCGAGCGGAACGTGGGAGTCGATGCCAGTCGCCGTGATCAATGGCCGGCGAGCCGGTCCTCACGTGTTCCTCAGCGCTGCGATCCACGGCGACGAGATCAACGGGGTCGAGATCGTGAGGCGGGTGCTTCAGCGGCTCGACGCAAGACGGATGGCGGGCGCCGTCATTGCGGTGCCGATCGTCAACGTGCTCGCCTTTCTCAACCAGTCGCGGTACCTCCCGGACCGACGAGACCTGAACCGATCGTTCCCAGGCTCGGCGCGAGGCTCGATGGCGTCGCGACTCGCCCATCTATTCATGACGGAGGTGGTGGGGCACTGCCAATACGGGATCGACCTCCACAGCGCGGCAGCCGAACGTATCAACGTCCCACAGATTCGAACCGACCTCGACGATCCCAGGGCCCGTCACCTCGCCTCCTCCTTCGGAGCGCCCTACATGATTCATGCCCGCATACGCGACGGCTCGCTTCGCCAGGCCGCAACCGAGAGAGGGATCAAGGTTCTGCTCTACGAAGCGGGATCGCCACAGAGGTTCCAACAGCCTGCGATCGACACCGGCGTCGATGGAGTGCTGCGGGTGCTCGAGGAGTTGGGCACCGGGGTATGGGACCTCCGGCCGGCAAAGCAGAGCGTCGAACTACGCAAGACACAGTGGGTGAGGGCATCGCGGTCGGGTGTCGCCACCATCGACGTCGGACTTGGCGACGAAGTGTCCAAGGGTCAGGTTCTCGGAACGATCGGCGAGGCTCTCGGTGGACGCCGAACGGGTATACGCTCGCCCGCCATCGGCCACGTGATCGCCGTGAACCAGAACCCGCTCGTGTCTCAAGGCGACGCCATGGTGCATGTGGGCGTCCTTGGCGCGGTGGGGAAGGACGAGCCCGCCGAGAGGCGCCGTCGCCGATCGACCTAGCGTGCGATGCCCACCGGGATTGGGCCATCGGCGTCCGGACCGAGGTCTTCGGACCTTCATGCCACCGCGGCGAGAAGCGCTTGGGTGAGCGGTTCCTCGTCGGCCGGGAGTCGCGAGACTCGGAAGGTGTCGTAGGCGATGCCGCCGCGCGTGTCGACCCGGGCAGTGGAGATCGGCATGCCGAAGGAGTGGAACACGGCCGCCACATCCCTCAGCAGACCGAGTCGATCGGCGGCCTCCACCTCGACCACCCCGCCTCCGGCACCGGACCGCTCGACACGCACCGACGGGTCGAATCCGGTACGTCGAACATCCCGATAGGCGTGCTCCTTCACCTCCAAAGGCGTTTCGACGTCGTACCCGCCGCGGAGAACCCGTTCCATGGCTCGCTCGACCGCTTCGAGCCGAGCCGCATCCACATCCCGTCCGGTCCCGTCGACCACTTCGAACGTGTCGAACACACGCCCATCGGATCGCGTCGCGAATCGGGCGTCGATGATCGACAGCCGGTGGAGCGCCATCACCCCTGCCACGTCCAGCAACAGCTTTGGGCGATCGCTGGCCGAGACCACGAGACGGAGCGGCATGCCCGGGAAGATTCGCAACCTGCCACCGCCGGGTCCCAGAGGTTCCCGGCCCAGCAGCACGTGGTCACAGATGACCTGGGGAGAGTGAGACACCTGATAAGCCTCGCCAAAGCCCGCGAGATGGGCCGCAACCTCGGCCCGGTCGAACGCCCCGCCCGAGGCCTCGACCACTCGATCCACGACGAGGGCAGTGCGGTCCTGCTCGGGCATGGTCCGGCGCGCCATCTCCCGTTCCATCTGGCGATACGCACGTCGGAGCAGCTCGGCACGCCAAGGGCTCCACGTGTCCGAGCCCGTAGCCCGACTGTCGGCCACGGTGAGCAGGAAGAGCAGCCGAAGCGACTCTTGATCTACGAGCCGGTCGCCCGCCCACGAGAGGACAGACCCGTCGGTGTGGTCGTACTTCGTCGCCAGATCGGCCAGGAGCAGGTGGTTGGCGACCACCCGTTCGAGCATCCCTGCTTGTTCGGGGGAGAGCCCGATGCGGGAGGCGATGAGGGGGATACGGGCGGCCCCAACCCGGCAGTGGTCACCCGGCAGACCTTTGCCGATGTCGTGGAGGAGCGCCGCCCACACCAACAGCTCGGGATCGGCGAGCTTTGTAGCGGCCTCTGCGACGATCGGATCGTCGGTCTCGCAATCGATGATCGACCAGGCCCGATCGACCGCGGCGAGGGTGTGGTCGGCCACGGCGTAGGTGTGGAACGGCACGACGTGCACCTCTTCCAGGAGATGATCCAGCTCGGGGATCTCGGCGAGGGCCTCCGATCTCCACCAGGCCACGATGTCCCCACGATGCCCGGGCCTGGAGGCCTTCGGGAGCCGGGCGGCCGTCCGCGCCCGCTCCGGCGCTACCTCTGGCCACGAACGATCGACCAAGCCCTCGGCCGTGGTGCGAGCGGACATCACCAACCTCCCCAGCGTCGGCACATCGATACCCAACCAGCGAGCCGCCGGTTCCCGGATCTCGAAATCGAACCGATCGTGGAGACGTCCGGTCACCGCATGCAAGGCGCTGCGTACGGCAGTGACCTCGACTCGACACTGATGTTCCGACGGGTCAGGCTCCAGTCCTCCTGCGCCATGTGCTGCGAGGAGGCGGCGCCGCCAGTCCAGCATGTCGAGGGTTCTGATTCCGCCGCGCCCGGTCTTGAGGTCTGCGGACATCAGCCGATACGGCTCTTCATCCCTTCTCCGGCGCTCTTCGGCGCTCATGAGCCTGACGATCCGACCGTGTTCTTTCTCGAGGAGCCCGACGAACCGCTTCTGGAATTCGGCAAAGACCCCTTCGTCGCCGGTGAGGAGGCGGGCCGTGAGAAACGTGGAAATCGCGTCCAGTCGGGTGCCCGCGAAGGTCCTGGCACTCCTGGGTGTGTGCGACAGGTGCCCGACCTTGAGGCGGGCATCCCACAGCGGCCTCAGAACCCGCCGGGCCAGTTCGTCCTCTCCCGGTCCTTCGTGCAGGAACAGCAGGTCGACATCTGAGTAGAGGGCCATGACCGAACGCCCGAACCCTCCCGTCGCCACCACTGCGATCCCGGGACCTGGTTGTCCGACGAGGTCGACCACGGCCTCGCCGAGCAGGGTTGAAAGGATGGACTCTGCCCCGTCGTACCAGCCGCTGGAGGCGATGCGCTTTCGCTCCTGCAGGAACGCCTCCAGGCTGTTCGGTGTCACCGTGCGAGCTCGGTCACAGGGCGTCGACGCCTCGCTCGCCGGTCCTGATGCGAACCACGTCGTCCACCGGGAGCACAGCCACCTTGCCATCCCCGATCTCGCCCGTGCGCGCCGACTCTTCGATCCCGCGTACGACCGCGCCCACCATGTCGGTGTCCACGAGCACTTCGAGGCGGAGCTTCGGCACGAAGTCGACGGTGTACTCGGCACCGCGGTACACCTCGGTTTGGCCACCCTGACGACCAAACCCTCTGATCTCGCTGACCGACATGCCGTTGACGCCGAGCGCACGCAGCCGCTCCTTGACGTCGTCCAGCTTGAAGGGTTTGATGAATGCGATCACGAGCTTCATGGCCGGACTCCCGTCATTCGTTGTAGGCGCGCTCTTCGTGCTGCGTGATGTCCAAGCCCTCCAACTCCTCGCGCTCGGAAACCCGGAGACCGATCGTCGAGTCGACGAGCTTCGCCAGCAGCCAAGACATGACGAATCCGAAAACGAGGATCACGGCGACACCGGCCATCTGTTTGCCGAAAAAGGCCGCCCCGCCGCGGACCAGGCCATCGGACACATTCTCGTTGAGAGCGTTCGAGGCGAAGACACCCGTCAACACCGAGCCGACGATGCCTCCGACCATGTGGATCCCCACCACATCGAGCGAGTCGTCGTACCCATACCTCTCCTTGAGCGATATCGCCTTGAAGCAAACGAGCCCCGCTACCGCCCCGATGCCGATGGCGGCCATCGGTGAGACGAATCCGGCAGCCGGTGTGATCGCCACGAGACCGGCTACCGCTCCCGATGCGGCGCCGAGCAACGTGGGCTTGCCCGTCTTCCGCCATTCGGCCGCCACCCAGCCCAACGCCCCGAGCGAGGCTCCGATCTGAGTCGTGAGCATGGCGCGAATGGCGATGCCGTCCGCAGCGAAGGCCGAACCGGCGTTGAAGCCGAACCATCCGAACCAGAGGATCCCGGTACCGATCAACGTGAGCGGGAGCGAATGGGGTCGCAGTGCCTCGGAGCCGAAGCCGTGTCGTGGACCCAGCACTTTGACGAGGGCGAACGCCGCGACTCCGGCATTGATGTGAATGACCAGCCCACCGGCGAAGTCCCGGGCCCCCCACGAGAACAGCCACCCGTCCTCGGCAAAACCCCAGTGGGCGGTCATCGGGTACACCACGAGTGCCCACAGGGCCGAGAAGGCCACCCATGCCGAGAACTTCATGCGATCTGCGACTGCCCCCGAGATCAGAGCGGGTGTGATGATCGCAAACATCATCTGGAAGACCACGAAGGCAATCTCCTCGTCGGGGAGCCCGCCGAGCCCGACCTTGCCCAGTCCCCCGATGATGCCACCGACCGAATCACCAAACGCCAGGGAGTACCCCACGACCACCCAGAGAACGGTCACCACCGGGATGGTGAAGAAGTTCATCATGAGCATGTTCAGGACGTGCTTGGACCGCACCATGCCGCCGTAGAACAGGGCAAGCCCCGGTGTCATGAAGAGCACGAGAGCCGACGCCGTCAGCACCCACGCGATGTCTCCGGCCTCCAAGCGAATCCTCCTCGCCGTGCGAGGCGGGACGATAGCGTGAGGAGCAACCAGCAACCAGCAACCAGCAACCGTAGAACGTAGAACGTAGAACTAGACGTAGAACGTCGCACGTCGCCGTCGGACGTCGAACGTCGAACGTCGAACGTCCGGTTTACTTCGGGATGCTGGTCCGCTTGAACTCGTTCATCTCGGTCCAACCGAGGAGATCGAGCGCACGATCGAGATCCGCGACGTCGCCACGGCTCATGAAACGGATGAACGTGGCCGTGTCATCGGTTATGAATGTCGGGACCCCGAAGACCCGCCAGCGATCGACCGCCTCTTGGTGCTCGTCGGCGAGCACAGCCAGCGGCTTGCCCGTCGCAACCGTCGCGGCGATCGCCTCGGCGTCGCCGCCGGCGCGCTCGACTGCCCTGCGAATCACCGCCTCGTCTTTGATGTCCTCGCCGTGATCGTGACGGGCCGCAAAGAGCTCGCGGTGCACCGCGGGGAACACTTCCGGATGGAAATCGCGGGTTGCGATCCCCCACTGAAGCGCCAGGACCCCGGACTGCGGCTCAGGTAGATCCCACACGTCGGCCCCGCCCTCCTCTACGTGAGCCTGGGCGAGGGAGAACGCATGGAATCGCACGTTCCAGTCGCGAGCCACATCGAGGCCATTGAGCACGGCCTCGCATGCGTTACGGGCGAAGGGGCAGAGATAGTCGAAGGTGACTGCATAATCCATGCGGCTCATGATGCCGCACGGAGATCACGAAGCCACATCCGTCTCAGCTTCGAGCGCTCCGCCGCGGTCGTTCCGCCCCATATGCCGTCGGCCTGATTGGTCTCGATTGCAAAAGCCAGGCAGTCGTCCATGACCGGACACGACGCGCAGAGCGCCTTGGCGCGGGCAGTGCCCACGGCATCGTCCGGTGACGGAAAGAAGTCCACGCCTTCGTCTTCGTTGCACGCGGCACCGTCGCGCCAGCTCTCGAATTCTTCTGGTTGATGGATACTGAGCATGGGTGTTCACCCCCACAGTGGTCGGAACGAGATAAACGCACCATCAACCGGATTCGTTCCCTCTTTCACCGAGTGCGCGCGTCGAACACTCTCCGCGTTTCTCAGTCGAATTGATAGGGAGGCGGCACGGCGCCGGGCTCGTACCGTCCGAGTTCTGCGCGGGCCACCGATCGCATGTGGACCTCATCGGGACCGTCGGCGATCTGCAACCACCGACCCATCGCATAGAACTCTGCCAGCGGGTAGAACTCCGTGAATCCGGCGCCGCCGAACACCTGAATTGCCCGATCCGCGACCCAGGTCAGGGTCTCCGGTGCGACCACCTTGATCGCAGCGATCTCGACCCGGGCGTTTCTCACGCCGACGTTGTCGATCATCCAAGCGGTCTTGAGCACGAGCAAGCGGGCCTGCTCGATCCGGATGCGGGCCTCTGCGATCCACGACTGGACCACACCCTGGTTCGCGATCGGGCCACCGAAGGCCTCTCTGGCCTTGGCGCGCTGCACCATGAGGTCGAAGCACCGCTCGGCCGCACCGATCGCTCGCATGCAGTGGTGAATGCGTCCCGGTCCGAGTCTTGCCTGAGCGATCGCAAACCCGCCCCCCTCCTCGCCGAGGAGGTTCGATCCCGGGACACGAACATGGTCGTAGTGCACGATCGGATGGCCGCTTCGATCCTGATACCCGAAGACCTTTGGCGAGTGCTCGACGGTCACGCCGGGTGCATCGAAGGGGACCAGGACCATCGACTGCTGACGGTAGGTGTCGGCTTCCGGATTGGTCTTGCCCATCACGATTGCGATCTTGCACCGATCCGAGGCTGCACCCGACGAGAACCACTTGCGACCCGTGACCACGTAGTCGTCACCATCTCGCTCGATCCGGGTTCGGATGTTCCGAGCGTCGGAGCTCGCAACATCGGGTTCGGTCATCCCGAAGCACGACCTGATCTCGCCTTCCAGCAGCGGGTGGAGCCAGCGTTCCTTCTGCTCGGGCGTCCCGAACATGTGGAGGATTTCCATGTTTCCCGTGTCCGGGGCCGAGCAGTTGAGCGCTTCTGGGGCCATCGACGGGCTGCGCCCGGTGATCTCGGCCAGCGGGGCGTACTCCTGCACCGACAGACCGCCGCCGTCCTCGGGATCGGGGAGGAAGAGGTTCCACATTCCCTGCGACCGAGCTTCGCGCTTCAGATCTTCGATGATCTGGGGATGATGATCGGGGTCGCCCGACTCCTCCATCTGCTTGGCGTAGACGGGCTCGGCCGGGTACACGTGCTCGTCCATGTAGCGAAGAAGGCGCTCACGGTATTCCTCGACCTTGGGGCTATACGAAAAGTCCATGCCCTGAACCTAGTGAACAACGCATCGCGACAAGGCGTCCGAACCCTCGTCTGTGATCCCACGATTCGCAGACTCATCACGACGACGGTTCGTGCGACCCGTGGTCGAGGCCGACGATCAGGTGGAGCAACGGTGCCATCTGCCGCCGGCTGACCGCCGCCGCCGGCATGGCAGGCACCAGACCGACGAGACCGGCCACGACCATCGGAGAGCGAGCACCGACGGCGCGCCACCGACCACTCCCCCGTCGCATCCGCGAGCTGGACCATGGAGCGTACTCTGTGGCCATGCACGACGACCTGTCAGCCCGTGTCCACGACCTGTTTGCCTCCCTCACCGAGACGCTCGCGGACCTCGTGAAGATCCCATCGGTGAGCGCCGCTGGATACCCGCCAGAGGAGGTCAGGCGGTCGGCCGAACACGTGGCGGGGCTGATGCGAGACCGAGGATGGACCGATGTCCGGCTCCTGGAGCTCGAGGGAGCCCATCCCGCCGTCTACGGCGAGATCCAGGGGCCCGCCGGGGCACCGACAGTGCTGCTCTACGCGCATCATGACGTGCAACCGCCAGGACCGATCGAAGAATGGAAGACCGGCCCCTTCGATCCGTTGATCGAGAACGGACGACTGCTGGGTCGAGGCGCCAGTGACGACAAGGCAGGGATCATCATGCATCTCGGTGCCGTCGACGCCTTCGACGGCGATCTTCCGGTGGGCGTGAAGATGATCGTCGAAGGCGAGGAAGAAATCGGGTCTGCCCACCTCGGGGCGTTCCTCGATCGATACGCCGAGTTGCTCGCCGCCGACGTGATCGTGATCGGTGACTCGGGGAACTGGCGCGTGGGCCAGCCGGCTCTGACGACATCGCTACGCGGTCTCGTGTCTTGTGCCGTGGAGGTCCGCACCGCAGCCAACGCCGTGCACTCCGGTGAGTACGGCGGCGCATTCCCGGACGCCATCATCGCCCTCGCCCGTCTCATCGCAAGCCTGCACGACGATGACGGCAACGTGGCCATCCCCGGACTCGTCGCCAGAGAGTCCGACCCTCTGGACTTGACCGAGGACGAGGTCAGGGAGCAGATGGGCGCCGTACCCGGCCTCCACTCGATCGGGTCGGGGGGCCTCACGGGGAGGATGTGGACGAAGCCGTCCGTATCCGTGCTGGCTGTAGATGCCCCTCGACTCTCCGAGGCCATCAATCAGCTGGTGCCTGTCGCCCGCGCCAAGATCAGCGTGCGGATCGCCCCCGGCCAGGATCCTGCCGCGGCGATGAACGCCTTGCGGCAGCACCTCTTCGACAACGTTCCCTGGGGTGCAGACCTTCGGATCATCCACGAGGAGATGGGCTCACCCTTCGAACTCGCCATCTCCGGACCTGCATCCGAGGCGTGGAAGACGGCGATGAGCAGCGTGTGGGGAACGGACGTCGTGGAGATGGGGGTGGGCGGTTCCATCCCGTTCGTGGCCGACTTCTCGAACCGCTACCCGGAAGCCGCAATCCTGCTCACCGGCGCCGCCGACCCGACGAGCGCCATCCACGCCCCCAACGAGAGCCAGGATCTCGACGACCTCGAGAAGTGCGTAATCGCCGAGGCGATCGCCCTCCGCCTGCTCGCCGAATGAAACTGCGTCGCTCGGCGCCGGATAAGGCACTGGCGTACGCACTGTCGATGTGTCAGGACAGCCAGGTGACGACCAGGCCACGGAGCTGTGGGATGTTGGTGCCCTTCGAGGCGCTCACCCACACCACGTCGCCGGGCTCCAGTTCGCACTTCTCTGCGAGCTGGCGCTTTCGTTTGTCACGCAGCGACGACTTGACCTTGTCGTGCTTGGTCGCAACCACCGTGTGAGGGATCGTGTGCGCTCGCAACCAGTCGAGCATCTGGATGTCGAGCTTCGTCGGCCCGACCTCGCCATCGACGAGCACTGCCACCATCACCAGATTCTCGCGCTCGAGGAGATACCCCTCGATCATGCGTTGCCACCCGGCCCGCTGCTGAGGGGGCGCCTGGGCATACCCATACCCGGGGAGATCCATGAGCGTCCCGCCGGTGCGGAGCTCGAAGAGGTTCAGCAGCCGGGTTCGCCCGGGGGCCTTCGAGGTATGTGCGAGCTGCCGGTGGTTGGCAAGCGCGTTGATGAGCGACGATTTGCCGACGTTCGACCGCCCGACGAAGGCCACCTCGGCGGTGGTGCGAGGGAGCGCCGAGACGCGATCTGCCGACTGAACGAACTCCAGCTGAAGCGGTGAGGCCATGATCGGTGAGGGTAGGACTACTCCCCCGCACAACCGTCACGCGATGCCGTCGATCATTCCTTGCAAGCGAGCGGCCAGTTGCGGTGGGACAACCGAATCCGGATCCCGGAGGCTGCCCACCGCCTCGTGAACACCGACCAGGGCCGCATACAGCGGCGGGCAGGTGGGGCAGATCTCGAGGTGCGTTTCCACCACCTTGGAAGTTTCAGACGAGAGGAGGCCATCGAGGTAGTCCGACACGTGTCGGCGAGCATCCCAGCATCGCATGGGAACTCCTTTCAGTGCATGCCGCCGTTCGACTCCCACGGCGAGCGCAGACACGAGCGCCATGCGGCCCCGTCGAAGACGTTGTTTGGCTGCCGGAACGCCGATCTCCTCCAGCTCGGCGATCTCGCGGACCGTCCAGCCTTCGGCATCGTGCAGCACAACAGCCCTCCGGTAGATGAACGGCACCCTGGCGAGGCCATCCTCCAGCTCGTCGCGGGTTGCCGCCCGCTCGATCACCGCCAGGGGATCGACGGTGTATTCGTCCCTCCGCCAGTCGTCCTCGACCTCCTCGACGACCACCTCGTGTTCCGACCGGCGGGCGCGATCGATCGCAAGATTGCGCAGGATTCGCTTCAACCATGCTCCGAGGGGCGCATCACCACGGAATTGGTCCGAGCGCTCGAGCGCCCGGACCATCGTGTCCTGGACCAGGTCCGATGCCAGGTGAGGATCACGGGCCAGGGCGAGCGCGAAGCGATAGAGGCTCGGAAGCTCGTCGCTGATCTCGGTGGGTGTCATCGGTGCGCTCGCCACCATCCTCCCACCCCCCAGAGCATCGCGATCAGGCCGATCCCCACGAGAGCCGGCGAGCTTGCCGCCGCGCCTCCGGCCACCAGAGCCACCCCCGCCATTCCTCTGATCACCACATCGGAGGCACCTGGGCTGTAGACGTCCACTCCCTCCATCATCCCGGCGAGCTCGGCCGAGGATTTCCGTCCCGCCGTCCGCCACAACTCGACGCCGCCACGCCTGGCGATGAACGTCGGCGTCGCCTTCACGCCGAGCTCGCTCACGTTCTCGGGCTCGGCCGACGCATCCATGACCCGGATGGACACGCCGGGGGGTGGCGACAGGCGATCGAGATCGGGTGCCATTGCCCGGCACTCGTGGCACCAGGGAGCGGTGACCACGAGAATCTCGACGTCGCCTGCAGACCCACCCCGCGGCGTTGTGGGGCGACTCCTCACCGCGAAGATGCTCCCACGGCTTCCTTGCTGTCGGTGGCCCGCGTCGAGATCCGACCGATGGCGTAGAGCGGGCACCACCCGGCCAGACCGGTCAGGAGTGGGATGAAGCCGAGGTACTGGAAGACGGTCCCGAGGGTGCCTTCTACCACCCCGCCCCAGCCGAGTACCAACAGCACGACTCCGACGACCACTCTGATGGCACGGTCGACAATGCTCTCGTTCATGAATGACACAACGCTCTCCTCTTGTCGCAGGTCTGTCCTTCCTCGTCTGAGACGAACGACACCGAGAAATGGATACAACCGGCCGACTACTCTCCCCCGCCATGCGTCTCGTGATCGCCGACTGCACGGTTGACTACCACGGCCGCCTCACAGCTCACCTGCCCCGTGCCACCCGGCTCATCATGGTGAAGGCCGACGGGTGCGTTGCGATCCACTCGGACGGGGGCGCCTACAAGCCACTCAACTGGATGAACGCCCCCAACACCGTCATCGAATCCGATGACGAATGGGTGGTGGCCAGCCCCAAAGGTGAACGGTTGACGATCGCGATCCATCAGGTCTTCTCCGACTCTGCCCACGAACTCGGCATCGACCCCGGGCTGGTCAAGGACGGCGTGGAAGCCCACCTCCAGAAGCTGCTGGCGGAGCGGCCCTGGGTCCTGGAAGAGGGCATGACCTTGATCCGGCGCGAATTCCCCACCGACATCGGACCGGTCGACCTCCTCTGCAGCGACGCCAACGGCGACACCGTGGCGGTGGAGATCAAACGCAGGGGCGAGATCGACGGGGTCGAGCAAGTGGCTCGATACCTGGAGCGGCTCAACCTGGATTCGCGGATCGCCCCCGTGCGAGGGATGCTCGTGGCGCAGTCGATCACCCCCCAAGCCCGAACGCTGGCCGAGGCGCGTGGTGTTGCGGCGATCGAGGTCGATTACGACGGACTCAGGGAGATCGAGTCCAACGATCTCACGCTCTTCTGAGATACGGAACCTCAGGCCGCGCCCCGGCCGCGACATCCGCCGCTTCTCAGCGGCCCGGTACGAACGTGCTCTGAGACGGGATCGTCACCATCGCGTCGAGCTCGGACGAGACTGACTTGAGTTCATCCACGACCACAGCCAGCGTAACCAAATCGTCGCCGGCGAGGTCTTGGGCTCGTTTCGTGAGCAGATCGACTCTGCTCCACATCCTATCGATCTCCTCCGCGCCCGAATCGACGCGACCCGCCGACACCGTTGCAAGATCGTCGAGCCGGCGGGAAATCGTGTACCCCTCGTCCTCGGCGATCGCCTTCTCGAGGCCGCCCACCGCGGCCGCGAGACGATCCACGTGGGCTCGTTCCGATCGGGTGTCGAAGTCGATCAGAACGGCAGTCCATCCGATCGCGATGAGCGCGAGCACGAAGGCGGCGAACCACGCCCGACTGAACGGCAGCGGGCGAGTCACCACGGGTGGATCCACCATCTCTTCGGTCCCTACCATCGCGCGCACGCCGTCCCCTCTCGTCGCCTCTCTCGACAGTATTACGTCGCGCGCGCCTGTGGAGTTCCCGAGTCGCTTCGATAGGCTCCCCATGTGCGACTGATCACCTACAACGTCAACTCGATCTCCGCACGACTTCCGCGGCTTCTCGCCCTGCTCGACCGCTGCCAACCAGACATCGTGTGCCTCCAGGAGACCAAATCCTCGCCGGAGGCCTTCCCACATCTGCCGCTGCAGGCTGCGGGCTACGTCGCAGCGGACCAATCGGGGGGTCGCTGGGCCGGGGTTGCCGTGCTGGCCCGAGCCGACCTCGGGTTTGCCGACGCCCGCGCCGGCCTGCCCGGTGAGGCACTGCCGGCCGAGGCGCGATGGGTCGAGGCCACGGTCGCCGGCGTCCGTGTCGTCAGCACCTATGTGCCGAACGGACAAGCGCTCGGTACCGAGCCATTCGCTCAGAAGCTCACGTTCTTCGAAGCGATGGCCGAGAGAGCAGCCGACCTGTCGGTGGGCCCGGCGATCATCGCAGGGGACTTGAATGTCTGCCCGACCGACCTCGATGTGTGGGATCCGGCGCAGGTGCATGGCGCCACGCATGTGACCGACGACGAGCGCAGCCGCCTTCGTGCGGTGATGGCAAACGGTTTCGTCGACGCCTTTCGACTGCTGAATCCGGAGGAGCCGGGGTTCACTTGGTGGGACTATCGAGCGGGTCACTTCCACAAGGGTCACGGCCTGAGGATCGATCTGGCGTTGGTGAGCACGCCACTCGCCCAACGCCTCGCCTCGGCCACCGTGGAACGGGCTTTCAGGAAGCCCACGACGGTCCCCGAATCGAAACCCTCCGACCACGCACCGCTGGTGGTCGACTTCGACTGAGGGTCAGCGCTCCTCGGCTCCCGCATACCCGATCTGGCGCCATGCCTCGAACACTCCGACCGCAGCGGCGTTGGAAAGGTTGATACTCCGCACACCCGGAACCATCGGGATGTGGACGACTTCGGTGATCCAAGGAGCGGAGAGCACGGATTCGTCGAGCCCGACCGACTCCCGACCGAAGACGAGCGCATCCCCTGGCTCGTAGGCGATGTTGCCGAATGGCACCGGGCCACGCTTGGCGAACGCGAAGGCCCGCCGAGGCTTCACCTCGCTGCAGAAGGCGTCCACGTCTGAGTGCACGGAGATCGTCGCCTTGTCGCGGTAGTCCATGCCGGCACGCCGCAACTTGGCATCGGAGAGGTCGAAGCCCAGCGGTTCGATCAGATGGAGCCGGCACCCGGTGTTGGCGCACAACCGCATTGCGTTGCCCGTGTTCGGCGGGATCTCGGGATGAACGAATACGACGTGAAACATGGTCGTACGACGCTACCCGGCCGCGTGGGTGACGCCGATCCCGAAGTGTTTGATTGGGAGCCAGGCGGCGTAGCCTGGCGCTGCCATGAGCTCCATCGCCGCCCGCGCCGACCGCGCATCCAAGATCTACTCGTCCGGTCCGACCGAGGTCAGGGCGCTGGACGACGTGACCGTGGCGTTCGAGGTTGGTCGATTCACTGCGATCATGGGTCCGTCGGGGTCCGGCAAGTCGACGCTGCTCCACTGTCTCGCCGGTCTCGACACGCTGTCGGAAGGCGCCATCTACATCGGTGAGCAGAGCTTGAGCTCACTATCCGACAAAGAGCTGACCCTGCTCCGGCGGCGTCGTGTCGGGTTCATATTTCAAGCCTTCAATCTCATCCCCACCCTCAATGCCTCCGAGAACATCACGCTGCCGATCGACATCGCCGGCGATGTGGTCGAGCCGTCGTGGTTTCAGCGCGTGATCGGGGTGCTCGGGCTGGCCGACCGACTCCGCCATCGGCCGTCGGAGCTCTCAGGCGGCCAGCAACAACGGGTGGCCGTCGCCCGAGCACTGTCGTCCCGGCCGGACATCATCTTCGCCGATGAGCCGTCCGGCAACCTCGACTCCAAGTCGGGAGCCCAGTTGCTCGAATTCCTCCGCCGGGCCGTCGACGAGCTCGGGCAAACGATCATCATGGTGACCCACGACCCGACGGCCGCGGCATACGCCGACCGGGTGATCTTCCTGGCCGACGGTCGGATCGTCGACGAGATGCTGGACCCGACCGGCGAGGCGATCCTCGACCGCATCAAGTCGCTGGAAGCCTGACGTGTGGCGTGCCACATGGAAGGGGCTTCTCGGTCACAAGCTCCGACTCCTCCTCACTGCGCTGGCCATCTTCCTCGGCACGAGTTTCGTCGCCGGGTCGTATGTGTTCACCGACACGCTCGGGGGGCTGTTCGACAATCTGTTCTCGGACGCGTTCGCCGGAACAGACGTCATCGTGCAGGCGCCACTCGACGAAGATCTGAGCTTCGTCCAGGCCCGGCGATTCGACCCTGGAGTGGTCGAGGATGTGCTCGCAGTCGACGGGGTGTTGCAGGCGGAGGCAACCGTCGGCGGATTCGCCAACCTGGCCACGCCCGACGGGGAGCTGCTCGGCGGCCAGGGCCCGCCGACCATCGGATCCGCATGGATCGACGTGGGGAACCCCTTCCAGATCCGAGAAGGCCGTCCGCCGTCGGACGACGGTGAGCTCGTCATCGACAAGGCGTCGGCTGCGCGATTCCGATTGGAGGTGGGCGACGGCGTCCAGGTCATCTCGCTCGGGCGGGCCGAGCCGTTCACCGTCGTCGGCCTGATCGGTCTGGGGAGCAGTGATGGGTTCGGCGGAGCCACTGCCATCGGCGTGTCCTACGACACGGCCGATCGGATCTTCGGCGCCTCCGGTGAGATCGATGCCATCAACGTGGTCGCAGACGAAGGGGTGGATCCGTCGGTGCTCGCCGAGCGTATCCAGTCCGTGCTGCCAGATGGTGTCGAGGCGCTCGATGCCCGTCTCGCCGCCGAGGAGCAGCTCGCCGGTTTCAAGGATGCGCTCGGCTTCATCAACACCTTCCTGCTGGTCTTCGGGCTCGTCGCGCTCTTCGCCGGGACCTTTCTCATCCAGAACACCTTCCAGATCATCGTTACGCAGCGGACCCGCGAGCTGGCATTGCTGAGAGCAATCGGAGCGACCCGGGGGCAGATCCTCGGCATGGTCCTCGGGGAAGCCACCATCGTTGCGCTCGTCGCCTCCGGGCTGGGTGTGGCCGGTGGCATCGGTCTCGCCAACGTGATCAGACTCGCCTTCGGGGCCTTCGGAGGGAGTATTCCTGGAGGAGATCTCGTCGTTGCGTCGCGCACGATCGGAGTCGCGTTGATCACAGGGCTCATTGTGACACTCGTTTCCGCTGTGGTTCCTGCGATCAGCGCTTCGCGGGTTCCGCCCGTCGCAGCAATGCGAGAGGCGTTCGCTCGGCCTCGCCCACGAAGCCTTCGGGCGCGCTCGGTGATCGGCGGATTGCTGAGCCTCCTCGGACTCGGGCTGCTGTTTGCGGGACTCCGGGGGTTCGCTCCGGGCGATCTGTCGCCTGTCGCCGTGGTGGGTGCCGGAGCCGGTTCTCTCTTCGTCGGCATCGCAGTCCTCACGCCGATCATCGTGCGTCCGGTGGGCCGCAGTCTCGGAGCTCCCGTGGCTGCGTCGGGCACAGTCGGGACGCTGGCTCGAGAGAATGCCGTCCGCAGCCCCAGGCGGACCGCAGCAACGGCATCGTCCATCATGATCGGTACGGCGCTGGCAGGGCTTGCGCTCATCCTCGGATCGAGTCTGGACGTCACCACCGAGGCGCTCATCGCCGATCGATTCCGGTCCGATCTCATTGTTCAGCCCGGTGGGTTCGGAGGAGCACTTCTGAGCCCTGTGCTCGCCGGCGACCTGGCCGAGCTGCCGGAGGTGGGAACGGTGGTCGGTGTGCGACGCAACAACGCCCTGGTGGCCGGCGACCTCAGCTTCGTCGGGGGTGCGGACCTCGGCGAGCTCGTCGAGCTCGTCAGCTTCGAGGTCCTGGAAGGTGACATGTCCACCATCACCGATGGCCAGGCGGCGATCTCGTCGGACGCCGCCGAGGACGCCGGTGTCGCTGTGGGCGACGAGATCGTCATCACGTTTGGTGCGACCGGCGACCGCAGCTTCGAGGTGGGAGCGGTCTTCGAGGCCGACGGGCCGGGAGCCGACGCCTACCTGACGGTGGCCGCTTGGGATTCCAACTTCTCGGAGCGATTCGACTCGGCGATCTATGTCGACCTGACCGACGACACGCCTCTCGAACAGGGGCGGGCAGCAGTGTTGGCAGTGACGGCAGGCTACCCCGGCAGTGACGTACTGGACCAGAACCAGTTCGCCGACGAGGCCAAGGCCCAGATCCGTCAGTTCATCGGGCTGGTGTTCGCTCTGCTGGCGCTGACACTATTGATCGGTTTCGTGGGAATCCTCAACACGCTGTTGCTCTCGATCATCGAACGGACGCGAGAGATCGGACTGCTGCGTGCGGTTGGGACCACCCGCAGTCAGCTCTCAGCGATGATCTCGTGGGAAGCAGTGATCGTCTCTGTCTTTGGCGCTGCGCTCGGAGTGGCGCTCGGGATCTTCTTCGGATGGGCCGTGATCGCCTCACTCCAGGCCGATGATGTCGAGATTCTCTTGTCCATCCCGCAGTCATGGCTCGGGATGACCGTGCTGGCGGCCGCATTGGCCGGAATCGTTGCCTCGGTGTACCCGGCGTTTCGAGCCTCGCGTCTCAACGTCCTGGACGCGATCGCCTACGAATGAGCCGGTCAGACACCGAACCAGGGTTCCTGGCTGAGAGCCCCCTCCACGATCTTGCGGTCCTCGGGATCTTCGATCGACGCGCACAGCTCCTCGGCGTGTCGCTTGGCGGCCCGAGCCTCGTCGAGCCGTCCATTCGCAGCCAACGCACGCGAGCGCCCTTCGACGGCGAAGGCACGATCCCAGTCCTCGGCGAGCTCGCCGTGTGAGGCCACGATCTCCACGTATCGGTCAGCATGACCCAACGCGAGCTCCGGTCTCCCGATCACCACGGCCATCCTCGAGATCAGATACTCGCCACGCCCTTGTTGCATGGGTGTTCCGATCTGCATCCAGTGATACGTCGAGGCATAGGTCCGATAGAGTGCCTCTTCGACCTTGTGCTTCGGCCAGTGCGAGATGTCCTCAGCAGCGTCGATCAGTTCCCAGCTCCGATTGTTGAGGTCGACACCGAACCAGCGGTGGATGTCCCGTTCGTCGACCATTCGCGCGCCGACATCCGAGATGAGCTCGTACCACCCCGCATAGCCATGCTCCTTGGCGAGCACGTACTGGGCCGACCGCAACGAGAAGGGTGGTCCTGGGTCGACGTCTTGGGCGGCGACACGACCGAGCGCGTCCTTGTCGCCAGCAGCGACCGCCTTCTTCAGCGACTTCGCGTGTCGCTTCAGGCGGGTGATGTTCGGTTCGAGTCCGGGAGCATCGAATCCCGTCACCTCGGATTCAGACGCAACGATGTCGCTCATGGCGAACCTCCTCTGTCTGCCCGTGTCCGCTGAACCAGGCGAGAAGGCTCGTGTGCAGAAGGGGTACTGAAGGATGACAGAGTCTTGCCGCGGACGGGAGGCGCTCCTTCGCGCACTGCCGCAACCGTATCACGACTCGCCGAGCCGTGACGGTGCTACGCAGGTACCGATTCGCCTGCGGGCTGGCGCAGACGATCCATGACCGTTGTCACGACCTCGAGCTCTTCGGCGGTCATGCGGCTCGTAAACTCACGCGTCAAGTCCTCGAGATGGATCTCGAGACCCTCCATGAGCTTCGCCGTCCCTGCTTCGGTGATGACGACGTACTGAACCCGCCGGTCGGTCTCACAGTCGCGACGCTCGACGTACCCCGCATCGACAAGGCGGTCGACCATCCGGGTGACCCCGCCCGATGTCAGTGAGATCTGTTCGGCGAGCGTTCCCATGGTCATGCTGCCGCCGGACCTCTCGAGACGCAGGAGGGCCTCGAACCACCCCTGGCCGAACCCGACGTGCTCCCGCAGCGACCGATCGAACACCTTGGACAGGCGCGCAAGCGCCTCCAGCGTCACGCCGTAGGAGTGGACTCGTGGATCGTCGCAGCTGCTCACACCGAAAACCTTACCGTGCAACTGTTGACTTCTCAAGGAATCATGTGGTACGGTTATCTGCGTAGTCAGATATTGCTTCGTCACAAGCTGCTGGCTCGTCGATCAGAGCAGACACGCGACCACAGGAGAGAACATGAGCACCATCACCCTTCCTCAGACCGGAACCTGGACCCTCGACCCCACACACACGCGAATCGGGTTTGTGGCCAGGCACCTGATGGTTACGAAGGTACGTGGTTCCTTCAACAGCTTCGCGGGCACCATCGAAGTTGCCGACCCGATCGAAGGGAGCTCGGTACAGGTCTCGATCGATGCCGAGTCGATCGCCACCGGGACCGAGGACCGTGACGCCCACGTGCGGTCGGCCGACTTCCTCGACGTAGGAAACCACCCGACGCTCACGTTCGAATCCACGGGCGTGCGCAAGGATGGCTCGGACTACCTCATCGACGGCATGTTGACCATCGTCGGCGTCTCGAAGCCCGTGACCCTCGAAGTCGAGTTCGACGGCACCGCAACCGATCCATGGGGCAACACCAAGGCGGGGTTCACCGCGTCGACCACGATCAACCGCGAAGACTGGGGATTGACGTGGAATGCTCCTCTGGAGGCCGGAGGTGTGCTGGTGAGCAAGGAGATCAAGATCGAAATCGAGGCTCAGGCTCTCAAGGCTTGACGGCCGTCGAATCCTGACGAACCGTATCCCGACCGAAGGGGGCACCCAGCCGGGTGCCCCCTTCACCTATCACGGTTCCCGGCCCGCCCGGGAGCGAGCCACAACAACGATGCGGCAACGAAGCACGCCGTGACGGCCATCCATCCGGGCCGGTAGTCACCGAGCACGTCTACGGACCGACCAAACGCCGGCGCCCCGAGACCGAGTCCCCCGAGAAACCCGAGCATCACGGTTCCAGAGGCCCGTCCGGCAGCGGCAACAGGAACCCTTTCGATCACGGCGAGCATCCCGACCGTGTTCCACGCCGCGACGCTGAGCCCGGCCAGCGCCGCCACCACCCATATCACCCACGGCCCGAGCAGCGGGGCTGCCACGAGAAGCGCGCCCACCACCACCGACAACACGGCCAGCACGAGAAGGGCTCGATCGGACCCCAGCACGGTCTCGGCGATCCGACCCCACCCGATTCTCCCCACGACCCCCACGATCCCGATCACCGAGATCGCAGAGCCGGCGGCAACCGGGTCGAGGCCGAGCACTTCCTGGCCGAAGAGCGGTAGGTAGGTGAAGATCGCAGTGCCCCCGAGTCCGAGGAGGAAGCCGTACACGGCCAGACGCCCGACGCCGTCCCCCGATCCCAGACCGACTCTGGAAGGTGTGGCATCGGTGGACGGATCTCGGGGCACCGACCACAACGCCAAACCCGCCCCCACGACCGGAAACACCACGGCCAGCGTCACCCCGAAGCGCCATCCTGCCGCAACGGCCATAGCCGGAAGGAGTGCTCCGCCGAGGGCGTTCCCGGCCTGAACACCTGACTGCTTGACCCCCATGATCACGCCGCGCCGACCTGGGTCCACGTACAGAGAGATCAACTTGTTGGTGGCGGGATTGGTGATGGCCTGGGTCACACCGGTGAGCAGCACGGCGCCTGCCAGCAGCAGAAACGTCGGTGCGAGGCCGATGAGAACGAGCGACACCGCCGACACCCCCAACGAGAAGAGCGTGGCATTGCGGGCACCGATCTTGTCTGCCCACGGGCCGAGGATCGGTGCGAGCAATGCACCCGAGAGCGCAGAGACGGTGACCAGAGAACCGAGCTGCTCACGAGAGATCCCGAATTCGTCGATCAGGTAGGCGGCCAGCACCGCAATGATGGCCAGTGCGAACGTCGATGCGGCCATAGTGACGACCAGAACCATCGAGAATCCGCGTCGGGGTTGGCCCATCGGCTGCACAGTAGGGCCCGCCCCGAGACACCGCCGCCGGGCGCGGCCCGCCTTCAGCTAGCGGCGAGGTTGGACGAAACTCTCCCCGTGATCGAAGCCTTGTTTCTGACCTATGCGGGCGTCGCGTTGTTCAACAGCGTCAACGCCCTCCGCCGGCCCGTGGAGCCCGGCTCGAGGTTCCCACCTCTGTGGCTTCCCGGGATGATCGTGAGCGAGCTCACGACGACCCTCCTCGTCTCCCGCATCGTCGTGGCTGCCTTCTTCATCGCCCTCGGCGTGCTCCAACGACCTGCCGGATGGCTGGCCCTGATGCTCGTGGGGTGCGCAGAAGTCCTCTTGATCCCTCAGTACGGCCGGACGGCAGCTGCACGCCGAGTGGCGGCCGGTCCGCTGCCCTCGCCGACCGGCACCGCCCGAGCGCGGATCACGGGACGTCTGGACCTCCCACCCGATCTCGAGCTGGTCGAGGGCATCGGCTACCACGAGGAGCTGACGCTCGACCTCTACCGGAAACCTGGTCTGGTCGGACCGGCACCCACCCTCGTGTACGTCCACGGTGGCGGTTGGCGTGGGGGCGACCCTCACGGTGCCGCCCGGCCTCTGTTCCACGCACTGGCGCACGACGGTTGGATCGTGGCCACGATCAGGTACCCGTTGTCGCCGGCCGCCACGTTCCCCGACCATGTGATCGGCGTAAAACGAGCGATTGCATGGGCGAAGACACAGGGATCGTTGTACGGGATCGACCCGAGCCGGGTGGCGCTGTGCGGCGGCTCGGCGGGCGGCCATCTGGCGGCGCTGGCCGCCCTCACCCCGGACCGACCGGAGCTGCAACCAGGGTTCGAGGATGTCGACACTTCGATTCTCGCCTGCGTGACGCTCTACGGGATCTTCGACTTCTTGAACCGGCACAACACCCGATGGGATTGGCCAGTGATCCCTCGAATCGTGATGAAGGCGCGACCCGAGGACGATCCAGATCGGTACCGCCTGGCATCGCCGATCGACCAGATCGGATCGCATGCGCCACCGTTCCTCGTGGTCCACGGGTCCAATGACTCACTCGTACCTCCTCGCGAGGCCGAGGTGTTCGTCGAGGCGCTCCAACGGGTGTCCACTCGACGGGTGGAGTACCTGGCGGTGCCGGGTGGTCAGCACGCGTTCGATGCGATCGCCTCGATCCGGACCTGGGCCGTGGTCACGAGGATCGCGGCGTTTCTGGACGATGTGGCGGCGCCGACTCCCGCCTGAGAATCCGTGTGCGAGCGTTTTCCGACTCGCTGTCCGCTCCGAGCCCGATAACTTCCGGCACCATGACGGCTTCCGCGCACGCCGCTCCGCAAGCTCGCAGCAGATTGTTGCGAGTCGTGTTCTTCGTGCTCGGGGTGGTCTGCCTCATAGGGGTGGGACTGTCGTTCCTCCCCGGAATCCCGACCGCCGACCTCGTGATGCTCGCCCTGTTCTTCTTCGCCCGGTCCTCGCCCCGGTTCGAGACGTGGCTCCGCAGCAGGCCCCTCGTCCAACGCGTTCTCCACCGCTACGAGGGCGGTCTCACGTTGAGCACGAAGATCCAGGCCACGGTTGGCATCGTGGCCTCCCTCGGCATCTCGGCAGGACTCCTGACCGAAAGCACCACCATCCGGACGATCATCGGATTCGTCGGAATCTACGCCCTCTGGTTCGTCTGGTCGCGACCTCGCAGAGCTTGACCCGGGCGCCGCATCGCACCGGGCCCCGACGGCGACGGACACCAAATCCTCCTTCGGCCGCTCGTCCGCATCGTGCTCCTCGAGGCCTTCGACTCGGCCCAGCTCTGGCGTTCGACTACCTTCGTGGGAACTGAGCTCAGGAGCCACACATGCCGATCGCAACCCCCGAAACCTACCGAGCGATGCTCGACGCCGCTCGCGAGGGCGGATACGCCTTTCCTGCCATCAACGTCACGTCCAGCGAGTCGCTGCATGCCGCGCTCAACGGGTTCGCCGAGGCCGAGTCGGACGGAATCGTTCAGGTCTCCACCGGAGGAGCAGAGTTCCTCTCGGGCCTGCGCCACAAGGACATGCCCCTCGGGGCGTCGGCGTTGGCGGAATTCGCCCACGTGGTGGCAGACCGCTACCCCGTGAACATCGCCCTCCACACCGATCATTGCCAACCGGACAAGGTCGACTCCTACATCCGTCCCCTCATCGAGATGTCGCGCCGGCGCAAGGCCGAAGGCAGAGGCCCGCTCTTCCAGAGCCACATGCTCGATGCGTCCGCCATACCGCTGGAAGACAACCTGGCACTTGCCTCGGCGCTGCTCGACGAGTGCGCGGCAGCGGACATCATCCTCGAGCTCGAGATCGGCATCGTCGGAGGGGTCGAAGACGCCATGGATCACGAGGACATCGACAAGTCCAAGCTGTACACGTCACCCGCCGACATGTTGCGCACCGCCGAGGTACTGGGGACCGGAGAACGCGGCCGGTACCTGTTGGCGGCCGTCTTCGGCAACGTCCACGGCGTCTACAAGCCCGGTGCGGTGAAGCTTCGCCCCTCCATTCTCAAAGACGGCCAGGAGGCGATGGAAGCCACCTACGGCGAGGAAGGCCGCCACTACCTGGTCTTCCACGGCGGCAGCGGCTCGACGCTGGAGGAGATCCACGAAACGCTCGGATACGGGGTGGTGAAGATGAACATCGACACCGACACCCAATACGCGTTCACCCGGCCCATCGTGGATCACATGTTCACGAATTATTCGGGAGTTCTGAAAGTCGACGGCGAAGTGGGCGACAAGAAGACCTACGACCCCCGCTCGTACATGAAAAAGGCCGAGGCCGGCATGACCGAGCGGGTGATCGCAGCCTGTGGCGATCTTCGATCGGCAGGCAACACACTGATGTCGTAGTCGAAGAAGAGGTCGAACAGCCAATGGCAGGCGAGCAGGAGCAGCTCCACAAGACGTGGATTCATTCCGACCAGTTCCTCCCCAGACGATTCGTGCGTCCGATTCAGGACTTCATGCGGATCGAGGCCGCGTCCGGCGTGATCATGCTGATCGCGGCGGTGGTCGCGGTCTGGTGGGCGAACGCCGCCTTTGGCGAGACCTACTTCGAGTTCCTGGAGACCAACTTCTCTCTGGAGTTCGGGGCCTTTCACCTCGAGGAGCATCTCAGCCACCTCGTCAACGACGGGTTCATGGCGATCTTCTTCTTCGTGGTCGGACTGGAGATCAAGCGAGAGCTGGTCCTCGGCGAGCTGAAGGACCGGAAGTCGGCGATGCTGCCGGTGATGGCCGCCCTCGGGGGGATGATCTTCCCGGCCCTGATCTATGCCGGCTTCAACGCCGGGGATCCAGACGCCCTCAGAGGGTGGGGGGTGCCGATGGCGACAGACATCGCGTTCTCGCTCGGCGTGATCTCACTCCTCGGCAGGCGTGTTCCGTCGGCGGCCAAGATCTTCTTGCTCGCCCTGGCCATCGTCGACGACCTCGGCGGCATCCTCGTGATCGCCATCTTCTACACCGAACAGCTCAACCTCACATGGCTGACCGCCGGCCTCTTGGGGCTGTTGCTGGTCTGGGCGGCGAGCCGTGCCGGCATCCGGAGCCATGTGTTCTACATCCCGCTGGCGTTCGCGATCTGGTACTTCTTCCTGGAGTCCGGCGTACACGCGACGTTGGCCGGAGTCGCGCTCGGCTTTCTGACCCCGGCCCGGCCGATGTATTCGGTCACCGAGTTCGACAGGAAGGCGCGACAGGTCCTCGACACCTATCCGGCCACAGCCGACACGGCCGAGGACCGGGAGCACGCCGACCACGAGGCACTCCTCCTGTCCGAGATCTCTCGTGAATCGGTCGCTCCACTCATTCGAGGCGAGCACCGTCTGGCGCTCTGGAGCTCGTTCCTCGTGATCCCGATCTTTGCGTTGGTCAACGCCGGGGTTCGGTTCGAGGGCAGCATCGTCGATGCCCTCCTCAGCCGCCCCGCTCTCGGTGTGGCGCTTGGGCTCATCGTCGGCAAGACCGTCGGCATCTCGTTGTTCAGCTGGATGGCAGTGAAGACCGGCCTCGCCAAGCTCCCCACCGCCACCAGTTGGAGACACATCGTCGGGGTGGCGTCCATGGCGGGAATCGGATTCACTGTGGCCCTCTTCATCACCGCCCTGGCATTCACCGATCAGGTTCTCGCCGACGAGGCGAAGGTCGGAATCTTCGCCGGATCCATCCTGGCCGCAGTCATCGGCACAGGTCTCCTGCTCACGACCAAGCCCATGGCCGAAGCAGAAGAACTCGCTCCGGCCATCGACGAGACGGTTGCCGCAGGCACTTGAGCTCGCTGCGACCATCGACCGAAGAACATGAGTCCTGGTCTTTCGACCGGGACTCATGTTCGTGTGGATCGCGTAGGGTGGGGGTATGAAGGTACCGACCGAGATCACTTGCATCGACTGTGGTGGCGTCGCATCTCTGATCGGATTCCTGCCGCCCGACGAGGAACCGGAGCCGGGCACTTCGTTCCCGTACCGATGCGCAGACTGCATGGAGCGCTTCGACGTCGTCATCACCGATGACGAGGGCGAACCCGCCGGAGATCAGGCCGGCTGAACCACGTCGAGATCGGGAAGCTGAATCCTCCGACCCATCAGCGCCGAGCCGGCCCGGATCAGGGCGCGTCCCGTGCGGAGCCGGAACGCCGACGGTCCCCGTGGCGGCAAATCTCGTCCACTTCTGTATCGAGCATCGGCAGCAACGCTCGCCGCCATGGCCTGCGCAGCCTGTCCGTATGCTCCAAAGTCTCTTGTTCCGTTCATGAGCTTTCTCTCTCCTCGGTCGAGCTGACCTCCAGGTAGTTGGTCGTGTGCTCGAAGGCGGTAGCGAGCGTCTCGCTCCGCAGCGTGTAAAGGGGGTTCTTGTCGGATCCGCTTCCCACGTGGACCCTCACGAGGCCTGCGGCACGCAGGACGCCGACATGGTGGAACACCGTCGACTTCGCCAGCTCCACCTCCGCAGTCAGGTCCGCGAGGCTGGCCGGACTCTTCGGCCAGCCTCCTCAACATCCGCAACCGTCTGTCGTCGCCCAACGCCTTGTGGAGCCGAACGAGCCATTGCGGTGGCGCCCCTGGATCGGCTTCCAGATGCTCGTCGGCGACCGGGTAATAAACGTAGACCCGATCACCCACCTCGTATGTGAGCGTCCACGGGCGAAGAGAGACGCTCGGAATGAGAACCAGACGCCGGATCCCGAGGGGGATGTCGTAGGCGATTCCGTTGGTGATTCGCTCGATCAGATCGCTCGGTTCCATCATGTCGATGAGTGGTGTCACTGCATCGCGCGAGCATCGATACGCCTCGGTCCAGCTCGGCGGTCTCGTCCGGCATGACCTCTGCCACCAGCTGCGCAACACCGAGGCGAGTGCCGCCGGAAACCGCTCGGCGGGGTACGAGAGCCACCTCTCCATCGCGTCGCGATCATCGTGTTCGATCGAAGCCACGCATCGCTGCAATGGCGTCGGCGTCACCAGCGAGGGCGGCGTCGACATCGACCGCGTCGACCTCCCAGCACCACTCGGCGACGAGATCCCGACGCCGGTCGTTCCCACTCCGCGGTTTCGAGCCACTGCAGCGTGGCTTGGGTGTCTTCGGGATCGGGCGCGTGAGCGATGAGGTCTATCAGACCCAGCCACAGTCTTCCCGCTGTCTCCTCCGAATTCGGTGAACTGCTCGACCACATCGGCTGGAATGCTCCGCCGGAGATCGGTGAACCATCGCTTTGCCGAGCTCGTGGGTATCGGCCTTGTCGTTGGCTCCGAGCGCCGACCACATCGAGAGGAGGACGTCGTGCAGAAATGACGGCTGGACGACGACTTCGAACCGCCGACGGCGGTTTCCGGTGGTTCGTAACGGTTGGTTGAGGGTCATCAGTTCCCACTTCTGTCGCACTGGCCGAAGCTAGCCGCACGGTTCTTATTTGATCTTCTCTATTCGAATTCTATCGAACATATCGATCAACTTCAAGTGGTTTTTCGGACCTCTGATCCCGTCGATGCTGCGGGCATCCCCGCATGACGCAGGGTTCGATCGCAGCCGTCCTCGCCGTGTTGGGCACCGACTAGGCGAGACGACGAGACTCGGCCGATCGCCGACCCAACAGCCACGCCCGACCACCGCTCTCACCCGCCTCGATGAGCTCGAGCTCGGCAAGAGCCTCGACGAGCTCGCCCCGTCTGGCGCGGAATGGCCCGGGAACAGAGTCGACCTCGCTCAGGCACGCAATGGCCAGCATGCCACCGACCCTCAGACGGTCGACGATCTGTCGATCGAGCCGAGCGTCTCGGAACAGGTGGCAGAGGACGAGGTCTACCGGCGGTCCGTCCGGCAGGCCGTCGTCGAGGTCGACGACATCGAATCGGCACCGACCGGAGACTCCAGACTCGACGGCCAGTGTGCCGGCGTGGCCGATCGCGACCGGCGAGACATCGATACCCCACACCTCCAATCCCCGCTCGGCGAGCCAGACGGATGCCTTACCACGACCACACGCAACATCGATCGCCGAGCCAACTTCGGGAAAGAGCCGTTCCAGGTGGGCGAACACGGGCGGGGGCGGGCTCGGATGGCGCACCGGAGCGGGGCCGCCATTCCCATACCGGGCGTCCCAGTGAAGCCGGTCGGTCTCGCTCATCGGGTCAACCTATCGAAACGGAATGAATGCCGTCGCCGATGCCGCCACAATGTGGTCATGGAACGATATGACGTCGTAGTGGTCGGCTCGGGTCCCAACGGGCTGGCTGCAGCCGTGACGATGGCCGAGGCCGGCCGATCGGTGCTCGTGGTGGAAGGTGCAGATGCCATCGGTGGTGGCACACGCACAGAAGAGGTGACCCGTCCCGGCTTCCGACATGACATCTGCGCGGCGATCCATCCGTTCGGGCTCGGTTCTCCCTTCTACCGCACGCTGCCTCTCGAGGACCACGGTTTGCGGTGGCTACAACCCGCGGTTCCTCTCGCCCACGGCATCACACCCCACCGCGTGGTGTCGCTCCCCCGTCGACTCGATGAGGCGGCGGCGGTCATGGGTACCCCCTACGTCTCGACCATGCGGAGACTCATCGACGCCTGGCCGAAGATCGAACCGCACATCTTCGGTCCGTTGGCCCGCATGCCACGCCACCCGCTGGCGCTCGCCCGGTTCGGTCTCGATGCCCTTCCGCCGGCTTCCTGGGCCGCACGACGACTGGGCAACGAGGATGCTGCGGCGCTCTTCGCCGGCGTCGCCGCCCATGCATTCCTGCCTCTGGAACGGCCGCTCACGGCCAGCTTCGGATGGTTCCTCCTAGCCGGCGCCCACCTGTTCGGATGGCCGGCGGCCGAGGGAGGGTCGCAATCCATCGCCGATGCCATGGCTTCCTATCTCCGTTCTCTCGGAGGCGAGATCCACACAGGACGGTACGTTCGTCGACTCTCCGACCTCCCGCCGCACACAGCGACGATGCTGGACATCTCGCCGAGCGGATTCGTGGGTATGACCGAGGATCGGCTTCCCAGTCGATACGCAGTACGGGCGAGTCGGTTTCGACATGGGCCTGCAGCGTTCAAGATCGACTATGCACTCGATGGCCCGATGCCGTGGCTCGATGCAGCTCTCGCCGAGGCCGGGACGATCCACCTCTCCGGGACGTTCGACGACATCGCCGACGCCGAACGTGCCACGCACAGAGGGCAAGTGCACCCCAGCCCGTTCATCCTCGTGGCCCAACAGAGCGCGTTCGATCCCAGCCGGGCACCGGTGGGCAAACACACGTTGTGGGTCTATGCGCACGTCCCGCACGGCACCGACGTCGATTTCACGGAAACCATCGAGCGCCGCCTCGAGGAGTTCGCCCCGGGTTTCACCGATCTGGTGATTGGACGCCATGTCACGACCCCCGCCGGATTCGAGGCTCGCAACCCGAACTACGTCGGAGGAGACATCTCCGGAGGCGCACATACCTTCTCCCAGCTGGTGTTTCGCCCATTCCCCTCGGCGAACCCGTACGCCACACCCATTCCCAACGTGTATCTCTGCTCGGCGTCGACGCCTCCGGGGGCGGGCGCCCATGGCATGTGCGGTCGCAATGCCGCACAGGTGGCACTTGCGAGATGGCCGTGAACGCGATCCTCGACATAGAACGCCGGGCGACTCGGGCAGTGCCGGCGGTCGAGTCCACGACCATCCAGGGCTGGCACGTCCCCTTCGGACGTGGCGAGGTTCGCAGGATGAACGCCGTCACCGCGTTCGGAATCGTGCCCTGGGAGCCGCTCGACGCCATCGAACTCGTCGAGCGGCGCTACGCCGGCCGGCATCGACCGTCGAGGTTCCGCATGACGCCTCTGGATGCGGTGGTCGACGATCTGCTCTATGCCCGGGGATACGATCGCTCGGTCGAGACGCTGGTGATGCGGGGCAAGGTGGCCGGTGAATCGGTCCCCGAAGCCACCCTCATCGAGGCTGTGACCCCGGGTTGGCTCGAAGCCCTCGCCCGGCTGGGCGAGTACTCGGATCTCAGGATCGCCGAGATCGGCGAGGGCCTTGCCGCACTCGACCTTCGGCACGGAGCCTTCCGAATCGACGACCACGCTGTGGGGCTGGCGGTGGTCGACACCGGATGGGTTGGCCTCTTCGACATCGCGGTGTCGCCAGACCAGCGCCGTCGCAACCTGGGTACGCGGATCTCCCTGGCGATGCTCGGCTGGGCGGTGGAACATGGCGCCACCGACGCCTACCTCCAGGTCATGGCCGACAACACCGCGGCGGTGTCCATGTACGAGCGCCTCGGCTTCGAGGTTTCGCATCGCTATTGGTATCGAACGAAGGTGGTGTGAGACCGGGCCCAGTCACCAGTCTCCGGTCTCCAGCGTCCGGTCGCCGGTCACCAGTGCTGGGTCTCCTGGCTGGCGGCGCTCGCTCTCCGGGGGCCGGCGACGTCGAGGACGGTTTCGAGATGAGGTCGTGCCCCGCCATCGATGTCAGAGGGCGTGTGCTTGCAGGTCCTCGAGCCGGCACACCTCGAGCGCCGACTCATGGGTGGACGCCAGGACGACGGGCGGGGCGATACCCGCCTCGAGCGCCTCCTGCCAGCGATCGGCGCACAGGCACCACCGATCACCTGGACGCAAGCCGGCGAATCCATACATCGGCATCGGGGTGACGAGGTCGTTCCCGGCGGCAACCGAGAACACCAAGAAGTCGGCCGTCATCTCAGCGCACACGACATGTCGACCGACGTCTTCAGGGCCGGTGTTGCAGCATGCGTCACGGTAGAAGCCGGTCAGGGGCTCGATCGAACACGGCATCAGTTCTTCGCCGACGACGTTCCGGGCCATGATCAACGTCTCGGGATCTCACGTTGGAGCAACGACTCGAAACCCAGCTCCGTGCACAACGCCTCGAACTCAGGACCGACGACACCGCGCCATCGGAGATCGTCCAAGGTCTCGTGGATGGGCACGTCGAGGCGAAGGGTGGTGAGGTCCCGGTACAGCATGGCGTCGGCCATTCGCTCCCGCAGCGTCGTAGCGAGCTTTGCCGCTCCTCGGACGGTCACATCCCAGTCGTCACCCGCCGGAGGGATACTCTCCAGATGTCGATACCGGGCGAGCACCGTCGACGCCGACTTGGCGCCCCACGCCGGCAAGCCCGGCACCCCGTCAGCCGTGTCACCCACGAGCGCCAGATAGTCGGGAATCGACGCCGGATGGACGCCGAACTTCT
Source organism: uncultured bacterium (assembly GCA_963785075.1). Taxonomy (GTDB): domain Bacteria; phylum Actinomycetota; class Acidimicrobiia; order Spongiisociales; family ZC4RG35; genus JAOUGY01. The sequence continues at coordinate 699,130 of CAWATW010000004.1, forward strand.
CGATCACGTCGGGTTCGGCGACACGCTTTCGCTCGCGGCGATTGAACGAGACCACTCGGTCGCCATCGACCATCTGCATGAGGTCCTTGTCGGGCGTCATGATCACGACGCCATCGACATCGGCCTTCCAGCGTGCGGCGGCGGTGGCGATCGCATCATCGGCCTCGAACTCCACCATCGACCACAGCACCACGCCGAGGGCGCGGAAGGCGCGGTCGGCGAGCGGGAACTGTGCCCAAAGCGCCGGTTCGATTCCTTCGCCGGTCTTGTAGCCGGGGAACATGTCGTTCCTGAACGACTCGATCACCTGGTCCGTGGCGACGGCGAAGTGGGTCACGTCGTCGTCGAGCAGCAACGCCAGCGTCGAATCGAGGATGCCCCTGATGGCACCCACTTCACGACCGTCCGGGGCGGACCGGGGCGGCACGCCGTAATACGAACGGAAGAGCTCATAGGTACCATCGAGAAGGTGGAGCAGCACAACGAAGACGATCCTAGAGACACCGACGAGGCCTGGCACCAAGTGGCGGCCACCTGGTCGAACATCGGCGACCGGTTGCGTGACCGGTATCAAGACGTCGTGGGCGACCAGGGACCATCCGAGAGCGAGGTGCGTGAGGCGTTCAAGACGCTCGGCACTGCCGCCCAATCCGTGTTCGACTCGATCGGGTCGGCGATGAAGGATCCCGAGGTTCGGTCGCAGGTGAAGGATGCCGTCGCCGGGTTTGCATCGGCCATGGGTCAGACCTTCAACGACCTCGGGGAGGAGATCCGGCGCGTCACCAACGACGACGGCACGGCGCCGGCCCCCGACCAGTCGGATGAATCGCCGACCAATGACACCTCGGGCTGACAGAACGTCATGCCTGTATCCGAAGAAGGTTCGAGCCTTCTCGTGTCGGTCGATCGACTCGCAGACCTCCTGGGCTCGTCGGAGCTCCGTGCGTTCGACACCCGGTGGTATCTGGGTGAGCCCGATCGGGGTCGATCGGAATACCTCGCCTCGCACATCCCCGGGGCGGTGTTCGTGGACCTCGAGACGCAGCTGAGTGGTCGGGGAGGGCCCGGTCGACATCCGCTTCCCGACCCCGTACGCTTCGCCGCCACCCTCGGCCGGCTCGGAATCGATCCCGAATCTCGCGTGGTCGTGTACGACTCGTCCGGCGGAGCCATCGCCGCCCGGATGTGGTGGATGCTCCGAGCACTCGGCCATCGGTCCGTCAGGGTCCTCGATGGGGGATGGCAAGCGTGGACCGCCGCTGGTCTTCCGGTCGACGACGCCTTCGTGCAGCCGCATCCTGTCGCCTACCCGGTCCTGATGTCGTCCTGGCCCCGCACGGTGACCAATGCCGAGATCCGGGCCGACAGCGACCACACGCTCATCGATGCGAGGGCAGCCGAACGATATCGAGGGGAGGTGGAACCAGTCGATGCTCGCCCTGGCCACATCCCTGGAGCCGTCAACCTCCCTCACACCGGGAATCTGGCACCGGACGGAACTCACCTGCCGGCCGAGGTGCTGGCACAGCGATTTGCGGGTGTCGGGAGTGACCCGGTGGTCTACTGCGGGAGTGGTGTGACTGCGTGCGCCAACATCTTGGCGATGGAACTGGCGGGGATTCCCGGCGCCCGGCTGTATCCCGGATCGTGGAGCGATTGGGCGTCGCAGCCCACGCTCCCGGTTGCGTTGGGCGATCGCCCGTGACCGACACGGCAACCCGCGATGCGATCGAGGGCACCGATTATCCGGCGCTCCAGCGCATGATCGACGGCCATTGCGCCGCCCGGGACTGGGACGCATTGGCAGATCTCCGGATCTTGTGCCGGCACGCCGTCGAACGCGGGAAACAACTCTGGGCGGTGGAGGAGCACATCCGGTACAGGCTTGCACTGGAAGCGCCCGGGGACATCGCGGCCCGTGTCGTCGCCGAGGGCCCGGCTCGGTTCACGCTCGGACCCCTCCCGGAGGTGGCGGCGAGCAGCCACACCTGGGCGGAACTCGACGACGCGCTGCCACCCGGCCCATGGCGGTCGACGGTGGCCCACGAAAGAGTGGTCAGAGGGGAGGATCTCCGGGGCCTCACGGTCGAGGCGGAGATCTTCGAGCTCCCGCTGCAGCTCCAGGCGTGGGAACCTGCATATCGCCTCCCCGACTACAAGACCGATCGGGTGGAGCAGCCAGGTCCATCGCCCATTCGGATGACACCGACGGAGCTGCCGTCGACTCCAGGATCACCTGCGGACGAAGCGGAGGCGACCGAGGCGCTCAGGCTCCTCACCGCCACCTGGGTGGAGCACTCGAGCGGCCGATCCGAGACCCGGGCGGTGGAAGGCGACGCCCCGGCTGCGATCGCCGCATTGGGACCGCGCGTCGTCTCGATGGCGCCCATCTCGGCACCCGAGGCCCTCGAATGGATGGCATGGGCGGGTTCGGTCGGCGGCGTCTACGGCCGGCGACGTGGTGCTGCTGCGGGCAGGTTCGGGGCATGGTGGGCGGCGACACATCTGGCGGCGGTGGACTGGCCACCGAGCCCAGACGATCTGGGAACTGCCATCCACGAGTTGCGGTGGTTCTTGTGGTCGGACGGCTCCACATCGGGCTGGATGCTCAATCTCGCGGTGGAAGACGTCGAGAACGGAATCGCGTGGGCGACGACTTCGACCGACTCTGACCCTTCCGAGAGTTGACCGACACCGGAGGAAACCACTGGACGTTTGACTCGTGATCAGTCGGTGGATCTCGTCGACGCCGCCCCCGAAACCGCGACCGCACACTGCGATCAGGTCAGCCGCTCTTCAGGCGCCGGACGATCGATGGCAGCGTTCGGGCGGCAAACAAGAGAGCTCGGCGTGACACGATCGGCGACACCGGAGACAGAATCACGTGTTGGAGTCCCGCCTCCCCGAGCTCCCAGAGACGCCCGACCACCTCATCAGGAGTCCCTGCCACGAGTCGCTGCCTCAAGAGCTCGCCTGGGACGGCATCGATGGCATCCTCGAGATCGGAACGGTCGTAGCGATCCGGGACGAACTCGGCCATCCCGCCGAAACCCTCCCCAAGCGGGTGCCGGAATCCAGCCTGCTGCCACATACGATCGGGCGCGAGCAACGCGAGGAAGCGCACCGCAGGATGATGGAGTTGGAGGTCGACATCGGCGGCGTTTCTTCCCACCAGGTAGGGCACCGTCATCGCCGGCACGATGCTCGAGGGCTCACGCCCGTGCTCCACGGCTGAGGCGTGAATCACGCCGAGAGACCCGGCGTAGTCCTCCGCCGACATGGGGATCGCCGGAAGCCACCCGTCGGCATACCGACCGGTCAGTCGGAGCATCCGGGGACCGTGCGCCCCGAGCCAGATCTGAGGCATCCCCCCGACGCCCGGCGGAAGGTCCAGCGACGCCCCGTCCAATGTGAAGAAGTCGCCGTCGAACGACATGGCACGGCTCCCTGCGAAACACATCCGGAGAACCTGGAGCGCCTCTTCGAGCCGCGAGACCGGACGATCGAACGACAGCCCGTACGGCGTCACGTTCTCTGCTTCGCCCGAACCGATGCCGAGGATGGGTGGGCGAAGCGTCAGGTGGCTCAGGGTGAGCGCAGCTTGTGCCAAGACCACCGGGTGCCGCCGGATCGCCTCCGTGACGCCGACACCCAACTGGAGGCGCCCGGCTCGAGAGGCGAGATGCCCGGCCAAGGTCTGCCACTCGAAGAATGCATCAGGGGAACCGCCCCGGCGCGAGAGCCATGTGAACCGGCTGTCCCACATGTCTCGCGGGAAGAAGCCGGTCAGGTGATCGACGACCCACACCGACGTGAGACCCAGGGCGCGGGCGACCTGGACCATTGCGTGTGTTCGCCGGAGCGGCGGGCCGCTCCCGACCCCTATCCCCACATCCATCGGCCGGTGACGCATCGTCGGACACTAGGGATCGCCGGCCTCGGGTGGACACAGGTCCTGTGTGTGCATGATGATTGTCGCTTCTGGTCGAAGGTGCTGTCGGGGGTGGGCGAGCCAGGCGTCGGGTTGGGCTCGAAGCTGGTGGAACCGTTCTATCACGGCGTTGTCATCGGGAGATCTCGGTGGGGTCCGGTGGTGGGTGACGTCGACCGATCGGAGGTGGTCACCGACCTGTCGCGCCACGAACTCTCTTCCCGTTGTCCGTCATGACCTCTCAGATCATGGCTCTCTGGTCGGCGAACCATCGAACGGATCGACTCGTATGGCCACCGGCGAGACGAGCGCTCCGTCCGTCAGCTGTCGAGGTTGGCCATGACGTGCTTGATACGGGTGTAGTCGTCGAACGAATACACCGAGAGATCCTTGCCGTATCCGGATCTCTTGTATCCGCCATGAGGCATCTCCGCCACGAGAGGGATGTGCGTGTTGATCCACACGCATCCGAAGTCGAGTTGCTTCGACATTCGCATCGCTCGTCCGAAGTCCTTCGTCCACACGCTCGACGCCAAGCCGTACTCGACACCGTTGGCCCAACGGATGGCCTCGTCCTCGTCGGCGAAGCGTTGCACGGTGATGACCGGACCGAAGACCTCGTTCTGGATCATCTCGTCGTCCTGGCGAAGGTCGGCGACCACCGTCGGCTGGTAGAAGAACCCCGATCCATCGATCTTCGACCCCCCGGCCACGACGCGCCCATGCGATGGCGTCCGCTCCACGAACCCGCTCACCCGCTCGTACTGGTCCGTGTTGTTCACGGGGCCGAACAGGACGTCCTCGTCGTCGGGAGCACCCGTCCTGGTCGCCTTCGCTTGTTCGGCGAGAGCGGCGACGAAGTCGTCGTAGATCGCAGGCGCTGCCAGAACCCTGGTGGCGGCGGTGCAGTCCTGCCCAGCGTTGAAGAACCCCGCCACGGCGATTCCTTCCGCAGCGGCCTCCAGGTCGGCGTCGTCGAAGATCACGACGGGCGCCTTTCCGCCCAGCTCCAGATGAACCCGTTTGAGCTTTGTCGCCGCCACGCCTGCAACTTCCATGCCGGCTCGAACCGATCCGGTGATGGACACCATCGCCGGGATCTCGTGATCCACCATCAACCGGCCGGTGGTGCGGTCGCCGCAGATCACGTTGAGGACTCCTGGCGGCAGGAACTCGGCTGCGATCTCGGCGAGGAGGGTGGTGGTGGCGGGGGTGGTGTCGCTCGGCTTGAGCACCACGGTGTTTCCGGCGGCTATGGCCGGGGCGAACTTCCACACGGCCATCATCATCGGGTAGTTCCACGGCGCCACCTGTGCACACACGCCAACCGGCTCTCTTCGCACGAACGAAGTCATGCCGGCCATGTACTCGGCGGCGGCCCGGCCCTCCAGGTGGCGGGCTGCCCCGGCGAAGAAGCGGATCTGGTCGGCCATCGGTGGGATCTCTTCACTCTGCGTGAGGTGGAAGGGTTTGCCCGTGTTCTCCACCTCCAGCGCGACGAGCTCGTCGGCCCGGGCCTCGACGGCGTCGGCGATGCGGATCAGCGCCAGTGATCGCTCGCTCGGCGTGACGTCCCGCCACGTCGGGAACGCCTCCTCGGCGGCCCGCATCGCCCGGTCCACGTCCTCCGGACCGGAGAGAGCGGCGACGGCGTACTCCGTGCCGGTGGCGGGGTTGATCAGTGGCGAAGTGCGCCCGTCGGTCGCGTCGACGTACCGGCCATCGACGAAGTTGCGGAATTGTCTCATTGCCTTCTCCTTGGGTCAGGTCCGTTCCTCTGATCGAGCGGCGAGCCGTTGGCTGAGGATGATCGGGATGAAGGTGATGACCACCACGAGCAGCGCCACGACGTTGGTCACCGGCCGATTTCGAGGCCGTACCAACGATGAGAAGATCCAGATGGGAAGCGTCTGCTGGTTCCCCGCCGTGAACGTGGTCACGATGATCTCGTCGAAACTGAGGGCGAAGGCCAGCATCCCGCCGGTGACGATCGCCGAACCCAGCTGGGGGAGGAGGACGTACCTGAACGTCTGCCAGCCTCGGGCTCCGAGGTCCATCGAAGCCTCGAGCATCGATGGTGAGGTACGGCGCATCCGAGCGATCACGTTGTTGTAGGCCACGGCGACGCAGAACGTCGCATGCCCGATCACGAGGGTCCAGAACGAGAATGGGATCTCCGAGAGGTTGATGGCCGACCTCAGCGCGATCCCCGTGATGATCCCGGGGAGGGCGATTGGGAGGACGATGAACAGGGAGAGGACTTCGCGGCCGAAGAATCGCGATCGCCAGATCGCGCCCGCAGCGAGGGTCCCGAGGACCAGAGCGATGGTCGTCGCAACGGCAGCCACCGACAGCGACAGCCCGAGCGCCCCCCGGATGTCGGGGTTCTGGGCGGCGACCGTGAACCAGCGGGTCGTCAGACCGGGTGGGGGGAACGTGAACGCGGCGTCCTCGGTGCTGAAGGCGTAGAGGAACACGAACAGTATGGGCAGGTGCAGATAGACCAGGACGGATCCGGCGACGAATCCGAGTGTGCGCCCTCGAGGTTTCACAAGGCCTCGAATGCGCCGAGCTTTCGGGCGCCTGTGAGGTAGAGCACCATCACGCCAACCGGGATGAAGGACAACGCCGCGGCCAGTGGCAGGTTGCCGGCGACGCCCTGCTGAGAGTAGATCGCCAGCCCGATGAACGGGCTCGAGTCTCCGATCACGGTCGGGATGATGTAGTCACCCAGCGTCAGTGAGAAGGTGAATATCGAACCGGCGGCCACCCCTGGCAGGGCCAGCGGCCACACGATCTGACGGAACGTCGTCGACGGCTGAGCTCCCAGATCGGCCGATGCCTCGAGGAAGGATCGGGGAACGCGCTCCACCGCCGCCTGAATCGGGAGGACCATGTACGGCAGCCAGATGTAGAGGAACACGATGAACTGGCCCAGCGACGATGTGGAGAGCGACGGTCCTCCGATCACAGGCAGTGACAGCACGCCCTCGAGCACGGGTGTCAGCCCGAAGAGATCGAAGAACCAGCTGATGATGCCCTCGGCCGCCAGTATCAGCTTCCAGGCGTACACCCTCACCAGGTACGACGACCACAGGGGCAGGAGGACGGCCAGGACGAGCGCAGACTTGCGTCTTCCGGACGTGTACCGGGCGATGTAGTAGGCCAGAGGGAATCCGAGTGCCACCGCCGCCAGCGTCACGGCTCCGGCCATGCCGATGGTCCGTCCCGCCACGGCCATGTTTGCGTCCGTGAAGACCTGGCGCCACGTCTGGAATGTGGGAGTTCGATCGATGGTCCCGGCGAACGGATCGAGCCGGAAGAAGCTCTGAGCCAGGAGCGACAGCACGCTCCCCCCGTACACGCCGACGAGCCACAGCGCTGGGAGTGCCACCAGGAGCGCGAGGCGCAGGCGCGGCCGGCGATACAGCGCCACGGCGGCCCGGTGCATCCAGCTCGTTCGATTCGGTGCCTGCATCATGTTCAGCCCGTCAGACCGGATGGATGTCGAAGGCCGGGGCGGAGCATGATCGCCCTGCCCCGGCCTTCGTCTCACCGTCCGCCGATGACGGCCAGATAGTCCGTGACCCACTTGTAGTACGGGACACACGTCCCCCCGGTGCCGTTGCAGTCCTCGGTCGGCGTCTTCCAGAACCGTATCTGGTCGAATTCGTCGAAGCCGTTGGTGGTACAGCCATCGGCTCCGAGCAGGTCATTGCCGTCGCACGCGGCTGGAACCGACGGCACCGATCCGAACCAAGAGGCGAGGTCGCCTTGCACCTTGGGGTTCAGCGACCACTCCATCCATTTGTAGGCACAGTTCGGATGTGGAGCGTTGGCGTGCATCATCGTCGTGTCGGCCCAGCCGGTGGCACCCTCGTTGGGCACGACCGACGAGATCGGCGCACCCCCGGCCACCAGAACGTTCACCTGGAAGGGCCAACTGGATGATGCGGCGACACCCTCGTTGGTGAAGTCGTCGATCTGGACGAAGGCATCGTGCCAGTATCGCCCGACGAGCTGCCGCTGGCCCCTGAGCAGGTTCAGCGCGGCGTCGTACTGTTCCTGGGTGAGTTGATACGGGTCCTCGATGCCCAGTTCGGGCTGTGTCGCCTGCAGATACAGCGCAGCATCCGCCACGTAGATCGGACCGTCATACGCCTGAACCCGGCCGGCATTGGTCTCACCGTCGGGAAGCGTCGTCTCTTCGAACACCACGCTCCACGAGTCGGGTGGCGTGTCCCCGAACACGTCGGTGTTGTAGGCGAGCACGTTGGCTCCCCACTGGTACGGGGTTCCGTAGTGCTTTCCGTCGACGGTGTGCCACGGCGCGTCCTGGAGGCGGTCGTCTACGGTGTCCCAGCTCGGGATCAGGCCGGTGTCGATCTCCCGCACCGTGCCTCCCGAGATGAGGCGGAGGCTGGCGTCTCCAGATGCCGTGACCAGATCGAACTCGTCGGAGCCCGTCATCAGGGCAACCATCTCGTCGGAGGTTCCGGCCGTCTTGACGGTCACCTGGCAGCCAGTGTCCGTTTCGTACTGGCTGACCCAGTCGTAGTTCGTGTCGGTGGAGCCGTCCTCGACGTACCCGGCCCAGGCGACGATGCTGAGGGCGCCCTCCCCATCGCCGACCTCGGTGATCGTCCCGCCTCCCCCGTCGGCGGTCCCATCGGTGGCGTCACCACCGCACGCCAGAAGTACCAGCGCCAGGCACACCGCCCACGCCATCCCCGCCCTACTGCTTCTCATCGGTCCTCCCGTTGGTTCAACGGCCGGTCGAGACCGGCATTTCCTCGTCGGTGCCGCCCGTCGTCTCGATGGCGACCGGGCGGCACGAACCCTCTGTCCATGACAACGTGACCGTGGTGCCGACCATCCGGTGCAGCTGCCCGTGATCGACATCGACGTTCTGAGCAACCACGATCAGCCACTCACCGTCCACCTCGACGCGGTACCGCGAGAACATTCCCAGGTACTCGGCCTGTGCGACGGTGCCATGGACCTGGCACGCGGCCGTCGGTTCGGAACCGATCGAGATCTTCTCGGGACGGACGGTGAAGGGGTCCGGGCGACCGCGAAGCCGAACCGCCAGAGCGCCGGTGATCAGGTTCGAGGTTCCGACGAACCCGGCAACGAAGGTGTTGGCGGGGCTCTCATAGACCTCGGCCGGTGTGCCGACCTGCTCGATCCGTCCGTGGTTGAAGACGGCGATCCGATCGCTCATCGTCAGGGCCTCTTCCTGGTCGTGCGTCACGAAGACGAAGGTGAGGCCCACCTGGCGCTGCAGCGCCTTGAGCTCGATCTGCATCGCCTGTCGGAGCTTCAGGTCGAGTGCTCCGAGTGGCTCGTCGAGCAACAGGACCGAGGGCTCGTTGACCAGGGCCCGGGCGAGCGCCACCCGCTGGCGCTGACCTCCGGACAGCTCGGTGGGGCGGCGCGCTCCAGGGCCTCGAGGTGGACCAGCTCCAGCGCCTCTTCGACGCGGCGGACGCGCTCACCGGGGTCGACCTTCTTCACCATCAGTCCGTACGCCACGTTTTCTGCCACCGTCATGTGTGGAAACAGGGCGTAGTCCTGGAACACCGTATTGACGTCACGCTCATACGGAGGGAGGCTCGACACGTCACTCCCATGGAGCAGGATGCGGCCGGCAGAGGGAGTCTCGAAGCCGGCGATCAGCCGAAGACAAGTGGTCTTCCCCGACCCCGAAGGGCCCAACATCGAGAAGAACTCGCCGTCCCGTATCTCCAGGTCGACCCCGTCCACCGCCGCAACCGGGCCGTAGGACTTACCCACGCCTTGGAAGCTCACGGCCACGTCAGTCGATCGAACCACCCAAACCACCCGTCGACGCCAAACCTATTGAACTATATGTTTGGGCGCCGTGTCGGTTTCGCCGCGGGGATTTCCGTCGGTCGGTATCGTCGATCTCATGGCCGGCCACCACAGAGACACGCTGCACCCGCTCTTGCCGCCTGTGGGCGGCGCCGGCCTCGCCGAGGCGGTGACGACACGCGTACGTGAGGCGATCGGTCTGGGCATCCTGGCCCCCGGCCAACAGCTTCCCAGCGAGGCGGCCCTGGCACCCCGGTTGGGGGTTTCGACCGTCACCCTGCGGGAGGCGCTCGCCACACTCCGACAGGAGGGGCTCGTGGAGACCCGACGCGGGCGCCATGGAGGGTCGTTCGTGGTGGGGCCGATCAATGCGCCCGAGGCTGCGCTCATCGATCGGCTTCGGAGCCTTACGGTGACCTCGCTCCGGGACATGGGCGACGAGCAGGCGGCGGTGGCCTCCACCGCCGCTCGTCTCGCCGCCATCCGATCCAGCGACAGCAACCTGGTCCATCTCAGGCAGTTCGCACAGCAGCTGGAACGGGCCGGTTCCCGCCCCGAGCGTGCCCGAGCCCACAGCCGCTTCCACATCGAGACGGCGCTCGCATCCCAGTCCGAGCGTCTGACCCGCGCACAACTGCGCCTTCAGGGTGAAGCCGGAGAGCTCTTGTGGGTCTCCACCGCGCAGCCGAGGTCGCAGCTCGCTGTGGCAGCGGCGCTGCGTGGGATCGCCACGGCGATCGAGCAGGAAGATGCCGGGTCTGCCCGCGCGTTGGCCGAGCGACTCGCCGAGGCCAACACCCGCTGGTTGATCGACGCCCATCTCGAATTGATGGACGCACGATGAGCACCGCCGTTCGCATCGATCCCGCCGAGGTGGTGCGATGTGCCGGACACCTCGGAGCGGTGATCGACGAGTTGTTCGCCCCGCTGGAGATCCTCTCGGATCGGCTGGATCTGGCCTGGCGCGGCACCGCTGCACGGGGCGCCGCCTTCTCAACCGGGGATCTCGCCACATTGGAACCCTCGATCTTCAAGAGCCTCGACCAGGTCGCCGAGTACGACGGCGCCGGGTACGTCATGGCCGTCGGATCGCTCGTCGACCGGGAGCGGTACCTGGAGTGGTGGCGTCGCGGTCGGGAGGCCGGCTACCAGCCGCTCATCCTCGATCTCGATCCTTCGTCGCCGGACCACTACGACTACGACAACATGGAATGGTTCGTGGCAGGAAAGACGGAGGGCAGGCGATTCGTTTCCGGACCCCTCATCGATCTCCCCTGCGCCGAGTCACACATCATGACCTTCAGCCGACCGGTCGTCGTAGATGGTGTGTTCGTTGGTGTGGCGGGAGCGGATGTGGCGATGTCGCGGCTCGAGGCGCTGCTGGTGCCTCCACTGCGGCGGCTGGGCGCGCCTGCAGTGTTGGTGAACGCACACAGACGCGTGATCGCCGGATCCCACGCCAGGTGGGCTGCCGGAGACAAGCTCCGGTCGCTCCCCGTCGACGGCGAAGGCGAGTGGCAGGCCACCGGGGCGGTCACGACCGACCAGGGTTGGGTACTCGGCGTGGCCTGGTGACTCGATGCACAGGAGGCGCCCCTTGCTGCAATGCTTCCCGAGGTTTCGACGCGGGTGACGGGTGTGCCTCGACCTTGCGGTTCGGTGGGGTCATGGTGGCCGGCCGCCGCTGGTCGCCAACGACCACAGGATCAGTCGCCAGGCCCCAACCCGGCACCTGTGACCACGAACCGTTGCCCCGCTAGCCCCAGCGAGCCGGTGTGTGATCAGGCGATGCTGACCCGGACGGTGTGGTACCCGGTGGCACCGTCCGGGGCAGGCGGTGCCAGGTCCTCTGTCTGCAGATCACCGTTCCCATCGGTCGCCCGCACCTGAAGGGTGTAGGACCCTGGTGTCGGATCCCAGGGAACATTCCATTGACGCCACGTGTCCTCGGAGAGGGGCTCGGAGAGCTCGGCGTCGATCCAGTCTCCTTCGTCGATCCGAACCTCCACCTTGGATATGCCTCGATTCGGCGCCCATGCCACTCCGGCGATGGCGCGTGGCCCCGCGGACGCTTGGCCGCGCGGCGTGTCGATCCTCGACTGTGTCTTGATCGGCGCCTCTTTCGACCAACCCCGCGGAATCCAATAGGCATCAAAGCCGTCCCAGGTGGTGAGCTCGATCTCGGACAGCCACTTGGTCGCCGACACGTATCCGTACAGGCCGGACACGACCAGGCGCGCCGGGAATCCGTGCTCGAACGGCAGCGGCTCACCGTTCATCCCCACGGCGAGCAGAGCCTCGCGTCCGTCGTAGACGGCGTCCACCGGGAACCCGACCGTGAAGTCGTCGACCGATCGGCCCACGACCTGCTGGGCGCCCTCGCCGACGCCGGCCATGTCGATCACCGTCGACAGGGGCACTCCCAACCATTTGGCGGTTCCGATCAGCCGACCACCGACCTCGTTCGAGACACAGCTGATGGTCACGTACCGCTCCACGAGCGGCATGTCGAGGAGGTCGTCGTAGCTGAGATCCACCTCACGATCCACCATGCCCGTGAGTCGCAGGCGCCAATCCACCAGGTTGACCTGCGGCACCGACAGCGGCGCGGTGTCGATCCGGTAGAAGTCGGCGTTGGGGGTGACGATTGGGCTGATGTCCGGTACATCCAGCCGCTGCGACGCCTGCACGGCCTCGACCGTCTCCACTGGTGCCGGCAGCACGACCTCGTCCCGTCGGGCCAGCATCACCCTCGTCCGCTCGGAGAGATACCTGCCTCCGGCCGCTGCGACGACTGCGAGAGCCGTCAACGCTCCTGCACGACCGAGAAAAGCCCTTCTCGACGGATCCAGCTCCACGCGAGGACGGCGGAGCCACGCAAGCACCGCATATCCGACCGCGGCGGCAGCGACGCCGTTCGCCAGAGCCGGAGCGAGAGATACCTGGGAGCTCCTGGCAGCGGCCAGCGCGCCGACCAGGCCAAACCCTCCGAAGACGCCCGCACGCACGGCCGTGGATCGGCCGCCGATGACTGCACCCAGCCCGAGCGCGACGACGATGATTCCGATTGCCAGCACGAGCTTGTCCGCGGTTCCGAAGGTGGCTATCGCCCATTCCTTGATCGGCTTGGGCACGGTGTCGATGACGAAGACTGCGATGCCCTCCACCAGAGAGGGGACAGTGTCGACGACACCGGCAACCAGCTCGGAGACGGCGAGGGCGACCGCAACACCGATTGCGCCCGCAGCCGGTGCCGGCCCTGGCTCGGCCTGCGGCGGGGCGGCGATGTTGGTATCGGTGGCTTGCATACGCTCAATCTACGGGCGCAGGTCGACGTATCTGTAGCTGTCGTGCTTGAGTTTCGCGGTTGTTCAGAGGTGTCCATGGTGGTGGCTCCGACGATGCGATTGCCGATGATCCGCCGCTGCTCGAGGCAACTCCGGTCATCCAATCCCTCCAACGAGACCCCACCGATCGATCCAGACGAGTATCTGAGCGCGGCCCATTGGCGGTGCGAGGCAGAGCCACCAGGGGGGTAGGTGACGCCCGGGTGCCAAGCCGGCGGAATGGCACGGACACGACCGGAGGTCACGGGGTCGTGCGTCTGCACCCTTACAGTGGCGCTCATGCCGGCCGCCGACACCACCAGACGGGAACTCCTGCGCGCGGGCTTCTGGATCGGGGTTTCGACCACGCCATTCGGCGTCGCATTCGGGGTGGCATGCGCCCAGGCAGGGCTCGGGTGGTGGGAGGCTTTGGGGTTTTCGACCGTCGTGTTCGGCGGCAGCGCACAGTTCGCGGCCGTGGGCGTTCTCGCCGACGGCGGTGCGGTGGCGTCGGCCATCGCCGCAGGTGGACTGCTGAATCTGCGGTCGCTTGCCTTCGGGCTTCTCCTCGCACCTGCCTTGACCGGCCCCTGGTGGTGGCGGGCGCTGGCATCGCAGCTGATGATCGACGAGTCGACTGCGGTGGCTGTCAGCACCGACGACATGGAGCTCCGCCGCTTCGGCTATCTCGCAGGCGGCCTGTCGGTGTTCGTACTGTGGAACGCATCCACGCTCTTCGGCGCGGCCGTCCTCGCATCAGCGGACGGCCTCGTCGAGCGTTGGGGTCTGGACGCCACGATCCCGGCAGCCTTCATGGCTCTGCTCTGGCCGAGGCTGCGGGACAGGCTCCAGATGCGGGCCGTGGTCGCAGGACTGGCAATCGCCGCCGTCTTGGTACCCGTCGCACCTCCGGGCATCCCGATCATCGCCGCCGCGCTCGGAGTATTCGCCGGGGTGAAGCGACGGTGAGCCGAGCCACGTGGACGTTCCTCGGTCTCGGTGTGCTGAGCTATGCCTTCAAGGCGGCGGGGCCACTTCTCTTCGGCGGTCGGCGCCTGCCTCCCGCCGTGGAGCGGCTGGCAGCGCTCATCCCTGGTCCACTGCTCGCCGCGCTCGTGATGACGAGCGCGTTCGTCACCGCCGGCCGGTTTCAGGCGGACGCACGGATTGCAGGATTGGTCGCCGCCTCGATCGCCCTGTGGCGGGGGGCCAGCTTCATCGTCGTGGTGCTCGTGGCAGCGGCGACAACGGCGCTGGTGCGTCTCGTCTGAAGGCTCAGCGGCCGGCCTGTTTGATGACCCGGTGGACCTCGCCGCCTGCCTGGAGCCAACCGAAGGGCGTCTGGCCACCGAGCGCAGGAAGCGACGTAGTGAGGAATGCGATGAGATCGCCGAGATCGGCCTCGTCCCCGAGCGCCGTCAGGAGATCTCCGACCCCTGGGGTCGGCTGCCCATCCCCGTGGAACTGGGCGGCCGGGTAGGTCTCTTCGGTGCTCCATCCGGGCCACGCCACGAAGGCAGGGTTGCCTGCGACTTCTGCCACACCCAGCCCTGTGAGCTCGGCGACTTCGTTCCGGGTCAAGTAATGCCCGTGTGATTCGACCCAATGTCTCATGGATCTCCAGTCGGCCGGTCGAGGGCGCCTGTAAGGCGTCCTTTGCGTCTTGCGTCATGCGTCTTGCGTCGTGGGTCGTGGGTCGTGCGTCATGCGTCGTGCGGCTTGCGTGGCCGACTCGCTCCTGGTGCCGTCACCCCGACGACGGGCGTCAGGAGGGAGCGGGCGCCCCGCTACGGTTCGCCCTCATGGAACTGATCGTCGGCCCCGACGGATCACCCCGCTGCTGGTGGGGAGCCTCGACTCCGGATTACATCGGATACCACGATCGCGAATGGGGCTTCGGAGCCGCCGAGGACCGTCGGCTCCTGGAAAAGATCTGCCTCGAAGGTTTTCAGGCCGGTTTGTCGTGGCTGACGATTCTCAGGAAGCGTGAGCACTTCCGAAAGGCATTTGCGGACTTCGATCCCGTGTCCGTGGCCAGATTCGACGAGAGCGACGTGGAGCGACTGCTCGACGACGCCGGGATCGTTCGCCACGCCGGCAAGATCCGTTCCACCATCAACAACGCCCGGAAGGCACTCGACCTGATCGAGGAGCAGGGGTCGCTCGCTGTCTTCTTCTGGCGATTCGCGGACCTGGATTCGCCGGCGCCCACGCAGATCCCTTCCACAACCCCGGTCTCCACCGAGCTGTCGAAGACCCTGAAACGTCGCGGGTGGACATTCGTCGGGCCGACGACCCTGTACGCATTCATGCAGGCGACGGGACTCGTCAACGACCACCTCGAGGGGTGCCACGTGAGGGAAGACGCCGACCGCTCCCGCCAAGCCACCGCCCGGCAGGTGCTCGATGGCTGAGCCCCGACGGAGGGCACCCGGTATGGTTCCGGGGTGGCAAGCGTGACCCCACCGTCGTTCACGATCGGCGTCGAGGAGGAGTATCTCCTGGTCGATCGCACGACCCGCAACCTCGTGTCATCGCCGAGCCCGAACCTGTGGCAAGCGGCTCATCGGCGTCTCGGCTCGGCGGTGATGCCCGAACTCCTCAAAGCACAGATCGAGATCGCCACGAGACCCCACTCCAGCACCGGCGACCTTCGTGATGATCTCATCGACAAGCGAAGAGCGGTCGTCGAGACCGCAGCCGAATTCGACAACGCCATCATCGCCGCCTCCACCCACCCGTTTGCGCTCTGGTGGGAGCAGGAACCCACCGACCAGGACCGCTACCTGATGCTCGCCCAGGACCTCGCCGTCGTAGGCCGGCGGATGGTGATCTGCGGGATGCATGTCCACGTGGCGATCGAGGACCCCGAGATGCGAATCGATCTGATGAATCAGGCCACCTACTTCTTGCCGCATCTCTTGGCGTTGTCGACGTCGTCGCCCTTCTGGGGCACTCACAACACCGGCCTCAAGAGCTACCGCATGAACGTCTTCCGCACGCTGCCACGCACCGGGCTCCCGGAGCACTTCGAGTCACATGCAGAGTACGAGCGTCACGTCGATGTCCTCGTCAGCGCCGGTCTGATCGAAGACGCATCGAAGATCTGGTGGGACATCCGGCCATCGGGCCGATACCCGACGCTCGAGCTCCGCGTGTGCGACATCTGCACTCGCTGGGAGGACGCCATTGCGATCGCCTCGCTCTACCGCTGCATCCTCCACATGCTCTACCGGTTGCGCAGGGAGAACCAACGCTGGCGTCGGTACGCCAACATGCTGGTGGCCGAGAATCTGTGGCGGGCTCAGCGCTACGGCGTCGAAGGCAGCCTGATGGACTTCGGGCAGTCGGCACTCATCCCGTTCACGGAGCTCGCCGATGAACTCGCCTTCCTCGTGCAGCCGGATGCGGAGATCCTGGGGTGCGTCGATGAGATCGAGCACATCCGTACCATCGCCCGCCATGGCACGTCGGCGAAGCGTCAGATCGCCATCTTCGAAGCCGCCGTCGATGCAGGCGCCGACACGGGCGAAGCGCTGCGAGCGGTGGTCGACGAGCTCATCACCGACACGGAACGCGGGCTCTGAGTCCGCCGTCTATCGGAGCTTCCACCGATACCAGAGGAGCGCAGCGGGCTCGCGGACCATCCACCGGAGATCCCGCCCCGGACAGCCAGTTGTAGGCGCGGGGACCGCGTCGATACCCAGGCGCTCGGCTGCGAAGACCGCCCGCGGGAGATGGAACGGCTCGGTCACAACGAGCACCCTGGGCCGTTCGACATCTCCGAGCAACCTCAGCGAAAACGTCAGGTTCTCGATGGTCGACGTCGCCTGGTCCTCGACCAGGATCGCCTCATCGGACAGACCGAGATCGAGGGCGATGGCACGCATCGTCTCAGCTTCGATCAGACCGTCGCGAGGGTCGAATCCACCCGACACCACCATCACCGGGGCGAGGCCTCGTTGGACGAGCCGGACCCCCTCCCGAACCCGTGTGGCCATGCAGGGGTTCGGGCCACCGCGTGCGATCGAGCTCGTGCCGAGGACCACCACGGCGTCGGAAGCCGCCGGTGAGGGCCACTCGTTTCGGGCCACGATGTAGGAGAGCGCTGCAGCCCATGCCGTCGCGCCGACCGCCACCGCAGCGATCAGGACACGCCGAACATGCCTCACCAAGCCCAGCCCCGACCGGGTCGGATCAACACCGGCACGTGATATCGCTGCGAGAACGCCTCGATCGAGATGCCCAGCCCATTCTCGATCCGCTCCCGGTACTTCTCCACGTACGCGGCGTGGCCGGATGCGCCCGGGTGGGAGCGATCGACACGGGCCTGGCCCGCAACCACCGCCACGCTGCCACCACGATCATCGGAGTTGAAGTTGAGTGCCACCCGAGGGTTGGCCTCGATGTTCGAAATACGCAGTGAACTCATCGAGTACACCAGCACCTCGTCGCCCGACCACCAGAACCACACGAGCGACGGATACGGCGCACCTTCGGGCCCGACTGTCGTCAGCCAGACGAGGTGGTCCCGTTGGAGACGGGTCAGAATCTTGTGCCCGATCTCGCCGTCCCAGTCGACCATTCCAGATGCTCCTTGTTCGCTCGCAACACTAGGTTCGTCTGCAGAACTTTCATCGAAGGAGGAAACGCCCATGAACAGACCCGTCCGGATCGGGGTTCAGCTCCATCCCCAGCACGCCGAGTACGCAGACATCCGAAGGGCGGTGGTCGCCGCCGAAGAAATGGGCGCCGACATCGTCTACAACTGGGACCACTTCTTCCCGCTGTACGGAGGCTCGCCCGACAGCAACGTGGGCAAGCACTTCGAGTGCTGGACCATGCTCGGTTCGTGGGCGGAGATCACGGATCGGGTCGAGATCGGCGCCCTCGTGACCTGCAACAGCTACCGAAACCCAGAGCTGCTCGCAGACATGGCACGCACAGTCGACCACGCTTCAGACGGGCGGCTGATCCTCGGCATCGGGGCCGGATGGTTCGAGAAGGACTACGACGAATACGGCTACGACTTCGGCACGGCCGGATTGCGCCTCGCCGACCTCGAGCAGGCGCTGCCCCGCATCGAGTCCAGGCTCTCCAAGCTCGACCCGCCACCGACGCGCAACATCCCCATCCTCATCGGCGGCGGAGGCGAGAAGAAGACGTTGCGCTACACGGCGCGACATGCCGACATCTGGCACAGCTTCGGCGACCCGGACACCTTCGGACGGAAGTCCAGGATCCTCGACGAGTGGTGCGAGAAGGAAGGGACCGATGCTGCGGCCATCGAGAGGTCGGTGGGTGTCGAGGCCGACAAGATCGAGACTGCGGACACCTTGTACGACCTCGGTGCCCGGCAGTTCACGATCGGGCTCAACGGCCCGGGGTATGACCTGGCGCCGGTTGCGGACTGGCTGGCATGGAGGGATCAGAAGAACGGCTGAGCTCGGAACGGTCCGACTCCGCGTTGACGAGTTCGAGCGGATCCGGCGAGACCTCACCGACGAAGGGGGCGAACCGACGTCGGCACATCCGGAGGCACCGCCGACGCCCGTCGGATGATCAGCCGGGCGATGGATGGGTGGCCACCTCGAGCCTCGCCTGGTTGGCAGCCCTGTCTGCGTCGTCGGACACCACGGGCCGGCGGCGGGACCAGATGAAGAGCCCAACCCCGAGAACAGCAGCTCCCAACCCCGAGATCTGATTCCAGGTGAAAGAGCCCACCGTGGCATCGCCATTCCCGAATCGCAGGAAGTCGAGCACGAAGCGCTGGAGGCCGTACCAGACGACCCAGATCGAGAACAGCTGGCCGTAGCGCAGCTCGACCCGTCGCGAAAGGACGTACAAGACGCCGAGCGTCAGGACTGCCCCGATCAGGTCGTACGCCGCGACATGGTGATACACGCCGGGATCCGTCGTCCCGGGGATGGGGCACAACCCGTTGGGTAGCGCCTCGGCGGTCGAGCACTCGAGAAGATCGTGTTGGGGGGCCACGTCGTACCCGGGACGGATCCCGTAGCCCCATGGCACGGTGGTGGCGGTGCCGAGATGCTCGACGATGGCCAGGTCGCCGATCCGACCCACGACGGTGCCGATCGCCAGCCCGAACGCCGACGCATCGAACACCGCCGGTCGGGGAAGCCCCACCTTTCGCATTCGCCACCAGCCGGCGAGGATGCCGCCGGCGAAGCCACCCATGATCGAGAAGTTTCCCCGGATCGGGTTCAACACCTCGGACAACGGGGCTCCGTCGATGATCTGCGCCGGCGATGTGAAGTAACGGGCTCCGAGGATGGCACCGAAGATCGCCCAGGTCAGGACGGATTGATAGGCGGCCGTGTCGTAGCCGCGCCGATCGAGCTCGAGCGTGGCGAGCCACCCACCGATGATGAACCCGATTGCGGCGAACAGCCCATGCAACGAGAACTGGAGTGGGCCGATGTCCCAGATCGGTATCGGCGGATAGCTGATGGCGGCGAGCACGGAGACGAGAGTACCGGCCGAGGCCGGGTATCAGCGCGTGATCGGGAGCCCGGCTTGCTCCCATGCGAGGATACCGCCGTCGACCTCGGCGACGTCGGCGAACCCGAGCTCCTCCATCATCTCGGCCGTCGTGCCGCTCCGATTGCCCGACCGACAGTAGAGCACATAGGGCGTCTCAGGGTCGAGCGCCGCCAGCTGGTCGGAGAAATCGCCCGCGTAGAAGTCGATGTTCACGGCGTTGGCGAGATGCCCCTCGCCGAATTCCTCCGGGGTCCGCACATCGAGGACCACCAGATCGGTCGGCGCCGCGTCGATGACCGCCTGGGCCTCGGTTGCCGCGACGGCCCGGATACCGGTGGCGAGCGTGTCGGTGCCCGACGAGCAGGCGACGAGCCCGATCGAGAGAATGAGAAGATATGCAAATTTCCGCATGTGTGAAGAGGTTAGCCGGTGTGGAAGACAAAAGAACGTGCCGCCGGTCCCTCCGGTACCGAGTACAAAGTACTGAGTACTGGGTACTGGGTACTGGGTACAGTACGTGGCCCGGCGACTGCCTAGAACGCACAGACCGCGCACGCCGGTATCCGGTCTGAGTACTTGGTACGGAGTACCTGGTGCTGAGTACTGGGTACTGCCGGGCGAAGCCCGGCCTAGACCAACCGGTCGGCGAGCATCGCTCCGAACAACAGCGCAAGGTACAGCGTCGAATACCCGAAGAGCTTCATGGTTCGCTCGGGGTTGAACACGACCCGGAACGACTCGATCACGAGCCATCCCCCGAGAGCGACCGCCGACACCATGTAGATCCAACTCATGCCCGCCGCCGGCACCAGCGCCAGCGAGAACAGCACGGTGATGCCTGAATAGAGCAGCATCTGGCGGGTGGTGGCGGCAACGCCACGGACCACGGGCATCATGGGGATGCCGGCTGCGGCGTAGTCATCGTTGTACTTGACTGCCAACGCCCAGAAATGGGGCGGGGTCCAGGCGAAGATGATGGCGAAGAGGATCCAGGCCGGGGTGGCGAGAGCGCCCGTCACCGCCGCCCAACCGACCAGTACCGGCGCCGCTCCGGCGGCCCCGCCGATCACGATGTTCTGGTCGGTCGTTCGCTTCAAGACCTTCGTGTAGAAGAGGTAATAGAAGAAGACGGCGCCCGTCGAGATTGCGGCGGCAAGCAGATTGGTGAACACCCACAGCCACACGAACCCAACGGCCGTGAGGGCCCAGCCGAACACACGGGCGTTGTGCGGCTCCACCTGTTGGCGGGGAAGCGGCCTGCGCGCCGTCCGGCGCATCACCTGATCGATGTCTCTGTCGTGGTAGTTGTTGAGCGCATTGGCGCCACCGGCGGACAGGGTCCCACCGATCACGGTGGCCATCACCAGCCACGTACCCGGCCATCCCGCTTCGGCCACGACCATCGCAGGCACGGTGGTGATCAGGAGCAACTCGATGATCCGAGGCTTGGTCAGCGCCACGTAGGCGCCGAGCCGGGCACCGAAACCGGGGGTACCGACGGCCTCAGGCAGGGTGACGGGTGCATCCATGAAGCACCGAGGTTACCGCCGTCGACGAGTTCAGGATCCGGGGATCGGTAGCCTGCCGCGATGCACCGATTCGCAGCCGTGATCGTCAGCCTCGCACTCATGTCGACCGCATGCGGCACCGACGAGCAATCCGCCACCGACCAGCTCACCGTCGTCGCCAGTTCGCCTGGTGCGGTCGCAGTGGGCGAACAGCGTGTGCTCATGGTGATCGCCGATCCCGAAGGGTCTCTGGCCGGCTCGCCCACCGATCCGGCAACTGCGACCTTCCGATCCCCTGACGGCACCGAGTACCCCGACGTGCCCACGAGATGGGTGTGGGGAATCGAGGGTGTACGAGGCTTCTACGTCGCCACATTCCTCTTCGAGAGCGCCGGCCTCTGGGAAGTCTCGCTCGCCATCCAGGAAGGCCGGGCCCAGCCTGCGGCCTTCCAGGTGTCCGAACAGGCGGTGGTGCCTGAGGTCGGCACCCGGGCCCCTCGATCGAGATCGGCGACGTCCGCCGACGCGCCCATCGACCAGATCTCGACCGATCCCGACCCTGAGCCCTCTTTCTACGAGCTCTCCCTCGCCGACGCCGTCGTCAACGGACGGCCGACCGTGATCGTCTTCGCCACCCCGGCGTTCTGCCAGACGGCCGTCTGCGGGCCCATGCTCGATCTGGTCAAGGTGTTGGCACCGGACCACCCCGATGCCGACTTCGTCCACGTCGAGATCTATGAGAACTTCGACGACCCCCAGGGACAACTCGTCGAGGTGGCGGCTGTCACCGAATGGGGGCTCCAGACCGAACCGTGGGTGTTCGTGGTCGATGCCGACGGGACCGTCTCAGCGCGTTTCGAGGGGGCCATGGGCGCCGGCGAGCTGGAACAGGCGCTGGCCGACGTCGGGGCCTGAGGACGCCATCGGACCCCGTCTTGCAGCACAATCGAGAATCCTCATGGGCAGTTGGCCTCGGGCGCGCCGTGTCCTTATAGTGCCGGGTCATGGTCAGCCCCGGTGGTAGGAAGCGTTTCCCCTGGTCAGGGGTCCGTTGGAAGGTCGTCGGCGTAGCCCTCACCGCGCTCGCCATCTCGTCCTGCTCCTTCATCGAGATCGACTCGCCACTCAGCACCTTTGAGCCGGCCGGGCCTTTCGCCGACCGCATCGACGGTCTGTTCTGGCCCGTGTTCTGGACCGCCACCGTCATCTTCGCCCTCGTCCAGGGACTCATCATCGTGACCGTCGTCGTGTTCCGGGACCGGCCGGGCCGCAAGGAGCCGAAGCAGATCCACGGCAACGCAGTGCTCGAGATCACCTGGACGGTGATTCCAACGCTGATCCTGGCGGTGCTGGCCGTGCCCACCGTCCAGGCGGTCTTCGACCTCACCGAGTGTGGGGACGATGCGATCACCGTCGAGGTGATCGGCCATCAGTGGTGGTTCGAGTACCAGTACCCAGAACATGGTGACATCGTGACCGCCAACACGCTCGTGATGCCTGTGGACCAGGAGATCTGTGCGGTCATGACCTCCGAGGATGTGCTCCACAACTACTGGATTCCGCATCTCAACGGCAAGCGGTACCTGGTGCCCGGACAGGAGACGTTGCTTCGCCTCCAGGCCGATGAGGTCGGCGAGTATTGGGGTCATTGCGCCGAGTTCTGCGGGCTATCCCACTCTCTCATGAGGGCACGCGTCGAAGTGCTGTCGGCCGAAGACTTCGATGCATGGGTGACATCTCAGCAAGAGCCGGCCCCGGTGCCGGCCGAGGGCACACCCGAATGGGAGGGTCTCCAGGTCTACCTGAACAAGGGATGCACCGCCTGCCATGCCGTCGACTTCGAGGACAACGGAGCCGGCATCGAAGACGTCATTCGACCGGAAGGCTCGTTCCGCGGTCCGAACCTCACCCACTTCGCCAGCCGCAACGTCTTCGCCGGGGCCTACCTGCCATCTGTCGACGTCCCGTACGAGGAGGGTCTCGCCCAGTGGCTGGCCGATCCGCCGGCGGTCAAGCCGGGCTCGTTCATGCCGAACCTGGGTCTCACCGGCGAGGAGATCGACAATCTGATCGTTTGGTTGGAGAGCAACGAATGATGACTACCCGTAGGGGGAATCGATGACGGCCACGGCTTCACGCCCGGCAGCGACCATCTTCCGTCGACCCGCTTCGACGAGTGGGTTCTGGTCGTGGATCACCACCGTCGATCACAAGAAGATCGGCATCATGTATGGCTACACGGCCTTCACGTTCTTCCTCATCGGTGGCATCGAGGCGTTGTTGATCCGTATCCAGCTCGCGCAACCGAACAACGACTTCCTCACGGCAGCCGAGTACAACGCTCTCTTCACGACCCACGCCGTCACGATGATCTTCCTGTTCGTCATGCCGGCGGCGGCAGCCTTCATGAACTATCTGCTGCCACTGATGATCGGGGCGCGCGACGTGGCCTTCCCGCGCATGAACGCAGTCTCGTTCTGGATCTTCCTGATGGGCGGCATCTTCCTCTACTCGGTGGTCTTCTTCGCCGACCCACAGGCCCCGGTGGGCATCGAAGACTCCACCGGCGCCATCGTCGGCGGGAATCTCGCGGCCGAGGACAACACGCTGCTCGGAGGTCTGCCCGATGCCGGGTGGTTCATGTATCAGCCGAACGCAGGTCCCGACTACTCGCCGGGAGTGGCCATCGACTTCGCCGCGCTCGGCCTGCAGATTCTGGGTGTGGCCTCGTTGATCTCGTCGGTGAACTTCCTCGTGACCATCTTCAACATGCGTGCCAAGGGCATGCGCCTGCTCCGAATGCCGGTGTTCGTATGGATGATGATGGTGGTCGCCTTCCTCCTGTTGTTCTCGCTTCCGATCATCGCCATCGCGCTGTTCATGGTGACGTTCGACCGGAGTTTCGGCTCCACCTTCTTCCAAGCGGCCTCGGGAGGTGACCCGATCCTGTGGCAACACCTCTTCTGGCTGTTCGGACATCCGGAGGTGTACATCCTCATCCTCCCGGCGATGGGAATCGTGTCCGAGGTCATTCCGGTGTTCAGCCGCAAGCCACTGTTCGGGTACGCCGCCATCGTCTTCGCCGGTGCCGGGATCGGATTCCTGGGCTTCGGTGTGTGGGCCCACCACATGTTCTCCTCGGGGATCACACCCATCGCCCAGGCGGCATTCGGCCTCGCCACCATGACCATCGCTATCCCGACCGGCATCAAGATCTTCAACTGGATGGGAACGATGTGGGGCGGCCGACTGCGCTTCACGACGCCCATGCTGTTCGCGGTCGGGTTCGTATCACAGTTCGTCATCGGTGGCCTGTCGGGTGTGACTCACGCGATCGTCCCCTCCGATTGGCAACAGACCGACACGTACTACATCGTGGCCCACTTCCACTATGTGCTGTTCGGGGGAGCCATCTTCGGGATCTTCGCCGGCCTCTACTACTGGTTTCCGAAGCTGACGGGACGAGTGATGAACGAGCGCCTCGGCAAGGCCCATTTCTGGATCCAGTTCGTCGGCTTCAACCTCACGTTTGCACCGATGCACTGGCTCGGGCTGCAGGGCATGGTGCGCCGCACATGGCGCTACGCCCCCGAGATGAACATGGGGCCGTGGAACCTCGCCGTGACCATCGGGGCCTTCACAATCGCCCTTGCCGTGCTCATCTTCATGTTCAACTGGACGTGGTCCCGCCGACGAGGCGCACCTTCAGGCCTCGATCCCTGGGATGCTCGGACGCTCGAGTGGACCATCCCGAACCCGACACCCGAGTACAACTTCGCCTTCAACCCCGTCGTCCACAGCCTCGACGACTTCTGGCACATGAAGTACGCCGAGGACGACGAGGGGCGAGCGGTGCGACGCGAGAACGCCGACGAGATCATCGCCCAACTCGATCACGACGGTCGCAACCCGACCGAGGCGATCCATCTCCCGAATCCGTCCTACTTCCCCTTCCTGATGTCGTTGGGTCTCCCCCTCATTGCATACGGTGTCATCTGGCACACCCAGCTCTGGGGCAAGATCATGATCGGCGTCGGAGCGCTCATCACCGTTGCCGGGCTGCTCGGGTGGGGTATGGAGCCGCTCGAGGAACCGCACGACGACCACCACGAGCCGGTCGCGGCTCACTGAGGGAGGCCCAGGGAATGGCGGACATCACGCAGGAAGCTGCGGTCGATCATCACGGAGTCCACGAGACGACCGGGATCGACAACCGCAAGCTGGGGATGTGGATCTTCCTCAGCTCCGAGTTCTTGTTCTTCGGGGCGTTGATCTCCAACTATCTGCTGTTCGGCAACGAGAGCTTCGACACGGTCACCCCTCGTGAGATCTACGACATCCCGTTCACGTCCTTCAGCTCGTTCGTGCTCTTGATGAGCTCGCTCACGATGGTGCTCGCACACGACGCGCTGGCGCGTGACGATCAGGCGCAGACCAGGACCTGGCTGTTCGCCACCGGAGCGCTGGGAACGGTGTTCCTCGGCGGTCAGGTGTTCGAGTTCACCGAGTTCGTCCAACTGGGCGGGATGACGCTGACCACGAATCCGGCGGCCTCGTCGTTCTTCCTGCTAACCGGTTTCCACGGTGTCCACGTTGCCGTCGGCGTCCTCATGCTGTTCTCGCTTTTCGGGATGTCGCTTCGCCTTGGCAAGCTCGACGAGCGTCACGGCCTCAACCTCGAGCTCGTCGGGTTGTACTGGCACTTCGTCGATATCATCTGGATCGTGATCTTCACCCTGGTCTACCTGCTCTCCGCGTCATGAGCGACTCCACTCACACGACCCCCCATCCGACACCCGTCCTCTACGTGAAGCTGGCGGTCGTCCTTGCCGTGCTGACCGGCGTCGAAGTGGCGTTGTTCTACCTCGAAGACGTTCTCGGCCGAGGTCTGGCCCGCACCTCCCTGGTGTTCTTGGCGTTCTTGAAGTTCGTCGCCGTGATCGGCTGGTACATGCATCTCCGGTACGAGAAGAGCATGCTCTCACGGTTCTTCACCGGTGGATTCATCCTCGCCGCCTCGCTGTACGGCATCATGCTCGGCTCGTTCGCCCTCACCGCAGCCTTCGGCGGCTGATGGTCCCCTCCTTCACCGCTCACTTCGACGTGTGGGCCGTCCTGATCCTGCTGGCCGGTGGCTATTGGTGGGCCGAGAAGAGATACCGGCCGCTCGTCGATCCCGATGCCCAGGGCGCCACGGGCAAGCAGTGGCGTTCCTGGTACGTCGGCATCGTCTTCATGTGGGTTGCGTCCGACTGGCCCATGCATGACCTTGCCGAGGAGCGACTGTTCACCGCTCACATGATCGAACACATGCTCATCGGGTATGTGGTCCCGCCGCTGCTCCTGGCGGGGATGTCCCGCTGGCTGGCAGACCGGACACTCGGCCACCCCAAGGTCGCCCCGTGGCTCAAGCACCTCGCCAGTCCCGTTGTGGGTTTCTTTTCGTTCAACGTGATGATGGTTGTCGTCCACTGGCCCGAGGCCGTGACCTGGCAGATCGAGGCCGAGGTGACACACTTTCTCTATCACCTCATCTTGTTCGTGACGGCGGTCCTGATGTGGCTCCCGGTCATGAGCCCGACGCCGGCCATCCCGCGCCTCGGAGCGCCGATGCAGATGCTGTACCTGTTCCTGAACACGCTGCTTCCGACGGTCCCGGCCAGTTTCATCACATTCAGCCGCGTCGCTCTGTATCCCGTCTACGGGGATGGCCCCGCCACATGGGGGTTGTCGCTGATCGCCGACCAGACGATCGCCGGCGTCGTCATGAAGCTCGGAGGAGCCTTCCTTCTCCTCGGGCGAATCCTCCAGATCTGGATCCGCTACAACCGCGACGAGCGGAAATGGGACGCCATCGAGCGGGACCTCGCCGGCACCCGGTCGTGAGGCGAAGGACGGCGATGACCGTCGCCGTCCTGTTGGCCGCATGCTCCGGCAGCAGCCAGGGCACGACCGAGGGGTTGGTCGTCGCTGTCGAGGGAGATCTCGAAGTGGTGGCGGAGTTCTCCGTGCTCGGCGTCGACGGCATCGAAGTGTTCGTCCCCGCCGGTGATGGCGATTTCGCGTTCCCGCTCCCCCACCTCCGGGAGCACATCCTGTCCGGGACGCCGGTGGTGGTGTTCTGGGAACTCCGGGACGGAGTGAAGACTGCGGTGCTGGTGGACGACGCCGGGAGTTCGTCCCATCGAGACGACGGCGACGACTGACCTCGAACCCGCAGGGCGCAATGCGCTTCTAGACGGGAAGGACCACCACGAAGGCATCACCTTCGGCAGGGGCCTCACCGCCGGCGCCGTCTTCGGTCGTACCGTCCTCGTGCGCCCCCTCCTCGCCGCCCTCCTCGTGATGCTCCCCGACGCCGGTGGTCTGCAGCACCGCGTAGATGAGCACGACGACCACGCCGATACCGGCGGCGGCAACCATGATCTCGTTGAAACCGACCCTCATGTTGGGCTTCGATGCCGACAGCGCCGCAAAACCGAGGATGCTGCCTGCGATGACGGTCCCGGTCAACGGCGAGTACGACGGGAAGCTCAGGAAAACGAAGGCAAAGGAGAGCACCAGCACTGCGATGATCAAGAGGGCCATCACGGGAAGCCCGAAGGCCGACACCAACCGGCTCTTCACAGTGCGCACCTCGTCGAGGTCCACGGGCTCCACTCCCTCGGGGACGCCGAGGCTCTGCACGAGCGCACCGATGAGCCACCCGCCGGCCACCCAGGCGACCAGCCCCCAGACGATGGCTGCGAGGGCAGGGATCTGCGTCGGGTCGTCCGGGAGCTCCGGCGGCTGACCGAGACCGATCATGATCGCTGCAGCAAGCGCCCCGACGAGGCCGCCGACGAGCACTCCGATCGCCAGCGACGGGAAGGGCGACCCGGTGAGCTTCATGCCCGGGGATGTCCATGACGGCACCATTCGGACCAGCCCGGCCACCGCCAAGCCGACGGCGACGGAGATCAGCACCGAGGTGACGACCAACCGACCCGGCTGAACCGCGATCGACGCCCTGAGGTCCTCCTCCTCGCCGATCATTCCGGCAGCGGACATCATGAACTGCGAACCGAAGACCCAGCCGATCAGGCCGAGAACGAGCCCGGCCACCGCCCCGACGCGGGCCGACGCGGCGATTCGATCCGACAGAGATTCGGCCACGACGGGCACGCTCTCCTCGGCAGGGCGCTCGAGCAGGGCCACAGGCGCCATAGCTTCCACGGCTTCAGCCGCCGGCGGAGACTCGGGGGCCGGAACGCTCGGCGGCTCCGGGATCGATTCCGGAGCGGGCGCTTCTGGCTCCGGTTCGACGACAGGAGCAGCAGCGGGGGCCGCTGCCACCGTTTCGCCGCCCGCCCAGGCCTGGATGATCGAGTCGACGTTCGACCCGGTGGCCTTGGCTCGTGCCTCGGCCGAACGCTGGACCAGCGTTTCGGGCACACCCATGGATTGTGCGGCTGCTGTGAGGAAGTCACTCATCGCCGGTCGAGGATAGCGGCTGATGGCGAGGCTCTCGCAGCCAGAGGGCTGTCATCGGCGGTGGGTGGATTCCGGGGTATGTGGCGGTTCCGGAGGATCAGGTTCCTGGGTGGCTCGGCCTCGGCGCATCTGACTCGTCGGACTCGATCCGGGCCTTGGCGCGCTTCTCGGCCACCCGTAGGCCGATGACGGCCACCACCACCGGGATGCCGAACATGAGGATGTCGTCGATACCCGATCCATGCGCGAGGATCATGAGCTCACCCTACCCGGCGGAGAGGATCACCAGACCGAGCCCGGTGAGCAACACCATGAGCACGAGCATCGCATATTGGGACCGTACGGCCCGGATCCCTTGGAAGTCGCCCAGCGCCCGGTCGTGGGCCAGCACGACCCCTGCCACGTGACCCGCGACGATGACGGCGACCTGCACGTACCACACCCATGCCGCCGAGCCCTGGATGAGCGCGTAGGAGATCGGCCGGTCGGCCATTCCGAGCAGGTTCCAACCTCGCCCGAAGGGATCGGACATCGTCGACAGGACCAACTGGCCCTCGAAGAGGATCAGTGTGAAGTAGTGGGCGAACGCGTAGGCGAAGGCGATCGGGACGAGCGTGTGGGCGAACCGGGCCGCCACCCACCGTCCATCGCCCACACCGCCCAATCGAGCCGCCACCGCAGACGCACCGAGATACGCAACTCCGATCGACAGGTTCACGCCGAGGAAGGCGATCGTCGCCGCCGTGACCGCTGCCGCCGTCGACCCCAAGCCGACATCGAACAGCGCTCGCCCAAGCGGCAACTCGATGCCAGAAGACCACCAATCGGTCGCCGACGCGCCGTCGTACGTGACGGTTCCGATCATCACAACCACGAAGGCAACCAGGCCTCGGTCGTCCGGGATGTGCGGGAGCGCCCGGAGCCAGCCATGACGAGTGACCGTGCCATCGTCGCCGCGGGCCCACGACGAAATGCCTCCGAGGACGCGGTTGTAGACGGCGAAGGCATCGACGTTGCGTGAAGAGAACCCCATGGCACGAGAGCCGAGGAGGAGGAGGGTGTAGACCACTGCCGCCACTGCCACATGGACCGGCTCCTGATACGGCGAGATGAGCTCGAACCAGGTGAAGGCCAGGAGGCCGGCGGCCGCCGGGACCAACGTCGTCTCTCGCTCGGCTGCCGCGAAGCCGAGCCAGTCACCGATCCGTCGCCACGGCTCCACGGACGGGTAGATGTCCCCCACCACCACCGATGCGAACGGCACCACCAACCAGAAGACCACGAAGACCAGCACCGGCCCCGGGTTGCTGGACGTGGACGGCGGGCCGATGAAGCCGGCGACGACCACAACGAGCAGCCCGAGCACTCCGAGCACTCGCAAGACGGGCCGAACAAAGCGCCAAACCGGCGCCGCCACGGGTTCTTCGGCCACTGCACCCTGAAGTCGCTCAGTGGGCCACAGGACGGCCAGAGCCACAAAAGACAACACCAATACCAGCCCTGCGCCGACCACGAAGAACTGGAGCGGGACCGGCAGATCCTGACGTCCCCCGATTCCGTGGGCGAAGGCAGGTGACGCGAGCTGCCACAGCATCGCCGCCGAGGCAGCGACGACGACCTTTCTCATCCACCGACCTCGAGGTCCATCAGCTTGATACCCGACTGTTCGAGCTCGATCTCGTGCACACCGGGGATGTCGGCGGTGAACTCGATCGAGGCGACCGCTCCGGGCTCGACGGCCGCCGTGAGGTCGTATGTGTGGACGTGAACCTCGTCGGCGCTGTCGGACCGCACCCGGAGGATCACTTGTTCGCCTTGCTCGACCGATGTCGGACCGTTCACAGTGACCTCGCCTCCCTCCACCGTGATTCGGACCAGAACGCCTGCAATCGTGGTGGTCGGGGCCTCGGTGGTGGTGGTCGTCGGCTGAGTGGTAGTGGTTGTCTCCACCGGTGATGTGCTGGTGGTCGAGGCCTGGTCGTCGACCACCGGCGCCGCGGTGGTGACGGCCGCATCATCTGCTCCAGTGGCACATGCAGAAAGCAGAAG
This sequence comes from uncultured bacterium, assembly GCA_963785075.1. Taxonomy (GTDB): domain Bacteria; phylum Actinomycetota; class Acidimicrobiia; order Spongiisociales; family ZC4RG35; genus JAOUGY01. The sequence goes on from CAWATW010000004.1 coordinate 729,756, forward strand.
CGACAAAGTGATGACGGATGAGATCCGGCGCATGTGGACATCGTAGGGATCCCGCCCCACAATCCGAGGCATGCGCAACCGGGCTCGTCGTATGCTCGATGCATGAAGAAGCTCGTTTGGCTCGTCGTGGCCATCTCGCTCGTCGGTCTGATCACCAAGAAGCTGATCGACCAGGCCTGACGAATCAGTTCCGTTCAACGAACTCCACGATGGCTTCGGAGATCCGTTCGCCGTGTGTCAGTGGCGCCTCGTGGCGTGCACCCGGGATCTCGAGGACGCGCACGTCCTCGATGTTGGATGCCAACTCGTACTGCCACGAGGTGGGCACGAGCTGATCGGCGAGCGGGATCACCACCAGAACCGGTACCCGCAGTCGCCCGATCCAGTCCAGCGAATCGAAGCGGAGCAACGCATAGCTGGCGGCAGCACCGGCCTCAGAGTCCCGACGATGCGTCTCCTCCCACAACCACCTGCCGTGTCGGCCGTCGACGGCCCCGGTCATCAGCAGATAGCCGGCTCGGAACTCGGCAGAGCCCAGACCCGTGAAACGCTCCCAAGCCCGTACCAGCCACACTCCGACCACGCGACCCACGCGCCATCCCTCTGGATGCCGGGCGAAGGTCGCCACGAGCACCAGCCGTTCGACCAGCGCCGGATGCCGTCGCGCAAGCGCTTGCGCCACCGTTCCACCCATCGAATACCCGACCACGGTCGCATCGGCGACCCCGACCTGGGCCAAGACGGAAGCCACGTCGTCGGCCACGTCCTCGATCTCGAAACGGTCGACCACCTTCGGCGACAAGCCGTGGCTGCGGTGATCCACGATGGTGAGGCGATACCGCTCGGCGAGGGTCGGCCCGATCCGAAACCACTCTGCGAGGGAAGCGCCGCCCAACCCGTGGACCAGGACGACGTTGCGTCCGTTCTCGGGACCGGTCTGGCGGACGAGGAACTCGTGGTCTCCGACGAAGACCATCCGGCCTGGCACGCGCCACGGATGGGTCTGGGGCGGCCGCCACCGCGGTGTGACGACTGGCCCGAAGATCCGCCAGCCCGCCACGAACAGCAGCAGACCGCGGAAAAGGCGCATCATCGTGCGCCCCCGGCGAAGACGTACTCCATGACGGGCGTGCCACCGATCAGATGCTCCTGGATGATCCGCTCCATGACCTCGACTGTGACCGAGTGATACCAGACGCCGTCGGGATAGACGACGGCGATCGGTCCCATCTCGCAGATCCTCAGACAGTCGGCCTTCGTGCGAAGGACGGTCCCGTCACCTGGGACGACATATGCGGCTTCCGACCCGGGTTCGCCCTGCCAGGGCGGTGGTGCCGAGGTCAACCCCAAGGCCTTGAGCCGGCTCTTCAAGTACCGCCACACGGCGTTCGTCTGGTCCGCCGGCGCACATTTCGGTGTGGTTTGGTCTGCGCACAAGAAGACATGCCGCTGCGCGGTGGGAATCGATAGGGCTCCTGCGATCACCTCGATGCGACGTCGACTGTCCATCGACCCGACGCTAGTGCCGCGTCAGGCAACGTTGGTGATGATCAGGGCGAGGCAGAATTGTTCCTGGCAAGGACTTCCGACGCAGTCGCACTGGCCCGTTCGGCGAGGAGGAGGACGCTGCCAGGGGCGGTTCTGGCCGGCATGAACGCGGCAAACGTTGTTGACGCTGCACTGTGCACGACCGGACCTCGGAGATCAGTCGAGGGTGATCGTGCCGACGGTCCCCTTGTCGACTATGCCGACCACGGCCGATCCAGGGATCGATTGGAGCAAGACGTCTGCCCGATCGGGAGCGACCGCCATGAGCAGGCCCCCACTGGTCTGCGCGTCGGCGAGCATTCGCACGGTCCGCTCGGTGACCGTCGATACCAGTCGATCGGTGACTGCCGCCACGTTGCGCTCAGACCCGCCCGGAAAGAAACCGGCGTCGAGCAGCTCCCACGCACCGTCGAGAACCGGCACCGCCGACGAGTCCACGGAAGCGGCCACCGCCGAGGCCGAGGCGATCTCGGCGAGATGGCCGAGGAAGCCGAATCCGGTGACGTCGGTCGCCGCCGAAACGCCAACCGCCAACATCGCCTCCGCCGCTTCGCGATTCAGGGTCTTCATCATGTCCACCGCCTTCGATGCGACGTCGTCAGGACACGAGCCCATCTTGATCGCGGTGGCGATGATCCCGGTCCCGATCGGTTTGGTGAGCACGAGCACGTCCCCCACCCGCGCCCCGGCGTTGGTCACCACCCGATCCGGGTCGACCAGACCGGTCACGGCGAATCCGTACTTGGGCTCGGGGTCGTCGATCGTGTGTCCTCCAACGATCGTGCACCCGGCATCCGCCATGACATCCGCACCGCCGACGAGCACTCGCTGGAGCACGTCGAAGCCGATGACGTCGCGGGGCCAACCCACCATTTGAAGGGCAGTGAGAGGCTCTGCCCCCATCGCGTAGATGTCCGAGAGCGCGTTCACCGCTGCGATCGCACCCCAGTCGTATGGATCGTCGACCACGGGCGTGAAGAAGTCGACGGTCTGCACGAGGGCGCGTCCGTCTTGCAGGCGGAACACGCCTGCGTCGTCGCTCGCCGCAGTCCCGACGACGAGGTCGGGATGCGACGAGGCCGGATGAGATCGCAACGGCGACAGAACCTGTGCCAGCTCGGTAGCCCCGAGCTTGCAGGCTCAGCCGGCGCCGTGGCTGTAGCTGGTCAGCTTGATGAAGTCCATCACGTGGGAACGTAGTCGCTCCCGGCCCTTTGTTCGGCGGCACGCGTGGCCAATGACCGAGGAACGGGAAGACGCCGGCAACACCGTATGCTCGACAGCATGGTCGACCGTCCTGATCGCTCCCTCGTTCGGATTCTCGGCGCCGCCAAGACGGTGACCGGATCGAAGTTCCTCGTAGAGACTCCTCGAGCCCGGGTTCTCGTCGACTGCGGCCTGTATCAGGGCAAGAAGGAGCTCAGGGAACGGAACTGGGCAGCGTTCCCCGTCGACCCTGCGACCATCGACGCCGTTGTCATCTCACACGCCCATCTCGACCACGTCGGCTATCTACCGGCGTTGGTCCGCAATGGGTTCGGAGGGAACGTTTGGGCCTCCGAGTCCACCGGGCGCCTCGCCCATGTCGTGATGACCGACTCCGGCCGGATCCAAGAGGAGGACGCCGATCGGGCCAATCGCAAGGGATACACAAGACACAAACCGGCGCGGCCCCTGTACACCGAGCACGACGCCGTGGTGGCATCGAGTCAGTTCCGGGTCATTCCCTGGGACGCAACCGTGCCCGTGGCCCCGGGAGTCTCGATGAGTCTTCACCGGGCCGGGCACATCCTCGGCTCGGCTTCGGTGCTTGTCACCTTCGACGACGGCACCCCTCCCCTCCACGTGTCCGGCGACCTGGGACGTCCGATCCATCCGGTGTTGCGCCCTCCCGCCCCTCCGCCGGGTGCGGGAACCGTGATCATGGAATCGACCTATGGCGATGAGGAGCATCTGGAAGAAGACGGAACGAGGGAACTGGGCACTGCGATCGCCGCCGCCGTGGAACGTGGAGGATCCGTGGTCATCCCGGCATTCGCGGTCGACCGCACCGAGGTGGTCCTGTCCGCCCTGCGACGGCTGACCCAGGACCGTGCCATTCCAACGGTTCCCGTGTTCCTCGACTCGCCCATGGCCCGATCGGCACTCGGATTCTACGTACGAGCAGTAGCGGAAGGCCACCACGAGATCCGAGAGGACGTGAGGGGCCACCCCGAGGTGTTCGATCCCGGGGATCTGACGATCACGGAGACGGTGGAAGACTCGAAGGCGATCAATCACGTCAAGCCGCCTCTGATCGTCATCTCGGCCTCCGGCATGGCGACCGGCGGAAGGGTGCTCCATCACCTGAAGCGGGTGCTGCCGGACGAGCGGTCGGCGGTGTGCCTGGTGGGGTACCAAGCCGTCGGCACCCGCGGTCGCGATCTTCTGGAGGGCCGCAACGAGGTCAAGATCCATGGCGAGATGCACCCGGTGAGGGCGCGCATCGCGTCGGTCCCCGCATTCTCCGTCCACGCAGATCGCTCCGAACTGGTGGACTGGCTCGCATCGGCTCCGGAACCGCCGCGCCAGGTGGTGGCGGTCCACGGCGATCCAGAGGCCGCGGAGGGGCTCTCCATCGCAGTCCGGGAGCGCCTCGACCGCGCGGTCACCGTGCCGGGTCAGGGCGAGTCGATCCTGCTCTGAGAATCGGACACGGTTTCCCGTCCGGGCGTTCTACATCTACACTGATTTCTCCCGGGACGTTCCGTCCGACACCCCTTCACACAGGAAGCCTGATGTCCGACGCAACCTTTTTGACGCCTGCCGCCTTCGAGAAGTTGAAGGCGGAGCTCGAACAGCTCACCACCGATGGAAGAGCGCAGGTCGAAAAGCGCATCCAAGAGGCGCGCGAGCATGGTGACCTGCGCGAGAACGCAGACTATGACGCAGCGAAGAACGATCAAGGTCTGATGGAGGCGAGGATTCGCCAACTCGAGGCTCTGCTCAACAACGCAGAGGTGCGTGAGGTGGAGAACACCGACGAAGTCGTGATCGGCTCGCTCGTCACCGTCGTCGATGGCGATGGCGACGAGATGGAGTACTTCGTTGCGCCCACCGAGAACAAGGTCGCCGGCGTCCTTCTCGCGTCACCATCCGGTCCTCTCGGTCGTGCTCTGCTCGGCGCCCGACCCGGCGATGACGTCACCTATCAGGCCCCGGGCGGCCGTTTCACGCTCGAGGTCAAATCGGTCCGCCCTTACTCGGACTAGCTCCGCACTAGCCTCACACATCGCCGGCGCCGGCCGGTTGCCCGAATCCGAGGTGAGCGATGCGACTGCGCCTGCGACGCCCGCGCGATCTGGCTCGTCAGTTGTTGACGCTTGCTCGACGTCGTCCCGAGGAGGTCGAGGACTATCTCGAGGAGCACCCTGAGCAATGGTCGGCACTCGCCGAGGCCATTCCCTCAGATGCAGCCGACATCCTCGAGGCGCTCGACGAGGACGCCGCGACAGGGCTGATCGCCGAACTCGATCCCGAGGACGCCGCCGAAGTCTTCGAAGAGCTCCGGGACGACCTGGCCGCAGAGCTGCTGCTGGACATGCCCATGGAGACCGCGGCTGCCGTCTTGCAGGAAATGCCACCTGAAGAAGCCGTGGACATCCTCGCCGAGCTCGACGCCGACGATGTGGAACCGCTCCTCGCTCTCATGGACGACGCAGTCGAGAGCGAGGTACGCCGGCTGCTCCGCTTCGCGCCGGACTCGGCCGGCGGGCTGATGACGACCGACATCGCGGTTCTCCCGATCGGAATCACCGCGGGTGAGGCGATCGAGCGGCTACGCGTGCTTCACGAGGAACTCGAGGACCTCTCCTACGTCTACGTCGTGGACGAGCTCGGCCGACTCGAAGGTGTGCTCTCGTTCCGCGACCTCGTGTTCAACCGGCCCGGCGCCGGGCTGGACGAGGTGATGGTGCGCAACCCGGTCACGGTCGCCACCGACACGGACCGCGAGGAGGTGGCGGACATCATCCGGCGCTACCACCTGTTCGGCCTCCCTGTGATCGACTCGGCAGGCAAGCTCGTCGGCATGGTGGCTACGGATGCCGTCATCGAGTCGGTCCAGCAGGAGGCGTCCGAGGACTTCGCAGCGGCCATGGGAGCGGGCGCCGAGGAAACGGTCTACACGGGCGTCGGCGAGGCGGTGCGAGCGCGCCTGCCGTGGTTGTTCGTGAACCTGGCGCTCGCGTTGATCGTCGCCCTGTTGGTCGAGCGCCAGACCGGGCTGATCAGCGACTATCCGATCCTGGCGGCGCTGATGCCGGTGATCGCCTCTCTCGGCGGGAACGGTGGCTCACAGACGCTGGCGGTCGTCATCCGCAGTCTTGCAACCGACGACATCCCAGGAAGCCGAGTCCGAGAGATCGTCCTTCGACAGGTCGGTGTCGGCGCGACGAACGGATTCATCCTGGCGCTCGGTGCCGCAGCGGTCACGGTGTTGCTGACACGGACGGGGGTGTTCGCCGCCGACGCCCCTGACCTCCGCCTCGGGCTGGTGGTGGGCACCGCCACGCTCGGGAACCAGACCGTGGCGACCTTCGCAGGCACCGGGGTCCCGCTCCTCATGGACCGCATGGGGCTGGATCCGGCCCTGGCGTCGTCGATCTTCGTGACCCTGTTCACCGACGTCGTCGGCTTTGCGGGCTTTCTGTTGGTGGCGGCGGCGTTGCTCTGAGCGATCCGGATGATCCTCTGACGGCAGTGTTCGGTGCCGGCTGATCGACCTCGCGGGACGAGCGCGAGCCCTACGACCCGATCAGGAACGTTCCCGCCGCTTCGAAGGGACCGCGGAAGGTGACCACGTTGCCTTCGGTGACACTCACCAGGTAGTGCTCGTCGACCAGCGCCTGCTCCTCGTCGGTGCGGTCCGCCTCGGCCACCCGGGCAGCGTCGACTGCCGCCACATCGTCGAGCACGTGAACCTCCCAGAGGTCCACTTCGTCGTCCACGAGGCCGACGACGAAGTCTTCGAGATCGAGATCCGTGTAGTCCTCGGCGGGAATCGTGACCCAGAGCACGCGACCTTCATCGGCGGTCGTCTGCACCTGGATCTCATATCCTTCGACGGCCACACGCTCCAGAGTGGTGGTGGTGGTCTCGGGCTCCTCGGCCGTGGCCAGCGTCGTCGTGGACTCGCCCGCCTCCGCGGTGGCGACGGTGGACGACGTGGACGTCGTGGTCACGATGAGCTCGGGCTCCGCTCCTCGATCGCAGGCGGCCAGAGACAGCATCGCCACCAGTGCAAATATCGTCGTGCGGCGCATGTTGAAAGTCCTCCTGGTTGCGTTCAGAACGTTCCCAAACGTGTCAGAGTTCCGGGGTGACACCGACGTCCTTCATCGGCTAGCCTTACCCACGTGGGTGGGACGAGAGTAATGCAGCTCGTGCTGGTAATCGTGCTCCTCGTCGCCATGGGGCCTCTCGTGACGGCTGCTCCGGCCGTTGCGGTGGGTGGCGACGACAACATGTGCGAACCATTCACGCGTTCGAATCTCGGTCCCCCGCCTGCCGAGACCACCACCACCACAGCCGTCGATCTGGTCGACGGTGGACGTGCCAGAGGCAGTGCAGGTGAGGCAGAGGCCCCTGGCGACGACACCGCCGTCATCGACGACCCTCCAACGACACGTCCCCCACGCAACTGCCGTCCGTTCGTATACGAGATGGAGTTCCCGGTGCTGGGTGCCGGGGCGTACTGGTCCGGATTCGGCGCACCTCGCGACGGCGGGCGACGCTCGCACATGGGTGTCGACATCGCCGCCCCGCAGCTGACCCCGGTGGTGGCGGTTGCCGACGGGATGGTGGCTCGAATCAACCTCGACAGCGGCACCGCCGGCACCTACATCGCCCTCGACCACGAAGACGACTGGTCGAGTTGGTACCTGCATCTCAACAACGATCGCTACGGGACCGACGATGGCCGAGGCATCGGCGTTCGCCCGGATCTCGAAGTCGGCGACCGCGTCATGGCCGGCGAGCTCATCGGATGGGTGGGCGACAGTGGCAATGCCGAGACAACGGAGCCTCATCTCCACTTCGAGGTGCACCTCCCGAGCGGAGAGCCCATCGACCCGTACGACAGCCTGGTCGCTGCCGAGGCTGCCGGTGCCGCCGCCTTCGTCATCGATCCCACGCAGGTCCTCACCGAGCAGACCGCGACAGGCGGCACGATCGATCTCGTCTCGTCCCGGATCGACGCTGCGGCGTCGCGGCCCGGATTCGCCGGACCGTTCGTCGACGACGACGGGACGGCTGCAGAGGTCGCCTTCAACCGGCTTGCTGCCTTGGGTGCTCGCGCCTGGTGCGACGAGTGGGGTGTGAGGGTGTGTCCCGACGCCGATGTCACCGGGGCCGATGCCGAGGCATGGATCGAGGCGCTGGTCGGAACCCCGCGTGATCCTTCCGTTGCGATCGCCTACCAGCCGGCAGACCTCGACCCATCGCTCAACCGGAGCGAGATCGTGGCATGCGGTGTCAACACCCTCTGCCCCGACCAACCGGTCAGCTACGGCGAGGTTGCAGCAATGATCATCGGGGCGACCAACGGCACGAGCGTGTTGTCTCCGGTCGATGCTGCCTCCACCCTCACCAGGATCGGCGTCGCGGGGTGCGGCGGACCACAGAGTGCCGACCGCACGCTGACGAGGGCAGAATTCGCCGGGCTGCTGCTACAGGTGACCGGCATCGCACCGCACTCGAACAGCTGCGGTCAGCTGTCCTGACCCCGCCACGAACCGTCCGTCCTCTGCGGATCATCGGATGATGGGAGTTCCGACGAACGCGGCGGACGACACCCGGTTGGCGCTCCGCCTCGAATACCTCACCGTGGCGTGGAACCTGGGCGAGGCGGTGTTGACGATCACACTGGGCTCGCTCGCCGGGTCACTGGCGCTCATCGCCTTCGGGACGTCTTCGCTGGTCGAGCTCTTCGCATCCGCGGTGGTGATCTGGCATCTGAAACCCGATCATTCCTCCAAGTCCATCGCCCGTACCGTCCTGGCCCTGCGCCTGGTTGCGGGAGCGTTCTTTGGGCTTGCTATCGTCCTCGGGATCACTGCGATTCGCGATCTCGTGTCCGGGCGGGTGGCCGGCGAATCGTGGTGGGGAGTCGCCTATCTCGCCGTGACTGCAGTCATCATGTTCGGGCTCGCCGCCGCCAAGCGGAAGATCGCCCGACGACTGCAGTCAGAACCGCTCGAGGCGGAGGCCACGATGACCCACATCGACGGGATCCTCTCGACCAGCACCCTGACGGGGCTGGCACTCAACGCGGCTTTCGGACTGTGGTGGGCCGACCCTGTCGCCGCCCTGATCGTCGCTGTGTTCGCCGTCAACGAAACGCGGGAGAACTGGGAGGAGGCGCAGGCGATTCGGAAAGGGTCAGTCTCCCCAGCGGGCGGCGACGGCGTCGGCAAAGCGTGACGCAAGACGTCTTGTGACTTGGCCGATGCCGAAGCGCGACTCGCCGATGGCCGTCACCGGCGTGATCTCTTTGACCGTGGACATCGCCATCACCTCGGACGCCCTCTCGAACCGATCGACCGTGAACGTGCCCTGGCTCACGTGAAGCCCATCTGTACGGGCGATTTCGATCATCGTGCGCCGGGTGATCGAGTCCAGCACGTAGAGGTCGAGCGCGGGTGTTTCGATCGCCCCGTCGACCACCCATGCCACCGAGAACGTCGGGCCCTCGAGGACCACGCCCTCATCACCGACGAGCAGCGCGTCGTCGAACCCCTTGGCCTCGGCGCTCCTCGTAGCAGCCAGGTTCGGCGCATACGAAAGCGTCTTGGCCCCGGCCAGCTCGGAGACACGTCCCGCCGGATGCCACGGAGCTGGGATCAGCGCGAGCGTCACCTGATCACGCGGTGCGGGTAGGGGGACGTGCATCACGACACACCGAGGTGCGGGATCCACACCTGCGACCGCATCTCCCCTGGTGAGGAGGACCCGAACGACGCCGTCACCTCCCGCAGCTGCCACATGGCGGCACCACTCGGCAACCACGCCGCGGTTCGGCATGAGCATGTCGAGCATGTCGGCGCTCCGAGCGAGCCGATCGAGGTGCCAACCCAGCGCAAAGAGGTCTCCCCCATACGAGCGGATCGACTCGAAACAGCCGTCACCCCGGAGCACGGACGAATCGGTCACTGCGATCACGTCCGAAGGGATCCCGTCGACGAGAGAGAGCACTGTCACCCCCGATACTTGTTGGTGATCGGAAGGCGGCGGTCGCGTCCGAAGGACTTCGTGGTGATCTTGACGCCCGGTGCGGCCTGTCGCCGTTTGTACTCGTTGCGGTCGACGAGCGAAGCGATCCTCCTCACGAGACCTTCGTCGTACCCCTCGGCGATGATCTCGTCTTCCACCATGTCGTCTTCGATGTAACGCTCGAGCACTGCGTCGAGAAGGTCGTAGGGTGGCAGAGAGTCCGAGTCCTTCTGATCGGGTCGGAGCTCCGCGGATGGTGGCTTCTCGATGGTCTCCCACGGGATGATCTCCCCGTTGCGGTTCCGCCACCGCGACAACTCGTACACGGTGGTCTTGAACACGTCCTTGAGTGCCGAGTACCCGCCTGCCATGTCTCCGTACAGGGTCGCATACCCGGCTGCCATCTCGGACTTGTTGCCGGTGGTCACCAGCATGGGGCCGAACTTGTTGGAGACCGCCATGAGCGTGGCACCCCGGATCCGCGCCTGGAGGTTCTCCTCGGCGACTCCGAACTCGGTGCCGGAGAACAACTCCTCGAGTGTCCCGAGATAGGCCGAGAACACCGATTCGATGGGAACGACATCGAACCGAATACCGAGGTTCTCGGCGAGCGCCCGCGAATCCGAGACGGAGCCATCCGACGAGAATCTGGTCGGCATGGAGATGCCCCACACGTTGTCCGGACCGAGTGCGTCGGTTGCGATGACCGCCGTGAGCGCGGAATCGATCCCGCCCGACAAGCCGACCACCACCGACGTGAATCCGTTCTTCCTCACGTAATCGCGCACTCCGGTCTCGAGCGCCCGGTAGATCTCGTGGACCGGATCCAGCAAGGGTGTCACAGACCCTTCGGACACGGGCTCTCCCTTCAGCGGGACATCGACCACGAACCGGTCTTCGATGAACTGGGGGGATCGGTGGATGATGGTTCCATCGGCTGCGACCACCACACTCGCTCCGTCGAACACCAGCTCGTCCTGGCCACCGACGAGATTGAGGTAGACGAGTGGCGTACCCATCGTCGTCGCTCGTGCAGTCAGCATCTCTTCACGGGCTGACGCCTTGCCCCGGTGGAATGGTGAGCCGTTGACATTCAGGAGGATCTTGGCGCCGGCCTCTGCCTGGGCGATGGGCGGACCGTCGGGCAACCAGATGTCTTCACAGATCGAGACGCCCACCGGCACCCCGTTCACGTGCCACAGGCGATCGGGCTCCTGACCTTGGGCGAAATAGCGGTCCTCGTCGAACACGCCGTAGTTGGGCAGCAATACCTTGTGATAGGTACCGAGGATCTCACCTCCTTCGACGACGGCGACTGCGTTCGCCACTCGCCGATCGACGGCGTCGCCCGAGCCCCGGTGGTTGTTGCTCGCGTGGTCGACGAATCCGACGACGGTCGTACAGCGTTGTGATCGACGGGCGATCCGCCTGACGACTTCCCGATTGTCGTCGACGAAACCAGGGCGCAGCACGAGGTCCTCGGGCGGGTATCCGGTTACTGCCAGTTCGGGAAGCAGGAGCACGTCTGCACCTTCGGTCTCCGCCCAATCCATGGCTTCGATGATCTTGGTCTCGTTGCCGGCGAGGTCACCCACCACGAGATCGATCTGCGCTCCCGCCACACGTACCGGCATGGGGATGAAGATAGCGCCCACGGAGGGCTCCGATCGCACACATCGCTTGCGACTCGATACCCTGAGGAAATGGACATCGCGCGTGCCTGTGCGATCGGTTTGATGGTGGTGGGTGTCGCCACGGCCGTCCATATCGCGTTGCGCTGGATGGGTCGAAGGGGATGGGTGTTCTACGGATCTGAACCCACGACCCCCATAGGCGTCCGCTCGGCGATGGCGCTGATGGAGTTCGAGACGCTCGTGAACCCGGCCGTGGAGCACGTGCTCGAGTACCGACGCCACGGGGATCAGTGGGTGCAGGAGAACGGCCTCGACGACGACGGGGACGACACCGGCGAATTGCCACCCCTGGAACTCCACAGGTGACGGCGGATGGCAGCCATGTAGCCTGGTGCGGATGACTTCCGCCGGCTCGATCCGAGACCTCGTCACCAAAGTGGTACCCGAGGCACTCGACGTGCGCCGCGCTCTCCACCGTCATCCCGAGCTCTCCGGGGAGGAATACCACACGACCGAGCTGCTCGCCGAGCGTCTTCGAGGGTCCGGTCTCACCCCCCGCCTGCGGACGCCTCGGACGGGGTTGTACGTAGACATCGGCTCCGGCGACCGCGCGGTCGCCTTTCGCGCCGACATCGATGCCTTGCCGATCCACGAGCCGACCGGGCTCAACTTCACATCCGAAGTCCCCGGAGTCATGCACGCCTGCGGTCACGACGCCCACAGCGCGATCGGGCTCGGGGTCGCCCAGGTACTCAACGCCGTTGGCAACGAGCTGCCCGGCCGGGTCCGCGTCATCTTCCAGCCTGCAGAAGAGACCTTCCCCGGCGGCGCCTACGACCTCGTCCGGGAAGGGATCATGGACGGAATCGGATCGATCCTGGCGTATCACGTCGATCCTGGACTCGACACCGGTCGGATCGGCTTCAAACGCGGGGCGATCACCAGCTCGGCGGACCGCTTCTACATCACGCTCGAAGGCCCCGGTGGGCACACGGCCAGACCACACCAGACGGTCGACCTCCTCTACGCCGTGGGACTGGTGCTCACCCAGATACCGGCTCTGCTCGACCGGATGATCGACGCCCGGTCGCCGGTGGCCATCGTCTTCGGCCGCGCCCAGGCCGGCACGGCGGACAACGTCATCCCGACCCACGCCGAGCTGTCTGGAACCCTGCGCACCGCCGATCGCCAGGTCTGGGAAGAGGTCCCTTCACTTCTGGAGCAACTGGTGCGCGACATCACTGCCCCGTTGGGCGCCAAGGTGCTTTTCCACTACCAGCGCGGCATCCCTCCCGTCATGAACACCCCTGCGGTGATCGGGGTGCTCGAACGCGCCATCGCCGAGGAGTTGGGCGCCGACACGGTGGCGGGGACCTTCGTGAGCATGGGCGCCGAGGACTTCGCCCGCTACCTGGACGAAGCACCGGGGGCACTCCTCCGCTTGGGCTGCCGCGAGGGAACTGGGCGAAGCGACTTGCATTCGGCCGGCTTTCGCCTCGATGAAGGATGCATCGAGTTCGGGATACGAGCCGCCGTTACAGGGCTGCTCGCCATGTTCGACCATCAGCCGCCACGGGCCACCTGACCGTTGACAGCACGATCGAGGGACTAGACGGCGGTCGGCGAGTGTGCTCAATACTCGGGCCCGGGCTGCCGATGACATCGACGTGCCCGCACCCACCCAGCCCCTCGTCGATTCGGAACGCGTACGGGTGCCCTTCATGCTCGCCCACATCCTCGCCTACACGGGCGGGGTGGCGATGTTCGTTGGGACGCTCGACGGCTTCATGTCCGTCGCTTCGATGCTGGTCATGGGCTACCTGGCGATCGCGGTCCTCGCGCTCGTAGCGCTCTTCACACGTTCCGCTCCGCTCGGAGCCTTCCTCATTGCGGACGCGATCACCGTGCCTCTCATCCCGTTGTTGACGGGCCAGCATCCTGCGAGCGTCCATGTGACGATGCTCGTGCTCGTGCTGGCTGCCGCCTCGATGGCGCGCTATCGCGTCGTGGTCTTCATCGGTGTGATCGAAGTCCTGGGTTTCGCAGCAGGAGTGGCCACGCAGGGCGCCGAGCCACTCGCAGCAATGCCCGCGGCGCAGATCGAGCGATCCGAGCTGGGCGGGATGGTCATCGGGGCGGCGGTCGGCGTGATAGCGATCATCGTGCTGGCGAGCCTGTTGCGGACGAGCCTCGCAACCCAGGCGGCAGCTCTTGCCGCCCAGCAGCGGACCAATGCCTTGCAGCAGCGGTTCGTTTCCATGGTGAGCCACGAGCTCCGCACTCCGCTCACCAGCATCCGTGGGTTCGCCGAGGTCCTCACAACAGACCGGGACGCGCTGACGGATCTCGAGCGTGCGGAGTTCACGGAGGCCATCGCCCAGCAGTCCGTTCACCTGTCCCGATTGGTCGACGACGTCTTGGTCGTGGTGCGCATCGACGCCGCTCGACTCTCTGTGGAACGAGAACCGGTGGACCTCGCCGGCACGATCTATGCCGCCCAGAGCATGATCGCCGTGCCGGAGTCGAAGCGGGTAGAGACCGGTTCGGTGACGACGTTGCCCGTGCTCGCCGACCGCGATCGGCTGGTCCAAGTGGTGCGCAATCTCATCGAGAACGGCATGAAATACGGCGGCGACCTGGTTCGTGTACACGCCGCATCGGCCGGGACGAGCGTCCGCCTGGTGGTCGAAGACGACGGACCCGGCATTCCCGAGAACCTCGTCGAGGACGTATTCGACGAGTTCGTCCAGGTGGGTCGGCCCGCCGAGCGGGCCGCGTCAGGGTTCGGTCTGGGCCTGCCCATCGCCCGCCGGCTCGTGCAGGCGATGGATGGCCGGATCTGGGCTGAGCGTTCAGAGCTCGGCGGCGCATCCTTCGTCGTCGATCTCCCAGTCGCCGGCGCGGGCGTCGATCGCGTGTCCGACGCCACCAGCCCTCCCGTTTGACGTCACCCGACGACGGTGAACTTCTCTTCGACGAGCGCTTCTCGGAGACGTTCCGACTCGCCCGCCCGCACGGACAACGTGAGGACGCCGCCACCGCCGTGTACCGAGTGACGGAGTTGGAGGTCCCGCAAGTCCACCCCACTCAGCGAGAGCGCCAGACCGACGCGTGCCATCTCCCCAGGCCGGTCTTCGAGCACCATCGAGACGGTTTCGACCGGGGCCGCCATGGCCGCCCGGATCACCTGCGCCCTCCGCAGGCGTTCGTCGAGAACCACACGATCTGACCGCTCGACCGCGTCTGCCATGGCCTCGAGCGAATGCGCCAGCCTGCGAAGTGATGTCGACACCGCCGATCTGTTTGCGGTGAGAACATCCACCCACCAGCCCGGATCCGACAGTGCCACGCGGGTGAGGTCCCTGAACCCGCCGGCGGCCAGGTCGAGTGCACCGGGCTGGCTCGCCACCGCCTCCACCAGCGCCGCAGCCGTCACGTGTGGGAGGTGCGATGCCGCCGACACGGACACGTCGTGATCCTCGGCTCTCATCCGCACCGGATTGGCACCGAGGCTCGACACGATCTCCGATACGCGATCGAGCGCCTCCGGCGTTGCCCCGTCGGTGGTCAGCACCCAGGTGGCACCGCGAAACATCGACCCTGACGCGCCTTGCGGCCCCGAGGTCTCGCGGCCTGCCATCGGGTGACCACCCACGAATCCACTCAGGTGTCGTCCCGCCTCCACCACCGGCTGCTTGACACCCGCAACATCGGTGGTCAGCGCGTCGGTGTCGAGTTGCCCGAGGGCGTGGACGATGGAGGCCACCGGGCCGGCGAGCACGATGAGATCGGCACCGTTGGCTGCATCGTTGCGGCTGGTCGCCGCCTCGTCGAAGGCGTCGATCGCCTCTGCACCGGCCAGCGCACCAGGGTCGGGATCCCAGGCTCGCACGTGCCAGCCGGCGCCACGCAGGGCGATACCGATCGAAGCTCCGATGAGTCCGGTACCGAGGACTGCGGCGGAGCGGCTCACTCGGCGCCTCCGCCGGGTCCGGGCGGCGGAACCGAGGTCCGGGCTCCCGGTGCTGGGCTACTTCGATGACTCCGCGGGGGCATGGGGCTCAGATGATAGAGGCCGTCGGGATGGCCGATACAGTTGCGGGAATGAGCGACACGACTGCACCCCTGTACGAGCCTCACATCGGAGAGACGCGGCAGTACTGGCGCGACATCGTTCTGGGCGTGAACGACGGATTGGTCTCGATGGTATTGCTGGTGGCCGGGGTGGTCGGCGGCGGTCTCAACAGCCCCCAGGTGCTGCTGACCGGAGTTGCAGGAGCCATCGCCGGGGCAGTCAGCATGGCTGCAGGTGAGTACCTGGCCACCAAGAGCCAGGACGAGGTCCTCGAGGCGGAGCTCACGCTCGAGCGCGACCACATCGAGCATCATCGAGAGGCCGAGATCGACCAGCTTCGAGAGATGTTCGCCAACATGGGGGTCGCCGCAGAAGACCTCGACGGCGTCGTCGCAGCGTTCGACCGGTCGGATGATGCGCTCTTGAACGCGATGAAAGCCCTCGAGTTCGGTGTCGTCGACAGCGAACGCCGCTCGCCGTACAAAGCAATGCTGTACTCGGGAGTGCTGTTCCTCCTCGGTTCACTTCCATCCGTCGTTCCGTTCTGGCTCCTCGACGACACCCACGTCGGGCTGGCGTGGGCTGCGGTTCTGGCAGCCGCAGGGCTCTTCGCGGTAGGCGTTGCGAAGGCCCGAGTGACCCGCGGCAATCCCGTGGTGGCCGGTGCCGAGAACATGTTGATCGCAGGTGTGGGCGGCGTGGTTGCCTACGTGGTGGGCGACGTGGTGGGCGCCGGGATCGCCTGAGCGAGGTCCCCGGTCCCCGGTCTCCAGTCCCCGGTCACCAGGTCCCCGGTCACCAGTCCCCGGTCCCCGGTCTCCAGTCCCCGGTCTCCAGCTCCGGAGACGGACCCCCGACCTCGGACCTCGGACTTCGGACCTCGGACTATCTGCCGTCTGCGGTCTGCCGGATGCTGCCGACCGTGCGCTGTCCGCGTCTCGGCGCTTCGATGGGTCGGAACGCGAAAAGGCGCCCCGGGACGTGATCCCGGGGCGCCTTCAGAGTGTCAGGAAGCCTTGGTGGCGGGCTTCTTGGCTGTGGTCGTGGTCTTCTGGGCTACCGGCTTCCGCGTGGTGGCCGGCTTCTTGGCTGCCGTCGTGGTCTTCTTCGCTGCCGGCTTCCGCGTGGTGGCGGGCTTCTTGGCTGCGGGGGTCTTGGCGGGTTCCTTCACCTCGACTTCGACCTTCTCGGCGATCTTCG
This sequence comes from uncultured bacterium, assembly GCA_963785075.1. GTDB lineage: Bacteria > Actinomycetota > Acidimicrobiia > Spongiisociales > ZC4RG35 > JAOUGY01. The sequence goes on from CAWATW010000004.1 coordinate 746,463, forward strand.
GCGCCTTGCCGGCCGGTCGGAAGTTGGTTCGCCAGGTCTCGAGCAGATCCTCGAGCTGATCGCGCAACTTGCTGACCTGCTCTTGCATCTGATCGAAATCGACGAAGTCGTTGATCTCGTCGATCGCCTTGCTGTCGCCGATCTTGTGAACGAGCTCCTCGCCCTCGCCGGCCCACACATCGAATTGCTTCTGCAGGTCCTCGAGCATCGACTTGCGACTCGAACTCATCTTCCCGCGAAGCTCTTCGACACGCTCCTGGGTCTGCTTCATCGCTGCAACCGGCGCTCCGACTGCGGCATAGAAATACTTCTTCGTATCCATGATTTCATCCTTCCTGTTTCTCTTCGGGTTCTGTCACGGCGCCGGCATCCACCAACGCCCGGTACAAATCGAGCAGAACCTGCTTCTGCCGTGGGGTGAGCTTGCGATCGGACTCGATCGCCTCCACCACGGTGGGGGCCTCGGGTCCTTCGTCGATCAGGCCGGCTCTCGTATAGAGGCTCTCGGCGGAGATCTCCAGAGCCCGGGACAAGCGTTTGAGAATCTCTGCCGAGGGTCTCCGGATTCCACGCTCGATCTGGCTCAGATAGGGGTTCGAGATACCCGCTCGATCGGCAAGTCGCCGAAGGGACAGGTTCGCTCGCTCACGTTGTTCTTTGATGAACTCGCCGATGTCCGGAAGTTCAGTCGTCGGTTCGACGGACTGTTGCTCATCCTCTGGGTGCTTGCGGCTGTTCACGCTGTGCAGTATATCGCAAGCTGCTAGCAAATGCAAGCACCTGCGTGCAGCTGTCGACTTGCCACACGACGGGGTCCGCCGTGTGCGGACCGGCGGCTGACAACCAGGTCCGAGGTCCGAAGTCCCGAAGGTCCGAAGTTCGAAGTCCGGACACCGGAGACCGACGACTGGGGACCGGCGACCGAAGACCGAAGACCGGGGACCGGTCGATCAGTGCTTGACGATGGGGTCGAGTTCTTTGGCGTGCTCCACCCAGGCGTTCACCATGCTCTCGGTTGGGAGCCTTCGGACGAGCCGCTTCTTGTCGTTGACCTCGGTCATCTTGGCCGTCAGAGACTTGGCGTTGCGGCGGCGTAGCTCCTTGACGGTGTCGACGCCGACGTGCTCGAGAAGATCGGCATACTCGGAACCCACGCCACGGACCCGCATCAGATCCGCCCGATTCACCCACTCGAGGATCTGCTCGGGGGTGAAGCCTGCCTCCTCGGCGAGGGCGCTGCGGTCCTTTCGCGTGGCGGCTCGCTTCAGCAAGCCCTCGGTGGTCTTGAGCCCGACCTTGCGTAGCTTGCGGGCGAACTTGGGGCCGATCCCCTCGATCTCATCGATCGATGCCATGTCCTCGATCCTCTCGTCCTGCGGTCGAGCAGACTAGTGGGCCACCCAGGACCCCGATCCACAACCAGCGACCATTCTTGGTTCGTCATCGGCGGGGACGGAGCTCCTCGACGTCGCTCGCCGTGTCCACATCGCGCGGTGGCAGCGATTCGAGCCAGACCTCCTCCACCCATTCAGGATGCGCTTGAAGCAGGCGCTTGGCGCCTTCGTCACCGGAGAGCGAGATCAGCCTCGGCCACAGCGTACGGTCCACCAGTACCGGATTGCCCCACGTGTAGCGATATTTCGGGACCACGGCCATAGCCTTGGACTTGCGCTTTGCAGCCCTGAGGGCGTCGACGACATCGGGATCGATGTTCGGCTGGTCTCCCATCAGTATCAGGGCGGTGTCTGCCTTCGACATCCGTGTGAGCGCGTCGAGACCCACCCGGAGCGAAGACGCCAATCCCTCCTCCCACTCGGGGTTCTCGACCACGCCACACTCGGCGAGATCGATCCGGTCGAGGATGGTGTCGATCTCGGCGCCGAGAACCACCCAGAGCTCGTCGAGGTGGAACTGGCGAGCCTGGTCCACGACCAAACCGAGAAGGGTCAGATCCCGTCCCCACGGCTCGAGTTGTTTCGGACGCCCGAGTCGACGCGATCCACCGGCCGCAAGTATCAGTCCGGCGATCACGAGGCACTTCTCTGGATCCGACGGATCTCACCCCTGAGGTCCCAAGGCTGTTCAGACCGATATCGGTCGCGGGTCATCTCGGCGAGGATGGCCACGGCCACCTCTCCCGGTGTCTCGGCCCCGATGTCGAGGCCGATCGGACCATGGATCTGGTCGACCTCGGATTCACTCCATCCGGCGGTCAGCAGCCGTTCCCGCCTGGCGGCCGCCGTCCGCTTGCTGCCCATGGCCCCGAGGTACCGGACGGTCGAGCCTTTGATCAGCGGCCACAAAGGGTCCTCGAACCGAGCGTCATGGCTCAGGACCACCACGAACGTGCTCAGATCGAAGGTCAAGGCGTCTGCGACCTGATCGGGCCAGCCAACGAGCAGGCGATCGGCCTCCGGAAATCGCTCCGGCGTGGTGAATGCCGATCGCGCATCACTCACCGTGACGTCGTAGCCCAGATGGCGTGCCAACACGGTGAGCGACTGAGCGATGTGCACGGCCCCGAAGATGAGAAGCCGCGGACGTGGCGCCAGCGCTTCGATGAACACCTCGTGCTCGCCGTAGCCGAGTGTGAGGTTCTGTTCTCGTTCCATCACGGCCACCGCATCAACAGCCACGTCGCCCAACCCCTCGGGTAGCCCACCTGCGATGACATCGCCGGCGTGCGATACGAGGGCGGTGCGCCCGATGTGTGAGCCGGTGACAAAGGTGGCTCGAGCGGCGAGCAGTTCGCTGTCGAGCGCCACCCGGCATGCCTCGAGCACGGCCTCGGTTTCGCTCACCACGGTTCGATGTACACCTGGATGGTGCCTCCGCATGCGAGCCCGACCTCGAAGGCATCGTCGTCGGCGATGCCGTACGTCACCAGCTTCGGGGCTCCGGTCTCGATGACCTGCTGAGCGTGCAGGTACACGTCGTTCTCGACACATCCACCGGACACCGAGCCTTCCATCTCGCCTGCGGAACTCACGATGAACTTGGAGCCGACGGGACGCGGTGCCGGCCCGCCCACCCGAACGACCGTGGCTACGGCGACCTTCTTGCCCTCTGCCCGCCACTTGTCACGGATGTCCAGTTCGGTGCGCATGATCCGATGCTATCTCGCTGTGACCCGGGCCGGGACCGACTCCAACAGTTCCACCAGTGTCTGCAGATCGTTGAAGGTCCCCGCCGGAAGGAAGTCGTCGACGTGGGGCAGAGCGGCCTGCATCCCCCGTGTCTCGGGCGCATAGCCCTCACGACCTGCCAACGGGTTCAACCACACGATCCGATGCACCGACCGGGAGAGACGCGCCATCTCCGCCGACAAGACCTCGGGCTCACCGCGGTCCCAGCCATCCGAGATCACGAGCACGATCGGTCCGCCGCGCGTGACCCGCCGCGACCATTCGACGTTGAAGGTGCGCAGACACTCCCCGATCTTGGTCCCACCGGACCAGTCGTGGACCGCTTCGGACACCTCGGCAAGTGCCGCCGACGGGTCCCGGCGGTGCAGTTCCCTCGTGATGCGGGTGAGCCTCGTCGAGAACACGAACGTCTCGAGTCTCCCCATGCGACTGCGAGCAGCGTGGGCGAAGTACAGCAACATCTCCGAGTAGCGCTCCATCGAACCGGAGACGTCGGCGATGAAGATGAGTGGTCGCTTCCGGATGCGACGCTCCGTGGAGGCGATCCTGAGCAGGTCGCCGTCGGGTCCGACCGACTCCCGGAGCGTCCGGCGCATGTCCGGCCGATCGCCCTTGCGAACGGGCCGGCGGCGCCGCGATTGGACGTCGGCCGGGCGCCACAACATCCGCGCGATCATCGCCCGAACCTCGGCCTCTTCGTCGGGAGTCAATTCGGCGAAGTCACGATCGACCAGCCGTTCGACGAGCGATGCCCCGGCAAAGGACAACGTCTCCTCGTGGTCGTCGCCCTCGCCCTCCCCCTCCGATTCCTCGGGATGTCTCACCTGCCAGCTGCGTTGGATGGTCTCGGCCGCCGCATACACTGCCGGGCCTGGCCTCCGGCCGAAGACCTCCATGAAGGCCGCATCGAAGATCGGTACCTGGTCGAGCGACCTGACCGTCAACGCCCGAAACGCCCAGTACACGTCCTCCGACGACGACGCTCCGACGATCTCGAGCGCAGCCAGAAGATCGCCCGAACACGACGCCGACACCGGGATACCGTCATCGCGAAGCCGGTGGACGAATTCGACGAGTGCTTCGGGTCGGGCCATCCAGGCAGGCTAGTTGCGGTCCCGGTCCGGGGACCCACCTCGCCGATCGGCCGAGGACCGGGCGGGGTCGATCACGATGGCAACGGGAATCTCAACAAGGCCGCTACGCCGTCTGTATCCAATGCCGAGGCGATACCAACCTGGTCGAACCGGCCTCCTTGGTCGAGAACCCGCTCGACGGCCGCTCCCACCACGTCCGCCACCTCTTCGTAGGTGGTGTCGCACGTCGGGCATACGTCCCCGGTCCGTGCGAGCCAGCCACAGGCGGGGCACCGGACGCCCGACTTGGCGAACGGACCTGACACAACGAGTCGATCGACCGCACCGAGGTTGCAGGCTGTCAGCACCGCCGCCGTGCCACGGGCCACCGGGCGGCCCTGGTAGGCACCCTCGAGCACCGTGCGGATCGCGGCTTCGTCACGGGCCTCCGAAACGCCGGGCTCGAGCTGACGGACCTTCTCGGCCAATTCGGCTTCGGTCGCGGTCCTGGGGTCCACGACGATCTTGGCAATGCGTAGCTCGTGGAGGTAGGAGTGCAGGTGTTGGCCGAACGGGTCGAGGTCGTGCTTGTGGCCGGCGATCACCACCATGTCCACGGCATGCTCCTGGTGACTCACCAGGGCTGCCGACGCAGCCTCCCGCCATGCCCGCGCCGCCTCTTCATTGGCATGCCGGGTGGCCCGGGCCTCGTCGTAGCCCTGGAAACCGCCATAGTCCGACTTGCCGGGATCGGATTCGAACTGACCGATCTCCTCGACCTTCTCACCGATCCGGTACACACGAACCTTTGGCCGCTCGACGACCATCAGGATCGACTCGACCTGACGGGGCATCGCCCGCAGAGGCCGAAGATCGGGACGAGTCGCCACGGACACCGAGCTCGCCACCGGCGAAGGCAGGGCCCGATGTTCGAAGATCCCGTCCACGTGCGAGGCGAACACGACCCATGCCGGGTGACCACCCACCGCGTCGGCGGTTGCCGCTGTCCGCTCGATTCGCTCGATGTCCTCGCGAATCGACAGCGACTTGGTCCGATGGGCGGCGTCCGCCGTGGCCTTCAACGCTTTGACGAGCTCGTTCACGACCGCCGTCGACGGCCCAGCCCTTCGATCGACGTACAAAGAGACGAGCGATCCCGAAGCGCTGTAGAGGTCGGCAAAAGGTCGAATGTCCATGGAGTCTCCTCAGGTCGCGGGCAACGGTGCGGCTGACGATTCCGGGGGTCCGCGGAGGCTCCTTGATCTCATCTGCATCGACACTACGAGCCTACGCACGTCTCGCGTCGGAGGTCCCGGGGACAACGACCCGTTTCAACGCGTCTGAGAACACGCCGATGTCGAGACGTCGACCAGCCAGGTCACCGCGGTCGAACCGGGTTCGGACAGTCGGAAGGGCGTGCAGGCACGGATCTCGTCCGGCATGCGAGCCCACTCGAAGTGCATCCCGTCTGGAACGGTCCATGTTGCTCCCCACGAGAACCCCCACCGTCTCAGGACGTCGCCGAAGCCGTCGGTGAGTGCAGTCGGTCCACCGTAGGGATTGGTGGAGGGGTTGAAGTCGATGGCGATCCCCCAGGCATGTCGCGACAGCGCGTACCCCTTGTCTCCGCCCCGCATCATGCGGGCGTTGAAGCATCCACCCGCCAACTGGAAGTCGGTGTAGTCGACGACCTCCATGAGCCCCGACCGCTCCAGATCGGCGACCGCCGCCCGCAGATACGGCACGACGGCACGATTGCATCGGAACGGACCCAGGCCATCGATGTTGACGTCGACGATGTTCTCCGCGAGCCAGGTTTCGTCCATCTCGATTCCATCGCCGCTTCCCGTGGGACGGAACGAGAACTCCCCGAATCGTTCCTTCACGACCACGGTCGGCAATGTCGGGTCGGTGAACCTGATCGGGTGGTCCGAGCTTCCGATTCGCACGGTGGGTGATCGCGCGAACCATCTCAGCGCCGAGATCATCGCGTTCGGGTCGTCGGAATCCACCACCATGGCGGAGGCTCGATCGAACTCCAATGCGTCGGCGGCACCCGTGATCAGGACCAGTTCGTACCAGTCGAGGGCTTCGTCGGGCACAACGTCGATGATCGTCATCTCGTGAACCCGGCGGTTCCACCCTTCCAGTTCGACGACATCGCCGGGTTGTGCACCGCGAAGACGCGCCGATCGTTCCGACATCACCACACCGTCCACCGGGAGATCTTCGAGGACATCGGGCTCCATCAGAGGATCCGCTCCGTCGATTGCCAGCGTCGACATCGGGTACCCGAAACCTTCCTCCGGACGCTGTACGTCGATGCCGTCCCGCGTCACCCCCATGAGGCGCAGCGACCCCGACCGACGCACGTGAACGGTCGCGGCCTGCGTTGCCGCCGCCACCCGGGTCGCCTCGATCGTCGTCGGCGACAGTCCTCCCGACTCCCACACGATGACCGCACCGGGTTCCGCTGCGCCGGCCGGGACCGGGAACGCAGCGACCTGGGCGCAGATCAACAGGAGAAGGGCCGCAGACGCCGAAGCGCGCGAGGCCTTCGCCGGCGGCTCAGTCGACTTCGTGCACGACTGTTGCCACGCCACGCTGCCGCACCTGTTCCACGTCTTCCCGATACTTGAGAACCACGCCGATGGTGTCATCCACGACCTCGGGATCGAGCTGCATCGACCCGAGCACCCGCAGAGCATTCGCCCAGTCGATCGTCTCGGCCACACCTGGCGGTTTGAAGAGGTCGAGGGAGCGGAGGTCCTGCATCGCCAGTGCCAACTGGCGCGCCAACCGTCTGTCGATGTCGGGCACCCGCGCCCGCACTATCTCGATCTCACGTTGCACATCGGGATAATCCACCCAGTGGTAGATGCACCGTCGCTTCAGGGCGTCATGGATCTCCCGGGTCCGATTGGACGTGACCACCACCACCGGCGGCACATCGGCCCGGATGGTGCCGATTTCCGGAAGGGTGATCTGGAAGTCCGAGAGGATCTCCAGCAGGTATGCCTCGAACTCCTCGTCGGCACGATCCAACTCATCGATGAGCAGGACTGGCCGGTTCCCTGCGGTCGACATCTCGATGGCTTGCAGCAGAGGGCGGGCGATCAGGAAGTCACGACTCATGATGTCGGTCATGCCCGCGTGCGCTCCCTCTCCCCTCGCCTCGATGAGGCGAATCGCCAGCATCTGTCGTGCGTAGTCCCACTCGTACACGGCGTGATTGACGTCGAGCCCTTCGTAACACTGGAGGCGAATGAGCTCCCCACCAATCATGGCGGCGAGCACCTTTGCGACCTCGGTCTTGCCGACGCCGGCCTCACCTTCGAGAAACAGAGGACGCCCGAGGGCCAGCGCGAGATGCACCGAAACCGCTATCGAGCGATCTGCGACGTAGTCGTGCTGAGCGAAGCTTTCGACCATCTGGTCGACCGTGGAGGGGATCACCGGCTGCCAGCGTAGTGGCTGAGACCATTCTCATGGTGCGTACCGGCTCGGCGGAGGCGTCTCCATCCACCACGAGCCGATCCATCGGGGAGCACCCGATGGCAGACGGGTACGCTGCTAGGTCTTCGAAACCACAAGGACCTCCTTGACCGAACCATCCGCCCTCGCCGCCCACCTGACCTGCTGGTTGGGTGCCTGGCCGCCGCCGTCGCCGGGCTTGACGGTGGTCGGATCCGAGGCGAGGACAACGGCTGAGTGGGACGGGCGCATCCGTCCGGTACGGGGCGTGGCCACACCAACGGGGACGGTGCTCTCGGTGCCTCCCGAGACCGTCGAGATCGTCGAGGGCCTCGGTCGGACGATCGAAGAGATCGGCCCTGCGCTCCCGGCTGCACTCGGGATGGACCGGTGGCGATTCCACGTGGGTGTCTTCCGCTGGAGCGACGACCCTGCGGCTCTCGATGAGCCGGGAGCGTGGGTTCATCCGCACAACCCTCTGATACCGGACTGGCTGCGACCGTTCAACGCCGAGGTCCTCGTCGGGTGGGACGGTCACGAGGTCGCCGCCGGCGTCGGCCGAAAGGTTCACGATCGGTGGGGTCAGGAGCTGGCGGTCGTCACCGAGGAAGGCCACCGGGGGAAGGGATGGGCCAAGCGTCTGGTGGCTCAGGCCGCTCACCGCGTCTTGCGAGAGGGCGCAATTCCCACGTATCTCCACGGACCGGCGAACGAGGCCTCGGCACGAACCGCGGATGCCATTGGTTTTCCGGACCGAGGTTGGCGTATCCTCGGGTTGTTCCCGGGTTCACCTGGTTGACCGGAATACGTCGCCACACATATATGCTGATATCCGCATGTTTGAAAACCAAACCCCCGCAATCCCCAGCGTGACGGTCGATGAGGTCGATGGCCTCGTCGGATCCGGTGCGATGCTCGTCGACATTCGCGAACAGAACGAATGGGACGAGGCGAGGATCGGCGGTGCCGTCCTCAAGCCGATGTCCGACATCAACGACTGGTACCAGGATCTCCCGCGTGACCAGACCGTGATCCTCTATTGCCGGTCCGGACAGAGGTCGGCGCAGGCGGTGCACGCACTCATCAGTCAGGCCGGGTTCGAGAACGTGTACGACATGACGGGTGGGATCATCGCCTGGGCGAACGCGCAGCTCCCGATCGAGGAGTGACTACCACCGGTCCTCCCGGTGTGGTGAACTGACCGAATGAGCGACGTGTCGGGCATCGACGAATTCCGGCTCTTGGCCCATCGCGCCGTCGACCTGATCGCAGATCACATGGTCTCGGCGTTCGACGGTCCGGTCAGGCGCCCGGTTCCACCCGAGGTTCGCACCCGTCTGTCCGCACTGCCCGGTCTCGAGCCGAGGCCCGGCGCCGTGGTGCTCCAACAGGTTGTCGAAGACGTGCTCGCCTATCCCATGGGGAACTCGCACCCGAGCTTCTTCGGGTGGATCAACAGTGGCCCGGATCCGATGGCGGTCGTGGGCGAAATGCTCGCGGCCGGCATGGACGCCAGCGTCGCCGGGGGCGACCACGCCGCCACCCATCTCGAACAGGGCGTGCTGGCCTGGCTGCGGCGGGTCGTCGGCTATCCGTCCTCGGCGGGGGGCCTGTTGACGAGCGGCGGAAGCGTTGCCAACCTCACCGGGCTGGCGGCCATGCGACATCGGGCCACAGGCGGTTCGGTGAGGACCTCCGGCATGGGGATAGGCCCCGTCATGGCCGTGTACTCCTCCGAGCAGGGACACAGTTCGGTCCAGAAGGCGCTCGAGCTGCTCGGGTTCGGGAGTGCTCAGCTTCGCCTGATCGAAACCGACGACGATCTCCGGATGCGGGTCGACCGCCTCGAGTCGGCGATCAACCGGGATCATGCGGCCGGGCTCCTTCCGGTCTGCGTCGTGGCAAGTGCCGGCACCGTCAATTCGGGGGCGATCGACCCGCTCGACGGGATCGCCGACGTCTGCTCCGCCCACGACCTCTGGCTCCACGTGGACGGCTCGTACGGTGCATTCGGCGCGCTCGACGAGCGACTGACAAAAGCGTATCGCGGCTTGGACCGCGCCGACAGCATCGCCCTGGATCCGCACAAGTGGCTCGGGATCCCCGTCGAGTGCGGCTGCGCCCTCGTCCGTGACGAATCGTTGATGCGTTCGACCTTCAGCCTGGTTCCCGACTACCTGCGCGACGACACGGAGCTGCCGTGGTTCTCCGAGTTCGGCATACAACAGACGCGAGCGTTCCGCGCCCTCAAACTCTGGCTTGCGCTGGAGACCACGGGGGAGGCGGGCTTCGCCGCCATGATCCGGCGACACAACGACCTCGCCGCCCACCTCGCCGAATCCATCCGAACCGGGAACGACCTCGAACTCGTAGCCCATGGTCCGCTCAGCATCGTCTGCTTCCGCTACCTTCCCTCGACCGACGTCGACATCGATGAGCTGAACCATCGCGTCGCCGCGACCATCCAGACCGAAGGGCGGGCTTTCCTCACGACCACGGTGATTGCCGGCAAGGTCGCGCTCCGTGCGTGCATCGTCAACCGTGGCACCTCCGAACACCATCTCGACCAACTGCTCGAGACAGTTCTCGACGCCGGGCGCCGCGCCGAAGGCTTGGAATAGTCGCACGCCATCCCCCGTTGCCATCGACATGGAGATCACCATCGAAGAGCAAGAGATCATCTACGTTGGCGATCCGATGTGCTCGTGGTGTTGGGGTATTGCACCCGAGCTCGACGAACTTCATCGCCGCCACCCAGACCTCGGGTTCCGGGTGGTGGTCGGCGGGCTCCGCCCGGGCCCGGGTGCCGAGCCGATGACCGATGCGATGGCGTCGACCCTCGCACACCATTGGCACCAGGTCGCGGGCCGCACGGGCCAGTCGTTCGACCATCGCCTCCTCGAGCGACGCGACTGGACCTACGACACCGAGCCGGCCTGCAAGGCGGTCGTGACGATTCGGGAGCTGGAGCCGGGACTCGCGTGGCCGCTGTTCCACCGCCTCCAACGCGCGTTCTACGCCGACGGAATCCTTCTCGAAGACGTCGGCGTCCTCTCCGGCCTGGTCGAGGAGCTCGGCGGAGACAGTGCGGCGTTCGCCGCTGCTTTCGCCACGGAGGCGGCGACCAAGGCGACCTGGGGTGATTTCTCGCTGGCCCGCTCCTGGGGTGTCACCGGATTCCCGACGGTCATCGCCAGAGAAGGAAACCGAGGCTCGGTCATCGCTGCCGGGTACGCCACCGCCGACGACATGGACATGGCCTTGTCGGCGGCCATCACCCCGAGGGGCGAGGCCTGCGCACCTGGCCAACCCTGTTGACCCGGGGCGACACGTCGCTCACGACGTCGGCCTCACGAGAGATCCAGACTCGCACTCGAGACGGGCGCCCGTCCCGCGACGACCTCATGGACCGGTGGGAGGCGACAATCTGGCCGAGATCACCAGCTCCGTGACCCCCGGGGGCTCCTCCACGACGACACCCACGAGCACCGGGCCGTCGTCGAACGTCCATCCGCATCGCGCAAAGCCCTCCGTGCCGATGTCGAGGATTCGAGCGTCGGACGGTAGGAGACGCGCGTAGCGATCACACAAGACGGACCCGGGAACGGAGACGGTGTACACCCGGATCCGTTGGGGACATACGACTCCCAGGCAACCATCGGTACGCCGCCGTATCTCCTCGGTGACCGAGCCGTCGGCCGGCTGAGGAACCGCGGCGACTGCACGCTCGACCACGACATAGGGTCGGACCACCAATCCCAACCCTGCCGCGGCAAGCACCAGAAGGAGCGCGATCACCAGCCATCTCCGCATCACGCAAGCCAAGCATGGCGATGCACCAACTCCCACTTGACAAAACTAATGTTCATAGGTTATTGTCTATTGTCAGTAGTTACTCCTAGGGAGGTTCACCATGATGACGCATCGTTCCACCACAGCCATGGCACACGATGACTCCGGCGGCGACGGACCGCTCGTATTGTTGATCCCTGGCGCCGGTGATGTCCGGAGCGAGAACCGCTTTCTCGCCGAACAACTGGAGCGCCAAGGCTTCCGCGTCGTCAATGCGGATCTGCCTGGTCACGGCGACTCCCCCATCGCCTCCGTCTACACCGTCGAGTCGACCGCTTCTGCGATCGTGGAGCTGATCGGGCGCCTCGATGCCGCCCCGGTCACCGTGGTCGCCAATTCCTTCGCCCCGGCCGCCGCCGTGTGGGCGGCCACCGAGCGCCCGGAGCTGTTCTCGGGACTGGTCGCGATCAGCCCTCACCTGCACGCCGAGAACTCGCTGTCGGCTTCGATTGTGAACATCTCGACGCGGCTGCTGCTGCGCGGGCCATGGGCTGCCGGGCTCTGGGCGAAGCTCTACACCGGCTGGTACAAGGCGAACCGGCCCTCCGACCTCGAGCGAGAGCTCTCCAAACTGAAGCAGATGCTGTCCCACAAGGACCGACGTCGGGCGGTTCGTCTGACGCTCACCGCCGACCGTCGTGGTATGGAGGAACGCATCGCGCGGCTGCGCCTCCCGACGCTCACCATCTTCGGGAGCGCCGACGACCACTTTGCCGACCCTGTGGCAACGGCGGAGGCGACCGCTGCAGAGCTCGGCGGCGGGAGACTCCTCGTCGACGGTGCGGGCCACTACCCGCACGTCGAGGATCCGACAGCCGTGTCGCAAGCCGTCGCCGAGTTCATCCGATCTGCCTGATGCCGCGTGCCGGCCTCGACTCGGCCAAGATCGTCGACGTCGCATCTGCTCTGATCGACCGGGAAGGCGCCAAGGCGCTCAGCCTGGCCCGAGTCGCTGCCGAGCTGGATGTAAAACCTCCCTCCCTCTACAACCACGTCGATGGGCTGGAAGGGCTCGAACGGGCGATTGCCCTCCGAGGCATCGGCCGGCTCGCCGAGGCGTGCAGAGCGGCGGCGATGGGAGTCTCGGGGGCCGAAGCCCTCGGTACCGTTGCCCGTGCCTACCGCCGCTTCGCAACCGAGCATCCAGGCTTGTATCCGTTGACGCAGGTGGCGAGGCCCGGTGACGTCGACTTCGAGGCCGGAGCCGCTCGTATCCTGGAGCCGGTGTACGCCGTTCTCGCTTCGTTCGGCATCGAAGGGGACGATCTGATCCACACCACCAGGGCACTGCGGAGCGCTCTTCATGGGTTTGCCTCGCTCGAGACGGCATCGGGGTTTGGGATCGACATCGATCCGTCGCTGTCGTTCGAGCGAATGATCGACATCTTCGTCGCCGGATTCGGCCAGGAGCGCGATACGCGGACCACCTGATCGGATGCCCTCCTGAGAACGGAGTACCTTCGTCGAAGACAGGAGGAACGATGCCGACCGACGCAGACCGCTATCGGGACAACTTCACCGACGAGATCAACGCCGCATACCTCTACAGGGTGGCAGCCGAGCTCGAGGAGAATGAGACCCTGAGCGGCGTGTACATCCGGCTGGCGGAGACCGAGGAGCGTCACGCCGAGCTGTGGGAGACGCATTTGAAACGGGCCGGCGTCGACACGCCGCCTCGCGAACCGGATGCCCGCTCGCGAATGCTCGCCTGGCTCGCGCGACGGTTTGGCCCATCGGTCCTCGCACAGGTGATGGCCTCCACAGAGCTCTCGGGGCGGACGATGTACGACGGCCAGCCCGAGGCCGCAGGGACATCCCTTCCGGCCGACGAGCGGAGTCACGCCGTCATGCTCGATGCGCTCCGCAAGGAGGCGAAAGACGGTGTGAGAGGCGGGCTGCTCGCCAAGCTGGAAGGTCGCCACAGGGCGGTCGGCGGAAACGCCCTCCGTGCCGCAGTGCTGGGCGCCAACGACGGTCTCGTCTCCAACACGTCGCTCGTGATGGGCGTCGCCGGTGCTGCATTCTCGGCGACGGCGGTCCTCCTCTCGGGACTGGCGGGCCTGCTCGCCGGTGCCATTTCGATGGCGCTAGGAGAGTGGTTGTCGGTGCAGAGCTCACGAGAGCTCAACCAGGCGCAGATCCGCACAGAACGCGAAGAGATCCTCGCCATGCCCGAGGCCGAGGCCGATGAGCTCGCACTCATCTACCAGGCGAAGGGTATGGCTCGGGAACAAGCAGAGAAGGCGGCGAGAGATGTCATGGCCGATCCCGAGGCGTTCCTGGACACGAAAGTTCGCGAAGAGCTCGGAATCGACCCCGACGACCTCGGCGGCTCGGCGTGGGAGGCCGCCATCGCCTCCTTCTTCCTCTTTGCGATCGGCGCCATCGTCCCCGTCATGCCATTCTTCTTCACAACGGGCGGCACGGCCGTGATCCTGAGTCTCGGGCTTGCGGGCATCGCACTGTTCTTGCTCGGCTCGGCGACGGCGCTGTTCACCGGCACCGGGTTCGTCCGCACCGGCATGCGCTCGCTGACGCTCGGGCTCGTCGCAGCAGCCGGGACATACGGCATCGGGACGGTGCTCGGCGTTGCGGTCGGCGGGTGAGACTCACGCAACACCGATCACCTCACCGTGGAGAAACGCATAGAACGGGTGTCTGCCTGCCGCCCACTCTCTCCATCCTTCGGCGAGCACCTGGAGTTCCTCTCGAGTCGCCAGGCCGTACTCGACCGCAAGATCGCCAAGCCGAGCCTCCAGAAGCCTGCTCTCCCACAGGCGAGCCCACCGAGTCACCGCAACCGGATCGTGAAATGTCCACGTCGAGGTGGTGACGGTCAGATCCTCGAACCCGGCTTCTCGGAACCATCGTGCGAGCATCCGGCCGGCGTGCGGCTCTCCCCCGCTCCGACGCGCCACCGCGTCGTACATCTCGGCCCAACGGTCCAGACGAGGTTCCGGCGGATCGTGGACCATGGTGCCGTAGTCGGCGTCGCGTGCAGCGACAATCCCGCCCGGACGAACGACGCGTCGTGCCTCGGAGAGGGCGGCCGCCGGATCTCTCAGGTGCTGCAACACCTGATGGGCGAACACCACATCGAAACTGGATTCGGCGAACGGGAGGGCGTAGACATCGGCCACCAGGAACCTGACGTTGCTCCTGCCGGCGGCGGCCTCACGGGCGACGCGGATCGCTTCGAAGGACGCGTCGATTCCACACACCGAACGAACCCGCAACGACAGATCGAGCGTGATACTGCCTGGCCCGCATCCGATGTCGAGAAGGTCGACGTCGGGACCGAGGTGGGCCAGGAGGAAGCCGGCCGAATCGTCGGCCGATCGACGGGCATGATCCGAGACCACGGAACCGTGGTGCCCATGGGTGTATCTCTCACGTGCCATCCCCGGACCTTATGCGCCGTAGATCGAGGCCATGATCGAATGCTCACGCCACATCGTCGAGAAACGCTCGAAGCTCGTGGTCGAGGGCTTCGTCGTCGATGCGGAAACCGGGAGTGACGAAACCTCGCATCGACGTCGAAATACCCGCCACGACGCCTACGACAACCAAGACCCACGCCGCGGTGACCGACATCGTGGCAACGATCGCCTTCACTGCGAGGGCGGACAGCACGACCCGGGCGCCGAGAACAGATGCCCGGCGGCGAGCGGTGAGCGGCACCACCGATGGTCCGAGAGAGCGGAGTATGCGGCGCCGAGCGATCACACGAGCCACGGTTGCCGTGGCCAGCCATGAGATCGCAGCCAGCAAGAACGGGCTGGCAGCCAGCGCTACGACGACGATCCACGGATGCTCCACCTTCTTTCAGTCGGCAGACTCCGAGATACGGTTGAGGTTTCGCCGCACGAGAATCTACGAAAAGTCGGCGCCAACCTGCCGATGAGAGAGATATGGACACCATCCAGATCTCGCTCTCGATGTGGGACGACCCCTCCACGGTGGCCGCCCTGCTCGGCGCCGTGGGCGCCGCAACCTGACCGAGGTTCAATCGCCTCGTTGACCGTGATGATCGGCTGTGGCCGCCGCCCAGGCAGCCAGCTCGTCTTCACTCCACTCGCAGAACTGTGTGTCGATCACGACAGGCACCGGGCCCCTCGCCCGAAACACGATGTCGTCGGGACCGAACCTCACCCTGCGGCGATCGACGCTCCGCAGCTCTGACCACCGGACCACTCGCCGTGGCAGACCCGGAACGACGAGAACTTCCGGTGTGACCTCGACGAGATGACCACTTCGCAGTTTCATCAGCCGGTCTACTGCATATCGGGCGATGAGCGGCCACATCGCGAGCAGCCCGACCACCTCCCACGTTGCGAACAGCCGCGAGAACATCGCCCATGGGATGATCGCCAGAGCCACCGCAGCCACTCCCGCCTCCAACGAGACGGCGGTCGTGTCGAGGGGCGGTCGCTGCCGGCACTTCTCGGATTTCGTGGCCGGTCCGGGCCAGAGTGGCGTCGTCGAGCCCGCTCGAGTGAGGGCGAGCCAAACCACGAGAAGGACGATGGTCACGGGGATGCTCCCATCGACGTCGGCGCAGGGTGATGAACCACAGCCCAGAGTCAAGCAGGCGTGACCATTGCGGCTCTCCGTAACATGCCGTCGTGACCCTCAGGATTCGCATCGATCCAGATTCAATCGAGCCGGCTGCGATAGAAGGCGCCGCCGAGGTCGTGCGGGGCGGGGGCCTGGTGGCCTTTCCCACGGAGACCGTGTACGGATTGGGGGGGCTCGCCGAGAACGTGGACACGATCGAGCGGATCTTCGCCGCCAAGGGGCGGCCCGATTTCGATCCCCTCATCGTGCACGTGAGCGAGACGATGACGCTGGAAGGTCTGGTGGAGCGCCCCCCGGCCCTGTTCTCGGTGCTCACGTCCCGGTATTGGCCTGGGCCGCTGACGCTGGTCGTTCCCCGGGGATCGCGCATCCCTCCGATCGTGACGGCCGGCCTCGAGACGGTCGCGATCCGTGCCCCCGCCCATCCGATCGCACAAGCCCTGCTGGAGGCGGTCGACGCACCGATCGCCGCCCCGTCTGCCAACCGATTCGGGCATGTGAGTCCCACCAACGCCGATCACGTGCTCGACGACCTCGCCGGACGGTGTGATCTCGTTCTCGATGCAGGCGACACAACCCTCGGGATCGAGTCGACGGTGCTCCGAGTGCACGATGATCACGTCGTCGTCCTCCGCCATGGAGCGTTCCCCGTTGAGGATCTGGAGGACATCGAAGTGCGGGAGACGGACTCGTCCGCGCTGGAGTCGCCGGGCCGGCTGCACCGCCACTATTCGCCTGACACTCCGATGGCGATCATGGACCCCCGCAACCGGGCCCCGTTGCCGCCGGAGGGCGGGATCTACCTCGGGTTCGACGAGACGGCCCGCGCCCTTCCAGAGGGTTGGGAGTTCGTTCTTCTTGGGAGTCGCGACTCGTTGTCCTCGGTGGCGGCTCGCCTCTACCGGGTGCTGCGTGCCATCGACGGGAGGCATCCGAGAATGATCGTGGCGGAACTGTCGGGACGCACCGGATTGGGCCGGGCCATCGATGACCGACTCCTGCGCGCCGCCGGCGGCGCCGTCCTCGGCACCTCCGCTTGATCCCGAATCACAGTTCGACGGGTATCCCGATCTCCACGGATCGCCGAGGCGGAAGCCGGAAATGGGTGGCGGCCGACGCAGCGTTGCGATGCATGACAGCGAAGAGGTGCTCCCGCCAGATCGCCATGCCGGGGAGCGGTGTCGCCCTCAACGACTCGCGTGCCAGGAAGTAGGTCGTGTGATCGGGGTCGAACGAGACACTGCTGCTGACCAGGTTGCCCAGCGCCTCGGGCACGTCGGGCTCCTCCATGAAGCCATAGAACAGAAGTACACGATGGAACCCGTCTCCCAAATCCTCGATCCTGTCTCGCTCGGCATGCAGCACCCTGGGAGCGTTCGTGACCACTACCGACAGGAACACGACGTGGTCGTGCAGCACATGGTTGTATCTGAGATTCGCAAGGAACGCCGTCGGGACCTCCCGGGAGTTGGGGCTCATGAAGACGGCAGTGCCGGGGACCCGGGCCGGACGATCGCGGCGAAGGGCTTGGATGATGGCCGAGGCAGATTGCCGCGCCGCGCCTCATGCGTTCGTGGACGAGCGCTCGGCCCGACTTCCACGTGGTGAGACCTGTGAACAAGACCAGACCGACGACCAGCGGGAACCACCCACCAGCGGGGATCTTGAGCAGGTTGGCACCGAGGAACGCAGCATCGACGACGAGGAATCCTCCGACCACCGTCCAGACCACACTGCGACGCCAACCGAGCCGGGTGCGGGCGTAGACACCGAAGAGAAGGGCCGTGATGACCATCGTCGCGGTCACCGCAACTCCATAGGCGGCTGCGAGGTTGCCGGAGCTCCGAAAGCCGAACACGAGCCCGATGCAGGCCATCATCAGCGCCCAGTTCACCGTACCGAGGTACACCTGCCCGCGTTCCGTTGCCGACGTGTGGACGATCCGAACTCGGGGCGAATATCCGAGTTGGATCGCCTGGAGCGTGAGCGAGAACACGCCGGAGATCAGGGCTTGGCTGGCGATGATCGTCGCCAAGGTCGCAATGACCAGCAGCGGAACGAGCGCCCATGATGGCGCCATCAGGAAGAACGGCGCTTCGATCGCCTCGGGATGAGCCACGAGCAGCGCACCCTGACCGAAATAGTGGATCATCAGGGCGGGGAGCACCATCACGAACCAGCCGAGCCGGATCGGCTTCACTCCGAAATGACCCATGTCTGCGTAGAGCGCCTCGCCACCGGTGACCACCAGAAACACCGATCCCAGCACGACGAAGGCCTTGAAGCCGTGATCTGCGAAGAAGCCCACGGCGTGCCCGGGATCCACCGCCGCAAACACCTCGGGAGCGTCGGCCAGATGCGCAAGACCGAGCGCCGCCAACACCACGAACCAGATCACCATGATCGGTCCGAACATCGCACCGACGACTGCGGTTCCCCGTGATTGGATCGCAAACAGGCCGATGAGGATCGCGACCGCGATCGGGATCACGAACGAGTCGAGTTCAGGCGCCACGATCTGGAGGCCCTCGACCGCCGAAAGCACCGAGATCGCGGGCGTGATGGCACCGTCGCCGTACAGCAGGGCGGTACCGAACAGACCCAGCATGATCAGCACCTTCGGCGTCTTCGCGGCCGGCGCTGCGGCTGACCGGTCAGCCGAATCGACCGGAGGAGAGATCAGGGCGGTCAGCGCGAGAATGCCCCCCTCGCCGTGGTTGTCGGCTCGCATCACGAACCACACGTACTTGATCGTGATCACAACGATCAGCGACCAGAAGATCAGCGAGAGGACACCGACCACAGCCTCCGGGGTGACGGGAACGCCGTGCTCCTCTGCGAGCGCCTCACGCAACGCGTACAGCGGGGACGTGCCGATGTCCCCGAACACCACGCCGAGGGCGACGATGGCGAGCGGAAGGGTTCTGGGTTTTCCTGTTGCGTGGTCCGTGTGCTGTCCTGGCGATTCGAGCCTCGGCCAGGATACCGACAGCAGGCGGTCATCGTTCGCATCGCCAATTCGGGGCGGCTTCGTCCGCCGAGCGGATAGCGTGGCCCCAATGCCTTCGTCGTCGACGCTCGCGCTCTTCCTCGCTGCCTCCTATGCCTTGGCCATCGTGCCCGGGCCGGCCGTGGCGTACATCGTCAATCGCAGCCTCGCCCAGGGACGTCGTGCCGGAGCGGTGTCGGCGTTCGGGATCGCCGCCGGAGGAACTGTGCATGTCGTCGCTGCGACGGTGGGGCTGTCGGCGTTGCTCGCATCCTCTGCCGTTGCTTTCTCGATCGTGAAGTACGCGGGCGCGGCCTATCTCGTGTACCTCGGCTGGCGGGCGCTCCGAGCGAACGGTTCGACGGCGGCGGTGACCGTCGAGCGTTCCTCCCTCACTCAAGTCTTCAGACAGGGCTTGATCGTGAACGTCCTCAACCCCAAGACCGCGCTGTTCTTCCTGTCGTTCTTTCCCCAGTTCATCCATCCAGAGTCTGG
Source organism: uncultured bacterium (assembly GCA_963785075.1). Classification (GTDB taxonomy): domain Bacteria; phylum Actinomycetota; class Acidimicrobiia; order Spongiisociales; family ZC4RG35; genus JAOUGY01. The sequence continues at coordinate 766,070 of CAWATW010000004.1, forward strand.
GTCGGTGGTGAGCCAGATGTTGGTCCTGGGCAGCGTCTTCATCCTGGCGGCGCTCAGTTCCGACCTGCTCTATGCCCTCGTCGCGGGCACGATTCGCAGAGCGCTCGATCGACGACCGGGTGTACGAACGGCACACCGATGGGTCACTTCGAGCATCTTCTTCGGTCTGGGGGCTGTCGCCGCCTTCTCCGAGTGAATCGCGAAATTCGACAAGGATCGATACTTGCGAACATGTGTTCGGCGAACGTATGTTCCTTCGATGGCCACCCGGCAACGCATCATGGACCTCCTCCAGGAACTGGACACGTTTCGGGACCGGTATCGCAACCTCGAGTTGCCGGACGAGATCGAGTCGATGAACCTCGCAATCGGCCGCCGTGCTCGACGTGTCGAGTTAATCCGGTCCCAGCTGACCGAGCTCATCGACGAGATGTCGCGGTTGGAGGCCGAGATCGCCGGGTGCCACAAGGGATACGAGGCCCTGCTGGAAGACACCATCGACCGGATCAAGGAGCGTCACCGAGAGGCTTGGTCGCCGTTTCCCGTCATCGGTTTCAGGATGTGGTCCTGGCACGACGGTGCCCTCCACGGCGCCTGGGAGCACTGGCAGATGGTCACGAAAGAGGCGACGTGCCGACATCCTGGTGAGTTGCCGCACTCGAATGGGGCGTGTGGACGCCTCGGTTGTGGCGTGTATGCAACCAAGGCGCTCGATCCGCTGCTGACCTCTCGAATCGACTCGGACAGCCACGGATTCGTCTGTGGGGCGGTCGAGCTCACCGGAAAGGTCGTCGAGCACGACGAAGGGTATCGAGCGGCCCGGGCCGAGGTCCGAGCGGCGGTGATGGTCGGCGTCGAGCGGGTGGCCTGGTGCGACGACCCTGACGGGCTCGACCAGATGTTTGCCGACGCGGATCGGTACTTCGACGCGGCAGGTGTGCCGCGCCGGCCCGACCTCGGTGACGAGATCAGAAGATTCCTCACGCAACGAGAAAGGAACACACCATGGACATCGGATCGCAGAAGCGCGTGATCATCGTGGAGAAGGAACGGGTGGCCCCGACCACGCCCGTACCCACCCGCCCGAGGGATGAAACCTCGACCGAGCCACGGAAGGGCGCTCCGAGGTCGTGATCTCATACGGGATACCATCTGACCCGTGACACCATTCCCGACGGGGCGGACCCGGGGTGCAGCACCGATCGATGTCGCCGCGCGGTTCGGCCGATGACCGTCGATCCAGATGACCTCTCGCTCGGCTGGCTCCGGTCGAAGCCCGGCATCAAGTGGGCAAGCGCCGAGCGATCCGAGATCGCGGCATGGGTCGCCGACATGGATTTCCCACTTCCGCCGGTCGTTGCCGGCAGCATCCGGCGCGTCATCGAGAGCGGCGATCTCGGGTATCCGGACCTGCGTGAGGGGGTGCGACTCGCCGAGCCGTTCGTCCGGTGGATGCGATCGGCACACGAGGTCGACGTCGACCCGGGCAGCGTTCGCGAGTTCGACGACGTGCTCAATGCGGTCCAAGCCGTGCTGCACGTGATGGTGCCCCCGGGTGGCACCGTGGCGATCCATGCGCCGACATACCCACCGTTCCTGGAGACCATCGAACGCTTCGGATACCGGTTGGAGCCCATTTCGCTCCAACTGAGGGACGACCGGTGGCGCTTCGACCTGAAGGCAGCCGCTGAGACCGTCGAACGGTCCGACGCGGTGATCGTGGTCAACCCGCACAACCCAACCGGCCGAGCCTTCGACCATTCGGAGCTCGAAGCCATCGTCGACGCGGCTCGGGCGACCGGCACCACCATCATCGCCGACGAAGTCCACGCCGACCTGATGTACCCGGGGCACCGGCATGTGACGATGGCGGGGTTGGAGCCTGCGGCCGTCACGATCACGTCAGCCACCAAGGCCTTCAACATGGCCGGTATCAGGTGCGCAGTCGCCCACATCGGCTCCGATTCCGTCAGGGAGCGCCTCGATGCACTGCCAAACCATCTGTTCGGCGCTGTGTCGAACCTGTCGGTTGCGGCCACCGCCGCCGCGTGGTCCGACGAAGGGGCACGATGGCTCTTCGCCGTGCGAGCAGTTCTCGAACGCAACCGATCGACGGTCATCGAGCGGATGCCGAAGGGCTTCGACCTCGTCCCTCCGGAGGCCACCTACCTGGCATGGATCGACACTCGCGGCCGTCTCGGCCAGGATCCGGCGCATCGCATTCGGGAGAAGACCGGGTTGATCCTCAGCCGAGGCTCTGATTTCGGGCCCGACGCCGCTGGTTTCGTTCGACTCAACTTCGCCACCGGCCGGTCGATCCTCGCAGAGATCATGGATCGGATGAACCGGATCTGAAGGATGTGTCAGCGTCCGATGACAACGTGGCCGAGGCGGACGACGCCGACGATGACCATTCGAAGCATCGACCTTCGCGGCGGACGATCCCACCAGCCATCCCCGGGAGTCAGGGCTCGTGCCACATCGAGTGTGATATGCGTGTGCATTCTCCACAGACACGCATGGTGCCGCTCAGATACGCGGGCGGACGCTGAACCACCGCTCGAGAGCAGCCGGGTCGGCCTTCACCTCATCCATGATCTCGAGGATGCGATCACAGGGAACGCCGTGAGACTCGAGTACCCGTAGGACTTCCTGTTTCATGTTCCCTGTCGGCATGATCTCAGCGAGCGGGAAGTGGGGCGTTCCGCGGCGTCTGGAGAAGGCGATCGGGGTCATGACCGAGCAACGTACCAGAGCCACCGGCGTCAGGTCCGAATCGACGTCGTCTTCGGGGGAACGGTTCGGTTGGCCTGACGATTTTGTACCGCGCGGGTCAGAGGCGGTCGCGACGGAACAGCTCGTGCGACGTCGTGAACCAGCGGAGGAAGCGCCCCTGCCCCACCTCCGCCAGCGATGGGACCTGGGATCGATAGGCCCTGAGCGCTCCGCGTTTGACCCACGCGGTGGAGTGGATGTCGACGCTCCATCTCAGCGATGCCTGGTCGTGGCGCCGGAAGGACCTTGCACTCTGCCTCCAACCCCTAAGGACCTGTTTGACACGGGTCCTCGTCGGTGGCCACGGCATGGGCTGCGGCGACCAGGGCCAGTGGCTCCAGAGCCAGATGGCGTACTCGAAGACCTCGATGTCCCGACGTCCATCCTCGATGGCGCTCCGGGTGGCCTCGAAAGCCGCTTCATGATCGGGATGACCATCGTGCTCGTGGGTCACGAATACCCGCGTCGGGCCAAACTCGTCGAGCACCTCGCCCAGTCTGGCCACCGCCGTGTCGTGATGTCCCTTCAGACCGCCGTCGGGCAATCCGAACGCCCAGGTGTCCTCGGGTTTGACGCCGAGCACCTCGCACGCTCGCTGGGCCTCAGCCATCCGCTCCTCCACGGTGGTCGCTCGATCAGCACCACCGGTGAGGGCTCCATCGGTCAGGAACACCACGCCCACTTGCCTCCCGGCGGCGGTCAACGCCGCGATCGTCCCACCACATCCGAGCGTCTCGTCGTCTGGATGGGGCGCGATCACGAGCGTGCGGCCGTGCAGGTCAACAAGGCCGAGAGCCTCACTCCTCTCAACCAGACGGTCGAACCGCCTGCCGACCAGGGGCTTGGATCGAGCACCATTCTCGAGGTCCGCGTAGACCGTGCTCACGTCGAGGGCGATGAGATCCCAGGTATATCGGGCAGCCACCCGCGCCCGGCCGGTGGTTGCGAGGCGGGATCTCAAATCGGCGTCTTCGAGCAATGAGTCCAGCGCCTCCGCCAGCCGAGATGCATCTCCGGGCGGTACCGTCAGGCCGCCGACGCCGTCCGCCAGGATCTCCCGCATGCCACCGACGGCCGACGCCACCACAGGCGTACCGGTGGACATCGCTTCGACGACGCTCATACCGAACGCTTCGCTCAGTGAAGGGTTGACCACGATCGTCGCATCGCCATAGAGGTCGATGAGCTCACGATGCGGCATCGTCGAGCGGAATTGGACACGAGCCCGAAGCCGAGTTGGAACCATCTCGACCAGGGCGTCCGGATACCGCTCCTCACCGTAGAACCGGGCAAGGTCCTGCACCAGAAGGTCCGTTGACACATCGACCAGGTGACCTCGCGGCAGGACGGCTCGTGGACCCACGATGGTGAGGGTTGCCGTGGGATGACGGTCGGCGATCAAGTCGAAGGCGTCGATGAGGACGTGGACCCCCTTCTCGGGAGACAAGCGGCCGACGAAGAGGATGTTCGGATCGGCCGGGGACGCCGGTTTCGCCTGGAGCCACTCGGGATCCACTCCGTTCGGCACGGTGATGCAGTCGTTGGATCTCTCTTGCCAGGATGCCCGGATGCGATCGGCGACGTGGTCGGAGGCCGCAACGACTCGATCGACGACGTCGAGGGCCGGAGCGACCCGCTTGCGATCGAGGTCGCTCAGCCATTCTCCGTGCATGTGCAGGACGATCGGCACACGACGATTGATCGAGCGGATCACTCGCGCGAAGGGGAACTGGTTCTGGATGTGCACGATGTCGGGGCGATACACCACGATCCCAACCGAAACCACGAGCGCGTAGCCCAACGAGTGCCAGAGCGAGTGATTCGAGGGTCTGCGTCCGCGGAAGAGGTGAGACAGTCGCGAGATCGCACGATCGAGTCGATTCGACACCGCCACGTACTCGACGCCGTCGTGACTGCTGCGCCGCGTTCCTTCCGAGCCTCCGGGTCGATAGACGCGCACGGCGGCCACGTCGACGAGCCGCCGGGCCACCTCGTGGGTCCATATCTCGATCGAGCCCTGAGGATCGGGCGGACCTGCCCACGCACCCGGTTGAGAGACAAAGGCGACTCGTCGTTTCACCACCCACCCATGACCCGCAATCTATTCCGGGCGAGTCAGTTTTCCAGATGGCCGAATCAGATGTTCGGTCCCCTGAAAAAAGCCCGTTCAGTGGGAGAGGCTGCTCTCGGAGGCCATCTGTCGAGCGGATCCCACCCAATCGTCACGCTCCATCCTCCCCTTGAAGGAGCCGAGGGCTTCGCCCACCTCGGCGGCGGTCGTCGCGTCCATGTCGGCGAGTTGGCGGAAGGTGGTGATCCCGTGTTCATTGAGGATCGACTCGATCTTGGGGCCGATCCCATGGATCAGCTGGAGGTCATCCTGCCTGCCGACCTCGACCTCGATCGCGGCGTCGGAGTCCTCGGCCAGCGAAATGACGAGATCTGCCTCCGGCGGTCTGTCGACGGCGGAGGACAACTGGACTCGGACGTCATCGGAAGCATCCTCGATCGCGTCGACTGCGGCCGATGGGGGATGATCCGGGCCATCGGCGGCCTGCTCCTCGTGGTGTTCGCCGAGACCGAGGAGCGGCGACGGCTCGAGTAACAGGGATTCGGAATCCCGTACGCCTTCCTCCACGAGATTCGACGGCAGGATCGACATGAAGGCGGCCGGACCGTGGGACTCTTCGTCGTTGTTCGAGTCACGTTGATTGCCGAGGGCGTCGATGAGCGAAGCCAATCTTGCCGCACCGGCTCCGTCTGATGGCGGCGGGACCGGCGGGTCGAGCTCGGCTTCGAGGCGCGGAGCATCGATACCTGCCAGGGCCAGCTTCGACTCGAGCTGGGCGAGCTCGAGGTGCAGGCTGCGGATACGAGTCGAACACGACGAGTGGGCTTCTCGCAGTTCCTTCAGCTCGAGTTCGGGATCGTCGGCCGGGGCCGACTCCGGCCGGCTACGGACATACCATCCGACCCAGAGCCCAAGCGCAAACGCTCCCACCGCCAGGAACAGCGTGAGCAACGCCGTCATTCGTCATACCGTCCACTTGGACTGAGTGTCGCAACCATTGTTTCTTTCCCCCGAACGATCAGTCGGTCCCCAGCCCGACCTGCCCAAGAGACTAGTGCACCACTCCAGAATTGGCAGACCCTCCCAACCCGAATGACTCAGGTCCATCGACGGGTACCCTGGTGACATGCCGGTCAGCACGTTTGCGTGGGTCACCTCGTTGCTGTTCGGGGTCATGCTCGGATGGGGTCTGGTGCGCGAGCCCGACGATCGCACCATTGCCATCTGGTCCACGCTGTTGCTCACGGGGATCGGAGTCGTCGTCTGGCTCACCGGCCCGGCGCCCGACACCGATGGGGCGTTTGCCGCCGTCGGCATGACGTTCTCGGGAGCCACGGCGGCGGCGGTGACCGTCGTTGCCTCCGCCAGGCGGTCGGCTTGAAGTCGGTCGACCCGACTCGCCGCCGGGTCTTGTTGGGCATCGGCGGTCTTGCCGCCGTCGCGGCAGCAACCGGCATCTCGGCCATCCGGACGCCCGTCGACGCATCGCGGCGGTCCGCGGCAGAGGCCGGTGACGCGGCTCCGGCCGCCGCGAGCAGCTCCACCACCTCCGCAGCGCGGCCCCACTCGACCATCCCCGCGCCTGCCGTGTCTTCGCCGACAACCGAGCCGAGCCCAGTCGTGGAGGTCATCTGTCGCGACGCCTGGGGAGCCGAAGAACCCCGGTCGAGTATGAGCCCCCATGTGATCGAACGCCTGACGCTGCACCACACCGCTGCGCTGCTCGGTGACAACCGTGACGCTCCAGCCCGGGCCCGCAAACACCAGCGTTTTCACCTCGACTCGGGGTTCACTGACATCGCCTACCACTTCATCGTCGACCTCCATGGAAACGTGCTGGAAGGCCGGCCCATCGAGTACGCGGGAGAGACGTTCACCGACTACGACCCGGCCGGGCACTTCCTCGTGTGCTGTGAAGGCGACTTCAACGTTCAGCGGCCGACCGAAGCGCAGCTTCTGAGCGTGGCGCGCCTGTTTGCGTGGGGATGCGCCACCTTCGACGTGAGTCCGTCGACGCTCAATGGTCACCGCGATCTCGCATCCACATCGTGCCCCGGGGACGAGCTGTACACGGCGATCTCCGATGGTTCGTTGAGACGTTCGATCTCCGATGTGGTGTCGACCGGCGTGGCTCTCAGCGAGCTCTGTGGCAGCGCCGGCGAACGACGCGTTCACATGATCGAGAGCGGAGAGGCCTGACTCGCCCTCACGCCCCCATGCAGACGAATGCTGCCCGGGCGGAGACGTGGGCAGGATCATCGTGGGAGAGTCCCAGGGTTGCCGCATGCAAGGCTTGGGCCGGAGGAGCCCCAGCCGAGATCCGCCTGTGCATGTCAGACATCAGTCCGACGGTGGCCGCGGTATCCGGTACCAGCCCGACGCTCGCCACCAGTGACCTGGTTCCGAGCGACAAGAGGGCGGTGGCCATACCGAGCCACTCGTTTCCCGGCCTCGGCTGGGTGAGACCCACGTCGCAAGACGACAACACCACCGTTCCGGGAGCTCGACCGAGCATCTCGAGCTCGTGCACGGCCAGCGGCCCATCCGAGACCCGCAGATGTGAGAACAATGGGTTGTCGGCTCGAAACACCCCGTGGCTGGCGATGTGGAAGAGCTCCGCTCCGTCGATTGCACGCAACAAGCGTGCTGCGCTCGCGTCTTCCCCATCGAGGATGGTCGCCTCGCGATACACCTGGGCCAGTGCCGCAACCTCTGCCCGGGCGTGTGAGAGCTCGGGACCGGCGGCCAGAACGTGCCCCCCACGTGACGCCACTCGCCGGGCCGCGGTGGCCCACATCGTTGCCGACGGCGCCAGACTGATGGGACGGTCGGAAGCCGCAGGCAGAAGCGCCCACGGCACCGTGAACATCGCCCCCATGGGCACGATGACGAGCGGGAGGTCGCCGCTATCGACGGGACGAAGCAACAGCTCGTCGAGCCGATCTGCCCCGGCTCGAACCAGTGCCAGGGACGAATCGGACGCACGCCCGGATGCAAGGCGGAGCAGGGCGAATCGGAGATGGTCCAACTCGTTCGCGACCTCCTCGATCGGACCCAGTTCGACGAGTCTCGATCGCCGACGATCGATCCTCACGGCCACCAGCCGGCCCTCGATTCCGGCATAGGCGACCAGGACAGAGTCACGGAGCATCGACCTGACGTCGGCGGCGGACACCCTCGCCGCACCGAGATCCTCTCCACGTGCCTCCAACAGTCGCAGCCGCAGCGATCGTTCGGTTTCGTCGCGCCGACTCAGGAGCTCAGACACATCTCGCCCATCCATCTGGGAGTCTTCGATCTCCCTCGCAATCGATCGGAGTGCCGCCCTGGCGGCAACCAGGTCGTGATCACCGCTCGGGCGGACCGGGCGGTGCCGAAGCGCGCCGGCCCTGACTCTCTCCATCCAGCCGAATAGGTTCGCTGGTCCACGGTCGACGGCGATCTCGAGCGCCACTGCTCCGAGCCGGCGGGCGGTCGCCGAGACGTTGACGCGCGCCTCGGTCGAACCAAGAGTCCGGTGCGACTCGTCCAGCACCTCGAAGCCGCTCCTGCATGCCCTCAATGCCCTCGTCTGCTCGCCCTTCTTCGCCGAGAGCTCAGCAGTCAACTCCCAATAGGACAGGCGCAGGTCGTGACGCGGCGAGCGGCGGCACCCGCTCGCAGATTCCAGGTCGTGGAGGGCCACATCGACGTCTCCGCACCACATCGACAACCGCGCCGCAGCGAGTCTCGCGTCGAGTGCAACGTTGACCGTGCCCCGTCTCGCCAGGCTCGAAGCAAGACGGCGAGCTTCGGATGCTCTGGCCTCGGTGGCGTCGGCCGGCGTCGCAGCGCGGAGGGAGATCAAGTGGGCATGGTCGGCGTAGATCGGCCGCCCCTGAGCGACGAAAGCCGCTCTGGCCTGCTCCGCGACCTCGCTCGCACGGACCCGGTCGTCGCACAGGATCAGCGCGCTCGCCTCCACCATCCGACTCTCCGCCGCGTCGCCATCGCGGCCCGCCGACTCGAACGCGGCCACCGAGGCCGCTGCATCCTCGACTGCATCGGCAACGAGACCAACGGCCATCAGTGTGTTGGCACGATCCCGGAGCAGGTATCCCCTCGAAGCCGGAGTGTCTGCAAGCACCGTGTCGGCGGCAGTGAACGACTCGAGCGCTCCCACGTAGTCTCCGGCCTGATCTCTCACCCACCCGAGGTTCTGCCTGACCTCCGCAACCGCTTGACGTGATCCGACCTTCCCGAACACTGTGATCGCCTGAGCGAGGTCGTGTTCCGCGGTGGCGAGCTCGCCCATGTAGGCATGCGCGAGACCGCGATTCGACCAGGCGTTGGCAGCCCAGATGCCTTCGACCCCGAGTGCGTCGATCGCACCGTCGAGGCATTCGATGGCCGATCGGAAGTCGCCGGCCAGGAGATGAAGGACTCCGAGTTGTGAGAGCGCCTCGGTGACGGCGCGACCGCCCGTGCGAGCCGCAACCCTCGACAGGATCACACGGGCTTCGTCGTGGCGGCCGGCCAGGACATCGATACCGGCCTCGGTGACCCGCAGACGGGCTTCGACGTCGTCGAGGCCGTCGGCGTGTGCCACGGCCAGACCTCGCGCCAGGTACCTGCGGGCTTCCGACACGTCGCGGCTCCTGGCAGCGAGCGCCGCAGCCCGCCACGAGAGAGCCTCCGCCTCGTGATCACCTTCACGACGTGCAGCATCTGCCAGCCGCGCGGCTCTGCGCTCGGTGCTGGTGGGACTTTGATCGGCGAGGTCATACAACGTCTCGGCCCGAGCGCTCAGCTCGGACCGAGAATTGCGAGAGAACGAGCCTTCGATCCGGCGAGCCTACAGGGCGTCAAGGCGCTGCGTTGCCCCCGGCGATCCACGCTGCCACCTGTGGGGCGGCAAAGGACGTTCCTTCCCACTTGACGACGCTGCCGAGATGGGACGAAGGCGCTTCGCCGACGACCACTGTTGTCTGGCCAGGCGCCTCGCACCAGCCGCTCTGCGTGGGGACACAGTAGGAGTACGCCCCACCCGGATAGTCGCTCACCAGCCGCTCTCCCACCGCCCATGCCTCGACCCAGTTGCCGTAGTTGGAGAACTCGGAGCGATCGATCTCTTTGGGCGTGCTGTAGGTGACCATGACCTTGGACTCGATCACCGATCCGACACTCGTGACGGCGTCGGCACGATCGATCATGCACAGGTTCGTGAACGGCTCGCGGTACAACGTGCCGGTGGGACACTTGGCACGGTACGCCGGCGTCGGATCGACGCCCCAAGCAGCCGGGTAGAACTCCTGATCGGTGGCGTCGTTGCCGGCGGCCGCGACGAGGTGCACACCTGCTACGTCCAATCGGGCAACGGCATCGGCGAGCAACAACGGATAGATCGTGTGGTCTCCGGCCTTGCACGCATACGTCCCGGCGGACAGGTTCGCCACGTCCTCACCAGAGAACTTGTGCGACGCCAGTGCCGTTGCCATGGCCGCCTCGGTCAAGAGCCCGTTCCTCGCAGTGGCGTCGACCGTCGAGTGGGGCCCCGAGTATGCAGCGGCGACGAGCCCATCGATGAACGTGGCGTGACCTGCCGTGGCGTCCAGCCACCCGTCGGCCGGTGCAAGGTCCATCTTCAACGGATCGGTGGACGTGTCGAAGACCACGATCTCGCCGGAACCCTGCATCACCGTCGGAGGAATCCAGCGATCCCTTTCGTCGGCCGGCAACGGCATGGTCCCCGGCCCGACTCGCGGGACAGGAGCGGCCGTCAAGACGTAGATCGGAGCGGCGATTCCGGCGACCTGCGGATCGTTCGACGAATACAGGTGTGCGATGTACCCGTAGGCGTCGTATCCGGCAGAGACGATGTCGAAGGCGTAGAAGCCCGAGGGAACGGCCACGGAGGACTTGACCAGGGCGACGCCGTCGGCCGCCGGCTGGAAGGTGGCAACGAACGTGGCCTTGTTGTAGACGGTGACGAACGTCTTCGCGAGGTAGTAGCCGCCGCACGACGGGTTGGTGGCGACACCGCCCGCCGCCATGATCTGTGCATCCTGGGCCGCGCCCGCCAACACCCAGTCGTCTGCGAAGGTTTCCGCCAACGCGCAGTCGGCCTCCAGATCCGCCCCCACGAAGCACGCACCTGGTGGGTTCGATTCCACCTTCACCGGATCGGCGGGCACAGCTGTGGCCGCGTGTGCCGCTGGCATGGCCGCACCGAGGGCCAGCAGGCTCGAGAGCAACAATCTGCCGAAGCGTCGTTTCCGCATGGTCATCCCTTTCCTCCTCTCGGTCACCGAGAGAGGTCCTCCGTGTCAGATACAAAGCGTGACATCACGCGCCTTCGAGACGCTTACAGAAAGGGGAGCGATCGGCGGGGGGGGTTTCAACAGTCCGATGTCCGAGTCACCAAACCCAGGACCATCGGCAGAGCGCCGCCTTCAACCGGGTCCGACGTCCGGGTCAACCTCCGCCACGACGACAAACGCCGGTCCGTCGGACCTCGGACCCGAACACCGAACGGCATGCCAGCACCCACACCCGGACGAGCGGCGGCACGGACACCCCGAGGGGTCCGACGTCCGAATCGCCCAATTCACGGACCACCCCCAACAACGCCGACCCTCGAACCGGTCCGACGTCCGGGGTCGACCACCCGCCACGACACCGAGCGCCCGGTCCGTCGGACTCGGACCTCGGACCTCGGACCTCGACCCGAACGGCATGCCAGCACCCCACAACAGCACGATCGGCGGAGCGGACACCGGACCTGCCCAAGGCCTGCGCTCCCTCACCGACACGGTTGACGCATCGTCAGGCCTGGAGGGCCTGAGCGATGGTTCCCATCGTCTCCAACGACTCCTCCCACCCGGTGCCGGTGGTGAGCCCTCCATCGATCACCAGATCGACACCGTTGATGTAGGTCGACTCGTCGGATCCGAGGAACACGACCGCGCTTGCGATGTCATCAGGCACACCTGGCCTGGAGATGGGCGCTCTGCCTCCGGCTGTCTCAGAGAGCTCGTCGAGCTTCGCCTCGGCTTCGTCGGCTGAGAGACCCATCGACCTTCCAAAGATCGGTGTTGCGATGAAACCAGGGGAAACCGAGTTGACCCGGACAGCGTGACGACCCAGCTCAGTCGCCACCGACTTCGTGAGGTGGATCACCGCCGCCTTGCAGGCGCTGTAGACGTGGGGGCCGTGACCGGTGCTCGAACCGGCGACCGAAGCGTTGTTGATGATGCTTCCCGAGCCCTGAGCTCGCATCACGGGCGCAACGTGCTTCATACCGAGCATCACTCCGCGGAACAACACCGCGACTGTCGCGTCGAAACGGGCCGTGTCGATCTTGGCGATCGACCCCGCGACCCCGGGATGACCCGCATTGTGAAACGCAACGTCCACGCGCCCGAACCGATCGACGGCCGTCTGCACCACCCGTACGGTGTCCTCTTCCACGGCGGCGTCCGCCTCCACGAATATGACGCTCTCACCCAGTGCTTGTTCCAGATGGGCACCCTTGGCGGCCTGCCGTCCGGTGAAGACGACCGCCGCCCCCTCTGCCACGAAGCGCTCGACAGTCCTCCTCCCGATTCCGCTCGTCCCACCAGTGATGATCGCAACCTTGCCGTCCAGTCGTCCCATGGTTCCTCTCGAGTGCGAATCGACAAACCGTAGTGAACGAGCCATCCCGGTGCGTCCCGCGGGTCCGGTCGTTCGAGGTAGCCTCGACTCGAGGAGGAAAGATGCCAGGACTCGAAAACCGCACCGCGTTCATCACCGGAGGCACCAGAGGAATCGGTCTCGCGATCGCCAGACGGCTCGGCAAGGAGGGAGCCAATGTCGTCATCGCCGCCAAGACCGATCAGCCCCACCCGAAGCTGCCCGGCACCGTTCACACCGCCGCCGCAGAGGTCGAAGCAGCCGGTGGAAAGGGACTGGGGGTCGTGTGCGACATCCGTTCAGAGGAGCAGGTGCAGGCAGCCGTCGACGAGGCGGTCGACACTTTCGGCGGCATCGACATCGTGGTCAACAACGCCAGCGCCATCCAGCTCACCGGCACCGCCGCCACCGACATGAAGCGCTACGACCTCATGAACTCCGTGAACGGGCGCGGAACCTTTGTCACCACGAAGACGTGCCTTCCCCACCTCATGCAGTCCGACAACCCACACATCCTGGCTCTGGCGCCACCGCTCGACATGAGGAGCCAATGGTTCGGCCCCAACGTCGCATATGCGATCGCCAAGTACACGATGAGCATGTGCATCCTCGGGTGGGCCGAAGAGTTCAAGCCGGTACCCATCGCTGCCAACGCCTTGTGGCCGCGGACCATGATCGCCACCGCGGCAATCGAGTTCGTGGTGGGAGAGGAATTGATGCGTTCTTCTCGAACACCAGAGATCATGGCCGATGCCGCCCACGCCATAGTCACGAAACCCGCCGCCGAGTGCACCGGCAACTTCTTCATCGACGACGTCCTGTTGATGGAGGAGGGCGTCACAGACTTCCGGAAGTACAAGGTCGATCCCGATGCCGAGTTGGCGCTGGACGGCTTCCTCCCGGCGGATCTGCCACCGATGCCGTGACCACCCGGACGATCCTCTGCCGACCCTGTGGTCGAAGGTCAGAGTGGATCTCCCTGCTTCAGGCCTCACTGGGGCGAGCCCGACGCCGACGCGCCGCCCACACCGCGATGACGGCGCCCAAGCCGAGCGCGGCGGCACCCGCCACGAGCGGGCCAACCGGCGATGAGGGCTTGCGCGCCTCGGCCTCCACCACGAACCCGGCGATACTCTCCTCGTCGTAGTTCCACGTAACGGCGTTGCCGTCCTCCGAAACCGTGCCGTTCGTTTCGATCACCTCGCCCGGAAAGCGCACAGCCAACCGACCGTCGAGGTCGATCACCTCCGCGGCCTGAGCGAAGAGGTCGGCCTGATTGGAGTCTCCGGTGGGCGGCCCGAGCTCCGCTGCGAGTGAGTACCCGTCGGGGCTCTCGACGATCTCGAGGCTCGACCCTCCTCCCTGCACGGCGTCGCCGAGCAAGCCGGTGAGCTCCTCGAGATCCGCGAACTCGTGTGTAGCGACGACTCCCTCCCACTCGGCATCTACCGGAGCCTCAGAGATCGCCCAACCTCGTTCTTCCAGCCCATCCGTGAGCTGTGCCACCGGATCGGTGTCAGGTGAGAACGCCGCCACACCGTCCCGAAGTGCCTGATCGGATGCGAGCTGGAGAGTCACCAAACCGCTCGAGTCGTCGGCGATCTCGACATCGACCCACGCCCGTAGGCCGCACCCGGACAAGAGGAAGGAGGCAAGGGCAACGAGCATCAGTCTTCGTGTCATCACGTCGCCATGATGGCGGGTCCGGCCGGCTACGTGCTCGGCGCGCTCCCCGTCCGACTCCGTGGTGCGAGGTCACGGAGGTGCCTCTCTCCTCTGGCGGCGTCCATCGCCGGCAGCGCACGATGGGATCGAGGAGGTGTGATGGTGAAACGAACGCTCACCACCCTGCTCGCGATGATGGTGATCGCCGCCTGTGGACAGGCGGACGACCTCGCCACTGAGACGCCTTCGCCGACCGTCACGGTCGCGACGACAACCGTTGCTGCTCCGACGGAGACGACCGAGGCGCCGGCGGTTGTGGCGACCACCGTCCCTCGGGTAGACAGGAGCATCACCGTTGGCGGCATCGGAACCGAGTACGCAGCACCCACGAGGTCGGTGGTCAACCTGGCAGTGTGCAGCAGGGGCCAGACGGTCGAAGAGGCGGGCGCCCATGCGTCGTCGGCGGGTGACGCCATGATCGCAGCCCTCAGGTCGGCCGGTGTCGAGGAACGAGACATCCAGACATCGGAGTTCTCGGTGAATCCGTACTACGACCAGTATCCGCAGATCACCGGGTACGAGGTGACCATCGGTTACCGGGTCACGGTCGGTGACATCGAGAGCATCGGCGAGATGCTGGGCGCCGCGATACGAGCTGGTGGCGACGACGCCCGGGCATGGGGGATGCGATTCGAGGCAGACCCTGATGGGCTGATGCAGGCTGCCCGCACCGCTGCGTGGGCCGACGTCGAAGGACGCGCCCAGGCTCTCGCGGATCTGGCGGGCGAACCGCTCGGCGACGTTCTGGACATCCACGAGAAGGTGCTGCTCTCGAACTCGTCCGGAATGATCCAGGGTGGAGAGGGTGACTCGGCCAGCTTCGACATCCCAGCATCGCCCGGCGTGGCGGGAGTGATCGTGCTTCTCACAGTCACCTATTCGATCGGTGACTGACGGCTGACAGGCGGGCGAAGGCGACAGCCGCCGCGTGGCCGACGTTGAGCGAGTCGACCCGTGGGGAGATCGGAATGGTCACTTCCACGTCCGCGGTATCGATCGCCGAACGAGAGAGCCCCGCACCTTCAGCCCCCAGCATCACCATGGTCGGTGGTCCGACTTCGAGCTCGTCGAGGGGGGTGGCATCGGGCCCGATCGTGAGGGCCACGACGCGGAGACCACAGTCCCGGGCGGCGGTCACCTCCCCCGGCCACTCGGTCGCCCGCACGACGGACAGGTCGAACACGGTTCCCATGGACACGCGGACCGACCTTCGATACCAGGGATCGGCGCAGGTCGGGTCCAGGAGTATCGTTCCAGCCCCGAAGGCCACCGCCGACCTGATGATCGCACCGAGGTTCTCGTGGTCGTTGATCCCTTCCAAGGCGCACACGAGCAGTTGCCCGGATACTGCTTGGCCCAGTGCCGGCGCCTTTGGGCGATCGGCCGACGCCAATGCACCTCGATGGATGTCGAAGCCAACGATCTGTTCCATGACATGGACCTCGGCGACGAAGACCGGGGCGTCGATCGGCGCAAGCCGCGACTCCAGCCTCTTGAACTTCGACTCGCTGAGCAGGAGGCTGCGCACGCCCAGATCCGACTCGAGAAGACGCTCGATGACGGTGACCCCTTCAGCGACGAAGAATCCCCCTTCGGGTTCGAGACGGCTTCTTCGGGCAGGATCGCGCAGCCCTCGATAATCGTCGAGTCGCCGGTCGTCGACCTCGGTGATCCTGATGACCGAGCTCACACCTCTATCTCGGCGACAGACCGAACGACATGGTTCGGTCGATACGGTGACCGACTGACGTCGCCATCGGCGGTGACACCGGACAGCACGAGGATCGTCTCGAGACCCGCCTCCATCCCGCCCTTGATGTCGGTGCGGAGGTTGTCCCCAACCATCATGGTGTCCTCGGAGTGCACATCGAGATGGTTGAGCGCAGACCGGAACATGAACGGATTCGGTTTCCCCACGACGTATGGGGCGATCCCGGTGGCAGTCTCGATCAGTGCGGCCACCGATCCGGCTGCCGGGACGATCCCCCGCTCGGATGGGCCGGCGGCGTCAGGATTGGTCACGACGAATGACGCACCTTCCGAGATGTGTCGAACGGCGGCGGTGATGGCCTCGATGTCCAGGCGACCCTCACCGAGGACGACATAGTCGGGGTCGAGATCGGTGATGACGTATCCCACACCGTGCAGCGCCGTCGTCAGACCGCTCTCCCCCACCACGTAGGCCTTGCCATTGGGTCGCTGAGCGTCGAGAAACCGGGCGGTCGCCATCGCCGAGGTGAAGATGCGATCGGCCGGCACCTCGAGCCGCATCGATTTGAGACGGTGGGCGAGGTCGGCGGGCGTGTAGGTCGAGTTGTTGGTGAGCACCAGGTATCGCCGCCCGGATGCCTCGATCCTCGACAAGAACTCGCTGGCTCCATCCACCGGAGTCTTCCCGCGAATGAGAACGCCGTCCATATCGAGAAGGAAGTGTTTGCCATGCACACGCCGAGGCTACCGGAACCGCGGTCGCGCCTGGACACCCGAAGGGAGGCGCCGGCCGGACTCGCACCAGACGGTACATCCCCTCGCTCACGGGACTGTCACCCGGCCGACGCCGGGTCGCGAAGCCAGGCCAGCGACGCTGCGAGAGCTTCGTCGAGCGGAGTGTCGGCGAATCCGAATGCCGATCGGAACTTGGAGTCGTCCACCACGAAGGGCCGATCCCACTGATGGATGATCCCAAGCGTCTCTCGTGAGATCGGATGGAAGGGAGACGCCAATCGGAGCATGGTCTTCGAGACGACGCCGCTTTCGAGCGTGCGGTCGGCCACGCGCCGAACCTCGGACATGAGCGCTGCACCGGTGAGGGCGGGTCCATGCGGTACGTGCCAAATCTCGCCGTCGGCGCGGTCCGACCTGCCGAGAGTGACATAGGCCCGGGCGACATCGGGGAGGTATGCAACCGAGTGCGGCATGTCGTCGCGTGCGATCCACCGCATCGTCTTTCCGGCGGCAGCCGGACCCATCACCAGTTGCGAGATCCCGGAGTTGGTGCAGTCCGGCCCGAAATAATCGGATGCGCGGCCGATGACGACGCGCAGGCGACCCGCATGATGCTGCGAAAGCAGGGTTGTGGTCATCTGGCGGCGTACGACCCCCTTCTTGTCGGTCGCCCGTTCTGGCGTGGTCTCTCCCATGGGCTCCGTCACCGGGCCGTAGCCGTACAGGTTGTCGACCATCACGAACTTGGCACCGACCGCCGCCGTGGCACCGACCGCGGCGTCGAGCATGTCCGGGAATCGCTCTCGCCACTTCGTGTACGGGGGTTGAGCGGCCATGTAGACGACCGATGCACCCTCGACTGCGCGAAGTGCCTCGCCGGCTGTCTCGATGTCAGCGGCCACGGGGTCGGCGAGCGCGTGAACGGTCTCACCGGTGCGGCTCACGGTTCTGGTTCGAAGCCCATCCTCGGCCAGGGCCTTGGCGATCGCCCTTCCCGCACCACCCGTGGCTCCCAGCACCACGTGCAACTCTTCGGTCACAATCCTCTCCTTTCGAGAAAGCGCGAACATCGTTCGCGTCATCGACATGATTGCGAACACTGTTCGCCTTGTCAAACGGTGTTTACGATGAGGACATGACCACGCGACGAGACAAGGCACGAGCCGCCACCATCGAAGAGATCAAACAGGCGGCGCTCTCCCAGATCGCGGCGGAAGGCACGACCGCCCTGAGCATTCGAGGGATTGCCCGGGCCATAGGAATGAGCCCTGCCGGCCTGTACCGCTACTACGAAGGCCTCGATGCCCTCCTCACCGATCTGATCACCGACGCGTACTCCGATCTTGCCGGAACGGTCGAGGCTGCGATCGCCGACACGTCAGGAGGCTCCGGGGACCGATTCACCGCAGGGGTGATGGCGTATCGGGGATGGGCGGTTCGCCAACCGAATCGGTTCCTTCTCATATTCGGTACTCCGATTCCCGGCTACGCCGCCCCCGAGGGCGGTCCGACGGTGGAAGCCAACCGTCGGCTCGGTCAGGCCTTCTTCATGGTCGCCGCCGAAGGCTGGAACGAGGGCGAGATCCAAAAGCCCCGGGTCGAGCGGCCGATCACCGATAGTGAGCGGGACCTCGCCGCCGACATCGGAGCCGTCGCCGAGGGCTTTCCGAACGAACTGGTCCCGGTCCTCCTTGGTACCTGGGCGCACTTCCACGGCCTGGTGACACTCGAGATCCTGGAGCAACTGCACTGGATGTATCCGGACCCACGAGAGTTCTTCGCAGGCGAGGTCAGACGCATGGTGAAGGCTCTGGTTCGCTGAGCACGGCGAGGGGCCGGTCCTGGACCGGCCCCTCGCCTTCTCTCCCGTCTGACAGCGAACTCGGTGCTCGTAGACCGGCCTTATCCGGTCCCGCCCGCCTCGGCGAGCGCCTGGGTGAGCGCACGCTTCACCATCACTCTCGCCAGATGCGCCTTGTAGTCCGCGGAGCCGTAGAGGTCTTCGAGAACCGTAACGCCCTCCACCGCCCGCTCCGCCGCCGCCGCCACGGCGCTCTCGGAGCCGTCGGTTCCGACGATCGCCTCCATCACACCGTTCGCCAGCTGCGTCTTCGTGCCGACACCGGTAAGTGCGACGCGAGCATCTGTCACCGCGCCGTTCTTCTTCACCCACGCCGATGCACCGGCCACTGCGTAGTCGGTGTGCCCGCCGCGCCGACCGAGCTTCTCGTACGCCGAACCGCCGCCCCGGTTGGGTATGCGGATCTCGGTGAGGATCTCGCCAGGCTCGAGCGCCGAGGTCAACACGTCGACGAAGAAATCGTCGGCCGGGATCTCCCTGGCGCCGTTGGCGCTCTTGGCAACCATCGTCCCGCCGAGCGCAAGCACGGCCGATGGCTGATCGGCGGCGATGTCGGCATGGGCGACGGCGCCGCATGTGGTACCGCGATTTCGCACCTGCACATCGCCGGTCCAGGCGGCGGCGGTCGTCAGCGCCGTCGGCAACCCGGAGGCAGCCGTCTCGGCGTGAGTGACCAGCGCCCCGATCGACCAATGGTCGCCCTTGTCGGCGATCTCACCCATGCCGCCGATGCGAGAGATGTCCACCACCAGGTCCGGTGAGAACAGGCGGAGCTTCATGAGCGGGATGAGCGACATGCCGCCGGACATCACCTTGGCCATCTCGGCGTTGCCGAGCTCGCGGAGTGCCTCGTCGAGTGAGGACGGGGCCACGTAGTCGAATGATCTCGGATACATGGTTCCTCCTACTTCCGAGCGTCCTGCATGGCTTGCCAGACCCGTCTGGGTCTCATCGGCATGTCGACGTGTTTCACGCCCATTCCGGCAAGGGCGTCGACCACCCCGTTGACGAGCGTTTGTGCGGCGCCGATGGTTCCGGCCTCACCGATTCCCTTCACTCCCATCGGATTCACATCCGTCGGCGTCGTCGTGCGATGAAGCTCGAAACTGGGAACGTCCGCCGCAGTCACCAGCGGGTAGTCGATGAGCCCGGCCGACAAGAGATTGCCGGCGTCGTCGTAAATGGCGTCCTCGAACAGCGCCTGTCCGATCCCCTGTGCGAGCCCGCCATGGATCTGCCCGTCGACGATCATCGGATTGATGACGTTGCCGCAGTCGTCCACGGTGGCCCACCGTTGGATACGAACATCACCGGTGTCTTCGTCGACGGTGACCAGACAGGCCATGGTCCCGAACGGCCACGTGGCGTTGCCCGGGCTGAAGACGGCGTGCGCCTCGAGACCTCCCTCTTCGCCGTCCGGCATGAGGTGTGGCTGATAGGCGACCAACGCGATCTCGTTCCACCCCACCGACTTGTCCGGCGAACCTGCGACGTGGGCGCCACCGTCGGCGAACCTGATGTCCTCCTCAGAGGCCTCCAGGAGCTTGGCTGCGATGCGAGCCGCCTTGGCCCGCACCTTGCCGGCAGCTTCGAACGCCGCCGATCCGTCGACCGCCGCCGATCGAGAGCCGAAGGTCCCGATGGTGACAGGCGCATCCTTCGTGTCGCCGTGGGTGACCCTGATGCTGTCCATCTCGATGCCGAGCTCGTTCGACACGATCTGCGACCACGTTGTCTGGTGACCTTGTCCCGAAGGACCGGTTCCGATGATGACGTTCGCGGTTCCGTCGGGATTGACGCGCACCAGACCCGACCCGTTGAAGGCCGACGGTACGCCGTACTCGCTCCACGAGAAACCCAGGTCCACCAGCGCCGACGGCCCGAACCCACAGGCCTCCACATAGGTGCTGAGCCCGACCCCCGCGAGTTTGCCCTCCCCCCGGAGCCGATCGCGCTCCGCCTTCATCTCCGAATACTCGGGCAGATCGAGCATGGTCTGGAGGTTGGTGGCGTAGTCGCCCGTGTCGATGGCAAACCCGACCGGCGAAACCGCGGCCGGGAACGACTCCTTGGGGATGAAGTTCTTCATCTTGACTTCCGCCGAATCCATGCCGATCTCCCGCGAGAAGGCGTCCATGATCCTCTCGAGGTAGTAGATCGCCTCGGGACGGCCGGCACCGCGGTATGCATCGGTGGTCTGCTTGTTCGTGACGACACAGTCGAGCTTCATCCGCGTGGGGAACGTGTATTGGCCGGAACCGACGAACACCCCGAGGAACGGGATTGCGATCGTCAGATTCTGGCAGTACGCACCGAGGTCACAGATGGCGTCCAGCTCATAGCTCAACACCTTCCCATCTCTCGTTCCCGTGATCGTCGCCGTACCCAACCAGCCACGTCCTTGGATCGAGTTGTTCGCCGCCTCTCTGCGCGTCTCTGTGTACTTGACGGGAGCGCCGACCTGCATCGAAGCCCACGGCACCAGGATCTCGTCTGCGTAGAGCGGCAACTTGACGCCGAATCCGCCGCCGACCTCGGGCGCGATCCCGTGCACGAGGTTGTAGGGAATGCCGAGGACCTTGCCGACCGCGCCGGCGACCGCCGAAATCGCCTGCGTGGACGAGTACAGAGTCATCTCGCCATATCCATCGTTCCACGATGCGACGACAGAACGAGGCTCGATGGCGACCGGGATCAGCCGCTGGTTGACCATCTCGAGCGAAACGGTGACGGTGTCGTCCCGCGCCTTGCCCTCGTCGATCTCCGACTGGAGCTTGGCCAGAGCCTCCTCATCCGCCCCGAAGGGCGCCGTCCATGACACGATCAGGTTGCTCTCGGTGCCCTCGTGCACGAGCACGTCGCCCCGGAGGGCATCCTTCAGGTCGACCACGGCCGGGAGCGGGTCGTACTCGACATGAACCGCATCGGCGGCATCCTGAGCCTGGCTGCGACTCTCGGCGACCACCATGGCCACCGCGTCTCCCACGTGGTTGACCTCGCCGTCGGCAAGATAGGGGCGCCCGATTGCGGCCGCCTGCGCAGGAAGCACACCCAGGTGACGGGTGTCGTCGGCCGTGAAGATTGCACGGACACCGGGCATGGCCGCGGCTTCCGATGTATCGACGGAAACGATCTTGGCGTGGGCGAACGGGCTCCGCACGAACGCCGCATGGAGCATGCCGACGAGCTTCACGTCATCGACATAGAGCCCCTTGCCCTTGATGAGCGCCGGGTCCTCGCGCCGCCGTACCACTCCGCCCAAAGCACTGGTGGTGGCCATCAGTGCATCTCCCATTCGGCGGGAGCAGGTTCTTCACCGCGTATCTTGGAAGCGGCGTACTCGATCGCCTTGACGATGTTGTGGTATCCGGTGCAACGGCAGAGGTTTCCTTCGATACCGTGCCGGATCTCGTCTTCGGTCGGATTGTCGTTCTCGTTGAGAAGACCGACGGCCGACATGATCATGCCCGGGGTGCAGTAACCGCACTGCAATCCGTGACGTTCCCAGAATCCCTCCTGGACCGGGTGGAGGACATCGCCCTCGGCCAGCCCCTCAACCGTCGTGATGTCGGCACCGTCGGCTTGCACCGCCAGCATGGTGCACGACTTGCTGGTCTTCCCATCGACCAGCACCGTACATGCGCCGCAATACGACGTCTCGCACCCGACGTGGGTGCCCGTGAGCGCCAGGTTCTCTCGGATGAAGTGAACGAGGAGCGTCCTCGGTTCGACATCCCCAGAGACCGCCCTGCCGTTCACGGTCATCGATACCTGCATGACCGATTCCTCTCCTCGGCGAATCTGCTTCGACGGTATCAGCGCCGTCGGCGGTAGGACGGACTGACCAGGGAAAATGTGATCGGAACGTAGACCGGTCGGGTCGACGCGACGTCGAGCGTGGGGATGCGCGTCGGGCGCCACATGCGATCAGAAGCGCTCGAACGCAGCGACCAGCTCGACGTGATATGTCTGAGGGAACATGTCGACCGGATGCACCTCTCGGAGCTCGAACCCGGCGTCGACCAGGAGCCGTGCATCACGTGCAAAGCTGGCGGGATCGCACGACACGTAGGCGACCTTCCGAGGGTGGATCCCCGCCAGGGCGTCCACCACGTTCCGACCGAGCCCGTTCCTCGGGGGATCCACCACCACGACGTCCGCCCGCCCGAGGCCGCCGAGCCCGACCTCGACCTTCTCTTCGATCACGGACGCCGACGGAGCGTTGACGCGAAGATCGCCCACCGCTGTCGGGTCCGACTCGATAGCCACGACATGAGCGGCCTCCCGGCCGACCGTGGCTGCGAAGAGGCCGCCACCGGCATACGCATCGACCACCGTGTCGTCGCCCGTCACCCCCAGCATGTCACCGACGACCGCCACGAGGTGCTCTGCGCCTCCGGTGTTGACCTGGAAGAACGCACGTCGGGTGATCTGAAAGCGATGTCCGGCGACCACCTCGTGCAGCACGCCGTCGTCGTCGTCGACCAGGACGAGCGTCTCACCCGTGTTCACACCGTGCCGCAACGTCAGCCTCTCACCCTCGATCGGCCCGAGCCGTGCGAACGCCATGGCCAGCGGGGTGACGAGCAGATGACACTCGTCGATCAGCACCGGATCGTGGCTCTGAGCGCGGTTGAGGGCCGGTCGTCCACCGATCAGGCGGAAATCCATTCGATTCCGATATGCCACCGGAGGGCTCGGTGCCACGGTGGCACGAAACTCGGTCTCGAGCTTCCCGAGATGGGCGAGTTGCGATCGAACGATCTCACCCTTCCAGTCGAGCTGCGCTCCGTATGCAGCCATCTGCCATTGGCACCCGCCGCACACAGAGAAATGCTGGCACACCGGGGTCACCCGATCGGGCGAAGCTTCGACAACGGCGTCGATGGTGGCCTTTTCGAATCGTTTGCGGACATCGACCGGCGTCGTCGTCACCACATCGCCGGGGATGGCTCCCGCGACGAAGATCGCCTTACCATCGCGGCGCCCGACACCGTCCCCTCCGTGTGCCATGGAATCGATCGTGATCGTCATGGCCCGAGGGCCCACAGCAGCGCCATTTGCAGCTCCCCGAGTGCCTGGAGCATGTCGGACTGCGCCCGGGGCAGCTGCTCGTAGTCGCTCTCGATCTCGATGCCGAACCTGGCCGCCATCGCCAGGCGGGCCTCGTTCAGTACCCGAACCATGGCGTATCCCTCTTCTCTGCTTGCGACGGTGCCATCCACCGATGCGGTGAGTACCTCCCGGAACGCCGATCGATCGGCGCTCCGCGACTGGTCGAGTTCCGAACCCATGAACCCCCACCACTCATCGTTCGACTTGGCGTCGTCGAGATACACCGGCACCTTCAGACGTTGGGCCGCGGGATCCGCGTCGTCGCGGGCAACCTCGTCCAGCATCTCGGGAAACTGCAGCAGGAACTCGACCAGTCCGTGTTCGAGCTCGAGCTCGATGCCATCCTCCGACGGTCCGATCTTCATTGTTCGAGGGTGGCCCAGAGGCCGTGTTGATGCAAGCGGTAGCAGTCCATCTCGGCCTGCTCGCGAGGGCCGTCGTTGACGATCGCTCGGCCCTCGTGGTGCACCTGGTACGTCAGCTTGTACGCCTTGTCCTCGTCGTATCCGAACAACGTGCGCAGCACCCAGATCACGTAGTCGAAGAGGTTGACCGGATCGTTCCACACCACGACCTTCCACGTCTCGTCGAGATCTGTCGTTTCGTCGACGTCAGGTTCGATGACGGGCGCCATCGGTTGGGCCACAGATCCTCCAGATCGCGTGTCTTCTCGAACGATCGTACCGGTGCCCAGCCGCTCAGTCACCGGTCCCCCGTCCCCAGTGCACGAGCGCAGGGCCATGGGTCGTTCGGCGTTGGGCCGGGGAGGCTCAGTCCGGCACGAAGTTGGTGCCAAGCGCGGCCGGCGCCTCCGGAACCAGCGCTCTACCCCATCGCGGAAGCCGATCGGCAAAAGCGGCGAGGCGCTTCGAGTTCACGATCACCAACGTGAAGATCATCAGCGGGAAAGGGAGCGACGGCAGGATCTGCGCCAGACCCGGGAACACGCTCTGCAGGCGCAGCGCCACCACTTGCAGAGCGCCGAACAGATAACACCCGAGGGCGACCCGAATCGGCTGCCACCCACCGAAGATCACGATGGCGAGGGCGATCCATCCGAATCCGGCAGTCGCCCCGTCCGACCACCCCGCTTTCTGATCGAGAGAGAAGGCGGCACCGGCGACTCCGACCAGGAATCCGCCCACCGCAGTCGCCAGATATCGAACCTTCGACACATCGATCCCCCGTGCATGTGCGGCCTCGGGACGCTCGCCCACCACTCGCAACACGAGGCCTGCCCTGGTCCGCGTGAGGAACCAGGCTGCCCCGATCACCACCGTGAAACTCGCATACACCGACAGGTTTTGGCCGAACAAGGCCCGGCCTATCCACGGGATGTCCGACAGGAGGGGAACGGGCAGGGAGGGCACCGTGGGTCCCGGCTGCCTGACGAACGGGTCGCCGAGGAACGCTGCAAGGGATCCCCCGAGCAGGGTGAGCACGAATCCGACAGCGATCTGGTTCAACCCGAGCCGGATCCCCGACCACGCCACGAGAAGGGCCACGAGGGCGGCGACGAGGCCCGCCGCCGCGAATCCGAGCACGACACTCTCGGTCGTGTACGCAATGGCAAAGCCGGTCATCGCCGACAAGAGGATCGATCCGTCGAGCGACAGATTGACGACTCCGGCTCGCTCGGTGATCGCCTCTCCGACCGCTGCGAACACGAGGGGTGCGGCGGCGGCAACGATGGACGCGAGGGTGGCCTCCATCAGGCGGCCACCTTCCGGCGGCTGCGTGCGCCGCCGATGAGGATCGCCGCCAGCACGACAACCCCCTGGAGCACTCCACCGAGTGACGAATCCAGGTCGAATTGCAGGCTGAGTTGGCTCGCACCCACGGAGACCGCGGCGAAGAAAAGGGCGACAGGAACAACCGCCCTCATCCCGAGGCCGGCGAGCAGCACCACGAGGATCGCCAGGAAGCCGCGACCCCCGGCGACCGCCGGCACGAG
Organism: uncultured bacterium; assembly: GCA_963785075.1. GTDB lineage: Bacteria > Actinomycetota > Acidimicrobiia > Spongiisociales > ZC4RG35 > JAOUGY01. The sequence goes on from CAWATW010000004.1 coordinate 791,669, forward strand.
CTTGTGCTGAATGCCCAACACGACCACGGATCCCGCCAGCCCGGCGAGCCCTCCACCGGTTGCGAACGCCGACAGCATCACCCGCTTGGATCGGATCCCCACGAGCCGAGCCGAGGCGAGATTGCTGCCGACCGCCCTGAGCTCGAGACCGAGGCGGGTCCGATCGAGCATCCACCACACCGCGGCCACCACCACCAGCGCCAGCACGGGTGCGACGGGCGACAGCCGGGTGCCCCCCACCGCAGGCAGCCACACATCCTCACGAAATGGTTCGGTCCCCGAGGTCGAGGCGATCCCCGCCCGTTTCCAAGGTCCGATCACGAGATAGGTTGCCGTCGCCTGGGCGACGTATCCGAGTCCGAGTCCTCCGAAGATCTCGTTGACGTTGCCGTACACCTTGAGCGCCCCGGCAGCCAGCCCCCACAGCGCTCCCCCGGCGATGCCGGCCGCCAGCGCCGCCACGATCACGAACCACCCAGGCCCGTCCAGACTGCGTGCGAAGCCGGTGGCCACGATTGCACCGGCGGTCACCTGACCCTCTACGCCGATGTTCCAGAGCCCTGCTCTGAACGTGACCACGAGACCCGCCGCTGCCAGCACGAGGGGCGTCCACGCCATCACGGTGTCGGCGAGTTTCGGGCCGGTCCCGACCGACCCCGTGACGAGAGCCCATAGCGCCGCTCCCGGATCGGCCCCGACCCATGCGAGCAGGGCGATCGACACCGCCAGCCCGGTGACGGCGGCGAGGGCGACCGTGATCGTCCGCTGCAGATTCAAGGTCCGGTCCTTCCGCCGATCAGCGCTCCGAGCGTGTCCGCATCCAGCATCGCCGCATCTTCGACCGCCAGAATCCGGCCGTCGAAGCACACCAGTATCCGGTCGGAGTAGCGGATCAGCTCGTCGAGATCTGCCGACGCGAACACGATCGCCGTGCCGTCGTCTCGTCGTTCGAGGATCTTGCTCCACACCATGTCCGCCGACTCGATGTCGAGCCCACGGGTGGGCTGTTCCATGAGCAGGACCCGGAGCTCCTCGGGCAGCATCGCCAGTAGCACCCGTTGCTGGTTGCCTCCGGACAGGTCTTCCACCGGTGAGGTGGGAACACCCTTCACGTGATACCGATCGATGGCAGCGGCCGCCCTGGCAACCGCCGAATCGCGACTGGGCATGTCCCCGGCCACCAACGTGAGGTGCTCGGAAATCGTCAGACCTTCGAACAGCCCCTCCTCGAGGCGGCCGGCGGGAAGGAAACGGACACCGGCCGCCAGCCGGTCGGCCACCGACCACTGCGTGATGTCATCGGGGGACAACTCGATGCGGCCGCCTGCGACAGGCGACAACCCTGCGATCGCCCTGAGCAGCGGGATCTGGCCGCTGCCCTCCAGCCCCGCCAGGCCAACGACCTCCGCGGCCCGGATCTCCAACTCGGCGTCCTCGATTCGGTGGCGGCCATGGTGCGCTGTGACACCGTGAACGCTCAGCGCGACCTCGCCCAATTGCACCGAGGTTCGATCTCCAAAGGTCACGACCTTCCCGAACATCATCTCCACGAGTGTCTCGGAGGGACACGGCAGGTCGATCTCGCCGGTGACGCGCCCCGCTCGCATCACCGTCACAGACGAACACAGGGCCTCGACCTCCTCGAGCTTGTGCGAGACGAAGAGCACGATGAGCCCTTCCGCTGCGAGGGTTCGGAGCGCCGCGAACAGGGCGATCCTCTGGTCGGTGGTGATCCCGGATGTCGGCTCGTCGAGGATCAGAACCCGGACACCGAGTGAGAGCAAGCGCACGATCTCGAGTTGTTGGCGCTCCCCCACCGACAGGGTCCTGACGACCCGACCCGGCTCCAGGGCAAACCCCAGACGCTCCGAGATCTCGACCAACCGCTGTCGCGCCTCATCACGACCCAATCGATCGTATCGACCGAACAAGAAGTTCTCGAGCACGGAGAACGGAAGCGCCACGAGCGGATCTTGATGGAGCATCCCGATTCCGGCATCGATCGCGGCTCGCGACGACCCAAGCTGCAGGGCTTCGCCATCGAACAGGATCTCACCTGTGTCGGCGGATTGGAACCCGGAGAGGATCTTCATGAGCGTCGACTTCCCCGCACCGTTCTCGCCGAGCACGGCGTGCAAAGTGCCAGGGGCGATCTCGATGCTCACACCATCATTGGCGCGCACCGACCCGAAGCGCTTCGAGATGTTGCGGATGTCGAGCGTCATGAACTGGTGAAGGGGGGAAGCCGTCGGCTCCCCCCCTTCTGGATCATCCTTCGGAGACCGAGGCCCCGACCACACCTTCCAGGAGCTGAGGCATGTACCAGATGTCGTGCTGGGAGGCCTCCGCACCATCGGCGAGGAACTCGGTTCCGTCCTGGTAGTTCAAAGGACCGGTCCAGAGGTTGAGCCCACCGGCCAGCTCGGCGATGAACGCATCGAGGTCGCCCTCGACGTCGCCCAGTCCGGCACCCTTGACGAAGCCGACCGCGCTGGTGTCCTTGTTGTTGATGTCAGACCAGTCCGGGCCGAGCCACTGCCAGTCAGCCGTGAAGCTTCCATCGGCGACGCTGGTCGCCACTTCGAGGTATGCGGGACCCCAGTTGAAGTAGGGCACGCCGAGACAGACCGACTCTGCTTCGGCACACGCACCTTCGAAGTCGTAGGGCACTGCCCAGACCGCCTCCCCGGCTTCGGCACGCTGGCCGACCCGGACGATCGCCTCCGTGGTGTCGATTCCCGAGATCAGCACGTCGGCGCCGCCGTCGAGCAGGTCGTTGCTGACTTGCGTCGGATCGAGCGTGACACCTGGGATGTTGAACCAGAAACCGATCCATGACACTTCGAAGGCCAGCGACCCTGGATCCTCTCCCCGGACGTTCTCCCAGCAGTGGCGCGCACCGAGATAGGCCGAGTTGACGAGGCGCCGCGTCTCGTCGTTGATCAGCGGACCGACATAGCCGATCGAACCCGTTTCGCTCTTCAGCGCCGCCGCACACCCGGCGATCATCTTGCCGTACTCCATCTCGCCCATGAGGTTTCCGAGGTTGTCGAGGTCGGCGAAGGCCTCGCCCTCTTCCCAGGCCGAGTCGCCCGACGACCAGATCATGGGGATGTCGGGGTGGGCACCGGCGGCAGCCAGAATCCCATCCTTCATGTCGTCGGAGGTAGCAAAGATCAGCTGCGCACCCTGGTCCACCATGTCATCGACCACCTGCTCGACGGACGTGTCGGGGCGGTCGGCGGGGTTCACCTTGTCGATCACGATCGGCTCCGGCGCACCGGTGGCCTCGACGACGTATTGGAGGCCTTCGTAGTGTGCCTGGCTCCAGCCACGGTCATCCTGCGGACCGACCAGGATCATCCCGATCTTCACCGCCTCTCCACCGGTGGCGTCCCCCTCGGTGGTCGCAGTCGCCGCGTCCCCCTCGGTGGTCGCAGTCGCCGCGTCCCCTTCGGTGGTCGCAGTCGCCGCGTCCCCCTCGGTGTCGGTCGTGGAGTCGGAATCGGAGTCGCCGCAGGCAGCAACGGCAAGCGCCATCACCAATGCCAAGGCGATCCAGCGGGGCGTACGCATAGGGTTCTCTCCTCGTTGTTCCCGGTCGTGATGCTAGATCTGCCACAGACGGGTCGAATCCAATTCGCGTGAAGGTCTCGTCACGAACGACCGGGTTCATCGGTTTCGGGCAGGGGTTCGGTCCGACCTTCGGGGAACGGACTCGATGTGGTGTTCCTCAACCACAGGGTTCGCTGCGGGAACGGGATCTCGATGCCCACGATGTCCAGCGCGGTCTTGACCCGGCGCCTCAGCTCGCGCGAGATCGCCCATTGCTCACCCGGGAGCACTTTGATCACCATGCGGATGGTGATCCCATCGGCGCCGAGGTGCTCCACGCCCCACACCTCGGGCGCCTCCAGGAACTTCGGTGCCCAGGCGTCCTCTTCCGCCATGGCCGTTGCCGTCTCCAGCATCACCCGAGTCGCCTCATCGAGGTCGCTGTCGTACGCCACATCGACGTCGATGAGTGTTCGGGCCCACCCTTGGCTCTTGTTTCCGACGCGACGGATCTCGCCGTTGGGTACATGCCACAGCGTGCCTTCCACGTCTCTGACCCTCGTGGTTCGCAGGGTCACGCCTTCCACGGCACCGGTCGCTTCGCCGACATCGACCACGTCGCCCACACCGTATTGGTCCTCGGCCAGGATGAAGACCCCTGACAGAAAATCCTTCACGAGGTCCTGGGCTCCGAACCCGACGGCCACCCCGACGATTCCGGCGGAGGCAATGATCGGGGCGAGATTGATGTCGAACTGGTCCAGGATCATCATCACGGCGATGGTCCATACGACCACGGTGAGCACCGATCCCGCCAAGGCGCCCAGGGCGGCCGCCCTTCGCTCTCGCCGTACCTGCATGATGGGATCGACGTCATCGGCGAGGTCGATCCCGGTTCGATCCTCGATGCGCTGGAGCCATCCAGGCTGAGCTCGTCCCACCCCCGCCACAGACCGTGTGATCGCGGCCTTCGCGAAGCGCAGGAGGAGCCATGCGATCAGGGCGATCACGACTATGCGGATCGTCGGTGCGGCCGCCCGCCCGAGAAGGTCCGTCCATGACGCAGCATCGAAGAGCTCGAGGATGTCCACGTGGAGGATGGTAGAGACGCGTTGCGGCGGGATGGAAGCCGAGTTCGTGACCAGAATGCGTGGATGGGTACCGACATACCGACAATCGACCTGGTTTCTGACGGCGCCCCGGAGCTCATCGACCACGCGTGTCGGACGACCGGCTTCTTCGTTGCCACCGGTCATGGCGTTCCTCAGCCGGTGACCGAGGCAGCATGGCGCTCTGCCCGAGCCTTCTTCGACCTGCCGGTCGAGACCAAGCTCGGGGTGGCTGCGGGCGGGAGTCCATATGGGTACGAGCCCATTGCGGCCGAGGCTCTCGGCCGCACCGCCGTCGGCCAACGGGACACGGAGCCCGACCCCAAACAGACGTTCAATCTCGGACCGCCGAACCGCGGGCCCGGCTCCGGATTCGGGGCATTCGAGCGAGTGTGGCCGACCGAGCCCTACGAGCTCCGGATCACCTGGCTGGCGTACTACGACGAGATGGAACGTCTCGCCACTCTCCTGCTCCAGCTGTTCGCCCGCTCGATGGGATTGGGCCCGGACCGCTTCTCATCGGCCTTCGATCGGCATCTCAGCGCCCTACGTGCGCTCGACTACCCAACGTCGGCGCCGTCAGATCGGTCCATACGAGCTGGAGCACACACCGACTACGGCACGTTGACGATCCTGCGACCGGATCCCGATGTGGGGGGGCTCGAGGTCGGCGATGGCTCCGGCGGGTGGCTGGAGGTTCCGACGATCGACGGGTCGTTCGTCGTCAACGTCGGAGACCTGATGCATCGCTGGACCAACGGTCGCTGGCTGTCGAGCCTTCACCGTGTGGTCGCGGACCCGGGTGGTCGCAGGAGAAACTCGATGGCGTTCTTCCACAACCCGAACTGGGATGCGGCGGTGGCCCCAATCCTGCTCGACCCGGCCGAGCAGCCCCTATTCGAGCCCGTTGTCGCCGGTCCGTGGCTCCAGGCCAAGTTCGAGCAGGCAGCCACCTGAGCAGGTCTGGGTGCCCCGGCATGAGCCGGTCGCATGTACCCCGACGCCCTCGGGCGTTGATCAGATAGACGGTGATTACCAGCAGCCCGGAGAGAGCGAAGTTCATGATTCGCCGTGCCCGATCGTTCTCGAGGAATCGGCCGATCGTCGATCCGGCGGCGGCCCAGGCGGTGATTCACGGCAGGTTCATGAGGCCGAAGACCAATCCGAAGACTGCGGTGGAACGGCCCAGACCGGACCCGGTGGGGAGAAATGACCGTGCAGCCGTGATCCCATCACCCATGCCTTGGGGTTCACGTCATTGGAACGCCACCACCTCGAAACGCACGGTCGTCAGCTTGAAGCGCCCGTGAGGGCTGGCTTCACTCACACGCCACTTCGCAATGCCTCCACCGGGTCGAGTGAGGCGGCTCGCAGCGACGGATAGATCCCGGCAAGGAGGCCGGTGAGACCACCGAGCACGGGAGCCAACAGAGGAACCATCGGTTCGAGAGCCGGGGTCCACGTGCGTGAGGCGGACACGCCGACCACTACGAGCGTCCCGATGCTGGCACCGAGTATCCCGCCGATCAGTCCCATCGCCGTCGATTCGACGAGGTTTCACACGCAGCAGAAAGCAGCGCAAGCACCACCAACAGCACCCAGTTCTTCACCCGTCGCCCCTCTCTACCGGCTCGAGTGGGTCCGATCCGAACGACTTCGCATGGCAGACGCACACGACTCCGTCCGGGTTCCCGCAGTCTTGTGGTCGCGAAATATTCGTCTCCAGCCTGCTTCCCATCGACGTTGTTCTAGGGTATTCAACGTCCATGGATTCGGCTCCGAACGACCACCCCGATCTCATGGCCCTCGGAAGCTCCCTGCAACGAAGGCTCGACCGCGTGCTCGAAGCCGAACAGGAAGCGGCCGCCATCCTCGCCCGGCGCTCGGCAACTCTGCGGGAAAGGCTGCTGGAGGCCGAGGACGGCGGCGAAGTGATACACGTGCGCACAGCCAACGGTCTGTCGGCATGTGGCCGTCTCATGACGGTGGCGACCGACCACATCGAGATCCGCCAGGGACCCACCGTCGCACTCGTGCGCCTGGAGGAGATCTCGACCGTCCTCATCACATGAGGCCCGCCATCGCCACCGTCGTCAGCGCGCTCGCCTGGGAGCGCGACCTGGCCACCCTGGCCCGTGCGAGTGCCTCGGTCAGGCTGGTGAGAAGGTGCCACTCCGTCGCCGACGTCGACCGGGTGATCCACAGGATCGACTCGCTGATCGTTGGAGCCGAGACGTCCTGGCTGTCGGTGCCGCTCTTGCGCCGCTGGGCCGTAGACGTGGAGATCCTCGGGATGGTGAGCGCACACGATCGTCCCGGACGGGATCTTCTCCGATCCGGTGGTGTGGCCGAGGTCATCGACCACACTCGTCCCAGCGCTCACGTGATCGGCGCCGTCACATCGCTGGGCCGCACACGTGCCCCAGGATCGGCGGCCGCTCCTGTCATCACAGTCGTTGGGCCCCGCGGTTCCCCAGGTCGGACCGAGATCGCCATCGCCCTCGGAGCCCTGGCAGCCGAGACGCACCGCGTCCTGCTGACCGAGCTCGACGCAGATGCTCCCGGGCTCGGGGTGAGACTCTGCCTAGACCCGAGCCCGGGCATGGTGACCGCCGATCCCGCGACCACGTCCCGAGCGACCCATCACCGATGGGGTCCGCTCTCGGTCGCGACGTGGCCGGCGCGGGGCGGCCCCCTCTCCACCGCCCTCATGACGCGAGTGCTCGAACTGGCACGCTCGGAGTTCGACTTCGTTGTCGTGGACGGGGGGCCGGTGCACCCCGAGCATGTGAGTCTCGGTGCTGGTCGGACCCTGCTGGTGGTCCAGCCGTCACCGAACGGGCTGATCAGGGCCGGCCGGATGATCGCCGATTGGACCGGTGCCGCTCCGCTGGTCGTCGCGAACCGCGTCCCGGCCTCGAATGCCGAGACCTCGCTCAGAATGGTCCGGGCTGCCACCGGGCTCGAGCCTGCCGCCGTGATCCCCGTCTTCGAATCCGACGTGGCCGAATCGGGCGCCCCGGCCACCGAGGCGGTGACCGCCTTGAGGCCCTTGGCCACCGCGTTGTTCGGGATGGATCAGCGGAGCGCGGCGCGATAGGTGCCGAGCAGCCGCATGTCGCCGACTGTGGAGAGCGGGGGTTCGAACACCGACTTCCGGCCCTGCTCTCCGGGCGGGTGGGTCAGATCCACGAAGAAACGGTATTGCCAGGCAGCATCGGACGGGCGAGATTCGATCCGAGTCAGGTTGGCACCCCTGAGACCGAGCTCGGTCAGCGCCAGCGCCAAGGCGCCCGGCTGGTGCAGCGTTGTGAACGCGACCGAGGTCTTGTCGGCGTCGTCGGGGATCGGATGCTCCCCTGACGCCACCACCACGAAGCGTGTGGTGTTGTGGTCGCGATCGACCACCTGACGCATCAACACCTGAAGCCCGTTGGGCGCAGCGGCCCTTTCGGGGCCGAGCGCGGCCTCGGTGGGATCGTTTCGCTCAGCCACGAGACGCACGGCACCGGCCGTGTCATGTTCAGGAATCGCATCCCACCCTCGGTGGGTGATGAACGCCTCCGCCTGCGACAGCGCCTGAGGGTGTGAGTGGACCCGCTCGATCGTGTCGAGCGTGGTGCCTGGTGATGCCAGGAGGCAGTGGCGCACTTCCACCATGTGTTCACCAACGATGTGCACCTTGCCGGGCAACAACCGGTCGAGAACAGGCAGCACCGATCCGGTCGTGGAGTTCTCGATCGGCACCACAAGCAACTCGACCACACCGTCCCGAAGCGCCTCGAACGCCCCGACGAACGACGGATATCCGACTCGTTCGTCCTCGGGAAACAACTCAGAACTCGCCTGGTCAGAATACGAGAGCGCCTCGCCCTGAAAACCGATACGCATGACAAGCGAGGTTACAAGGGCGTGAGGCTCTCCGGTGAGCTCCCATGCTTGAGGACGCTCCGCTCAAGTCGCTGCGAGGTGCCCCAACAGACCCGAGGTCGGGCCACCACCTGGCGTGTCCCCCGCCGCCGGACTGCTCGCCAGGGCAGCCGGGGGATTCGACATCTTCCTTCGGGTTCACGCTTCGGGATCGGCGAACTCCTTGAACGCCTCCAACGCTCGTGGGCCGTAGACCGACGCCGGCCCGCCGCCCATCAGGAGCGCCACACCCAGTGTTTCTGCGGCTTCTTCGATGCTGGCGCCGGCGTGGGCTGCAGCCCGTGCGTGGTATGCGATACATCCGTCACATTCATCGTGGACGGCGATCGCGAACGCCATCAATTCCTTGGTTTTGGACGAAAGGACCCCGTCGGCGACAGCGGCCTTGTGCAGCTGGGCGAAGCCGTCCCACACGTCCGGGATCGCGTCCCTGAGGTCGCGTGTCGGCTGACGGAGGTCTGCGATGACATCGTGATAGTGATTCATGGCTATGAACGTAGGTGCCGCACCACATCGCGGCTACGGGCTTTCGACACCTGTCACTGACTGCCGCGGACGGCCTGCGACGGTGGAATCCGGGCAGCTCGAGAAGCCGGATACAGGCCCGCCACGGCTCCGATGATCAGGGCCGCACCCACCGCTGCGGCCAGGGCCTGCAACGGCAGGGCGACCGGCAGGCCCCGAACCGTGGAGAACCCGAGCGTGATCGCGGCGCCGAGTCCTGCCCCCACCACCCCGCCCAGCCCGGCGAGCATGACGGCCTCGAGAAGGAACTGTCTCCGGATGTGGCCCTTCGTGGCGCCCAGAGCCCTGCGGACACCGATCTCCATTCGCCGTTCGAGCACGGACATCACCATCACGTTGGCGATCGCCACACCACCCACGAGCAAGGCCACCGAGCCGAGCGCGATGAGAAGCTGGGTCAACGCGGCGTCTGCAGCCTCGCGGGCCGCCAGAGCATCCGCCGGGCGAGTGATCTCGACTTGGTCGGGGTTTTCGGGGTTGACGGTCGAGGGCAGGACCTCGGTCACATCGTCCGCCGCCTCCGGGAAGACCCGCAGGTAGATCGCCGTCGGTCGCACATCCCCGAAGACCTGTTCGGCGATCGGAAAACCGATCATCGCCGATCGTTCGAGGTCGGGGTGCAGATCGAGTTCGCCGGCGATTCCGATCACCGACAGCCAGGTGCCGTCGGCGTAGATCAACCGCTCGCCGTCGACGTCTGTGACACCGAGCCGCTCCGCCGCCACCTCCCCCAGCACGGCAACGGGCAGGGACCCCAACCCATCGTCGATGAAACGGCCGGTGGCCATCTCGGCGCCGAGAACGTCCAGCAGGTCGGGTTCCACGGCCACGAGCGACAGGCCACCTGTCTCCAACTCGGGGATGAGATCGGAGCGTCGAACCGAGGAGTCCACCAGACCCGCGGCCGACACGGCTTGGACCGGCCCGATCCGCCCTGCCATCGCCACCGCCTCATCGGGGAGCTCGGCCGGCCCACCGAGAATGCCCTGACCAGGACCGACGCGGAGGAGGTTGGTGCCGAGACGATCCAGCTGTGCGAGCAGGTCGGCCCGGCCCGATGCGGAGATCCCCACGACGGCGACGATCGCTGCGATCCCGATCGCGATGCCGAGTGCCGTCAGCATCGAGCGGCCCGCCCGAGATCGCAAGCCCAACGCTGCCAGCGAGAAGCCATCGGATATCCGGAGTCGTGAACGGAGCTCCTGGGTCATTCGACCGCCCCGTCACGCATGGCCACCTGGCGGGGGAACCAGGAGGCAACCTCACGGTCATGGGTGATGACGACGATGGTGGAACCCGAGGCGTTCAGATCCAGGAACAGCTCGATGATCGCTCCCGACGTCTTCGAATCGAGGTTCCCGGTGGGCTCGTCGGCGAAGACGATCGCAGGATCACCCACAATGGCTCGGGCGATCGCCACCCGCTGCCGTTCACCTCCTGACAATCTGCTTGGTTGGTGATCGATCCGGTGCCCGAGCCCGACACGCTCGAGCGCATCGACCGCCCTCGCCCGACGATCGGCGGTGGCAAGACCGCGGTACAGGAGACCTTGCGCCACGTTCTCGAGGGCGGAGACCCCCTCGATCAGAAAGAACTCCTGGAACACGAATCCCAGCTTCAGAGCACGGAGGCCGGAGAGCTTCCGATCATTGAGAGCCGAAACCTCATTGCCGTCGATCTCCACCCGGCCCGACGTCGGTTTGTCGAGAGCGCCCATGAGATGCAGGAGTGTGGTCTTTCCGGATCCCGACGGCCCGACGACGGCCACGAGCTCGCCGGCATCCACGACGAGATTCACTCCCCTCACCGCATGAACGGGAGGCGGACCTGGGTAGGTCTTCGTGACCTCTTCCAGACGGAGGACCGGCATCAGGCCGTCCTCGGATCGTTCACCTGGGCACCACGACCTGATCGCCTTCCTGGAGGGCGCCCTCGATCTCGACCAGGCCGCCGGCGAAGTCACCGGTCTGCACACCGATCAGGCGCCCATCGACATCGACGGCGTACCCGCCATCGGACAGAGCGATCAAGGCCCGCACCGGTACTGCGAGCACGGCTGTCGCCCGCTCGCTCTCCACCTCCACATCCACCGGCGCCTGGTCGAGGTCGACCACCGCGTCCGACAGGGAAACCCGGATCTTCAGCACCCCCGCCGCCCCCGACTCCGGGCCGGAGGGGGTCACCACTCGGCCCACCTCGACGATTCGTCCCGGGATCTCCCGATCGTCTGGCAACACCACCGTGACGGATACATCCTCGGCCACCAGCTCGACGTCATCGGGATCGAGATCGATCACCACTTCCTGTTCGAATCCGGTCGTGACGTACACGGGCGTACCACCGGCGATTGGCTGGCCGACGGTGACCGAGCGTGCCCCCACCCTGACGGGACCGGACACGAACACCACGCGACCGAGCTCGACGATCGGGTCATCCGACAATCCGATCTCCTCGCGCCACGCCTCGATCGCATCCTCGGTGGCACCATCGAACTCTTGATCCGGCTCCCACCCGTCGGGACCGAAGCCGAGCCTCTGGAGGTTCTGTTCGAGCTGCTCGACGTCGGCGCCGTCGGTGACACCGTCGGCGATCGTCCGCCAGGCCGGTCGATCTCCGAACATGACGACGACCGGCGCGCCATCCACCTCGAATGCCACGTCGCCCCGGCCCAGCTCCGATGCCTCGTCGGGGAGCCAGGTGACGGTGCCTGCCAACGCCGAGCGGACCTCCGACTCCCCTGCGTACCCGAGCGTGCCGGCCAGCGTTTCGTACTGCACCAAGTCTGTCCGAACGACCGCGACCCGCTCCGTGGCGATGGTGACCGGTGGGGCTGAGTCCGGCTCCGACGCGGCCCGGATCGCATACCCGGCCGCCGCAACGGCGGCGAGCAGCACGAAGGCTCCCAGGGCGGCGCCCAAGCGACGCATCTCAGCCTTCGAGACCGAGATCGCCGAGCGACTCTTGACAGGTCTGTGTCGCCGCCTGGAAATCGGGATCGTCGAACGGGATCTCACCGAGCAGGTACGGCGAGCCGGTGCCGGTGAATCCCGGGACCGGGTCGGGGAAGCTCTCTACACCGTTGGTGCGCATGCACTCGGAGAACGATGCCAATTGGTCGATGATCACCGCCTGCAGTTCAGGATCGGAACTCAGCTCGAGCGCTCCCGCCCTCGTCAGAATCGACGAGCAGGACGCCAGGGCGGATCGGAACTCGGGCGTCGCCGTGTCGAGGTCCTCGAGCAGGTCGCCGAGTTGTGGCCGTCCTTCGGAGTCGATCCTGATGTCGGGAAACTCGATCCCTTCGGCACGCATGCACTCTGTGAACTCCAACGTTGCGTCTTCGAGCGAGAGCCTGCTGTTGTCCACCGCATCCGACGAAGTCGACGTGACGGCTCGTGTGGAGGTGGTCACGACGTCGTCGGAGTCGGGGATGGTTGGCGTCGACTCATCCGAGCTGCATGCAGCCACCAGCACGCACAACACCATGACGAGGAAGATCAGCTTCATCCGGGGATCGTACCGCGGACGCGAAACGAGGCGACCTTGCCCCAGGTCACCTCGTTTCAGCCCATGAGTCGATCAGCGTTGCCTGCTCAGCGCGAACACGGGCCCGATCGGGAGGTCCACATCTCGATCGGAACCGAACGTACGCCCGGGACCCCGGTCATGTTCCAACCGGGAGCTCACACGCGTGACCGACGCATCGCCCGTCAAGTCGATCCCGATGATACCGCACACGCCACAGACGGACCTCCGGATCCCGGCACCCACCGCTGCAGAATCTGTGAATCGGTGCCCATCTGAGTGACACTTGGTTTTCAACGGCACCGGATACCTCTTCCTCGACCAGCCCGTGGATCACCGTAGACCAACGTTGAAGGATCTTGAGGGACAGACCGTCTTCGCGCGATGTCACTAGTCCGCACCGGGGGCACCAAGGGTGTCTTCCGCCCGGAGCGACCGAGGCGGCCATCACACGGGCGACTAATCCGTGTTGGCTCTCAGTTCGTGTCGGAACACGCCGGGAGCGGCTTCGGTGAGCATCTTCCGGGCGGTGTCCACCTCCACCCGTTCGAGGCCGACATCCCGACCCAGGAGGAACAGATCACGGGTCGAGAAGGCGACGACATCGACGAGCACGGCACCCTCTGCGAGCGCCTCGAGCGATCGAGGTCGCCGGCTCGGGTCGAGCCCACGGTGGTCGTTGACGACCCACCAGACCTGAGCCGGCTGCGTACCCTGCTCGGCGATGTAGGTCATCCGATGTTGGTTGACCGATCTCAGATCGGACAAAGTGGGCTCGCCTTCGAACGAGGCCACGTCCACCAGAGCCAACCAGTCGGGGAGGTCCGACGACGTCACATGCAGGTGCTCACGACCTTCGCGATCGACCTCCTCGACCGTGAGTCCGAGGTCTTCCAAGGCCATCCGCACCGAACCCACCAGATCGTCCTCGGTGGCCCAGAGCATCCAGCGCTCACCGATCTCTGCGTCCCGCGCCGCCGACGCCAAGGAGGCGATCGCCTCTCCGCGCCACTTCGTGAGCTCGGCGATCTCGTCTTCGATCCGAGCCAGCTGCGCCATCGCTTCGAGCTCATGGGCCGTACGCCACTCGCCCGGCCGAGCCACCTTCGGCGGGCCGTCGGGTACCGCATCCTCGTCGAGGCTGTGGACGTGCTCGAGAAAGGCACGGAACCACTCGATCACGTCGGCGGCGGCGGGTACCGCAAGACCCACCCCCCTGCCGCGGTCGTACAGCGCCGCCACGACGGTCTCGCCGTTCAGGACCAACGGACGGGCTACCGCATGGTCCCCGAACGTGAGACCCGAGAACCATCGGGGCTCGTCCGTGTCACCGGCAGTCAGACCGTTCACAGCCGTGAGGAACGCCTCCGGGATGTCTTCGGCAGGCGACAGCCTGCGCGTCTCGATCTGAGCCAGGGATGACACCCTCCCGACCCCGTTCCTGCCGTCGTGCACTGCGTCACCGACGATGAGCACATACAGGTCGTCATCATCGGTTTCGATCGAGTCCTTCACGACGACGACGTCGAATCCACTGGAGGACCCGTTGAATTCGTCGGCGTCGCCGAACACCGTCACCGAATGGGTGATGTGTCCCAATTCCTCTGCTGCGGTCGAGTCGAACCCGACAACGGCCACTCGTGGCCGGGCCGGATTGTCGCCGCTCGCGACATCCTCACTCTGCATGGCCCCTCTTTGCCCTGTGTTGCCCTGCGGGACAGACTATCGCGCGCGATCAGGGAGAGGTACCAGGATCTCGAGAGACTTTGGCGCGCACCACCTCGAGCACAGCCGCCACGGCGGCGGGTATTCCCGCCTCGCATCGACTTGTGAGGCCGGTGCCCAGACCGAGGTCGTGGACGGGGACTCCCACGCAGTGGGCCTCCGGAACGCCGAAGCCGGCCCGTTCCGCAAGGGCCAGAAGGTGCTCCGGTCGCCCGTGATGGGTCAACGATCCTGTCTCCTCCCGGGTCACGGCGCGCACGAGCGGCGACCCGGCCGCCACGTCGGCGTCCACGAAGACGACCCGGTCGACATCTGCCATCTCGACGATCAACTCCGGGACCAACTGCGTGACGACGCGCACGGAGACACCGGCAAGGCCGAGCCGATCGATTCGCTCCGCGACCTCGCGCCCTGCGGCGTCATCCCGCCTCAACGTGCTCCCGACGCCGATCACGAGCGTTCGGCTTTCAACCACGTACGGCGGTCGATACCACGTTGCCCTCGACATCCTCGACGGTGACCACCATCGGCATGGCACCGAGCGCGTGCGTGGAGCAGCTGAGACAGGGATCGTACGCCCGGATGCCGGCTTCGATCCGGTTCAGGGTCGGCTCGTCGATCTCGACCCCGTGGATGAACTCACGCGCGATCTGGGTCACGGTGGCGTTCATGCCCAAGTTGTTCTGACCGGTGGCGATGATCATATTGACATCGGTGAGCATGCCGCTCGCATCGGTCTCGTAGTCGTGAAAAAGCGTGCCACGCGGCGCCTCCGACACACCCACCGCCCGGAATCGGGTCACACCTGCTCGGGACCGAACCACCGGATCGAGCAGCAGCGGATCTGCGAGGAGCGATTCCATGCGCTCGATACTCGCGAGGATCTCGATGAGGCGGGCGTGGTGATAGTGGAACGAAGACAAGGCGATACCGCCGACTCGCTCGCGGAACACCGTCAGCGCCTCGTCGGCAAGAGGCGTTCCCATGGCCCCCGCCATGTTGAGGCGGGCCAGAGGACCGACCCGGTACATACCTTGCGAGACCGGATCTTCGGGGCCGACGAGTGGCTTCCAATAGGGGGATTTCAGATAGGAGTCCCGGTGGGTCGCCTCCCCGAGAACATCGCGGTAGTCCATGGGATCGATCTCGTCCGCGACCACGGCGCCGGACGCATCGATGACCTTCAGATGACCCACGTGGTGCTCCCAGGTGCCTTCGGTGTTCGCAAGGGCGAGGAAGAGCGACGGGAAGGAACCGAACGATGCGATCTCGCGTTCGAACCGATCGGCGATCGAAAGGTAGAGCTCGAGGGCGGCGGCCGCGGTCTCCTTGGCCTCCGGTACACCTGCGGCGATGCGATCCCGCGATTCCGCCGTCATCGGTTCGGCGATGCCGCCAGGGACGATCCCAGGTGCGTGGACCTTACGACCGGCGATCGTCTCGATGATCGACTGGCCGAACGACCTCAGCCGGATCCCCCGGCGTGCGATCTCGGGCTCAGAACCCATGAGGCCGAACACGTTGCGTATGGAGGGGTCGGCGTCCATACCCAGCAGCAGATCTGGTGCGCTCAGATGAAAGAAGCTGAGCGCATGACTCTGGGTGATCTGACCCAGGTTTGCCAGCGTCCTGAGCGCAACGGCCGCCGGTGGCGGCGTGACACCCATGATCTGGTCGCCCGCCTTGGCGGAAGCCAGGAGGTGGCTGACGGGGCAGATCCCGCAGGTCCGGGCGGTCAGGCTCGGCATCTCGAACACGGGACGTCCCCGACAGAACTCCTCAAAACCTCTGAACTCGGTGACGTGGAACCGTGCGTCCGCGACTTCGCCGGCATCATCCAGCCGGATGGTGATCTTGGCGTGGCCCTCGATGCGGGTCACAGGGTCGATGGTCAGGTCATGCATGGCGTCTCCTCATCCGAACCTGATGCCTTCGCCCCGGTCCTCGGGCAGGTTTCCATCGAGAATCCCCACCACTGCCGCTTTGATGCGGTCCGCAGGCGGAGGGCACCCGGGCAGGTAGATATCGACGTCGATCACCTGGTGTACGGGGAGCACCCGCTCCATCAGCGCCGGCACCACCGGACGCTCGTCGGGTATCGCTCCGTCGCGATCCACCTTGTCCACGTATACACGCTGAAGAATGGCAGCAGGGTCCCCCAAGGGGTTTCGCATCGCCGTCACGTTCCCCGTGACCGCACAGTCGCCGAACGAGACCACGGCGGAGCTGTTGCGACGCACGATCCGGGCCATCTCGAGGTTGTCCTCGTTGGCGATCGCACCTTCGACGAGGGTCACATCCACACCCGCGGGGAACACCTTGGTGTCGACCAATGGGCTATACACCAGGTCGATCCGCTGGGCGAGATCGAACAAGAACTCGTCCATGTCGAGGAACGACATGTGGCAACCCGAACATCCGCCCAGCCACACCGTCGCCACTCGTGCCTTCGCCGTCATGTCGCCCCCTTCTCCCGAGTCGGGTCCACCTTCCGCCGCTCCGTCTCAGGGGCGACCCATCGATGCTCGTTGCGGGCGATCACCAGTCGCTGCACGAGGTCAGGCATGTGTTGCTGCTCGCCGACCGAGACACCCTGGTATGCGAGGGCGCCCGTGGGGCACGACGCCACACACTTGCCGCACCAGGTGCACGACTCCGAATCTCCCCATTGCTTGCCGAGGTCTGTGATGAGATACGCACTGTGACCACGATGGGCGACGTCCCAGACGTGAGCGCCTTCGATCTCGTTGCAGACGCGCACGCAGCGCGTGCAGAGGATGCAACGGTTGGGATCGAACAGATACTTCGGATGGGAGGCGTCCACCTTCCGCATCGGCGCCTGATACTCGAATCGCACATGGTCCATGCCCGCCTCGACGGCACGGTCCTGAAGCTCGCAGTGGCCGTTCGCCACGCACACTGCACACACGTGGTTGCCCTCTGCGAACAGCAGCTCGAGTATCGCCTTGCGATGCGCCTTCAGTCGGGCGTTCTTGGTTCGAATCTGCATGTCCTCGGACACGACGAGGGCACACGCCGGCCGGAGCTGCGGATGTCCCGCCACCTCGACCACACAGAGACGGCACGCGCCCCAGATCGAGAGGCCCTCGAGATAGCAGAGCGTGGGGATGTCGATGCCGCTCCGCCGGGCCGCCTGCAAGACGGTCTCGCCTTCGAAGGCTTCGACATCGACGTCGTCGATGACCAGGTTGACGATCACTCGATCACGCATCGACGGTCTCCTGGATCAGGTCCTCATATTCCGACCGGAAGTAGTGGAGGGTGGACACGACCGGGTTCGGCGCACTCTGACCGAGGCCGCACAGGCTGGTCTCCCGCACGGTCGCACACAGGCTCTCGAGCAGGGCGAGATCGGCCCGTTTGGCCACCCCCTTGCATATTCGATCGAGCAGCCGATGCAGTTGGACGGTTCCGGCCCGGCACGGCACACACTTTCCGCAGGACTCGTCCATGCAGAACTCCATGAAATAGCGCGCGACCTCCGGCATGGACGTGTCCTCGTCCATCACGATCAGGCCGCCCGACCCCATGATCGAGCCGAGCTCCCGGAGGTTCTCGTAGTCCACCGGGGTGTCGAGATGCTCGGCGGGAATGCAGCCACCGGACGGACCGCCCGTCTGGGCCGCCTTGAAGGACTTCCCGCCCGGCATGCCGCCGCCCATGTCTTCGACGATCTGGCGCAACGTGATCCCCATCGGCACCTCGATGAGGCCGATGTTCTCGAGGTCACCGGCCAAAGCAAACACTTTTGTGCCGGGACTGGACTCGGTGCCGATCGATCTGAACCACTCGGCGCCGTGGAGCAGGATCGATGGCACGTTGGCCAGCGTCTCGACGTTGTTGATCATGGACGGACTACCGAACAAACCGTGCTCGGTGGGATATGGGGGCCGTAGACGCGGGGACCCGCGACGGCCTTCGATCGACGCGATCAGCGCCGTTTCCTCACCGCAGACGAACGCGCCCGCACCGATGCGAAGCTCGATCTCGAAGCTGAAATCGGTCTCGAGGATCCTGCGTCCCAGCAGCCGGCTTCGGCGCGCCGCCCTGATCGCTCGATCGAGGCGCTCGACTGCCTTCGGGTACTCGGCCCGGACGTATATGTATCCCTTGCTGGCGCCGGTGGCGTAGGCCGCGATGGCCATGCCTTCGAGCACCCTGTGGGGATCGTCCTCCATCAGGGTCCGGTCCATGTAGGCGCCGGGGTCGCCCTCGTCGCCATTGGCGATGACGAACTTCTGATCGGCGTCGACGCCGGCGAGCAGCGCCCACTTGCTGCCGGTGGGGTACCCGGCCCCGCCTCGTCCACGCAGACCGGAGGCTTTGATGACGTCCACAACCTCGTCGGGCTTCATCCACGTCAGCACCTTGTCGAGCGACTTGTAGGCGCCGTGAGCCACCGCTGATTCGATCCGATCGGGATCGATGATGCCGCCGTTGGCGAGCACCACCTTCTGCTGCCGCGCGAAGAAGGGCTGGGTGAAGTCGACCTCGTTGCGTTCGAGCGGAGCTCCGGCGAGGTGGGTGTCGACGATCTCGGCGCCGACGCCGGCATCGACCTGGCGGTACATCTTTTCGCCGACGCCTCGGCTCAGGACCCGCACGAGCGGACCTCGGCTACAGAGTCCCATGCATCCGGTCGTCATGACTTGCACGTCCGTCGAGCGGCCGGATTTCTCGACGGCGTTCTGGATCGACTTGATCGCCGGCCCGGCGCCGGAGGATTGACAGGCGGTCGCACCACAGATCTTGATCCGCCAGGGGAATCGTGCGTTGCGTTGAAGCTCGAGTTCGGCGACCTCGTGCAGATCGATGGGAGCTGCCATCAGCGGACCTCCTCCGTCTCGCGTTCGAGGCCCCCGATGAGGGAGAGCGTCGACTCGGCGTCCAGATGGGCCGACACCACGCCGTCGATGACAACCATCGGCGCGAGGCTGCAGGAGCCGAGGCAGCGTGCGGTCCGCAGGGTCAGGAAGCCGTCCTCGGATGTCGAGCCGGGCGTCACGGAATACCGCTCACCGATCGCGTCGACGATGTCGTTGGCGCCCTTTACGAAGCATGCCGTTCCGGTGCAAACACTGCACGCGTGCGCGCCCGGGGCTTCGAATTCGAAGAGGTGATAGAAGGTCGCCACCCCGAGCACCATGCTCGGCGGGAGCGCCAAGGCCCGGGCGACGTACATCAGGACGTCCTCGGACAGGAACCCGAACACATCCTGAGCCACGTGCAGCGTTTCGATCAACTGATCCTGGGTGTACCGAACCCGTTTGAGGTGTTTGTCGACGACCGCGAACCGTTCGTCTCCCGATGGATGTGGCTCAGGAGTCACGTTTCCCTCTTTCAGCAGCCGGCACGATGGGATTGTGACAAATGGCACAAGCTGATTGAAGGGCCAAATGTCCTTCGTCCGAATGTACGCGCAGTCGACGCCGGATGCACGGAGAGGTGGTCGACACGCCGTGTGTGCGCCGCGTCGACCACCACAGCACTGCTACCGGCTGCGAGCGGTCTCCACCCGCCAGCCGAACGTGACCTCTTCGCCGGCGATGGTCACGGCCTGCAGCGTTGCATCGGGGTTTCGACGAGCGGCACGCTCGAGCTTGTTCGACAACGTTGCGTTCCAGTTGCCGACCACCGCCTGGTCGACCGGACGTCCGGCGACCTCGACCTCCGACACGACCACGTCCAGGCGCCCATCGGTCACCCCGAGGTCCACCCGGAAGGTCATGGTGTCCGACCCACCCCCACCCGGTCGCGCTCTGGTGGCGGACACATCGACGAACCCGTCCTGGAGGTCCACTTCGACGCCTTCGATCGCGGGGTTGGCCATGCCCGCTTCGATCTCCGCGGCGAGACTGGCCTCTGAGATGGTGGTGGACACCCGGAGCGAGCCGTCGGTGTTGCGATCGACGTCGATGCTGCATGCGGACGTCGAGACGGCCAGCAATCCGGCCAAGGCAAGAGCGGGGATTCGGAACATGGTGACCTCCCGGTCGATCGGTTGATCCACACACCACCCGATCCGCTCGCTCGCTCCCAGTGCCTCCCATCAACTCCGGCCGTGATCACGGTCATGAAGCCGCATGACACGAGTCACTGTGGCGCGGCTCCTCGTCCACCGATAATGATGTTCGTGAGAACACACATGGAGCCCGGGATCCTCAGGACACTCGTTTGGTTCGAATGGCTGAGGCTTGCGATGGTCGGCATCCTCCTGCTGCCCCGAAACCAGGCGATCTCGGCCGACACCCGAGCCTTCGCGACGATCGCGGCGATCGAAGTTGCCGCTCTGCTCCTCATGCTGACCTGGCCCAACCTCGCACAACGAATGGGTGGATGGTTCCTACCAGTGGTACTCGGGATTGCCACGGTGGGCCCGATCATCGAGGTCGCGGTGGCGACGCGTGTGCGGCTGCAATCGGGCGTCACGGGCGACGATGCGCTGGTGCACGCGGTACAGCTTCTGTTCCTCCTCTTCGTACCGCTCGTGCTGTTGGCGTGGCAGTACCGCTTCCGAACCGTCGCTTTCTACGCCGTCTCGGTGGTCTTGATCGAGTCCGTGCTCACCGTCGGTGCCGTCCGACGGGCCGGCGACGAGGTCACCGTCGGCCCGGCGCTCCTGGCGCTGCAACTCCTGCTCTTTCTCTTCGTGGGCGGTGTGGTCACGCGTCTGGCGACGGATCAGCGGCGGGCGAGGGCCATGCTCGCCGAGCACGCGATGATGCAAGAGGAAGTGGCGACCGAGCGAGAGCGAACCCGCATCGCACGCGAGCTCCACGACACACTGGCCCACGGCATGAGTGGCGTCGCGGTGCAGTTGGAGGCGGTCAAGGCCAACTGGGAAGCCGACCCCGACGGAGCGCGGGCGATGGTCGAGCGATCGCTGGCTGCCACGAGGGAAGGGCTCGGCGAGTTGCGTCGGGCGATCGCGGCCCTCCGGGCAGGCCCGGTGGAAGCGCACGGTCTCATCGCCGCCCTGGAAGTGCGGGCCGAAGCCATTCAGGCGGAGTCCGGCGTGGAGGTCGCAACCAGCCTCGGCGGCCTCGAACTGCTCGGCGACGACGGCCAACATGTGGTGTATCGGATCGTCGACGAGGCCCTGGTCAACATCGCCCGACACGCCGATGCCACACATGCGGTGGTCCAGGCGGTCCGGTCGAACGGGGCGATCCGGGTGCACGTGAGCGACGACGGAAAGGGCTTCGACCCGACCGAGGTCGACGAGGAGCACCATCACGGGTTGGTGGGCGCCCGCGAGCGAGCGGAACTCGCGGGTGGACGCCTGTCGATCACCAGTGCTTCCAGGGCGGGCACCACCCTGACGCTGGAGCTGCCGCTTTGATCTCAGTCATCATCTGCGACGACCAGGAGATCGTTCGCGAAGGCCTCAGATCGTTGCTTTCGAGCGTCCCCACGATCGAAGTCCTCGGCGTGGCCGTCGACGGCGCCGAGGCCATCGAACTCGTCGCACGCCATCAGCCGGACGTGGCGCTCATGGACCTCAAGATGCCCCGAGTCAACGGCGTTCAGGCGACCAGCGAGATCATCGGCCGATTCCCGTCGACCCGGGTGCTGGTGCTCACCACCTTGGCCGACGAGGAGTGGGTTCTCGACGCCATTCAGGCGGGCGCCTCCGGTTATCTGCTCAAAGATGCCCCCCGTGACCGGCTCGTCGACGCCATCGAGGACGTCGCCTCCGGCCGCAACCCGGTCGACGCCGCAGTGGCCGGCAACCTGTTTCGAGCGCGCTGCCCGCTCCCAGCGTCCTGTGGCGGCGGCCATCGACGCCGACCTGAGCGATCGAGAGCGCGAAGTGCTCGGTCTCATCGGTCTCGGTCTCACGAACGCCGAGATCGCAGGGCGGCTGTTCCTGTCGGAAGGGACCGTCCGCAACTACGTCAGTGACGTCCTCACCAAGCTGGGCGTCAACGACCGAACGCAAGCCGCCGTCCTGGCGATCCGAGCCGGCATCACCCCGAACGATACGTAGTACGTAGTGGTGGTCAGTACCCGTCCTGGAGCATCTGGGCGATGTCGCGGACGCGCACTTCGTCGCCCTTTCCCAGCTCTTTGACACCGTCGTCGATCATCACGTAGCAGTATGGGCAGGACACGGCGATCTCGGTGGCACCGGTGGCCAATGCCTCTTCGGCGCGCTCGATGTTCACCTTCTTGCCCGTGTGCTCCTCCATCCAGAAGCGGGCACCGCCCGCCCCGCAGCACAGGCCGCGCGTGCCGTGTCGTGGCATCTCGACCATGTCGACGTTGCCGGTCGCCGCGACGACCTCGCGGGGTGCCATGTAGATGTCGTTGTGACGCCCGAGGTAGCACGGGTCGTGATAGGTGACCTTCTTCTTCGGCATCGACTCCCCGGCCGCAGCGTTCACCCGTTTCTGCCGCAGCAGCTCGGCCAGCAGCTCGGAATGGTGGACCACCTCGTAGTCGCCGCCCATCTGCGGGTACTCGTTGGCGAGGGTGTTGAAGCAGTGCGGGCACTGCGTGATCACTTTCTTGACGCCGAGGTCGTCGAAGGTCTCGATGTTCTGGAGTGCGAGCTGCTGCCAGACGTACTCGTTTCCCGAACGCCGAGCCGGATCGCCGTTGCACATCTCCTTGGGACCGAGGATCGCAAAGTCGATGCCCGCTTCGGTCAGCAGCCTGGCCAGCGAGATGGTGACGGCCTGATTGCGGTCGTCGAAGCTCCCTGCACAACCCACGTACCAGAGGTATTCGGCGGAGTCGACACCATCCTCACCGAGGATCTTCACGTCGAAGTCCAGCTTCTTGGTCCACGCGGCGCGGTCTTGTTGACCCATCCCCCACGGGTTGCCCTGGTTCTCCATGGCCATGAAGGCTTTGCCCAATTCCGTGGGGAAGTTCGACTCCATGAGCGCCAGATATCGGCGCATGTCGAGGATCTTGTCCAGGATCTCGATGTTCACCGGGCAGATCTCGTCACAGGCCTTGCACGACGTGCAGCTCCACACCTCTTCTGGCTGGACCCGATCCAGCACCCGCTCGGACTCGATGACGATGCCCTGTGCGAGGCCGACCGGCGTGGAGACGGGCGGGTGACCCGTCGCCGCCATGACCTCCCCTGTCTTCAGGACGATCTCGCGAGGATCCAGTGGCTTCCCCGTGATGTTGGCGGGGCAGACCGATGT
The DNA here is from genome assembly GCA_963785075.1 of uncultured bacterium. Taxonomy (GTDB): domain Bacteria; phylum Actinomycetota; class Acidimicrobiia; order Spongiisociales; family ZC4RG35; genus JAOUGY01. Next base: position 815,223 of record CAWATW010000004.1, read on the forward strand.
GCAGCGGCCACATATCGTGCAGGCATCCGTGTCGAACAACTGCTTCCAGGTGAACTCGGTGATCTCGGCGGCACCGATCACCTCGATGTCCTCGGCCTCCATCAGATTGGGCATCGGCTTCATTGCGCCCTTTGGCCGATCGTTGGGCGACAGGAAGATGTTGGCGGGCGACGTCACCATGTGCCGCAGCTTCGTGGTGGGCAGCATGACGAGGAAGGCCAGGAAGGCTCCCGAATGGCTGACCCAGAAGACCCGGTGCCAGTCACCCGCCGCCGAGTCGGCGAACAGGAACGACAGTGGGTAGCCGATGAAGCTGAACACCTCGAAATCGGGGCGCCCCATCCATGCGATGCGCGCGCCTTCGGTCAACAGACCCGTGATGCCGATGATTGCCAGCAACGTGAGGATCCACCCGTCCTCAGGCTTGGTCTTCGACCTGAGACGCCAGTGACGTTGGATGTAGCGACGTCCGAATGCCCATGTGAGGCCGCCGAGATACACGACGGCTGCCAGATCGAGGACCAGGCTGTATCCCTGATAGAAGCCGCCCTCGAGAAACTTCAGCGAGGTGGGAAGCAGATGGTCGATCTCGAGAGTGACGGTCCCGAGAAACAGGACCACGAAGCCGTAGTAGACCATCGCATGCATCAGCCCGGCTTGTTTGTCACGCATCAGCGTCTTCATACGGAGGGCCTGCTCCAAACGCCTGAAGCGCTCCCCCCAATCACCGGTTCGATTCTCGGATTGACCGCGCTGCCAGTTGCGCGCCCTCAGCGAGAACAAGTAGAGACTCACACCGAGGAAGGTGGCTGTTGCCACGTAGAACGCCGCCTCGAGCGCCTCGGGAATGTTCCCGAACACGACACGTCCGACTTCGGGCTCGAACTCGCCGGGCAGCTTCCCCAATGGCCACAACAACAACGTCCCAAGCGCGGCCACGACCGCCAGGATGAGCAGAACCTGGGAGGCGGTGGGAGGGCGACGCGGTGGACGTTCCTCGTCGCTCGTGTGCTCGTGCTCGTGGGTGACGGTCGCCATGCGGGCGAGTGTATCGGGAGTGATGGTCGGGCGGGAACATCCGCCGAGAGGGTCGCCAACCCGCCACGTTTGGCGGCGATTTGGTGTCAGGGCGCTGCAGTGAGAAAGTCGTTGCATGCCTAGACCAAGTCCCGGCGCGTTCGCCCAGAACTGGCGGACCTCGAACGCCTCATTCGGGGAGAAGCTGCGAATGCTCGCCAAGAACACGGCCATCAAGGCCAAGAACCGGTCGGACTGTTGCGGCAACTTCGGCGAGGTGGGCTGTTGAGTGGGACCGCAGGACTCCGGTCCGGAGTCACACGGACACTCCCACGAACACTGAGCCACGCCGGCAAGACCCCCGGCTGAGGTCGATGTCAGAAGCCCACGCAGGAATTTCGAATGGCGCGAAGGAGCTGAACCTGGACTCAGGTGCCGTGTCCCGACTCGCCGAGCGGTGAACGGCAGCGGCAGCACTCCTCCAGGCGCTTCGCGCCGAAGGGCTATGGCATCGACGCGCTCGTCGCTGCTCGTGCAGAGCCCGGTGGCTCGGTTCTGACGTCGGACAAGACCGATTTCGGTGCGCCGGCCGTTCACGTTCAGGATGTCTGCGTCGAACGAGTCTGATGTCGAGCATGCCACGCCTCGGGTGCACGACCGTCCGCCGAGGATCCACTTCGACCTCGCCAGGTTCCGGCTCGGAGACACCCGGGTCTTCTGTGCCTCGCGGCCGCAACGGTGCGAAGCCGGGCGCTCCGTGTCACCTTCCCGACGACAGGGGTCACGGTGCTCAGTTCGGGCGGTTGCACGCTTCGCGGTATCGAGTGATGAGTGCGTTGGTCGAAGCGTCGTGCTCGAGCGTGGGTGCTTCGTCCGATTCGAGCTCTGAGATGATCGTGGTGGCGAGCGCCTTCCCGAGCTCCACGCCCCACTGATCGAAGGAGTTGATGCCCCAGATCGTCCCTTGGACGAACACCTTGTGTTCGTAGAGGGCGATCAGCTGACCGAGGACCGCGGGCGTCAACTTGGGAGCGAGGATCATGGAGGTGGGACGATTCCCGGGGAAGGTCCGGTGCGGCACGAGGTCGCCGTCCACTCCCCCTGCTCGGACCTCCTCTGCCGTCTTGCCGAAAGCCAGAGCCTCTGCCTGGGCGAACAAGTTGCCCATGAGCAGGTCGTGCTGATTCCCGATGTCGTCCGTTGGCTCGAGGAAGCCGATCAGATCGGCGGGCACCACCGTCGTGCCCTGGTGCAGCAGCTGAAAGAACGCGTGCTGACCGTTGGTGCCGGGCTCTCCCCACACGATGGGGCCGGTGTTGTGGTCGACGCCGGTGCCGTCGAGCTGGACCCGCTTGCCATTCGATTCCATGTCGAGCTGCTGCAGGTACGCCGCAAACCTGTCGAGGTCCTGGGCGTAGGGCAGCACCGCGTAGGTCGACAAGCCGTTGAAGTTGCGATACCAGATCCCCAACAGGGCCAGCAGCACGGGGATGTTCGAATCCAATGGCGCGTCCCGAAAGTGCTCGTCCATCGTCCGGAACCCTTCGAGCATCTCGCCGAAAGCGCCCGGCCCGATGGCGATCATGAGCGACAGCCCGATCGCCGAGTCCATCGAATATCGTCCCCCGACCCAGTCCCAGAAGCCGAACATGTTGTTCGTGTCGATTCCGAACGCGGCCACTTCGTCGGCGTTGGTGGAGACTGCGACGAAGTGTGTGGCGACGGCAGCTTCGTCGTCGAGCGCATCGACCAACCACGTGCGGGCGTTACGGGCGTTGGTGAGGGTCTCGAGGGTCGTGAAGGTCTTCGAAGCCACGATGAACAGCGTCTGCTCGGGGTCGATCCCGTGCAGGGCGGCGGCCAGGTGAGCCGGATCGATATTCGATACGAATCGAACATCGATTCGGGGTTCCCGGTAGGCCCGAAGCGCGTGGTACGCCATGACCGGCCCCAGGTCGGAGCCCCCGATCCCGATGTTGACGACGGTCCGGATCGGACGTCCCGAGTGGCCAACCCACTCGCCTGACCGCACCCGATCGGCGAAGCGTGCCATGCGGTCCAGGACGTCGTGGACACCGGGAACGACGTCTTCCCCGTCCACGTACACCGCAGCTGACTTCGGCGCTCGGAGCGCGGTGTGGAGCACTGCGCGGTCCTCGGTCACGTTGATGTGTTCGCCGTCGAACATCGCCTGCCGTCGCCCCGTGACGTCGGCGGCACGGGCGAGATCGACCAGGCCATCGAGAATCCGGTCTGTGACCAGATGCTTGCTCAGATCCACGATCAGATCACCTGCGCCAAGAGTGAACCGCTCGGCGCGTCCCGGATCCGAGGCGAACAGCTCCCGGAGCTCGAGCCGTTCGTCGGAGAGCGCCTCCAGCGCTGCCCACTGATCCGTCCTGCTGATCGATTCCACCGCTACTCCTTCATCGCTCCGGGGTGAGCCATTCCCACCCCTCTTCGAGGAGCGAGTCCGTTTCGCCCGGACCCCAACTGCCCCGACGGTAGGTGATGGCAGGCTCGTCCTTGGTCAGTACCGGGTCGACGATCCTCCACGCCTCTGTCACCCCGTCCTGACGGGCGAACAGGCGCGGGTCGCCACGGAGCGCATCTCCGAGCAGCCGGTCGTAGGCATCACGCCCGCGCCCCTGCACCTTCTCGTTGTCGACTTCGAGCTCCACCGGTGCGCTCACCAGTTCGTCGCCCGGGCGTTTCGCCTGCATCGCCAACGAGATCACGTCCCCGGGCTTCGAGCGGAACCGGATCCGATTCGGCCCTGGCTCACAGTGGGTGTCGGTGAACAACGGTCGCGGCGGCTGCTCGAACTCGATCACGGCCTCGGTGACGGTCCGGGCCATCGCCTTGCCGGTCCGGACGATCCACGGCACGCCCGCCCATCGCCATGAATCGATCTCCAGCCGGACCGCGGCGAACGTCTCGGTGTCGGACCCCGTGGCCACGTCGTCTTCCTGGAGGTAGCCGTCGTACTGGCCCCTCACCACGTCGCCGGGATCCAGCGTCCTGATCGCCTTCAGCACCTTGGCCCGTTCGTCCCGCAGCGCGTCGGGATCCTGTGAGACCGGGGGCTCCATCGCCAGCAGCGACACCATCTGAAAGAGGTGGTTCTGGACCACGTCGCGAATCGCCCCGACCGAGTCGTAGAACTTGCCCCGCCCCTCCACGTCGAAGGCCTCCGCCATCGTGAGCTGGACACCACGCACGTAGTGCCGGTTCCAGACGGGTTCGAGAATGGTGTTGGCGAACCGGTACACCATGATGTTCTGGACGGCCTCTTTGCCCAGAAAGTGGTCGATCCGGTACACCCGGTCTTCGGAGTAGTACTGGTGGACGATGTCGTTGAGCTCGGCGGCCGATGCCGCGTCGCGCCCGAATGGTTTCTCGAGCACCACCCGTCCCTGGTCGGTGAGTCCAACCCGCGCCAGACCCTGCACCACATCGTCGAACAGTGAAGGCGGGATTGCCAGGTAGCAGACGACGTTGCGGATCCCATCGAGACGCTTCACGATGTCGTCGTAGACCGTGCGGTCCCGATAGTCCCCGGCCACGTAGCAGAGGTGGTCCGCCAATCGGCGGAACACATCCTCGTCGATGTCGACGTCGCTCGCCTCGACCGCTTCCCGGGCTCGGTCCTTCAATTCGGCGTCGGTCCAGTCGCTCGACGCCACACCCACGACGGGCATGTCGAGCATCCCGGTCCGGGTCAACTCGTACAGAGCCAAGAACAGCTTCTTCTTGGCAAGGTCGCCGGTGATCCCGAAGAGGACGAGTGCGTCTGCTTTCATCGCGTTCGCTCCGGGTGGCCTCCGAATTGATCACGCATGGCCGAGAGCACCTGATTGGCAAAGTCGTCGCGCCCTCGGCTGGCAAAACGATCGAAGAGAGCAGAGGCGAGGACCGGTGCAGGCACTCCGATGTCGATCGCGCTCTGGAGCGTCCACCGGCCCTCGCCCGAGTCCGAAACCCTGCCCCGATACTCGGCGAGGTCTGGGCTCGATGCGAGTGCGTCGGCGGTCAGGTCGAGCAACCATGATCCAATGACGCTGCCGCGCCGCCAGACTTCGGCGACGGCCGCCACATCGATGTCGAACCGATGGTTCTCTGGGTGGCTCAGGGGGGCGGTCTCGGCATCGGCACTCCTCTCATCCGCACCCACCCCGGCATGGCGGAGGATGTTCAGGCCCTCGGCATATGCCGCCATCAAGCCGTACTCGATGCCATTGTGGACCATCTTCACGAAGTGCCCGGCGCCCGAAGGACCGCAATGGACATAGCCCTGCTCCGCAACGTCTGGCCGGCCAGTGCGGCCGGGCGTTCGTGGCGCCGCCCCCACGCCTGGTGCGAGTGCGGCGAAGATCGGATCGAGTCGAGCGACCACCTCGGGCTCCCCACCGATCATGAGGCAATATCCGCGGTCCAACCCGAACACGCCGCCACTGGTCCCCACATCGACGAACGAAATGCGCCGTTCGGCGAGGCGGGCGGAATGATCCATGGACTCCCGGTAGAAGCTGTTGCCGCCGTCGATGATGACGTCGTCTGCGGACAGCACGTCCGCCACATCGTCGACGACTCGCGGCGCGACAGCGGCGGGAACCATGAGCCAGACGGCGCGTGGGGCCGTGAGCTTCGACGCCAGGTCTTCCAGCGATCCGGTGGCCACGGCACCTTCGCCTGCCAGCTCTGCCACCGCCTCCGCGTCGAGGTCGTGAACCACGACCTCATGTCCGGACTTCATGAGACGGCGGGCCATGTTCGAGCCCATTCGCCCCAGGCCAACCATTCCGATCTGCATCACACGCCTCCGCTGCGAACGTCCTCGGCGATCACCTGAGTCAGCGCCTCCACCACCTTGCCACGATGTGGGGCCAACCGGGTCGCGGCCGACATCTCCAGTTGTACCCCTCCGCCAGACGAGAGATTCACCGGATTGCGAGCGTGCCGGCCCCTGAGCCCCTGCGGGATGTCGCGCAAGTCGTCGACGACCCTGACCTCGGTGTTCGACCGCAACCGTTGCGCCACCCGGGCACGGTACGAATCGTTGGTGCCCCCGACGAGAATCGACCGCCGCAGGTGATCGCGTCCGAAGCCGTGCAGGCTCACCACCCGATCGACGTGATCCAGGAATGCAGCCAGCTGCGGACTGTGCTGCGGGTCATATCTGGTCGACGGGATGTGCCATGCAAGCGTCTCGGCCTGCTCGACCACATACAACGAAGCGCCGGTGGCGACCGCGATCTCGCGCGCCATTTCGGCGGTCTCGGCTTCGATCCCCCCGTGGATGGCCATCACCCCGATCGACCCCCCGAGCACCACCTCCTCGGAGACGAGCGGATGAGCGAGCAGTTCGTCGAGCACCCCAGGGAAGGTAGTGCGTCGTGCGTCGTGCGTCGTGCGTCGGACAAGACGCAGGACACGAGACAAACTGATCCGGTGCGCAGGACGCAAGACGCAGGACACAAGACGCAAGATGCCGGAGAGGCGAACCCCCGGCTCGGCAAAGCCGGCTTCTAGGCGGGAGCCGCCTCCGTGCCTCCCGTGCCGGCGTCGCCTTCGGTGGCGAGACCCAGCTCTCGCTTCAGCTCTTCGAGCTTGGCATCGGCCTGGGCGATGGAGATCGCCTCCTTCAGCTCGGACTCGGCGCCTTCCGGGGTGGCTTCGCGGAGCTCGGTGCGAGCCTTGGCGCTGGCCAGCCGCTGCTGGATCTTCTCTTCGACCTTCTCGAGCGAGGGAGCTTCGACTTCCATGCTCGTGGAGATCGAATCCACCGCGCTGTTGACGGCCTCCTGCATCTTGGCCTGCTGGAGTTGGCCGACGAGCTGCATGCGCTTTGCGGCGAGCTCTTGCAGACGCATGGCGTTCTGCTGCACGGCCGTCTTGGCCTGATCGGCCTGTCCGATTGCGATCTCGTACTGCTCCTTGAGACCGTTGAGATTGGACTCTGCTGCCTGCAGCTTGAGGGCGAGGGACTGGGCGGCCTGGGTCCACTTGGACTGCTCGGCAGTGTCACCGGCATTCTTCGCCTGCTCGGCTCTCATCAGGGCCGACTTGGCCATCTCGCGGGCCTCACCGACGTCCTTCGCAGACCCTTCGATCTTCTGCTCGATCTGTGTGCGGTGGGCGATCACCTTTGCAGCCTGGTTGCGGAGGTCCTGATCGCGCTTCTTGGCCTCGGTGATCGCTTGCTCGATCTCGATCTCAGGGTTCATCGCCCTTTCGGCACCCGAACGGAAGAGCTGTTTCAGATAGCCCCAGATTCTCTTGAACATGACCTCGAAACCCCTGTAGTCGCTGGTGCGCCCATCCTAGGCGCTCGGCCCAGGCGAGGATCCGCCACCGGTCGGGGATCTGTCCGGGTACCGGCCGCGTCCAGGTGGCCGCGGGCTCAGCGGGAACGTCGACCACGCGAGGTCGAGCGGGAACTGCGAGATCGCGACGAGGATCGCGAACGGCTGCTGGACGACGTGGTGCGGCTGGAACTCGACGACCGGCGTGTGGGCAGGCTCGGCATGCCACTACTTCGCGTCCGGCGCGGCCTGCCGGCAGACCCGCCGAGCATTCCACCCAGCACTCCGCCGAGTCCACCACCGGACCGTCTCGAACCGCGGCCCCAGCTGTAGTCGGTTCCCCGGTTCATGCCACCCACGAGGATCGAGAACGCGTCGAGCCAGTCCATCCCGCCGCCGCCGCTGCTGCGGGGTGCCTGCGGCGCCGGGACCCGACGACCCCCGACATCGATCGATCGCGGCTCGGGCCGTTCGCCGCGGCGCAGTCTCTCGGCGTCCTGTTTGCACACCATGACCGTTCGACTGCCGGCGGGGGTCTTCAACTCTGCCTCCTCGACCCCTGCGCCATGGGTCGGGTCGAAGAAGCATGGCACCGGCTTGTCCGGTTCGGGCTTGGGGGGCACATCGCGACCCTCGACGATTGCGTCTGCCGCAGCCATCTCCCACCGGGCCACATCGAGGTCATCGGAAAGCGACTCGAGTTCGGCGGGAGTCTTTGCTGCGTCCATCCGATCCTCGGCGGCTTTGAACACTTCTGATGCCTTGCGGTAGTGCTCTACTGCCGCCGGAAATCTGTCCTGGTCGACCCGGTCGCTGAACTCGAGGATCTCGTTGGCAACGACACTCATCTGCTCACGGATCTCCGCCTTTGCGGCCTCGAGCTGAGCGGTCATCGCATCGGCGCGCCTCTGCTTGTTGCGCCTGCTCCGCCAGAAGAAGAACCCGACAATCGCGATGAGAATGATCCACAGCCACGGGATTCCGCCACCGCTGTCGTCGTCGGCAGCCTGGGTGGGAGCCGGAGATTCGGACTGCGCCTGGGTGGTGGCAACACCCACCGGGACCCGGTCCGTGAGGCTGGCCGCGACCTCGCGGAAGTCGGTGAGATAACTGTCACCGGTGGCGGCAAAGGCGGCGTCCAGCGCGGCGTCCATCTGCTCATCGGTGTAGACGCCGTCGGTGACGAGCCCGGCCTCCGAGGCGGACAGCACCACGATGGTGTCCGGTGCCTCGACCGCCGCCAGCACTTGATCGGCGAAGAGGTCGGCACCCTGAGACGGGTCGTCTTCCAATGCCACGAACCCGATCCCCGGGAACTCCTGCGACAGGTCTTCGAGGTCGTTGATGGCGATGTCCACGCCCGAGTCCGCGTAGTAGCCACGGAACTCGACAGCCTCCGCAACCTCGTCGACGGTCGCCGCCCAAGCGGCGGAAGGCACGAGCACGAGGACCAGCACGAAAACGGCGGAGACACGTCGCATGGCCGCCATGCTACGCCTCTCCGGGTGGCCACCCGGTTCATGTGTCCTGCGCCAGGACGACCCCCTCTCCCCGCGTTCTGTGGGCGGTAGTCCGCCAGAATGGCGGACCATAACCCTGGGTTCTAGTCCCCCAGCAGGTCGCGGATGAGGCGGCCGACGTGGCCCGTGGCCTTCACGTTGCGATACTCGCGTTCGATGTCGCCGGTCGGGCCGATCACGAAGGTGGAGCGGATCAGGCCCTCGTACTCGCGGCCGTAGTTCTTCTTCGTGCCCCAGGCGCCGAAGGCCTCGGCCACCTTGTGGGCCGGGTCGGACAGCAGCGGGAACGTCAGGTTCTCCTTCTCGACGAACTTGGCGTTGCGCTCCGGCTCGTCGGGACTGATACCGACTATGTCGAAGCCAGCTTCTTGAAGACGGGTGTGGTGGTCACGGAAGTCACAGGCTTCCGTCGTGCAGCCGGGAGTCATGGCCGCCGGATAGAAGAAGACGATCAGCGATCGGCCGGTGTAGTCCTTGGACGACACCTGGTTTCCGTTGTGATCATTGAGGGTGAATGTGGGTGCACGCATGTCTGTCACCGCTTTGCTCGAACTCGGTTTGTCCGGCGTTCAACTCTTGCCGACCAGAGCCCGCACGAAGAACACCGTGTTGGCGGGGCGTTCGGCCATGCGTCGTGTCAGGTACGCATACCACTCGGATCCGTACGGCACATAGACCCGCACGGACGTTCCCGCTCCCACCAACTGATCATGGAGATTAGGACGAACTCCGTACAGCATCTGAAACTCCCACGGACCGGAACGGGAACGGGCCAGGGCAGAGGCCTTCTCGATCAATCGGTCGTCGTGGGTCGCGATGCACGGTCTGACGCCGTCGGCGGCCATCAAGGGCTCGAGCAGCTCGGCGAACGCCCGATCGACATCGCCCTTGTCGGTGTATGCGATGGACGAGGGTTCGACGTACGCCCCCTTGCACAGTCGGATGTGGCCGCCCAGCGGGAGCAGCCGCTCCAGGTCGTCGGGGGTTCGATGCAGATAGGCCTGAAGGCAGAGACCCAGGTTGCCGTTCTGCGGCTGGGCATCGGCATACAGATCCACCGTGGCCTGGGTGTATCGGCTGTCCTCCATGTCGATCGTCACCGTGGTGCCGATTGCGGCTGCCTCCTGTGCGAGGCGCGTCAGGTTCTCTGCCGCGAGACCCCGGTCGAACTCGAGACCGAGCTGTGTCAGCTTGATCGAGACGTTGGCGTCGAGTTCGGCCTCTGCGATCCGTCGGATCGCCGCCACGTATTGGTCTGCCGCGCTCACTGCGGTCACCCGGTCGTGGACCGCTTCACCCAGGAGGTCGAGGGAGACCGGCTTGCCGGCGGTGTTGAGCGATCTGGTGGCGGCGGTGGCCTCGTCGAGGGTGTCGCCCGCCACGAATCGCCGAGCCAGTGTTTTTCCAGGCGCGGTTCTCGTGACCAGGCGTCGAACGGCTCCATTGTGGGTGGCAGCGATCATCGCCCGCGAGAACAAGCTCACGGGTGTTCCTCACGAGCCATCGCACCGAGTTCCCGGCTTCGCTGCGCAGCTGCACGAACTGCGTCTTCGACGACCGCTCGAAAACCGCGTTCCTCGAGGACATGCAGGGCCGCCGCCGTCGTTCCACCGGGAGAGGTGACCTGAGCCCTGAGCTCGGAAGACTTGGTCGTTGTCTCCGTGAGCAGATGCCCCGCTCCTCTGACCGTCTGGTGGACGAGAGCCTCGGCGATGTCCCGCGGTAGGCCCTCTCGCACAGCGGCCTCCTCCAGAGCCTCGGCCAGCAGGAAGACATATGCCGGCCCGCTTCCCGAGACGGCGGTCACGGCGTCGATCAGAGCCTCATCGAGGACCTCGACCTGGCCGACTGCTTCCAGCACCCGGCGGGCTCGGGCCAGATGATCCTCCGTCACCGCCGAGCCGCCCGCGATCGCCGTCACGCCTTCGCGGACCAGCGACGGTGTGTTGGGCATGGCTCTCACCACCGGGACATCCGTCAGATGCTCCTCGAACAGGGCCAACGGGACGCCGGCCGCCAATGAGATCACCACCTGGTCGGTCGATACGGACCCGGCGATCTTCTCGAGCAGGCCGACGACGTCGCGAGGCTTGACGGCCACCACGATCACCGACCTGTCGCCCACCGCCGCGACCGCGTCGAGATGACAATCGATCCCGATCCGGGTCTCGATGTCGTGGAGCTTGGTCTCCCTGCGCACGGCAGCAACGAGTTCCGGGAACTCCCAGCCGGCGGAGAGCAGGCCCCGAACGATCGACTCTCCCATCGCGCCCACACCGAGAACGGCAACCGTTGGTCTCATGGTCGTGAGTGTAAAGCCGCCAAACCCTTCGGAAAGGGCGATACCGTCGGCCGGCCGCCACCGTGCCGGTCAGCCCACCTGGAGCGTCTTGTCGCGTGCACGCACGACATCGGCGAGCGTGAACACCACCAGCACCCGGGTGGCCCAGGGCAGCAGAGGAGCCGGGCGAGGTTTCGGCGGCGCACCCCCGTCTTCACCGAACGGGTGGAGGAAGTCGGCCAGGCTGAGACCGTCGAACGCCGGACCGGCCTCGCCCGTGAGCGCTCGGGTGAAGTCGCCGGCCGCCAGGCCTGAGAGCTCGGGATCCTCGCCCGAATCCGGCGAGACACCGCCCCGGACCACGACGTCACCACCGTCGTCCCCGGCGTCTTCCGGGACCTCACCCTCCGTGTCGGCTGCCCCACGGTCCGAGTCGCCATCTGTCTCTGGCGCACCATCGTCGCCGTTCGCAGGCTCCTCCGTGCCCGCCGCCGGCTGACGCGTCGGCGTGGTGGACGTGGTCGGATCGCCTGCTCCGGGTGCGGTCGACGTGGCGGAGGATCCACCCGGCCCGACCGTGACGTCGGGGGTGGCATGTGACGTAGACGAGGTAGCCGATGAGGCCACCGTGGTGGAGTCGTCGGGCAACGACGTACTCGACGTGGGCGGCGAGGAAGTCGTCGTCGAATCGGTCGTCGACGTGGTGGTCGGAGCCTCCGCCGCGGCCACTGTGAAGGACCACGCAACAGACTGTCCCTGCCCGCCCTGCACGCCGATCTCCGTCACGGTGATGACGTGCACACCGGGCGGTGTATCGACGGCTGTTGCGACGGCGACGACCAGCGTGCGCTCCACGTCGTCACCGCAGTCACCCTTGTTGTCGACCGAGACCGAGATCGTGGAGTCGTCGGAGGTCGCCCGCACACAGTGGTCGCCGCTGACCAAGGAGAACGTCGTCGACTCTCCCGGCCCGACGACGGTGCCGCTCGCCGGCGAGAGTGCGGAGAGGTCGGCCCCCGCCGGGAGCACCGGAAGAACGGTCCATGCGAAGACCGCGGTAGCGATCGCAATCGACGCACCAGCCATGACGCGGCGCGCCGGCTGATCCGCACGGGCTTCGACATCAGAACGCCGGCCGTCACGGCGGCGCGCGCACCACTTGTCCCGCATCCCCGAGTCCCTCCTGACGACGATCCTATGCCCGTGGGCCCGGTTACGACAACCAGGCCGGATGCGAACGCCGGAAAGGCGAACCCCATCGAGGCATGCGGTTCGACCGCGGCGGCCGGTCGATGTCGACGTCGTACGCCGCCGCGGGTGCCGAACCGGAGGCGGAGCCTCGCCTTCGGCCGTTCCCGAAGAGCTGGTGTCGCACTACGGTTCAGCTTCCCCGAAGGTGATGTGGAGCACGATGGCGTCGACCGCTCTGTCGTTCCGTGATATTTCCATGGTCTTCCCCGACCGAACACACGCCCTCTCCGATGTCACCTTCGATGTCGCCGAGGGCGAGTTCGTGACCATCGTCGGGCCATCAGGATGCGGAAAGTCGACATTGCTGAGGATTGCCTCCGGATTGATCGAACCCACCAGCGGTTCGGTGATCGTCGACAGGGATCACCTCGGATACGTGTTCCAGGACCCGACATTGCTGCCATGGCGAACGGTGCTCCAAAACGTCGAACTGTTGGCAGAGCTCGACGGGCTCGACAGCATGGAACGCCGGCGTCGGGCGCTCGAAGCCATCCAACTCGTGGGACTCTGCGGCTTCGAGCACCACTTCCCGAAGTCGCTCTCGGGCGGCATGAAGATGCGCACGTCGCTGGCCAGAGCGCTGACGCTCGAACCACCCGTCTTCCTTTTCGACGAGCCCTTCGGCGCCGTCGACGAGATCACGAGGGCGCGTTTGAACGAAGAGACGCTCGCCCTGTTCGAACGTCGCCGGTTCACCGGTCTGTTCATCACGCATTCCATCGCAGAGGCGGTGTTCATGTCGAGCCGCGTGCTGGTGATGTCGGCCCGACCGGGCCAGATCGTCGACGAACACAACATCCCCTTCGGGTTCCCTCGCGATCCGGAGATCCGATTCCATCCGACCTTCGCAGCCCTGAGCGGCGAGATCGGCCACTCACTGTGGGGCGCCCACCGATGAGCGTCGCCGAAGACCACTCCACCTCGTCGAAGGGCGGGGCCGACTCCGAGGCTCCCCGGTTCGGAGGCCGGTCGATGTCTGCTGCCATCGGATCGGCACTGTGGCCACCGGCGGCACTGGGAGTGGCGCTGATCGGAGTGTGGTACTTCGTCTCGTACGTCCTTCTCGATGACCGCCGACGTTTTCTCCTCAGGCCGCCGCACGCCGTGGTGCGGGTCGGGTTCCTCGACGGAGCGAACCTGGCAGAGTTGATGAGCGGTCTCTGGTCGAGCACCAAGGTGGCCGCCGCCGGCCTGTTCATCGCCGGCATCATTGGCCTTGCACTCGCAATGCTGATGAGCCAGGCCAGGCCGATCGAGCGGGCGGTGTTCCCGTACGCAGTGACGCTGCAAGCGATTCCCATCCTCGCGATCGTGCCGCTCATCCAGTTCTGGTTCGGTACGGACACGGCGTCTCGCGTGATCGTGTGCGTGCTCATCTCGCTGTTTCCGATCATCGTGAACACCCTCTTCGGTCTCCAATCCGCAGATCGCGGCATGCACGACCTGTTCACACTTCATCACGCATCGCGAATCACCCGACTGCGAAAGCTCACCCTTCCCGCAGCGCTTCCAGCCGTCTTCGCCGGACTGCGCATATCGGCCGGGCTCTCGGTGATCGGCGCCATCGTCGGCGACTTCTTCTTCGGCAAGGGGGACGCCGGGATCGGTCAGCTTCTCCAGAAATACGCCAATCGTCTGATGGGAGAGCAACTCATCGCGGCCATCATCGTTTCATCGGCGCTGGGCGTTGCAGTGTTCCTCGCCTTCGGGTGGATCGAAGAACGCGTCACCGGCGAGTGGTATGACAGGGGCGCCGTCTGATGCCATCAGCACATCCAGGCAATCACAGGAGACAATCGTGAACCGAACCACGTCACAGCGGGGAGCCCCCGCACTGATGCTCGCCCTGCTGCTCACCGGATGTGCGGGCTCAGAGGTGTCCACGACGTCCACGGCCCGGCCGACGGATTCGACGGCGGGAACGGGCACGACGTCGTCGGGCCCGACCGTTGCGACCGGCCCCGACCTCGTCGGACTCTGCCCCGACCCCATCGTGATCCAGACCGACTGGTTCCCTGAGGCCGAGCACGGTGCCGTGTATCAGATGGTCGGGGACGGCTACCAGGTCGACGTGGACAATCAGGTCGTCTCCGGTGATCTCGTCGCCGGAACGACGGACCTCGGCGTCGACATCGAGGTCCGCACGGGTGGGCCAGCGATAGGGGGGCAACCGGTCTCGACGCAGATGTACACGGAGCCTGAGATCCATCTCGGGTACGTGTCCACCGACGAGGCCGCCGCGTTCGCAGACGACGCCCCCACCGTGGCCGTGGTGGCCCCTCTCGAGAAGAACCCGCAGATCATCATGTGGGACCCCGCCACCTATCCCGACGTCCGCACCATCGCCGACCTCGGCGCCGCGGGAGTGACAGTGACAGTGTTCCCCGGAGGCACGTTTCCGGATGTCCTCGTGTCGACCGGGATTCTCTCGGCCGACCAGATCGACCCTTCGTACAATGGAAGCCCATCGGCATTCGTCGCCGCCGACGGGGCGCTCGCACAGCAGGGTTTCGTCACGACGGAGCCGTACAACTACGAGTTCGTCATCGACGAATGGATGAAACCGGTGGCGTATCAATTGATCCACGAGGCCGGCTTCCAGGTGTATCCACAGGCCGTGGCCGTGCGCCCCGACGACATCGAGACTCTCGCTCCCTGCCTCGAGCGGCTGGTTCCGACGATCCAACAGGCTGCCGTGGACTATGTCACCAACCCCGAGCGGGTGAACGCGATGATCGTGGACATCGTGGCGCAATACGATGACTTCTGGGTCTACGACGACAGCGTCGCCGCCTTCGCGGTCGACACTCAGATCGAGTTGGGTCTGGTCGGCAACGGGCCCGACTCCACCCTCGGCAACATGGACCCGGGTCGGATCCAAGCGGTCATCGATCAAATGCTCGACGCCGACATGGACGTACTCGGTGGCCTGACCGCAGATGACATCTCGACCAACCGTTTCATCGACGCCGGCATCGGTCTCGACTGAGGGGCCAGAACGCCCGAAGGCCGATGGTCAGGCTCGTCCCATGCGAGTCCGGATCAGCTCGATGATCGTGGCGACCGCACCGATCTTCATACCGCCCGGGATGATGATGTCGGCATGGCGCTTCGACGGCTCCACGAAGTCGTTGTGCATCGGCCTGACCGTGGCCAGGTACTGGGTGAGCACCGACTCCGGCGTGCGCCCTCGTTCACGAATGTCACGCTCGAGTCGGCGGGCAAGCCTCAGGTCGGAGTCGGTGTCGACGAACACTTTGAGATCCATCAGCGAGCGAAGTGACGTCTCTGCCAGGACCAGGATGCCTTCGACGATCACCACGGGCGCGGGGGCGACGACCACGCAGGTGTCGCTGCGGAGATGCTCGGCGAAGTCGTACACCGGCTGCTCGAACGGCAGTCCCTTGCGGAGCTGCTCCAGGTGTTCCACCAGGAGCGGGGTCTCGAGGGAATCAGGATGGTCGTAGTTGAGACGGCTTCGTGCTTCGAAGCTGAGATCCGACCGATGCCGGTAGTACGCGTCGTGTTTGATGTACGCCACACCGTCGATCGCCTCGGTGAGCGCCTCGGCGATCGTCGTCTTCCCAGACCCGGATCCACCGGCGACCCCGATGATCAACGTCGGGTGCGTACCCCATCCTTCGGGATCGAACATCGGTGGCGGAGGGAGAACCATCGGTGGCTACGTTAGATCGCGATGGATGCCACCAACCCCGACGCGGCTCCAAAAGCGATCTGCCGAAGTGTCGACCACATTGCGATCATCGGTTCCATGGGTAGCGGCAAGTCGACCGTCGCCCGCCTCGTCGGAGACCGGCTCGCCCTCCCGGTGATCGATTCGGACAGCTGGATCGAGTCCAGGATGGGCACCTCAGGAGCGGTGATCGCTGCGCAGAAGGGAGTCGCTGAGCTGCACCGCCTCGAGGCGGACATGCTCCGTCACACGATCGAGTCGCATGCCTCGTTCGTGGTCGCGCCGGCGGCGAGCGTGGTGGACGACTCCGTTTCCCGGGACCGGCTGGCGGCTGTCCAGCTGGTCGTCTGGCTCGATCTGGACGCAGAGGTCGGATACGAACGCGCCGTACGTGGATCCCATCGAAGGTCGCTCACGAGAACCGAATATCGGAGGCTCCACGATCGAAGGCGGCCCCACCTTGCCGCCGTCGCAAACCTCAGACTGTCGGCCGAGCAGCCGTCCACCGTGCTCGCCGACGAGGTCGTCCGGGCCGCTGCCGGCTCAGCTCGATGATCCGTCCGGAGTCTCGTCGTCGAACTCGTAATCGTGCTGCTGGTTCCTGAACCGGTTGCGCATGTCCCCCAGTACGTCTTCGACCAGGGTGGTCTCCGAGGGTGTGACCACCTCGTGCATCGGCGCGATGCCCGGCAATCGGTCGGGCTCGAAGATCTCGACGATCGGCGCGTCGATGTGCAGCGGTATGGCCGATTGGAGGCGAGAGTCCTCGGGAACCTCCAAAACCTCCTCGGCGGGCATCTCCACGAACTCCGGGACGGGGTCCGATTCGAGATCGGCCTCGCCGACCGGCGACTCGCCATCGCCGGCATCGTCGTCTTCGACGGCCCGGTCCTCTTGGACATCCGGCTCGTCGGCGATTACACCGTCGTTTCCGACGTCCTCGACGTCTTGCGATACCTCGTCGACGACGGGGCCAGGACCGCCGCGAGGGGTCTCCGAGGCGATCACCTCCTGACCTCGGAGCAACACCCCCAACGCATCGAGGGTGAGAAGGGTTGCCACCGCCTTTCGGCGCCCCATCTTCTGCTGCAGCGACGCCAAGGTGAATGGATCGATCAGGTCGATCAGCAACTGCCAGACCGCCGGCTTGATCGTCACCGAGTCGTCGATGTGGCGGTTGATGCTGAGACCTTCAGCACCCTCGAGGCCCAGATCGGTCAGCCGCTTCTCGCGGAGCGCATCTTTTTGCATCGCCGCGGTCACGGCGGCCACCTCGATCGGTCGATCGTCGACCGGCGGGGGCGCACGATCTCCGAACTCGAACGATCCCTCTTCGATGAGCGAGAGAGCTTCGATCGCTTCGACGATCTGCGAGAACCTCGACCCCGAGGCTGCCTCGACACCCGCGACTTCGGCGTCGACGATGGCACCGTTGCGCAGATAGATCACGCCGGAGATGTGCTCTCCGGCTACTTCGATCGACGTTGTCTTGTGCGTGATCCGGGCGATCTGGAGCAGGTCCTCGATGCTCCACTCACCCAGACGCCCCGACATGATCACGGGAATCCACCTCGGTTGGTCTTCGGGCCGTGCTCGGTGCACATGCACTCCGCCCACCGGTCCCGTCGGCCGAGACGGCCCTCAGACGAGTGGTCAGGCGATGGATCGTGCGATCACCCACAGCACCAGGAGGATCACCGGTGCGAAAGCGAGAATCTCTCCGACGTTCACGGACCGATGCCGTGGTTCGAACTGTGTGTGCGCCATGCTGTCCACCCTCCGTGTTCCGACCTGATCGGTAGCCCATGCGAGATATCGGTCGGACGCCCGAAGACTTCAGAAGGTTCCAAAGACGCGGTCGGAAAGATTTCCCGACCTTTTCCAGATCGATGCCCGGACGCCTGATCCGGGCATCGGCTTGCCACTAGCGTCCGGGACTCCCGGACCAGGAGAACCCATGGCAGAGCCCACCAAGATCCTTCTCGACGAGTCGGAGATGCCGACCACCTGGTACAACGTCATACCCGACCTGCCGGCCCCACCTCCACCTCCGCTCCACCCGGGTACCCACGAGCCGATTGGCCCCGACGACCTGGCCCCGCTGTTCCCGATGGCACTCATAGGCCAGGAGGTCGCGACTGATCGCTACATAGACATTCCGGGCGAGGTTCTCGACGTGTACCGGCTCTGGAGACCCTCGCCCCTCTTCCGGGCACACCGCCTGGAGCGACTGCTCGATACGCCGGCCAGGATCTATTACAAGTACGAGGGCGTCTCGCCGGCCGGATCCCACAAGCCGAACACTGCCGTTCCTCAGGCGTTCTACAACCATCAGCAGGGAACCAAGAAGCTCACGACCGAGACAGGCGCCGGCCAGTGGGGTTCCGCTCTCGCCTTCGCCACCTCCCAGTACGGCATCGAGTGCGAGGTGTGGCAGGTCCGGGCGAGCTACGACCAGAAGCCGTATCGCAAGACGATGATGGAGGTGTGGGGGGCGACCGTTCATCCCTCGCCGTCCGACATCACCGAGGCCGGCCGCAAGATTCTCGCCATGGATCCCGATTCGACCGGTTCACTCGGTATCGCGATCTCCGAAGCCGTGGAGATGGCCGCCCAGGATCCCGACACCAAGTACGCGCTTGGCTCGGTGCTGAACCACGTGTTGTTGCACCAGACGATCATCGGCGAAGAAGCCTTGCTGCAGCTCGCCAAAGTGGGTGAGACCCCCGACGTGTTGGTCGGCTGCACAGGTGGAGGTTCGAACTTCGGAGGCCTCTCGTTCCCGTTCCTCCGGGAGAAGCTGGCCGGCAAGATGAATCCGACCATCAGGTGCGTCGAACCTGCGGCGTGTCCGTCGCTGACCAAGGGCGAGTACCGCTACGACTTCGGCGACACGATGGGCATGACCCCGCTGGTGAAGATGCACACGCTGGGGCACGATTTCATTCCCGACCCCATCCACGCCGGCGGACTTCGATATCACGGAATGTCGCCACTCGTCTCCCACCTGTACGAACTCGGCCTCGTAGAAGCCGAAGCCATCCACCAGACGGAGTGCTTCGAGGCCGCAGTCAAGTTCGCTCGCACCGAAGGAATCATCCCCGCCCCGGAACCGACACACGCTATCGCCGCCGCGATTCGCGAGGCGAATCAGTGCAAGGAGACAGGCGAGGAGAAGGTGATCCTGACGGCCCTCTGTGGCCACGGCCACTTCGACTTGAAGTCATACGAGACCTACCTCGCCGGCCAACTCGAGGACTACGACTACCCCGAGGCGAAAGTCGCCGCCGCCATGGCCAACGTCCCCGTCATCGCGTGACCTCACACCTCGAACCCAGGGTTATGGACCGCCATTGTGGCGGACCACAGCCCACAGAACGGAGGCCCAGCTTGCTGGGCCTCCGTTCTTTCGTTCCGTGGGTTATAGACCGCCATTCTGGCGGTCTATAACCCTGGGTTGCAGGCTTCGATTCCGTGGCAACCGATCGCGGCGCTGGCCGCATCCGTGGCGTTCATCGCCGGGGTCTGGCGCTGGTCGAAGCCGGGGCACCAGGCAGGAGCGAGCCGCCGGACGGCCGCGTGAGGGTCAGATCGCCGGGATACGAACGATCAACGTGCTCCGGGCTTGACGCACATCACAGGCACAGGCGTGTCGTGGAGGATGTCGAGTGCATTCGATCCCAAGAGGAACTTGCCTGCGGCCGACCGCTCTCGGATTCCGATGACGATCATGGAAGCACCAGTGACCCGAACGGCATCGATGATGTCCTCGGCCGGAGTGTTGCCGCGCACGAACTCGTGTGTTTCGTACGCCAACGCGATCTCGTTCAGCCTCTTGGTGAGAAGCTCGAACGCCTCGGCTGTGGCGATGTACTCCTCCTCGCCTTCCCGACTTCCGCCGTGCATGGAGTTCACGACGACGAGGCTGCCGTTCCGCAGCTGAGCCTCCTCGATCGCCTTCTCGATGGCTGCATGACCTTCGGGCGTGTCGATGAACCCGACCACGATTTTCACAACGTCCTCCTGGAAGTGTCGCTAGCTATATAGCGGAGATGGTGGCCCGGTGCGGCCACGCATCGGTATTGGTTCTCCGAGCCCTGCCACTCCGCACCCACCAATCTTGCACGTCGGTGCCAAATGGCCCAGGGCACTTCGCCCGGGCGTCTGCCACGATGGGCACAATCCGGTCGGTTGCCACAGGGGACCTTTGTCCCTGCCCTCATGGGCACGGAGCAGCCACGATGAGACGAAACGCGACGGTAAAGGACGACGGTGTCTGAATTCGCCATGCTCGACGGCAACGAAGCTGCCGCCCGAGTTGCACATGCCCTCAGTGAGGTGATCGCGATCTATCCGATCACACCCGCCTCGCCGATGGGCGAGCTGGCCGACGCATGGTCACAACAGGGAAGACCCAATCTGTGGGGTGTTGTACCCGATGTCGTGGAGATGCAGAGCGAGGCAGGCGCGGCAGGTGCCGTGCACGGCTCTCTGCAGGCAGGCGCCCTCACCACCACCTTCACGGCGAGCCAGGGCTTGCTGCTCATGCTGCCCAACATGTTCAAGATCGCCGGCGAGCTCTCGCCGGCGGTGATCCACGTGGCTGCCCGAAGCGTCGCGACACACGCTCTGTCGATCTTCGGCGACCACTCCGACGTCATGGCCGCGCGGCAGACCGGTTTTGCAATGCTCGCCAGCGCCTCGGTTCAGGAAGCGCATGACATGGCGCTCATCTCTCACGCTGCCACCCTCCGCAGCAGGCTTCCGTTCATGCACTTCTTCGATGGGTTCCGTACGTCGCATGAAGTGAACAAGGTGGAACTCATCCCGCGTGAGGTCCTCGTCGAGATGATCGACGAACACCTCATCGCCGACCACCGACTGAGAGCCCTGAGTCCGCTGCACCCCGTGATAAGAGGAACGGCCCAGAATCCCGACGTGTTCTTCCAGGCACGCGAGGCCTGCAACCCGTACTACCTGGCGGTGCCGGGCATCGTTCAGGCAGAGATGGACACGTTCGCTCGACTCACCGGTCGTTCATACCGACTCTTCGACTACATCGGCAGCCCCGACGCCGAACGTGTCATCGTGGTGATGGGCTCCGGAGCCGGCGCCGTCTCGGAGGCGGTTGCAGCGAAGACGAATGCCGGGGAGAAGGTCGGCGCCATCATCGTCCGACTGTTCCGTCCGTTCGACACCGAGGCGCTTCTGGCCGCCCTTCCGCCGACCACGACCTCGGTGGCAGTGCTCGATCGGACCAAGGAACCGGGTGCCACCGGCGAACCGCTGTACCAGGACGTCGTCACCGCCGCCTTCGAGGCAGGACGCCAGGTCCGGATCATTGGCGGCCGCTACGGCCTGTCGTCGAAGGAATTCACGCCACCGATGGTGCGGAGCATCTTCGACGAGCTGGCCAAGCCCGACCCCAAGAACCACTTCACGGTCGGGATCATCGACGACGTGACGCACACACATCTCGATGTGGACCCCGAGTGGAACGAACCTGACGACGTCGTCCGGGCCGTGTTCTATGGCTTCGGATCCGACGGGACGGTCGGCGCCAACAAGAGCTCGGTGAAGATCATCGGTGACCACACCGACCTCCATGCCCAGGGCTATTTCGTCTATGACTCGAAGAAGTCGGGCTCCAGGACGATCAGCCACCTGCGGTTCGGGCCCCGCCCGATCACGTCGAGCTATCTGGTTTCGCAGGCCACCTTCGTGGCATGCCACCAGTGGAACTTCCTCGATCAGATCGACCCGCTCGAGCTGTCGGCTCCCGGCTCGACATTTCTTCTGAACAGCCCGTATGCCGCCGACGAGGTCTGGGATCACCTTCCCGGCGACGTCCAGCGAACGATCCTCGAGAAGAACATCGACCTGTGGGTCGTCGACGCGCAAGGGATCGCAACCGACGTGGGCTTGGGCGGCCGCGTGAACACCGTGCTGCAGACGTGCTTCTTCAAGCTGACGGGGGTGCTCCCGGTCGACGAGGCCGTATCCGCCATCAAGACGCAGATCGAGAAGAGCTACGGCAAACGCGGTGAGGTGGTGGTGCGGCGGAACACGGCCGCCATCGATCGAGCACTGGAAGGGCTCGCCCGAGTGCAGGTGCCTGCGGAAGCCACGAACCAGCCGAAGCGGATCACCGTCGTACCCGATGATGCCCCTGATTTCGTGCAACGGGTGACGGCAATGATGATTGCGGGAAAGGGCGATCTGCTCCCCGTGTCGGCACTCCCGGTGGACGGCACATTCCCAACTGCCACCACCCAGTACGAGAAGCGGTCGATCGCACAAGAGATCCCGATCTGGGATCCGGACATCTGCATCGACTGCGCCCGCTGCGCGTTGGTCTGCCCACACGCCGCCATCAGGATCAAGGTCTACGACCCCGCAGACGCCGCCGAGTCCGTGCCCTCGAAAGAGGCGACCGGTCGCGAGTGGGGCGGGCAGCTGCTGACCATCCAGGTGGCACCCGACGACTGCACGGGATGCGGGGTGTGCGTCGACATTTGTCCTGCGAAATCGAAGGAGGCCGTCAAGCACAAAGCCATCAACATGGAGCCGAAGCTCGACCACCTCGACGCCGAACGGGTTCGCTTCGATGCATTCCTGGCCATCCCCGAGCCCGCCAGGGCCGAGGTCAAGCTCGACACGGTCAAGGGCAGTCAGCTCATCACACCTCTCTTCGAGTACTCGGGCGCGTGCTCGGGTTGCGGCGAGACGCCGTACCTGAAGCTGCTCACGCAGCTCGCCGGCGATCGGATGATGGTTGCGAACGCAACCGGGTGTTCGTCCATCTATGGCGGCAACCTCCCGACGACGCCGTGGGCGGTCGACCTGGCGGGCAATGGGCCGGCATGGGCCAACTCATTGTTCGAAGACAACGCAGAGTTCGGACTGGGGATGCGTCTCGCGGTGGACGCAACGGGTCAGGACGCCCGTCTGCTGGTCACCGCCCTGGCCCCCGAACTCGGGCAGCTGGCAGTGGACATCCTGGATGCCGATCAGTCGGACGAGCAGGGCATCATCGATCAGCGGGCGCGGGTGGCGGAGCTCAGGAAACGGCTTGCCGGCATGGAAGGCGTCCTTCCACGCCGGCTCGAAGGGGTCGCCAACTCACTGATCAGAACCTCTGTCTGGATTGTCGGCGGAGACGGATGGGCTTACGACATCGGGTTCGGTGGCCTCGACCATGTGCTCGCCTCGGGGCGCAACATCAACATCCTCGTCCTCGACACCGAGGTGTATTCCAACACCGGTGGCCAGGCGTCGAAGGCGACGCCGCGAGCAGCCGTTGCGAAGTTCGCCGCCGGCGGCAAGCCCACCGGCAAGAAAGACCTCGGACAGATCGCCATGAGCTACGGGAACGTCTACGTGGCCCAGGTGGCGATGGGCGCCAACATGACCCAGGTGGTCCGCGCATTTGCGGAGGCAGAGGCTCACGAGGGTGTGTCGCTCATCATCGCCTACAGCCCATGCATCGCACACGGAATCGAGATGTCGACCCAGATGAGCCACCAGAAGGAAGCGACCGACAGTGGCTACTGGCCGCTGTTCCGATACGACCCGGGCCGTGAGACTGCGGGTGATCCGGGCCTGCGTCTCGACAGCCGCAAACCCACGATGAGCTTCGCCGAGTTCGCGGCCAAAGAAGCCCGGTTTGCGATGCTTTCGAGAGTGAACCCCGACTCGGCGTCGGAGCTCATGTCCCGCGCGCAACAGGACATCGACGATCGCTGGCATCTCTACGAGCAGATGGTCACGATCCACCGCACGGCCGAATACGCCGAGGTGGAGGAATGACAGGTGAATCAGTCCACGATCCGAACGGAGCATCGGACGGGCGAGGAGCGGGAGGAAAGATGAACCCGGATCTCACGACCAAGTACCTGGGTTTGGAACTTGCACACCCGGTGGTGCCGTCGGCGTCGCCCGCCACGAGCGATCTCGACCGCCTGATCGCGCTCGAAGAGGCCGGCGCTCCCGCGGTGGTCCTGCCGTCGTTGTTCGAGGAGCAGATAGAGCACGAGGCCATGGCGATCCATTTCGGAATCGACTTCGGCGCCGAGTCGTTCCCCGAGGCCACGGATGGCTACTTCCCTGAGATCGACGAGTACAACGCCGGGCCAACCGACTATCTGAGCCTGGTCCATGGCGCCAAGCGCGAGCTGTCGATTCCGGTGATCGCAAGTCTCAACGGCACCACTCGCGGCGGGTGGACGTTGTACGCCCGCATCCTGGAGGACGTGGGCATCGACGCACTCGAGCTCAACATCTATCTGGTCGCCACCGACATCGACACCACCTCCGAGACCGTGGAACGTCAGTATCTGGAGTTGGTCGCAGAGGTGCGGCGAGCGGTGGCCATCCCGGTGGCCGTGAAGGTGGGGCCGTTCTTCTCGGCGATGGGACACATGGCGAAACGCCTGGTGGACGCCGGCGCCGACGGTCTGGTCTTGTTCAACCGGTTCTATCAGCCCGATTTCGACCTCGACACACTCGAGGTTGCACCCAACCTCAAGCTGTCCACGCCCGACGAGCTGAGATTGGTGTTGCGATGGATGGCGATCCTGTCGGGCCGGGTCGAAACGGACCTCGCAGCAACGACAGGCGTGCACACGGCTGAAGAGGTCGTCAAGCTCATCCTGGCCGGCGCCGACGTGACGATGGTCGCCTCGGCTCTGCTCCGCCACGGTCCGGCGCACCTCAACACACTCGTAGAAGGCCTTCGTTCATGGCTGTGGACCAACGAGTACAAGTCCGTCAGCCAGGCACGGGGCAGTCTCAGTCAGCGCAATTCGCCCGACCCCGGGGCGTTCGAGAGGGCCAACTACATGAAGAGCCTCATCAGCTACTCCTCCGACTGGTTGGCCGGCCAAGTCTGACACACCAATCGGACCCGTCGAATACAGAAGCGGCCCCATGGTCCGGGCCGCTTCTGTCATGCCGAACCGAACGTGGCAGCACTCAGCGCTGCGAACCTCGCATCGACGCTTCGAGCTTCGACTGATCCAACGCATACAGTGCGCACACCACTTCGTGGTCTCCGTCCTCCCATCCCGCCGCTGTCGGGGTGAGCGGGAAGACGTCGAGCTCCGAGTCGAGGTAGGGGACGCCGACGTAGTCCTCGAACGCCGAACCCGTGCACAGTTCCATCGCCTGGTCGAACACGGCTTCCTGTCCTGGGAAATCGCCGTCGTCCAGCTGGAACAGCGCAAAGACCTCGTTGTCGTGGGGTTCGGCACAGTCGCGATCGGGCACCGAGCTCACCTCTTCACCGGCGTCGGGCTCGTCGTCGAAGCACAACCCGACGTCCATGGAGAACACGGACTGATCCACCAGGCCGTCGACCGTGTCGGCCACCGAACCACAGGCCGAGGCGACCACCGCCATGACCAGCAACGTAATCGTTCGTCTCATCAGACACCCTTCCAAATTGCTCTTGTAGATGAATCGACCGCGATCGGGCATCATTGAGACATGAGTTCAGTCTTTTTGGTCGACGCCGTCCGCACGCCGATGGGGAGGATCGGGGGTCAGCTCGCACATGTGCGACCCGACGACCTTGCCGCTCATGCCATCCGCGGCCTCCTCCAGCGCCACCCCGATCTGGACGGCACGGCCATCGAGGACGTCGTGTGGGGAGCAGCGAACCAGGCCGGCGAAGACAACCGGAACGTCGCTCGGATGGCCGCCCTGCTCGCCGATCTTCCGGTCACGGTGCCCGGAGTCACCGTGAACCGCCTGTGCGGTTCGGGGCTTCAGGCTGTGATCGCGGCCGGGCAGGCGCTCTCTGGGGGGTGGGGCGATGTGATGATCGCCGGCGGGTCTGAATCCATGAGCCGCGCTCCTCTCGTGATCGCCAAGCCGAACAAGGCCTTTCCGACGGGAGTTCCCGACGTTGCCGATTCCACGCTCGGGTGGAGATTCGTGAACCCCAGGATGCGGAAGCTGCATGGTTGCCTTGCGATGGGTGAGACCGCCGAAGAGGTGGCCGACCGGTACCACGTGTCGCGTGACGATCAGGACGCCTTCGCCCTCCGCTCCCATCAGCGGGCCGTGGCGGCCCAAGAGGCAGGCAGGTTCGACGATGAGATCCTCCCCGTCGAGGCACCCCAGGACTCGCGCGGCCGCACCGTCGCCGCCGTGGACTCGGACGAGGGCCCACGCAAGGACACGAATCTCGAGGTCCTGGCCGGGCTCCGGGCGGTGTTTCGCCAAGGTGGGACGGTCACAGCCGGCAACGCTTCACCGATGAACGACGGCGCGGCCGCCACGCTGCTCGCAACCGAGGCGGGCATCGGGCGCCACGGTTTCACGCCGATTGCCCGCCTGATCGCCGGTGCGGCCGCAGGCGTCGAACCGGACATCATGGGCATCGGGCCGGTGCCGGCCACACACAAGGCGCTCGAGCGGGCACGAATCACCGCCGACGATCTCGACCTCGTGGAGCTCAACGAGGCGTTCGCCGCACAGTCACTGGCCTGCATCCGCGACCTGGGGCTCGACCCTGACAAGGTGAATGTCAATGGTGGAGCCATAGCGCTCGGGCATCCGCTGGGCGCCTCCGGCGCAAGAATCCTGACCACGCTCGCCCACGAGTTGCGGCGCCGGGGTGGCCGCTACGGGCTCGCCACCATGTGCATCGGGGTCGGACAGGGCATCGCCCTCGTGATCGAGGCCGTGTGAGCGACGCAATCAACCCACCGGCCGACGCGACCCCTGCGCCACTCGCAGGGATCCGGGTCGTCGAGTTCACCAATCTGATCGCCGGCCCGTACGCCGGGATGATGCTGGCGGATCTGGGTGCCGAGGTGCTCAAGGTGGAGCCGCCGACCGGCGATCTCGGCCGGGGCTTCGGACCATACGTAGACGGAGAATCGGCCTTCTTCCTGGCCGCCAATCGCGGCAAGCGCTCGATCGTGCTCGATCTCCGCACCGACGACGGAAAGCGCGATGCGTTCGAGTTGGCGAGGAAAGCCGACGTCGTGCTCCACAACCTGCGGGCGGGGGCGATGGAGCGCGCCGGTCTGGGCGAGGACGACGTGCGCAGGGCGAACCCGGGTGTGGTCTACGCGGTCGTGTCGGCGTTCTCACCCGACTCCGACCGGGCCGGCATCGACGTCGTGTTCCAGGCCGAGTCGGGAATGATCTCGATCTCGGGCGACGAGGGACAGCCCCTTTCGAAGACGGCCACGACGATCGGAGACTATCTCGCAGGGACCAACGCGGCGGTGGCGATCTGCGCCGCGCTCGTGGAACGGGCCGCATCCGGTGTTGGGCGGCGACTCGACGTCAGCCTGCGAGACGGGTTGTTCGCCGTGCAAGCAGGGTGGAACGCGCTGGCGTTCGCATCGGGTCGGCAGCCCCGGCGGAGAGGTACGGCCTCGCCCTACCTGGCGCCGAACCAGACCTTCCGGACGTCGGATGGCCATTTCGCGTTGGCGATCGTGTCGGAACGGCATTGGCGCCGATTGTGCGAAGTGCTCGATCGACCCGACCTGAACGAGCGGTTCCCCGACAACGAGTCCCGGATGGCGAACGTCGACGAGCTCGCCGCCGAGCTGGATCAGGTCTTCGGGACTGGCACCGCGGACCACTGGGTGACTCTCTTGGGCGAAGCCGGCCTACCGGTGGGCCACGTGCGCTCCCTGCTCGGAGCGTTCGAAGCCGCCCCTCACATGCGCCTCGATCTCGGCACAATGCCGGTCACCGGGTCGGCCATCTCCATCGACGGTCATCAGATCGGCCACACGACCCGGGCGCCCCGGCTCGGCGAAGGATGACGATGGGGCACCGACCGCTCGTGGGCGTCTCGGGGTCTGAGCCAGTGGGGTCCGGCCACCCGCAGCCACCTGGCGTCGGACCCGCTAGCGTCCGAGAACGACATGACCCTGCGTGTGCCAACAACCTGGGAAGCGGCATTCGACAGCCCTGAGTCGCTGGTCTTTGCCGCCTTGGATGTCTCCGACGACTGGGATCGCGTGTCGGTCGAGCTGGCAATGGCCTTCGAGCTCTCGCAGTCGGCCGCCCGAGACGGCCGGGCAATCACGTACATCGTGCACAACGACGATCTCCTTGGACGGCGCGGAGCAGGCAAGGCGATGGTGGCGACGGGTTTGCTGTCGGCGGCACGAACCGCGGCCGTCGAGCTGGCGAAGGCGTCCGTTCCTGTGAACGTTCTGGCCGTCCAAGACGACACCACGCCCGAGACGATCGCCAGGTGGGTTGCCACGCTGGCAGAGCCCGACGGCCCGACCGGTGAGTTGATACACCTCGGTCCCGGCCACATCGGAAAGGCACTCGCGTGAGCACTGCCGTAGTCACCGGCGCCGCACGGGGTATCGGCCGTGCCATCGCCACCAGGCTCGCCGCCGACGGGCACAGGTTGGTGATCGTCGATCTGGCGCCGACCCTCGCCGAGACCGCCGTGGAACTGGAGCGCTCGGGGGTCGAGATCGTTCCCGTCCAAGTGGACCTCACCGGCGCCGACGGGATCGAGCAGGTGGTGGCGGCCGCCGGAACGGTCGACCTCCTCGTCAACAATGCCGGCATCACACGGGATGCCCGGCTCGTCAACATGTCCTCCGAGGATTTCGACGCCGTGCTGCAGGTGAATCTCGGCGCAACGTACCGGCTCACACGGGCCTTGGTACCGTCGCTGACCGATGGCGCGGCGATCGTCACACTTGCGTCGCGCGCCTATCTCGGCAACTTCGGGCAGTACAACTACTCCATGTCGAAGGGAGCGCTGGTAGGAATGACCCGGGCGTTGGCCCTCGAACTCGCTCCGCGTGTCAGAGCGAACGCCATCGCCCCAGGATTGATCGGTACCGAGATGGCCATGGGCATTCCCGAGGAGATCCGCAGGAAGATGGTGGCGGCGATCCCGCTGGACCGGATGGGCCGGCCCGACGAGGTGGCTTCCCTCGTGTCGTTCCTCGGCTCCGACCAGGCCTCGTACATCACCGGCCAGGTGGTGGTCATCGGGGGCGGCAGGAGCTTCACGTGAGCGCACATCGGCCCCGAGTCCTCATCTGTGACCCGATCGCAGAGATCGGAGCCGACCTGTTGCGTCGCTACTGCGACGTCGACCTGGAGGAGAAACCCGACGAGGACCGGCTGATCGAACTCATCGACGAGTACGACGCCGTGATCGTTCGGTCGGCGACCAAGATCACAGGACGGGTGATCGCCCATGGCGGGCGACTCCGGGTGATCGCACGAGCGGGAGCCGGACTCGACTCGATCGACGTCGAAGCTGCCGTGGATGCCGGGATCGAGGTCGTCAACAGTCCCGACGCCAACACGCTCGCCGTGGCCGAGCTGACGCTCGGCCTCATGCTGGCGCTCGCCAGGAAGATCCCTCAGGCCGACGCAGCCCTCAAACAGGGGCGGTGGGCAAAAGCCGAGCTCATGGGCTCGGGCCTCTCCGGCAAGACTCTGGGCATCATCGGATTCGGGCGCATCGGTCAGGCGGTCGCAGCCAGGGCGTCGGCGTTCGGGATGCGTGTGGTCACCAACCAGCATCGACCGACACCCGAGCTCATGATGGAGCATGGCGTTGCGGCGATGGACCTCTACGACCTGTTGGCAGAGTCCGACTACGTCACTCTTCACGTACCGGCGCGCCCCGACACCGAGGGCCTCATCGGCGCCGACGAACTCGCAGCCATGAAGCCCACGGCGTATCTCGTCAACACGTCGCGGGGGTCCATGCTCGACGAGACCGCACTCCTCGACGCCCTGGACCACAACGTGATCGCCGGGGCCGGTCTGGACGTCTTCGCCGTCGAGCCGGCGGTCGAGAATCCGCTGGCCTCTCATCCCAAGGTGATCGCCACCCCGCACATCGGAGCGAGCACCGAAGACGCCCAAGCCCGCGCAGCCATCGATGTGTGCGAGCAGATCCTCGACCGGCTCGTGGAGGCGGAGCCCCCAAAGGTCTTGCCACTGAGGTTCGTGGAGGTCGAGCAGATGGTGCCGCACGAGACGGTGGACCAGAAGCGATCAGGCCGCCTCGCCGCGCGCATGAAAGAGGATGGGTTCTTGAGGAACCCCCCGCTCGTCGCTCCTGTCGACGATCGGTGGGTGGTCCTCGATGGCGCGACCCGGTCCGATGCTCTCCGCCATCTCGGCTACCGGCACGCAGTGGTCCAAGATGTCGCCGTTGGCGAGGGGGTGTCGCTCGAAACATGGCATCACGTGGTCCGCATGATCGAGCCGGACGCCCTCATCGCGGTGTTGCGAGACGTTCCTGGCGTCACGATCGAGGAGGTGGAGGACGACCCGGCCAGCCACACCATCGAATACGGCGGGATCTGCTCGGTCACAACCGTAGATGGTCGAGGCTTCGTCGTGCATGCTCGGCCTGGCACCAATCGGTTCGATGCGCTCGCGGCCGTGGCGGACGCCTACATCGGCGCAGCAACGGTCTCGAGAAACCTGGAGCGCAGCGTGCGCTCGCTTGCCGGTTGGTACCCCGACATGGTGGCGCTCGTCGAGTACCCGCAGTTCACCGTGGAACAGGTGCTCCTGGCGGCGGGCTCCGGTCGCCTTCTTCCCGCTGGTGTGACCCGATTCCTCATCCCCGGCCGTGTGCTGCGTCTCGACATCCCGCTGTCGATGCTCGAAGACGAGCGATCGCTGGACGAGAAGAACCGATGGCTCCACGACTACCTCTCCGAGAAGGAACGGCGCGGCAAGATCCGCTACTACCGCGAGCCCGTGTACCTGCTCGACGAGTGACCCGGCACCCGCTTACGCTGGCGCCATGACCCCGCTCGAACAGTTGCAGCATCTCGTCGACACCGAGCTCGGCGTCTCCGACTGGTTGACGATCAACCAGGATCGCATCGACATGTTCACACGGGCGACCGACGACCCTCAGTGGATACACATCGACCCTGAACGGGCCGCCGCCGGGCCTTTCGGCACGACCATCGCTCAGGGGTATCTGACCATGTCGCTGCTGGTGCCACTGAGTTCGCAGGTCCCGCTGCCGCTGGACCCGGAGCCGAAGATGGCCATCAACTACGGGCTCGACCGGCTCCGGTTCCCAACACCCGTCAAGGTGGGTTCACGGATTCGAGCGAGAGTGAGGCTTCTCGAAGTGACAGAGACCGGCAACGGACTCCAGGTTCGACGTCGGGTCACCGTGGAGATCGATGGATCCGACAAGCCCGGCGCGGTAGCCGAGACCGTCTCGCGTCTCTTCTTCTGATGCAGCCGGTCGAGGTCGTCGACTATCACACGGCGGGTGAGCCGTTTCGGATCGTTGTCGGCGGGGCACCGCCCCTCGCCGGCGAGACCGTGCTCGCCAAGCGCGCAGATGCGACTGAGCGCCACGACAGTGTCCGGCAGTTGATCATCAACGAGCCTCGAGGACACGCCGATCAATACGGCTGCTACGTGGTGGAGCCCGACGACGACGGAGCAGAGTTCGGGGTCGTCTTCTTCCACAAGGACGGGTACTCCACAGCCTGCGGCCATGGCACGATCGCCATCGCCACCTGGGCTTTCGACTCTGGCCTGGTCTTCGGATCCGAGGGCGCCAACACCATCACGATCGACGTGCCGTCGGGTCGAGTCACCGCCCGAGTCCAGATCGAGAACGGCCGGACTACTCGAGCCACATTCGTCAACGTGCCTTCATTCGCATCCGCCCTCGATGTCCCCGTCGATGCCACCGACCACCCGGTGACGGCGGACATCTCCTATGGCGGGGCTTTCTACGCATCGGTCGAAGCCGCCCAGCTCGGGCTGACAGTGATCCCCGAACACGTGGAGAAGTTCATTGCGGCCGGTCGCAGCATCAAAGCCCGGCTCTCCGGTCATCCGGGGTTGATCCATCCGATCGACGACCGCCTGTCCGGTCTGTACGGCGTGGTCTTCTACGACAGGTTCGGAGCGGAGCGCCAGCGCAACATCACGGTGTTTGCCGACGGTGAGGTCGACCGCTCACCCTGTGGATCGGGGACCTCGGCTCGCCTGGCAGCGCTCCACGCTCGCGGAGAGATCGCGGTCGGAGACGACTTCATCCATGACAGCGTGATCGGGTCGCGGTTCGAGGCGAAGATCACCGAGAAGGTCAGGCTCGGTGAGATCGATGCCGTGATGACCGAGGTCACGGGATCGGCTCATCGCACCGGTACTGCGACCTTCACTCTCGACCCCGACGATTCACTCGGGATCGGATTTCAACTCCGTTGATCAGCCGGATCGGATGAGGTCTGCGGCCTTCTCACCGATCATCACCGCCGGTGCGTGGGTGTGACCCCGATTGAGCGTGGGCATCACGGAGGCATCGACCACTCGGAGCCGTTCCACCCCGTGCACTCGCAACTGCGGATCGACGACCCCCATGTCGTCTGTCCCCATGCGGCACGTACCAGCCGGGTGATAGAGGGTCTCGGCCCACCGGCGAATGCCCGCATCGACCTGTTCGTCGTCGACCGGCCGGGAGTCCGGCCGGATCCAGTCGCCCATCACATCGGCGAGCGGCGCCGAGTCCAACACCTCCACCGCACGGCGAACACCGCTCCGCAGCGTCTCGAGATCACTCGGATTCGAAAGGTATTCCGGGTCGATCGCCGGAGGCGAGAGGGGATCGGCCGAAATCGGACGGACCGTCCCGCGGCTCTCCGGCTGGAGGAGGATCGCAGCCACGGTGTAGCCGTGACCGGGTGGTTCGGTGTCGCCGTGATCGAGGTAGGGCACGGGAGCGAAGATCAACTCGATGTCGGCGCCTTCGAGCCCGGCACGGGTCTCGATGAAAGCGTGCGCCTCCCCTACGTTCGAGGTGAGCATCCCCCGCCGCCGGGCCAGGTACTCGAACAGTTGTCTCGGTGTCTCGGCAGCGGCCAAAGAGTCCGACCTCGACGTGTAACGAACCACACCGGTCGCCAGGTGGTCCATGAGATTCTCACCGACACCCGGGACCTCGACCACGGGTTCGATTCCCGCCGTCTCGAGAACTCGTGGAGCTCCGATCCCCGAAACCTGGAGTAGGTGAGGGCTGTTGACGGCGCCCCCGCTCAGGATCACCTCGCCGGCGACCGCGGTGTGCAGCTGCCCCTCGTGCAGATACGACACACCGGTCGCGACCCCGTGTTCGGTGAGGATCCGGATGGCGAGGGCACTGGTCAGCACCTCGAGGTTGGGCCTCTTCATGGCGGGCTTCAGATAGGCGACCGCTGCCGACCGGCGATGCCCGCGGTCCTGGGTGACCTGTGTGTAGTCGACACCGAGGTTGGTCCCGGCATTGGCGTTCGAATTGCGCGGGATCCCAGATCTGATGCAGGCTTCCACAAAGAGGTGGGTCCCGGGATTCACCGCTCGCTGTTCTTGCACGAAGATGGGTCCGGTTGTGCCCACGTGATCCGGGTCGGTCCGTTCCGAGGACTCGGCTCGCATGAAGTATTCGACGACATCGGCGTACGCCCATCCGTCGTTTCCCGCCGTCGCCCACGCGTCGTAGTCGGCCGGGATGCCGCGTACCCACATCATCGCGTTCAGCGACGAGCTCCCGCCGAGCATCTTGCCCCGTGGCCAGTACATCACGCGGCTGTCGAGGTGGACCTGAGGGACCGTGGAGAAGTCCCAGTCGAGTTCGCCGTGGAACAGATCCGAGAACGCAGCTGGGATCGTGACTTCCTTCTTCCGACCCGGCTTCCCGGCCTCCAAGAGCAGGACACGGGTCGAGGGATCCTCCGAGAGCCTGGCTGCGAGCACACACCCAGCCGATCCGCCTCCCACGATCACGTAGTCATACAGAGCGAACTCCTCTCGTCCGTCTCAAGAGTACGCACAGAGGTGGCCGCCATGACGTCCCGGCCGGACCGAAGGTGCGTATTGCCTGGAGCGTTTGCGGTCATCGCGTCGGAGGTGCCCAGGCCGACAGCCGACCGCAGACCTAGGACGACCGAAGGTGCTACGTACGAGGTAGAACGTTCGGGTCCGGCCGGCCCAGCCGACGGCGGACGGCCAACCGCCTACTCCGTACGGTCGATACGTTGCAGGTACAACGCATGACGTACAACGTGGGCCGGGGGACGCGGTGGGGGGCCGCAGCATCCCGGGGTCCGGCTGCAGAGCACCGAGCGATCGCTCGGTAGGGTCGGCTAGCCTTGTGGGATGCAGCCGCTGCCCACCCGGGTCGACCGGGGTTCCGAGGAGTTCCAGTCGAACCGTGCCGCAATGCTGGCCAAGGTCGAGGAGCTCAACCAGCTGCTGAAGCAGGCCAGCATGGGTGGCGGTGAGAAGTACCGCGCCCGCCACCGCGAACGCGGGAAGCTGTTGGCTCGTGAGCGGATCGAATTGCTGTTGGACCGCGACAGTCCGTTCCTCGAGTTGTCGAGCCTCGCCGGCTGGGGCACCGAGAAGCCTCTCGGCGCCAACGCCGTGACCGGCATCGGACTCGTCAACGGCGTGGAGGTGATGATCTCCGCCAACGATCCGACCAGCCAGGCTGGTTCGTCGAACAAGTACTCCCTCGCCAAGACGCTGCGGGCCCAGGACATCGCACGTCAGAACCGCCTGCCGCTCATCAACCTCGTCGAGTCAGGAGGCGCCGACCTCCCCGATCAGGCCGAGGTCTTCCTCACCGGCGGAAAGTGGTTCCGTAACCTGACCCAGCTGTCTCGTCTCGGGATTCCAACGGTGGCGTTGGTCTTCGGCAACTCGACGGCCGGAGGGGCGTATGTCCCCGGCATGTGTGACTACGCGGTCATGGTGAAGGAACGCGCCAAGGTCTTCCTCGGCGGTCCGCCGCTGGTGAAGATGGCGACCGGTGAGGAGTCGACCGACGAGGAGTTGGGCGGCGCCGAGATGCATTCACGGGTCTCCGGTCTCTCCGACTACTTCGCTCGGGACGAACTCGAAGCGATCCGAATGGGCCGCGACATCGTCTCACATCTCAACTGGAACAAGTCGGGACCGGGAGCGTCGATGTCGGCCGACGACCCGATCCACGATCCCGACGACCTCCTCGGTGTGGTTCCCGCCGATCTCCGTGTGCCCTTCGACATGCGCGAGATACTTGCTCGAGTGCTCGATGGCTCACGATTCGAGGAGTACAAGGCGCTGTACGGCACCTCGATGGTGACGGGGTGGAGTTCGATCCACGGGTTCCCGGTAGGAATCGTCGCCAACCAGCAAGGGGTGATCTTCTCTGAGGAGGCCCACAAGGTCACCGAGTTCATCCAGTTGTGCAACCGGTACGACACCCCGATCATCTTCTTCCACAACACCACCGGCTACATGGTGGGCAAGCAATATGAGCAGCGCGGGATCATCAAAGATGGATCCAAGATGGTCAACGCCGTGGCCAACTCGACCGTGCCCCACATCTCGGTCATGGCTGGGGTCTCGTACGGTGCCGGCAACTACGGGATGAGTGGACGCTCCTATGACCCGCGATTCGTCTTCGGGTGGCCAGGTCACAAGGTGGCGGTGATGGGCCCGAAGCAACTCGCAGGAGTGATGTCGATCATCACGCGTGCGGCGGCCGACGCCCGAGGCATCGAATTCGACGAAGATGCGGACGCCCAACGCACCGCCCTCATCGAGGCGCAGATCGAGCACGAAGAGCAAGGCTACTTCTCGACCGCCCGCATCCGTGACGACGGCATCGTCGACCCCCGCGACACCCGCACTGTCCTCGGCATGGCCCTGTCTGCGACTCATTCGGCACCGGTGCAAGGCACCGATGCCTTCGGTGTCTTCCGGATGTGACCGCTCGCCAGGTGCAGGGTCGGGATCGGGGGGCATCGCGACCCGGCCAAGCCGAAGCAGACGACGCCGTCAGCGTTGAACACCCGTGAACAGCACCACGAGCGTGTCTTCGGGGAGGATCTGATCGGCCGTCTGTGCGTCGAGCAGACCCGCGAGGCCTGCGGTGCCGGTGGCGCTGGCGTCGATCCCCGTTTGTGAGGTGCCCATGGTGTGGGCCTTGTGGATCATCGACTCGCTCACCACGATCGGCCACCCACCCGACCGAAGCATCGGCCCCACGACCGTTCGCCAGTCGTACGTGACGTCGTCGAGGATTCCCGATGCCGCCGAGTGCCCGACGGCCTCCCAGGCCCACATGAAGCGATCGGGCTCCTCGCAGGCCGTGTCCAGCGCCTCGTCGATGTAGACCGGATCCTGCATCGCCAACGTCTCGGCCCGCATCGGCCGCGAACTCGGCAGCACCAACTCATGGCGCTCGGCGACCTCGATCGTGAGCCGATCCCACGCTCGCGCCAAGGGCGCGCACGCCTCCGTCTGCACCGCATGAAGCACCGGGTTGGCGAGCAGCCATTGCTGGCGTGTCCCTTCACGGAGCCCCTGCCACACGGCCGAGGCCAGCGCTCCCCCACCCACCTGGATGAATAGCCGGACCCGCCCTTCGACTTGCGCCAGACCCAGCTGCGTCGCCAGCTCCCACCCCAACGTCCGACCGCCATCGATGGCGGAATGGGTGACCGATCCCTGCACACTGAACGGAATGGCGCCTCGCTCCACCGCCAGGAGGAACTGGTTGTACGCCGGGTCACCCGTGTCACCGGCGCGCCGGTCGCACACTTCGATTCTGGCGTCGAGCGCCTCGAGCATCTTGACGGTCGGCTCGTCCGCCCACGTCGGGATGAACACGCGGATGGGCCGTTCCACCGCCTTCGCCACCACGGCGGCCGCAACGGCTGCATTCCCGCACGACGCAATGGCCAATTCTCCGTCGTCTGTGCCGTCCACCGCGAGCTGCAGCAGGGTTCCGAACAGATGACGCGACTTGTGCGATCCACCGACATTGCCGGTGTCGTCCTTGACCCACAGCCGCTTGCTTCTCAGCCCCAAGGCCTCGGCGAGCGGCCGTGGGTGCGTGAGAGGCGTCGTCTCGAAGCCGTGACCCGCGACATGGGCCACGGCTTCGTCGAGGCGTGTCACAAGAGAGACGAAGTCGTCGTCGGACCATCCGTTCTCCATCGCCACCTGGTACGAACGCAGCAGCCAACGGAAATCGACGAACGGGTTGCTCATGGGATGAGGCCGGTGCGTTCGTTGAATTCGCCGATCATCTGATCCCACCGATCCGTGTACGGACGCAACCCGTCCCACCAGCTCTCATCACGCCTTGCCTCGAACACTTCGAACGGGATCCCCTGCTGTTCCACCCAGGTGTAGTAGCCGAGGTTGAAGACTCGCCGCTTGCCCACC
The DNA here is from genome assembly GCA_963785075.1 of uncultured bacterium. Taxonomy (GTDB): domain Bacteria; phylum Actinomycetota; class Acidimicrobiia; order Spongiisociales; family ZC4RG35; genus JAOUGY01. The sequence continues at coordinate 852,495 of CAWATW010000004.1, forward strand.
TCACCGAGTTCCCACACGTGATCGGTGTCGATTCCCTGGAGGAAACGGGCATGTGCTGCGGCCGCCTCCCTCGCGCCGAACGATCCGCCATGATCTCGATCGATCAGCGGCTGCAGCTCTGAGCCATACATCTCCGACCCATCGGTGGCGACGGTGACGATGACGTCGTCGGACCCGAGGCGGTGATACCGGGCGGTCTTGATCGCCGCCAGCATGTTGCAGATGGACGAGTAGCCCATGTGGCGCAGGCTCTCCACCACGGTCGGATCGACGCCTTGTCTCGTCAGATGCTCCTTGCCGGCGGGCGTGTTGAACAAAACGAAGAGCCCGTTGGTGGCCTGGTCGGAGATGCCGATGACGTCGTCCGAGTTCGTCACGTTGTGGATCAGGGGGATGTGCTTGTCGCCGATCCCTTGGATGTTGTGCTCGCCGTACCCGTTGTAGAGCATGGTGGGGCACTCCAACGCCTCGACTGGAACGATTCGGGCGCCGTGCCGCTCCTTGAGGTAGTCGCCTGCTCCGAGTGTTCCCGCGGACCCCGAGGCCGCCACGAAGGCAGCCATTCGCTTCCCGCCGATGGCGTGGAACACGTGCTCGAGGGCTGGCCCGGTCACCCGATAGTGGCCAAGATGGTTCGAGAACTCGGAGAACTGATTGAGGATCACGTTGCTCGAGTCCTTGGCGAGCTCATTGCAGGTGTCGTAGATCTCTTTGACGTTGGACTCGGTGCCAAATGTTCGGATCACGTCGTTGGGGTCCGAGATCCAATCCTCCAGCCACTCGAAGCGCTCCCGACTCATGCCTTCCGGGAGGACGGCAACCCCGCGACACCCCATGATCTCGGAGATGGCGACTCCGCCGCGGGCGTAGTTGCCCGTCGAGGGCCATATCGCGCGATGAGCAGTGGGATCGAACGCACCGCTCACGACCCGCGGAGCCAGGCAGGAGTATGCCGCCAACACCTTGTGGGCCCGAATCATCGGGAACCTGTTGCCCAAGGCCAGGACGATTCGGGCATCCACACCCGACAGCTCACCCGGGATCTCCAGATACTCCGGAACCTCGGTTCGACCCACCCTGGAAGCGTCGTTGTACCAGTGGACACGCCACAGGTTCCTCGGATCGTCGTCGTCAGGGCCTACCCCTTCGAGGGAGTCCAAAGCCCATCCAGGGATGGTGGATGGATCGGCCAGTTGGGCGAACGTGGGTAGGACGATTCCGCGGTCGCGGAATCGGGTCACGGTTCGCTCCAGCGCCGCCGCGTCGACGATCTCGTCGTACAGGCCAAGGAGTTCAGCTGTCATCGAATGTCTCATTTCTCGTGCCGGGCCGCCCGGCGCCGGCTCCATTGCAGCGTCGTTGGTTGTCCCGATCAGGCGCTTCCACGACCGGGGTCTCGCTCCGGGCGCAGCTCACGAGCTGATCGTCACGTCCAGAGTCACCCGGCTGGCTCCTGCGCTCATGGCCGCTTCGATGGCGCCGGCGAGCGCCACCACGGTGTCCGACAGCTCCCCCGTGACGGTAGTGCCGAACGGCCCGACGTCGGCTTTGAGACCCGCCGACTCCACCGCATCCAATGCGGCGGACACGTGCGGGCCCAGCGAACCTTCACGAAACGGCTCGACACGGAATTGCGCTGCAACCCTCACACCAGCCCCGTTCTCGTGTAGGTCTCGGGACGACGGTCACGGTAGAACTGCCAGTAGTTTCTCGTCTCTTCGATCATCGAGAGATCGAGGTCACGTACGACGACCTCGTCGGTGTCGTCGGACGCAACGTCCCCGACCATACGCGCCCGTGGATCGACGAAATACGAGGACCCGTAGTACTCGGTCCCTTCGTTGGGGTCCGTCCCCACCCGGTTGATGGCCCCGACGAAGTATTCGTTGGCGACGGCCGCCGCCGGCTGCTCCAACTGCCAGAGGTACATCGAATGTCCCCGTGTGGTGGCCGATGGGTTGAAGACGATCTTGGCCCCCGCCAGGCCGAGCTCGCGCCAGCCTTCCGGGAAGTGCCGGTCGTAACAGATGTAGACGCCGATCCGTCCGACTGCCGTGTCGAAGACGGGGTATCCCAGGTTGCCCGGCCGGAAGTAGAACTTCTCCCAGAACCCCTGCACCTGGGGGATGTGGACCTTGCGGTACTTCCCGAGAAACGTTCCGTCGGCGTCGATGACGCCTGCGGTGTTGTAGTAGGTGCCCTCGTCCTCCACCTCGAACATCGGTACGACGAGGACCATGCCCGTCTCGCGGGCGAGCTCGACCATGCGCCGGAACGTCGGGCCGTCCGGCATCGCTTCCGCGTACGAGAAGAGGGAGCGGTCCTGGACCGAGCAGAAGTAAGGCGTCGAGAAGATCTCCTGGAAGCAGAGAACCTGTGCGCCCTGCTCGGCGGCCGAGCGTGCCAGGCCCACCTGCTTTTCGACCATCGACTCGACGCCACCGGCCCACGCGGCCTGTACGAGGGCGGCACGGACGTTTTGGCTCATCATGCTCCTTGCAGGCTGGCTGTCGTGCCCCGACCTGGGGCCGCTGTCGAGAAAGTGTATAGCGCCGCGCATGTCCTCCGGATCGGTCGAAAGGAACCTCTCCGGTCGTATGATCGAATCGTGGGAACAGCCCAAACCCGGGTGTATGTCGACGGCCGGCTCGAGTCGGACGGCATCCCGGTCGCCGAGCTGAGCGAGATGGTCGGGCGGCCCGGCGCCGTCGTCTGGGTGGACCTGGAAAAGCCGAGTCGAGATGAACTCCACGAGCTGGCCCAGGAGCTCGGACTCCACGAGTTGGCGGTCGAAGATGCGCTCGAACCGCATCAGCGCGCCAAGCTCGATCGCTACGCAACCCACTCCTTTCTCTCGTGCCACCAGGTCGAGGTGTCCGGCGATGTGCCGTCGCTCACCTCCACCGAGGTGGACGTGTTCATCGGAGGCCGCTGGCTCGTCACGGTTCGGCAGCATCCAGGACTGGCGATCGACGAGTTGCGTCGCAGATGGGACCGCGACCCGGAGCTGTCACAGTTCGGGGTCGGGTTCCTCCTGCATGGCCTGCTCGATCTGATCGTGGACGGCTACTTCACGGCCATCGAGATCTTCGACGACTACTACGACGAGGTCATGGATGGGATCTTCGCCGAACGACCGATGGAGCCGGACACTCAGCGGACGTGGTTCGAGGCGCGCAGAGCCCTGCTCCGATTTCACCGTCTGGTGTCCCCGCTTCGCGAGGCGGTCAACTCGCTCATGCGGGGCGAGCAGGACATCGTCGCCGACCGGATGTATCCGTACTACCAGGACATCTACGACCACATCCTGAGAGTGGGTGAGGCGACCGATTCCCTCCGCGAGCTGGCGAGCACGGTCGTCGAGGCCAATCTGAGCCTTCGCGACTACCGACAGAACCAGATCATGAAGAGGGTGACCAGTTGGGCGGCCATCATCGCCGTCCCCACACTGGTCACGGGCTTCTACGGCATGAACGTGCCGTACCCGGGCAACGACAGCCTGGACGGCGTCGTCTGGTCGATCGGATTGATGCTGGCGAGCTCGCTGGCTTTGTACGGCCTTTTCAAGAAGCAGGACTGGTTGTAGCCCCATCGAGAACACATCTCATGGCCGAACCCCGCTTCGGTATCGTCTGCCGATGACACCCATTGCTCGATTTGCGCTCGCTGCGCTCGACTGTCCCGATCCGGCGGCATTGGCCGGGTTCTACAGCTCGATCACAGGTTGGCCTGTCGGCGAGGCCGACGAGGACGACTGGATCGAGCTGGATTCGGAGGGTGGCGTGACCATCGCCTTCCAGCTCTCACCGAACCATCGGCCCCCGGTGTGGCCGGGCGACGAGCACCCGCAGCAACTCCATCTGGACTTCGATGTGACCGATCTCGACGATGCGGAACGGATGGTGCTGGCGATCGGAGCCCGGAAGGCCGAGTTCCAACCTGAGCCGGCCTCGTTTCGGGTGTATCTCGACCCTGCGGGCCATCCTTTCTGTTTCGTGCTCGAACACTGATCCGATGCCCACGAGTCGACCAGACGTTCAGACCACATGCAGCTTCGATGGAGCGTCTTGCCGTTGACCGTGCAACCATCGCGTCATGGAACTTCATGACAAGGTGGTGATCGTGACCGGTGGCGCCAACGGGATCGGCGCCGCACTCGGCAAGCGCTTCGTAGAAGAGGGAGCCGCCGAGGTGGTGATCGCTGACCTGGATGGCGAAGCGGCCACCGCACACGCAGAAGACATCGGGGCAACCGGTATCGGTTTGGATGTGACCGACGAGGAGGCGACACGTCACCTCGTCGCAGACGTGGAGCGAAGGCACGGGCGGGTCGATCTGTTCTGCGCCAATGCGGGTATCGCAGCGCCCCAAGGCCTCGAGATGTCCAACGAGCTCTGGCAGAAGACCTGGGAGGTCAACGTGATGTCTCACGTGTACGCGGCCCGGGCAGTCCTGCCGGGCATGCTGGCTCGCGGCGACGGCTACTTCCTCGCCACGGTGTCTGCCGCCGGCCTTCTGACGAACATCGGCGCAGCCGCGTATTCGGTGACGAAGCACGGAGCCTTGGCGCTGGCCGAGTGGCTGTCGGTGACCTACGGCGATCAGGGCCTGAAGGTCTCGGCCCTGTGCCCCCAGTTCGTCGAGACGCGCATGATCAGCGACTTCTCAACCAGCGACATGGACGATTCGTTCATCAGGGCAGTCGCCATCACACCCGACGAGGTGGCGCAACGAGTCGTGGAAGGGATCTCCGCCGAGCGTTTCCTGATACTCCCTCACCCCGAGGTCCAGACCTACTTCCAGAACAAGGCCGGCGACCACGACCGTTGGATCGGCGGGATGCGCAAGCTCCAGCGCTCCTGGATGCCGGACGCAGCGGCGCCACCGAGCTGAACTGGAGTGCGATCGTCGCCCGACGACCGAGCGATCGCTCGGTGGTAGCGGCTACCCTCGCGTTCCGATGATCTCAAAGTTGCTTGTTGCCAATCGGGGCGAGATCGCGCGTCGGGTCTTCCGGACCGCATCGTCGATGGGCATCGGAACCGTTGCGGTTTTCTCCGACCCCGATTCGGGCTCTCCGTTCGTTACCGAGGCCGATGAGGCGATCGCGCTCGGCGGGGCGACACCTTCCGAGTCCTATCTCCGGATCGACGCCGTTGTCGACGCCGCGCAACGGGCCGGAGCCGACGCGGTCCACCCCGGATACGGGTTCCTGGCGGAGAATGCGGAACTCGCCCGGGCCGTCATCGGTGCCGGGCTCACCTGGATCGGCCCTTCGCCGTCGGCCATCGAGACGATGGGATCGAAGCTCGAGTCGAAGCGCATGGTGACCGAGGTCGGGGTTCCGACGCTGCCGAGCATCGACGTGACGGGGTTCGACCACGACGCCATCGCCGCCGCCGGCGAGCGAGTCGGATACCCCGTACTGGTCAAGGCCTCTGCCGGTGGAGGAGGGAAGGGAATGCGCATCGTGCGCAGCCCGGAGTCACTCGCAGAAGCGGTGGTGGGCGCTCGTCGAGAGGCTGCGTCGGCGTTCGGCGACGACACGGTCTTTCTGGAGCGGTACCTCGATTCCCCGCGCCATGTCGAGATCCAGGTCTTCGGCGACCATCACGGACAGATCGTGAGCCTGTTCGAAAGGGAATGCTCCATCCAGAGACGACATCAGAAGATCGTCGAGGAGTCACCCTCTCCTGCGGTCGACGGCGACCTCCGCGAACGAATGTGCGCCGCTGCGGTGGCCGTGGCCCGCACCGTCGACTACCTCGGCGCCGGAACCGTGGAGTTCCTGGTTCAGGACGGGGATTTCTACTTCCTGGAGATGAACACGCGCCTCCAGGTCGAACACCCCGTCACGGAAGCGATCACTGGGCTCGACCTGGTCCGACTCCAGATTCTGGTAGCACAGGGGCTTCCCCTCCCCCAGGAGGCCGTCAGCCCCACCATGACCGGGCATGCCATCGAGGTGCGGCTCTACGCCGAAGATGCCGCCAATGGGTTTCTCCCCGTCTCCGGACACCTCGACAGGTTCGGCTTCCCCGACGTACCCGGCCTTCGTGTGGACTCCGGGGTCGAGGACGGGTCGAGCATCAGCGTCCACTACGACCCGATGCTCGCAAAGGTGATCATGTGGGCACCCACTCGGGAGGAGGCTGCCGCCGGACTGGCCACTGCGCTCGCCAGAGCGTCGATCCACGGGTCGGTGACGAATCGTGATCTCCTGGTGCGCGTGCTCCGCCATCCCGAGTTCCGGTCGGGTCAGACCGACACGCATTTCCTGGAACGTCACGATCCTGCGTCCCTGGCTCGCCCGCTCATCGACGGTGTCGACCTCGAGCTTGCCCTGCTGGCGGCGGCGGTCGCTGCCCAGGCAGACAGGGTGTCGTCGCGAAATACCCTCGCCACCATCCCCTCGGGATGGAGGAACAACCCGAGTGGGTACCAAAACACCGAGTTCACCGTCGGGACCGCCAACCACACCGTCGGGTACCGATTCGACGCTCGGGGTGCTGTGCACGCCATGATCGGCGACCGGGAGGTACAGGTGACACTGCACGAATGCACGCCTGATCGGGTCGGCATCGAACTCGACGGACATCTGCGGTGGTACGGGACCGACCGGCATGGCAGACGGCATCACGTCGATGCGCCCGGCGGGTCGATCAGCGCGACCGAACTGGAACGATTTCCGGCAGGCGAGCGCGATGAAGAACCTGGTTCACTCAACGCCCCCATGCCCGGCAAGGTTCTGGAGGTACGGGTCTCGGACGGCGACGACGTGTCGGATGGGGATCCGCTGGTGGTACTGGAAGCGATGAAGATGGAGCACACGCTCAGGGCTCCCTTCCAGGGTGTCGTCAGGAGCGTTCGGGTGCAGCCGGGCGATCAAGTCGAAGCAGATCAAATTCTCGTGATCGTCGAAGCACGAGACTGACGGAGTCAGTCTTTGGTTCGGAGATCGATCACTCGTCCGTCTTCTCCTCCGGGCAGAGCGACTGCCATGTAGGAGACGCGATCGAGCTCGACCGGTTCTACGTGGGTCCGGCAGATCGACTCGACGGCTTCGACGGTGGTGCGGTGCGCCGTGTCCCGGTGCAAGGTGGGCGCATCCCACACGAGCACCTCGGCCCGGCGTAGATGCGCTTCGGCCACGCTCTTCTTCCGCATGCCGTCCAGCACACCGGGACGGGTGGGGTGGGCCACACCTGCAATCACATACCAAAGGCTGCCGGCCGAGACCTCGGCCGGGTACCGAGCGCTGAAGAACTCCGACGTGATTCCGGGTACCAGATCCAGCTCGTTGGTGAGGAATGAGACGCCGATCAGCTCCTCGTCGTCGTATCCGAGGATCTTGACCACCGAGGACCGTTCCAACAACCGAAGAAAGTCCTCGAGATCTCGCATTGCAGTGGCAGCCGTCAATGCCCCGAGCGTCTGACCCCATACGGTGTGCAGTGCGATCGCCGCCGCTCTCGTCGACGTTTCGACCAGCCGGCGAGTCTCGTAGGTTGTGCCGATACGAGCGACGGTTGACATCGCTGTCCCTTCGGCGGCTCTCTCTCCCACCGGACAAGGTAGACGCCGCCGCTCCCCGCCTCAAGACATGGAGCCGATTTGATCCGTCGAGACCATACAGATCACCTCTCTCCGTATGCTGGCGTGATGACAGACAAGATCGGATACGTGGGACTGGGGATCATGGGCGGAGGGATGGCGGCGAACCTGCTGCGCTCCGGGCACGAGGTCGTTGTCTGGAACAGAACGGCGTCACGTGCCCAGCCGCTGGTCGAGGCCGGAGCACGGCTGGCGCGCAGCCCTGCAGAGGTGGCCGACATCGCCGACATCGTGATGATCTGTGTCTCGGACACTCCCGACGTGGAAGCCGTCGTAACCGGAAGCGACGGCATTCTCGATGGTCTCGACGCCGGTGAGCTCGTGATCGATCATTCCACCATCAGCCCCTCGGCCACCAAGGAGCTCGCCGAGGCGGTGCAGGCAAAGGGCGCATCGTGGATCGACGCACCGGTCAGTGGCGGTTCGGAAGGTGCCGAGCGGGGCACGCTGTCGATCATGGTCGGCGGGTCCGACGAGGACGTGGCGCGGGCCCGCCCCTATCTCGAGTCCTACGGCACCACGATCACCCATGTCGGGGACGTTGGCGCCGGTCAGTCGGTGAAGCTGGTAAATCAGATCCTCGTCGTGGTCAATCAGCTGGCCGTGTCGGAAGCTCTCCTGTTCGCCAAGGCAGCCGGTTTGGATCTTCAGGCGACACTGGATGCCGTGGTCGGCGGCGCTGCCGGCTCATGGATGCTTGCCAACCGTGGGCCACAGATGATCGCCGACGACTGGCGACCCGGGTTCACGATCGATTTGCAGCAGAAGGACTTGCGCCTCGTGCTCGAAGCGGCGGACGAACTTCAGTTCCCTGTGGTGGCGACCTCGCTGGTGCATCAGCTCTACCTGTCGCTCCAGCGGTCGGGCATGGGGGGCGAAGGCAATCACGCGCTGGTCAAGGCGCTGGAGGGCATGGCCGGGCTCGGCCTTGCCGATTGAGGTTCGGCGCCGGTCGACCGGGCGGGGCGATCGAGTCACTAGCGTGCGGGACATGAAGGACGTCCTCGCCGACCTCGCAGCGGAACACGCCGACCTGGATGCGCTCGTGTCAGGGCTGGCCGACGACGAGTGGGACCTCGTCACACCGTCGGAGCCCTGGACGATCCTCGACCAGATCGGGCACCTCGCATTCTTCGACGAGAAGGTGGCTCTGAGTGCGGCAGATCCGGGCGGTTTCAACGCCGAGCTCCAACGAGTCCTCGACGACGGCATCGACACCTACTTGTCTCAACACATCGACAAGGCCCGCGCCATGGCACCCGCCGCGGTTCTCACGTGGTGGCGGACCGCCCGACAGGCGGCAATCGACGCGCTCGGTGCCCGCGACCCCGATCAGCGCCTACCTTGGTACGGGCCACCAATGAGAGCCTCGAGTTCGGCCATCGCACGCCTGATGGAGACGTGGGCACATGGGCTCGACGTCGCCGACGCCCTCGGTGTGTACCGTCAACCGACCGATCGCCTGTTCCGCGTGGCCGAGCTCGGTGTCCGCACCTTCCGGTTCTCGTTCGAGAATCGCGGACTCGAGGTGCCGGAGGAACGGGTGCGGGTGGCCCTCAGGGGCCCGACCGGAAACATGCGAGTGTGGAACGACGACTACGACCAGTCCGTGACCGGCCCGGTCGAGGAGTTCTGCCAGGTGATCGCACAGCGCCGGCATGTCGACGACACCCACCTCGTCACAGAAGGCGACCTGGCGCGCCGCTGGATGGAGATCGCACAGGTGTTCGCCGGGCCGCCGGGGCCGGGCAGGACACCGCGCCCCAGCTGATGGCCTGGACTCCGGCAGCCACCCGAGGTCGTGGCCATCAGTGCTCGTCCAGGGCATCCCTGAGGAGGGCTGCGTACAGCTCGGGTTCCGTGAGAAACGAGTCGTGGCCTTTGTCCGAGTGCACGGTGAACCGGCGAACCGGTACCCCGGCCGATTTGAGCGTGGCGACCATCTGTTCCTGTTCGTCGGGGTAGAAGCACACGTCGGAGTCGATCGTGAACACGTGCCATCGCTGATGGGCGCACCGTTCGAGCAGGTCGATCAGGGCTTCCCCGCCCACGCCGACCTCGCCCACGAGATCGAACTGCTGCCATTCGGTCATGATTCGCAAGTAGGTGTTGGCGTCGAATCGCTTCACGAACTTCTGACCCTGGTGGAGCATGTAGGACTCGAGAGGGTGACCCACCTGATACCCACCGAGATTCTCACGGCGAACGATCTCGTTTCGTGCACGTTCCCGCAACGCATCGAGGCTCACGAACGTCTTGTGACCGATCATCCTGGCCAATGCCAGTCCCAGCTCAGGCCCTGGACCCGGATAGAAGTCACCGCCTTTGAAGTCCGGGTCGGTGATGATCGCGAACATCTGCTCGAAGTTGTGGAGCACTTGCAGGCTTGTTACCTCGAGTCCCGCGGCAACCGGGATCACGGTCGAGACGAAGTCCGGATATTTCGTCGCCAGCGCTGCACACATGAGGCCACCCACCGAGCCCCCCGATACGGCGTGGAGGTGCTGAACTCCGATTTCTCTGAGAAGCCTCACCTGTGAGTCCACGAGGTCGATCAGCGCCAGCTGGGGAAAGCGCGAACCCCAGGGCTGACCGGTGTCCGGATCGATGGTCGCCGGACCGGTCGACCCGTAGCATCCTCCGAGGTAGTTGATGCAGATGACTGCGAATCGGTCTGTGTCGAAGCCCTTGCCGGGACCGATGAACCCGTCCCACCAGCCTTCGTGCATCTCTTCGGTCCAACGCCCATCGAGACCGGGGACGTCCGGGTTGAACCCGGCGGCGTGCTGGGAGCCTGTGAGCGCGTGGAAGACGAGGATGACGTTGCTGCCATCGGGGTCGATCTCGCCGTACTGCTCGTACGCGAGCGTCACCTCCGGTAGGACGTCCCCTCGGTGGGTCACGAACTCCCCATCGAGGGTGTGAAAGCGAGTTTCGACCCTGCCGGCCGATCCCGTGGTGTGCATCGCCTCGCGAACCTCCATTCGTCAGCGCTCTGCGCCGCACACGGACTTCCGTCGCCGGCGTCTCATCGTCTCAGGCATTGGCACCGTGTCAGACGACCGGTTGCCGCGGGGTCGGAGGGCCTGATCCCTCACCCGCTCTGGATGAGCGCTTCACCTGTTCGGGGAGTCTGCCAGAACCTCGCGCGCCGTGGCAAGTGATCAACGCTTGGGCGGGCGGTAGAGGATTCTGGATGCACCATCGATCCCCAGGAGGGGGTCGATCGAGAACCGAGGACCCGCTCGCTTCAGGTCGACGAGGCCATGTCGCGCTCGAGCGCCGCTCTCCCTGGACACCGACCGACCGGAGGCATCCTCAACTCGAAGATGGTTCGTGCGTCGTCGATGCGCGCCGACAACGCGCCCGACATGAGCTCGGCGAGAGACTTCGATACGGTGAGCCCAACCCCACCGATTCCGTGCGCCCGGCCTCGGTCAGGCTGCCGCCGTCGTCTGCGACCAGGGTCACCCAGCGTTCCAGGGACGACGGCACGGTCCTGCGGCTGCTCACCCTTGGTCCATCTGACGACCAGCTCATGGGCCAAAGGCCCTTTTCACCATGTCGACCACGCTGGAAATGACCACCTCCGGGCGCTCGACCACTACATCGTGGCCGACGCCGGCAACGTCTCTCACCTCGACATCGGGCAATACAGCTGCGAGCTCGTACGCCCGCCGGGGCCGGGTCATCGCATCGGCGCTGCCGACGATGATCGTCACCGGCGCCACAACTCCCTTGGCGACAACGCCGGTCTCGTGAGCGGCACACGCCGCGAGGTCGCTGCCCAACGAGGAGATCTCGCGCTCCAGGACGCGCTCGGTCACCCCGCGCATCCACGATCCGGCCTGTGGGTGCCCTCCGAAGCGGGCGTATCCGGTATGGGTCCATCCGCCGATCAACTCGACCGCGAGAGGATCTCGAGCGGCCGCCGCCTTCAGGAGGTCGGGATGCACAGGCATGGAATCACCCGTCCCGGTCAGAACGATGCCGGCGGCTCGGTCGGGGGCATCAGCGGCCGCCTGGATGGCGACCAAAGAGCCCATGGAGTGACCCACGAGCAACGCCCCGTGGACATCGAGCACGTCGAGGACCGCGAGGACCCCCTCCCCGTAGGCCTCGATGGACCCGCAAGGCTCTCCTCCACTCTGCCCGTGACCCGGAAGATCGAGGGCGAGCACGGCAAGTCCACGATGCGCCAGCGCACGAGTGACGAACCGAAAATGCGTGTGATCCTGACCGGCGCCATGGATGAGCAGCACCGTGGGACGAGAGCGATCGAATTCCACGCCACCCGTGTGGACAAAGGCCGACGATCCCGAAACGTCGACTCTCATGATCGCTGCGACACCGCCAGGGCGCGGTCGAGATCGGTGATCAGGTCTCCGGGGGCTTCGAGCCCTACCGAGACCCTCACGAGATCCTCACCGATGCCTGCGGCCTCCAACTGATCGACGTCCATCTGTTGATGCGTGGTGGATGCAGGGTGTATCACCAGCGACCTCAGGTCACCGACGTTCGCCAGATGGCTGAACACCTCGAGTCGTTCGATGAATCGAGCCCCCGCCGCGTGTCCACCCTTGATACCGAAGGAGAAGATCGCTCCCGCCCCCGCCGGAAGCAATCTACGGGTGAGTTCGGAATCGGGATGACTGTCGAGCTCGGGGTACGCCACCCACTCCACGGCGTCGTGTCCCGAGAGGAAGCCCACGACTTCACGGGTGTTCTCGACATGGCGTTGCATACGCACAGGAAGTGTCTCGAGTCCCTGGATCAGTTGGGATGCGGTGTCGGGCGACATCGAGGGACCAAAATCTCGAAGTCCTTCGGCGCGGGCACGGGCGATGAATGCCGAGGGGCCGAACTCATCGACGAAGTCGATCCCGTGATATGCCGCATACGGCTCGGTGAGCGTCGGGAAGCGGTCTCCCGCCGCCCAGTCGAAACGTCCGCTGTCGACCAACACGCCGCCCACCACCGTGCCGTGACCGCAGATGAATTTGGTGGCGGAGTGAAAGACGATGTCCGCTCCCCACTCGAACGGCCGGCAGAGATACGGGCTGGCAAACGTGTTGTCGATGAGAAGGGGAACCCCGTGATCGTGGGAGAGCCGTGCAACAACAGCGATGTCGAGCACCGGCATCGTCGGGTTCCCGATCGTCTCGGCAACGACAAGTCGGGTTTCTTCGGTGATCGCCGCCGCCATCCCCTCGTGGTCCCGCGGGTCCACGAACGTGGTCGATATCCCGAATCTGGGCAGGGTGTGTGCGAGCAGGTTCACGGTTCCGCCGTACACGGATGCCGAGCACACGATGTGACCGCCCTGCCCCATCAATGTGGCAACGGCAAGATGGAGGGCAGCCTGACCGGAGGCGGTCGCAACTGCCCCCACTCCGCCTTCGAGCGCTGCCATCCGTTCTTCGAACACCGCCACGGTCGGGTTCGAGATCCTCGAGTAGATGTGGCCGGGAACCTCGAGATTGAACAGCGCCGCTGCATGTTCGGTGTCGCGAAAAACGAACGACGCCGATCGATAGACCGGCGTCACCCGGGCTCCCGTCACCGGGTCTGGACGCGCTCCGGCATGAATGGCAAGCGTTTCGAAGCCGGGACGATCGGGCTCGACCATGCCCGCACTGTAGGACGTTCGACATCCGGCGGGACCACCACTCCGTACATCTGGTGTAGGCACACACACCTGGTTTGCCCAGAAAGGATTCACCATGAAACGAACACCACTCATCGGACTCGCAGCCCTGATGCTCGTCGTCACCGCCTGCGGATCGACGGAAGGCGACGATGCGTCGAGCGAGACCACATCGGCTGCCACCGAAACCACGCAGGCAATGACCGACGAGGCCACGACCGACTCGATGGCCGAACTCGGCACCATCGTCGACGTCGCCGCCGAGGCCGGGACATTCACGACCCTGCTCGCGGCAGCGCAAACCGCAGGACTCGTTGAAACCCTCGCCGGCGAGGGCCCCTATACGGTCTTCGCACCGACCGACGAAGCGTTCGCCGCCGTCGACCCTGCAACGCTCGACGCCCTGCTGGCCGATCCCGAGGCGCTGTCCGACGTGCTGCTCTATCACGTTGTCGCAGGCGAAGTGATGGCGGCGGACGTCGTGGAACTGGACTCCGCCACAACGGTCCAGGGCTCTGACATCCAGATCGTCGTGGACGGCGACACGGTGATGATCGGAAGCGCCACCGTGGTCACGACCGACATTCCGGCCTCCAACGGCGTGATCCACGTCATCGATCAGGTGCTCATCCCAACCAACTGAGAACACGACGCTTGTCGGGACGGTGGGGTCCACCCGGACCCCACCGTCTTGCGTATGGCCCGCTACCGTTCCGACTCCGATAATCTCGGGTTCACGCCCACGCCGGGCAACTACACAGGGGACCCTGAACCATGATCCTTGGATATCTCGATGCAGGAACCGGAAGCCTGATCCTTCAAACCGTTCTCGGAGGTGCGGCCGGATTGGCCGTGTTCTTCAAGACGAGTGGTCGTCGATTCTTCAAGCGCGGCTCGGATAGACCGGAGCAGTCGGTTGAGACGGCCACCGCCACCGCGGAGAACTCCACCGAGTCCTGAACGATGACAGAATCCGCGCCGATCGAGGGCGCGTTCGATCCCGGGTCGTTTCGCGACCCGGCCAGCCGGGTGCTGCACCGGAACGGTGCGGTCTACAGGGTGCTGTCCGAGCAGGGTGTCACCGATTGGCGTGCCCTCGAGCAGAGCGCGGCCTTCGGGCAATGGGTCGAGAGTCGCCGCCTCGTGCGGACAGAGGAGGTCGACCTCGACGGGAGACCGGCTCTGCGCCACGAACGCATCCCCTTCTGGACCTATCCGTACGAGTGGTCGTTCTCGATGCTCCGCGATGCGGCGTTGCTACATCTTTCACTGCTCGAGGAGGCACTCGAGACGGGCCTCACCATGAAGGACGCAACCCCGTTCAACGTCCAGTTCCGGGGAACCCGCCCGATTTTCGTCGACGTCGGCTCGTTCGGATCGTACGAAGCCGGGGAACCGTGGCTGGGATATCGACAGTTCTGCCGGCAGTTCCTGTACCCGCTGCTGGTTCGGTCCCATGCCGGCGTCCCCTTTCAGCCTTTCTTGCGCGGATCGCTCGACGGCATCCCTGCCTCCACCGCACGCCAGATGCTTCGAGGCCGGCGGACTCTTGCACCGGGGGTGCTGGCCGATGTCGTGCTCCAGAGTCGCGCCGAGCGGTCGATGTCAGGCAGTAATCGCAACGTGCGGAGCGAGCTCTCCGAGGCCGGATTCGACGCCAAGCTGATCATCGGCAACGTGAAGCGCCTCGAACGTGTCATCGAGAAGACCACGTGGTCGCCGGGTACGTCCACGTGGAGCGATTACGCCTCCTGCGGGCACGTCGCCACCCAACGAGCACCAAAGGGGGCCTTCGTGAAGAAGGCAGCCGCAGCACGACACCGGAAGCTGGTGTGGGATCTCGGGGCCAACGATGCCTTCTTCTCGGCTGCGGTGGCCGGTGATGCCGAGACCGTGGTGGCCATCGACGGCGACGAAGAGACCATCGAGTCGGTCTACCTGCGGCTCCGCTCCGACGGCCCCCACAACATCCTTCCCATGGTGATGAACCTGGCAGATCCGTCGCCGGGATTGGGGTGGAGAGGTGGCGAACGGTCACCCCTGGAGGGGCGTGGAACACCCGACCTGGTGCTGATGCTGGCGGTCATCCATCACATGGTGATCGGTTCGAATCTGCCGCTCGGGTCGGTGATGGACTGGCTGGCATCGCTGCGATCCGAGGTCGTCTTCGAGTGGGTCCCACTCGAAGATCCCATGTCACAACAGCTGACGGCCAACAAGCGCGCAACCGAGGTGCACGCCGACTACACCGAGGATCATCTCCGCTCGTACATCGCCGACCGATTCGACATCGTCGAGGAGATGGCCTTGGAAGGTCGCCGCCTCTTCCATCTGGTCCCCCATCCATGACCGACGGGAAGTCGCTCTCCGCGTTCGATCGGTTTGCGGCAGTGGCGGTGCTCACGGCGCTCGGGGCAACGTGGCCGGTCCTGGACCTGCTCGGCCGGAACGCCGAGTTCTTCGTCGCTCGCAGGTCCACGAAGTGGGAGATCGTGGCCGTCGGAGTCGCGCTCGCAGTCATCGTGCCGATGCTGGCGGGTGGGCTGGCCGCACTGCCGGGTCGGATCGGAAGCATTCTCTCTCTGGGTCTCATCGGGGTCATGGGCGCATCGCTGGCTCAGCTCTATCTGCGACGACTGCCGATCCTCTGGTGGATCACCACGGCATTGGCAGTGCTGCTCGGCGCAGCGGGGGCATGGGCGTTTCATCGCTTCGATCCCGCACGCCTGTTCGCCCGGTATCTGAGTCCGGTGCCGCTCGTGTTCGTGCTCGTCTTCCTGTTCACGACACCAGTTGGCGCCGTCTTGGCCGACGAAGGCGCCGAGATCGGGAGCCCGGTCACGGTGGCGACGCCGACACCGATCGTCATGATCGTGTTCGACGAGTTCCCGGTGGCCTCGATAATCGACTCCACCGGTGAATTGCGACGCGATCGCTACCCGAACCTCGCTCGCCTGGCCGACGACGCCACGTGGTACCGCAACGCCGTAACCGTCGAACAGCAGACCGAGCATTCGGTGCCGGCCATGCTCACCGGGGACGTCCCCGATCAGAGCCTGACCCCGTATGCGGGCCAATACCCGGACAACCTGTTCACGGCCCTGCAGGACGGGTATCAACTCGAAGTGCTCGAGACGATCACTCAGCTGTGTCCGCGTTCGCTCTGTGAAGGTCTCGGCCGGTCTTCGACACCGATCGTCAGAGACGTCGGAATCGTGGCCGGCCATTTGCTGTTGCCGGATGGTCTGTCCGCCGGCCTTCCGCAGATCGACCGGGGCTGGGGAGACTTCGGCGCCGCGACGTCGGATTTCGATGTGGTTGCCGAGTTCCGAGAGAACTTCGAGGCCGACCCCCGACGGCCGATCAAAGCCTTCATCGACAGCTTCCGCGCCCCGACCGAAGGGGGTCGCCCCGGGCTGTACTTCCTGCACGCCGTGGTTCCGCACCACCCGTGGCAGTTCCTCCCTGACGGGCGGCGCTACCCGCTCATCAGCGAACGGGCACCCGGCAGCGACTCGCCAGGGTGGGGTCCCGACACGTTCCTGGTCGCCCAGGCCATGCAACGTCATCTCCTCCAGATCGGCTACGTCGATCACGCGCTGGGCGAGATCCTGGACGGGTTGGGAGAGGCGGGGATCTACGACGACGCGGTGATCGTGCTCGTCGCCGACCACGGCATCTCCGTGAAGCCGAACGTGCCGCACCAGCGGCAGATCAGCGAGGACACGGTCGGCGAGATCGCCGCCGTTCCCCTGTTCGTCAAGTTGCCCGGTCAACACGAGGGAACGATCGACGATCGGCGTGCGCTCACCGTCGACATCCTTCCGACGATCGCAGATGTGATCGGAGCCGACGTCCCGTGGGAAGTCGACGGAGTCTCACTGTTGGGACCCCCCGAGGACCGCGTCGAGTCGACCACGATCGGGCCCTACTCCGAGGCGACCTACGGCAGCGACGGGACCGAGAAGCTGGCCGTGGCACGCCGGATCGAGGGGTTGTTCCCTGGCGGCGATCCGTGGGCGCTGCGACCGGAAGGCGCACCCGATCTCGTGGGCAGTGCAATCGATCCGTCGACGTTGGAGTCGGCCGATTTCTCATGGAACCTCGATCGTCCCCTCGCCTACACCTCCGTCACGACTGAGGGAGACGTCATCCCAGCCCGGATCACCGGCGCCATCGTCGGAGACCGAGGCGGCCGGAAGGTACTGGCGGTTGCAGTCAACGGCATCGTGCAGGCGATGACGAGGTCCTACCTGGAAGAAGGCGAGGAGTTCTTCCAGGTCATGGTGCCGCCCGGTTCTTTCGCCTCGGGCTACAACGAGATCGACCTCGTCTGGGTCGACTCCGATGGTGCGACCCGCCTCGTGGAGCAGGCCAATCGGCCGTGACCGACCCGGACGGCGAATGCCCGGGCACCGGTCATGCCCTTGATGTCGGCCGACACCGAGGCTTCCGGATGCGCACCTGAGAATCAGGCGTCGGTGGCCACCTCGACCGCAATGCCGTTCAGCACCGCGTTGCCAGAGAGCGGATCGATCGCCGTCGGCGTCAGTACGTTGGCGTTGACTCCGGCGAATCGACGCGCCACCGACTGCCGCGTGCCGTCCGCGCCGTGACCCCAGCCGTAGGGGATGCTGACCACGCCCGCCATCGTGGCGTCTGTCACCTCGGCAGGAAGACTGACTGCACCGACCGCAGAGGTGACTCTCACCTGGTCACCGTCGAGGATGCCCCGTGAGGCGGCGTCGTCGGGGTGGATCTGAACCGTGCACCGGTCCTTGCCCTTGACGAGGACTTCGACATTGTGGGTCCACGAGTTGGCCGTGCGGACCTGCCGGCGCCCCACCAATACGAGACCGCCAGGTTCGAGGGGAGGCTCTTGGTACAGGCGATCGAGGTCGTCGACGAGCACTCCAGCCCCGATCTCGATCTTGCCGGACGGCGTGCTCAGCTCATCGGGGAGTCGAGGGACCAGTGGACCGAGATCCAGACCGCTGACATGGGACCCCACCTCCTCCAGGGTGAGCCCACCGGGCCTGGCACCGAAATGATCGCCGCGGTGCCCCACCCTGATCGCAAAGTCGACGAGGCGCTCGTCCACCGGCCGCTCACCGAGCAACATCACGATCTCAGCCGGATCCCTGCCCGCGATCGGGGAATCGGCGTCTCCAACGGCAGCTTGCACGCGCTGACCGAGTGCTGCCTCGGCAACCGCGTCGGGGTCGGCGTCAGAGCCGAATCCTGCGGCGATCGCGGTGAGCTTCACGAGGATCTGGAACTCCGACGGGCCCGTCCGCTCGAACACCGGACCGGACCAGTCGACATAGTCGCGGAGCGCGAGGGTCTGGAACGCAAAGTCGTAGTGCGCCCGCTCCAGCGCCGATGGAGGCGGGAGGATCACGTCGGCGTGGCGGGTCGTGGCGTTCAGATACGGATCCACCGACACCATGAAGGCGAGGTTCTCCAAAGCCCGCTCGAGCCGGGTGGAGTCGGGAGTGGTCAAGGCCGGGTTGCCTGCCACGGTGAACAGCGCCCTGAGACGGCCGTCACCCTCCGTCTCCATCTCCGTTGCCATGGTGGCCACCGGGAGTTCACCCATGACCTCGGGTAGGCCCTCGACCCGGCTGGTCCAACGACCCACCGAGAAACCGCGCCGAACCCGACGCGCCGGCTGATGCGCAGCTTTGGCGAACATCGCTCCGCCAGGACGATCGAGGTTGCCGGTAATCAGATTGAGGACGTCCACCAGCCACGCCGCCAGTGTGCCGAAGGGCGTCGTGTGGGTGCCGATTCTTCCGTACACTGCGGCTGTCGGGGCGGCGGCGAGGTCACGAGCGAGGGACCTGATCGTTGCGGCCTCGATCCCGACCCTGGCGGCGACGGACTCCGGCGTGAACCGGGCGACCGCGCGTTCGACGCGGTCCAGCCCAACCGTGTGCTCGCCGAGTCTGCCCAGGTCGACGGCCCGGTCTGCGAACAGAACCTGCACCATTGCCGCCATCAGGTGCGCATCGGTACCCGGGGAGATTTGGACGTGACGTGTTGCGAGTTCCGCCGTCTTCGTGCGACGCGGATCAACGACGACGAGGCTGCCACCGCGCTCGAGGAGCGCCGCCAGCTTGCCGGGCCAGTCCGGCGCCGTCGCGAGCGACCCGTTGGATTCCACGGGATTCGCTCCCAGGACGACAAGATGATCGGTCCGATCCACATCCGGCACCGGGATGGTGAAGGGATGGCCGAACACGTGACCACACGCGACTTGTTTGGGCATCTGGTCGACGGTCGACGCCGAGTACACGTGTCGTGTGCGAAGAGCCTTGATGAGGGGGCGGAGGGCGAGATTCGACTCGTAGTTGTGGGCGTTGGGATTGCCAACGTAGATCCCAACGGACTCGGGACCTGTCTCCTCGACGATTTCGGCCAGACGCCGGCCGACCACGGCGAACGCCTCGTCCCACCCGACCTCGACGTGTCGACCATCCTGTTTGACGAGCGGAGCCCGCAATCGATCAGGGTCATCGTGCAACTTGCCGAGCGTGGTGCCCTTTGGACAGACGAATCCTTTGGAGATCGGATCGTCGAGGTCCCCTCGAATCCGGACGACGGTCTCGTCGCGCAGCTCGATTCGCAACCCACAGGTCGCTTCGCACAGGGGACAAGTCCGGAAGGCCACACGCTCGCTCATGCGTCGAGGGTACCCCGACGTCGACGTGCCGACTGCGGAACAGCTCGTCGAGCACACTCCTTTCCGGGTCCCGCGCGCCGTCCCGTGGCCCCAGGGGCGCTCCGACCCTCTTAGTGTGGGAGGTACAAGGAAGGAGTCCGATTCGCATGGCCATGAAGATCACCTACTCCACGATGTCGGCCGACAACGATGAGCTCCACGCCGCCTATGAGCAGGGCATCGAAGAGGCTCGGGCGCTGCTCGGCCAGACCCATCCGCTGTACATCGACGGCGAAGAGCGGTTCACCGACGACACCAGCGAGGAGCGCTCGCCGATCGATGCCGACATCCTGATCGGGCGCTATTCCCAGGCGTCGGAATCGGATGTCGACGATGCCGTACGGGCAGCGAAGGCGTTCCAGCCCACCTGGGCCCGAACCGATTGGCGCGAGCGCGTCACCCTCCTGCGCAAGGCAGGCGACATCCTCGAAGAGCGGCAGTTCACGATGGCCGCACTCATCGCCTTCGAAGTCGGCAAGAGCCGGCTCGAAGCCCTCGGCGACGTCGCCGAGACGGTCGAGTTCTTCAGATATCACACGTATCAGATGGAACAGAACGAGGGATACGTGCGCCGTCTCGGCCAGCTGTCGCCTGCCGAACAAAACCTCTCGGTCATGCGACCCCACGGGGTGTGGGGCGTGATATCTCCCTTCAACTTCCCGTTTGCTCTCGCCGCAGGTCCCACCATCGCGGCACTCGTCACCGGCAACACCGTCGTGTTGAAGCCGTCGAACGTGGGCGCCCTCGCCGGAATCGAGCTGTACAAGGTCATGCGTGACGCCGGGATACCGTCCGGGGCTTTTCACGTGCTCACCGGCCGCGGGACGCTTGCGGGCAATGCGCTCGTGCACCATCCCGACGTGTCCGGTTTCACGTTCACCGGGTCGTACGACGTGGGCATGTCGATCTTCAGCTCGTTCTCGACGGACAAGCCGAAGCCGGTGCTCGCCGAGATGGGCGGCAAGAACCCTACGATCGTCACCGCCAGTGCCGATCTCGACGCCGCCGCAGACGGCGTGCTGCGAGGGGCCTTCGGTTTCCAAGGTCAGAAGTGCTCGGCCACCTCGCGGGTGTACGTCGACCGCTCGGTGTACGCGGATTTCGTCGACAAGCTCGTGTCACGAACCGCCGAGCTCGACATCGGCGACCCATTGGAACGCGACACCTTCGTCGGGCCGGTCATCGACCAGCAGACCGTCGACCGGTTCCGTGACTCGGTCGCCGAGGTCGAAAGCGCCGGCGGCACGGTGCTCATCGGTGGCAAAGTCATCGACGACGGAGCGTTTGGCAAAGGCAACTTCGTCGAGCCCACGGTTGTCAGCGCGCCGATGGATTCCTGGGTCTGGTCGCGTGAGCTCTTCATGCCGTTCCTGGTCGTGGGGCCGGTGGACTCGTTCGAGGAGGCCATCGAACGGGCCAACGACACCGAGTACGGGCTGACCGCAGGCGTCTTCGCCGGCGGCCAGGACGAGATCGACATGTTCTTCGATCGGATCGAGGCAGGCACCGTGTACGCCAACCGGCGGGCCGGCGCCACCACCGGGGCGTGGCCCGGCATCCAGAGCTTCGGAGGATGGAAGGGATCGGGCACCACCGGGACTGGCTTCAGCCCCTGGTATGTCAGGCAGTACCTCCGCGAGCAGAGCCGCACCGTCGTCGAGTGACGATCCTCGTCACGGGTGCCCGAGGAGTGCTCGGGCACCTGGTCGTCGCCGAGCTGACTCGACGGAGATACGCGGTCAGAACGGCCGGGCGCACGAGCGCCGATGTGGTGGTCGACCTCGAGTCCGGTGCCGGCATCCAGCGTGCCGTCGCCGGAGTCGAAGCAGCGATCCACTGTGCGACCGACCGGCGACGCCATCGTCAGGTCGATGTCGGCGGAACGCGGCGGCTTCTGGACCATCTCGGCGTCCGGGTCATCCTTCCGAGCATGGTGGGCTGCGACGTCATCCCTCTCGGGTACTACGCCTCCAAGTTGGCCGCAGAGGACGCCGTCCTGCGGCATCCGGCGGGTGGTGTCGTCGCCAGAGCGACACAGTTCAACCAATCTATCTGGGAGATGCTGTCGAGGCTCGCTCGTCCTCCAGTCATGGTGGTCCCCAACGACACGAGGGCACAGCCGCTCGACCCTGCGTCCCTGGCTCGCCGCCTGGTCGACGCCCTCCAGCGCAACGACAACGGCCGACTCGAAGACCTGGGCGGACGGTACGCATACGAGGCACGCGACCTGGCACGTTCGTACCTCGCCGCCACCGGACGGCGACGTCCTGTGGTCAGGCTCAACTTCCCCGGCCTCACCGGTGCGTCCTTCAGGGCCGGTGGGAATCTCACACCGAACCGCGACGAAGCCGGCGAAACCTGGAACGATTTCGTGGCACGCCGTACCGGTGACCGGTCACCGTCGACCCCCGGTTGAACGATCGCCACTGGTCGTCCGCTGCTACCCGGACCCGGGCAGCGCGGCCAGGCGATCAGGCGCGTCGGCCGGCTACCGACGAGTGGTTCTCTGCCAGATGATCCAGCATCCGTCGGGCGGCATGGAGGTGACCGCCGACACTGAATCCCTGGGCTAGCCCACCGGGCACATCACCGGACTTCAGGTGTTCTATTGCGGTTCTGGCATGGGCGGCCGCCCGCTCCAGTTCCTCGGCGATCTCCACGAAGTCGGCTTCGAGCCCGAGTACTGCCGTCTGGGGCTGTACCGACTCCTTCGCCACCGTCTCGACGTCCGCCGTGGGCGGGCCTTCTGAGATGACTGCCTTCGCCTCTTCGATGGTGAAACGACCGTGGGTCACCTCCCGGCCGACGATCACGCCGGCGAGTCTCCTCCCCGACTGCTCGAGAGCCAGAAGTCGCCGCAGATCGTCGAGGTCGCTCACCCCGCCGGAGGCGATCACCGGCTGCTCGACCGTTGCCAGGGCCTCGGACAAAGTCTTGAGATCGCTCGGCGACTCCAGCGCGTCCCTTCCGGCCTCGGCCACGAGGAATGCAGCGACACCGGCGGAAGACATCTCGATGAGTACCTCCTCGAGGTATCGACCCGAGTTCATGGTCCACCCACGAGTGGCGATCTCCCCATCAGGCCGCACATCGACCGAAACCACGATCCGATCGGCATTCTCGCGACACAGGTCCCAGACCATGTTCTGGTCTTCGATCGCCGCCGTCCCCATCACGATCCGCCATGCGCCCGCATCGATCAGGCGCGCCGCCTCCACGTGAGAGCGGATGCCTCCCGCCACCTGGACCGGTACCGTCGCCTCCTTGACGATCTGGTCGATGAGACGGCGGTTCCGATAGTCACCGTAGGCGGCGGCGTCGAGGTCCACGATGTGGATCCGATCGGCACCTGCTTCGATCCATGCGTTGACCCGACCCAGCGGATCAGCATCGAGGGCAATCGCGGCTGCGACGTTCCCGTGTGGCAGACGGACCGAGCGTCCGTCGAGGATGTTGACTCGGGCATAGAGGTCCATGGCCAGGAGACTATGCGCGCCGCACCCTCCGTGGCGAGTTCACGAGGCTCCCTTCATGAGAACGGGTCTCTCGTCGAGACGCCAACGTGCAGCCGGAATTCGTGCTGCGGTCCCAGATCCCCTGCGAGAACCCGAGGTACTCCCTCGCCTGCCGGTCCGGTTCGAGGCGATCGAAGAGGCGCGAGCGTTGTGTTCCGTGTTCGGCCGTGTCGTGTCCATCTCGGTATCGCCGCCGACAGCAACCGGGCAGCCACCCTCGCTACTGCCATCCCGTGGATTTTCCGGAGCGGCCGGCTCCGCCACCGGGGGGCCACTGGATCACATCCGGACGCGATCACCCGTGGAGTCGTACATCGGTCGCAGCGATGCTCGAGCGGGAATCAGCTCACCGGCCACCTGGATCTCGTAGGCACCGTCCCGAACGTAGTCGGCCGTGACCCCGCCCTCGTGCTCCACGTAGCCGAACCCCATGGCTCCTCCGAGCGTGTGCCCGTAGTTGCCCGAGCGGAGGTATCCGACTCGCTCGCCATCCCGAAAGACCGGCTCTTCGCCGTAGAGCAGCGGGTCGGGGTCCGTGAGCAGAAACTGAACCAGCCTCCGTCCCAGAGGTCCTGCTTCTCTGTCGGCCAGGAGCGCGTCGCGTCCCACGAAGCCACCCGGCTTGTCGAAGTCGACCGCAAATCCGAGGCCGGCCTCGAGGGGGGAGTCCGTGTTCTCCATGTCCAGGCCATAGTCCTTGCGACCGGCCTCGGTTCGTGTGCTCTCGAGCGTCTCCATCCCGGCGTGGGCTAGATCGAACGCCTCTCCTTCCCGCACGAGGGCGTCGTACACACCCAGGGCGAACTCTGCGGGCACGTAGAGCTCCCATCCGAGCTCGCCGACGAAGCTCATCCGGAAGGCCCACCCGAGTGCAAACTCCAGGTCGATCTCCTGAGCCGTGAAATAGGGAAACGCCTCGTTGGACAGGTCGGCGTCGGTGATCTTCGAGAGCAATGCTCGTGACTTGGGTCCCTGGAGGCTGATCATCGTGATCCCCGAAGTTGCATCCATGACGGAAACGCGGTCGTCCGGGCCGATAGAGCGCCGCATCATGGTCTCGACGCGGCGGTGGAATCCCTCGGCGACGACGACCATGAACCGGTCATCGGCGAGACGAGTAACGGTGAGATCGGCGAGGATCCTCCCCGCCGGGTTCATCCACTGGGTGTACACACACTTCCCGGGCTCGACCGCGACGTTGTTCCCGCTGAGACGGTTGAGGATCCGTTCGGCGTCAGGGCCTTCCACCACGAAGTTCGACATCGAAGACATGTCATAGAGCGCCACGTCATTGCGGGTCGAATGATGCTCGGCTTCGTGAAAGCTCCACCACCCCTGACGTCCATGAGACTGGATGAAGGGAATCTCGATTCCGGGTGGGCCGAACCAACTGGTGTTCTCCCAGCCCGACGACTCACTGAAACGCGCCCCGGCCGCGTCGAGGCGGTCGTGGAGAACCGATCGACGGGCGTTTCGCGCCCGCTCCGGATGTGAGTGCGGCCATGATCCCGTCGAGTGAAGCCGCCCCAGCAGTTCGACGGTTCGGGCCTCTCGGAACCGGCGAGTGGTGTGAGCCGGCACCGCCCGGGCGATGTCCACCTCGGTGACGTCCACGGGCGGCAGACCCGCGACCATCCAATCGGCGATGATCTTCCCTGCACCGCCCCCGAGCAGGATGCCAAGGGAGTTGAACCCGGCGGCGACCCAGAAGTTCTCGACTTCGGGAGATGGGCCCATCAGCGAGGCGTTGTCAGGTGTGAAGCTCTCCGGCCCGGTGAAGAGCTTGCGGATGCCGACCTCCTTCAAGATCGGGAGAGGCTCCATGGCCAGTTCGAGGAACGGTGCCAGGCGGTCCCAATCATTGGCGATCTCGCCGAAGCTGAAATCGGCCGGCACGCCCGTGAGGCTCCAGGGAGCACCCACGGGTTCGAACAGTCCCACCATGAGACCACCGGTCTCCTCTCGGTAGTAGGCGTAGCGGTCCGGATCCTCGAGGATCGGCATGTCGGGGGTCGTCGAGTCGACCTGGTCCGTGATCAGATAGGCATGCTCGGCTGCTTGGAGAGGCACCGATACCCCTGCCATGGCACCGATCTGTCGGGCCCACATTCCTCCACAGTTGACGACGTAGTCGCATTCGATGTCGCCTCGCGAGGTCTGCACTCCAACCACGCGTCCCCGCGCCATGGTGAAGCCCGTGACTGCGGTGTCCTCGACGACCCGTACCCCACCGAGACGAGCCCCCTTCGCCAGGGACATCGCACAGTTGGCGGGATCCGCCCGCCCTTCGTTGGCTGTGAAGAAGCCGGCAATGATGTCACTCGCGTCGAGCATCGGCCACATCGCCTGGACCTCGTCCGCTGAGATCTCCTCACGTTCGATGCCGAGGCAGCGCAGGAAGTCGGCCTCGCGGCGGAGCTTGTGGATTCGTTCTGCAGACGCTCCGGTCTGGATGTAGCCGACGGGTCGGAATCCGGTCGACAGGCCAGTCTCTTCCTCGAGAACCTCATACAGGTCTCGGGTGTACTTCGCCATCCAGGCCGATGTCTCGGTCGTCATCCCCCCGGACACGATCAGACCCGCCGCATGCCACGTCGTTCCCGAGGTGAGTTTGCTCTGCTCGAGGAGAACCGTGTCGGACCAGCCGAGTTGCGTCAGGTGGTAGGCGACGCTCGAACCGATCACCCCTCCACCGACGATCACCACCTGCGCCCTATCCGGCAGATCCATGAATTCCTCGATCGCAGCCAACGCGGCTCACGCTAGCTTGCAGTCGAATAGCGTGCTGTGAGCTACCTCAACGATTGAAACACTTGCGCGTGGACGCCGTGGCGGCCGGAACGACTGAGGCGATGGATCGTTCAGCGTGCAGGAACGGGCTGGGCGGTGGATGTGGACAGCTCGGCGATGGCGACCTTGGGGAGGGTGAGCCAGAAGCAGGCTCCGCCGAGTCTCTCCGAGGGGTGGTGGCCGGTGTGGCCGCCGTGGGCTGCGACGAGTTGGCGAGCGATGGCGAGCCCGAGTCCGGAGCCCTGGACCCTGCTGAGATAGGTGTGGGCGCCACGTTCGAAGCGGTCCCAGATGGAGACCTCGAATTTCTTGGGGATGCCCGGTCCGTTGTCGTGCACCTCGATGATGGTCTCGCCATTGGCGCGTCGATGGGCGTGGACTTCGACGGCGCCCTTGCCGTAGCGACCGGCATTGGTGAGGTAGTTGACCAGGACTTGGCGGAGACGGTCAGGGTCGCCGGTGATGGCGAGCCCGGTGGGGATGTTGGTGGTGATGTGGGCGGCAGAGGCGCCGTTGGTGAGCATGCCGATGGCGGAGCCGACCAGCTCGGCGACGTCGACGGTGGCGAAGTTGAGGGTCATCGATTCCAGTTTGTCGCGGGCGACTTCGACCAGGTCTCCGACGATGCGGATGAGGTGTCTGGTTTGGGAGCTGACGATCGAGATCATCTCCGCCTTGTCGGCGGGGTCGAGGTTGGGTTCGGTGTCGAGGATCTCGGTAAACCCCGCCATGGCGGTGAGGGGCGTGCGCAACTCGTGGGAGATCGAGGCGACAAGGTCGTTGCGTTGCTTCTCGACCACCTCGCGGGTTTCGCGAATGGCAACGCCCTGGCGGGCGATGATCAGGAGCCCAACCGCCGCGGTGGCTGCTTGGAGGACCGTGGCCTGTCCGCCCAGCTCACCCATGGTGAGGGCGAAGAGGAGCGCGATCGCGGTGTAGGGGGCGATCATCGGCCAGAGCCGGCCAGGCCGATCGGCCTGTTCCTTCAGCCTCGCCGGGCCTGCGACCAGCAGGGCCACCACCGCGTACAGCCCGTAGTCCACGAGCCAGAGAGCGTCGAGCCGGCCACCGTCGACATAGGTGCCGGCCTCGACCTGAAAGACATAGGCGATGTCGGCGACGGTCGTGAGCAGCGTCGCCAGTGCCAGCATGAGGAGCCGGCCGTCGAACTGGTATTGCGAACGCCGCGTGGCAAGCACCAACAGCCCGACCAGCAGGATCAGATCCCCCACCGGATACGCCAGGTTGATCGTGTTCTCCCAAAGGCCGGCTTCTGGGTCGAGGTAGATGAGGTCCTTGAGGTAGAACGTCCACATGATCGCCGTCACCGCCACCGTTCCCGCCAGCGCATCCAGGCTGAGACGGACCCGCTCCCACTTCCGGGCGTGTACATGGGGAAGCAGCAGCACGCCGGCGAATACGAGCGGATACGCGCCTACGTAGAACACGTCCGCCCACCCTGGATAGGGCACCTCGACCCCGAGCAGCCCCGAGTAGGACACCCAGATCAGCTCGCCCAGGCCCCAGGAGAGGACACCGAGGCCGATCAGCCTCCACCCCGTCGACCCCGGTCGCCATCCCACCGATGCGGCCCAAACCAGGACGAGCCCGGCTCCTGCCGGAACAAACGCATACGTCCAAGTCGAGAACCAGTACAGAAAGTCGGTGCTGCCCACCTGAGCTGCCAGCACGATGGCGGCCACCAGGGCCCAACTCACGATCAGCAGCCAGAACGCACGAAGCGGCGACGACATTGCCGCCCACGCCGCCCGCCAGTGGGGGACGCCAACCCGCCAAGGGCCACGAATCTCACCAGCAGTCGCAAAGCTCGTCACCGGGGTCCTGTCGGCAGCAACCGCCATGTGATGAAGGGAGCAATCCCTCTTTCGCGACAGCTGCCGGCGAGGAAGCGGGCGCCTTCGATCAGCGAGGTGGCGGCGATCCGACCCCGAGAACCCACACGAATCGATCGACCACCGGCCTCCCGGTTCGTGAGAGACGATCGACTGAGCTCGCCACCGACCTCTCTCGTCTCCCGCTACCCATCAGAGCTCAGCCCCAGCGCAGCCTCCGCCGCATCCAGGGTCTGGCGTCCGATGAGGACATGCCTGAACAGATCGCCTCGATCCGACACCCGGGCCCAGAGATTGCGGATGTCGATGTCACCGTTCCGCATGGTCTCGACCTCGTCCCAGGTCAGTGGCGCCGAGACCGGGGCACCCGGACGGGGGCGTACCGAGTAGACGGAGGCCACGGTCTGTCCGGCGGCGTTGCGGTTGGCGTCGACGAACACCTTGCCGGCCCTCTTGGGGATGTTGAGCTCCATGGTGATGTCGTCGGGGTTCGCCGCGGCAAGCAAGCGGCCGACTCCATCGACGAATCGGCGCACACGCTCGTAGGTGTGGACCGGAGCAAGCGGGACGTAGACATGCATGCCACGCGAACCAGAGAGTTTCGGGTATCCCGACAAGCCGAGACCATCCAGCGCCTGCCGCAGAAGCATGGTTCCTGCAACGACCTGATCCCACGTCGACCCTTCGGCCGGGTCGAAATCGAAGATGGCGTAGTCGGGCCGCTCGAGGCTCGACACCCGCGAGTGGAAAGGGTGCATCTCGATGCATCCCATGTTGGCGAACCACATCAACGACTCCCGATCGGAGGCCAGGAGGAAGTCGATCTCGCCGCCCATCGACTCCGAGGCCACGACACCCTTCTTCATCCAATCGGGTTGATGCCCGGGCGCACGTTTCTCGTAGAACGACTGGCCCTCGATTCCGTCGGGATAGCGCGACATGGATATGGGACGGCGAGCGAGGTGGGGCAACAGCAGGGGCGCCACAGAGGCGTAGTACTGGATCAGATCGCCCTTGGTGGTCCCATCGGGGAAGAACACCTTGTCGAGGTTCGAGAGCATCAGCGAACGCGGGCCACCGACCAAGCGGGACTTCCCGCCCTTCTCGGCCACGACGTGCACCGGCTCCGGTGCGGCCGACAGGGTGGTGGCGATGGGAGAGCCGGCCCGGTGAGCCGGAAGGCCGGCGATTGCCGCCTCGACCTCGGCCTGGATCGCACGGTGGCTCGCGTCGTCGCGGGACTCGGAGATGACCACCATGTCGTAGCCGGCCCGGTCTGCCGCCACCACCAGCGGACCGACGCGAAGGGTCCCCTCGCCGTAGACGGTGTGCTTGATCTCGCCCTTCGGGCCGAAGATGTTGTCGGAGAACTGAGTTTGGAGGGGAGCCATCTTCCATCCGTCGACGTTCTCGCCGAGGAAACCGAACACTGCCTCAAAAGCCTCCGGCTCGGTCAGCGCACCGCCGGTCACCGTGTGCACATGTGCCCAGTCGATCAGCGGTCGCACGAACGGATAGACGCCTGCGAGAAGGGCGATGTCTCCCAACGTGCCGAACCCGTCATGGGTGCCGGAGGTCTCGAGTCCGAGCGCGACATCGAGGTGACCGATTTTTGAACCGATCCAATCGAGGCGGGCCGAGATCATCGCCATGAGCTCGTCAGGCGAGTGATCGCCTCTCGAGCCCAGGTGTGCGCACACCACCGTCCCTCCCAGCGCGGCACACAGCTTCATGGTGTGTTCGAGGGCGGCCACACATTGCTTCGAGCGGTCTTCGTCGGGGATCGTGAGCACGGCGAAGTACGGGGCGTGGATCGAGACCGCGATACCCCTTTCGGCCGCCAGGGCTCCGAACCGCTCGCAGCGTCGTTCTTTCCATGGGAATCCGGCCGTGAAGGCAAGTTCGAACGCCGTGTGTCCACGAGCAACCAGGTCGTCGAGAAACGCCTCGTCGTCGAAACCGTCGTCGGGTGTGTGAGATATGCCGAACCGGAGCACCCGCACATTGTGCCCGTCTGCCGGCGCTGACAGCGGCGCCTCCATCGAAGTGACGATCGGCGGTAGTCAGGTTCAGAGCCGAGTTCCACCATGGCAGGAGAACGCAGAAGGGAGCCGTCGATGCAGACCATGCAGGACAGGCCACCCGTTGAGGCCTTGAAGCAGGTCGGACGCCGTTTCGGGTACGCCCTGTCTATCGGGATCAACCTGGTGGTGCTGTGGATCGTCTTCAACATCCTCGAGTGGGGCTGGCCACCGTTCATCACAGAGGATTGGACACGGGCCCAGGGCCTGGTCGCGACCTCGATCATCGTGGCCATTCTCGCCAACGTCGCCTACATCGCCTACGACCCCACATGGTTCCGGGGGTTCGGCGACGCCTTTCAGAGTGTCTTCACCATGGTCTCCTCTGCCAGGGTGCTGGCGGTATTCCCGTTCGACTACACCGAGTACTCCGGCCCGTGGGAGGTGCTCACGCGCGTGGTTCTGATCGTGGCGATCGTGGGTTCGGCGATAGCGATCATCGCCAACCTGGCCAAGGGCATTCGGAATCTGTGATCCGTTGCGGGCCGAGAAACGGCCGGGTTTAGGATCGCCCCATGGCACTCGAGTTTCCTCCCGGCTTCATGTGGGGTACCGCCACGGCGGCACATCAGGTCGAAGGCGACAACTCGAACTCCGACTGGTGGGATTGGGAGCTGAAGGCCGACGCACCGGTGGCCGAGCCGAGCGGGCAGGCCATCGATCACTTCCACCGCTACCCAGACGACATTGCGATGCTGTCCAAACTGGGATTCGGCGTCTACCGGTTTTCTGTCGAGTGGGCCAGGATCGAGCCCGAGGAGGGCCGCTTCGACCCTGAGGCGCTGCGCCACTACCGGGCGGTGGCGGCAGCCGTCCGCCGCGAAGGAATGATCCCCTTCGTGACGCTGCATCACTTCACGATCCCGCGGTGGTTCGCCCACAAGGGTGGCTTCCTGTCGACAGAGGCTCCTGCCCTCTTCGACCGTTACTGCCGGGCGGTGGTCACATCCATGGAGGACCTCGTCGACTGGTACTGCACCGTCAATGAACCCGGCATCCTCGCCACGGGTGGCTACCTGGGTGCATTCGGATGGCCGCCGGGGACGACCGACATGGACTCGTGGCATCGTTCCATCAACGAGCTCCGCCTCTGCCACGTCGCCGGGCGGGATGCCATCAAGACCGTTCGTCCTGAGGCGAAGGTCGGGCTGACCCACGCCATGATCGAATACGAGGCGAACGAAGCCGGGCGCCCGTTGATGGAGTACCTCCGGAAGTTCAACGAGGACGTGTTCTTCGAGGTCTGCGGGCCCGATGACTTCGTGGGCGTGCAGACCTACACCCGCGCACAGATCCTCCCGCGACGGTGGATGTCGCCGCTGATCCGCGTGCTGGTGGGATGGGCACCGGTACGGCGCATGGGGCTACCCCGCGTGATTCGACACAACACCGACGACTTCGCCGACACCTCTCACGGCCCAGACGTACGGCGCACAGACATGGGCTACGAGTGGCGTCCCGAGGCTGTCGCCGTCACCGTGCGACGCGCCGCGCAGATCCTGCCGGGGAAGGACATCATCGTCACGGAACACGGCATCGCTGCCACCGACGACGCCGAGCGGGTCGAGTTCATCACCGAAGCGCTCCGAGCACTTCACCAGGTCGTCGAAGACGGCATCCCGCTGAAGGGCTACATCCACTGGTCGGCGTTCGACAACTTCGAGTGGGCTCACGGCTACCGAATGCAGTTCGGCC
This sequence comes from uncultured bacterium, assembly GCA_963785075.1. Taxonomy (GTDB): domain Bacteria; phylum Actinomycetota; class Acidimicrobiia; order Spongiisociales; family ZC4RG35; genus JAOUGY01. The sequence continues at coordinate 884,414 of CAWATW010000004.1, forward strand.
TGATCGGTGTCGACCGGGCCACACAGCAGAGATTCCCCAAGCCGTCGTCGCGTCATCTCGGCGAGATCGCCCGGACGAACGCGCTTCCCGACTGAACCCATCGTGTGGGAGCGCCGAGTCATCGCAACGCGTATCAGACTCCATCTCGCAACGTCTGTTTCTAGCTGCCGACACGAAGAGAAAGCACGATGTTCAGGATCCGGCGCCAGGTCAGGGTCGTCAGGCCCGGCCTACGCGCCGACCCGGGGCACCATCAGGAGTGCGTCATGTCCACACATTTCACCATCTGTCCGGAATCAGGCTGCCAGGCAGTGGCGTCGATCGAGCGTGAAGAGATGTGGCCGTCCACCGACGGCGGCGTCATCATGGCAAAGGTCATCGGCGTATGTGGACATTGGTTCTTCATGCCGGCATGGCAACTCGACCTCGGTCATGCCCTCGAGGGTCTGCGCCGCGCCGGCTGACCGTCGCGGGGCGCTGTGCCGGCATTCGATCGATCCAGAACGCACAGGCAGGCGATCGGCAGTTCACCGCGTCAACAGGTCGGTGAAGTCCGCCGGGACGAGCGGGCGTTCCACCAGCTGGCCTTCGGCGACCGGCGCCGGCCGAAGCGTCCCCTCGATGGCGAACACCACACCGTCGACGTCGTCGAGCGCGGCAACGGTGGCCACGATCTGGGCGACAGCGAGGATCTCTTCATCCCCGCCCACGAGTGTGAACTCACGGCTGAGATCGACGGTGGCGACGCCGTCGACCACGTGAGCACCGAGCTCACGGGTCTCTGGTGGAATCGCCGATCTGATCGACAAGCCGTTCTCGGCCGCGATCGGACCCCTCAACAACGCGCGAACCACCGTCCCCGGGTCGGAGTCGGCGATCTGCCGCGTAACGGCGACCAACCGGTCACCGGTCACGAAATACACCTCGGCGATGACCGGCAGCTCACCCCCCTCGGCGCCGGGGTCGACGATGTCGGACTCCAGTTCTCTGTCGAGCGCGCGCGGTTGGTCCTCGACCGGGATGCCACAAGCGGCGACCAATGTCAGGACCACAGCCAGTGCGAGCCTTCTCATGCGTCCACCAATGGCAACTCGAGAACCAGGCGAGCCCCGGGCTCGTAGCTGTCGTCCACATAGACCGCACCGCCGAGCAGCTTGGCGTTCTCGGCGGCCAGCGCAAGCCCCAAACCTGTCCCGTCGGTGCTCAATCGCCGTCGCGACAACACCCCTCGGGCGAAACGGTCGAACACGAGAGCCCGCTCGTGGGCAGGGATCCCCGGCCCTCGGTCCTCGACTGCGATGAACGCTGCAGTGCCATCGGCGCTGACGTGGATCCGGGTGAGGCCACCCCCATGGGTCGCCGCATTGCCGGCGAAGTTGGCGATCACACGCTCGAGCCGTCTCGAATCGACGGCCACCGTCGCCCCCAGCGCGCCAGGCTCGACGACGACCACATCGGCCGCATGGCCGAGACGGGTGGCCACCCGGCGCACCGCCTGCCCCACGGCCGTCAGCTCGAGCTCGACCTCCACCACGCCCGCATCGTGTCGGGAGATCTCCAGGAGGTCGAGCACCGTTTGGCGCAGCCGCCGGACGTCCGCAGAGATCAGATCGAGGGCTTCCGCGCCCTCCGTCGACAGCTCGTTCCGGCGTCCCTCCAACACCGACACCGCAGTCACGAGGGTGGTGAGCGGTGAGCGGAGCTCGTGACTCACGTCGGAAGCGAACCTCGCCTCGCGTGCGATTCGATCGGCGAGTGCATCCGCCATCCTGTTGAACGACGAAGCCAGAAGCGTCAGATCGGGATCAAGACTCAGGTCGAGCCGGGCGTCGAGCGATCCACCGGCGATCCGCTCCGCGATCTCCGACACCTGTCCAACCGGTCGCAGGACGCGGCCAGAGACCCAACGTCCGATGGCCGCACCGAACACGGTGGCGGCTGCCCCCACCACGGCCAGCGTTCGCCCGAGGGCCACCAGGGACGACGCGAGCGACTCCAAGTCGAACATCTCGAAATAGGCCGACGTACCGACTTCGATCGGTACTCCGATCGCCAGGATCGGGCCGGCCGGCGTGGCAGCACGCTGTACCAGCGGCATCCCGGCGATCACATCCTCGCGCATCCGGTCGGGGATGTCGTCGCTCCGCACCTGAAGCGAGGCCGAGTACCAGTCGCCGCTGCGCCACAGCAGCGGGCGCGAGCGAACGGGGGGCCGCAAGGCCGCCAACAGGGAGGTCTCGTCCACCTCGTCGGTCTGCAACGTCCCGGCGACCAGACGCGCATTCACGAGTGTCTGGTCGACAGCACGCTCTTCGAACTCCGAGAGCAAGGTCGCCCGTGCGCCGACCATCGTCCCGACGGCGATCACGATGGCGGCGGACATCACCACGAGGGCCAACGACAGTGTCAGACGTGCCCGGAGCCCGAGGCGACTGCGTTCAGCCACCGGCGCCGGGTTCGAACCGGTAGCCAAGCCCACGCACCGTGACGACGTGACGCGGGTTGGACGGATCATCTTCGAGCTTGGTCCGGAGCCGTCTGATGTGGGCGTCCACGATTCTTTGATCTCCAAAGAAGTCGTAGCCCCACACCGAGTTGAGAAGTTGTTCCCGGCTGAAGACTCGCTTGGGATTCGTCGCGAACTCATGGAGCAGTCGAAACTCGGTAGCGGTCAACTGGAGCTCCGCACCTCCGCGCCAGGCGGTTCCCTGATCCACGGAGATGCGAAGATCGCCGAACTCCATGACGTCGGTCTCATCGGGACCACCGTCGACGGGCCGCCGTCGACGCAGGTTTGCCCGGATCCGCGCCGCCAACTCCTTGAACACGAACGGTTTGGTGACGTAGTCGTCCGCCCCCGCTTCGAGGCCGGCGACCACATCATGGCTGTCGTCGCGGGCGGACACGACGATGATCGGAATTGTGCTTGCAGCCCGAATCTGTCGGCACAGCTCGAACCCGTCGAGACCGGGGAGCATCAGGTCCACCAGCATGAGCGCCGGGCGCGTACCGGCCACGAACTGGAGCGCCGACTCGGCATCGACCACCGCCTCCACCTGATAACCCTCGTCGACCAGAGCGAGCCGCAGCGCAGCACGAATTCGGTCGTCGTCTTCGACGACGAGGATCAAGGGCGGCGCAGCGTTGGTCGTCATGTGTCGCGCTCCATTGTGACCGACATCGTGACTTCCACGACGCGGTCGCACCAGATCTTGTCACGATCTTCGCGCATGTCCGTCAAAGAGAAGTCATCTCTGACGGTCACAGTGTCGCCAAGCGAGCGCAGCGGAGAACCATGCACGGTGAGATCCTGATCCTCGCCGCCACCCTGCTGGCGGCAGTGGCCGGTGGACGGCTGGCTTCTCGAATCGGCTATCCGCCGGTCCTCGGCGAGTTGATCGGTGGCATCATCCTCGGCCCCCCGCTGCTCGGCCTGCTCCGCCCTTCCGAAACCGTGGCTCTCCTCGGCGAGTTCGGCGTGCTGGTCATGATGATGCTGATCGGGATGCACATCGACCCGAGCCGGCTCAAGGCGGTCTCGGGCAGCGGCCTGGCCGCCGCCCTCGGTGGCTTCTTCGTTCCCGCCATCGCCGGCTTCGGCTTCATGCTCGCCATGGGCAGGACCATGCCCGAGGCGATCTTCACCGGGCTCGCAATGGGCGTGACCTCCCTCGCAACCAAGTCGCGCCTGCTGATCGACCTGAAGATCCTCGACACCCGCATCGCCTACGTCTTGATGGCTGGCGCCCTCATCTCCGACGTGATGGTCCTCGTCGCCTTCTCGATGGTCCTCGGGTCGACCGGGACCGATCAGCCGTTGTGGGTCTTTGCAATCACTACAGGGCTGGGCGCGGTCGCCTTCGCCCTCACCGCAATCCTGCTCGGCAAGTTCGTGGTGCCCCGACTGGTCGCTCGACTCCCTCAAAAGCCCGAGGCGGCGCTGATCTATGCGGTGTTGTTGACCGGTGGTCTGCTGTTCGCATGGCTGGCGGAGCTCGCCGGTTTCCATGCGATTCTCGGGTCTTTCGTGTTCGGCCTCGTCGTATCCGAGCGGGTGTTGGGCGCGCGGTTGAGCCGGGAGGTCCGGAGGCGCCTCGAGACCGTCTCCGTGGGAACACTCGCACCTCTGTTCTTCGTATCGGCCGGCTACCTGGTGACGCTCGACATCTTCCGCACCCATTTGCCACTGCTCTTGGGCGTCGTGGCGCTGGCCACCATCGGCAAGATCGCCGGCACCGCGATGTTCTACGGGATGTCGGGACGCGGATGGAGGGAAGGACTGGTCATCGGCGCCGGGATGAACGGGCGTGGCGCGGTCGAGATCATCGTGGCCGAGCTGGCACTCGAGGCGGGACTGATCGATGTCACCGTGTTCTCCGTTCTGGTTGTGATGGCGATCGTGACCACGGCGTCCGTCCCGATTCTCCTCACCAAGGGCGTGAAGTGGCTCGACGACAGAGACGAGTTGGAACGTACCGGGTCGCGTCGCAAGATCCTCGTCGCAGGAGCTCACCCTCTCGCTCGGGTTGTCGCTCGGCTCATGCGCCCTTCGGGTCCGGTGATTCTCATCGACACCAACCGCGCCAACGTCGCGGAGGCCAAACTCGAGGGGCTCGAGGCTGTCCATGGCAACGTCCTCGACGATCTCTCTCTGCGGCATGCAGGTATCGAGGAGACGGCGATCTTCATCGCTGCCACCTCGAACCCCGAGGTCAACCTGCTGGCAGCCCGAAGCGCACGTGATCTCGGCGTCCCCGAGGTGGGAGTCATCCTCACGACAGATCACGCCGACGGGCTCGGGCATCTGCTCGACGACGTCGGCGTCGACATCCTCCCCCTCCCCGACACCACCTCGTGGGACGCTGCGATACGCGCCGGGGTCGCTCAGGAGATGAGCTTCCAACTCGACGACCCGCTCCTGGTGGGCGACGGGCCGGCATGGCACGACGGCAGCTTCTTGCCCCTGGTTTCGGGCCGCGGATCGAATCGCCGCCTCGCCTCGCGCATCACCGAGTTGAAGCCGGGCGACACGGTGGTCGGGTTGGGGCTTGCAGGCGTGGAACCGAGCGTTGGTGAACCGCCGCTTATGGAAGGAGTGCGACCATGACGTCTACACGACAGATATGGAACGTCCGTCTAGGGCCGTGCTGGTGCAGCACGCGCCCCGGCGTCAGCGGCGCGTTCGATGTGTTGCGCTGGAGGATCCATCACGTGGCACCGGAGCTGTCTCCCGGCAATCTCGTGATCGCCACCGCCTTCATCCCACAGCACGTCGCTGCTGCCCTCGAAGAGGCCATGGAGGCGTCACCTGCCTCCTGGACAATCGTGACGCACCGGATCTGTCCCCAAGTGGCCCGTCGAGGTGCCCTCGCGACCAACGACCTGGTCGACGTGTCGAGCATCGCCGACGTCGATCGGCACCTTCCCCACTGCATCGCCGACCAACCGGAGCGCCTTGCCATGGCCATGATGAATCTGGCCTCCGACAGCCCGCGGCGTCCGGTGGCCATGCTTTGATCAAGACCTCACATCCGACTGGACCGAAGGAGTCAGACCTTTGAGCGAGGTATTCGGCGCGGCGAGCCACGACGAAGTCCTTCAATTGGTCATCCAGGTGGGCGTCCTGCTCGCCGTGGCGCGGGCAATGGGAATCGCCGCCCAGCGCATGGGTCAGTCGTCAGTCATCGGCGAGATCCTGGCGGGTATCGTGCTCGGTCCCTCTCTGCTCTCCGGATGGGTTCCGGCGATCGGTGAATGGGTCCTGCCGCAGACCGCCGTTCAAGGCCACCTTCTCGAAGTCGTGTCTCTGATCGGTGTGATGCTGCTCATGGTCGTCACCGGGCTCGAAACCGACCTCGTTCTGATCCGGCAGCGGATGGGAGTGGCATCGGGCATCGCGATCGGAGGCCTGGTGGTTCCATTCGCCAGCGGTCTGGCGCTGGCATTCGTCATTCCGACCGACCTGCTCGCCGACCCACAACGACGTCCACTCTTTGCGATGTTTCTGGCCACTGCTCTCGCGCTGTCGGCCATCCCCGTGCTGGCCAAGGTCCTCATGGACATGGGCCTCATGCGCCAGGCCATCGGCCAGACGATGCTGGCCGCCGGCATGGTCGACGACATCCTCGGATGGACGATGCTCGGCCTCGTGACCGGGCTGGCCGGCGCAACGACGATCGGGGTGAGTGCGCTCGTCGGTTCGGTTGCATCGGTGATCGTCTTCGTCGTCGTGACGGCAACTGTGGGCCGCTGGCTCATGGGACGCGCATTGGACCTGGTACAGGATCGAATCCGGGGAGATCACACCGTCCTGTCACTGATCGTGGTGTTGGCGTTCGCCTGGGGCGCCTTCAGCCAGGCCCTCCATCTCGAGCCTGTTCTCGGGGCATTTGCGGTCGGCATCCTCTTCGGCGCTCTGCCGCGGGTTCCGTCCTCTGTGATCCACACGATCGAAGCTGCCGCTCTCGGGGTGTTCGCCCCGATCTTCTTCGCCACCGCCGGGCTGAAGGTCGACGTGGGCGCGGTGCTGCAGCCCGACCTGCTGGTGGTGACGATCGCCGTGATCCTGGTCGCAACGTTCGGCAAGGTGGCCGGAGCCTATCTGGGCGGCCGATACCTGTCGGGCCAGAGTCACTGGTCATCGCTGGCGTACGGCGCCGGACTCAACGCACGCGGCGCACTCGGGATCATCGTGGCGTCGATCGGTCTGTCCGTGGGGATCCTCAGTGGGGCCATGTTCTCGGTGATCGTGGTGATGTCCGTGGTCACATCGCTGATGGCGCCGATCGGGCTGCGGGTGGCACTCCGCCGGATCGAGCCCAACCCCGAGGAAGAGAGACGATTGGCGAAGCAGGAGGCAGTCAACCGCACCTTCACAGCCGGGGTCTTGAGAATGCTGATCCCGGTGAGACCGCGCACGAATGTGGTCGGTACCCAGGTGATTCAGGCAACGCTCGCAAGACGCCTCGCAGAGACGCACTCGACCTCGACGACGCTGCTGGCGGTGGCACAGAACACATCCAAGGAAGCGGCCATGACGTACCTCCGCAGCTTGAGAGCCTTCTTCGATCAAGACGCCACCACCTTGCGGGTCGCGACTGCCGGGAATCCGGCGGACGTCATTCGAAAAGAGGCTGCTCACGGCTACGGACTTCTCATGGTGGGGGTTCCGACGATGGCCGACGAAGATGGGCGGCTGTTCGGTCCGCTGATCGATGACGTCATCAGGTTCGCTCCGTGCCCGTCGATCGTGGTCAAGGGAGACACGGTCGATGACACGTGGGAACCACGGAGGATCGTCGTTCCTGTGAACGGCACCGCAAACTCGAACCGGGCGCTGGACCTCGCCTTTGCGATCTCGAGTGTCGACGCCGCCATCGTCGCCGTTCACGTGAGCGTCCCGACGCGTACCGGTGCGATGCCGGGTTTGGCGGTCGACGTGACGGACCAGGTGAGGACACTGGCAACCGATCTGGATCGGACCGTCGCGACCCGGGTGGTAGAGGCAATGGACGTGGAGACCGGAGTGCTCGAGGAGGCGCTGGCGCAGGATGCCGATCTGATCGTTCTGGGCACTGGAGCACGTACCGGCACAGCCAGGCTCCACCTGGGCCCCCGAGTCGAGACCATCGCACGACACGCCCACTGCCCCGTGGTGATCATCAACGGCTGACGGGAGCCAACCCAGGGAGGGCGACGTCGGATCTCTTCGAAATCACCATTTCGAAGAGAGTGAAACCATGCGCCGCCGCAACCTGCTCGTATCGAGCATCCTTTCAATCCTCGTCCTCGCCGCTTGCAGCTCGTCGGTGCAGTTCCCGGAGGTGGAGACACCCACATCTGCGCCGGCGAGCACTTCGACGAGCACCACTCTCCCGAGCTTCGAACGTCAGGCTGTCGACTGGTTCGATCCAGCCGTCGTCGCCGAGTTCGAAGGCGGATGGGCAGTCCACGCATGCGAGGGAGACGCTCCTTTGCTCTGTGTCGAGCGCCATGGCGACACCGTGGGAACGATCGATGCGATGGCCTACTCCATGTCGTCGTTCGACGACCTGGATCCTTCTGACGACGCTGCGACGAATCTGCGCAGGTTCGCCGAAGGGTTCATCGAGTCGCTCGGCGACGACCGTGCCGCCGGTTGCGGCGCCGACTACCAATTCACACCGCTGGACGCGGAGTCGTTCCCCATAGGCGGGGCCGGTGTGTTCTACGGGTTCGAGGGCCGCCTCGCCAACGGCTCACCATCGGAGCTGAACCTCCAGTACGCCACGATCGTCGGCGACAGCATCGTGACGATGGTGGCGATCGCCTACGACGACGACGGTTGCCCCGGACGCGACGACACCAGCGGCTGGGAGTCGGCCACCCTGGCGGAGTTCCGCCCCTGGCTCGAACGTGTCCTCGTCGACAGCCCGCTGCCCGACATCGCAGTGGCGCCGTGAACCGCACTCTCGGTGCTCGATAACAACACTCTGGATCCACTCGTCACCTGCACGAGCCAAAGCGTATGCTCCTCCCAGGAGAGTGGGGTGGCAATCACCCCTTTCGCGACGGAGGACGGGACTCATGACGAGACGGTCAAGCGCGCTTCGACGCCCCAAGGTCAGGATCGCATGGATCGCAGCTTTGCTGCTGACCATGGTTCTACCGATGGGTACGGCATCTGCGGCGCCATCACAGAACGCCTGCGACACCAGGACCAACAACACCTACGAGAAGCTGATCGAATGCGTGCGGGTAGAGGGCGTACGCGCCCACCAGGCAGCCCTCCAGGCCGCGGCCGATGCCAACGACGGGAACCGGGCAGCCGGGACAGATGGCTACGAGGCCAGCGTCGACTATGTCGTGGACACGCTGGAAGCCGCCGGATGGAACGTGGAGCTCGACGAGTTCCCCTTCACCTACACGGCACCGGCCACTCTGCAGCAGACTGCGCCGGTCATAGCGACCTACGGCACAGGCGCCTTCACGGGCACCGGCTACGGCACTGTGACGGCATCGGTCACGGGCGTCGACCTGTCGCTCGCGCCACCGCGGGCAAGCACCAGTGGCTGTGAGGCGGCCGACTTCGCCGGATTCCCGGCAGGCAACATCGCATTGATCCAGCGCGGGACTTGCACGTTCGCCCTGAAGGCCCTCAATGCCGAAGCTGCCGGTGCGTCGGCGGTCATCATCTTCAACCAGGGGAACGATCCCGGTCGTGAAGGACTCATCATCGGCACGCTGGGGGGTCTGAATGTGGTCGGCATTCCCGTCGTCGGCGCCTCCTTTGCCGACGGAGAGGCGCTCTCCCAGCCCGGGTCGACGGCCTTCGTGAACGTCGACCCGCCCGAGTCGCGGCCCCAGGTCAACGTGATCGCCGAACTGCCCGGCACCAACGACAACAACGTCGTGATGGCCGGCGCCCATCTCGACTCACGTCAGGAAGGGCCTGGTATCCAGGACAACGGCAGCGGGTCGGCAGTCCTCTTGGAGATCGCCGAGCAGATCGCCAAGCTCAAGCCTCAGAACACACTGCGATTCGCGTGGTGGGGCGCCGAAGAGTCGGGTCTCATCGGTTCCACCGCCTACGTCAACGGACTGAGCGCTGAAGAGCTCGACCGGATCGCCCTGTATCTGAACTTCGACATGGTCGGATCGCCCAACTACATCTTCATGGCGTACGACGCCGACGAGTCCGGGTTTGCGGCCCCCGCGCCGGTGCCGGACGGATCGATCGCCATCGAAGACCTGTTCGAGTCCTACTACACGAAGGTCGGCGAACCTTACGACGACGCTGCGTTCAGCGGCAGAAGCGACTATCAGGCATTCATCAACAACGGGATTCCCGCCGGTGGTCTGTTCACCGGGGCGGAAGGTATCAAGTCCGATGCCCAGGAAGCGATCTGGGGCGGCACGGCCGGTGACCAGTACGACCCGTGCTATCACCTGGCATGTGACACCTTCGACAACATCTCGCTGCATGCGCTGGACGTGAACTCCGACGCTGTGGCGGTGGCGGTGATGACCTACGCCTACTCAACGGAGACGGTGAACGGCGTGGTTGGCGAGAAGGTGCCGGGCAGCTACACCCTGCCCGCGCCGGCCGGCCCCGAGGGGACCACCGGCGTCGGCGGCGGCGGCGACTTCCACGATCACGCTTCGTAGAGCCACGCTCGACGAGCAGAACCAGGGGGGGCGGCCGATCGGCCGCCCCCTCTTTGCGTTCGGGAACCCAGGTCGCCGGCACGACGTCTGACCTCGGAGATGCAGCCAGATCCGATCCGTAGACGCCGCTATGAGGCCCTGGTGGAAGAAGTCCACGACCCGCTCATCCGATACCTGATGCGGCGGATGCCTCGCCACGATGCTGAAGACGTCATGAGCGAAGTTCTGATCACCTTGTGGCGGCGGCTCGACGCGATCCCGGAGCCCGCTCCGCTCCCCTGGTGCTACGGAGTGGCCCGCCGGGCCATGGCCAATCATCGCCGTGGCACCAGGCGCCGGCTTGCCCTGGTCGGCAGGCTGCAGGCGGAACGACCCCCCGCGAGCGACGCATTCGGCTCGCCTGACCACCTCGAACTGTCAAACGCTCTCGATGCCTTGGACGACGCCGAAGGAGAGTTGATCACGCTCTGGGCGTGGGAAGGTCTGGAGCCGAGAGAGATCGCCAAGGTGCTCGAGATCACCCCGAACGCCGCCAGCATCAGGCTGACGAGGGCCAAGGCGAAGATCGCACGACATCTGAGAAAGGATTCCCCTCCAGCCGGACATGGGATGGATGAAGACACCGGAGAACGGTCATGAACGACGAGATGAATGGGCACAACCCTTCGGAGCACGAACTCCGCGGGCTCCTGCGCTCGATCGATCCCATGCACCCCGGCGTCGCGACACCACCACCGTCCCGTGAGCGTCTGGAGGACATCATGGCCATCGCACCCACTCAGGAACGCCCGACCCGCAGCCGCTGGCTGGCGGTCGCCGCCGCCGCAGTCGTCGTACTCGGCATCGGCGTCGTTGCCGCAGTCGGCGGCGGAGGTTCGACACCACCCACGACGGCTGTTGCGGCGGGACCTCCACTGCAATTGGCACTACCGGGCTCGGACCCCATGGCGATGTGCATCCAGTTCGACGTCGCGTTCCTCGCCGAGATGCCGGTGGCATTCGAAGGCACGGTCACCTCCGTCGATGCAGACCGGATCACGGTGTCCGTCGACCACTGGTACCGCGGAGGCGAAGCGCAGGTGGTCGAGTTGACCGCCACCCAAGGCATGGAGGCGCTCATCGGTGGCATCGACTTCACCGAAGGCGACCAATACCTGATCACCGCGACCGACGGCAACGTCAACTACTGCGGCTTCAGCGGCCCCGCCACCCCCGACCTGCGCGCCGCCTTCGACGAAGCCTTCCCGAGCTGACCGAACCCAGGGTTAAGGTCCGCCAATTTGGCGGACCACAGCCCAAAGAACGCGCCCACCCGTGGGATGACACTGTGGGAACGGCATGAGGAGGCGGACCGACGTCCGCCTCCTCCGTTCTTGTCCGGTCGGGCCGGCGCGGCCTGGACGTCCGGCCCTACTCCCGCCCCTCCCCAGGCCGGACAGTGATACCGGAGGTGAAGACGATGACATCTCGTCTGAGTGAATCCGTCGAACCGACCACCGAGGTCGCCGGGCCCAAGACCCCCTATGAGCGTGCTCATGAGCGCGCCGAGATGATTCAAGGGCTCTACATCCACCTGCTGGTCTTCGCGGTGATCAACTTTGGTCTGTTCGGCATCAACTGGTTGACCAGGGGCGACAACGGTGGCTGGTGGTTCCAGTGGCCGCTGCTGGGATGGGGCGTGGGACTGCTGGTTCACGTGCTGGTGACGATCGCGCCGGTGTTCTCCCCCGAGTGGGCAGACCGTCGAGCCGAGCGAATGATCCAGGGGAACGACCGCTCCTGAGTCGCGCCAGGCGCGAGGTCATCTCGATCAAGGAGGAGTCGTTCATGTCTATCTACCCGGACCGTCGCTGGCTGACGAAGCAATGGATGGTGCTGGCGACCGTCGCCGCGTTCCTGGCAGCCTTGGCAGGGGTCATCCACGGGATAGTTGTGCTCTTCGCGGAAGACGTCGACATGGGACTCTTCGCTGCGGTGCTGTGGGGCGTGGCCGGCGGCCTCGTCGCGTTGATGCTTGCGATCTCCGTGCCGGTCATCGTGCTCTGGTACCGGAACCTCGCGTATGAGATCGAGGACGACAAGATCATCATCCGCAAGGGGATCCTCACCAAGATCCAACAGAACATCCCCATGGTCATGGTCACCGACTTCCGGCTCCAACGCACGCTGTACGACCGGATGCTGGGGATCGGATCGATCCAGATCCAGACTGCCGGTCAGAGCACCACGGCCACCGGCTACGAGGGCAAGCTCGCCGGTTTGGAGGACTGGAAAGACCTTCACGAGGACCTCCGGCAGCGGATCCGGCGAGGCGAGCTGAAACCGGCGGATCACGACGAGTCGACCGAGCTCCATCTCATCCTCGAGGAGCTGCGGGAGATCCGAAGGGTTCTGGAGACCTCCTCGGGTTGATCAGGTACGGCCGGTCGGGCCGAACCGCTTAGTCGCCAACAACTGGTCGACCCGAAAGCCGGCGTCGTCGGCTTCCGCCGCTTCGAGCACCATCAGCGCAAGCGCCAAGTCCTGGAGACCGGTTCCGGTCGACTTGAAGAGCGTCGCCGCGCCGGGAGCTCCTGGACCGGGCTCACCGACGATCGACGCCAGGTCTTCGGCTTCCGCCGCGTCGTACAGCCCGGCATCGACGGCTGCGATCGCGTCTCCGGATTCGCCGAACACCAACTCCACCGAGTCGCACACCACACGGTCGAACCGAGCGAACGTGTCGGGCTCCAGCTCCGAGAGGCTCGGCCGGGCGGACCCAACCGAGCTCACGTGCATGCCCGGACGCAGGTGTCTGGCGGCGAACACCGGGTCGGGCGACTTCGTTGCCAGCGAGACCAGGTCGGCGCCATCGAGCGCCTCGTCCACCGACCCCACGTCAACGAACTGGGCATCGATGACCGGCCTCAAGCGTGCGATGAACTCTGCCCGGTTCTGCGGGTTTCGGGAGAAGACCCTGATCGTGGTCGCAGGGCGGACCTGGTGAATCGCCGGGAGCTGATGTCGGGCCACCGATCCGGTTCCGATGACGGCTGCGGTCTCGACTCCTTCCGGGCACAGCCGTGAGGCCGCCACTGCCGCGGTGGCACCGGTGCGAAAGCCGGTGATCGCTTCGGCATCGACGATCGCCCGCAGGTCGCCGGATTCGATGTCGAACATGCTCACGACGTAGCGGACACCGACCCCGCGATTGAAGCTGATCACCTTGTGGCCGAACACTCCGAGGCCTTCGAACACGGCGGGCAGCACGCGCATCCAGCCTTCGCCGTGCTTGAGATCGGTGCGGCTGACCGGGCCGGCTTCACCGGCGGCTTCCAGCCTGAAGCAGCGTTCCATCGCCTCGATCGCCAGCTCGGGCGTGAGATACCGGTCGACGGTGGCGGCGTCGAGAAGGCGAGTCACGCCGGGTTGCGTCCTACGAAGAACTCGGCTGGATCGTCGGCATCGTCGATGATCCCGGACGCCAGCAGCCCGCTGGTGACCTTCTTGATCTGACTGTCGCTCAGCTTCATCGCCGGTTGGCGGATGGGACCGCCGTTGTAGCCGTTCAGCCAGGCCTGGTACTTCCACAGGTAGCGGGGGACGAAGTTGGACGACGAAACCGCAGCCATCTCGGCAGACCTGGCGGCGCGAGCCGGTTCCACCTCCCAGTACAGATCCATCGCCATATCCGTCTTGCCGGCCCGCAACGCCTCGAACATCCTCGGTGTCCGGTCGCCGTAGTACTCGTAGTTCGAAGTGCCCATCCATTGCAGTTCGAAGATGTCCGCCCACATCGGAGCCGTGTACTCCATCGGGTCCGACAACAAGACGTCCTTGTCGGCGAGCCGGCGGAAGCAGTCATAGGTGAGCATGGTCCTGGCTCTCCCCAGCTCGTACTTCACCGCCACCACCGTGTCGACGTCGACGAGCCGGTCCAGCACGTCCTGGGGATACCCGCGGGGATCGAGCCGCCCCAGGTTCGAGTGCGCCACCACGAACAACACGACGGGCAGGTCCGACGCCTGGCACACCATCCTCGTGTACTGCTCGAGCTCACCCCCGGTCGTGGGATAGAAGCTGTTGGGTTGCCCCAGCAGGGCTCCGTCGACGCCGATTGACGCAGCGTCGCGGTTCATGGCGATGATGTCGTCGGGTGTGTCGAACACGGCTTGGAGCAGGAATGCGTGCCGGCCCCTGGCCTCGTCGACAGCGATCTCCATGAAGGTCCGCATCTCGTCGAGGGTCGTGCCCGCCTCCGAGACGAGGAGCGCACCCCAGAAGCCGAACTCGATGTTGCGCCGGACGTCGTGGCGGATGCCCGCCTCGTTGAGACCCCGGAGGTCGGATGTGTAACTGGGGATGATGACGTTGCAGACGCCGTGGAATCGTTCGCGAGCCCAGGCCTTGGCGTCGGAACGTGCCGGGGGCATCAGACCGTCGCCCCGATCGCATCGACCAGCCCGAGCGCCTCGAGGTCTGCTGTGAGCTCGTCCATCTCGGCGTCGGACAGTGGGACGAGCGGCAGCCTGACCGGACCTTGGGCCAGTCCCATGAGCCCGAGCCACGCCTTCAGCTGAGCGTCGGGCACGGCACCCGCCATGTTCTGGAGCCAAGGATCACGCATCCACTTCTGGAACGCCTGCCGGTGTGCGTCGAGCGTGGCATGGACGGTCCATGCCTCTTCCACTCTCCCGGCGTCGGCCAACTCCGTGTATCGGGCGACCGGACGATACGACGGGGTCTGGAACATGGCGAGGGCCGGCGTCGACATGAGGGCCTGGAAGTCGTGGTCGAGGTGGAACTCGAGCCAGTCGTCCTCGGAGGCGTCGCACACCACGATGCGGTCTGCGCACAGCTCGTGCACTCTCATCAGATGTTCGCGAGGTTTGGGGTTCTTGATACCGCAGATGATGTCCAGATCGGCCAGCTCGGAGATCAGCTCGGGTGAGATCACGTAACCGGAGTAGGAGGTGTTGAAGAGGAAGGTGGGGATGGAGGTCCGCTGGTCCAGCGCCCGGTACCAGGCACGAACCAGGTCGTCGGACGGCCTCGGCGGGAAGTACGGGTTCATCACGATCGCCAGGTCCATGCCTATCTCTTCGGCGTGGTTGGAGAGTGCCACGCACTCCTCGAAGACATGCGAGCTGGTCTGTGCCATGAGGGGAATCCGCCCGGCCGTGGTGTCGGCCACGATCTCGTGGACTCGCCGCCGTTCATCGACGGTCATCGACCAAAACTCGCCCATGACCCCGCCGCAGAAGATCCCGTCGACTCCGAGGCCCTCGATGTAGTAGTCGACCGACCGGCGGATTCCGGCCTCGTCGACCTCGAGATCATCGGTGAACGGGGTGGGGATGGCGACCCACAGACCCCGCACCTTCTCGAAGGCCTGTTGCTTGGCCCGGCTCAATGACAACGTCGACCTCCCACGCAAGCAGATCCTGCATCATATGAGATCACGGCGGTACCGGGGGTCGAGAGGCCCCGTGCTCCGCCGAAGCGGATGACGATCCGACAACCTGGCGAATGACCAAGCTCGCACCGTGACCAAACGGAGAAGCGCTAGGGAGCCACGAGACCGAGCCCGGACACCAACACGACCGTCAAACCGAGCACCACTTGTTGCGCCCCGATGACCGCCGCCCGCGGTGGCCTGGTTCGGGTGAGGACGACCTGGACCATCGCCAGGAGGCAGATCACAGCGCTCGCGGCCTCCGGCACGACTCCGCTGGCCCACCCGATCAGCGCCATACCCGCCGTCGCCAATTGGGCGACGTCGGACTGCGCGGTTCCGTGGGACGGGCGCTTGGCCCGAGCCAGCTGCGTCCGGACGAATGGAATCGTGGCGATCGCTCGGAGCGACACGATGCCCCAGGCCACGAACGCAGAGGTCCAATCCCCGCCACCTGCCACGATGATGGCCCCTGCCACCGACCCGATTCCGATCGTGCCGGCAAGCTCAGGAATCAGACGGCGACTCTTGCTCCTCATGTCGAACCACAGCCCGACCACGACCAGCGGCAGGGCGAGGCCGAGCGGCACCCAGAACCGTCCTTCTGCTCCAAGGGAAGCCACAAGGACCGCGAGTATGAGCATCGTCACGTAGACCAGCGCCACCTTCAGTGCGAGGCGGGTACGGGGGAGGTTTCGCCGACGCCACCGATCGACGAGCACCAGCTTGAGCGGCGTCCGTGTGAGAAACGCGGCGAGCGCCGCCACGCCCAGAGCCAAGCCGGTGACTGTCGGGGCCACGATCGATCCCAAGAGAACCGGCTCCAGCGTGAGACTCCATCCTCCGTGTTCGGATGGCAGCGCCACCGACCGGAGCTGGACCGTTTCGCTTGCCGTCACAACGTGCAGGGCTCCATCTTCCAACGCTACCGGTCTCGCAGGGAGCGCCGGCCGGCGTGAGATGCGATCGATGGGGTTGGGGTTGACCAGCATGCAGGACCATGTATCCCAGGAACTATGTCATGGCCGAGAAACAGAGGATCGGCTACGTAGCGCTCGAAGGACGTGACCCCCGAGGGTCGAGAAGGAACGCTGCGCACGAGAAGGGTCGCCTCGCTTGTTCCGGCCCCAGTGTCTCCGGGGTCTGGGAGTCCCAATCCGCCCGCAACACGCGGGCAGTTCCGAGATCGGAGCCTACGCCGGTTGGTGACCCTGCGCCGGACCGACGATGATCGATCTTGGTGAGAGGAGCTGAATGACCATCATCGACCTGACCGTGGCCATCGGTCCGAAGACATACGCGCCGCCGTCGGTGAACAAGCCGATCGGGGTGACGGTGCGAACCAAGGACCCGGGCTGGCAGGTCACCGAGGTGCAGATGGCCCTGCACGCCGGGCCCCACGTCGACTTCTCCAAGCACTACCGGACCGACGGCGAGACCGCCGAGACCATCACTCTCGACCGCACCATCGGGATGGCCCGGGTCTTCGATCTCGGCGAGCTGGAGCCGCGCCATGAGATCACCGTGTCGGACCTCGAAGCCACCGACCCCGGGCTCGAACCCCGGGAGATCGCCCTGGTGCGGACGGCGTGGACCGACCGGGCTTGGGGTGACTTCCCCCGCTACTACGTCGACTCGCCGTCGTGCTCTCCCGAGGCGGCGCAGTGGCTCGTGGACCGCGGGGCCAAGGCAATCGGGTTCGACTGCTTTCCGGAGGCCGCCGCCAAGAAGACCGACTACCGGGCCGACGAGTTCGTCGTCCACCAGACCATCGGGGAAGGTGGAGCGGTGTTGATGCAGCAGCTGACGGCACTCGATCGCCTCCCCGCCGAACCGGTGCGTTTCTTCGCCGGGTTCCTGAAGTTCGCCGGCGCCGAGGGAGTGCCCGCTCGTTTCTTCGCCATCCTCGACACGTGAATCGCTCGTCTGCGTCCTCATCCTGCAGGTTATAGGATCGCCCCGAGCCCACGGATCGAGGAGACGTGCTCGGGTACCGCTTTCACGAATGGTCGACCGAACCGGTGTGGGAGGAGATCGCCGATCCCTCCCCCGGCGTCGACGAGGTGCTGATCGAGGTGGAGGCGTGCGGGGTCGGCCTCACCGTGCTCAACTGCATCAACGGCGACCTCTCCGACGACCCGGCGCTGGTTCCCCGCGTTCCCGGCCACGAACTGGTGGGACGGGTGACGGCCGCAGGACAGGGGGCGATGGAGCTGGTCGGCACCCGTGTGGCCGCCTACTTCTATCTCGTGTGCGGATCGTGTGCCGCCTGCACGTCGGGTTTCGACTCACGCTGCGCCAACCTCGCCGGATGGGTGGGCGTGCACCGCGACGGCGGATATGCGCCACTGACGGTCCTGCCCGCACGCAACGCCATCCCGCTTCCCGATGAAGTCGATCCGGTGGCGGCCACGGTGGTTCCCGATGCGGTGGCGACGCCGGTCCACGTCGCCGGTCGGGCCGGAATCGGACCAGACGATCGGGTGGCGGTGATCGGCGCCGGAGGCGGGGTCGGCATCCACATGATCCAGGTGGCCCGGCATCGCGGTGCGACGGTGGCCGGTCTCGACGTGGTCGACGCCAAGCTCGCTGAGATCGAACGTCTCGGAGCGGCGCCGGTGCGCTCACCAGACCTCGGAGCCGTAGACCCATCGGCGCTGTTCGACACCGGAGCCCCCACGGTGGTGATCGACCTGCTCGGACGCCCCGGATCGATGGAGTGGGCGGTCGGCGGGCTGGCCCCGGGTGGGCGCATGGTCGCCCTGACCACGTTCCGGGATCGTCCGGCCAAGGTGGAATCGCGGGACCTCGTGTTCCGGGAGATCTCGGTGATCGGTTCCCGGTACGCCACCCGGGCCGAGGTGTCCGAGGCGGCTCAGTTGGTGGCGACCGGAGCGGTGACCCCCATCATCGGAGCGACCCGGGGGCCATCGGACGTGTTGGACATCCACCACCAGCTTCGTGACGGACGGTTGACCGGAAGAGGTGCATTGGATTGGAGGATCAGGTGACCGCAGAGTTCGAACACACGGCCATCCCCGACGACCTCGACGGGATATTCGTCGGCGGCGGCCACAACGCCATGGTGTGTGCCGCCTACCTGGCCCGGGCCGGGATGAAGGTGCTCGTGTGTGAGGCGGCGTCCACCATCGGCGGCGGGACCACCACCGACGAGATCACGATGCCGTTCTTCCGCCACAATCTCCACGCCTACTTCGTGCGGTGGACGCCGGAGTACGCGGTGTGGAACGACCTGCAACTCGACCGCTACGGCGTGCGCTCGATCTACCCGGACGCACAGAATGCCGTGCCCTTCGACGGGGGCGCAAAGGCTCTGGTCACCTATTCGGACCTCGACCGCTCGCTCGCCGAGATCGCCCGACTCTCACAGAACGACGCCGACGCCTACCGGCTGCTCCACAAGGAGTTCTCCGAGATCGCCCGGCTGGTGGACACCCCGCTCCGGTTCGCACCCCCGCTTCCACCCGACGAACTGCGTGACCTCCTCGGTCGCAGCCATCTCGGCCGGCGCTATCTGGAGCTGGACGAGCGTTCACCACTCGACGTCGTACGCGATGCGTTCGAGAGCGAACCGCTCCGGAGTCTGATCCTGTTCAACGTGTCGGTTCGCGGATACGTGCCGAACCTGGACGTTCCGGGTATCGGGTCGATCGTCGCCCTTGCGCTGGCGAACTCCCATCAGGGACGTCTGGTGGAGGGCGGCACCTATGAGGTGGCGAAGGCGATTGCGATGTCGCTGCTCGACGCAGGCGGCATGCTGCTCACCCACGCTCGGGTGACCAAGGTGGATGTCCAGAGAGGCCGGGCGGCCGGGGTGGAACTGGCCGACGGTCGTCGTATCTCTGCGCGGCGTTTCGTGGCGAGCGGGGCACCGGCACCGATCACGATGCTGGAGCTGGTGGGAGGAGAGCATCTCGACCCGGGATTGCGGGACGATCTCGCCGACTACCGGTGGCTCGAGGAGGCGTTGTTCGGGGTCCACTGGGCGCTCGCCGATCGGCCACGATTCACCGCAGAGGCATACAACCCCGACGTGCCGAGGTCGCTGAACCTGGCACTCGGCTACGAGTCGTCAGACGACCTGGTCGCACACATGAAGGCGGTTCGCGCACAGCAGAACACCGACGACGGCCCTAGCCACGTTTCGATCCCCACGGTGCACGATCCCACCCAGGCCCCGGCGGGACGGCACACTACGTTCGGGTGGCACTTCGTCCCCGGACCCCCAACCCGTGGGAAGTGGGACGCTACAGCCGTTCATGACAGGGTGGACGCCATGGTCGGGTCGTACCGGAGCTACGCGCCGAACATCGAAGACGTCACCCTCGCTCTCGCAAGCCATTCCCCCGACGCCACCGAACGGCGGGTCATCTCGATGCGGGGCGGTGACCGCCATCACGGGAGCTTCCATCCCGACAACTGGCAGTGGAACCGCCCGACGTCCCAGATGCCGGGCTATCGCACCCCGATCGAAGGTCTATACCTGTGCGGTGCCTCCCAGCATCCGGGCGGGAGCTTTCACGGCCAGCCCGGCTACAACGCCGCCGGCGTCATCGCCGACGACCTCGGCCTGGAGAGGTGGTGGCGGCCGGTCGACGCCCGGGAGGCGCTGTCGAGCCTCGAGTGACCCGGGCGATATCGTCGTTTCCACCGAACTCGCTGAACGTCGGCGGTCCTCACCTCCCGGCGAGGTGAGATTCGGATCCCGATCACGCCCCGGACGCCCCACAGAATGCTTTGATTCTCTTCCCGCTTTGAGCGGCAGCGGTGCCACGCGAGTACGTATCGTCCACGTCGGAGGGGTCGACCGCCTGAAGGCGGCCGGACATGACCCGCATAGGGTCCGGAGGTTGGGAGACGAAGGTGCGACGGAGAAACCTCATTGCCGCGCTCGCGGCGGTTCTCGTAGGAGCCCTACTGCTACCGCTTGGGGCGACGGCTGCCGAAGGAAACCTGTGGACGTCTGCAGGTGGGAACCGGCAGAACACCCGCTATCAGGCATCGGAACACAAGATCGGACCATCAACAGTCGGCGACCTTTCGGTCAAATGGGTGTTCGAGACCGGCGGAGACGTCTCGGCGACACCCGCCGTGGACGGCGACACGGTCTACTTCCCGGACTGGGCGGGCAACCTGTTCGCAGTCGACAAGAAGACGGGTCAACAACGCTGGCAAGTGTCCATACCTGACGTCACTGGGATTCCAGGCGACAAGGCCCGGGCCACGCCGGCGGTGACCGACGACAAGGTCATCATCGGGACTCAGGGGCCGTTCGGAGGCGGAGGCATCGTGCTCGCCTTCGACAAGTCAACCGGGGCTCTCTTGTGGTCCACGGTGGCCGACAGCCACCCGGCGGCGATCATCACCCAGTCGGCGACGGTGTTCGACGGGACCGTGTACGTGGGCGTGGCCTCGCTCGAGGAGGCGCTCGCGGCTTTCGTCCCTGGATACCCGTGCTGTTCGTTCCGGGGCAGCATGCTGGCGTTGGACGAGGCCACCGGGCAGATCAAGTGGCAGACCTACACCGCCCCGGAGAACTTCAGCGGGAATGCTCTGTGGGGTAGCTCGCCCGCCATCGATACCAAACGGGGTCAGGTCTACGTTGCAACCGGCAACAACTACTCGGTTCCCCAGTCGGTGCTGGACTGCGTTGCGGCGGCCGGTGACGACGCAGACGCCAAAGCAGCCTGCTCGCCCGGCGACAATCTGTTCGATTCGATCCTGGCGCTGGACATGAAGAGCGGTGCCATCAAGTGGGCGACCAGAGCGATCCCCTTCGATGCCTGGACCGTGGACTGCCTGCCATTCCTGGGTGATGGCGACAACTGCCCCGAACCGGCCGGACCTGACTACGACTTCGGTCAGGCACCCGCCCTCTTCACGGTGAACGGCGGCAACGGAAAGAAGACGGAGCTGGTCGGCGCCGGCCAGAAGAGCGGCCAATATTGGGCGCTCAACCCCGACACCGGACAAGTCGTCTGGGTGACCCAAGCCGGACCGGGTGGAGTGGCCGGCGGCCTCCAGTGGGGCTCGGCGGTGGACGGACAACGGGTCTACACGGCCAACGCCAACTCCGACCTCACACCTTGGACTCTGCCCGGTGGGGCCGTCACAACTCAGGGCGTGTGGAGTGGGCTGGACGCCCGCACCGGGGCCGTTCTGTGGCAGACGACTCCGTCGAACGGGGGCAGTACTTCTGGCCCGGTGACCACCGCCAACGGTGTCGTGTTCGGCTGTTCGCTCGACGAGAACGGGTACATGTACGCGCTGGATGCGGCCACCGGTGCCGAGTTGTGGAGCTTCGCCAGCGAAGGGTCCTGCCTGTCGGGCGCAGCCATCTCAGGCGGGATGCTGTTCTGGGGTTCGGGCTATCTGAATCTCGGGATAACTGGCAACAACAAGCTGTACGCATTCGGATTGTCGGGCTGAGATCGCGTTGGGGAGGGGCGACCGAGTGGAGTCGCCCCTCCCCAACCGCAGAGGCGGGACTCTGACGGCGGAGGTTCTTGTTTCCAGGCGTCCCTGGCCTCGGAACGTCGCGGACCCCGGCACATCCCCGTCAGGCTCGATTCTTCGCGACAGATGGGAGGCGTTCGCACCGCCGCCCGTCGAAACCTGGTTCATGACCGGGCTAATGTCGCGTGCCGTGTCGCGGGATACGTCACAGTCCCGGGCCCTCAGCTCAACCGGCAGAGCACCGGGCTTTTCTCCCGTTGGTTGTGGGTTCGAGTCCCACGGGACCCACAAGACAAACGCATCTCCGAAGGCGGGGACAGTACACGTGCATCCCATGGAGCTTGGGTTGGGGCACACTGGCCGGACCCCGAGCAATGAGCAGGAATGAGGTCCTCGACGACGCCGCGCCGACCGCGGTTCCTCGAGGACCTCCTGTTCGGCACGACGTTCGATCAGGTCCCGTCGCTCATCCCAGGGTTGCCCTCGCATCCGGTGTGGTGCTCGCGGCGGATGCGCTGGCAGAACTGACTTCCAACGCTCTCGGCTACGACGGACTCGTCAGCTTCATCCTCGTTGCCATCGTCCTCGGCATGATCACTCACAATACGGTGGGCCTCAAAGACAGCTTTGCCCCGGCGTTGCCTTCACACTCGAGAAGGTCCCTCGACTCGGCATCATCCTCCTGGGGATACGGCTCAGCATCCCCGACGTGTTGGAAATCGGTGCATTCGGCATCCCCATCGTCGTCGGGGCGGTTCTGACAGGCTTGTTGGTAGCGACCGCCGCCACCCGATGGTTGGGCCTGTCCGACCGGCTCGGGACGCTGATCGCCATCGGCACCGCAATTTGTGGCGCCACCGCCATGGTTGCGACGGCGCCGGGCATCAGGGCGAAGGAGCAGGAAGTCGCGTACGCAGTGGCGAACATCACGATCTTCGGGATCGCCGCCATGTGCATCTACCCCTTCCTCGGCAACGTGATCTTCGGTGGCGACGTGACTCAGATCGGTCTCTTCATGGGAACCTCCATCCACGAGACGGCCCAAGTGGCCGGATCCGGTCTCATCGACGACCAGTCGTTCGACGTCACGACGTCGCCGAGCGCAGCCGACATCGCCGTCATCGCCAAGCTGGTGCGCAACGCGCTCATGGTGGTGGCGATCCCGGCCATCACGTACGTCTACGCCCGTCGTCGCGACCACGACCAAATGGGTGTCACTCATCGCACCGAACTACGAACACTCTTCCCGGTGTTCATCATCGGCTCCCTGGTCATGGCCGGTATCCGCTCATTTGGTGACGCAGCGATCGACTCCGGCCGGCAGGCATTCGGTGTCTTCGGAGTAGAGGCATGGAGCGACCTCACCCGCTGGATCCGCACATGGGCCGAGTACACGCTGGCGACCGCCACGGCCGGGGTCGGCCTGGGTATCTCGATCTCACAGCTCAAGGGTCTCGGCTTCAAGCCGTTCGTCGTCGGTATCGCGGCCGCTCTTGCGGTCGGTGTGGCAAGCATCGGCCTCGTCTTGGTGTTCGGGCCGTTGATCTCGGTCTGAGTCGCCGGCAGCACCCTGACCGGCGGGCGCTCCGCGACGGCGGCACCGAGTTGCCGGCGCCAATGACCAGAACGACCTTGCCTTCGAGCCTCAGATCGATCACCCACGCCTCGCCATCATCGCCCATGCCAACGCCACGGAAGCTGCGGCCCAGCCGACGAGCATCGAGATCGGCCGTGTCATGGCGCCGGCGCTCGACCCGGTGAGGGCGCTACGGACGAGGTCGCCCATCGCCTGGATGGGCAGCAAGTCGTGTACCGCAGCCAACCATCCGGGCAGACGATCGCTCGGGAACGCCAGTGGTGAGAACATGAGCACCAGGACGGCGAAAACCTGAGAGATCATTCCGGCCGTGGCGGGCGAACAGGCGATGGCGATGGCATAACCGACTGCTGAACTCGTCAGGGCGACCAGCAGCACGATCGGGACGGCCAGCAGCGACGGGTGGAGCGCGAGATCGAATCTGAGCGCCCCAGCGAGCACGGCCACCGCCATGCCGGGCAGTGCTGCGCTGAGCCACACGGTCAGGTCCGCAAGGAGGACACCGATGCGAGGCACCGGGAGCGATCTGACGAAATCGAGCGAGCCATCGACCTTCGCCTGCGAAACATCCTGGGGCACTCCGACCAGGCCGAGGCTGATCAGCGCAATGGCCGGCGCGCCCGTCGTCAGATAGAGAACGCTCTCGGTGTCGAGCGACGGCAGCAGCAGCGGGAACCCCAGCACGACACCGAGCGCAAACGCAGCCTGGACCACGACGATGAGCGGGAGAGCTGCGGCGGTCCTACGGAAGCGCCACTGCACCAGGAGGGAATAGGAACGCATCGAGATCACGTCCTTTCGGTGTTGTCGACGAGCTGCGTGTACAGGTCATCGAGCGTGGGGCTTCCCACCTCGTAGCCCGATACGAGACCCCGCATGCGGAGCGACTCGGCCCATCCGAGGGCTTCGAGGACCTGCAACTCCGTCACAACTCCGGCCACCTGCCCGTTGGAAGCGGCAAGCCGCGAGATCGCCGAGGGTGGGCTCGGGAGCACGGAGCCGCGTGCAACGTTCAGGACGATGTGCAGGTCATCGCTCGACCCGGTGGTGGAGCCGGCCGTGACGTCGCCCACGATCCGTCCGTGGGACACGACGACGAACCGATCGGCGACAGTCTCGACCTCGTCGAGGTTGTGGGTTGCGACGACGACGGCGCTCCCCTCGTCGGCGAGTGCACGAGCCTGGCTCCACAGCAGTCGTCGTCGTATCGGATCGACGTCGTTGGTCGGCTCGTCGAGCAGGACCAGGCGGCCGGGAATCACCGCGGCCATCGCAAACCCGGTGAGGCGCTTGATTCCACCCGAGAGGCGGGCGCCGCTTGTGTCGGCGAACTCGCGCAGGTCGAGCGCCTCGATGAGTGAGTCAGTGCGCTCTCGCACGACGCGGCGTGTTCCACCACGAAGCCGCCCGACGAGCTGGATCGCCGTGCGCGGGGTCAGCCCGTCGAGCGACATCTGCGCCTGTGGTTGGAAAGAGCACAATCGCCGCGCTGCGCGGCCATCTGCCACGACGTCTTCTCCGTCGATCGTGATCGTCCCGGCTGTCGGCGAGAGCAGCCCGGCGATCTGTCCGACCAGAGTCGATTTGCCGGCGCCGTTGGGCCCGAGCAGCGCACACACGGTGCCCGCCGGCACGGACAGGTCGATTGCGTCGTTGGCGATCACTCCGCTCGGATAGCGCTTGCTCAGTCGTCTCACCTCGAGTCGATGCGTCGACGTGCTGTCGGACACCGGTCGGTGCTTCGCGCTCGCCTTCGTCACGGTCATGGTCTCCCGCCTCGTCGATTGCACGGCTCGCACCTCCTGATCCGTCCCCTCACGTCCCATGCGATGTCAGCCAACCGGCGAGCGATTCGGCCCACTGGTCATCGGTCTGGGACTCGTGCCGTCTCAGGTCGCCATCGATGAGGCCGTCCCGGAGCACGAGCACGCGCCGTGCCCGGGAGGCGACGTTCGCGTCGTGGGTGACAAGGACGACGGTGCGGCCTTCGCGGTTGACCTCGACCAGCAGGTCCATGATCTCCTCCGCCATGGCAGCGTTCAGGGCCCCTGTTGGCTCGTCGCCGAAGACGAGGTCCGGTGAGTTGATCAGGGCCCGGGCGATGGCTGCACGCTGCAGCTGGCCGCCGGACGCCTGTGTGATCTCGCGGTCTGCGAGTTCGCCGATCCCGACCAGGTCCAGCAGTTCCCTCGCTCGAGCAACGACGGCTTCGCGCTCGTCGGGCCTTGCGGTGAATCCCGGGAGGACGACGTTGTCGAGGATGGTGAGGTTGCGCAGCAGATGGACTTGCTGGAACACGAACCCCATCCGTGTCAGTCGAAGCTCGGCCAGATCTCGTTGGCGGAGTGCTGTGATCTCGACTCCGTCGGAGGCCTCTTCGTCGAGTGTCACCGTTCCCTGGGTGACGGGGTCCATTCCGCTCAGGCAGTACAGCAGTGTGGATTTTCCGGAGCCCGACGGGCCCATGATGGCCACGAAGTCGCCTCGGTCGATCTCGACGTCGATGCCTCGGAGGGCCATGGTTTGGGCGTCGGCCTCGCCAAATGATTTGTGGATGTCGGTGGCGGTCAGATGAGCTGTGTTCATGATGTCACTCCTCGTTTCGGTGTTCATGGATTCGGTGGCGGTCGGTGTCTTCATGGCTTCACTCCTCGTTGAGTTGGGAAATGCCGAGATGATCGAACGATCGGGTGGCGATCAGAGCCACGACTGCGACGGTCGCGGTCAGCGACAGCGGGACCGCCACGTAGGCCAGCAGCGGCTCGACATCGAAGCGGAGCGCCGGGGCGCCCAGCGAGCCGATGACCGAGGCAACCATCGATTGCCCGACGGTGGCCACGAGCACGGCCCCGAGCACGATGCCGGCGACCAGCACCACCACGAACCTGGTCAGATACTGGAAGCGGAGGCCCTGGTCCGACACGCCGAGTCCCCGCTGGATGGCGATCTGCGACCGGTCGCGGGCGATGACCATCTGGGCGAACATGGCGGCGATCAGCGCCGTCAGAACGATGGCGACCAACGCTGCGACGGTGGCGACGGTGCCGGTCTGGCTGATCAGATCGCCGAGGGTCTGATCGGCGAACTCGGACATCTGGATCGTCTGGACCGCCGGGTAGCTGGTCGAGAGACGTCCGGCGAGCTCGGCCGACCCCACACCGTCAGCCGCATCGAGCAGCACGGTCCGCCACACGATGGGCTCCCCGTCGACGGCGACCATGCCCTTGGCAGTGCGGCCTCCGTTGGTCATGTCCTGGTACGTCCCGACGACGGCGACCTCGTGGGTCCCGGTTTCGCCTCGGAGCGTGATCGTCTGGCCGACCTCCGCCCCCATCGAATCGGCTGCGAGGGAGGACAGCGAGATCTCGTCGGGTGAATCGGGGGCGGCTCCGTTCAGGTAGGAGAGAGGGAAGACGTGGTGGTCGCCGGTCTCGACGACCAGCTGCTCCCACTCGCCATCGGTGTTGAGCGCCTCGAACCTCGCGGTGACGAACGGCGCCACTCGGGCGACGTCCGGGTCCTGGGAGAGTGCCGACAGCAGCTCCGGCGCCGAGTCGACGGCTGCGGGCGTCCGGAGCTCCAGCCGCAGGTCTGCGACACCCGTGCCGAGATATGTGATGAACGTCGGTGACGTGACGGTTGTCCACAGGTTGACGGGCACCAGGACCAAGAAGGTGCAGAGGGTGAGGACTGCCAACAGCATCCGGTGAGTCCTGAAGCTACGGTGGATGTCGTTCAGTCCCATCCAGAAGCCTGTTGGAAGGGCGCTGCCGGTGAGCCGGGACCTGGGCGTCCGGGTCGAAAGCCATCTGCGCCTGCGTCGCGGCGGCGTGCTCGCTCGCAGGGCATCCATCGTCGAGATGCGTCCGAGCCGGCGGAGCATGAGCGCACACCACGCCACGATGGCGAGCACGACGAGAACGGCGCCGAGCAGCGGTGCGGCGGTGAGCCACCACGAACCGCTGGGATCGCCCAGTTGCAGGCGGAGGGACGCCGTGACCACGCGGGCGGCAGGGATGCTCAGCAGGAATCCCACGAAGCCTCCGATCAAGGCAAGCGCCACGTACTTGGTGAGATACAGGCGGCGTATCCCCTTTCCGGGCACGCCGATCGCCTTCATCACGCCGATCTCATGGGTGTCGCGCTCGATGGCGGTCAGGAACGAGAAGCGCAGCGCGATGGCCGCGACGGCCAGCATCAGCACGGCGAGGAGGCTGAGGACGGCGATCCCGATGCCGTGAGAGACGGCGTTCAGGAGGAAGAAGGTGCCTCGATCCAGCACGGGCCCGTTGGTGGCCGGCCCGGTCTGGGTGTAAGCGTCGGAGATGGTTCGCGTGTCACTGCGATCTGTCACCAGGAACTCGATCAGGTACTCGGGTTCGACGATGTGGCGGGCGATCGTCTGGTGGTCTTCGGTCGAGATGAGCAGACGCTTCGACGTGGCGAAGGTCGGGTTCATCATCGAGTCCCTCACGAAGCTCGTGACGGTGAAGTCGTAGCGGGCCTCGGGAAGTCTGACCGACACCTGGTCGCCGACCTCGAGTCCCTGGGTCTGGTGGTAGTACAGCGGCATCGCGATCTCACCTGGCTGCATGACGAGGACCTCGTCGTCGAGGTCGAGCAGCAGGTCGAAGGACTGGTTCTGCGTGACGAGGGCCGGCTGGAGTACGGACCCCGACTGCGGCTCGTCACCCAGGAACAGCAGGTCGGTGGGGATGGGCAGTGTCTCGCCGACTTGCCAGTCTGCGAGCTCCGTCCGATCCGCCGCCCAGGACTCGACTGCGTCGAGGTCGACGGCGCCGGCGTGCATCTGGACCACGTCGGGGGTGCGGGCGGTCGTGAACAGCTCATCGATGGCACCGGTCAGCTGGGCCAGGACGCTGCCGCCGGTGGCGGCCAGCAGGGCAGCCATCGCGATCAGACCGGCCAGAACGAAGCTGGTCGTACGGGTACGCCGGAAGTCGGCGCGAAGCATGCGGATCATCATGAGAGGGTGCTCCTGTGGTTCGGTCGCCCCTGGTGGTGGGCCTGTGCGCGAAGGGAGAGGTCGGCGTTCAACGGGGTCTGGGTGACTCGATCGTCGTATGTGCCGGTCATGTCTCGCCGTTCGTCGTGTACTGATGAACGTATGAGAAGCCCAGAGACGGGTCTTCGGCGCGTGGGTTGGTTGGCGCCTCAACCCCAGGGTTGATTCAGGAGATCAGACTTCGGCTTCGCCGGGCTGGACGAGGCCGCTCTCGTAGGCGAACGCCACCGCTTGGGCGCGATCCCGGACACCGAGTTGGTGAACAGGTGGTTGATGTGGGACTTGACCGTGGCCACGCCGATGAACAAACGTTCGGATCTGGTCGTTGCTGTACCCGTGGGCGATCTCGACGAACACGTCGAGCTCCCGGTCGCTCAACTACTCGAGCCGCCGGGTGGTATCGGTGTCGACCTCGAGACGCTGAGCGAACCGGCCGATCAGCCGGCTGGTGATCGCAGGTGACAACATCGCACCCCCCTCGTGAACCGTCCGCACCGCTGCCGCCAACTCGTGGCGCGGGCGGCGACCCGCCGCCCGATGTACCAGGGCAGCACCGGAATCAATGTCGCAGCGAGAGCGAGGTCGGCCGGCGAATCGCCGTCGTAGCTCCCGACCGCCACGAATGACGCCGCAGCTGCGACCAGGACGGTCACCGAGGTGCTGAGATCGTCGATACCGCCAGGTCCGACACGCACTGGAGGCGATCGACCATGACCGCAAAGAACGATTCGAGCAGCGCCGATCTCGAGATCGTATTCGTCATCGAAGGCCCCGTGCCCCAAGCGGCGCGTGCCCGGCCGGAGGACGTGGTCCGCGACCTCACCGCCAAGGCACCGCGACCGGTGATCTTCGCCAGGGTGAAGCTCACCACCGAGGAGTCCAGACGCCGAACGAGCGGCACATCGCCCAGATGGTCATCGATGTCAGTGGAGCGTTGCTGAGGGCACAGGTCGCGGAGTCGTCGATGATCGAGGCGATCAATCTGGTGGGCAAGCGGCTCGACCGCCGAGTGCGCGATCTCATCGATCGACGCGACGACGCCAACCCCCGAACCACGGCTACAGAGCCTGGCACGTGGAGAAGTGGCGACCTTCCGAGCGCGCGACCCGACTTCTTCCCCAGGCCGCCCAGTGAGCGGGAAATCGTGCGAAGGAAGACCTGGTCGGGCGATCGAACCTCGATCACCGACGCCCTCTTCGACCTCTATGCGCTCGACCACCGGTTCTTCCTGTTCACCGACATCTACGACGGGATCGATTCGGTCGTCTACGAAGAGGACGGTGGGGTGAGACTGCAGCGACTCACCGGCGACGTCGCCCCGGAGGGGTCGACGGATTCGACGTCGACGTCGTCGAGGTGCCGGCACCGGAGATGACGGACGAGCAGGCGGCCGATCGACTCGACTCGTCGAACGAACCGTTCGTCTTCTACAAGGACACCGAAACCGGGAGAGGGGCCTTCCTCTACCGCAGGTACGACGGCCTCTACGGATTGGTCGAGCCCCGGGCCTGAGAGTGCTCAGTCCTGCGTGGCGAGCGATCGTGTCGGCCGCGTACACTATCGGCGACTCGACGCCGGGCCATCCTGACTCGATCGCTTCGGGTCCCTAGCTCAACTGGTAGAGCACCGGGCTTTTAACCCGTTGGTTGTGGGTTCGAGTCCCACGGGGCCCACGCCGGTCGGCTTCGCCGACCTAACCGATTCCTCCGGAAACTCCAGGCGCAGCAAGGGATTTCGAGGGATCGAGCTCGAGCTCCATCTGGGTTTCTGGGTGCTTGCCCTTCGCGAAATCCTGGCTTGCCCGGTTTTGTCCGTCGTTTGTCCGTCTGATTCTGCGCGTAGAGATCGTCGAGGGCCTGCGCGAGGCTCTCCGCTTCGGACGGGAATAGGTGCCCGTAGACGTCCATCGTCACCACGATCGAGGAGTGCCCGAGGTGTCGTTTGATCGCCTCCGGGTGGGCGCCCTTGGAGATGAGGAGGGCGGCGGCAGTGTGCCGGAGGTCGTGAATCCGGAGCGCCGCCGGGAGTTCGGCCGCTCTCGAGCGCCGGCTGCCACACGTTCTTGGTGAAGTTCGAGTTCCGCAGCGGCGAACCGTTGGAGGCGGTGAAGACGAGTCCGTCGGGGTCGGTGCCGCAGTAGGTGACCAGGTGGTGGTTGAGCATGTCCCGCAGGAAGCTCGGGATCACCACGGTGCGGGACCGGTGGTTCTTGGTCGTCCCGAAGTGAAGGTCGCCACCCACCTCGGCCAGCGACTCGTTGACGTCGACCCGCCCCCGCAACACGTCGACTCGGCGGCGTCGGAGAGCAGCCGCCTCACCCCACCGGAGCCCGCCGTAGGCGAGCACGTAGACGAGGGCCCGGTAGCGATCGTCGACGGCGGCGGCCAGCCGGTCGATCTCTGGCGGCGTGAGGAACAGCTGCTCCCGCTTCGGCTTGCGGGGCAAGGGGATCCCGTCGGCCGGGTTGGCCGGGATGTAGCGATTGCGGACCGCCGCCTTGAGGATCTGCGAGAGCACCCGATGCGCCTGCCGGATACGCGAGGCGGACAGACCCGACTCCTGCATGTCCGCCACCCATTGCTCGATCGCCAGCCCATCGATCCGATCGAGCCGGACACCACCGAACCGGGGGATGATGTGGTTGCGAAGCAGCGACTGGTAGCCGTCGAGTGTCTTCGGCTTGAGATGGGTGCGGGTGGTGATCCATCCATGCGCCCAATCGGCAAAGAGAGTGGCGGAGAGGTCGGGGTCAATCCACTCGCCTCGCTGTTTCTGCGCCTCGACCTGGATCAGGAACCGGTCGGCGTCCACCTTCCGCCGGAAGGTCTTGGAGCGCTCCCGCCCACCCGGGTCGATGTAGCGGACCTGCCACTTCGACGAGTCGACCGGGTGCCGACGGATGTGCGCCATGGGTCAGTGCCCGTCACGGGCGGCCAGCTCCGCAAGCCACTCTTCGACGTCGGCCCACCGATAACGCAGATGCCGCGCCATCCTGAAACCCCGAGGCCCGGTGTTCCGGTGCCGCCACGTGTAGATCGTCTTGACTGGCACATCGAGATACGCGGCCAAGTCCTGCACGGTAAGGAGGCGCTGCGATGGCTCCGCTGTCGTGGGCTCGGCCGTGTCCTGCCAAGACTTAGATCCCATGCGTCCAACCATATCGCAACGTTCACAGCTGTACAATCGTTAAATTCCAGTTCTCGAATCATCGGGCCTGGCGCAAGCGGCAGCAAGTAAACGCTCGATCGCCTTAGATCGTTGATGCATTGATGCGATACCCGTCATTCGAGGTGTTCTACGCAGAGGCAGCGGACGACTGCTTTCGCGCTGTGGCAGTCGCCGTCGGCAACGGAGGCGATGCCGCGGATCTGGTCCACGAAGCGTTCACTCGTGCCTTCACACGTTGGCCCGAGGTCGCCACGCACCCCTCGTCCATCGCATGGGTCATTCGAACGGCAATGAATCTCCATAGAGACCGCTGGCGCCGTGCCACGCGAGGAGTACGCGGGTTCGGCGACGGCCGCAAGTTCATTGAGCCATCTCTTCCCACCGACCCCCGACTGCTCGAAGCGCTCTTGGCGTTACCACGTCGGCAGCGCGAAGTCGTGGCTCTTCGCGTGATTGCCGATCTGGACACCAGGCAGGCGGCCGCCGTGCTCGGTACCGCAGAAGCGACAGTTCGGGTCCACCTTCATAGGGCCCTGAAGGCGCTGCGTGCGTCGTTGATCGAGGAGGAGCTCCGATGAGCGACTTGGACGAATTCCAAGATGTCGTAGCCAGCATCAGATCCAACCTGGCGGAGATGACCCTCAATCGTCCCGCACCCACCCCGAGCCTCACCGCCAAAGCGCCAAGGCATGGAGCGGGGTGGAGATGGGCCATCGCCGGCGCCGCCTTGGTTGTGTTGGCGGTGGTTCCCGTTGCCTTTCTGCTCAGAGGCGGCGACGAGGGTTCTGACGAGCCGACCACTTCCGTACCCGTTACGGCCGTAGCGGAGTCTTCGGGCGTTCAAGGCTGGATCGACTGGGAGGCGCTCGATCTACTCGGAACCTTCAACCAACCTGCGGCATTCGATCCCTTCCCTGGTTTGTTGACTGCCGGCGACGCGTGGGTCGCACCCACGCCGGACCAGATCGGTGAGGCGTCGCCCGTAACCGGGTACTGGACGTCGACCGACGGGCGTCAATGGAGCTTCGCCCGGATCGACCCAATGTCATTCGGGATGAACGCCGCGTACCTTCGCGACATCACGGGTTTCGGAGACAAGGTGTATGCGATCGCGAAGGGCCAGCCAATCGAGGATGGAACCCCGAACGAAGTGGTCGTCGTCTCCACAGGTGGATCGGACTGGATACCGCTCTCAGACCCGGCGATCCCGTCCTCCCCGTTGATGCTCGCCTCAGGGCCGCGCGGGCTACTCGTGGTGGCTCGCGGGCCCGACGGTCCACCCAGTTGGACGATCGCCGTGTCACTCGACGGCCGGTCGTGGACCCGCTCGACCACGAACCTCGACGGGGTGACCGGCCCCATCGGCGCAATCACCTCCGACGCGTTCTACATCGGCGGAGAGGAACCGCTCCAAGACACAG
The DNA here is from genome assembly GCA_963785075.1 of uncultured bacterium. Lineage (GTDB taxonomy): Bacteria > Actinomycetota > Acidimicrobiia > Spongiisociales > ZC4RG35 > JAOUGY01. The sequence goes on from CAWATW010000004.1 coordinate 917,683, forward strand.
CGGCCGTTGTTTGGGCGTCCACGGACGGAGCGAACTGGCGATCCATCCCACTGCCGGGAGACCCCAATGGAGCCGCCACGCCTGTCCCGAGCGCCGCCGGCCTCCTCGCTCGGTATCGAAGCCCTGAAGGATCCATGCGCCTCTTCCATCTTGAACCAGGAGGTGAGACCTTCGTTGACGTCACCCCGGTCGGGGTTGAGCCCACGTGGGTCGAGACGTCGCCGGGCGATGGCCTGGTTGTCGTCCAGGACGACCAGGCTCCTGACCGACCGATTCTTTGGTCCGAGGACCTCACGACTTGGTATGGGACCAGCCTGCTGCCGTTGATCGGCGACAGGTGGATCTCCGAGTTGGCGGTGCTGGGCGACACCGTCCTGATGAACACCTACGTGAACGGACCAGGACAGGACCAACCAGGTGAATGGCTCTGGTATCGGGGGACGATCAGAAGACTCGGACCCGACGTGGAGGCCCCTGGAACATGCGGCGCGCTCGTCGGCACGGAGCCGTGGTTGGTCCTGTTCACCAGAACGTATCCAGGTCCCCCGTGTGTTCGTGTGGGTCTCCATCAGGACATCCAGCTCTGGAACAAGGGATTCGACGCGACTCGCATCGAATGGGACGGATCGATCCATACCCTGAACCCGGACGAGTTCTTCGCCACGGGGACCGTTGGCGAACACCTCGAGCCAGGCACTTACACGTTCGCGGGCGAACCCTACGCACTCCCTGAGATCCACGTTGTCGACCCGGAAAGCAGCAAGTCAGCCAATCTCACGGTGACGGACCGAGGTTGGGGCCCTGTAGATCTCGGCATGACGATCGCCGATGCAACCCAGGCACTCGGCAGTGTCATTGCCGTACAGGCCGACCTCGCTCCCGGACCGGAGTGTTGGCAGGCCGTCGTGGTCGGCGATCCGTACACGCCGATCTTCACAGTTGAAGGCGGAATCGACGACACAGGGGTGATCATCGGAGTCACCTCGACCTACCCAACCACTGAAACCGTCGGCGCCTTCGTGGACCCCGAACGAGACGGCGCCTGTGTCGGTCGCTGAACACTCACACAGATCCGTGGCAGACCTTGTACTTCCGTCCTGACCCGCACGGGCACGGATCGTTCCGGCCAGGCTTCGCCGACCCCGGCTCCGTCGATGAGCGCTGCCTGGCGGCTCGAGTCTCCAGCTGAGATTCCCGATGTCGGAGCCGGCGGCGCTCGGCGTCGACCTCGGCCTCCCGCTGGGCGAGCGTCCGCTCGCGCTCTTCCAGGTCCGTTCGAAGCCGATCGAGTAACGCCACCGACTGATCGAGATCCGGATCGTCGACGGTGGACAGCTCGTGTTCGATGAGCATTCCGATGGCTCCGCCCATGGAGACGCCAGCGACGTCGCAGTACCGCTTCCACGTCGACCACACGGCATCGGATACCGGCACCTTGACGAGCTGCGTACCCTTCCTGTGATCGAACTCAGCCAGCACCCGACGATCGATCCGAGCCAACACGCCGCGGTCAAGCACCATCGCGACCTCCTGCGTTCCAACACCACACAGTTGCATCAAATTGATGCGGAGTCTACTGGTATACCGCGGACCGGTGGGTTGCAACTGTGTGGTCATGAGACCGCCAGCCCTGCACCTTCGCTGTGAGTGCTGTAATACGTTCCACGATGGTGCCCAACAGCGAACCACACGGAACCTCGAGAGGCATTGAGATCACTGATGCGGTCATCGCTGGTCTCGCTCGGGAAGCCGAGTTGGGCTACGACATAGGAGCCGATGCGCACGCAACCGGCTCCAAGCCACGGCTGTTTGGACGAATCACCGTCGAACCCGGCAAGCACGGCGGCCAACCGTGCATCCGAGGACTGCGGATCCCGGTCGCGACGGTCGTGGGCATGGTGGCCGCCGGCATGTCGGCCGAGGAGATCGTCGCAGACCTTCCTGACCTCGAGCCCGAGGACGTTGCGGAAGCCCTTCGCTTTGCGGCGGAGACAATTCGAGAAGGACACATCCCGCAGGTATGAGCCTTCCCTGACTTCCGACGAGAAGACTTATACCTTGGGGCGGATGAGAACGACGATGCCTCGGACTCGCCAATGGGACGGCGTGCGGGAACCGATCCTATCCGGCCGGCGTCCCATGGAAGTGATTTCTGCGTGTCGTTGGGGATCGATTGTGGTGCTGTCCCTCGCATTGGCGGCGTGTTCCCGTTCGGCACCGTTGGACACCTCCCCGCCGGTCGTGAGTTCGTCACCGGCTCCTGAGACTTCGAGCAGGGTGGCTTCGGTGTTCGAACCACCTGACATCGGCGAGTTCGATCCCGGCGTCGCATCTTCCGCCGAGGTCCCGGCCGTTGTCGACTGGGACGTGATCACCGCCGGTTTGCAGGAAGCACGCTCGGGGAGCTCCGAGCTCGTGGCGGTGGCACCGGAGTCGTGTGTCGAAGTGGGACCGGATCAATGGCGTGTCGACGGGTCGGTGACGGTTCCGGCCGGGGTCGAATCAGCGACGGTGTTGTTCCAGTTCGTCGAGGAGAACGGCGACGTGATCGAGTCGATCCCGGTCCTGGTCGAGTTCAGCGAGTCAGGCCGGTTCGCGTTCGTTGCCGACTTCTTGACCCGATCGCTGCGAGAGGACGATTTCTGGTGGCCCACGTATGGCTATTCGCCCGGAGTCGAGGGCTGCCTCATCGAGGTCGCATACGGTTCGGCGGCGACTGCGAGGGGATCGTGGACGATCGATGCCCAACGATCCAGCGAGCCGATCAGCTGGACAGCGCCGCCCAACTCGATCCAGGCGTTGGGTTTGGGAGCGTCGATGGTTGATCCCGACGACCCGAGGATCAGCTGGATGACCATGGCCTGGCTCGATATTGGCCCAACTCTCGAAACAGTGTGGGTCCCGACCGACCCGCTGCTGCCCCTGGTACGGATGTCGCTGTCTGGATCCTGCGACAGCATGACCTTCGGAGGAAACGGAACAAGCACGGCCGTGGTCGAGCTCTTCCATCGTTGCGACCTGACCTACTTGGCGGTTGGAGATCCGCCTGCCGGATCGGGCGTGCCGGACATCGACGGATTCGAGTACGCGACGTGGATCGATCTGCCCGCCCTGTACGCGAAGCGAGACGGATGGAACATCGTGATTCACCCCGACTCGCTCGATGCCGACTGGAGTGCCATTTCCGACGTCGCTCGCTCGCTCACACCATTCACGAATCTGCGTGTGTCAGACCGCGACGTCCCCGGTGTAGGCGAGACCGTTGGCGAAGCCATCTCTGAGATCATCGAACGCGACGGTCTCACCGAGCGGAGCCGACGCCAGATCACGCCAGAACTCGTGACCGTCGTCGCAACCGGTGAAGACCTCGGGCAGTACGTGGGAGACATCCCAGGCACCTACGTCGCAACGTTCGATGTCAACCTGCGCGACGGCGCCTGGGTAGCGGGAGACCCGGGTCTCTCCGGCGGCGGTGACCTCTGTCTCACCGGTTTCGGCTCGAGCCACCCATCTGCACCCGACGCATACTCGGCGGCGCTCGTGGGTGCCGAACCGACCTGGACCATCCAGGAGGCCACCGGCGACGGCGGATGGCTCTCGCTCGACACCGCCGATGGTGTCGCCTGGATGGCCGAGCTGAAGTCGGTCGCCTACCGAGCCATCGACGAGCATGGCGACCCCGTGTATTGCTCTGCAGGTGTACTCGGCGACGGCGAAACCTGGTCACCGTGGCAACTTCCGAACGCACGCTGGGACCTCGACCTCACCGCCATCCCCAACCAGTCACTCTCTGACGGCGACACCATCCGAATCGAGGGCAGCGGATTCCCCAAGAACGCCAACATCGACATCGCCATTTGCCGTGTCGCGGACCCTGGACGACCCGACATCGCAGATTGCCAGTCGTTCGAGGAATCAGAAGAGCGCTACGGCCGCACCGAACCGGACGGCACGATTGACCGCACCTATGCCGCCACGTCGAGATTCATCGACGACTACGGACAACCGATCGACTGCACCACCGACCGCTGCGTGATCCAAGTCCGAACCAACGTCGGACACCTCCGAGCCGGTCAAGCGCCGATCTCGTTCGGTGGCTGAGACGCCAACAGCACTCACTCCGACTCGCCAGGGACGTATCGGCTCGTCATGAGCCACTCGAACACTTCATGCCGGAGGAAGTAGAGCTTGCGGCCGCCGTCCCTGCGGTGAGCGGGGATGATCCCATCCCGCACCCACAGGCGGACGATCTGGTCTGACGTTTGTAGCAATTCGGCGAGCTGCTTGGCGTCCATCACCGCCGACACCTCCGGGTACCAGCGGTCGTAGTCGAAGTCCTCGCCCATCCCGCTCAGTCCCGCCCCGTGTCGTCGGATGCGGCTTCGTCCTCGGGAACGGGCTCACCCGGCGTGTACCGCTTCATGTCCTCAAGCACCTCTTCCCGGAGAAACCGGAACTGCTGACCCCACCGGAACGCCCGCAGCTCCCCCCGATGCACCTTGTCGCGCACGTCGCCGATCGTCGAGTGCATCATCTCCGCCACGTGAGCCGTGGTCAGCACGAGCGGATACTCGGCTCGGAAACGCTGGAGGATCTCGTCCGAGAAGTCAGGACCGGCCATCCCGGCAACGTTACTCAACGGCGCGACAGCACTGAACGCGGGAGAGCACGGGGAGCCTTGTCAAAGGAATCGGCGTTTCGGTTGAACACCGCCGGCCGCTCATGAAAGTTCGATTGAACAGCCACCTCCGGAACTACAGAGGTGTTGTTCTGTTCGGTTCAATTGATATCGCCCAAACTCGACAACTTCCCTACAGTCGTGAGCATGTCACCGAGAGGACGGCCTTCCCGGGAGTCAGTCTACGAGCGGCTGCACACCCAGACATTGGAGCTGTGGAACAGATTGGGTGGTCTACCCAACCGACTGGAGGCCGCCGACATCTGGCGGAACATCTGGTACGCAGAGGCGCACCACTCGACTGCGATCGAAGGCAACACCCTCGTCCTGCAACAGGTCGAGGCGCTGCTCGATGAGGGTAAGGCCGTAGGGAACAAGCAGCTTGGCGAATACCTCGAAGTGAAGGGCTACGCCGACGCAGCCGACTGGGTCTACGGCCAAGCCGTCGATCCGTACGGGGAGCACGACGACACTGTCACCCTCACCGAGATCCGCCATATCCATCGGATGGCGCTCGGGCCGCTCTGGGAGGTTCTCCCCCCTTCTGACGCATTTCCCGAGGAGTCGCCTGGTTCCTTTCGTCGTCACGAGATCGCCGAATTCGCCGGTGGCATGAAGCCACCCTCGTGGGTCGAGATCGACGCCCAGATGAGTGACTGGCTCGACGATGCAAACAGAATCACACCTGGAACCCTTGGTACGCCCGAGGATCTCGCCGTGAGTCACTGTAACTTCGAACGCATCCACCCGTTCCTCGACGGCAATGGCCGCGTGGGGCGGCTCGCCCTGAACCTGATGCTGGTCCGAATGGGCTACCCGCCGGCCATCATCTACAAGAACCAGCGGAGCGCGTACCTCCGAGCGCTTCAGCGTGCGGACAGCGGTGACCCCGGTGCGTTGGGAGAATTCATTGCACGCGCCATCCTCGACAACCTCTACAAGTTCGTCGTCCCAGCCGTCGCGGGCCCGGCCAGGATGGTTCCTCTGGCCGGCCTCGTGGATGACCGAATCAGCCTTGCCGCACTCCGCGTTGCCGCATCTCGGGGTCGGCTCCAGGCCGCCAAAGGTCCGGACGGCCAGTGGCGAAGCTCGCGCAACTGGGTTGACGAATACCTCGCTTCGCGCGGACTGCGGGAGCGTTGAACGCGCGCCGTCCAGAGGACCAACCCCCACATCAGCACCTCAGAGCAGGCCGAGATCCTTCAGCCGAGACTCCCAATGCGCGAGCGCAGCATCGCAAATCGCCGCAGCATCTCCAATGTCGACTCCCGTCTCAGTATCGACCACACGCCCACTGACAACTACTTCAGCCTTCCCCGCACCCGACAGCTGCGGTCCCCCAGCTCCGAGGGTCAGGGTCGCAGCCTCTCCGGTGTTGCCCGTCGTGAGCCGGAGGGATCGCGAGACGTCAACCACCGTCGGAGAGTGGCCCGTCCAACTCGTCTTCAGCGGATGACCGTGTTTCTCAGCATTCGATAGATCGTGCACCAGCGCAAGTTCGCCCGATGATTGGACGAATGCCTTCCTATCGAACTCCACGCCTTGCTGATCGGCCCAGTTGGCCACGTTGTCCCGGAGGTTCGCTATGGCATGGATGATCTGAAGGAGGAGGTTCTCGAGCTGTGCGTGAGTCAGGCCACCAGAGAAGTCTTGGACGATGTAGGTTCCGGACTCGCTCTCCACGACTTTCGGCGCGAAGAGCGATAGATCCGCCTCGAAGACGCTACCCGCGGCGGCGTAGACCCGGCCGAGGCGGGCGACGAGATCGGCTGCGGTCACGATGCCTCCGCTCCCTCGTCTTGTCCGTATTTTGTCCGTGAGGGGACGAGAAACACTGAAACCTGACGAGCACCAACCATAAGCGAAGCCCTTGATTTCACTGGGTTTCCGGGGGTTTCTCCTGGTCAGCGACGTCGTCGGAAGGGGCTTTTAACCCGTTGGTTGTGGGTTCGAGTCCCACGGGGCCCACGCCGGTCGGCTTCGCCGACCTAACCGAGTTTCCTTCGGAAACTCCAGGCACTGCAAGGGATTTTGAGGGATCGAGCTCAAGCGCCATCTGGGTTTCCGGTGCTTGGGCTCTTTGCGACTCGCCTGCCGCCGACGCCGCTGCCAATCGGGCACGGCGTGTCGGCGTCGGCTGATGGCGTTGGCCTAGCATCGGCGGATGGCTCAGAGCGTGCGCCGGAACACCGACGACGTGCCCGACGAGGTCGTCGACAGTCTGCGCGAGATCTGCCTCGCGCTCCCCGACGCACGCGAGCAGCGGCTTAGGTCGGCACCCGGTGGATGGTGCGCAAGAAGACGTTCGCCCACGTGCTCGGCGTCGAAACCGACGAATCGGCATGGGTGGTCCTCACCTTCCGCTCCCAGGGCGAAGAGCTCGAGACACTCCGCCACGTCGGCTACCCGTACTACGTGCTCGGGTGGGGTCGCGACGTCTTGGGCATGGTCATCGACCACGACACCGACTGGGAAGAGGTCGGCGAGATCGTCACCGAGAGCTTCTGCGTGATGGCCCCCAAGAAGCTCGTCGCCGTGATCGATCGTCCGGACGGTCCATGAGGCGCCCCGCCCGCAACTGGTCGCCCGCGACCAGCGGCGGGCGATCGGTCCCCCCCTGGGACGGCTCGCAGTGGGCGCACTCCGGCAACCGTCGGCGGCGACACTCGGACCCCGGAACCCTGCTCACCGACGCCCCGCGACCTTGGGAAGCGGCCTGGTAGCGTCGCCCGTCGAGCCTCACCCCTGGAAGGAGAAGTCATGGACTTCAACCTGCATGCGTCGACGACATCGGCGGAGACCTACTTTCGGCGGGTCCAGCTGGCCGAGGAACTGGGCTATCGGGGCCTGTACATCGGCGAAGGTCAACTCGACATCCTCAACCCCTTCCAATTGATCGCAGCCGCCCGCTTCGTGTCCAGCAAAATCCATCTGGGTACGGCGACGACCAACATCGTCTTCCGCGACCCCACCCTGCTTGCGGGCGAGGCAGGCACTGCCAACCAGATGATCGGTGGTCGATTCGTGCTCGGCATCGCAACGGGAGACTCCGCCGCCTATCAACTCGGTCGCAGCATCACCAAGATCGCCGAGATGGAAGAGGCCACGAAGACGATCCGCGCCCTGCTGAGCGGGGAGAGCCTCGAGACACCGTCGGGGCCGGTGCCTCTTCGGTTCCCCGTAGGTGACACAGTCCCTCCCATCTACTTCGCCGTGGAGGGCCCCAAGGGCCAACGATCTGCCGGCAGGGTCGCCGACGGGGTCATCATGGGCACAGGGTTCGACCTCGACCTCATCGAAATCGTCCGGTCCCGGGTCGCCGAAGGGGCCAACGAGGTCGGCCGGGACCCCGCCGAAGTCGACCTGATGGCAGCCGGGATCATCTACGTGTCAGATGACGGCGACGACGCACGCACGCGGGCGCGACGCCGGCTCGCCAACCGGGCGCACCACAACTTCCGCCTCACGCTGGACTCCGTGCCGGAGGAGGAACGTCCGGGCGTGCAGCGGTTCATGGACAACTTCGACATCAGCCGGCCGCTCGAAGACCGGGTTCCGCCCGAGTTCGTTTCCGACTACCTGGTCCGACGGTTCTCGATCGCCGGCACCCCCGCGGAGTGCATCGAGCAAGTCCAGAAACTGGCATCGATCGGAATCACCAACTTCCTGCTGACACCACCCGAGTACGCCTGGGAGGAAGTGGCCAAGCGCTGGGCGGAGGACGTGATGCCGCACGTGGGCTGAGACCCGAGCAGCTGGCGACCCGTTGCCGGCCGACCACAGGCGACACCCTCGATTCCATTGGGGCTCCGGGCGTTAGGCCTGGTCAGCGACGGCGTCGGGGACGGACCTCGGGTCTCGCAGTGCTGGATATGGTAGGTCGGCCTGGATCAGGGGAGCTGTGATGACGCAAGACGAACGGTGGGACTCCGAGTTCGATGTGGTTGTTGCCGGCGCCGGTGGGGCGGGGCTGGCGGCCGCGATCGAAGCCGCGGACGCCGGGGCGAGAACCGTCGTCTTTGAGAAGCAAGGCAAGATCTGGGAGTCCTCGACCGCCATCAACGTAGGCATGGTGGCTTTTGCCGGAACCGACGTGCAAGAGCGCCTGGGCATCGAGGATTCGAGCGAACTGTTGTACCAGGACCTCCTGGCGGTGGGAGGCGGCAAGAACATCCCCAGCCTGGTCCGCGCCTACGCCGACCATCAACTGGACACCTACCGCTGGCTGACGGACCTGGGGGTGCAGTGGGCGGAGGCGACAACCGCCGCCGCGGGCATGAGCCGTCCCCGCGGGCATTTCTCCGACCCCCTGGACATGGTGAGGATCCTCAAGCGCGAGGCGGAACGGTGCGGAGCCACCGTCCTCTACCACTGCGCGGTCACCGGGCTGATCACCGACAGCGACCGCCGGGTAGCCGGCGTCGAGCTGCGGGACCGGATGAACGAGACCCGCGTCCGGGCCTGCAGCGGGGTGGTACTGGCCACCGGCGGATTCGCCCGTTCCCCCGAGCGGCTGGCCGCCATCGATCGGCGCTTCATCGGAATGGCGGCTACAACCGGGGTGGGACACACCGGTGATGCCCTGCGAATGGCCGAGCCGTTGGGCGCCTTCTTCCGTGACATGGAGTACGTCAAGCCGAGCTATGAGCTGCACGTCACCGGGGACGGCGCAACCGAGATATGCCTGGTCTTCTACCTGGGAGCCATCATCGTCAACCGGGAGGGGCGCCGCTTCGTGAACGAGTCCATCCCCTACAAGGACATCGGGATGGCCTCCATCGACCAGACCGACGGCGTCGGATTCATGGTCTTCGACCAGAAGATCTTCGACCGGGCGGTCGAGAACACCAGGAAGGCGTCGTCCGCCATTCCCCCGGAGAACGCGGTGTCAGGGCTCGACGAGTCGAGGATCCGGTTGCTGGTCAAGGCGGACACGATCGAGGAACTCGCCGACCTCATGCACGTTCCGCGCCAGCAGCTGAAAACGACGGTGGATCGATACAACGGCTTCGTGGCCGCCGGCGCCGACCCCGAGTTCGGTCGCAGCCACCTGTCGGCCAACATCGGCGTGCCGGTGATGATCGAGACGCCGCCCTTCTACGCCTACGAAGCCAAGAGCCACTTCCTCGCCACCTACGCCGGTCTGGCGATCGATGACAGCATGCGGGTCCTGACGCCCGAAGGCCCCATCGAGGGGCTGTACGCGGCCGGGGAGGCGATCGGCGGGTTCCACGGAGCCAGCTATCACTCCGGGGCTGCCGTGGGTCAGGCGCTGATCTTCGGACGCATCGCCGGCAGACAGGCCGCACAAGGGCAGTGATCGCTGCCAACGTCGGCGGATGTGATCGAGGAAACCAGGATTGGTGTCAGCCTCCTACCGCTCGCCTGAGTCGAGGACACTCGCCCCACTAGGGCACTCCCCGCGCTCGCTGCTCCCGATACCCTCGCCGGTGACAAAGGTGCAGGACGTCGCGTGGCCCGAATGGAGGATTGTTTTTGGGCGGGTCAGTAGAGAATGTCTAGTGCGTATCTGAGGGCGTGATCGAGTGCGGCCCTGGTGGCCAAATCGAGGTGTCCGATCGGGTCGTCATCGAATGCGGTGAGTGGGATCGTGATGACTGTGTCACAGGAGATGGCGGAGCGTTCGGGCAATCCGTGGTGGAGCCCGACTTCGACCTCGGATCGAATGCCGCGAATCGTGCGGGTGATTGGGGCGCACGTGACTGCCGTCAACACCTCGATCGCGGCATCACGAGTCAGGACGCAAACGGGTCGGCGACCCGCGGGCGGACCGAGGTCCGCCCAGAAGATGTCGTTGCGAGCTACCACGCAGGGGCAGTGTCGGCGGCGAGTCGTCGTGCAGACTCGACCAGCGCCGGATCGGCTGGCTGCCGTCGGTATGCGACCTGCAACTCTCGGTCGGCCGCGGCCATCTGCTCGGCTTCGAGCACGGCTTGTGCGCCGCGTCTGAGCAGTTCTGATCGGCTTGTTCCCAATCGCGAAGCCAGCGAATCGAGCTGGTCGACGAGTTCGTCGTCTAGTTGGACTAGGACTTCACGTCTCGCCATGACCATATGTTATCCCATATGGTCATAGCCGGGTAGTCTCTCGAGACCGGACTGTCCCCCGCGTCCGTGCTGGGCGCGCAGATCAACGCAGCTCAGCGTCCCGAAGATCCGAGCAGAACCGGCATCATGCCGCTGATCGAGAACTCGGAGGTCGGCTCGTGTTCTGTCCTGGCAGGCCCACCCTTCTCGAATGAGCGAAGTGCCGTGCGGTGACGCTGACGGCGGACAGCTTGCGGTGTCCCGCCAATCGCTTCGCCGCGAGACCCTCGATGCGCCCGCAGCGACCTGGTCGTCCGGGCGCGAAGACGGGCGACCGAGGTGCAACCGCCTCGTCTTCTCGGCAGCAAGCTTCAGCGTGCCGCGAATCGGCATCTTCGGTCGCAATCCGGCAGAAACGGCGATTTGCAGCAGCCCATCTGCCCAGCCGACCCGTGACCAATTCGTTACCCGACAGCGACGTCGTAGTGATCCGCCGATCCGATCATGAGGATGACCAAAGGAGCAGTCATGAGATCGGTTGGTGTCCGCATCCTCACGTATCTCGCCGTCGTGGGCCTGATCGCCGCCTGCGGTGGTGCCGATACAGCCGAATCGTCGACCACGGCGATCGCAGGTTCGTCCACGTCGACGGTGGAGAACACGACAACCACCGAGTTGCCCGAGACCACCGAAGCGACGCAGTCGACGCAACTGCCCGCAACGACGACCACGGATGCAACTCCTTCGACAACGGTCCTGGCCTCCACGACCACGATCGCCAACCCGGGTGAGGCGATTGACATCGGACCGCACGCCGGGGACATCCTGGCGGTGGTCGGCGTCGCCCACGACGACGTGCTCAACGTCCGCGTCGGTCCCGGCGTTGGCTTCCCCGTCATCGGCGAACTCTCGCCCACCGAAGACGGTCTTGTCGCAACCGGTGAGACACGGTCGATCCCCGGAGCGCTGTGGATCAGAGTCGATGCGGATGGGACCGAAGGATGGATCAACCTCCGGTACGTCGCCTACCTGGGCGACACCAACGACATCACAGCCCAGGTGATCGAGCAGCTTGGCGCGAGGCCGGAGACGGAGACCATGCTCGATCTCGGCACGCTCGTCGCCGAAGCCGTCACCACAGCAGCCAGCGGTGAGGCTGTGCCCGAGCTTGTGATGTCGGTGGCGCCTACGGTTGGTGACCTGGGTGAGGTGACATTCGACGTGGTTGGCCTTGCAGACGACAGCGTGCGGGGATCCCGATTGCACGTGTTCGGCACGCCGTCGGAGGGCGGTGAAGGATTCGTGCTTGCTTCGGTCGAAGCCACCGTGTTCTGTGCCCGCGGGGTCAGCGACAGGTTGTGCAGCTGACGGCACTGCGCCGGCAGCGGAGATGATCGAACCCGGGTGTCGAATGCGGCTGCAGCGCTAGACCTGTGCTCTGGCGACGGCGGACCGCGCGGCGTCCCGTAACGCCTGCTCACGGGGATCGTCGACGAGGTGAAAACCCATCCGGTTCATGGCGTAGCAGAAGCCCATCTCTGTCTCGGGGTCGGCGAAACCCATCGAACCGCCCGCTCCAGGTGTGCCAAACGCCTGCGGCGAGCCGAACTCGAACCCCGGCCACGGCTTGCAGTACCCGAGCGAGAACATCGTCTCCATTCGCAACACCTCGTCGAAGTGCCCATCGGTGGGTGGTGCGGCGGGCCGGCTGAGCGCCGCCAACGTGTCGGCGTCGATGCCAAGTCTCTTGCCGCCGGATGCGATCTCGCCGTAGGCGATCGCCACGCTCCGGACGGTGCCGGTTCCATTGGAGGCGGGGAGCTCGAGGCGGCGGATCTCACGATCGTTGTAGCGAACGGGCTGGCCGAGCACCTTGGGGTTGCCGAAGGTGCTAGCGGTGATCGTCTTCGGGTTGAGGAAGTTCTTGACGAACTCAGCCGGAAGTGTGCGGATGTTGAAGACCATTTTCACCCGGTACCAATCGCCCATGATGCGAGCGAGCCGCTCGTCGGGGATCTCGTCGGGTAGTGCGATGAAGAAGTCGAGGTCGAGAGGTGCGGCGATCTCGTCGGCGAAGTAGCGACCGATGGTTCGATGCTGCGGATCGGTGCGACGGATCAACTCCGACTCGTACCAACCGAGGCTGATGCCGTGATACCCGTGCTTTCGTCCCGGCTCCCACGCAGGCGCCTGCTTGGCCAGCGCCACCGCCACGGCGTCCGGCTCGGCCAGCGTGTCGAGATTCATCGGCTCGTCGATGGCGCACAGCCCTGCTTGATGCGACAGCAGGGTTCGCACGGTTATGTCGGCCTTGCCGTTCTGGGCGAACTCGGGCCAGTAGGTCGCGACACTCTCGTCGTAGTCGAACAAACCGTGGGCGTGGGCGTGAGCCGTGGCCAGAGCCGAGATGCCCTTGGTGGTCGAGAACATGTTCACGAGCGTGTCCTCGGTCCATGCTCTGCCGGCCCCCGGATCTGCCATCCCCGCCCAGAGGTCGACGACAACCTCATTGCCGACGACCACCGCGACGGCAGCGCCGATCTCGTTGCGGGAACGGAAGTTCTCGGCGAACACCTCGCCGACAGCGTCGAACCCCGGTGCCACCTGACCGTTGATCTCCAACAGCTCGCTCCCGCTCGGATCTGCCGAGGCTACCGAGCTTCCACGTCCGGTGAAGGACCCAGCGGTCAGAGGTCGTCAGCCGTCGACGCCGTGCACTGACGAGCCCGCTCAGCAAGGCCGACACCGTCGTCGGGGGGATGAACCGATGCCAAAACGCGACAGAGCGCACCCCCTGGGGATTCCGGAGGTAGTGAGAGGTCCGATGGGGAGCGAAACCTGCGCGTCACGTCCCGGGACTCGACTGCCCCAGAAGAACGCCATGTAGCCCGGCTCCGACGCTCCGCATCCGCAGTCGGACGTTGGATCTGCCTCACCAGCGACGGCGGGCAACACCCCGTGGCGAGTCACTCGCGTCGGGCCGTAGCCACCAGCAGCTGCGGCTCCATGACGAGAGAGCCGCGGTCGGTGAAGGGTTCGCACCGCTGGACGACCGCCTGCTCCAATGCGCTGCGCTCGTCATCGTCGAGAGTCGCCGCCAAGGCGGCGAGCGGCGTGCTGTTCACGTATTGCCAGACGAAGTCGGCGGGTGGCGCCACCCGCAGCGGGACCGGCTTCAACTCGACGTTCACACCGGTGAATCCGGCGTGAACGAGCATGCCGCGCACGGCTGCGGGATCGTGGACGGAGAACACGGTCTCGATGAACCCTGAGGCATCGGGGCCCAGGTACGTGCCGAGAACCGCGTCGATGGCTTGGAACAGGGGCGGCGTGGGCCCGACGGTCCCGATGCTGATTCGCCCGTCGGGCGTGAGCACCCGTCGCATCTCCCGAAGCGCAGTCGCCTTGTCGGCGAAGAACTGGAACCCGAGGGAGCACACCACGACATCGAATGCCTCGTCGTCGAAAGGCAGGTTCTCGGCGGCGCCCACGTGCCACTCGAACTCGGAGCCGTGCACGCCGGCGGCACGGGCGACGTCGACCATGCCCGGGTGCCCGTCGAGACCGGCGATCAACCCCGGTGAACCGGTTGCCTCGGCAGCCAGGCGAGCAGCTATGCCGGTGCCGCAGGCGAGGTCGAGGACCCGATCCCCTGGCTGCAATGCGGCGCCGGCAACGGTTCGCCGGGCGAATGGCTCGCCGATGTCCGGAACGAAATAGCGCTCGTAGTTCTCGGCGGGGTTTCCGACGTACCTGGCGTACAGGCTCTTCGTCGCGTGGGCGGCTGATCGGGTCGTCATGTTTCTCCTCTGTGGACGCTGTTGCGACCGTATGGCAACCGGCGCTGCTCCGCTTCGGGCGAATCATGTATTTCTCGCTCACATGAGACTGGGGGGAATCCCGTAGATCAGACAAGGCCGTTCTCGTAGGCGTAGGCGGTGGCGGCCGCACGGTTCGACACCCCGACCTTGGTGAAGATGTTGCTGACGTGGCGCTCGACGGTCTTCTCGCTGATGGTCAAGCTCGCGGCGATCTCACGGTTGGTCTCGCCCGCTGCCAGCAATCGCAGCACCTCGAGCTCACGAGGAGTGACGATCTCCGTCGACCCCGATCGGTCCCCGCCGACGACTTCGGCGGCGCGCTTCAGGTCCGGTGCGGCGCCCAACTGCTCGAAGATCCGACATGCGGTCTGATATTCGAGGGCTGCGCCGTCATGGTCGTCGAGTTCCTGGCAGGCGACGGCGATCAGTATTTGCGTCCTTGCCGCCTCGTAAGGTGCCTCCAGCTCCTGCCAATTCTGCCAAGCCTCGCGCAACGAGTGCAATGCAGGCATCAGGTGGCCCTCCGCGAGGAGGACGGCACCTCCCCCGTGGGCGGCGGCAGCCTCGAGGTAGGCGAACCCGGTTTCGGCAGCCACGTCGGAGAGCTCCATCGAAGCCTCCTTGGCTCTGCCCACGAACTTGGCCGCGAGCATGATCTCGACGTAGGCCGGAAGCAGCCTGGCCCGAGTCGACCGGTCCGAAACCTCGGCCACTGCTCGTTCGATCGATGCGGCGGCCCCATCCACCCGACGCTGTGCGAGCCTGAGCAACGAGAGCCCCGGCAGAGGTGACCGGCCATGCTCGTTCGCTCGCTGATAGGACCGCTCTGCCTCCTCGAACTCCCCGCGCAGCCGGTAGATCTCTCCCAGCTGGTAGTGGGCCATCCCGATCGCCGGGTGCGGTGGCTCGGCGAGCCGGTCTCGGGCTCGCTTCGCCTCCCCGAGCGCTTCCGACCACGCTCCCTGCAGGTGCAGGATCTGCGAGCGGTGCACGAGACACTGACCGCGGTAGGGAACGAGACCCTGCTGCTCTTCACACCAACGATTGAGGGCGGCCGTCCATTCACGCGCCCTCCGCACGTCGAACGCTCCCTGACATTGATCGATGACCGCGCAATACACGATTCCCGCGACCACCGGCGAAACCTCGTCCGCCAACACCGAGACCATCGCTTGATCGAAGAGACCGACGCCATTCGTGATCCGCCCCATCTCGACCTGTGCCTGACCCGCGCCGAGCATCGCCAGAGCATTGAGATCGGAGTCGTCGAAGCGGCGAGCGGTGGCCAGCACATCTTCAAAGAGCGCCTGAGCTCGCGTAGCGTCGCCCGAACCGAGCGCCGCCAGGGCTTCCGGCACGAGCAGGTAGCCCGACTCTGCACAATCGAGCTCGTGCTCGTCGACCAGTACACGCGCACGTTCCATCCACCCGCCGCCACGGGCCATCTCCCCACGGACGATCAACCCGAAGCCGAGCCAGAACGCACACCGAACGGCGTCTTCGAAGTCCCCGACGTCCAGCCGCGCCAGGTGGGCGCGCTCCCAGGCGTCGGTGCTCTCGAGGTCGTGACCGGACAGATATGCGGCGGTGGCCAGCCGCTCCAAGTCGGCGGCGTCGAGGCCCGACGAGCGAGCCGCTTCCGAAAGGATCTCGTAGGCGTCGGCCCAAGCTCGCTTCTCGACGGCCAGTCGTCCCACTTCGACCGCATGACCTCTCACGTTGCGCGCAGTCTACTTCTGGCCGAGTTCTGCTCCCTGGCCCATCGAGAGCAGCTGTCGTTCTCCGCAGCGGGCAAAGGCAAATAGGGCTCGCGGAAGTCCGGGTTGGTGCGGGACATCGGGTTGGCGGCGACGATCCGGGCGAGCTTGCCAGACCGGACTCGGTCCGAATCGACCCGTCACCCAACGGTCTCGGCGAGAGGCTCCGCCAGGGGCTCAGGTGACCGACCCCCCAACGCGGACTCGGCTTTGGTCCCATCTGACCGTTCACGGAATCCGCGAACATGGCATCTTCGGTGAGGATTCGGATCTGGTGTCGCCACATGTCGGCAAGGATCGGGATCAGCTGTGCAGCCGGCCAACGCCTGAAACCCAGTGGGACTGAGAGACCCGGCGGCGACCCGAAGGTTCAGAGGATGTCTCGCGCCACCGGGAGTCGTTTGACGACATATCCGGCCAGGAATGACAGCGCTACGGCGACGGGCGCCACGACGACCGCTTTGACGCCCATCTCGATCGACACTCCGCTGAGGGCCAGCGCCAGCAGTGTGATCACAGGGGCGTGAAGTACGTAGGTCGCGTAGGCGGCGCCCGACATCTTTCGGACCAGTCGGCCCTGGTGGTCGAATCGGTTTCGGTAGGTGACCAGCAGTGCCACAACGATCGACATGCACGTCAGCTGCTCCCACACGGCGAACGCCATCTGCTGCCAGTGCGCGCCTCCCAGGAATACGTCGACGTCGCCTTCCAGCCCCCCACCGGACACGAGCAAGACCGGGAACAGGATGATCAGTGCCGCAGCCAGACGAACAGCCAAGTGCCCTTGTGCATCGGTGATCGCACCGAGCCACCCCCACCTCTGGGCGACGACACCGACGACGAAGAGCGCGACGTACTGTGGGAAGTGGGCGAGTTGGAAATGGAACGGCTCGAGCCACCAACCGACCGGCAGCCAGACACGGACACCGAAGCTGACCAATCCGAGACCGAGCGCGAACAGACCGATTGCCTGCGCGTTCGGTGCAGACCGTTGTGAGTGGGCAAGCGCCGACGGCATGAGCGTCCTCCAAAGAGCGAGCGCCACGGAGAAGAACAACAGCGCTTCGAGGAACCAGGTCGGTCCGACACCGATCATCTCCGTGTATCTCGCGCCGACGACGTCGAGGAAGCTCCGGGCGGCTTCCTCCCGCGCTACGAGGACTGCCACCAGCACCGGGTTGAGGACGAGCGCGTAAAAGAGCATCGGGATCCCCAGCCGTACGAAGCGGTCGGTCAGGTAGGGGCGCCGGCCCTTCCTGTCCAACGAGTCGAGACTGAAGTAGCTGGATATCAGAAAGAAGAGCCCCATGAAGAAGGCCTGGTTGATCGCAACGAAGAGCGTCAGCAAGACCTCGGAGGCCTTCGACACCGAGCCTTCCTCGTTGTAGTACCAGTCGCCGGGCGCACCGTAGGCGATGGACAGGTGCAGCAGGATCACGAGGATCGTGAGCAGGATCCTCAGGTTGTCGACCCACAGCAATCTGGTCGCTGTAGTCGACGATGTGGATGTCGCGGCCATGTTCTCCTCGGGTGGGTTCGCCCCGCCGACCGTCCGGAGGGACAGCTCGCATGTCACGTGGGTTCTTCGTCTGCCTCCAACCAGAGGATCACTGCTCGGACGCGCCGATCGATCGCAGGCTCCGGAAGCAGATCGAGTTTCGTGAGGATATTGCCCACGTGTGTCTCGACGGTTCGCTGGTTGACCGACAGCCGGTCGCCAATCGCTGTGTTGGAGTGACCCTCGGCCATCAGCGCAAGCACGCTGCGCTCACGGTCGGTGAGGCGATCGAGCGGACGTGTTCTGCGTGACCGACGGAGGAGCCGCGCCACCACCTCGGGATCGATGGCGCTGCCACCGGCCGAGACCCGGCGAAGCGAATCGAGAAAGTCGTCGATCGCGGTCACTCTGTCTTTGAGCAGGTAGCCGACGCCGGCTGCGTTCTCGGTCAGCAGGTCCACTGCGTACACCGTTTCGATGTGCTGCGAGAGGACGAGGACTCCGATCTGGGGGCACCGGCGTCTCACGTCCAATGCCGCCTCCAGACCCTCGGTCGTGAAGGTGGGAGGCATACGGATATCAACGATGAGAACGTCCGGAGCCTTCTTGCACACGAAGTCGCCCAATCCATCGGCGTCGCCGAAGGAGTCGATGACGTCGATCCCCTCCTCGGTGAGCAAGTGGGCCAGTCCGTCACGGATGAGAGCGGAGTCGTCGGCGATGATCACCCGCATGGAATGACCGCCTCCACGGTGGTGCCTCGACCGATCGGGCTCACGACATGCAGCTCGCCGCCGACCGCCGAGACTCTGTCGGACAGCCCTTCCAGCCCGGACCCCGCCTTGGCGGTTGCTCCACCGCACCCGTCGTCGTGGACGACGATGCGCAGGTGACCATCCTTCTTGCGTTCCACGGTCACTTCGGCCTCGGCCGCACCGGAGTGCTTGATCACGTTGGTGAGCGATTCGGCCACCACGTAGTACGAGGTCAGCTCGGTGTCCGGCAACAGTCGACCGTCCATTACGCGGGCCTGGACCGGGATCGGGAGTCGCTCGGTCAGGCCTTCGAGGGCCGCCGCCAGCCCGCGCTCGTTGAGGAGGGCCGGGTTCATCCCTCGTGACACCTCTCGGAGCTCGGTCAACGCTTCCCTCACTTCTGCGGATGCCCGATCCAGGAGCGCACTCACCTCGTCACAGACGCGCCCATCGGCCAGGCGTCGACCGCGTTGGAGGAGCAGCCCGAGAGCCACGAGGCGCTGCTGCGCTCCGTCGTGGAGGTCACGCTCGACCTTCTTTCTGGCGACGTCCGCGGCCGATACGATCCGAGCGCGGGAGGAACGGACATCCTCGAGCCGAGCGGAGACCTGAGCGTTGAGACGTTCGACCTGCAGCGCCATGCCCGCCACGGCTGCCACCGCCTGCAGACGGTCGGGGCGACGCAACAGTGAAGCATTGTGATCCACCGCTCCCACGACTCTGCCGGCCGACATGAGGTGGGTGCGACGCCTGCCGTCCTCCGCGTTCGCGGCCGCCGGTCGCCCATTCTCGTCGACAAGGGCATCCGCTTCATCCGACCAACGGAGCAGGGCGACCGAGTCGTCGCCGAGTGCCTTGGCCATGGCGGACTGAAGATCCGAGTGGCCGCGCTGGATGTCGACCACGAGGTCGGCGAGCTCGGCCCTGCCCCACAGGCCATGCACACTGGTCAGCGCCGAAGCCACCGGCACGAGCGCGAGGAACACCAGTGTGGCGCCGGGGACGACGTCGCCGCTGAGGACGGCGTCGCCGAACCCGAGATCCATGGCGCCTGCGCCCGCCATCAACGCCCAGAGACCGGCAACGGCGAGGACTACCCACGGAGCCGGATCACCTTGCGACCGCCACACGGGGCGTCGATGCCACACCAGTGCCGTGAGGGCAGCCATCGTCGCCGCTGTCAACCCCGCCGTCGACGCCAGCATCTCCCGGTACAGACCGGGCGAGTCGGTGACCCCTGGGATGGCGGGGTGACCCACCTGAACCGGATCCACCAATAGGACAGCCGACGCTCCCCCGACGGCAGCGAGGGCGCCGGCGGTGAGCAGCCACCGCGCTCCGGGCACCGGGCACGTGTCCACGAGCAGCCATAGCGCCAAAGGAAGGACCAGGGCCGGAGCAAACCGGCCAATCAGGTACAGGGTCGGTGTATCGCTGAGGACCAGCACCTGAGAGAACATCACGACCGCTCCCGCTGAAAGCCCGGTGACCGTACGACCCCGACCCGACCGACGGGCCAGCATCCCGGCACCCACGAAGGCCCAGCCGGCAGTGATGATCAAACCCGTCTGCCAAGGCGGAACCCGCGGCTGTGACGGCGGCTCGGTGATCTGCCAGAGCGATATCCGTCCTTGTTGGTCGACGGCGACGTCGACGAGCACGACCATGCCCTTTGCGCCGAGTCCGACCCCCGTGGCCCGCGTGTCGTCGATCTCGTCGATGCGAACAAGACCTACGGGGCCGGTGAGCTCCTCCCTCATGTGGTCGAACCCGGCCTGGAGCTCCGCGGCGGTGTCGCCACTCCGATAGCCCTCGGCGAGCCGCCGGTCGAGGTCGGTGTCGGTGAGGACTCGCCGACCGCCGATGATCTCGAACGTCCAGGCCAGTGCAGCGTGGACGGGGGAGAGCGATGGGTCGACCGATGCTTCGAGACGGGCCAGATCCGTCACGGGGATGCTCTTCTGACCTCGACCGATCCAGAACGTCGCCGACACAGCGGCGATCCCGGCCACGACCGCCAACGCCAGCCAGATGCGCATCCGACTCGTCGCCTGCATTCCCTCATCATCGCGAAGAACCCACGGGCTTGAGGTCCGTGTCAGCACGGAGGGCCGCACCGGTTGCATTCGGGTTCTCACGAAGGGAGCACACCTAGGCCGGACCCGAGAGTGCCCCGATGACGGTGGGGCCGCCTGGCCATACGTTGAAGAGGCTCAAGTCGAAGGACTTCCCCATGATCGAATCGAATGGACGCCTAGGCGCAGCAGGTCCTGTCCGCCGCCTGGCGGTGGTGATCGTGACCTCTGCGGTGATGCTGAGCCTCAACTCGCTGTGGTACGCCGTCCTCATGAAGGGCTTCTACGACCGGGACACCGGTTCGTGGGGAGCCGTTGCCAGAGAGAATCCGTCGATGCTCTTCATCGTGTTGTCGTTCGTGACCCTGGCGACGCTCATGACGATCGCCTTCCCGCATGTCTCGTTCGGTCGGACGTGGTGGGCCCGAGGGTTGGGTCTTGGGGTGATGAGCGCCCTGGTGTTCATCGTCCCTGCGGGTTTCTACTACTTCGGGACCACCGACATCCTGGTAGGCGAGGTGCTGGCAGCCGACATCGGCTGGCATCTGATCGAGGAGAGCGCCGCCGGTCTCACCATCGCCGCCATGCTGGGCCGCCGGAGCCACGCTGTCGGCGACTCCATCCCTGACCTCGTTGGAGCTACAAGGTGACTGTTCCCACCATCCGGCGAAGCCATCCGAGCCCGAAGGTCGACCCTCCTCCGTCGGAGATCGCCCTTTACTTGTGGCTGGCGTTCGGAATCACCTTCGTGGCGACAGCCCCGATCGTCGCTTCCCACCAGGGTTGGATCAGCGCCGAGATCGGAACCGGATGGCACGCCGTGGGTGCCCTCGGTCCCATGGCGGCCGCCCTGGCGATCGCCCGACGTTCGCCTGTCGCCGCCGACCATCTGAGGAATGGGTTCAGTCGGTGGCGGGTGTCCGGCTGGTACTACCTGGCCGCCCTCAGCCCGCTGGCGTTCCTGGCCCCGGCGGCCGTCATCACCCGTCTCGCCGATGCCGCCTGGCCGGCTTGGTCGGCGCTCGCCGACTCCCCCAGGCTCTCCGGAGGCGGCTGGGTGCCGGCGCTGCTGGTGCCGGCGGTTGCCTACGGGGTCGGCGAGGAGATGGGGTGGCGAGGGACCGCACTCCCCCGCCTCCAATCCCGACTCAAGCCTCTCACCGCAGCCCTCGTCCTGGGCGGCATCTGGGTGGCGTGGCACCTGCCCTTCTACCTGTACCGGGAGGGGATGGCCGACGCCGCGTTGGGTGAGCAGATCGCCCAGGCGGTGGTGATCGTGATCGGCGGCATGTTCCTCGCCTGGCTGTACAACAGCACCGGCGGGAGCGTCCTCCTCTGCGCCATCTGGCACTTCACCCACAGCGTCGTCCACATCGCCACCCCCGAGATCTCCCAGACCTTCGACACCTTCAACGGTGTTCTGTCGACCGTGCTGGCCATTGCCGTAACCGCCATCTGGTGGCGCCGAATGAGCACGAACCGGACGGTCACCTTCCCTCCCGCGAGGAGAAGCTCATGAAGACCGAACGATGGACCATTCCCCTGA